>CAVRAP010000001.1:0-145328 GCA_963718995.1 uncultured Actinomycetota bacterium
TTCGGACTTGATCTCGTCGAGGTTGACGTTGGTTACGTCAAACCCGTAGGCGTAGACGATCACCCCGAAGACCATCGCCAGGATGAAGAGTATGGATCGCTTGAACCCCCGCTTGGGCTCGAGCGGCATCGGGTCGAGGGGGGTTTGCGAGGTGTTCTTGCTATCAGCCAACGCGCTCGGCCTCCTGCCCGTAGATCTCCTTGAATCTTGCGTCGTCGATTTCCGACGGCGGTCCTTCGAACACCAGCTTGCCTTCATTGAGGGCGATCGCCCGGTCGGCGTAGCGGTGGACCAGGTCGAGGAAGTGGAGGCTGCAGATCACCATCACCTCGTCCTCGTTGTTGATGGTCTCGAGATATTGCATGATGCTGTGGGCCAGCACCGGGTCGAGGCTGGCGACCGGTTCATCGGCCAGAATCATTTCCGGGTCTTGCATCAATGCCCGGGCCACTCCTACCCGCTGTTGCTGACCGCCGCTCAGCTCATCGGCTCGCTGGCCGGCCTTGTCCTCCAGGCCCACTCTCGCCAGCTGCTGGTATGCCTTGCGAACTTGCTCCTTGGGGAACCGGTTGACGAGGCTCAAGGCCGGGTTCACATACCCGAGACTTCCCTGCAGGACGTTGGTGAGAACCTTGGAGCGGTGGACCAGATTGAAGTGCTGAAACACCATCCCGATCCGCCGGCGGATTCGGCGCATCTCCTCCTGGGAGGCTTTGGTGACGTCCACTCCGTTCCAGGTGATGCGACCTTCGGTCGGCTCGATCAGACGGTTGATGCAACGCAGCAATGTTGATTTGCCCGAACCGCTCAGCCCGATGACTGCCAGGAACTGGCCGTCGGGGACTTCGAAGCTGACGTCTTCGAGGGCCTGCGTTCCTCCCTCGTAGATCTTGGTGAGGTGTTCAACCTTCAGCATGCCCCGCTAGCCCTTCCTTTCTCTCCTGACGGAGAGCCGTTCGCGAACCGGGCAGAGGATCAATCCTCTGCCCGGTTCCGTTCCTCATGGAGAGGTTGTTTCCTTAACCCTCCAACTCGTAGCCGACCAGTTCGACGATCTTGCGCAGGCTGTCGTACTCAGAGTCGACGGCCCGGTCGATACCGGTCCAACCGTAGAAGTCCTGATCGCCGATCGAAGCGTTCCAGGCGCAGTTCTCCTCGGCGTCGTCGCACAAGGCCGCGAAGGCCTCAAGAGCGTCTTCGATCTGCGTCCGCACATCGGCCGGGAATTCCGGACCAAACGACAGCGTGTCGTTGGGGATCTCCGGCGAGATCATCATGATCTTCACCTTCTGGATGATGTCCGGTGCGTCGGTGCGGGCGCTGGCCCGGGCGTCGAGCACTCGCCATTGAGCGTCCTCAGGACCGCAGAACAGTCGCGAGCCGTCCTCGTTGGGTGCACAGCTGTCGACGATGGCGTCGGGGATCTCCGGATCGTCGCCGACCGCCCAGTCGAAGCTGGGTGTCAGCGGCGGGCTGAAGAAGGTCGTGGCGAAGTCGGCCTCACCGCGGTACACGGCCAGAGCGGCTTGGGGGTGTCCGCCGGTCTCGACCTTCTCGCCGGGCATGACGCCGGCATCGTCGAACATCAAGCTTGGGACCATGTAGCCCGAAGTCGAACCGGTGTCCGGGAACGCCCAGGTCAATCCTTCGAGATCCTCAATCGTCTCGAGACCGCTGTCTCGACCGACCAGGATTTGTGCCCAGTAGACCGACCATCCGAAGCGGACGGCCTTGAACGAAACGTCGACGCCGCAGCGATTACTGGCCAACACATAGCCGAGGCCCGGGATGAATCCCATGGTGTTGTCCGGTGAGGCGCACATTTCTTCGATGGTGGCCGCGTACGAGGTCGGCACGGTTACCTCGAAGTTCAGACCCGTGGCCTCTTCCAGTGCGGCTTTCATGATGTCACCACCGGTGACGATCACTTCGGCCTCGACCGATGGTACGAACAGCACCTTCACGGGGTTCTCTGCGGAACCCACTGCTGCCATAGCTTCGGTCGTTGTGGTGGCTTCCGTTGTGGTTGTTGCTGCTGTTGTGTCAGTGGGGGCTTCTGTGGTGGTGGTCTCGTCTGCGTCGCCGGCACACGCTGCGGCGATCAAACCCAATACCAACAGAAGCACCAAGACCTTGGTGAACTTCATCTCGAACGTACTCCTCCCGTATCTGGCAGGTTCCAGTGCGGCCCTTTGCCGCTCCCTGAAGGGTAGTACGGGAGACCGGTTCGCTCCCAGTCGTGGTTATCAGAACCGAGGGTGAAGGCCGTTATCCGGACAGAGCGTGGGAGGTGGCCAGGTGTACGAAGTCTCCCCAGGTAGGGACGTCATGAACGCCCGCAATGGGATCGTTCCAGGCGCGGACAAACCGGCAGACGAGCCGATCGGGTCGCTTCTCCAGGTACCTGGTTAGCTGCTCGGGCGAGTCGTCGAGATAGATATCGCAGGGCACCATCCACTTGTCGGACGTGATGTGCACCTCACGGGTAGGGACTTTGTGATCGGCAATCCAGGCGAACGTGTCGTGGACGGCCCAGTCCGGTTTCAGCGTGATGATGACAATCTCATGGCCCTGCCCGGCCAGTTGATCGAGCGCGTCCTTGGCCCCGTCGTAGGTTTCGAGGTGTCGGAAAACACTGCTTCCCCCATGGTCGCTCGCCCAGGTCCAGAACTCGTCGCCGTTACGGAAGTGGGTGAGGGTGTGGAGGCCATCCCAGGTCTGAACGGCTTGGGGGCTGAGGTCGGCTTCGAACTCCTGGTTGTATCGGCTGATCCAACCAGCCACGAAATCGGCCACCACCCCATCGAGATCGATGCCGAGACGAAGCGAGGTCATGGGGGAATTGTAGGTGAAATCGTCTGGCCGATAGTCATCAGTTCTCAGTTATCAGTTGTCAGTCAAGGAGGAGGGTAGGCATGGCGTTGGTGGCCTGATATGTGTGTGCTTCGATGCAAGACTTCACGAAACTCAAGATGTGGCAGAAAGCTCATGATCTGGCCCTCAAGGTGTATCGCTTCACGAACGGTTTTCCCAAACAAGAGCGATACGGGTTGACTCGGCAAATGAGGAGATCGGCAACCTCGATTCCCACAAATATCGCCAAGGGATGCGGTCGAAACAGCCCGGGCGATTTCAGGAGATTTCTCACTATTGCCAGCGGATCAGCCAGCGAGCTCGAGTATCAGCTTCTTCTAGCCAAGGACCTGCAACTTCTCCCTCGGGGCGTATATGAGGAGTTGAGGAACAGGACGAGGGAGGTCAAGAGAATGATTTCGGGGTTCTCCAAGAAGCTGATGACTGAAGACTGAGAGCGAGCGAAGCTTGCTTTCACACCGTTTGGACCATCGCGACCATCTCGGGAACCCGCTTACGCAACACTCTGGCTGCCAGCCACAACCCGATGAGATAGATGATGGACCCGTAGGCCAGGGACGCGATCGAGACGAGGACCGGGTTGAGGTTCTGGCCGAACTCGACCACCAGGACGTAGGCACTGGCCGGGAGCGTCATCAGTAGTCCGATGACGAAGAAGGAAACCATCTGGGCCGTGATGGCAAGGCAACCCTGCTCGGTGGCTTGCGCGAAGAGGTCGGTACCCATGTCGGGCAGGCGGAGCGGTGCGAGGACCGAGACGATGTTTCCCACCGCGAGCTGACATCCGATCGCGGTGAGAGCGAGCGGCGGCACCATGGCCAGGGTCTCCCATCCGCCGCTCACCCAGGCGAGGATGACCGAAAGAGCGAGCGTCTCTATGAAGAGCGCCGTCCCGGCGGCAAGGTTCTTTCCGATAATGAGCGTGCGGGGTCCAGCCGGCAGAGCAAAAAGGAACGAAGAAGCGTTGCGTTCCCAGCCGAACTGATTGAGGGCAACCGGCAAGCCGATGAAGATCACCACCATGGGGCCGATCAACGGCAGCCAACGGGCGCGTTGGATGTCGCTCAACTGGGTCGTCCCGAGCAGGAGCGTGGCGACGATCACGCCCAGGAAAATGACGGCCCCGGTCCAAACCATGCGGAGGCGCGGGTCCCGGACGTAGAAGAGGAGTTCCTTGCGGGCGACCACGAGGGTGGCGGACCATCCCGGCCGGTCGGCCAGGGAGCGACGGGCCCGCTTCCGGCTTCGGAGCGGGCTGGATTCCGGAGTCGTGACCAGGCGGAGCAGCAAGCGGTTCCACAGCGAGACGATGACCAGCAGCCAGACGGCCGACACCACGAGAGCGAGAATGGCCTGTCCCCATGCCCCGGCCGCAGCAGACACGGCCGCTTTTTGTGCCGCCACCGGAGGCAGAGCCCACCACCAGGATGAGAGGCTGTAGGTCTGCACCGCCCCGGCCAACCCGTATTCACCGACGGCCGTGGCGATTGTCTGCTGAAGCGCGAAGCCAAGCAAGCCCAGGGAGGAAACGATAACGACGGCCAGGTCACGGCCCCGACGGCTGCGGAGAACCAGCGAAACCAGAGCGGTGAAGGTTTGGCCTCCGACGATCAGGTGCAGCAGGAGCAGCACCCCGGCGGCGAGAGCCGTGAGGGCAGTGAGCGGACCGGGGAACAACCCGACGTTGGTGGCCAGCACCAGAACGGGAACGACGATGGTCGGGGTTATCAGCCCGGCTGCAGTCAGTCCCGCCATCAGTTGAGTGCGGCTCATCGGAGCCAGCGAGAACCGGGCCGGATCGAGCGTCTCGTCCAGGGGGAAGAGCAGGACCGGGAGAGTGGTCCACGTCAGCCATGCCACCAGCATGACCCACAACGTGAAATCACCGGCTGCCTCCGCGGACATGTCGCCCGCCGTCCGGCCGTACTTCGCAGCCAACCAGAACCCGATCGCACTCACACCGATGGTGACGATGGGGAGCCCAAAGGCGCGCTGCCGATCGGCTCGCACACCGTTGACCAGCAGCCGCCATTTCAGCCAGACGAGGCGTCCAACCATTCCAATCCCTCACCCATTTCAGCGGCTCCGACTACTTCGAGGAAGGCGTCCTCGACCGACGTCACTCCATACTGCGCTCGCAGGTCGGCCGGGGTTGCCTCGATGACGAGCTTGCCGTGCATCATGATTCCGATCCGGGTACACAGGCGTTCAACCAGGTCCATCACATGGGAAGAGAAAACGATCGTTGCACCGCGAGCGGTGTACTGCTGGAGGAGGCTGCGGATGAGCCGGGCGCTCACGGCGTCGACGCCCTCGAAGGGCTCGTCGAGAAACAGAACCGGAGGGGCGTGGATGACGGCTGCAGCCAATGCCAGCTTCTTGCGCATGCCGCGTGAGTAGTCGGCGACCAGGTCGGAAGCTGCATCCTCGAGATCGAGGAGGTGCAGCAGTTCGCGACGCCGCCGAACCGCATCCTCTCTCGGGAGGCGGTGGATGGCTGAGGTGAAATCAAGCAGCTCGGCCCCGGTCAAACGTTCGTAGAGGTTGAACTCCTCAGGGAGCACACCGATCTTCCGCTTGACCTCGAGGGGTTGGCGCCACGTGTCGAGGGAGTTGATGCCGGCAGTGCCTGCGGTGGGCCGCAGCAAACCAACGATCATCTTGATCGTCGTGGTCTTGCCCGCTCCATTTGGCCCGAGCAAACCGTAGAACTCGCCCCGGCCGATCGAAAGGTCGACCCCATCGACGGCCACCTTGCTTCCGAACTTCCGAACGAGACCTTTGGCCCAGACGGATGGGTGAGAGTTTTCAGTCATCAGTTCCCGGTTCTCAACTCTCCGTCGTCGGCTCTCAGTAAGCAGTTGTTGCGTAATCGGTTTCGCGGCGCAGGCCCGGCGTCGTGCCAGGACAGTTCCCCATTGTGGAGCATCGGCGGAATAGAGAGGGAACTGAACGAGAGTTGTCAGTCATCAGTCTTCAGCAATCAGTCTGACCTCTCTCCGCACTCGCTAGAAACGGACGACTGAATGCCGAGAACTGATCACTTCTGCCGGCGGCGCTCGGCGCCGCTGTCGGGTCCTCCCGCTACCATCGCCGGCGTGGAGTATCAGGCTCTCTATCGGAAATATCGCCCGCAGCGGTTCGCGGACATCATCGGGCAAGGGCACGTGACGGAAACGCTGGCGCGCGAGGTCCAGGAGGGACGAGTCGCGCATGCCTACCTTTTCGCCGGGCCGCGCGGAACCGGGAAGACCACCACTGCCAGGATCATCGCCAAAGCCCTCAACTGCACGGACCTCGGCGAAGACGGGGAACCGTGCAACACGTGCAACTCATGCGTCGGCGTGACGGAAGGGTCCTCGCTCGATGTGATCGAGCTCGATGCCGCATCCCACAACTCGGTTGACGACATTCGAGACATCCGGGTCAGTGTCACCACGGTGGCGTCGGTGGGCGGCGCCAAGCGGGTCTTCATCCTGGACGAGGCCCACATGCTCTCGAAAGCGGCCGGCAACGCACTGCTGAAGACACTCGAAGAGCCGCCCCCGCACGTTCATTTCGTGCTCGCTACTACCGAGCCCTACAAGCTGCTCGACACCATTCGCAGCCGCAGCCAACGCTTCGATTTTCACAATGTTGGCGTAGAGGTTCTGGCCGGCTATCTGGAGAAGATCAGCGATACGGAGAAGTACCAGGTGGAGTCCGCGGCACTGACCGCGGTCGCCCGTCATGCCCGCGGATCCGTCCGGGATGCGCTGAGTCTGCTCGAGCAGGTAGCCGCCCTCGGTGACGGATCAGTCGAGGTGCGGGGCGTCAATCGTGCGCTGGGTCTGGCCGACTCGGAGGTCTACGCGCAGCTGGCCCGTGCGGTTGTCCAGCAGGACGCCAGGGTTGCGATTGAAATGGTGGCCGCCCTTTCCGCAGAGGGTGTCGACCTGCGGCGTTTTGTGAGTGAGGGCATTGCCTTCTACCGGGGCGTGTTCCTGGCTCACTATGCCCCCAACCTCGCCGAGGTCGCAGACGAATCTGCGGACGTACTCGAGGATTGGATCAAGGTTTCGAAGGAATTGCCGGCCGCAGATGTGCTGCGGATCGTCGATCGTCTTGCGGAAGCTCTTTTGCGTCTCCGCGAGGGTCGCGAAGAACGGTTGATGGTCGAGATCACGTTGCTGAAGCTGACGCGACCCGAAACGGCAGGTGATCCTGCCTCGATGGCTGCCCGGATCGAACAACTCGAGCAAAAGGTGCGGCGCCTGGGATCCGGGTCACTTCCGGCTGCAAAACCCGCTGCCACCGTGATCAAGGAAGCGGCCCCGAGTGAAACCCTCTCCGTCACGTCGGCAACCCCGCGCCCGGTCCCAGGAGGAGCGATCGGATGTCGCCAGTCCTCCGCCCGCAGAGTCACAGCCATCGGACCCCGTTGCGCACGACGAACCCGGGGAAGACAGGAAGTCGATGAGGTCTTGGGAGAACCCGCGCCGCCGGTTGTGCCGCTCGCAGCTGTAGGCGATCTGACCCTTGGCCAGTTCGAATCGGTGTGGCCCGCACTCGTCGCTGGAGTTCGGGATGACCTCGGCCCCCGCCGCCAGGCCCTATTTCGGGAAGCCAGCCCGGGATCGGTACAAGGATCGACCGTAACCCTTCATCTACCGGACCACCTGTCCTTTCATCTCGAACAATTGCAGGGTGATGACATGGTCCGGGAGATGGTCGAAGCGCGCGCTGCTGAGTTGCTGGGGGGCTCGATCCGAATTCAGTTCCGATCAGGAACTCAGACCGATGATGTGGCTGCCCCGGCTTCGAGCGAGCGAGAGGCGCTACCGGACAAGGATCAGCTCCTCGAAGCTCCATCGGGTCCGACCGATCCGGATGCTCTCGTCGAGGGACTTCTGGGTGGCCAGGTCATTGAAGAGATCGTCGACCGGGATTGAAGACGCCGAAGGCGTTTTCAGTATCCACCTCACCTTCCCGCCTTCTCCCTCCTTCTTCCGTTACTCTTGCCGCCATGGGAATGCGACCACAGGACATGCGCAAGCTGATGGAGCAGGCGCAGCAGATGCAAGAACAGATGGCGGAGCAGCAGGAGAAGCTGGCGACCCGGAACTTTGAAGGCACAGCCGGTGGCGGAGTCGTCAAGGCCACCGTCAAAGGGAACGGCACCCTGGTCTCGGTTGAAATCGACCCTGAGGTCATCGATCCCGAAGACGCCGAGATGTTGGGTGATCTGATCGTTGCCGCAACCAACCAGGCCCTGGCTGCCGCTAATGACGCTGCCCAGGCCGGTTTGGGTGGGATTGCCGGAGGATTGGACCTGGGCGGGTTGCTGGGCTGATGTTCGAAGGCCCGGTTCAGCGTCTCATCGACGAGTTGTCGCGCCTGCCCGGTATCGGCCGGAAGTCGGCTCAACGTCTGGCATTCCACTTGCTCGTCGTCGAGCAGGCCGACGCCCGTCGTTTGGCGCAGGCCATCATCGACATGCGCGAGCAGGTCAAGAACTGCATCCGCTGTTTCAACGTCACCGGTACTGAGGAATGCTCGATCTGTCGCGATATGCGTCGCGATCCATCGGTGGTCTGTGTGGTCGAGAGGGCTCAGGACATCATCGTGGTCGAGAAGACCCAGGAGTTCCGGGGGCGGTACCACGTGCTCGGCGGAGCCCTGTCTCCCATCGGTGGTGTCGGTCCAAGTCAGCTTCACTTCACCGAATTGCGTGACCGCATCCCGAACGAGGGCATCACCGAGCTGATCGTGGCTACCAACCCGACGGTGGAGGGCGACGCTACGGCAATGTACATAGCCCGTGAACTCAAGCCTCTGGGCGTGCGGGTGACCCGACTGGCCAGCGGCCTCCCGGTTGGAGGCGACCTCGATTACGCCGATGAACTCACCCTCGGCCGCGCTCTGGTCGGACGACAGGAGATGTAGATGAGCACCGCGAAAGGCCGGTTTCGGTGAGTCGCCTCCAGGACTATCTGAACACGGACAAAGGTTTGCGGACGGCGCTGTGGCTGGGGAAGGTGGTGCCACCCCGTCTTGCATCCGCTGGAATCATGGGCATCGCGAAGTTGTCGGCCCGCAGGAAGAAATCCCGCATGGTTTCCGCGGTCAAGTCCAACATGGCCGTAGTCCTCGAGACCTCAGACGAAGACCCGGCTCTCAACGCACATGTTGCCCAGGTCCTGTATCACGCAGGTATCGCCAGCTTCGAGTTCTTTCACAAGGTGGCGCACGGGCGGGAAGCCCTGGGCGAGCTTGTCTATCTGCCCCCTGAACTCCTCGAGATGTTCGAAGAGAAGGCGGCGGCCGGACGCGGCATGGTGGCCGTTTCTGCGCATCTCGGTGCCCTCGATCTCGCCGGGGTGGCGTTCACAGTTACAGATTTCCAGGTCCAGGTCATCTCCTATGCGGCGCCTCCGGCCGGTTATCGCCTCGTCAACGAACTCCGCCAAGATCACGGTCTGGTGATTACGCCCGGCTCCAAAGAGGCCCTGGCGCAAGCAACGGCGCGGCTCAACTCGGCCGGCGTCGTGTTCACCGCAGTTGATCGTCCGGTCCCTCCCGGCCGCAAGGCCACGGATGTGCAGTTCTTCGGCCGGTCGACCCGACTGTGGAACGGCTACGCAACGATGGCGTTTGCGACGGGTGCCCTACTGTTCTTCGTGTGGGTGGAGCGCACGCCCGACGGTCGGTACGAGATTCGTTTCAACGAGCCGATCGACTGTGCCGATCCTCCAGGTGACGTCGACCATGTCACGTCGTTGATTCTCCAACAGGCAGAGGATGCCATTCGTGCCAATCCCGATCAGTGGCTGATGTTCTTTCCGGTCTGGCCGCGGAAGGGGAGTGCCGAACCTGTCAAACTGTCCGGCCCCGGCCCGGGAGACGAGACATGAGCGAACCGCGACCGCACGAGCGGGTCAACGACATCCTGTTCGGTCCCCTGGAGCGTCCCGCCCTGCAATGGCTGGCCGAGCACATGCCGCGCTGGGTGACGCCGGATGTACTGACCACGATCGGCATCGTCGGCTCTTTGATGACATTTGCCGGATACTGGGCCAGTTCCTCTGCGGCTGCCTTCCTCTGGCTGGCCAGTTTCGGCCTCGTTGTCAATTGGTTCGGTGACAGCCTCGACGGAACCCTGGCCAGGTACCGGAAGATCGAAAGGCCTAAATTTGGATTCTTCATCGATCACACCATGGACGCCATCAGCGAAACACTGATCGTGTTCGGGCTGGGGTTGTCGCCCTACGTGACGTTCGAGGTCGCCGCCGTTGCTCTCATCGGGTACTTGCTGATGTCCGTGCTCGTGTATGTGCGAACATACGTCACCGGAGAGTTCCGCATCTCGTACGGGCGCTTCGGTCCGACCGAAGTGCGGATGATCATCATCATCTTCAACGCCGTGCTCTTCTTCGTTGGTGTTCGTGAAGTGTCGCTGTGGTTCGGCGATGTCAGCATCTACGATTTCGCCATCGGCGGTCTCGGGGTGGCGCTGATCACCGTGTTCCTGGTTTCAACCACTCTGGAAGCGAAGCAACTGGCGAAGACGGGAGAATGACCCGCCCAACTGGGGAGTGCTCATGCTGAAAGTCGAAAAGGTGGACATCGGGCGTCGCTCACAAGTGCGGCGATTTGTCGACATCGCCTACCGCCTCTATGCCGACTACCCCAATTGGGTCCCACCGATTCGCCTCGACATGAAGGCGATGCTCAACCCGCGCAAACATCCTTTCTATGAGCACTCCAAGGCCGATTTCTTCATTGCGGTGCGGGATGGCCACGACGTCGGCCGGATCGCCGCTCTCGAGAACACGCGATACAACGAGTACCACAAGACTCGCGAGGGTCAGTTCTACCTCTTCGAGTGCGTGGACGATCCGGAAGCCGCGCAGCATCTGTTCGATTCAGCGTTCGGATGGGCCTCGAAGCGCGGGCTGACCGCCGTTGTAGGACCCAAAGGATTCGGCCCCTTCGATGCCTACGGCTTTCTGGAGAAAGGCTTTGAGCATCGTCAGACCATGACCATGCTTGCCTACAACCCGCCCTACTACATCGATATGGCCGAACGGGCAGGGTTCAAGAAGGAAGTCGACTTCATCACTCACATGATCGACGGCTCGACGTTCGAGTTGGACCCGCGGATCAAGAAGGTGGCGGCCCGCACCCAGGAGCAGAGCGGTTTGACCATCAAGGGATTCTCCACCAAGAAGGAAATCAAGGAGTGGGCCGAACGGATTGCCCGCGCCTACAACAACTCGTTCGTGGAGAATTGGGAGTACGTACCCCTCACCGACGCCGAAGTGGATTTCGTGGTTGCCAATATCATGACTGTGGTCAGGCCGGACCTGATCAAACTGATCACCCAGGGAGAGCGGATCGTCGGCTTCCTCCTTGCCTTTCCGGATCTATCCGGTGGGATGCAAAAGGCCCGGGGACGGCTCCTCCCGTTCGGAATCGTGCATCTGCTGAGGGCCATGCGTACGAAAGATCATGTCGTGGCCAATGGGATCGGGATTCTGCCTGAGTTCCAAAAGCGGGGCGGCAATGCCTTCCTCTATTCGGAGATCGTCAAGACCTTCAAGGCGGTCGGGTTCAACCACTACGAAGTCACGCAGATCGCCGAGTCGGCCGTCAAGATGCGCAGCGACCTGGTCAAGATCGGCGGCGTTCCCCACAAGAACCACCGGGTGTACAGAAAGAAGCTGTAAGCGAAGCGAAGCTTCGCGTCTCCCCCCTTGAGGCGCAGGCGCAGCCGGAGCCGGGAGGGGGGAGTACCGCCGAAGGCGGGGAGGGGGGCCCGTTCCAACAACGTGACTCTCGTTGCCCGACTGGCTCGCTTTCAGTCTTCAGTCAGGTGGTAGACACTGACAACTGACAACTGACAACTGACAACTGATAACTGATAACTGATGACTGATTTCCGCATCCTTCTTGTAGAGCCGTACTTCGGGGGGTCGCACGCCGCCTGGGCCGAGGGCTACGCCCGGGCGAGCGGTCATGATGTGGACCTTCTCACCCTTCCGGCCCGCTTCTGGAAGTGGCGGATGCGCGGTGGGGCTTTGACGCTGGCCGGCCCGGCCCGGGAACTCATCGCCGAGCGGGGTAGACCCGACATCCTGCTGGCTTCGGACATGCTCGACCTTCCTACGTTTCTCAGCCTGACCCGCGACGTGCTCGGATCGCCCGCAGTCGCGCTCTATATGCATGAGAATCAGATCACTTACCCGCCGCAACCGGGCGCATTTGTTGACCACTCATACGGATTTACGAACTGGTTGAGCGCGGCAACCGCCGACCTGGTGCTATTTAATTCAGATTTTCATTTCGCGGAGTTTTACTCGGCGCTCCCCGGATTTCTGGCGGGTCTACCGGATTTCACTCACGTCGAATCGATTGCCGCGGTCCGGGATCGGTCGGAGGTTCTACCGGTGGGGATAGATCTGGAGCGCCTGGTCGAACGGCCCCAATCTGGTGGTCCGCCGGTGGTCTTGTGGAATCAGCGGTGGGAGTACGACAAGAACCCGGCAGCGTTCTTTCGAGCGCTCTACCAAGTTATGGACGATGATCTCGACTTTGAGGTGATCCTGGCGGGCGAGAATTTCCGAAACGTCCCCGCCGAGTTCATCGAGGCAGAGCAGCGGCTGGGAAAAAGGCTCCTCTACCAGGGGTTTTTGCCTTCCGAGGGATATGTTGAGGCGCTCTCCCGAGCCGATGTGGTGGTCAGCACGGCCCTCCATGAGTTCTTTGGTATTGCCGTTGTTGAGGCGATTGCGGCTGGAGCGTTTCCGATCCTGCCCAACCGGCTTTCCTACCCGGAGTTGATTCCGAGTGCCTACCACCAGACCTGCCTGTACGACGATGACCATGCCTTGGCCGTCCAGCTTCGGTGGGCGCTCACCCACCGTTCCGAGGTCCGGTTGGCGACGGCGGAACTCGTCCCGACAATGTCGAAGTTCGGGTGGGAGACCCTCGGGGCCGTCTACGACACCCGCCTGGCCGAGTTGGTGGATACCGTCGGGACCGGTCGCTGACCACGAAGATCCTCGAAAAACCTAAGTAAACCTTGTAGTTTTCATCAGACACCGCGTTACTGCGGTACCCACGCGAGGCCGGAAATGCCGGCCGCAACGATGAGGGGAGGCGGAGTGAACAAAACCGAGATGGCGGAGAAGCTGGCGAAGAAGACAGATCTGTCCAAGGCGAAGGCCTCGGAAGTGATTGATGCGATCTTCAGCAGCGACTCTGGCAAAGGCATTATCGCCGTCGAGCTCGATGCCGACCGCGAAGTTCGTGTCTCAGGCTTTGGCACGTTTTACACCAGTCGGAGCAAGGCCCGTATCGGCCGGAACCCGGCCACCGGTGCAGCGATTCAGATCGCAGCGAAGAAGCACGCGAAGTTCCGTCCGGCCAAAGGCCTGAAGGACCGCGTCGCCGAGTAGGTAACCGACAACCACCATTTCCGGGGCGGCCTGGTCGATACCGGGCCGCTCATTGGATCTGGTGCCTAGTGTCCCGACGGTGCTTCATATCGTCTGGGACTGGAATGGAACTCTGCTCAACGACCTCGCGGTTGTTGTGGCAGCCGTTAACGATACGTTGGCGACCGTAGGTCGCCGACCGATCACCATTGAGGAGTACGGGGCGCACTACACGCGCCCCGTACTCCTTTTCTATGAGCGCCTTCTGGGGCGGGCCGTAGAGGCGTCGGAGTGGCTGGGATTTGATGCGGCATTCCACGACTCCTACCGCCGGCGGGCTGCCACGGCCACCCTGGCCCCGGACGCACGGGAGGCGATGTCGAAGGCTCGCCGGGCAGGACTGAGCCAATCCCTGCTGTCGATGTACTGGCACGACGAGCTGGTTCCCGAGGTCGGCCGTTTTGGTCTTGATGAATTCCTGGTTCGCGTCGACGGGCTGCGCGGAACGCCGGGGGATCGCAAACAGGAGTACCTCGAGGAGCACCTCCTGGCCGTGGACGGCGATCTATCCACGGACATTGACCCCGGTGACGTGCTCGTCATCGGAGATGCGCTGGACGACGCCGACGCAGCCGAAGCCCTCGGCCTCAACTGTGTTCTATACGACGGCGGGGCACATCCGGCTGCCCAGCTCAGGGCCGCCGGAGTCCCTGTGGTGAGCTCCCTGGTAGAAG
Organism: uncultured Actinomycetota bacterium; assembly: GCA_963718995.1. Taxonomy (GTDB): domain Bacteria; phylum Actinomycetota; class Acidimicrobiia; order Spongiisociales; family UBA4744; genus UBA4744. Next base: position 14,027 of record CAVRAP010000001.1, read on the forward strand.
CCCTGAGGGTCGGGGGAGCAATCGATTGAACCCCGGGTGGACGCCGGGGGCTCTGGTGGTGAGCACCTTCCCCCTCCGTCGACCCCCACTCGGGCTCGACACCTCCCCCCAACCGACTCGCTCCGCTCGCCAGGGGGGAGGTTTCTATCCGTACTCGACGGCGCTGAGCGCTTTGAGCTTGCGGAGGTCGTGGTGGGTGTCGACGAACCTGATCGAACCGGTTCGGGAGCGCATGACCACCGAATGAGTGCGGGCCCCGTTTGCGTAATAGTCGACGCCGTCGAGGAACTCGCCGTCGGTGACCCCGGTCGCAGCAAAGAACACGTTGTCGGAATCGACCAGATCCCGGGTGGTGAGAATCTGGTTGAGGTCCAGGTCGTTCTCGAGTGCGTATTCACGCTCGCTTTCGTCCCGCGGCCAGAGCTTGCACTGCATCTCTCCGCCCATGCACAGCAGAGCCGATGCGGCGATGACGGCCTCGGGGGAACCGCCGATGCCGAGCAGGATGTCGATGCCGGTTTCCTCCCTGACGGTGGAAATAGCTCCCGAAACGTCGCCGTCTCGAATCAGCCGGATGCGCGCTCCAGCTTCCCGGACGGCCTGGATGTAACCGTGATTACGGGGACGGTCGAGAATGATTGCGGTGAGATCGTTGAGATCCTTCCCCAATGCCTTGGCGACCCTCGTCAGGTTGCGTTCGACGGGGGCTTCGAGGTCGACCATGCCGGCGGCTTCGGGTCCGACCGCGATCTTGTCCATGTAGACCAGGCTGCCGGGGGCATACATGGAACCGCGCTCGGCCATGCCGATGACGGCGAGGGCACCCGGCATACCATCCGCCGTGAGGGTGGTTCCATCTACGGGGTCGACGGCCACGTCGACGGCCATACCCATGCCGTTCCCGACGTGTTCTCCGTTGTACAACATGGGGGCTTCGTCCTTTTCCCCCTCGCCGATGACAATGATCCCGTCCATGTCGACAGTAGCCATGATGGCTCGCATGCCATCAACGGCCGCCTGGTCGACGGCCTCTTTGTCTCCCCGGCCTTGCCAACGGGCGGCAGCCATGGCGGCCGCCTCGGTGACACGCACGAGCTCCAATGCAAGATTGCGTTCCGGTACTTCAGCCATTCAGCCCTCCACTCTTATGATCAACGCGTCTCCTTGACCTCCGCCTCCGCACAAGGAAGCGCCCCCGATGCCCCCTCCGCGACGCCTCAGCTCGTTGACCAGCGTAACGACGAGTCGAGCTCCGGTGGCTCCGATCGGATGACCGAGGGCTACTGCGCCCCCGTTGACGTTGACCCGGTCGTGGTCCAGGTTGAGCATGTGCGCCGACCACAACGCCACCGACGCGAACGCCTCGTTGATTTCCACGAGGTCGAGATCCCCGGCCGACATTCCCGCCTTCTTGAGGGCTACCGCAAGCGCCTCAGCGGGGCGTTCCTGCAAGGTGGCGTCTGGACCTGCAACCTGCCCGTAGGCGATGATCTCCGCCAGGATGGGGAAATCGGCCGCCTCGGCGGCGGCTCGATCGGCCACGATAACGGCGGCGGCCCCATCGGAGATCTGGGAGGCGTTGGCAGCCGTGGTGGTTCCTTCCGGTGTGAAGGCGGGTCGCAGCTTGCTCAGGCTCTCCACCGTCGTATCCGGCCGGATTCCCTCATCGAGTTCAATCGTGACGGGGTCGCCTTTGCGTTGCGGCACCTGCACCGTGACGATTTCGTCCCCGAAAACGCCTGCCTCAACCGCCTGCATGGCCCGTCGGTGGCTTTCTGCTGCCCACTCGTCCTGCTGTTCGCGGGATATGCCCAGCTGAGCGTTCTTCAAGTCGGAGGACTCGCCCATTGCGCAATGATCGAACGAGCACCACAGGCCGTCGTGCATCATGACGTCGATCAATTGCGTGTCGCCCATCCGCGCTCCCCAACGAGTGTTGGGGGACAGGTACGGGGCGTTGCTCATGCTCTCCATGCCCCCGGCCACGACAAAGGACGCTTCGCCGAGGCGCACGGAGCGGTCTGCCATGGCGATGGCAGTCAGGCCGGACAGGCAGACCTTGTTGACCGTCGTCGCCGGTACCGTCATCGGCACTCCCGCTCGTACGGCTGCCTGGCGAGCGGTGATTTGTCCTGCTCCCGCCTGGAGTACTTGCCCGAAAATGATCTCATCAACCCGGGCAGCGTCGAGCTGGGATCGATGCAATGCACCCTTGATAGCGACGCTTCCTAGTTCCACAGCAGGTAGCGAGGCCAGGCCTCCTCCGAACTTTCCGAGCGGCGTTCTGGCGATTCCGGTGATTACGGCACCCATACCTGACTCCCTTTTTCTCTGGAGACTACCCATTGAGCCGACCCGGGTAGCCTGCTCCCATGAGGTTGGTCAATATCGATCATGTCGCCATCGCCGTTCACGATCTCGACGCTGCCCTGGCCGAATACGAGCGGCAGTACCACGTGCAGGCCGAATACCGCGAAGTCGTGGAAGAACAAGGGGTTGAGGAGGCCATGATTCCCATCGGCGCCTCCAACGTGCAGTTGTTGTGTCCGCTCGGCCCGGACACCCCGGTGGGTCGCTTTCTGGCCAAGCACGGCGAAGGACTTCACCACATCGCCTTTGCAGTCCCATCAATCGACAATGCCCTCGAGCACCTCGCCGACGAAGAGGTCGAGCTGATCGATGCCCACCCGCGCCTCGGGGGTGGAGGGCACCGTATCGCCTTCGTGCACCCGCGCGCGCTGGCCGGTACCCTGATTGAACTGGTGGAACTGCAATGACCGATCAAGAACCTCAGGACGAAATAGCTCAGGACCAAGTGGTTCAGGACCAGGAGCCTGTCGATGGAACGGTTCCGGGGCTGGAGGCACCTGCGCAAGATATCGTCGATAACTCTGGCGACCCCCGGGTGACCATCACCGGCGGCGCAGGTCCCTACGAGGCGGCGGCGATCATGGCTGCGATCGATGCAGCCTTGACCGAGGAACTGGCCAACCGGGCCGTTCCCAGTCAACCGGCCGTGCCCGGGGCCTGGTTCATGTCCGGTCGGCCCCAGGTGGTGCTCGGTCCGAAAACCTCCTTTCAGGGCCTCTCCGCAACGCCCGGCTCCGACGACGAGAACGGCGATTCAGAGAACTGACTCGCTTCGCTCGAGTTATCAGTTATCAGTTGTCAGTTGTCAGTTATCAGTTATCCAGTTACCAGTTACCAGTTACCAGTTACCAGTTACCAGTTACCAGTTACCAGTTACCAGTTACCAGTTACCAGTTACCAGTTACCAGTTACCAGTTACCAGTTACCAGTTACCAGTTACCAGTTACCAGTTCGCGAGAATGGTATGCCTTTACTGACTACTGGCTACTGGCTACTGGCTACTGGCTACTGGCTACTGGCTACTGGCTACTGGCTACTGGCTGCTGGCTGCTGGCTGCTGGCTGCTGGCTGCTGGCTACTGACCGCTGAATCCTCAATGCGGGGTGGTCGCAAGCCGACATACCTGTTGTGACCACCCCATTGATCGGCCCGGAGGCACGTCGAACCGAGCGCGCCACACATCTCGCCATTGTGATGGTCGTGCTCGTTCTATTGCTGCCGTTGCTGCTCTGGCCGGGCGTGGCCTCGCTGGCATGGTCGCTGCGCTCGGATACTGAGCTCGACCTGGTGGTGTACAACCAGACGGTCCCGGATGCTTCGTACCTCGAGCATGCGTCGTTGGGGCTGGTGCTCGAATACGAGAAGATTCCCTTTGATACGGAGAAGTCGTTCATAGGGGCAGCACCGGGTGGTGCACCGCACGGTGTCTGGCCAACGAAGGCGCCGGACCTGGTGATGCTGGTTGACGCCTACGGCGTCTACGTGGACGACGAGGGGAAGGTTTCCGATGAGGGGACTACCCGCATCACCGACGCTCTCGATTCCCAGGACACAGACATGGTGGCCGGATGGGTTGCCTCCGGAACGATGGCTTACGGGGAATTCAACATCCTCGGCGAGCCGACGGCATCGACGGCCTCGCAGCAGCTCGAAGCGCTCTTCGGCATAAAGCGGACGGGCTGGGCCGGCAGGCCCTTTGACGACCTGTCCGCCGTCCCACTGCGATTGATCGAGTTGGCGGGCGGGGCCTGGGATTACACAGGAGAAGGCATCGTGTTGCTGGCGCCGGGGCCGGCAGGCGCAACGGTGGTGGTCCTCAATTCCGATGAGCTGACCGATTCGCTTCCGGTTGTCCATGGGATCCTGCCTGGTTCCGGGAGGTCAACTGAAGCACGACTCGATGGCTGGTTCGAGGTCATCGCCGCCGCACCAGGGACCGAGGTTGATATGATGATGAAGCTCCCGGTCACCGATTCAGGGCATGCTTTGCTGCTCCAAAACGGAATCCCAACGGAATGGCCCTTCCTCGTGCGGAACGAGAAATCCCTCTATCTGGCCGCCGATGCTTCCGAGAACAGTGTTGAGTTTCCATTGCGAAGGATGACCGGCTCGCCGGCTCTGATGCGGTTTCTGCCTCAGTTCCCTGAGACGGAGTTCTTCTACAGGGTCTACCTGCCCGTCATGCAATGGCTCGTGGACACGGCCGGATCGAGAGACGGATGACGGTGCTGATGCGCATTCCCATGCACACTAAGGTTTGGCGCTGTGAGTAGACCCCAGGTTCTCGTTGCTGAAGACGATCGTGTCGTATCGCTCCTCATAGCCCGCAGCCTCGAGGGAGTCGGGGCACAGATCACCACCGTGTACGACGGTCTGGAAGCCTTTGAGGTGGGTCTGACTCAAGATTTCAATCTTGTTCTTCTCGATCAGGTGATGCCGGGTCTGCTGGGTGTCGAGGTCTTGCAGCGGTGGATCGACGATGGCAAGAAGATGCCGGTCATCATGGTTTCTGCCCTGACCGCCGAAGAGGACATCGTGCGCTGCCTGGAACTGGGTGCGGTCGACTTCATTCGCAAGCCTTTCAGCGTTCGCGAGTTGCTGGCGCGGGTAAAAGTGCATCTTCGCGCCCAGGGTTTCGAACCGGAGCTGTAGAGACAGCTCCCAGCTGCCAGTTCGCTTCGCTCTCAGTTCGCTTCGCTACCAGTTTCCAGTTCTTTGGGCGTCCTCCCCCCTGACGGGCGAAGCCCGTCGGTAAGGGGGGAGGTGTCGAGACCGGGTAGGTCTCGACGGAGGGGGGATCGTTCCCACCAAGGGATTGACCTCGCCCCACCTGAGCGAACGCATTAATAGGCCCCTCCTGGTTGCCGATGCAATACCAGAGGAGGAAACGATGCCAAGCGCCCCCAACGTGTGGCCGCGTCGGCCTGCTGTGCCCGAGGGCACAGTCCGGGCCGATGTCTCGCGCGCCTTCTCCTCATCAGGGTGGGTCCATCGTGAGTGAGCTCATACTCCCCATCCTGGCGATCCTGGGAGTGGTCACAGCTGCAGCCGGGTCGGTCCTTTTCCTGTACAAACTGGTCCGTCATCGGCGCGAACGCTTTGACGAGTTTCGGCGGGCTTCCTACATCGGGGCCCTCAGCGAGATGGCCACCCGTTCGGGATACCCTCTCGAGATGCTCCGGCGCTGGTCGCCTGATGGTGTATTCCTCGAGACGCTGCTCGAGTTCTTGAAGTTCCTGCAGGGCGGAGAACGTCAGAATCTGCTTCGCCTGGCCAGGGAGTTGGGCATTGTTGAGCGGTTCGTCACCGAACTAAGAACCGCGAAAGGTCGCAACAAGCGGGTTGAAGCCGTCAAGGCGCTCGCCGAGTTCGCCGATCCGGCTTCCGCCGATGCTTTGCTCGAAGCCCTCGACGACGCGGTCGACGAGGTGCGCTGGCAGGCCGCAGGTGCTCTGGCCAAGATCGGAGATCCCCGGGCGGTGCGACCTCTGCTCGAGACATTGCAGCGCGAGTCGGATTGGGGGGCCAGTCGGATCGGCGACACACTGGCGTCATTTGGATCGGCAGCCGTTCCCGATTTGGCACGCTACGCACTGCTCAGCGACCCGAGCATGTCCTCCACCGCCAACCACCTTCCGCTCATTGCCAGAGTGTTAGGGATTATTGGAGACATTCGGGCCGAACCGGCCATGTTGTCGGCGCTCGAATCGGCAGACGATGAGCTGAGGATCCGTGCCGCCGCGGCACTTGGGATGGTTGGGTCGCTGGCTTGTGTGCCGGCCCTGCGGAGAGCTTTGCGGGATTCGGAGTGGGAGGTGCGGGCCCAAGCGGCCGCGGCGCTCGGCCGGCAGATGGACGCCCGCGCTATCGAAAGTCTGCGCATATCCCTACGTGACGAGAACTGGTGGGTTCGCCAGAACAGTGCTCAGGCGCTCTCCGAGATACCGGGTGGAGTGGCCGCGCTTGTCGAAGGTCTCGAGGATGAGGATCGCTTCGCTCGGGATGCGGCCATCGAGCGCCTCATGGCTATGGGTCTTGTCCGGAAGGCAGTGGACGCCGTCAAAGACGGGTCGGCTGCGGAGCAAGATCGCTACATCGTGCGCCAGCTCGTCGTGTTGGGCCGGGGCGAATACCTCCAAGAACATGCATCGAACGAGAAAGTGGCGGGATGAGCTTCATCGAATTCTTCAACTACGTGATCCTGGCCTACTTCATTGGAATGGAGGTCCAACTCCTGTTCGTGAGTGTTGTCTCGTTCTTTTCACTTCGGCGGGATCAGTTCACTTCTGCCCACGGCCGGTTGCATGACATGCTGACGTCCGATACCACACCGCCGGTCTCGATCATCATTCCTGCGTACAACGAGGCGGTCGGGATCACCGAGTCCGTGCGGTCGATAGCCATGCTGAAGTACACCCGCAAAGAGATCATCGTCGTCAACGACGGCAGCAGCGACGAAACCGTGAAGCGGATGGTCGACGAGTTCCGGATGGAACCGATCGACGTCCCGTTCCGACCCAGCCTCGAGACCGAACCGATTCTCCGCGTCTACAAATCAAGGCTCCCGCTTCCCATCGTTCTCGTTGACAAGGCGAACGGCGGCAAAGGCGATGCCATCAACGCCGGCATCAACATCGCCCAGTACCCGTATGTGATGGCGACCGACGCCGACATGGTTCTCGACGACGAGTGCTTGCTGCGGGCCGTTCGACACTTTGTCGAGGATCGGTCCCGAACCATTGCCGTTGGTGGAAACGTGCGCCCCCTCAATGGCTGCGAGGTGCGACGCGGCCGGGTCACCAACGTTGCCCTACCCCGCCGCCCGGTCGAACTGGTCCAGGTTGTCGAATACATTCGCGGGTTCTTGTCGGCCCGGCCGGGGTGGTCGGCGCTGGGTTCACTTCTGATCGTCTCCGGAGCCTTCGGGATCTTTCAGAAGTCGGCGGTGGTCGAAGTCGGCGGGTTCCGGCACGGACACCTCGGTGAGGACATGGAGCTGACGATGCGACTCCACCGCCACTACCGAAAGAAGCGGATCCCCTATCGGATTGTCTATGCCCCCGACGCCGTGGCCTGGACCGAAGTGCCGCTCACTCGCCAGGTACTGCGAAAACAGAGGATCCGGTGGCATCGCGGCCTGATGCAGGTCATCTGGCAATACAAAGGCATGCTGTTCAACCCACGCTACGGCGTCATCGGTCTGTTGGGCTGGCCTGCCTTTGTTGCCTTTGAGTTTGTCGCTCCGATCGTCGAGTTTGTCGGCTGGCTGGTGGTGCCCGCCTCAATGGTTTTAGGCTTTCTGAACTGGGAGATCGCCGTTCCGCTCCTTCTGATTTCGCTGGTGCTCGGCGCCGCCAACTCGCTCATCGGGCTCTTCCTGGACGAGAGATTCGGGTACTACAACGCGCCGGGCGATGCAGCCAAATTGCTGGTCTACTCCCTCGGCGAACAACTCGGGATGCGCCAGCGCACCGTGTGGTGGCGGGTGCGAGCCATGTTCTGGAACCCTCGCAAGAAGACCTGGGGGGATATGCAGCGGACCGGAGTCGGCAACCTGGGAGCGGAGAAAGGGCGGGCCTGAGAGCAACCGAGTTTCCAGTTTCCAGTTTCCAGTTTCCAGTTGCGCAGAATGGTATGCGGTCACTGGTCAGACTGGTCGACTGGCGAGCTGATAGCTGATAGCTGATCGCTATCTCACCCTGGCTCGCAGTTCCGTGAGTTCCGGCGATCCGAGCATCCGGGATACGGCCACGTATACGGCCATCACCACGGTCGCTCCGACGGTCACCAGTCCGAGTGATCCCCAGAATCCGGGTACTGCACCGCCGGAGATCCACTTCACGACGAGCCACGCGACGGGAGCCGAAACAGCAACCCCAACCCCGCTGCGCAGGAGCGAACTCAGAATTCCGGAAACGCCCTCTCGCCCGGCGCGTGCGTGCCAGGCGATCCCGAGAACGATGGTGTAGAGGATCATCGTGAGCGTGCTGGCTGCTGCGAAACCGGGGGCGTCAAAGCGGCTCAGCCACCAGTAGAAGCCGATCGCCGCCACGGTGCCTGCGGTGCCGATCACCACCGGAGTCCACATCTGGCGACGTGCGTAGAACGCCCTGGCGTAGATCTGATGAGCGCCCCAGGCGGGAATCGAGATGCCGTACAGAAGCAGTACCGTCGCCGTGAGGATGGTGTCTTGCGGTCCGAATTCGCCACGCTCGTACACAACTCGAACCGCCGGTTGGGAGAGAGCCAGGATGGCGGCTACTGCCGGAGCGCTGATGAAAACGGTGTACCGGATGGTCCTGGTGACGGTGGCGGCCATTTCTTTCAGCTTTCCTTCTTCCACCAGTCTGGCCAGGTAGGGATAGGCGGCGACACCGGCCGCCTGGGCGATGATGCCTATCGGCAGCATGTTCAAACGTCGTGCGTACGTCAGTGCAGAGATGCCCCCCGCCTCGGTCAGTTGGCCGAAAAGGCGGACGAACTGCTCGTCGAGCACGGCAATGGATTGGCCGAGCATCAGCGGAAGCGCCAGCAGGAGGTATTCCCGGAGGGCCGGGTGACGGAGCGGGACACCGCCAACCCAACGCAACCCGGCTCGCCTGGCTCCGTACCACTGCAGTGCGAAGTTCCCAACGAAGGCACCACCGACGGCACCCCAGGCGAAACCGGCCGCAGAGGTCGTACCCGCGCTCCAAGAGATGAGCCCCCCGGCGATGATGCCCAGGTTGTAGATGACCGGCGCAACCGCGGGGATGGCGAAGCGCTGGTGTGCGTACTGGACGGCCATCCACAACGAACCCAGCACGAAGAAGATCTGCGCCGGAAGGACTATTCGGGTCAGTGCGGTTACTTCGGCCGCTTGGGAAGCATCGAATCGGGGGTACACGAGGTCGGTGAGTGATTCGGCGAAGATCATCGCCACGACCGTCAGCAAAACCATGGCGACGGCCACAGGACGGAAGACTGCCGCGAAGGCACGATGTCCCTCGTCCGGGTTGCCTTGCACGATATGGCGGGTGATGATCGGGATGAAGGTCACCGTCAGGTATCCACCGGCCATGAGGTAGAAGAGCACGTCGGGGATCACGAATGCCGCTTGGAAGGCGTCCCCTGCGGCGGTGTTGCCCAAAAGGCCGGCCAACGCAACGTTCCGAAGCATGCCGAGGACGCGCGACAGCAGGATGCCGGCCGAAACGACCAAAGCCGCTTTGCCCATCCCCCGGGTTGACTTCGCCTGGTTCGCGTCCGGGTCTGTCATGGGGTGCCGATCAGATCGTGGTGCACGGCCCGAAGTTCCTCCAGCGCCGAATCCGGCACCGCGAGGTCCCCGCGACCCGAACCCAGTTCCAGTCCTTCTTTGTATGAGCCGTGATAGTCGGAGCCCCCGGATGGAATCAGACCATACGATCGGGCAATCCCGGCCAGATCCTCTCGTTGCTCTGGGGTGTAGTCGCCGTAGTAGGCATCGATCCCTACGAGCCCTGCGGCCGTCAACCGCCGGTAGGTCCCGGCATACTCGTCTGCGGAGGTGAGACCCAGCGTATGCGGGTGGGACAGAATCGGGACTCCGCCCGAAGCCCGGGCCAGGTGAATGGCTTCCTCCGGCTCCAGTCGCATTCGGGGAACATAGGCAGGCGCCTGATTGCCGAGATAGTCCGTGAACGCAGTTGGGACGTCTGCGACAACGCCCTTGCGGACCAGGATTGCGGCGAAGTGGGGCCTTCCGACGACGCCAACCCGGGACTCTTCGATGACCTCGTCCATGGTGATGTCGATTCCCAGTTGACGGAGACGATCGGCGATTCGGTAGTTCCGTTGGGACCGACTGGCTTGGAGATCGGTGAGTCGATCTTGGAGAGGCCCGGGCTCTGGCGGGAGGAAGAGGACCACGAGGTGCATGGTGCCGGGTGCCCACTCACAGGAAATCTCAACACCGGAAATCAGCTCAATCGGGAGGCCGGCGGCTGCCTCTTGAGCTGATTCGATACCTTCCAGTGTGTCGTGGTCGGTGAGCGCCACCGCCGTGAGCTTCTTGGCGACCGCCTTACGGACGAGTTCGGCTGGTTCGTCCGACCCGTCGGACCGATTGCTATGCGTGTGGAGATCAACGGACATTGTCGGTACGGAGCGTACAAGGGGGAGGTTCGATCTCGAGGAACCCATCAGCGGCTGGAGTTCGTCGTTCGTGGTAGGTGGCCTACCGACTACCAACTACGAACCGCTTACTTCGATCTCCACGCTCTCGATGTAGACCGTCTCGAGCGGCAAGCTCGTTTCGGTTGCCGACGTGCCGTCTCGCCCGGTCAGCTGCACCGAGGCGATCTTGTCGATGGTGTCTGCCGAGTCGACCACGGTGCCGAAAACCGAGTACAAGGGGTCGAGTCCGGTGTCGTCGCCGTCAACGATGAAGAACTGACTTCCCGTCGAGTTGGCGCCTCGGTTGGCCATCGCCAGGACTCCCCGGCCGAAGATGAACCCGGCTTCCGGGAACTCATCGGCCACCAGGTAGCCGGGCCCACCGCTGCCGATGGCGGTGGGATCTCCCGCCTGGATAGCGAAGCCGGGGACGATCCTGTGAAAGACCGACCCGTCGAAGTAGCCCTGCCGGGCCAGGAACACGAACGAGTTGACCGTTTCGGGAGCAATGGAAGGGTCGAGTTGAGCGACGATGGCACCGCAGGAGGTCGTGATGGTGGCCGTTACGGTGGCATCAGAGGCAATACCCTGATCCTCGGGGGCGTCGAAGCTCATCTCCGTCACCGCCGGGGGAGCGTCGGCTCCGCAGGCCGTCGGCTGGGCCCTATAGCCGGCGTAATCGACAGGGATGGTTGTCGTTGTCGTTGTGTCGCCTTCCGAGCTGTTGAACAAGGTGGGGAGAACCAGTGCCACTGCCAGGACAACCACCAGAACTGTCAGCTGGGTGGCGCGTTTACGCAGCTTCTTCTGACGCTCCAGCTTCTTGCGTTCTTCCATCTTCTTGGCACGGTTGTCGCGCTGTCGTTCACGCTTGTTGGTCGGCATAGCGACAGGACTATAGGCATCTCGTCAGAGAGGATCGTCGGGCCGCCGCCGGACCGGCGGTACAATCCCGGCGCGATGTCTTTGATAGTCCAGAAATACGGCGGCACTTCTGTCGCGGACGGCGAACGGATCAAACGAGTGGCGGCCCGCGTGGCTGCAACCCGTAGGGCCGGCAACGACGTGATCGTGGTTGTTTCGGCCATGGGTGGAACCACCGACCAGCTGATCGATTTGGCCCGCCAGGTGAGCGCGTCGCCTCCCGGTCGCGAGATGGACATGCTGCTCACTGCCGGTGAGAGAATCACCATGGCTCTGCTGGCTATCGCGATTCACGAAGAGGGGGTTGAAGCGGTCAGCTTCACAGGTTCGCAAGCTGGGATCCTCACCGATTCGAGCCACGGCCAGGCGAAGATCCAGGAGATCCGTAATTTCCGGGTCGAGGAGAGTCTCAAGGAAGGCAAAGTGGTCATCGTGGCGGGCTTCCAGGGAGTGGACCCCCGGTCGAAAGACGTGACCACCCTCGGTCGGGGTGGCTCAGATGCAACTGCGGTGGCGCTGGCTGCCGCAAATCACGCAGACGTATGCGAGATCTACACCGATGTCGATGGGGTTTTCACGGCTGACCCACGCATCGTGCCCGATGCCCGCAAACTCGATGAAGTGTCATTCGAGGAGATGTTGGAACTGGCGTCGACCGGCGCCCGGGTCCTCATGCTCCGTTCGGTGGAGTTCGGCCGCAATTTCAACATTCCCCTCCATGTGCGTTCGTCATTCCACGACGGCCCCGGGACCTGGGTGAAGGAGAAAACTATGGAACAGGCGATCATCAGCGGGATATCGCACGACACCTCGGAAGCGAAGGTCACGGTGCGCGGCGTTCCCGACCGTCCCGGCGTGGCGGCAGCACTATTCGAACCGCTGGCTCATCGGGAAGTCAACGTCGACATGATCGTCCAGAACGTGTCGAAAGATGGCACGACCGATATCAGCTTTACCGTCCCCAAGGACCACGCGGCCGTCGCCATGGAAGTGGTCCGGCAGGTCATCCCGGAGATCGAAGCAGCAGGTGTCGATATCGACGAATCGGTAGCAAGAGTCTCCGTCGTCGGCGCCGGGATGAAGTCGCACCCCGGAGTGGCCGCCACGATGTTCCGGGTCTTGTCCGCCAATGGGATCAACATTGAGATGATCTCTACGTCGAGTATCCGCATATCTTGTGTCGTGGCGCTCGATCAGATTGAGGATGCGGTTCGGGTGCTGCACGCTGCGTTCGAGCCGCCAACCATGGTGGGGGAGCTATGAGCACCAAGCGAATAGCAGTCGTCGGTGCCACCGGAGCGGTTGGCCGGGCCATGATCTCCATCCTCGAGGAGCGAAGCTTCCCTGTTTCCGAACTTCGGCTCTTCGCTTCCTCCCGGTCGGCAGGCACCAAAGTCGACACGCAGTGGGGGACGGTCGAGGTCGAGGACCTCGCCACGGCCGACCCGGCCGGTATCGAGATCGCCTTGTTCTCCGCCGGAGGTGATCGCTCCCGGCGGTTTGCACCATCGTTTGCCGCTGCGGGAGCCGTAGTTATCGACAATTCCTCAGCTTTCCGGATGCAGCCGGATGTGCCGCTGGTGGTTGCCGGGGTCAACGATGCGGCTGCAGCTCACCACGAAGGCATCATCGCCAATCCGAACTGCACCACCATGGACCTCATGATGGCGGCCGCACCCCTCCATCGGGCGGCCGGACTGCGGTCGATGATTGCCACCTCGTATCAATCCGTTTCCGGGTCCGGTCAAAAAGGCATGGACGAATTGACCAGGCAGGTTGGGGAACTGGGCGGTGATCTCCAAGCCCTGATGACCGGGGGATGGCAGGATCCCGGCGGTGAGGTCTATCCGCGGCCGATCGCCTGGAACGTGATCCCCTTTGCGGGCAGCCTCCAGAGCGAGGGTTACACGGACGAAGAGTGGAAGTTCGTCAATGAGAGCCGCAAGATCCTCGACATCCCGGACCTCAAGGTGGAGCCGACGTGCGTGCGGGTCCCCGTGATGGTCGGCCACGGGATCGTGGCCAGCCTGTGGTTCGATCGCCCGGTCTCCGCCGATGAGGCCGAGGCTGTGTTGGGAGCTGCGGCCGGCGTGGCCGTATGGAAAGACAAGGTTCCCACCCCCTTGGATTCAGCCGGCATTGACGATGTGCTGGTCGGCCGAATTCGCGAAACCATCGGTACCCCTGGTGGAATCAACCTCTGGGCGGTCGGCGATAACCTCCGAAAGGGAGCTGCCCTCAACGCCGTGCAGATCGCCGAACTGCTCGTTTAGACAGATTGTTGCGTCGACTGTTTTCCCGGGAAGGTGGTCACGGGACGGACACCGGACAGGTCTCAGGCAGCGCTCGGGCAGGTCCCGCTGTCGAACGCATGGCCCGCGAGCACCCGGTCGCGATCACCCGTTCTGCAGACACCGACATACCAGTCGGGCAACATGGACCTGGCTTGCCGATCGAGCCTGGCCCGGATCTCGGACCGGCGGGCACCGATGGCCGGGAGTGATCCGTTGAGGACGGGTGCCGGAGCGGCAACCTCAGTGGGAAAAGGTGCGGGTGGAGCTGCATCGTCCGCCGTTGCGGCGGGAGCAGGTTCAGGTGTCGGTGGCGGAGTAGCGCCGGCTGCGAGCCGGCAGAACACGACGGACACGTACACGGCCCCATCGTCGGTTGTGGCCAGGCCCGTACCCATGGCGGTCCAGGCCGGGTTGTTGATGATGCTGCGGTGGCTGCCGCTTTGCTGGAAGGCCGCGAATACAGAAGGCACATCTGGGCCGGCTCCGACCACTTCACCTACTGACTGGCACGCACCGAGCAAACCGGTGATGTTGGCGTGAAATACGTCCCCGGCGGCCGCCTGAGCTGCTGCAGACCCGCCGGCGACCCGATCGGCATCGGCAACGACCGGCAGGCTTGAGCCACGGGAATTACTCACCTGAGCGGCAACTTCATCGGCGAGGGCAGGAGATGCCACCACCAGAGGAAGGGCGAGAGACAGGATCGCCGCCAGCGCTATGCGTCGATTCGAATATGACACGGAGAGGTGACAGTATCGGATTCGAGCGCTTATAGCGACTTCATGGGCAGCGACAGGGAATCTCGGAACAACGCGGGCAACCGTCTTGGTACCGGCTGAGGGCCTCGTCGAGGCTCAAACCAGCCAGGTTGGCCAGCGAGGCCACCCAGGCCAAAACGTCCCCGAACTCCTGGAGTTGTTGGTCTCGATCACCTTTGCGGAGGGCCTGGGCGAGTTCACCGATCTCCTCGGCCAGCCAGGCGATGTTGGCCGGGATCCCGCGAGCCCGGTCCCGGTGCCCGTAGGTCCGATCCATGAGGTCCTGCAGTTGGTGCAACTCCATACGTTCAGCGTAGACGCAGTACTTGGTTCCACGGTCCCGAGAGTGGTTAACATGTCGTGGCCACGGGACGTGGCGCAGTTTGGCAGCGCGCAGCGTTCGGGACGCTGAGGTCGCCGGTTCGAATCCGGCCGTCCCGACCAGAGAAATACCAGTTCAGGGCCACCCTTCGGGTGGCTTCTGGTTGGGGGGGTCTCGTTTTCATCGCGTTTGGCCGTTCGGCTCAGACGGTGTTCAGTTTGAGACCCGATTCGGCCGCCCAGCAGCTGAGGATCGGCGGGGCCCGTCAGCTGCTCCGGCGGGTTGGCTCGGATGCTGGTGGGATGTTCTGGTTGTGGTGGAAGACGTTGCGTGGGTCCATCCGTGCCTTGAGGGACGTCAACCGCTCGAAACGCGCTTCACCGTAGGCTTGGCGGACCGCGTCGGTTCCCCGTTCGGATAGGAAGTTGACGTAGCCCCCGCCGATGATATGTGGCTCGAAGTCGGCCATAGCGTCCTTGGTCCAGTGGCGATGGAGGTCATCTTCGCTTTCGTCGATCCATTGGCAGGCATAGTTGATGAGGAACCCAGCGTCACGATTGGGAAAGCACCCAATGTCGGTATTTCGGGCTACGGCCCCTCCCATCTGAAAGAAGCTCAACAGGCTGTGGGGTGACGACACCGTGTTGAGATGCCGTTGGAACAGGTCGATGACCTCGTCGGTGAGCTGGTCGATCGGCGACGACTTCCAGTAGTAGCGACGACCAACCGGGTTGGCGCCTGCCAGGACGCCTTGATGCTCGATCATGGGCTTGGGAGCGATGGTGTCGGCCACAACCGGAGCCAGGGTACGGAGCGGGCCGATGACCGATTCGGCATTGGCCGGGTCACCGCAATATACGGCGCCAATCATGACAATGGGCGTCCCGACGACTTCGGCAGGTAGCCAGTCGAGGCCGGGCGCAATTCGCATGAACACGATGGTGGTCAGCTCGTCGGTGGCGCCGGCGACGATGTCGCGATAGGAACGGAGGACGGTAGCGACGTCCTCCCCGCGATACACGACAAAGCCAGCCAGTACCTCCTTGGGTATCTCGTGAGTTTCGAATTCGAACTCGGTGACGATGCCAAAGTTGCCGCCGCCGCCCCGCAACCCCCACAGGAGTCCCGGATCGGAGGCTTCGGTTGGGTGAATGATCTCGCCTTCGGCCGTCACCAGGGTAACGCCGGTCAGGTTGTCGCAGGTCAGACCGAGCTTGCGCATGGTCCAACCGACGCCTCCGCCGAGCGTGAGGCCACCCACTCCGGTGTCGGCGTCGATCCCCGCTGGAATGAGGTGGCCGAAAGGAAGGGTGCCGGCGTCGAGGTCGCCGAGTTTCGCTCCGCCCTGGACGTAGGCCCGATGACGACCCGCGTCCAAGCGAACCCGGGTCATCTTCGACAGATCGATGACGATGCCGTCTTCGACGATCGCCGATCCGGCGACATGGTGACCACCTGCCTTGACCGACAGTGGGATTTGGTTCCGCACAGCGTGGCGCACGACCGCGGCCACGTCTTCAGTGGTGTGGCAGGTAGCGACGAGTCGGGGCCGCCGATCGATGTGCCCATTCCAGATCGAACGGGCCTCGTCATACCCGGCGGTGCCGGGAGCATGGAGCGTTCCGGAGAACGCTTCGGACAGGTCATGGGTGTCGAGGGTGTTTGTCATGTTCGCACCCTATGTCGCATTCGGGTCTGGCGGAAGTTCGAAAAACGAACCGGTCGCGGCGACGGGGCCATGGCATACTTGCCCGATGGATTCCTATGGACAGTACTGCCCGATTGCCAAGGCAGCCGAGTTGCTTGGCGACCGCTGGACTCTGCTCATCGTGCGTGAGCTCATGTTTGGACCCATTCGTTTCAACGAGTTCGAACGCGGTCTCCCGGGTATTTCTCGTTCGGTGCTGGCCGATCGGCTGAAACGTCTGCAACGCGATGGGATTGTTCAGACGGCACCTGGGTCCAAAGGCTATGTGTTCACTGACGCTGGCGAGTCACTGCGCCCAGTGGTCCGAGCGCTGGGCGAGTGGGTTGGCGAATGGGTGATGGGAGATCCCGAGGCAGGTGAGACCAACCCCGAATTGCTGATGATGTATATGTCGCGCCACATCAACCAAGACAAGATACCGAACGGCAAGACGGTGCTGGCGTTCGAGTTCCACGACCAGACTCAGAGATTCTGGCTGACCTTGGAGCCCCACAGCGTGTCGGTGTGCGTCGAAGACCCGTGTCTGCCCGTGGCAGTGTCGGTCCGGTCCTCGGTGAGCGAGATGTATCGGGTCTACATGGGCCGAACGAGCTTGCGGTCAGCACTCGAAGGGGGAACCGTCACCGTCGACGGTCTTCCAGCGGACCGTCGCCTCTTCAGCGAGGTCATGCAGTGGAGCCATTTCGCACCGTCGGTGGGCCGGGGACTGGCCCGGGCTGCCACCGACTGAATCTGTGTCGGAGTCGGGCTTGGGGCTTGCGGCTCGAGGATGCGCCGGCACTGGCCGCTGATAAAACTTCCCGGAATTGATCCACTGCTGCGCTGGTTGCGATCGACCGGTTACCAGATAACGGCAGAGCTAGCGCATATTGGCTCCTCTCTGTCAAGTGAGAGGGGTTCGGGGTGGGCAGGTGAGGACGTCTGTTGGCGTTGAAGCCTTCCGCGTGATCAGCTTTGCGCCTCGGTGCTGATGCTTTGGTTGGGCCACACCCCGAACCTTCTTGAAGGCTAGACGGCTGCGGTTCGGGATTTCATTGGTTGTCCGTTGCGTCGGAGTGTGTTGGGTGATCGGTAGGACGGGTAGTCGCCTCGAGCGGAGGGCCAGCGGGGCCATGTCTGGTCTTGTTGCTGATCGGTTTCGCGGTCTAGTTGGAGTTGACGGTATATGGCGTCGCTGATGCGCCGTTTCAGGCACCGGAGCGCTTCTCGTCTGGTTTTGTTCTCGTTGAGTTTGCGTCGGTAGTAGGCGCGGCCTGGTGTGTCATAGCGGATCTGGGCAATGGCCGCGATGTGGCTTGCGTGGTTGAGTTGCCGGTTCCCGGACCGGCTCAACCGATGCCGGTTGTTGTCGCCTGAGGACACCGCAATGGGGGCTGTGCCTGAGTAGCTGGCGAAGTGGTTCCTCGTTGGGAACCTCGACACGTCACCGACCTCTCCGAGGATCAGACCAGCGTTGAGGATCCCGACCCCGTAGATCCGGGTCAGTGTGGTGGCTGAGTCTTTGACTGCAGCGTGAATCTTCAACATGATCTGGTCGAGGCGCCGGTCGAATCGTTTGATGTCATCGATGTGATCAAGGGCGAGTTCGATCCGCATCAATCCGGCAGTGTCAGACACTTCTAACCCGTTGACCAGGGCTTCTGCACGTTCTGCGGTCAGGGCTCGTGGTGTGCCTCCAGGGATGAGCTCACGAATCAGTCGATGCAACCGGCACACCGATTGTGTCCTCGATGCGACTAACTCGTGACGCCGGTCCGACAGCAACTTCAATGCCACGTTCTCGTCATCTGGCCGCACCATCCGCAGGTGTTTGCTGTGCAACGCCGCCCGCCCGATCGCCACCGCGTCAGCCCGATCGGTCTTGTTGCCATGTCCCGTCGAGTAGATCCGAACCCGAGTCGCTAACTTGGCCGGCACATCAACCACCGTCTCACCCACAGCGACGAGCCGCTGGGCGATACTTCTCCCCACCCCGTTGGCTCCCTCGACCGCCCACACCCGGTCGGTGAACTCAGCCACCGCGTCCAACATCGCAACCATGCCCCGGGCCGTGTTATCGAATCGTTGCTCCAACTCCAACATCTCGTCCCGGTCCAACACTGCAATCGTGTTCGACGCCTTGTGCGGATCGAGACCGATAACCATCTCAGTCATTGCCTTCTCCTCGTCCTCGCCGTATTCCTGACAGTGGACAGGACGGGCAATGCCTCTTCAAGCAGAGCAAACCTCTCTTCAGCCACACCCCATCCGAGGTCCAGGCCGCCAGCCATTCAAGAGCCACAACCCGAACACGGGATGGGCAGCCGGTTCACGAGCCGAGCCATCCAGGACCTCAACCCGAAGACTCGCCGAGCCCCCGAATCACGTCCAGTTCTAACAAGAGGCCGGATATGCGTAGGTCAGATATTGAGGTTTCTGACCAAGCCAGAGCCATTGTGCGCTGGGTGGCTTATGGTGCCCGTACCAGAACAAGACGGCGGCCAACCCTGGAGGCAAGGGATGAGAATGTCGATTCAGTTGGAGGGGGTCGTCATCGACCGCCCCATCGAGGACGTATTCGCGTTCTTCAGTGATTTCGAAAACAGCCCTCTCTGGGGTAGGACGATCAAAACGGTCAAGGATTCTGATGGCCCGGTTGCTGTAGGCACCGTATTTCGTGAAGAGGCCAAAATCATGGGTCGTCAGATGAAGCACCAATCTGAGGTCACCGAGTTCGAACCGCCGACGAAATTGTTCTACACCAACCGTTTCGAGAACGGCATGGCAGAACAGGCACAAATCACCTTCGAATCAGTCGAAGGTGGGACTCGCATGAACCCTGCTGCCGAGGTTGAGATAGCAAGGGTCCCCCAGTTTCTCGCACCGCTCTTCGCTTGGCAGATGAAGAGACAGGTGCGCTCGCTGTTCAAAAACCTCAAGGACGTACTTGAGTCGCCAGATCGACCCGTAGTCTGATCCAAACCCTGTATTTGGAGGGTACTCGGACCGCACCCTCCGTTCCTCCTCCGCACATGTCGGCACCCTAGGTATCTTGCGTCGGCGACTCCGGCCCAGAGCGATGGGGCGACGCCGAAGGTGTCCACTACAAGTAGCGGCGAACCCGCCGTCGATAGCCCTCATACGCCGACCCGAAAACATCAAGAAGCCGTTTTTCTTCTCGACCCGACTCCCAATGAACCCATACAGCCAGGGCCGGGGCGAGGATGAGAAGCCAGGCCGAATCGAGGACTAGCAAGAGACCGATGTAGACAAAGGTCCAGGCCATATACATGGGATGGCGAGAATACCGATACGGACCAGTCGTGATCAGATGATCAGGATCAGCCAGCTTTACTCGACCCGCCGTCCCTGTCGCCCAGACCACGACTATTGCTCCCAAGAGGATAAGGATGACTCCTGTCCCCCAAGACCACGCCCCAGTCAAGCCAACGGAGAGTGGCCACAAAGCGTTGAGCGCCACACCGGCCACGATTAGGACGAGGTGTGACTCAGGGAGTGGAACATTGCTCCACCGCAAACGGCCGCTCAAGAGAAAACCGCCATGTGACAATCTTACGGACGCACCCAACCAAGCCGCACAGAACGGCACATCTCCGCTCACTCAGTCAGAGACGCGGCCCACTGAGCTGAGGCACTCGGTACTGAGTCTCGTATGTTTGTCAAGGGGGGTTTGGGTTTTGGGGTGGTGGACGCGTTGAGGGGACCGAGGGCTGCTCGGCCGGTCCGTTTCCGGAGTGGCATCGGTGGACACGACAGGGAAGAGTCACCCACCGGTGGTGGGGACACGCTCGTAGCAAGTCACACCGTGGCCGGTCCGGCTATGTCAGGGGTGTCGGGGTCGGCAGGTCATTCGTTGCACAACCCAAAGGGTGTGAGCCGGTTCTATCGGGCCAGACCTCGACCAGGGTGACTCATGCGGGTCGGGGGAGATGTTTGAAGACTTCTCGGGCGGCGTAGCGTTTGAGGATGCGGGCGATCTCGCCCATGGTTTTGCCCTCAGCGAGGCGACGGGAGACGTAGTCGCGGGTGGCTTGGTCGTGGCGCATCCGGGTGATGATGATGTGGAAGAGCGCCGAGTTGGCTTGGCGGTTCCCGCCCCGGTTGAGCCGATGCCGGGTGGTCTTACCCGACGAGGCGGGTATCGGAGCGACCCCACACAGGTGAGCGAAGGCACCTTCGGAGCGGATTCGTTCAGGGTTGTCCCCGGCGGCGACCAGCAGCTTGGCGGCGGTGTCGAACCCCACCCCGAACACCCCCAACAACCCGGGGGCGGTGTCACAGATCAAAGGTCGCAACAGCCGGTTGAGCTGCTTGACCTCCTCCCTCAAATATTTCACTCGTTGTCCGAGGGTGTGGATGGTGACCATGGTGGTGTATCGGACCGGGTCGTTGCCTTGGCGAGGCCGTAAGACCGCAGCTTTGTTCGCCAACGAGATAGCGGTGAGACCACTGAACTTGGCTCGGATCTCCGGCGTGGCGGTGAACACAATATGACGCAGCTGGTTGAGTGTTTCGATGCGGGTATCGACTGCCGAGCGGCGGGCGATCATCAACACCCGGATCGCTTCGACGTCGCCATCCCGGCTCTTCGGTAAGCCGGTGGCGGTTCCCGACAAGGCCGCTCGAGCTGCCGCCACCGCATCGACCGGATCGGATTTGCCCTGCCGATGGCGGGTCTGACGGTTGGGGCGGTCGACTTCGACCACTGGGACTCCGGCACGGGTCAGAAAGCGGGACAGACCAACCCCATAGGAACCGGTGCCCTCCACCCCCACCAGCACCAGCTCACCGTTCCAGCGCAGCCACGACAGCAACTGGCGGTACCCGCTGTGGGTGGTAGCGAACCCCTCGACACCCAACACACCCCCAACATGGTTCACCACCGCCGCCACATGCATATCGACGTGGGTGTCGACACCACCCACCACCGCGTCAGGGTTTTCTACGATGGACATATGCCATCCCTCCTCGCTAGACGGACAGGGTTGGCACACACTTGCCGGGAGGGTGGACTCAGAGATTCATCCGGATCTGGTTCCAACAGACCCGGTCGAGTCTCCCACCCGACCGGTGAGTGCCGTTCCCAGGGTCCGCCGGCGAGTCATTCGAAAGACAACCCCATTCATCCGAGGTGTCAGCCGGTTCGCGAGCCAGACTGAACCCCAGGAACTAACCAACCGTAGATTCAAACCGAGGGTGACAGCCATCCACCACGATCAGCGCACCACCCCATCCTCCCTGCCGGTTATGGGCGCGGGTCGTGCGGCGTCTCGGAACGCTTAGTCCCGTCGGCTGATCGTCCGCCAGTCCGGTGTTCCAGCTCCGCAAACATCGCGGCGGGTGCCTGGTTCATTTCGCGGGTGGGCGGAATGAGTCCAATGACTGGCTTGAGTTCTCCAACGGCTGCTTCGGTCCGCCCCGAGTTTGCTAGAACATATCCGCGAACAAGTCTGTCGGTGTCGCGGACAAACCAAGCTGGCTCCGTCGAAACCGGGTCGCCAGAGCCCCGACGACCGAGTGATCGGCGTCGGGGCTCATTTGTTGTGTCGCCGTTGATTGGCTCGCGTAGCTCAGCAGTCCTCGAAGAACAGATCCCCAAAGACCGGCCCGTTGAGGAGAATTGTCTTAGCGGGGGTAAAGATCTCAACCCTCGCTGTCGTGCGCGGTGGCTTATCCGGGTCCCAGTCGCCACGCTTCACCACGTCCACGTTGACGGAGACCGACCAAGACGACGGCTGATCGACCGCTGCGACTCACCAGCCTCCCACCGATCCCACAACTCCTCACCTCAGAAATGAAGAGAGGCGGCAGCCGGGCAACACTTTGCCCGTCGGGCGATGTCGCGGCGGTAGGGCCGTTTGTGTTCCAAGGACCCGAATGCTCCGGGGTCTGACCTACACCGCCCGACGGACTCAATCCCTTTAGACGCATCTCAGGGTACCGATGGTTTAGGGTATGCGTAGAACAAGAGGGACTTCCAGCGAACACGTGAAACGCCACCGGGGATGGCGTGGAACCGCCGCCGCCGTCGGTCTGCTTTCGACCTTGTTGCTGCTTGCCTCGTGTGGGTCTGCCAGTGAGCCTTCGGCCGACGCTCCTTCGGACAGTCAGCCTGCCGAGGGGGTCGCTCTAATCGCAGAGCCCCACCCCAACTGTGACGGAGCGACACCCACGAGCCTCTCGGCAGAGATGGCTATCGACAGTGATCGAACGGACTGCCTCTACACGGCTCCTGTCACCCTCACTGCTGGAGTTCCGGGGGAGATCAACGTCTTCATCAGTGCTCCTCCGGTCGAGTGCGCTGTGGATGTCCTGAACAAGGACGGATCAACGAACTCCTCGTTCTCACTCGATGGCACCGAGCCCGTGGACGCCTGGGTGCTCGACGCGGGCGAGGGCGTGACCCTGTCCGACGAGGATGGTGGGACGTGCCGGTTCCAGGTCGGTTGGACGCCGTCGGCCGCTGCGGCGTCTACCACCACGACCGCGGCAGCGTCACCGACCAGCACGTCGACGACCACATCCACGACCTCAACGACGACCACGACCTCAACGACGACCACGACCACAACGACGATCACGACCACAACGACGACTACGCCGGCACCGACCACGACCACCACATCCAACGTCGGCAGCTGATCCGGCACCAACCGGAGGAGGACACAGTATGAAGCGTCGAACACTGGCTGTCTGCCTCGCTGTTTCGATGACGATGACGGGCGTGATGTTGGTTCCTTCGCCGGCTGCGGGGGTGGCGGGGTTCGGCGATGTCGATTCGGACAGGTTCTTCACCGCTCCGGTGCAGTGGATGGTCGACAACGCCATCACTACCGGTACCAGCCCCACTTGTTTCTCCCCCGCTAGCCCGGTCACTCGGGGCCAGGCAGCCGTTTTCTTGTGGCGGATGGAAGGTTCCCCGACCGGGTCGCCGCCCCATCCGTTCACCGATGTGACCGCCGCTTGGCAGCAAGATTCAATCTCGTGGATGGCCGCCCAGGGGATCACCACCGGCACCTCACCCACCACGTACTCGCCCGCCAAACCGGTGACCCGAGGAAATTTTGCGGCCTTGTTGCATCGGCTGGCTGGTTCACCGCCGGCTCCGCCCCCCACCCAGTTCCCCGATGTGACCAAACCGTGGCAGATAACCCCGGTGGGGTGGATGCTGCAACAAGGCATCACCACGGGCAGATCGTCGACAGCGTTCTCGCCTGATGACACGGTCACCAGGGGCGAGCTGGCGACGTTCCTCTACCGCTACAAGGGTTCGCCCGCAGTCGACATCGACGAACACTCGCCCGGATGTGGTGTGACGTTCGAGTCGCTCGACGGCATCAACACCATCGGCGACTTCACCAGCTTCGTGGCCAGTGGCTCGTCCCGATGGCACCTGTCGGTCCCCGGTATCGAGGACATTCGGATCAACTCGACGGCAGACGGTGCCGAGCAACCCGCCTTCTGGCTCCGTCCGACCCGCGGCGTCGATCAGCCACTGTTGGTGATCCTGCACTCCTGGAGCGCCCCGTACACCCAGCACGCTGGGATTCCCTTCGCCATGTGGGCTCAGGAGAACGGCTGGGCCGTCATCGCCCCTAACTTCCGAGGCAGGAACGACGACCCTGACGCGGTCGGATCCCACCTGGCGGTCCAGGACGCGGCCGATGCGATCGACTACGCCGTCGCCCAGCCTGGCGTGGATGCCGATCGCGTGTACGTCGTCGGCTACTCCGGCGGCGGGATGATGGCGCTCCTCCTTGCCGGCCGACACCCCGACAAGGTCACCGCGGTCTCGGCCTGGGGCCCGCCCCACGACCTCGTGAAGTTCTACGACTTCTCGCGAAGGATGGGCCTGGGCTATGCCAACGACATCCGGCGGGCCTGCGGGGGTGACCCGACAGTCGCCGGCCCCGTTCAAGACGAGTGCCTGACCCGTAGTCCGGTGACCTACCTGGATTCGGCCCGTGACCACGAGGTCCCGGTCTTCATCTCTCAGGGCATCAGCGATCCGTTCGTGCCTCCGAGAGTCGCCGCCGAGGTGTTCAACCGGTTGGCCGACCCCGAGGACCGCCTTAGCGCCGAAGAGGTGGACCTTTTCGGTCGGGGAATTGTGCCCGGCGGTCTTTCGGACTGGACAACGACCGCGACGTACTTCGGGCACGGGGATCCCGCTCCCGTCTTCGCCCGGCAGTCGGCTTCGGTGTTGCTCGTCTATTTCCAGTCACGCCACGACATGGTCTACAACGCGAGCGCACGGTGGTTCGCGTCCGACCCTCGCTGAGCATGGGGCGGATTCCCGCTCTCGATGGGCTGCGCGCCGTCGCCATCGCGATGGTCGTCGGGTATCACATCGACAAGACCGTCGTGCCCGCCGGGCACTGGGGGGTCACCCTTTTCTTCGTCCTGTCAGGGTTCGTGATCACCGGCTCGCTCTGCGCCGAGGTGGATCGGACCGGTCGCCTCGATCTCGGCTCGTTCTACCGCAAGCGCCTGCTTCGCCTCTTCCCGGCCCTTCTGGCCGTCTGTCTGGTGATGGTCGCAGTGGGGACGGAGTGGTCACGCGTCGTTCCGACGCTTGGTCTGTACGCCAACTATGCACGCATCGACGGACTCCATCTGGGGCGCCTGACGCACACCTGGTTCATTGCCGTGATCGCTCACTTCTACCTGCTGTGGCCGTTGGTCATCGGGTGGCTTCCGGCCCGGCATCGGATCCGCGTCGTTGGGGGCCTCGCGCTGGTGGCCGTCCTTTGGAGGGCGGTCGCGATCGGCGTCATGTCGCCGGGCTGGGTGTACAACGCGACCGACACCAACGCGGCGGCACTCTTCGTGGGCGGCTACTTGGCGGTTGCCGGGCCGACGAATTCGCGGGCTGTCGTCAAGTGGTCGGTTCCTGGCCTGTTGGCGCTCATGTTGCTGCCGGTGTTCGGCGACGACGGTCGGGCCATGCTCTGGGGCGGCTTCGTTGCCTTGACGCTCTCCGCGATGGCCGTTAAGTACACGTCGACCGGCCCGGCATGGCTGGAGCACCGGGTCCTGGTGCGAGTCGCCGAGGTGTCCTTCGGGCTCTACCTCTGGCACTACGTGTTCATCCGCTCGGACATCCCGCTGTGGACGGCCCTCGTCCTCACCGCCGCCGCGACCGGCGCCTCGTGGTTCCTCGTCGAACGGCCGGTCCTGCGTCTCGATGCCAAGCTCCGAAATCGGAGCAGCACTTCTCGTCGGACGACACTGCCGGCGCACTTGTGAGCACTCTGTGTCGTATACTTGACACGCGTAGTGAGTATGTGTGCAGGAGTCGATACGGATGGGCGGGACGGCAGCGAACGCGTCCCGCATCGAGGAAAAGCGCCGTCCTAGCCCGACGGCGCTTGTGGATCCGTCGGTCTTCGGGACCAGTCCGGCGTTGCACGGTAGGCGGGCGAGTGTGAGTAGAACGTTCATCATCGTGAAACGACTTGTGCTGGGAATGGCAACGCTGAACGTCCTTGTTCTGGGAATGCTGCTGGTGGTCACGCTGACGACGGGTGGCGATGAATCGCCAGAGGTTTCCGTCGATCAGGGCGACGTGTCCGGCAGGTCGGATGTGACGGCCCCGGCGTCCGAAGAGACGATCGCGGCCGAGGTTGCGGACCGCCCCGAGGTAGCGGAGAGTCCGGGGCCTTCCGCCGACACCGCCGCCGACGCAGCCGCTCCGCTCGAGCCAACAGGCGACGTGCAGGCGACCTCGGCAGAACCTCCCCCGTTCCCAGACCCGTTCGAGCCGGCGCCCAACGAGGTGCAAGCGGAAGCCAAGCGGCTGGGCGCCATGGCGGCCTACGTGATCACGAACTACGAGGTCGATTCGTCGCTGACCGAGGTGCTGGCGACTCTTCCCGGCGATCCTGCTCGCGCCGAAGCTCTGGCTCTGGAGGTTCACACGGTGCATCAGCCGGGCATGTGGTCTCGCGGCACGGTGGAGTACGCCCAGCTCGGAGGCCACCTCGACGGCCGGATCTCGATCATGGTCGTGGTCCGCCAGGAGGTGGGGGTCGAGGGCAGCGGAGAACCCGAGCGAACCGAGACCCGGACGGTGGATGTGCGCCTCATGAGAGGGGAATCGGGAGCGTGGGAGTTCGAAGAGATCGCCTCGGCGGGAGGGCAACCGGTTGAGCGACCCGCCGACCTGGCGCCGTTGGCCGCTTCGGTCGTCGACAACCCACGGATCGATCTTCCCGACTCGGCGATCTGGGACATCTACTCCGGGCACACCGATCACGCCCTGCTCGAGACGATGCTCGACCTCGCGGAGCGCACTTCGTACTCCGTCGTCGTTTTGCACACCGGGCATCCGCACCATGTGTTCGGGACAACCCGGTTGAGCAATCACACGGTGGGGCGAGCAGTCGACATCTACATGGTTGGGTCGGAACTCGTGATCGACGCCCACGACGTCACATCGTCCACGTACGCACTGTCGGAGTGGTTGGTGTCGCGCAGGGATATCAAGGAGTTCGGCAGTCCGTGGCGGTTTGACGACGCGGTCGCCCACACCTTCACCAACCAGGTGCACCACGACCACCTCCACATTGGCGTCTTCCCGCTGCCTCGCGCCGAGGAGTGAGCCGACCACCGGGGCGGTCCAGCCGTCGGGCAGGCGGGCGCGAGGCGGATTCGGCGAGCTGGTCGGGGATCTCCTCGCCGAGCGGACCGGGTTCGAGACTCGCACCACGGTGCGCATGGGTTTCGACCAGCGGGACATCGGGGCTGGCTGGGGTTTGCAGTTCGTGACCACAAATCCCTTGCTTCGTGCAGTGACAAAGCAGGCCAAGCCCCAACATCCCGAAGGCGAAACCTACACGTCCAGTCCCGAAGGTTGTCGTGGCGATCTGACCTCCGCGGCGGACAAAGCGGACAGCCTCGGGCGCACATAATGCCGGTTATGGGCGGTCGTGTTGCCGGATGTGGGATGCTCCGTGGGTCGGGACGGGGGTTACCCGGAGCCGTTCGGTCCCTCGGACAAGAGCCTGCTGATCGTCTCTTCGATCCGATTGGTGCGGGTAGCTGGCCGTTTCGCCGAGTGAATCCGCCACAGGTACTGCTTCTTGGCTGAGTCGCCGAGGGTCTGATAGGCGGTCAACGCCGCAGGGACACCGTCAAGGGCGGTCTGCAAATCAGGAGGAACGATGAGGGCATCGACCTCGTCAAGCTGAGCCCACGAACCATCAGCCTTGGCTCGATCAATAGCCGCCTGGCCGACCTCAGCCATTCTCCCAGCAGCAATGAGCCGCCTGATCCTTTCCTTGTTCACCGCCGACCACATTCCACCCTCCCGGCGGGGAGAGAACCATTGCATCACCCGGTCGTCGTCGACCCGCCGGGCCCGACTGTCGATCCACGCAAAGCACAGCGCTTCCTCGACCAGGTCGGCATAGACCGGGCCGTCGAGGCGGCTCGGCTTCTTGCGGTAGACGACCCAGAGACCTTCTTGCCGGTCGGTGTTTGAGGCAAGCCACTCACGCCAATAGCCACGACTCGGCGGGACGAGAACGTTTTTGCCATCAGGTGAGGTGGGTTCGTCAAGATCGCCGGTCTTCGTCATATCTCTCAAGCCTACCGACCCCCCCTATCGGCACGATTGCGTGCGGTGCCTTCGCAGTCCTCGACACTCAGCGTGATGAGCCAAGCGTCAGAATGATCGTGTTTAGCTCATTCCAGCGGGGACCATTGTCGGGCTTGTTCACGATATGGGTGGCCCTATTCTGGAGGTTCTCTCATTCCTTATCCGTTGCGCCAACCATTCGCCCCGATTTAGTGATGAAATCCGAAGGTCTTCGGATGGAGCGGGAGGTCTTCATGTGCAGCTTCGACCGGGACAGCCTCCGACCGAACAGAATCGGGTTCCATCTCCCCGTATTATGTATTACAATATTGTGATGTGGAGATCCACCGATCCGCCTACAAGCACGGCATCGACGCCGACACCATCCTTCACGCCCTCGACCATGTCCTCACCGTCATCGATCTTGAACCCGAAGCCGACCCACGAAAGGTCCTTGCCATCGGGCCCGACCGCGCCGGCAACCTGCTGGAGATCATCTGGATCGAACTCGCCGACGATGTCGATCTCGTGATCCACGCCATGCCCCTGCGCCCCACCTTCTACGACCTGCTCCCCCAATCCAGCGAGGACATGCTATGACCGACCCGAAAACCCACCGTACTCGCGGCGGTCGGGTCCTCACCGATGAGGACATCGACGCTATTTCCACCGAGGTCGAGGAGACCGGCTACGACGTTGAGGCGCTGAAGAGTCGACGGCGCGGTCGACCCACGATGGGGTCAGGGCCGGCGGATGTAGTGCCGGTTCGGATCGACCCAGAGCTACGGGCGGCGATCGAAGCCCGGGCCGCGGTGGACCACACCACTACAAGCGAGGTCATCCGCGAGGCCATACGCCGGTTCCTCGAAGTCGCCTGACGCAGGAGCGTGGCCGCGCTCGCCCGAACACGAGCCGTCGTCCATCGCGCGTCCATCGCGCGTACGAAGCAATCGGCGGCGGTCCACAGCAGTCTGCGAAACGCGCTGACCTGCGGTTTTAGTCTGCCGCCGTCCACCCCAGTTTGCCCCGGGAGATTTCGGGACGCTGAGGTCGCCGGTTCGAATCCGGCCGTCCCGACCAGAGAAATACCAGTTCAGGGCCACCCTTCGGGTGGCTTCTGGTTTGGGGGGCCCGATTCCATCGCGTTTGGCCGTTCGGCTCAGACGGTGTTCAGTTTGAGACCCGATTCGGCCGCCCAGCGGCGCAGGATCGGCGGGGCCCGTCAGCGGTTCCGGCGGGTTGGCTCGGATGCTGGTGGGATGTTCTGGTTGTGGTGGAAGACGTTGCGTGGGTCCATCCGTGCCTTGAGGGACGTCAACCGCTCGAAATGCAGGTAGGGGTTGGTCGACCTATCGACGCACCCAATACTCGAGCCACTTGGCGGCCATCACCCGCTCGCCGAGCTGTTCGGCGAAGCCCTGGGACGGTTCGCGTCGCCGCTTCCGCTCGGCAGCCTCCCCCTCAGCTTTCAGACGGAGAGCCCTTTCGAACGTGGACGCTTGCTTCTCGATCGTCCTACGCTTAGTGGTCAACGGATCAAAGATGCTGAGGGGCAGCTCTTCCTTCCATGTGGCAATGTAGGAGCGAGTGCCGTCTTCGCTCTCGACAAAGTAGATGCCCCGCTTCGTAGTCATTTGCCGCTTGGCCCCCACGTGAATCCTCAACCGGCGCAATCTCTTCATCAAACAGCCTTCATGAATTGGACGTTCGATAGTCAAATTGTCCATCGGGCGGTACCAGCGGACTAGAGGCGAAACGCCCATACCGGCACTTCGAGGAGCGGTTTGCAGAGCACGAGCCGAACACTGCCCGAGGCATTGTTGGGGCCATCGATCGGGATCGACTGCTCATGCCGCGAGAAGGCGGCCGCTAGTCGGAGTCGAGATCGCAACGGGGATTACAGGTGTGGATGGGTAGGTCAGTGGTGATAGCGATGGCGGCGATCATGGCGTCGTAGGTGCGGGCCGCGGGCTTGCGCCCGACCCGGCGCAGCCCGGCGGATGGAAGAGAGTCTGCGCCGCGTCCATCGCGTCGGGCGAGCCCTCGTCCCGAGTTTTGGGGCGGTGCGGGACGATACAGTGGGGAGCATGAACACTGTGAAACCGATCGAGTGGGTCGAGCACCCCAGAGCAAGGTCCGTCGTGGCGAGCGAGGCGGTTGAAGAGTACTTCCCCAGGGGGATCTTCGAACAGACGCGGAGCTTCCACCGCCAGATCCCCGGTTATCAGATCAGCCCCCTGAGGAATCTCTCGAAGCTGGCGGCGATGATCGGTGTTGGAGGGATTTGGGTCAAGGACGAGTCCGTGCGCCTGAGCCTGAACTCTTTCAAAGTGCTCGGTGGTTCTTTTGCCATCTACCGCCACATCAAGTCGCTGCTCGGTCTCGATGAGAAAGGCTTGTCGTTCGATCAGTTGATCTCCGACGAGACCCGGGCCAGGTTGGGGGACCTTACGTTCGCCACGGCCACCGACGGCAACCATGGGCGAGGAGTGGCTTGGGCAGCCGACAAGTTGAACTGCAAGGCCGTCATCTACGTGCACAAGGACACCTCACCAGCCCGGATTGCCGCCATTGCGAGCTACGGGGCTGAGGTGCTGGTGGTCGACGGGACGTATGACGATGCGGTGAAACGGGCCAGTCGCGATGCCGACGAGAACGGATGGCAGGTCATCTCCGATACCTCCTGGGAGGGATACGAGGACATTCCCAAGTGGGTGATGCAGGGATACACAACGATGCTCTCGGAAGCTCAAGAGCAATTGGCCGGCCAGGGCATAGTCAAACCGACTCACATCTTTGTCCAGGCCGGGGTAGGGGCGCTGGCAGCCGCCACAACGGGCTTCTACGCCTCCCGGTTTGGCCAGGATCGGCCGACCACGGTGGTGGTCGAGCCTGCCACGGCGAACTGTCTGATCGAATCTGCCCGGATCGGCGACGGTGAGCCCCATGCGGTCGGCGGTGACCTTCAAACGATCATGGCAGGTCTGGCATGTGGCGAGCCGAGTCCCATTGCGTGGCGCGTGCTGTGGGACTGTGTTGATGCCTTCCTGGCCTGCCCCGATTATGTGGCCGCCAAGGGCATGCGGGTCTACGGCTTGCCCCTGGCCGGGGATCCTTTCATCGTGTCAGGCGAATCGGGCGCCGTCACGTTGGGAGCACTCATGTTCGTTGCCGAGTACCCGCAGTACGCCGACTTGAAGGACTACCTGGGGCTCGGACCCGAATCCCAGGTTCTGCTGATCAACTCCGAAGGAAACACCGATCCGGACTATTTCCGGCGCGTCGTGTGGGAAGGGGCCGACTCGGTTCCGGCAGAGTTCCGCTGGGCTGCCGTCGCGAAAAAGCAGGGGGTCGCCGTCGGTCGCTGATCGTGCCGGGCGCTGAGAACCGGGACCGTTCAAACCATTTCGATACGGAGCCGGTCGATCCGGCGGCGGTCCATGCCCAGAACGGTCAGGCGATATCCGGCTACCTCGACCGAGTCTCCTTCTGCCGGGATGTCGCCGGTAATGGACAGGAATAGGCCGCCGGCGGTTGCGTAGGGACCTTCGGGGAACTCTGCCCCGATGGTCTCCGCCAACTCCTCGACGGGAACTCGACCATCGGCGACCCACATGTCTCCATCGATGGCAACCGTGGCCGGGGTCCCCGGGTCGTATTCATCCGGAATCTCGCCGACCAATTCGGAGACGAGGTCCTTGATGGTGAGGATGCCCTCAACCCCACCATGCTCGTCGAGGATCGCCGCGAATCCGGCTCGCCGCTGCCGCATCTGATGGAGGGCGGTGAGCACGGGAGTGCTCTCCGGGACGTACAACGGTTCGCGCAACAATCGCCGGATCTGTTCGGCGCCGCCGGTCTCTTGCACCCGGAAGAGATCCTTGAAGTAGAGAACGCCGAGCATCTGGTCGAGATCGGCAGCAGGGGCGATCACCGGGTAGCGGGAGTGTCCGGTTTCGGCGACAGCCTGCCGGACTTGTTCCGGGGTGACCGGGTGCTCGAGCGCCACCACGTCGACGCGAGGAGTCATGACGTCACGAACTGGACGGTCGGCCAGGGAGAACAAAGAATGAATGATCTCTCGTTCGGCTTCCTCAATTTCTCCGGCTTCCTCACCGAGCACGGCCATCGAGCGGATGTCTTCTTCGGTCACGAGGTTTGCATCGTGTCCGGCATGGACCCCGAGGGCCCTGAGGATTGCCCGGCTCAACGCCACGAACAGTCGCGACAAGGGTCGGAGTACGGTCGACATGGTCCAGAGGGCCCCGGCCACCGTCAACGCGTACTGGTCGGGTCGTCGTGCTGCCAGGGTCTTCGGCGTTATCTCACCGACGACCAGGATGATGGCCGTCACCGTGATCGTCGCCAGCCACGGACCCCACGAATCACCGACCAGATCGATCGCCAACGTGGTGGCCACCGATGCTCCCAGGATGTTTACGAAGTTGTTGGCGAGGAGCAACGTTCCGATTGTGCCTTCCAGGTCGGCCAGGAGCATCTCGAGTCGCTGGCCCCGCTTGCCACGTTGGGCCAGCTGATGGGCGCGTTCGCGGGGAACGGCCACAAGCGCAGTCTCGGACCCCGAGAGGAAACCTGAGGAAAGAATGCACAAAGCAAAGACTGCGAGCAGGATGGTTTGGACGGTCGTCACGGTGGAAGCCTACGAGGTGGCAGGAAGGTAGCGGCGAGTCCAACTGGCTCGCCGCGAGGGTTCGCCGACCGGATGCTGATTCACCCCGAACGCCCTCCGGCCAGACTGGCTTCTTTTGCCGTGACGATGGCCGCTCGCAATTGCTGCGGTGTGAACGGCTTGACCACCCAGGCATCGGCTGCGGAACGGCCGGCGATGAACTCGTCGGCAGAGCGATCGAGCAGCAGCACTATCGGTGCACTGGCGATCTCCTCGAGGAACTCGGCTTCGCGCAGCGTCCTGGCGACCGCCATTCCTCCCATGGAACCGACCTGCAGATCAACAACCACCACGTCGGGTTCGAACTCCTCGGCCACCCGTGCAACTTGGCGCGGGTCGGTGATTTCGCGGATGACCGTCCCCGGGTCCGACAAGGCTGCGTTCGCCTCGTTTCGGATCCACGGCTCGTCGGCCACGAGTAGTACCTTCATAACAGGGGACTCTAGTAGCGAGCAATTCGCCCGCCGTTTTCGGATGGTGGTTTCGGTTCTTCGCTTCTCGCCCGGCCGGCGTCCAGGAAGGCTGATGCCGAATCGCCGGTAACCGATCAATGATGACGCCTCCCTATCATGTCGGCGTGACTCGACGCTTCCTCTTCCTTCTTGCTGTGCTGGCCGCTCTGGTCATCACGCCAGCGGCCACTGCTCAGGAGGTCGCTCCACTCGACGTAATCGTGGTATCGGGACCTCTCGACCGGAGCCTGATCAGCTTTGTTGAAGATTCGATTGAGGAGGCAGCGGCCAACGGATCGCAGGCGGCCATTATTCAGCTCGACTCCCCGGGTGCTCTCGTTGGTGAGATAGAGGACCTGATCCGTCTGTTTCAGCAGCCGCCTCTGCCGCTGGTGGTCTGGGTTGGCGATGCGCCTGCGGTCGCCTACGGAGGTGCCGCCCAGCTGCTCATTGCTGCGCCGCTCAGGACGGCCGCCCCCGGCGCCGAGATCGGCTACCTGACTCCGACCGTGGCAGGCTCGAGGAACGGTGTCGATGTCGTGGCAGGGAGCGCGTCGGTGGCGATGTTCGACGAGACGGTCACCGTGGAAGGGCCCATTCCCGGTGTCGTCGATGCCGCTCTCCCATCGATCGGGCAGGTGGTGGTGTGGCTGAATGGCCGGGACGTGAAATCGAGCGCGAGGTGCTTCCACATTGCTGACGGCTCGCGAGGAGACGGGCGAAGATGGTGCCATTCGGATGTTGCCAACCTCCCAGGTCCGTTTCCACGAACCGGGGGTTTTCACGCGGACGCTTCGACTGTCGATTCGACCGGAAGCTGCTTTCTTCTTCCTGGTGATGGGCCTCACCGTTGCTGCGTTCGAGTTCTACGCCATCGGGCCAGGCTTGGCTGCGGCCACCGGCGTAATCTCGTTGCTCATCGCCGGTTACGGCCTTGCCGTGCTGCCCGTCCGGTGGTGGGCCCTCGTGCTGATTGGTCTCGGTTTGCTGGTGTATACCGCCGAATTTCAAAGACGTTCGTTCGGGTTTCTCAGCATTCTCGCAACAGGGGGACTGGTGGTCGGGGGGCTCTTCATAACCGATGCCGCTCCCCAGATCACCCCCTCACCCTGGGGTGTCGTCCTCTCGGTCCTGGCAGCCGTGTTCTTCTATCTGATCGCCATGCCCGTCGTGGCCCGGTCTCGATTCTCGACGGGCACGATCGGACGGGATCAGTTGATCGGGCGTCGGGGGGTAGCGGTTACCGCCCTCGGACCGGAGGGAACGGTTGAGGTCGATGGAGCCCGGTGGAGTGCCAGGGCGCATCGCGAGGCCGGGCTTCATCCGGGTGACGCGATTGTTGTGACGGCGATTCGCGGCCTGATACTCGAGGTTGATCCGGCCGACGAATAGATCAGAACGTGGGCAGAACCGAAGTTGCCGGCCCGCTCCCACTGCTGCGGCGCCCCACACTTGACACGAGTTGAAGGCATCGTTTGTCGAGTTTTTCGCGAATTCTTTTCCTATTTGCCAAATTTTTCCTGGCGGGTTGGGAAACCCACTGGTAGGTTTCGCCGGCATTTTGGAGGAGGAGAAAACATGGTGATGACTTCCGTGGCAGCCAACTGGCAACCCCGCGCGCTCTGCAGGGGTAATCATTCTCATCTCTTTTTTCCCCCAAGCACCTTCGAGCGCAAGGACGAACGCGAGCGACGTGAGATTCGAGCCAAAGCTATTTGCCGGGCCTGTCCGGTCAAAGGCGATTGTCTGGATTCGGCCGTTGATATTCGCGAACCGTATGGCATCTGGGGTGGCCTGACCGAGGTCGAGCGCCGGGAGTATGCAGCGCAGACCGCTTAGCGCCGGGAATCGCCGTCGCGAACGCCTCTAGGTGGCACGGACCGTTCTGGTATCCCCATCCCGAAGCGTGACGCGCCGGGCATCGAGGTACTCCAGCAGCGGGACCGCATACTTGCGGGAGAACCCGAACGCGTCGCGGAAGTCTGCCACGGTGAATCTTGCAGGCAGCCCGGTGAGGGCTTTGACGATCTTGGCGATCTGTTCGGGTAGGTAGATCAGTTCGTCCCCAATTCTCACTACCCGGTCCTGTCGCACCAGAGCATGGAGCAGTTCTTTGTCGATATCGAGTTCCTTGATGCGGGGCACGGCCAGACCGGAAGCCAGGAGCGTCGCCCGCAGAATCTCCCAGGCCGTCTCCTGGCTGCTCGTCAGGGTGCCCCCGAATCCATCGACGGCTACGGTCGCCCCATCATCGCGAAGGCTCGGGGAAGCAGCAACGAGGGCTTCGACGACGGCTGCATCAACCTCGAGGAGGCTGGCCAGGCTCGCCTTCGGGATTCCCGGCCGCAAGGGGTTGTCCTGGTGGAACGCCGTGACCGTCCGCACCGACTCTTTGGACAAGGCGGCTGCCGATTGCTCGGAAAGCGCCAGGGGGCCGGCGATAACGGCTCGTTCCGGACTGCCGCCGCCGGAATCTGCTGCGAGGCGCGCCAGGGAGTCCCGGCCGCGAACCTCGAGGAGAACGGATGCCATTTCGTCGGCCGAGCCGTCGATGACCGCTCGGAGGGGTTCGACGCTCTTCCGCAGGTCGGTCATCCTGATGCCGGGATGGGGGTCGAGGACCCGGCCGCCTCCCACAACTGCTCTCCGGCCGACTTCCCGCACGATGAAACGATCGCCGGTCTTGAGTGGAAGCGGCTGAGACAGTTGCAGCATGGCCGGTCCAGAACCCGCCAGCTCCGCTCCGTCGACCAGCCGAAGCCGGACGGGCCAGGCACCGCTCCCGAGGTGCAGGTGGTACGCACCCCGGTTGGTGAGCGGTTCCTCGAGGTAGCGGGCCGTCTGGACCTGCACCAGGACGGTCTCCGTCGGGACCCAATCATCGGGGCGGCCGAGCATGGCGCCCCGGGCGACCTCTGCCCGATCCAACCCGACCAGATTCACGGCGACCCGATTGTGCGGAGCGACCCGGGCATGATCCTGCTCATGGCTCTGCAAGCCGCGGACCCGGCCCCGTAACCGGCCGGGCCAGATCTCGAGTTGATCACCGACGGCGAGGGGACCATCGAGCAGGGTCCCGGTCACCACCGTGCCTGCCCCGGCGATGGTGAACGAACGATCGATCCACAAGCGCGGGCGGCCGGAATCGAACAGGGAGTTTTCGATCTCACGGATGGCGTGTTCCAGGGCTTGCCGCAAGTCGTCCATCCCCCGCTTGGTGAGCGGCGAGACCGGTATCGTCGGCGCTCCAGCCAGGGAGGTGCCCGCCAGTTTCTCCTCCACCTCGAGGGTGACGAACTCGAGCAATTCGTCATCGACCCGGTCGGCTTTGGTTATGGCAATCACGCCGTGGCGTACACCCAGGAGATCAAGAACCGCCAGGTGTTCTTCCGACTGCGGCATCCATCCCTCGTCGGCTGCGACCACGAAGAGAGCCAGATCGATGGCCTCCGAACCCGCCAGCATGTTTTTGATGAACCGCTCGTGTCCGGGTACATCGACGAAAGAGACCTCGGTTCCGTTCGCCAGGGTGGTCCAGGCAAACCCGAGATCGATCGTGAGGCCGCGGCGTTTCTCTTCTGCCCAGCGATCGGGATCCCGGCCGGTGAGCGCCCTGACCAGGGTCGATTTGCCGTGGTCGACGTGTCCGGCTGTGCCTACGACCGGCATGCCGCCCGCAACGCCCCGGCAAGAACGTCATCCTGGTGGGGCGGTACGGTCCGCACGTCGATGACCAACTCTCCTGTTTCCCTTCTGGTGATCACCGGAGGATCGGACCGGAGCAAGCGGTCCCAGAGAACATCGGCTGGAGGCTCCTGCAGGACGAGTACGGGGGTGGGGACGGTCGCTCCCGGCACCGATCCCGCACCGGGAACCGACTCGCCTGCGCGGATCTCACCGACAGCGCCCGATCCGGCCATCAGTTTTTCGAGTCGCGCCTGCACCTCGGTTGGCGTTGTTGCCGCCATCGCCCAGAACGGGATCTCGCCGCCGCGACCGTCGGCATACATCTGCAGGGTCGCGGCCAGCGCGGCCAGGGTCGGCCCATCACAGCGCAGCGCGCGGGCGACCGGATGTTTGGCGAGCCGGGCGATGAGATCGGCCCGGCCGACCAGGATCCCGGCTTGCGGCCCTCCGAGCAACTTGTCGCCCGAGAACAGCACCAGGTCGGCTCCGAGTTCCAACGCTTGACGAACTCCCGGTTCGTCGGCCAGCCAGGGAGGTGGGGGTCCGGGCATCCACGGGACGTTCTCGTCGAGCAGGCCACTCCCAACGTCGTACACCAGCGGCAGTCCGTGGCTGTGGGCGAGTCCAACCAGGGCAGCCAGGTCAACCTCCTCGGTGAAGCCAACAACCCGATAATTGGAGGTGTGGACCTTGAGGAGCAAGGCTGTTTCCTCGGAGACGGCTGCGGCAAAATCCGCGAGGTGGGTTCGATTGGTCGTACCGACCTCGACCATGGTGGCTCCCGCCGCGGCCATCAGCTCCGGGAGTCGATAGGAACCACCGATCTCGATCAGCTCGCCTCGCGAGACGGGTACGGGTTTTCCCGACCCGAGCGCGGCCAGCGTCAGATAGAGGCCGGCAGCGTTGTTGTTGACCACCAGTGCCGCTTCGGCTCCGGTCAAGCTGCGGGCCAGTTCGCGAACGTACCCCGCCCGCCCACCGCGTTTTCCGGTGACAAGGTCGAACTCCACATTGCCGTAGGACGTGGCCGCTGCTCGGGCCGCATCAGCCGCTTCCTCTGCGAGGGGGGCCCGCCCCAGGTTCGTGTGCAGGAGAACGCCGGTGGCGTTGATGACCGAACGGGGCCGTCCGGCGTTGAGATGCTCAACGAGGCGCTCGGCGATTGCCTGAGGGTCCGCGTCATGTCCGAGGCCGATCTCGGCCCTCGCCTCGGCAATGGCCGTACGGGCACACTCGATGATCAGAGAGCGGGGGAGCGCGGTGGCAGGCAGGCTGCGCACGAGAGCGTCAACGGATGGCAGGTCACGGAGCGGCACGGACCACAGCATACCGGGGGCGGTATCCTCCCCGGCATGAGCCTTCCGTTCATCTTCGTCTTCGTTTCGGTGGTCGAACTGCTGGTGCTGGCAGCCGTCGAGGATCGGATCGGGTTGGGCCCCACCCTTGGCCTCATTCTGTTCACAGGAATCCTGGGCGCCTCATTGGTTCGCAGACAGGGATTCAGGGTCTTCGACCAGGTTCGGGAACAGATGCGGCGGGGGACTTTTCCCGGCCGTGAGCTGGCTCACGGAGCGTTGGTGCTCATCGGCGGTGCCTTCCTGCTCACCCCCGGTTTTCTCACCGATGCGCTGGGGTTTGCTCTGATGGTGCCGACGTTCCGCGAGGTGGTGCGCATCCGGGGCACGAGGTTCATACAGCGGCGAGCTCCGCGATGACGATCCGTCCCGCCTCCACGGTGTGTTTGCTGCGCGCCGGATCGGCGGGGATGGAAGTGCTCATGGTGCGCCGCTCATCGGCCTCGGCGTTCGTAGGCGGGGCTTACGTGTTCCCGGGTGGGGCGGTCGACGATGGAGATCACTCCGACCTCGCCCGGCAGGCTGTGGGTGGAGTGGAGGATCCCGAGATGTTTCCCTGGGCAGCCGCCGCCCTGCGCGAAGCGGCCGAAGAAGCCGGGGTTCTGGTCATGTCGCAACCCGATCCGGCCCTCGTCGGTTTGCACGGCTCCGATCTGTACAGAGCGCTCGTCACCTCCGGAACGAAACTGGACGGTGGACGATTGGCGTATCTGTCGAACTGGGTGACCCCGGCCGGTGAAATTCGCAGGTTCGATACTCGTTTCTTCCTTGCTGAAGTTGCCCCGGGTACAGAGGCGCAAGCCGACGCGCACGAGGTAACCGAGGCCACCTGGATCGCCCCGGATGCCGCTCTCGAGCGCGCCAGAAAGCGGGAGTGGTTCGTCATTCCACCGACTGCGCTCACCCTGCGCACCCTGGCGCGATTCGATAGCCCCGGCGAGGCAGTTGCGTTTGCAGGTTCCCAGGAGAACATTCCCCGGATCGAGCCGAAACTGGTGGTTGGTGAGGGTGGTTCCATCCAGATCCTGATGCCGGGTCAGACCGGATACGACGACCCCGACCTGCTGTAGGCGTTGGTTCTCGGGGTCATACCCCCGGCGATTCGGCGGTGGGCCCGGTAGGTAATCGGGCGGGATCGGCTTCCGGCTGGAGGTTGTGCCGGGTGTCGGGGAGTAACCAGCTCATGGCGAAACCCAGCAGAACAAAGACCATGGCCGTCAGGGCGGCGCGCTTGGCCGAGTCGACGAACACGCCCCGCAGGACTTCGACTACCGGTTCGGAGTCGGGCTGCTCGCTCACCTGATTGATGATCTGACCGGCTGAAGCCTTCATCGCTTCGGCAATTCCCGCGATTGCCTGGGGCGGAAGACCAGGCACGCTGACGAGCCGATCCGCAGATAGCGTTCCGAGACTGGTGGCCAGAACGGTTCCGACGAGAGCTATGCCGAACGCCGACCCGATCTGGCGGAATGTGCTTTGCATGCCGGACGCCTGTCCAGAATCGCGGGGTGGAACATCCACCAGGATCACACTGGTCAACTGGGCGGTCGCCAGTCCGACGCCGATGCCGTAGATAAACAACGCGGGGATGAGGCGGGCGCCGGTCATCTCGGGATTGATCAGCAAGGCGATGCTGCCGATGGCGATTGCTTCGATCAACATGCCGGTCGTCACCACCCGGCGGGGCCCAAAACGTTGAGATAGGGCGGCGGCCGCCGGGCCGCCCAGGAAGGCACCACCCGCCAGCGCCAGGAGGAGCAGGCCGGTTCGAAAAGCGGTGTATCCCAGGACTGCGGTCAGGAACAGCGGCAGGACGAAGATCATGCCCAACTCTCCGAGGGCCAGGGTGGCGGCCGTCAGGTTGCCGTATCGAAAGCTCTTGATGCCGAAGAGGGCGAGGTTGAACAACACCGGCTTTTCCCGAACCGCCCGCCGGGACTCAACCAGCAAGAACAGGGGTATGCAGATCGCCGCCAGAGCGAAAGCAAAGGGAACCACCGAGATGGATCCCACCGACCAGGTCCAGCCCCCGATCGTGAATGGTCGGGTGGCTTCGAACCAGCCGTACCGGGCTCCTTCGATGAGGCCGAACACCAGGCTGGAGAGGCCGACGGAAATGGTCACGATTCCCAACGGGTCGAAACCCCTCTTGGCTTGTTCGTCCCGGCTGTCGGACACCCACTTCATGGACCCGATCAAAGCCAGCGCACCGACGGGAACGTTGATGTAGAAGGCCCACCGCCAGGAATAACTCGTCGTGAGCCACCCGCCCAGCAGCGGACCGAGAGCGGCCATACCGCCGATGACGGAACCCCAGATCCCGAAGGCGATCGCCCGCTCGCGTCCCTGGAAGCTGGCGTTCACGATCGAAAGTGTGGAGGGGAGGATCATGGCTGCGCCGACGCCCTGCAGCGAGCGAGCAGCGATCAGCAGTCCTCCCGTGGGTGCCTGTCCGGCCAGCATGCTCGCGGCGACGAAAACCACCAGACCGATATGGAAGAGCCGTTTCCTCCCGTAGAGATCGCCAAGGCGTCCCAACGTGATGAGCAGCGCGGCAAAGACCAGCGAGTAAATGGTGTTGATCCATTCCGCATCGACCAGCTCGATCCCGAGGTCGTCGATGATGCTGGGGATGGCAACATTCACGATCGTGGCGTCGACGATGATCATCGCAACACCGACGCTGAGCACGGCTAGTCCCAGCCAACGCACCTTCGCATGAGTGGTCATCGCGTCTCTTTTCCCACACCGAGTCGGAAACAGGATTGTATCGACAGATCCCGGCCACGGCAGTCGTGACACAATGGACCTGATTTCATGCTCCGGCAATGGGGCCACCCGGGTCGGGTGCTCCCGGCCGGCGCAGTTCAGAACGGCCGAGATTCAGCGAGAGGGCAGCCGGTTGTGAAGATCGAACGAATCCTTGCTCCGAATCCGGGCCCGTTCACGGGTCCCGGCACGAACACCTACCTACTCATCTCCGGCGATGAAGCCCTCCTCATCGATCCCGGCCCGCTCGATCGCACCCATGAAGCTGCGATCCTTGCGGCTCTCACGAACTTCCGTCCCCGGGGGATTCTGGTGACGCATACCCACGAAGACCATGCGCCGCTCGCCAACCCGCTGGCCGCCGATCTTGGTATTCCCGCATACGGATATGCGCCGGGACCCGATTTCAAGCCGGACCTGCTCCTGGCCGATGAAGACCGGGTGGGGTTCGGTAGCGACGAAGTGCAGGCGGTTCATACTCCCGGGCACAGCCATGACCATCTCTGTTTCCTGGTCGGCCGCAGCCTGTTCACCGGGGACCACATCATGGGGGGGTCCTCGGTTGTCGTTGAAGACATGAGCGACTACCTGGCAAGCCTCCGCAAGCTGCAGAAACTGCAACTCACCCGCCTCTATCCGGGGCACGGACTTGTCATGGACGATCCCGCCGGTATCGTGACCGGATACATCGAGCACCGCCTCGAGCGGGAACAGGAAGTGTTCTCCGCTGTCAAGTCTGGAGCAAGCACCATCATGGAGATCGTCCAGGCCGTGTATCAGGATGTGGACCCGGCTCTCCATCCATTGGCCGCCCTCTCGGTGCGCGCCCATCTGGCCAAGCTCACGCACGACGGTGCGGTCCTATCCAGCGACCAGGGTGAAGTGTTCTCTGCCGCGGAGACGATGTGAAACCTCTGCTTCGCATCCTGGGTGCTCTCCTGGTGGTTGCCCTGCTGGCCGTCCCGGCTATCGGCCAGGTGACTCCGCAGGACATCGCCGAGTCCGAGGCCGAGCTGGCTGCCCTCCGGGCCGAGACCGACCAACTCGCCGTTCAGTACGAAGCTGCCATTGCCAGGTCGGCCCAACTGGAAACCCAGGTCGCGACGTTGGAAAGGGCCACTCAGGACTCACAGATCCAACTGGGAGTAACGCGTCAACTTGTCAGGGAACGGGCCGTAGAGATGTACATCGAGTCGAGCACTGCTCAAATCTCGCTGCTGTTCATTGAAGGTCTCGAAGGAGGCATCGAGGTGGCGATCGGCTATCTCGAGCAGTTGGGAACGTCGGATACCAAACTCCTTCGGGATCTGGAAATCATCAAGACCGAATACGAGAGGCAGCTGATTGAGCTCGAGACGGCCAGGTTCGAGCAAGAAGCTGTGGTGTCCGAGCTCAGCACCGTCGGCGCTCAGTTGAGCACCCGACTCGAGACCGCCCAGAACACCTACGCAAGCCTGGTAGCCCAACGGGCCGCCGAAGAACGGGCCCGGCTCGAAGAAGAGGCACGCCTGCGAGTTCTCGAGGAAGCCCGTTTGGCCGCCGAGGCCGCGGCGCGGGCTGCAGCCACGACACCAACGGTTGCGTCGACGACGACCGCGACGGGCGCAACCGCATCTACGGCGGCGGACGAGGCAACAACAACGACGGCTGCGGGCGAAACAACAACAACGACCACACCGCCACCACCGACTGGAGGGAAGGCTTGCCCGGTCGATGGCTTCACCAGCTTCACTGATACATGGGGTGCCCCACGATCCGGTGGTCGTTCTCACCAGGGGGTCGACATGCTCGGTGCCCGCTGGACGCCGCTGGCCGCCCTGGAAAGCGGATCCATCCTCAGAATGGGCAATGGCGGTCTCGGCGGGATCACCATCTGGCTCAAAGGCAGCAGCGGCCACCAGTATTACTACGCCCATCTGGAAGCGTGGGCAGACGGCTTGCGGGTCGGTCAGTCGGTGTCGGCCGGAGAGGTGATCGGTTACATGGGCACCTCCGGGAACGCACCCGACTACATCCCGCACGTGCACTTCGAATATCACCCCGGCGGTGGTGCTGCCGTCAATCCGTACCCGCTGGTGAAAGGTCTCTGCGGGTAGCTCGCTGCGGTCAGCGGTCAGCGGTCATGAGTTGACCCCTGGGTTAAGGGAACTACCGCGAGGCCCAAAACTGAGCTAGTGACAATTGGTCAATCAATGGCAGAGGACCGGCTTAACGCCGGTCCTCTGCTTTGCGGTCCCCAGGGAAGGGGATCTAGGTTGTCTCTCCCAGCGCTTCGAGTGGTGGTTCGCCTCCCAGCGGCCTATTCACCTTGGCACGTTCTCTATGAGTATCGGGTGTCGGACCTCAAGAGTTGGGGGCGGTTTCCATTTCCCACCAAGTAACTAGTGCTCGCGACCCGGTCGGGATGTCGCTGCGGGATGAGTTCAGGGAAGGGTCGTCACAGCGTCGACATCGGCGTCGGCCGGCGCGTCCAATGCCTCGAGGAGTCGCGCCACCCGGGCCGTGCAGGTCTCATCCTGAGCGGGCGGAACCAGTTCGGTGATCCGGAGAGCTGCGGCCGCAAAGGCTCGGGCGGAGGGGTTCTCCGGGTGCGCTCGAACCACCGGGGTACCCTGGTCACCACCGATGACGATGTGCTCGTCGAGCGGGATGCGACCGATAAGGGGCACGCCCAACGAGTGCGCCAGCTCGTCGCCGCCTCCCCGTCCGAACAAGTGGAATACCTCCCCGTGCCCGCAGTCGAAACCGGCCATGTTCTCCAGCACTCCGATCACCGGCATGTAGGACCGCCGCGCCATGTCCGCTACCCGGATGGCCACCTTCTGGGCGGCCAGCTGGGGGGTGGTCACGACCACCATCTCTGCCTGGGGGAGGAGTCGAGAGAGCGCCATCTGGATATCACCGGTACCGGGTGGCATGTCGATCACGAGATAGTCGAGCTCACCCCAGGCGACCTGCTTCAAGAATTGTTCGAGGGCCTTGGACAGCATCAAGCCGCGCCACATCAGGGCCGTCTCCTCCGACTCGACGATCAGGCCGGTCGAGACCACCTTGATGCCTTGTGCTTCGACCGGGACGATGATCCGGTCGTCGCCGGCTTCAAGACGCTCTTCGGTACCCAGCATGCGGGGAATCGAAAAACCCCAGATATCGGCATCGAGCAAGCCGACCCGGTACCCGAGATCGGCCATCGCCAGGGCAAGGTTGACGCTGGCCGACGACTTGCCAACACCGCCCTTGCCGCTCCCGACGGCGATCACCCTGGTCAGCGGGGTGACCAGGGTCGGCTCGGCGTTCTCCCGGGCTTTCAACCGGGCAGTTCCCATCACTTCCGCCCGCTGTTGCTTGGTCATCGCGCGAGTCTGCACCTGAACCTCACGCACTCCGGGGATGGCGCCGACCTTGCGGATGGTGTCTTGTTCGATCTGGGAGCGCATCGGACACTCGGCGATGGTCAACGCAATCCCGACGGTCACCACCCCGTCCTCAGTGATGGTCACGTCCGGAATCATGCCCAACTCGACGACGTCGCCGCCCAGTTCGGGGTCGACAACCCCGCGCAAGGCCTGGAAGACTTGGTCTTTGGTTGGCATGGGAGTCATGCTACGAAGGTATTTGCACTACGAAGATATTGGGAATGTTGGACCGGATCTGACCTATAATGCCGGTCCATTGAGGAAGATGGAGGAGTCGTCCATGGATCAGCTGGTTTCGATCAAGTCATCCGTTCCGCCCCGTGCCGTCATTGTCACGGACAGCGCCGCGACCAAGATCAAAGACCTGATCCAATCCGAAGGCGACCCGGCTCTCTTCCTGAGAATGGGCGTACGCCCCGGCGGTTGCAGCGGATTCTCCTACGAGATGTTCTTCGA
Organism: uncultured Actinomycetota bacterium; assembly: GCA_963718995.1. Lineage (GTDB taxonomy): Bacteria > Actinomycetota > Acidimicrobiia > Spongiisociales > UBA4744 > UBA4744. The sequence goes on from CAVRAP010000001.1 coordinate 58,945, forward strand.
TACGGAGATCGATGAGAAAGCGGACATCGTCGAGACCTACGGAGAGATCCGTGTCGTCGTCGACAATCAATCCGCCGAGATGTTGCGCGGGTCCACCCTGGATTATCAGGAAGGCCTGATGGGCGCGGGATTCGCCGTCAACAATCCCAACGTCACCAAGTCCTGCGGGTGCGGCAGCAGTTTCAGCTGAACCTGGCCGATCTTGGCGAGAAGGGGCCCTGCGGGGTCCTTTCTTCATTTCTGACGAATGCGAGCCGCTCGCTGCCCTGTAGCCTGGTGGAATATCCATCCCCGAGGAGACGTGATGCCCAAGCGTGTGCTGAAAACACCAAACGCCCCGAATGCCCTTGGTCCCTACTCGGTCGCCGTTCAGGCCGGTGGATTTGTGTTTGTTTCGGGGCAGGTCGGGATCGATCCGGCGACCGGCGAGCGGGCTCCCGACAGACGTCGCGGCTCAGGCAAGGCAGATCCTGGAGAACGTGAAGGCGATTCTCGGCGACTGCGGGTTGACGCTGCACGATGTAGCCAAGACGACGATCTTCTTGACCGACATGAAAGATTTCCCGACTGTCAACGACGTGTACGGCGGTTTTTTCGAAGATGAACCTCCCGCCCGCTCGACCGTCGAGGTCGCGGCCCTTCCGGGTGGGTTCCTCGTCGAGATCGAAGTGATCGCGGCTCGCAGCTACTAGGAGTATGACCATGGACAAGACTGAAGTTTTTGCCCGGCTCGGGCTCGAGGAATCGAATTCCGGCGTGTACGCGGGAGGGTGGCTGCCGGGTGCCGGCCGGGAGATAGAGAGCATCAACCCTGCCACGGGCGAGGTCCTGGCGACGGTCCGGCGAGCCTCTCACGACGAATACGAGAAGGTGATTCAGACATCGCTCGACACGTTTGCAGAGTGGCGGATGCTGCCTGCCCCGCGCCGGGGAGAGTATGTTCGACTGCTTGGCAACGCCCTGCGCGAGAAGAAGGAACCGCTGGCGGCGCTGGTCTCGCTGGAGATGGGCAAGATCCTTATGGAGGGCGAAGGCGAAGTTCAGGAGATGATCGATATCACCGACTTCGCCGTTGGTCTCTCCCGTCAACTGTACGGCCTGACGATGGTGTCGGAAAGGCCCCGTCACCGCATGTACGAGCAGTGGCATCCGCTCGGTCCGGTTGCCTCGATAACTTCCTTCAACTTTCCCATCGCGGTATGGGCCTGGAACTCAGCCATCGCTGCGGTGTGCGGAGACACCAACGTCTGGAAGCCGTCGAGCATGACGCCTCTCACGGCCATCGCCGTTACCAACATCGCCCATCAGGTCATGGAAGGGTCGGGCTTCGAGGCCGTCTTCAACCTGGTCGTCGGGGGTGGCGCCGACATTGGCGACGCCATCGTCAATGATCACCGTATCCCTCTCGTTTCCGCCACAGGGTCCTGTGACATGGGATACAAGGTGAGCTCGGGCGTTGCCAAGCGTCTGGGCCGATCGATTCTCGAGCTGGGTGGGAACAACGCCATGATCGTCATGGATGACGCCGATCTGGATTTGGCAGTCCGGGCCGCCCTCTTTGCAGCAGTCGGGACCGCCGGCCAGCGGTGTACTTCGCTGCGCAGGCTGATCGTTCAGCAAGGCGTCGTCGACGAGGTCGCGAGGCGTTTGGTTGCTGCCTACGCACATGTCGGGATCGGCGATCCGCTCGACCCGTCGAACGTCATGGGACCGCTGGTCGACGCCACCGCGGTGGAAAACATGATGACGGCATTGGCGATTGCTGAGGAGCAAGGTGGCAAGATCCTCTACGGAGGCAACCGGCTGCTCGACCTGGGTCCTGCCTATGCCGAACCGACGATCGTGATGATCGACAAAGACGCGCCGATTCTCCAGGAGGAGACGTTCGCCCCGTTGCTCTACATCATTGGAGTCAGCGACCTCGACGAGGCTATTGGAGTCCAGAACGGTGTCCGGCAGGGGTTGTCTTCTGCCATCTTCACCGACTCGCTGAAGTCTGCCGAGACCTTCCTGTCACATCTGGGTTCCGACTGTGGCATTGCGAACGTGAATATCGGTACGTCGGGTGCCGAGATCGGCGGGGCCTTCGGTGGAGAGAAGGAGACCGGCGGAGGGCGTGAAGCCGGATCAGATGCTTGGAAGGCTTACATGCGCAGGCAAACCACGACGATCAACTGGGGCGACGATCTCCCCCTGGCGCAAGGCGTCGAGTTCGGATAAGAAGTTCCGAGCTTCCAGCTCCAGGCTGCAAAGGTTTGATGACTAATGACTAATGACTAATGACTAATGACTAATGACTGGTAACGCATGACCTTTTCGATTGTGGCCTGGGATCCGTTTGCCGGACCTGAATGGGGGGTGGCCGTTGCCTCCCGATTCCTTGCGGTCGGAGCCATAGCGCCCTGGGCGAAAGCGGGAGTGGGTGCAGTTGCAACTCAGGCGTTGGCCAACGTGGCTTTCGGGTCGGACGGACTGGCTCATTTGGACTCGGGTCTTGACGCCCCGGCCACCCTCGAGATCCTGCTGGCTGCTGATGACCGCCCGTCACAACGTCAGGTTGGCATCGTCGATAGGCACGGCGAGACGGCCTCACACACGGGAGCCGATTGTCTCGAATGGGCCGGGAGCAGGACGGGTCTCGGCTATGCCTGCCAGGGCAACATCCTCACCGGACCGGAAGTCATCGATGGCATCGCCGGAGGGTTTGAATCGAGCCAGGGCACGCTGGCGCGTCGATTGCTGGCCGCTCTCGCCGCGGGTGATCAGGCGGGAGGCGATCGCCGTGGCCGGCAGTCCGCCGCCCTCCTGGTGGTACGCGCCGGGGGCGGTTACGCCGGTGGGTCTGATGTCGCCGTCGATCTGCGTGTCGACGATCATGCCGCCCCTATCGATGAACTCGACCGCCTTCTCGGGGTCCACGAATTGCACTTTCCGAATCCGGTTTTACTCGAATGGGTCGAGATCCAGGCTCCTCTACCCGCCAAGATTCGACGAGCGCTTATTGCCCGGGATCTGGATACGGGCAAGGGCAAGGGCTACAGCGAAGATCTGCGGGCAGCCCTCTACGGCTGGGTGGCGACCCAGAACCTCGAGGAGCGTTGGTCGGACGAAGCGAAGATCGACAGAACGGTCCTCGACCTGCTGCTTGCTACCGATTGACTCTCTGCCACTGAGTTTTTCCGACGCGGCCGAGGTACATCGGCCTATGCTCCCTCCCGCGGGAGGAATAGATGACCAATTTGGCTCTGCTCGGCCGTTCCGAGCCACTGGACGCGATCGCCCGAGCGATCAACGCTGTTCGGGCAGGAGGGGTCGTCGTCATCTCCTTGGTTGGTGTTGCCGGCTCCGGGCGGACCGCTCTTCTCGACGAGTATCAGCAACGTATCCAGGCGGCCGGTTTGCCGACCCGGCGCGCAGCCTTGTTTCCGGCCAGCGTCACCAGCTCTGGCGGGCTGGCTGAGGCTCTTGGCGTCTCTCTCGAAGAAGTGCCGACGGAGCCGACGGCGTTGTTGGTTTCTGATGCGCAATGGGCCGACGGGACTTCCCTCGCAACCTTGCAAGGAGTTCTCGCCGGTGAGAACGGTGGTGTTTTGCTGGTCGCAGCACACACGGACATCACCGGGTACAGGGAACTTGCCTTTCGACAGCTGACCGGCACGGCGGCGCGGGCGGGGTCATTCGAGCAACATAGGCTGGAACTCCTGACGGTGGACGACGTGGCCTCCGTCACCGCCACCCTCGAGGTTGCCCGCATTCTGGTTGACCGCTCCGGCGGTCTTTCCCAAGACCTGGTCGAGAGTGTTGACCAGTGGATCGCAACGGGAACCCTGGCCTGGGAAGGCGAGAAACTTCTCGCGTCGGGTCCACCCCCCGAGGCGGTTGGCGTTTGGGATCGGGTGGCAGCGCTCGATCGCCCGGCTCGCAAACTCGTCGAGGCCGTGAGCCTGGCCGCCAAGCCGATCTCACTTTCGTTGGCCGCTTCGCTGCTTGCCATGCCCGGTGACGATGTGTTGGAAATGGGCGAGGCCCTCGCAGGCGAAGGTCTGTTGCGTGAATCGGTTGAAGGCTTCATGCCGGTAAACGCGGCGGCCGCTGAACGGGTCGCCGATCGGATGGGCGACGTGCGACGTGCCCGGGCCTTCGGAGAACTAGCGGATGGTAAGACGGCCATCGGGTTGGACGAACGGGAGCCGGCTGTGGTTGGCGGCTACTACCTGGCGGCGGCCCGCTGGGACGAGGCGCTCCGACTGTTGTCGGCTGCGGCGTTGGCGGCGGCGGATCGCCAAGCTTTCGGTGAGACCCTGCCGATCGTGGAGGGCGCCCTCCAGGCTTGCGAAGCATCTGGTTCAGAGGATGCCCAGCTAGAGGGTCGCCTGCGACTGGCTCGCGCCCAGTGCTATCAGGCTGCCGTTTGGCTGGATCTGGCGCTCGAGGATGCGGACGGTGCCGCTCTGTTGCTCTCCGGCTCGCGGAAGGTCGACGCCCTGGGGTATGCCGCCTCGGTGGCGCTCGATCTCCAACGATCCCAAGTGGCCGAGCGTTATGCCGCGTCGGGTTTGTACGAGGCGTTGGCGATCGAAGAGCCGGCCAAGCATGGATCTCTCTTGACGCTCCATGCCAGGATCATCAATCGCATGGGGTTCGGGGTGGAGGCCGATGCCGAGTATCAGAAGGGCCTGGAGATCATTCGAAGTGTCGGAACCCCGATGCAGCTCCATTGGGCGCACGTGAATGGTGCATGGATTGTTTTTGATCGTGGCCAGGCTCGTCAGGCAGAGGTCCAGTTCGCCGAAGTGACGGAAGAAGCTGAGCGGCTGGGCGGCGTTTCGTGGCGTAGCGATCGAGAAGCACAATGGTCGCGCGCGTTGTTCATGCGCGGCATGATTACTGAGGGTCAATCCGCCCGAAAGCGCGCGATGAAGGATGCCGAGACTTCGGGTCTGCCAATCACGCACATCCCCCACATGAGTCTCGCCGAGGGCGCCCTCGTGATCCACCGCTACGAGGATGCGCTGTTGGCCGCCGACGACATGTTGGCGGTGGCAATCCAGAAGCGGCTCGGTTGGGAGAACGCGGCTCGGTATCTGCGGGCCAATGCCCTGCATGGTCTGGGCCGCCTGGCCGAAGCTGCCGACGAGGTCCAGAACGCCATGGATGCGACCCCTTCCGGCATCGACGGGTGGCGCTGGCGTCTGAAGATCCGGGTGCTGCAGTTGACCCTGGACGGTGCACGCGGTGTGCCGTGGCCCGAGGATGAGGCACTGACCCTCACCGATGAACTGCTCAACAACAAGTGGTACCTGACGGCGGCCCAGCTTCTCACCGCCCGGGCCGTTCACGAGAAGGATCCGAGGTTTGCCGAAGACGCAGCCGCGCTTGGCCGTGCAACTCGGAGTGCCGTCGCTGGGTGCCGAAGCTCTGCAGGCCGGGAATCTGTGGACGAAACCGGCCGGTGCAGCAGTCATCGCTGCGGTGAAGGAGATGGCGCACCACATCCCGGAAGGGTGGCGTGACGAGTGGAGTGTGCATCCTTCGATAGCTCCGGCGCTCGCCGCCCCCGATGTCGCCGACGAGGCCTACGAAGCTGCGGTGGCGGAGTTGGAAGGCGAGCTCGAAGAGTCTCTGGCCGCGGCCGGGTTCGGTTCGGTCGACACGCTGCTCAGCCCGGCGCAGCGCCGGGCCGGCGGACTGCGAAGAAGGCCACGCCGGCGCCCTCTCTGGCAGTTGGTCGCGGCCGGACTGGGCGGAGCTGCAGTACTCGCGGTGGGAGGCATCCTGGCCGTCAACTTGTTCGGCCCGGACGAAGTAACTCCTACCACCGCGGCTCCGACCACGACCGCCCCAACGACTACGACGACGACTCTGCCGCCGGAACCGTGGGAGACGGTTTTGGGGGTTCCGGCGAAGACGGATCGGGTGGCCGGTCAGTGGAGTTTCCGGGCGAACATTGGGGCGGATGGGGCTACCGGTTTGCCGGGTGTGTCGTCGCGTCCGGTGTTGCCGTCGGCGGATGGGTTCTATTGGCAGGGTGAGGCCAGCGACCAGATTCGTTCGTCGCCGGCGATTTTTGGGGAGACGGTGATGTTCGGGTCGGACGACGGGAGGTTGTACGGGTTCGTGGTGACGTCGGGTCCGCCGGCTTTGTGGACCGTGGAGACCGGGGGTGCGGTGGTTGGGGCGCCGATCATCGCGGAGGTGACTGCTCCGGGGGCGGGTCCGGGTTCGACCGATACGGAGATGCGGGTGTTTTTCGGGTCTTTGGATGGGCGGTTCCGATCCCGGGACGCGTTCCAGGCGACCGCTACCCCTTCGACCTTCCCGGTGTTGACTGACCTACCCCTGGCGGGTATTTCGGCGGCGGCTCTGGTTATGGATGATCGGGTGTTCTTCGGGACCGACGACGGGCAGGTGTATGCGCTTTCCGCCGGGGAGTTGCAGGTGCCGGTCTGGGAGGTCGCCGTTCGAAACCGGGAGCAAGGTGACGGTGGCTCCGGTTGGTTTGGACGGGTTTGTGTATGTGGGAACCGAGGCGGGGGTGTTGTGGAAGATCGATGCCGAGTTGGGGACCGGTGAGGTGTGTTATCCGGGGGGTGGGTTGTCGATCACGTCGGAACCGGTGATCGTCGGATGGGATCATCTACATCCCGATCCGGGATGGGTCGACCATCGACGCGGTCCGGGCCGGGTCATGCGGTCCGGCTCCCTCGATCACCCTGTCCGCTCCGGTCGAGTCGTCCCCGGCGATCAACGGTGACATTCTCTACACCGGCAACGGCCGATACCTCGAGGCGTGGGACCTTGCCACCTCTCAGACCCTGTGGAGGTTCCCCGGGGCCGACGTGCTTGGTGGTCTGCCCGGGGTGGTCCGCTGGCCCGTGGTGGTCAACGGTGGTATCTATTTCACTAGTGACGACGGGTGGTTGTGGGCGGTCGACAAAGACGGCCAGGAGCTGTGGAAATACAACCTGGGAGCCAGGTCGATCACCTCCCCGGCGCCCGGTACCGGCGTGGTGTTCGTCGCCGACCTGAACGGCACGCTGCACGCCATCGGCTGTGACAATCTGCCCGACTGCGCCCAACCCGGCTCTTAGCGCCGGGCCAGGGCCTCGTCTGCCTGGCGAATCCGATCGGCCAGATCGGCCAGCATCGACAGGCCGATCTCCGGATGGGCGAGAATCAGACCGCGCAGGTCCCAGCGAGTGAGTTGCAGTGCATGAACCTCGTCGATGGCTACGACATCGGCCGAGCGCGGCGTGGCATGGTCTGAGACGAGCGCCATCTCCCCGAAGTACTCGCCGGGGCCGAGGGTCGCAAGGGTGGCGGGGCCTCTTCGTACTTCCACGGAGCCGTCGAGGATGATCCAGAAACCTGCGGCACCGGTGTCACCCTGTTTCACGATGAGGTCACCGTCCGAGAAGGCGCGCGGGTTCGCTTCTTTGGCCACCGTGCCGATCTGATTGTCGTCCAGACTCGAGAACAGAGGAACCTTCTTCAAGGCATCGATCGCATCAGGAGCCGCCATGGGAGTTCCTTTCGTGAGCGCTCTAGAAACCCTACCGGACGGAACGGTTTTGGCGCCTAACTTGCTCGATATTCATGCAACATAGGCGCCAAAACGGGGATTAACCGAACCGGTATCCGACCGAGCGGACCGTGGTGATCCAGCTGGCCCGCTCCTCACCGAGCTTGGAGCGGAGGCGCCGGACATGCACATCGACGGTGCGTGCCCCGCCGAAGTAGTCGTAACCCCAGACCCTGGACAGCAATTGCTCGCGGCTCCAGACCCGCCCCTGGTTTTCGATGAAGAAGCGCAGCAGCTCATACTCCATGTAGGTCAGGTCGACCGGTCTGTCGATCACCGTGGCCTGATAGGTGGCGGTGTTCAGTTCGAGGTCTTTGAATCGGATGATCTCGCCGGCGGGTTCCTGGCGGGTGAGGCGGGCCAGGCGCACGCGCAACTCAACGGGATCCGGTGGTCCGATCAGGAAATCGGCTACGAAGCCTGCATCGCCGACGATCCCCGCCTGGGTGCGCTCGACGACCAGCAGCACGCTGACGCCCAGGTCCTCAGCCAATCCACGCGCCCTCCTGAGGGCTGCTTCCGGCTCGTCGCCAACCTCAAAGACCGCTACCGCCCAATCACCTGATACCGGCTGGTCGGGCAGGGGAATCATCTCGGCCCCTGCCAGCAGCAATGCTTCGGCCAGTTGGCTCGAGGGCTCGGGGGGGTGGACGGCGACCAGCATCAGAGGATGGGGAGGTATTCCTCGAGCTCGAACTTCGAAACATGGTGCTGGTAGCGGTCCCATTCTTTGCGCTTGTTGCGTAAGAACCAACCGAACACGTGCTCTCCCAGTGCGTCGGCGATCAGCTCCGAATTCTCCATGAGATCGAGGGCTTCCGAAAGGGTCTCGGGGAGCCGCTGGATCCCGGCCGCGGCACGCTCGCTCGACGTGAGGTCAAATACATTGCGCATCATCTCGGGCGGTAGCTCATAGTTTTGCTCGATGCCGCGCAAGCCGGCGGCCAGCAATACCGAGAAGGCCAGGTAAGGATTGCAGGCTGAATCGGGCGATCGGTACTCGAGTCGTGTACTGGCCGGTTTGCCCGCCTTGACCGTTGGGACCCGCACCAGAGCCGATTGGTTGTTGCGAGCCCAGAACACGTAGACCGGTGCTTCAAATCCGGGCACCAACCGTTTGTACGAATTGACCCACTGGTTGGTGACGGCCGTTATCTCCCGGGCGTGGGTGAGCAGTCCCGCAATGAACTGCTGAGCGACTTTCGACAGCCGGTTCTCGCTGCCTGCTTCGTAGAAGGCGTTCTCGTCACCTTCGAAGAGCGACAGGTGCATGTGGAACCCGCTTCCGTCATGCTGCTCGAGTGGCTTGGGCATGAAGGTCGCGTAGATCCCGTGTTCGAGCGCTACTTCCTTCACCGTCAGCCGGAAGGTCATGACGTTGTCGGCCATCGTCAAGGCGTCGGTGTACCGCAGGTCGATCTCGTGCTGGCTCGGTGAGACTTCGTGGTGCGAATACTCAACCGGAATGCCCAGCTGCTCCAGCGCATTGATCGTGGTCCGGCGGTATTCCTGGGCGACATCAAGAGGTGTCAGGTCGAAGTACCCGCCACGGTCGAGGACTTTCGGTTCCGGCGAGGTGTCCTCGAAGTAGAAATATTCGAGTTCGGGACCCACATAAAAGCTGTAGCCCAGCTCGGCTGCCTTGCGGAGGTTGCGCTTCAACACCCAGCGTGGATCTCCCTCAAAGGGTTCGCCATCGGTCGTGAGAATGTCACAGAACATGCTGGCGACCTGCGTTGAGGGTCGCCAGGGAAGGATCTGAAACGTAGAAGGGTCGGGGCGAGCGATCATGTCCGCTTCCTGAATCCGGGCGTATCCGTCGATGGCCGACCCGTCGAACGTCATACCTTCCTCGAAGGCCACCTCGAGTTCGGCCGGACTGATCGACACCGACTTGAGGAATCCCTGCACGTCGGTGAACCACAGCCGGACGAAACGGATCCCTCGTTCCTCTACGGTGCGCAGCACATACTCAGCTTGTTTGTCCATTCCGGTGACTCCTTGCGGTTTTCAACGGCAAAGGTAGCCGAGGCATCAGTCCCGACCTAACGGAAATCTGTCTTGGAAACACAACGTTCACACTCCTGCAACCGTCCAGTAACTACGACCGGGTAGAAACCACCCAGCACAAAACGAGAGAGGACCATCCATGCCGAAAACTCCGGCCGACGTTATGGAGATGCTCAGCGCAGACGTTGAGTACATCGACCTTCGCTTCTGTGACCTGCCCGGCCAGGTGCAGCACTTCACCATTCCGGCCGGCCAACTCGACGTCGACTCGTTCGACGAAGGGTTTGGTTTCGACGGGTCTTCTATTCGTGGTTTCCAGGAGATCCAGGAATCGGACATGATCCTCAAACCCGATCCAGATACGGCTCTCATTGATCCCTTCATGGAACGCAAGACGCTGGTGCTCTACTGCTTCGTCCATGACCCCATCTCCCACGAGCCATACAATCGCGACCCGCGTTACGTCGCCAAGAAGGCCGAGCAGTACCTCCTGGGGACCGGATTGGCCGACGTTTCGTACTGGGGACCTGAGGCAGAGTTTTACATCTTCGACTCGGCCCGGTTCGACCAAAACCAGTACTCGGCCTTCTACGAGGTGGATTCGGTAGAAGGGGCCTGGAATACCGGCGCCAAGGAGGACGGACGGAACCTGGCCTACAAGCCCCGTTACAAAGAGGGCTACTTCCCGGTGCCGCCCACCGACCACTTCCAGGACCTCCGTTCGGAGATGTCTTCGGTGCTCCAGGAAGCCGGGATCGAGGTCGAGGTCCACCATCATGAAGTGGGTACCGCCGGCCAGGCCGAGATCGACATCCGCTACACGACCCTGCTGAGGCAGGCGGACAATGTCACGCTGTTCAAGTACATCGTCAAGAACGTTGCCTGGCAGTACGGCAAGACCGTCACGTTCATGCCGAAGCCGATCTTCGAGGACAACGGATCCGGAATGCACACCCACCAGAGTTTGTGGAAGGACGGAATTCCGCTGTTCTACGACGAGACCGGGTATGCAGGCTTGTCCGACATGGCTCGCTGGTATATCGGCGGTTTGCTCAAGCACGCCCGGGCGGTGCTCGCTTTCGCCGCACCGACGACCAATTCCTATCGGCGACTCGTGCCCGGCTACGAAGCTCCGGTCAACCTGGTGTACAGCCAGCGCAACCGGTCGGCGGCGGTACGGATCCCCCTGTACTCACAGAAGCCCGCCCTCAAGCGTCTCGAGTTCCGCTGTCCCGATCCGGCTGCCAATCCCTATCTGTCGTTTGCCGCGATGCTGATGGCCGGACTCGACGGCGTCGAGAACCAGATCGAGCCGCCGCCTCCGGTCGACAAGGACATCTACGATTTGCCACCTGAAGAGTTGAAGAACCTGCCGTCGGTGCCGGGGAGCCTGGAGGAGGCGCTGGATGCCCTCGAGGCCGATCACGACTTCCTGTTGAAGGGCGACGTGTTCACTCCCGACTTGATCGAGTCATGGCTTACCTACAAGCGCGAATCCGAAGTCGATGCCATGCGTCTGCGTCCGCATCCTTACGAGTTCTACCTGTACTACGACATTTAGAGCAAGCCGTTTGAACGAAGACCCGCAGCGTATCTAGAAGACTTCCTGGCACCAGGGGGCGGGGTGCCAGGCAAACATGGCATCCGCCCGGCGGATGTCATCGGGAGACCCGGCGACCCGGCCCGCGGCTGCCAGGTCCAGGGGCCGGACACCCCCCAGGTAGATGGCTCCAAGGTCGGCTGCAGAGAGGCGCACCTGGGGTGCAGATGTGCTGACGGCGCAGGTCACCTCATCGCCGTTGGCCTCCAGCAGATACGTGCCGTTGTTCCATTCGTTGAAATCGTCGGTGACTCCGATGGTGATCTGGCCTTCCGCTGCATACTTGCGAGCAGCGAGAGCGGCCGGAATATCGATCGGGCACACCCAAAGAGAGTCGGAGATCCTGCGGGTCAGCCGGCGGGGGTCGGCCAGCAACCAGGGGAGTGGTGCATCGACCGGGAGGTTCCAGTAGCTGATCTGGCGAATGAGGTCGATCGAGGTGATGTAGCGCCAGAGGCCATCGAAGGCGGCGAGATCCATCGCCTGGAAATCGATGATCCGTACCTGTCCATTGGGGAAGTCATCATCGTCCCAGTCCTCTTTGGCCCGGTACTTCACATAGCCGCGGGGAACTTCCCGCTCCTCGTAGACGGCAAATCGGTAGGCGGTAGCACCTCCACGGCGGCTTTCCGGATCCCGGAAGACGCGCTCTTTCCACCAAGCGTCCGAGCGATCGAACATCCCGGGTCGCAAGAGGCGGGTCACCTGAAAGACGACGGGAAGCAATCGTTTCGCTTCATCAACCTCGACCAGGCGGACCCGGCCGGACCCTTCCGGGGGTCCAAGAAAGGCTGCGTGGCCGCGGTCGATGGTGGCGTTGACGTTGGTGGTCGCCGAACCGAATCCGAATCGTCCGTAGATCGAACTTTCCGAAGCCCAAAGCCCCGCCACCACATCGCCCCGGTCGCGGGCCTCGTCGAGGTGGGCTCGCATCATCTGGCGAAGGACTCCCTGCCTGCGGTGGGTAGCGAGCACCGAGACCATGGTGGTTCCGGCGGCCGGAGCCGTCCCACCGGGCACGGTCAGGTCGAGACTGAAAGCCCCGGCCGTACCAATCATCTGGTTTCCGTCGAACGCGCCGACCGTACGGTCAATTTCAAGAATCGCGTTGAACGACTCCCGGCCCTCATCGGTGGGATCGACTCCGAACGCCAGTCCCATCAACCGGCGGAAATCCGGTCGTTCGTCCTCAGTGATGGGGCGGATTGCGAAGGTCATGACCCGGCCATGCTACGCCTCACCATCGGCCGGAACGAGGTCAGGCGTCGGTGCCGGCAGTAGCGGCGCCCGCCGCGACGAGCGCGTCGTAGGCGGTGTTGAATTCGACCGTAGCCGCCTGGAAAGCAGCGACGGCTTCGCGGCGGGGGTCGGCGCTAGGACCCTCAAATCCGGCCCGGGCGTTCTGAGCGGTGGTACGTATCTTTCCTGCTGCGGTCGCCAGGTCCGCATGGATGGTTGCCAGGGTCTCGTAACCGGCCGGCGGCGCAGCAATCTCGACTCCATCCGCGAATACCGAGGCGCGTTCCTCAACATCCCGGAACAGCGCCAGGGCGTCCTGGTATTCGATCACTCGCGGAGAGGCATCCTGCTGGGTGTTGACATCGAGGAGATCGGCTTCGATCCCGGCCAACTCGGCTTTGGATCCGGTCATCTTGTCGACATACGCCTGCACCTCTGCAGGGACGGTGGCGCCGCCCGCCGTCGTTGTCGTCTCTTCGCCACCATCACCGGTCGTGGTCGTGGTATTTGCCGCCGACGTGGTCGTCGTATCCTCGGGTTGCGTTCCGGGAAGCTGTTGGACGAAGAAATAGGTGAATCCAACCATCCCCACGATGATGAGGGGGAGGATCCAACGGCCTGGCTTGGGATCTGGATTACGACTGGTCATCGGCAACAGAACGTTAGCGGACCGGACGCGGGTTCCCTAGGAAGGTCGCCACCAAACCTCTTGTAGGGGGCCGCGGGTTCCCTTACCTTGGTCACGTTCCCGCACTTCCCTCCGTTGCGAAGGAGAGCTCGTATGCATCACCAACGGTCGGACGACTCGACAGAAACGCCCGAGGTTTTTGAGCACCTCCCGTGGGCCCAACTGGCGGCGCCGACTCAGGAGAAGAAACCCTGGATGGTCTACCTGGCTGCCGGTGTGATCGTGGCCGGTTCGCTCGGGGCGCTGGCTGCCCGATCGTTCCGTCAGACCCCGGAGGCGCCATCGGTAGCCGTAGCGACAACCTCGAGCGTGCCAACGGTCGTTTCGCTGCCCCCGCCCACTACGACGCCTGAAGCGACCATCTCGGAAGCAGACCTGCTTGCCCAGGTACCCGGTCAGGCGGAAATCAGTGCGGCAGCCCGGGCAGAGTGGTTTGTTTCAGACTATTTCTCGTCCGGTGGGGATCCGGCCGCCAGCCTGGCCGTCCTCGAGGCGCTGCCGGCGAACTCCCGTTTTCCCACTGGTGTCGGATCCGAGTCTGGTTCGTATGTCGAATGGGTGGCAACCGCCCGCATCCAATCCATCGGGAACGAGCAATTTCGGTCGACGGTACTGTTCCGGACCCTGGTCTCCGGCGCCGAAGGAGGGTACGTTCGGTTGCCGGTTCAGGCAGTTGACGTGGTCGTCGAAGTGGACGCCGGGGGAGGTACCCGGGTGATCGACCTCCCGATGCCGGCCGACATACCCCCCGGGCCGAATCCCGCAACCTGGGAAGAACCCAGTGGGGAGGTTCCGGATCTCATCCGGTCGGCCGCCCTGCGCCTGGCAGCCGGGTGGGGTAGCGAACCGACCGTCATGGAGGGAAACCAACGGGCCGACGGCTGGCGAGTCGTCGTCAGCGTTGCCGACGAGTCGGGGGTCCGCTGGCCTTTGACGCTCTGGCTGACCGACCAGGGTGATCCTGCCTGAAGCCGGTTGCTCAGTCGGAGAAGTGGTTCTGTAGGATCTCCTGCGCCGGCCCGGCGATCTCGGACCAGTCCGCGTCTGGCGTTTTTGTCAACGTTACGAAATCGGCGGTCATGAAGATACTTGTAATCCCGGGGATGGAGAGAAGCCCGACGGCGAGGGGATCATCTTCTTCCCGACCGGCAACGAACGTCTTGGGTCCACCGACGTCGACTCCGACTGAGAACTTCAGGGCATTGGGGTTGGGGGTTGACTCGATGTGTACCGGCATTAGCCATCCTTTCGATGACGTGCATCGTAGCGAGGGCACCTGATGCCGACGCGCCGGCCTGCGCTCGCGGTCGATGTTGGTGGCACATTCACCGACCTCGCGGCTTGGGATGGGTCGGTGCTCCGCTCCGGGAAGACGTCATCGACGGTGGACCAGAGCGAAGGAGTGGTGTCCGGGGCGGAAGCGGTGTTGGGTGGCACGTCGGTCGACCGTCTTCTCCATGGGACCACGGTTGCGACGAACACGCTGCTGGAGCGCACGGGTGCTCGGACCGTACTGGTGACCACGGCCGGATTTGTCGATGTGGTCGAGATCGGGCGACAGGACCGTCCGTCGCTGTACGACTCGATGGCCGATCGGCCTGCCCCTCTCGCTGCCCGGGAGCTGCGCTTTGGGGTTCAGGGTCGGATCGACGCCACGGGTGCCGAGCTCCACCCACTTGCAGGCTTGGATCAGCTCGCAGAACAGGTGCGAGAGTCCCGGCCGGAGGCCATCGCCATATCCTTGTTGTACGCCTATGCCGCACCGGCCCAGGAGCAGTTGGTCGCGACGTCGCTTGCGGAAGCTCTCGAAGGTGTTCCGATATCGATCGCATCAGAAGTCGCTCCGGAATTTCGGGAGTTCGAGAGAACCTCAACAACCCTGCTCAACGCCTACCTGGAACCGGGTACCGGCCGGTACCTGAGGAATCTCCGGGAACGGATGCTCAGCTCCGGGATTGCAGACGACGTACTGGTGATGCGCTCCTCGGGCGGCCTCATGGATGTGAGCGCCGCCGCTCGACTGCCCGCCGCTGTTCTTCTTTCGGGCCCGGCCGCAGGAGTCGTCGCTTCCGCCGAGCTGGGCAAGGCTCTTGGTCATCGTCGCCTGGTTTCCTTTGACATGGGTGGCACGTCGACCGATGTCTGTCGTATCGAAGAAGGCCGCCCGGAGGTCTCCTATGAGCGAGGGGTCGAGGGCTACCCCTGCCGGATGCCTGCGGTAGCCGTGCACACCGTCGGGGCAGGTGGTGGAAGCCGGGCCTGGATTGATCCGGGCGGGGCACTCCGGGTGGGTCCGCAAAGCGCCGGAGCGCATCCTGGACCCGCTTGCTACGGGCGGGGAGGAACCGAACCGACCGTAACCGATGCCAACCTCGTCGTGGGCCGCCTCTCTCCGGAGACGCTGCTGGCCGGTTCGATGTCGCTCGACTCCGGTGCAGCCGGGCGGGCCCTGGCCGCTCTCGCCGAGCCTCTCGGCCTGGACGAGAACGCCGCCGCACTTGGGGTGATCGACGTTGTTGAGGCTCACATGGAGCGCGCGGTGCGGACCGTTTCTGTGGAGGAGGGTGCCGATCCACGTTCGGCCGTCCTCGTCGCGTTCGGTGGCGCCGGCGGGATGCACGCGACGGCGCTGGCTCGTCGCCTTCAGATGGCCGGGGTGGTCATTCCTCCCTTGGCGGGAGTCTTCAGCGCCGTGGGTCTGCTGCTCAGCCCGCCCCGCACCGACGCGGTGCAGGGGGTGCTGATGAACGAGGGCGATGGCATCGACGGGCTACTGACCGATGTCCTGGCGCTGGCTCGGCGGCGGATGATTGCCGAGACCGGTGTACCGCCGGTCCGGATCCACAGCCTGGTTGACGTCCGATACCGGGGCCAGTCTCATGAGACACCGGTGCGGTATCAACCGGGTGAAGGTTGGGAAGTGCTGGCCGATCGTTTCCACCAGACCCATCGGGATCGGAACGGTTTCGCCAGACCGGGCGACCCGATCGAGATCGTGGCCGCCCGGGCCGAGGCGACCGGTGATCCGGCGATGCGATGGTCCGATCTGCCCGAGATCGTCCCGAGCGGCGCTGCCCGGCTTGGCAGCCGGACGGTTGTCACCCGAACGGGCCTGGAGGAAGTGTCGGTGTGGTGGCGTCCCGGCCTGGCTGCGGGGACCGAGGTCGTTGGTCCGGCCGTAATCCTGGAATCCGAAGCCTCGTCATTCCTGGGGCGGCGGAGAACGGGCAACGGTGCACCCGTCTGGCGCGCTGGAGGTGGAGTGGTGACGGTTGACCCGATCACCCTCGAGGTGGCTCGAAACGAGTTCGCGGCGGTAGCCGATGAGATGGGTGCTGTGCTGCGGCGCACGGCATACTCGCCCAATATCAAGGAGCGAGCCGATTGCTCCGCAGCGGTGTTTGTTCCCAGCGGTGAGATGCTCGCCCAGGCTGAGCACATCCCGGTGCACCTCGGATCGATGCCCGCTTCGGTAGCGGCGGTCCTCCAGGGGATGGACGTGGAGCCCGGGGTGCAGTACGCGGTCAACGATCCGTATCACGGCGGAACGCACCTCAACGACCTGACTCTGGTCCGCCCGGTGCATCTCGATGGCGTGCTGATCGGCTGGGTCGCCAACCGGGCCCATCACGCCGATGTGGGAGGCGAGGCTCCGGGTTCTATGCCGGCCCATGCCACGACCATCGATCAAGAGGGTCACGTGGTCGCTCCCGTGGCGGCCGTGCGCAACGGAGAGTGGCTGGCATCCTTTGTGCAGCCCTTCCTGGCGGCCACCCGCACCCCGGCTGAAAGGCTGGGAGACCTATCGGCACAACTCGGCGCCAACGAGGTGGGAGCGCACCGATTGTCGATTCTGGCCGATCGGGCCGGGTCGGGTGCCTACTTCGGGGTGGCCGACGCCCTGCTCTCCTACGGGGAGCGACGGATGGTCTCCGCCCTGGTCGCTCTACCGAACGGCGTTTTTCGTTTTGAAGATGTGATGGAGTGGCAGGACGGCTTGCTCCCGATCGTGGTCACCGTGACGATCGACGGTGGCCGGTTGCGGGCCGATTTCGCGGGCACGGCAGACCAGATCGAGGGGAACATCAATGCGGTCGAAGCGGTAACCCTTTCGTGTCTCTATTACGCGGTACGGGTTGCCACCGATCCAACCATTCCCGCCAACGGAGGGTGCTATCGACCACTGTCTCTGTCCGCCCCTCCCGGGTCGCTGGTCAACGCCCGCTGGCCCGCCGCGGTCGCAGCGGGCAACGTCGAAACGAGTCAGCGAATCGCCGACGTTCTGCTCGGGGCCCTAGCCCCGGCAGCCCCGGACCGGGTTCCGGCTGCTTCCCAAGGCACCATGAACAACATCTTGATTGGCTCCGACGAGTTTGCCTACTACGAGACCCTGGCAGGCGGACAGGGGGGACGGCCGGGCAAGCCAGGACAGTCGGGCATCCACACCGGCATGACCAATACCAAGAACACGCCGATCGAAGCCCTCGAAAGCCACTATCCCTTCCGGGTGATCCGCAACCAGCTGCGCAGGGGCAGCGGGGGCCCCGGCCGGTTCCCGGGGGGAGAAGGCATCGAACGAGAGATCGAGTTTCTGGCTCCGGCCACCGTTTCACTGATGGGGGAGCGCCGGGTTGTCCCTCCGTGGGGTTTGGCCGGCGGCGCACCGGGAATGTGCGGGGAGGATTGGCTGATCCGGGCCGGGCAAGCCCCCACCCGCCTCCCCGGCAAGACCACCTTCGACGTTGTGCCCGGCGACCGCCTGCTGGTCAAGACCCCGGGTGGAGGCGGCTGGGGACCCCGCTAAAACCCGTTTTGGCGCCTAACAAGCCGGAATATCGAGCAAGTTAGGCGCCAAAAACCGATTTCTAGACGGGGGCGAAGGCACCGATCTGCTGCACGGCCAGGCGGAGGCTCTCGAGGCGGTCGGCGAACGAGTTGCGGTCGGCCGTGGGGAGGCGATCAATCAGGTCCTCGTAGTACTCGACACCGGACCGGAGGTTCTCTCTGACCTCGTTGAAGTAGTTCTCTTTTCGGGCGGACAGTCCAAGGGCGAACCTTCGGAATTCCTTCCCCACGTAGTCGACGTACAGCTCAATCTCACGGATGAACATGTGGGGGCGATCCGGGTTGGTGAGCAGGGAGATACGGCCGTAAATGTGATCGACCATCTCTTTGAGCGTTGCCACCTTGGAGAAATTGACGATGTTGGGGCCCGTGCACACCGCCGTGGCCGCCTCGTCGTTGATCCCGGAGTTGAGTTCCGCCCCGCCGGCCAGGTCGCGGCACAGGCAAGTCTTGGCGAGGACGTCCTCTTCGACCATGGCCCGCTGCTCGGGCGTGTAGCCCTCCTGGTCGAGATGAGCGAGTTTCTGGACGACGTATTTCCGAGAGGCCGTGCAGATGGGTTGTTCGGAGAATTCGGTGTTGTGGAGCGCCAGGTAGCCCTTCGGACAGGCGCTGCCGGGCTTGCCGATCGCGATGCGAGTCTTGCGGAGGAGATCGCTAGCAGAGTTGCGGAGATTCCAGAATGGGATACCGAAGGGGGATGCATCGCTCAGTTCCACGTCGTCGTCTGATGCTTCGACCAATTTGTCCCGGTGAACATCGTCCACGTTGGTCACTTCGGGAACCAGCAGGAAAGGTGTCCCCCATCCGGTGGAATCAAGCTCGTAATGGGTGAGCAGCAGCTTGTGCTCATCGAACGTCCCGATGCCTCCCTGGGCGGTGATCCGCAGCGGCAGCGGATGGTCCGGCGATCGGCGGCCGGCCGCAACGAGTGCATCCTTCGTGATGGCGTGCAAGGTTTCGATCAGCTCAGCCCGCTTGATGCGGAACTCTTCGAGGATCGGCCCCATCAGCTGGCCGGTGGTCGGGAACGTGTGACCCCCACAATTGAGGCCAGATTCGATCCGGTACTCCGATACCCAGATCCCCCGTTTGGCCAGGTACTTGCCTTGAACGAATGCTGAGCGGTAGTCGCTGACCTTGAGGATGACGCGCTTGCGCAGGTGTCCGGCCTCGTCCGGGAAGAAATCATCGAACTCGGCGAGGTAGCCGAACAGGCGGGGATTCAGCCCTGCCGAGAACACCACCGCCGCGTCGAGATTGCTGTTGGCGAACCCCCGCAAACCGGACAGGGCGTCGCTGAATTCCGGGGATCGCTTCTCCTTGCCGAGATACGTGTCCCGGTCCAGCTTGGTCATGATGTTGACGTCGATGGCCCCGGGCACGACGTGCTGGAGGAGGTCGGCCTGGAGGGCCGTCCGCTGCTTCTCGTCGACGGCGGACAGCATGGCGCGATACGAAGCCTTGAGGGCACCTTCCGGCAGGAGCTCAAAGTACCGGGTGAGGTCGCTCTCCGGCTCGAACGGCAGCTCCTTCATTGTGTCCGTTTGCCGCTTGACGAGCTGATGGATCAGATTCAGGTAGGCCGTGATGCGTCGCGCCCGGGCGTCGTGATCATCGTCGGTGATGTCCTCGTAGGGTTCCCCGTTCCGCTCGCTATGGACCTTCCGCATCTGTTCGATCAGAACGTCGTCGACGATCTGGATGACCGAGTCGATTCCATAACGCGCGACTTTCAAAGGGGTATCGATGGTGAAGCCGGTGCCCATGACGGGAATATGGAATTCGTGGACGGTGGTCACGATGCGTTCCGAGCTATCCAGGTCGATTGCATGGAGATCCCTGTCCGTGGATTGGAGGTCAGACCTTCAGCCGGGCAGATGCGTTACCTGCCGTGCCTGGGGCAAATCTACCGCCACAACCCATTTATGGGATCAGGTGGGCACCTCAGGGAGTGGGCAATGCGACGTCAGACGGTGGGCCCGGCAGCAATCAATTGCGGTCGGGCGATTGTGAGATACAGGATGGGTCCGATGAAGGAGAGAAACAGGACCACGACGCCCCACAGCATCTGGTTTTGCCCGGCAGCCGTCCACGTGGGCTGGGGAGTACGGAGCACGTCGACGATGGCCCAAATATGGAAAATGAAGAGCGGGAGGGCAATCACGAACAGCAGGATGCCGAGCAAGGCAAAGTCCACCAGAGACCTTTCGAAGGTGAGGGAATCGTAATACCGGCAACAACCCGGCGCCGTGACATGTGGGCATGGTGCGTAGCCCGTGATGTCCTTGCGAATTCCGCCATGTCGGTTTGGGATCTCCAAACCATGAAGGGCTAGCTTGAGGAACGTGACGCTGGTACAGGAACTGCAGAACGTTCTGGGTGCCGACCGGGTCCTCGCCGACCCGCTCCGCACGTACGTCTACGGCAAGGATGCCGGCATCAGGCGCGGTGAAGTGGTCGCCGTGGCCCTCCCGGCCACCGCTGGTGAGGTTGTTGAGGTGGTCAAGATCGCCGCTCGCCACGGGATCCCGATTGTGCCGCGCGGCGCCGGGACTGGTTTGGCCGGCGGTACGGTTCCCGTCAGCCCCTCGCTCGTGGTGTCCACGACCCGAATGACTGAAATCGACGTCGATGCCGAGAGTCGCACGGCGTGGGTAGGAGCGGGCGTGTTCAACCTCGACCTGAGCACGAAAACCGCATCCGACGGGCTGCACTTCGCACCGGATCCTTCGTCCCAGGCCGCCTGCACCATCGGTGGCAATGTGGCCAATAACAGTGGCGGGCCGCACTGTCTGGCAGAAGGCACGACCGTGAACCACGTGCTGGCGGTCGAGCTGGTCACGGCCGGAGGCGAGGTCGTAGTTCTCGGGGGCGAGGCTCCCGACCCCATCGGCCTGGACCTGCGAGGGATCGTGGTTGGCTCGGAGGGGACCCTTGGCATTGTGACGCGGGCGCTGGTCAAACTCACCCCCAACCCGCCGGCCGTCCGGACCCTCCTGGCCGCCTACGACCGGGTCGAGGACGCAGCCGCCACGGTGTCAGGAGTCATCGCTGCGGGGGTTGTCCCCGCCGCTCTGGAAATGATGGATCAGAAGATGACCATTGCCGTGGAGAGGTTTGTGGGAGCCGGTTTTCCGATCGACGCGGCGGCGGTACTGCTGGCCGAGGTCACCGGGCATCCGGCTGCGGTGGACGCGGAAGCCGAACTGGTGCGGGCTGTGGCCGAATCGAACCATGCGACTTCGGTCCGGATCGCCGTCGACGCAGCGGAGCGGGCCCTGCTCTGGAAGGGCCGCAAGGCGGCCTTTGGGGCTGTGGCCCAAACCGCTCCCGATTACTACCTCCACGACACCGTGGTGCCACGCACCAAACTGGTCGAGGTCATGGCGAAGGTCTACGAGATCGCCGATCGCTACGACCTGACCATGATGAATGTGTTCCATGCCGGAGACGGGAACCTCCACCCGCTGATGGCTTTTGACGCCTCGGAGGCGGGGGTCCTGGAGAGAGTCCAGGCCGCCGCTGACGAACTGGTCGCCGTGTGTGTCGAGGCGGGCGGGTCGCTGTCCGGTGAGCATGGCATCGGTCTGGAGAAACGCGACCTCATGCCGCTCGTCTTCACCGAAATAGACCTGGACGCTCAAGCCCGGCTCGCGGAAGCTTTCGACCCCGACGGGTTGTTCAATCCCGACAAGGTCCTCCCGGTGGGATCCCGGTGCTTCGACATGGGCCGGCCGGTCCCCGAGGGAACCTGGATATGACCTCCCTGCGCTCGGCGTTGCAGCGCCGGCTGGCCGCCCATCTGTCCGAACCGATCGAAGGGGCCCCCGAAGACGCCGTCGCGGTTGCGCCGTCCACGCTCGAGGAGACTGCGGAAATCCTGGCGACCGCCTCCCGCTACTCCCTCCCGGTGCTGGTGTGGGGTGGCGGTACCCATCAGGGAATGGGCGGTCGGGTCGATCCGGCAGTGGTTCTCTCCACCGCCCGGCTGGATTCGATTGTGGATTGGCAACCGGAGGACCTGACGGTCGTCGTCGAAGCCGGAGTGCGGGTGGCCGACCTCGAAGATCGACTGGCCGCGGTCAACCAAACGGCGGTACTCCCGGAAGTGTCCGGGGAGGCAACGGTCGGCGGGGTGGTGGCGGCCGGGATCTCGGGTTTCCGCCGCCTGCGATACGGCCCTACCCGGGACAGAATGCTGGAGGTCGATCTCGTCACCGGAGATGGTCGCCTGGTCCGAGGTGGGGGCCGCGTCGTCAAGAACGTCACCGGGTATGACCTGCCTCGCCTGGCCACCGGTTCGTTCGGCTCTCTAGGCCTGATCGGACGAGTGTGTCTCAAGCTATGGCCGCTCCCCGAGGCACGGCGGACGGTGACGCTGGCCAAACGCCGACTGGACTACGGGTACCGGCCCTTGGCCGTGATCGAAGAGCGGGACCAGGTGCGGGTCTACCTGGCCGGGACGCTCGCCGAAGTCGAGGCTCGAACCACTGAATTGGGTGGGCTTCATCATGAAGGATGGCAGTGGCCGCAGGCTTTGACCGGGTCGATCACGCTATCGCTCCGTCTGGCCCCCCGGCTCTTGCAGGATGCACTCGACGAGCTCCCGAAGTCGTGGAGCTACCAGGCCTTGCCGGGAGTGGGAGAGGCGCGTATCGGCCTCGAAGACTTCGAACCAAAAACCGTGAGCGAGATACGCCGCCGGGTTGAGAGGCACGGCGGCGCTCTCGTGCTCACCACCGCACCCATAGAGGCGTATCACACGTTTGATGCCTGGGGAACACCTCCGGCCGGGATGGACCTGCAACGTCGTGTCGTGGCCCGCTTCGACCCGGATCGGATCGTAAACCCGGGTCGATTGCCCGGAGGCCTGTGATGGGCTGGGTAACGACGCAAGCCCCGCGATCGGCCGAGCTCGCCGCTTGCGTTGATTGTGGCCTGTGCCTCCCGCACTGTCCGACCTTCCGGTTGACCGGTGACGAAACGGCCTCTCCACGGGGTCGGATCGCCGCGATGCGCGCCGTCGCGAATGAGGTGGTCCCGCTCGACGGGGCGTTCGAGGACATGATGTCGTTCTGCCTGCAGTGCCGGGCTTGTGAAACTGCCTGTCCTTCTCTGGTCCCGTTCGGTCGGGTCATGGAAGGGGCCCGGGCGGAGCTGACGGCGCAACGCCCGACCGCCGGGCGCCGGCTACGCCACGGCCTGCTCGGCCGTTTGGTGACGAGCCCCGGTTGGCTGCGCCTGGCCACCAGGTCACTACGGTTCGCGCAAAGGACGGGGGCCGTCCGGCTCCTGCCTGGTTCGCTCAAGTCCAGCCTGGCCGGAATGAGAGATCGAGCCGGTACCTCCCCCGGCATGCGAGGCACAGTGCATTTGGCGAAGGGCGAGCAGATCGGCTCTGTCGCGCTGCTGGCCGGGTGCGTGATGGAAGCGTGGTTTGGCCCGGTCCATGTTGCAGCCGTTGAGCTGTTGACGCGAGCCGGGTACCGGGTTGTCGTTCCCCTGCGCCAGACCTGCTGTGGTGCGCTGGCGGCCCATGACGGGGATTCCAGACGAGCGACCCGCTTGGCCGCCCGAAACGTCCGGGCACTCCAGGGTGTCGATCTGGTCGTGAGCGACGCCGCCGGATGCAGTGCACACCTCAAGGAATATGCCGAGTGGGCCGGAGACGGTGGTTCGATCCTGGCCGAACGGGCTCGTGACATCACCGAGGTCATCGCCGCGGCCATCAACGAAGGTCGGCTTCCCACCATGTCGATCAACCGGGGTGCGGTGGCCGTCCAGGATCCCTGCCATCTGCGACATGCGCAGCGGATCGTTGACGAACCTCGGGCCATTCTCTCGGCGGCCGGCTACCAACCCGTGGATCTGGCCGATGACCAGTGTTGTGGGGCCGCCGGTTTGTACTCTCTGCTTCGTCCGCAAACGGCTCGTGAATTAGGTGAGCAGAAGGCCGCGCAGATCCGGTCGGCGGGGTCGACGGTGGTTGCGTCGGCCAACCCGGGATGTGAGGTGCAGGTCCGGGCCCATCTCGAGAACTGGTACCGCGTTGCACATCCGATCGAGCTCTATTGGGAATCTCTCCAGGAGAAGGAACTCCAGAGTCGGGAAGACCCCGAGTAGGCTGTGCCGACCTCATGCGAAATCCAGGAGTGGGAACCGTGGACGACCCCCAGGTCACGATCCAACCTACAACCGAGCCGGACGCCAGGCGCCTGTTCCGGTTGTTCCGCCGCATCGCCGGTACCACCCTCGATGTGGGACTGCTGGTGGTTGGTACCGCCCTGGTTGCGCTGGCCATTGTCGTGCTGCTCGACGGTTTCGAAGTCCTCGATATTGGTTTGACGCGCTCGACGGGTGAGATGCTGGGGTCTGGCCTGGTGATAGCTGTGTTTGGTGCCTTTGCGTTGGGCGTGGCGGTCGAAGGTCCGATCCGGGCGCTGCGCACTCGCACCGGTTCGGAAATCGAAATGCTGCTCGTCCGGGCCGGGTCCTTGCTGGTGGTGGGCGGCGTTCTCTTCATCATCGGGAAGTTCATCGAGAAGTACGTCGAGGAGCTTCCCTCGACCTTCGGTATTGCCAACGATGTGCTGGTCGCTACCGGTGTCGCCGGCCTCACCGTCACGTTGCTTCTCGGAGCCACCGCCCTGTGGGGTCTGCGGCGCTACTACGCCGACCGTCCCTGGCTGGATCTGATCGAGTTGCCCGTCCTCTATACGTTGTGGGTCATCGGAACGCTGATCGTGTTCAGCATCATGTTCATCGACTGACGACTACTCCACGAACGGGTCGGGGAGCCGATCCGTGAGGTCTTCCCGCAGTTCGTAGAACTCTTGTCGGGTGATGTCCATCACGACCTTCTCACCAAGCTGACCGTTGCGGTAGACGCTCCGGCGGAACCGGGCCGCTACCCGAAACCCAAGTCTCTCGGCCAGGGCAATGGCACGGGGGTTCATGGAGTGGGTCCAGAGACGTACCACCCGGAGGCCCAACTCCTCGAACATGAACCGCAGCAACAGCTCGTTGGCCTCGCGAGCGTATCCGGTTCCCCAATACTGCTTTGCGACCATCACCCCGAGACCTGCGGAGAAGCGGGGTTTGAGGCCCGAGTAACCGACGAAACCGACCCGATCGCCGGACTCCCGCTCCTCGATGATGAAACGACCTTCGTCCGGATCAAAGGAGAACTCTCGTGCTTCGTAGCGCTTTGCCATCATCTCGCGGGTGTAGTGAGGTGGCAGCGTTTTGGGCCAGGCCTGGGTGTCCAGGTCGTTGCGCAGGAAGGTGACGAATTCCACGTCGTCAATTCGCTCTTCGCGCAGCCGGATGTGCGCGCCCTCAATAGCCATGGCGGGCCTGCCATTCTTCGCGGGTCAGATCGAAGCCGATCGCATCAAAATATGTGCCGTTGCGGATTCCCTCTCGACGGACCCGTCCCGCTTCGCGGAATCCGTACTGCTTCGCGAAGGCGCAGCCGGGTTCGTTCCATGCATCGACCCACGTCTCCATCGCCAGGGCAGGAGAGGAACCGAATTGTTGGAGTAGCAGCTGATCGAGGGCATCGGTTCCGAATCCCTGCCGCTGGCTGGCGGTACCGATCACGACAGAAACGAACGGGGACAGCGGATCCCAGGTCGTGTCGAGCGAACCGATACCGACCAGCGTGTCGTCGTCGACTAGCGCCAGATGGGTTTCACCATCCGGTTTGATCCATCTGTCGACAAGATCCTCGATCTGGGAGTGGGAAAGGGGCCGGTTGTGCTCGTCTTCGAGATAGCGGCGCCCCAGGAGCGCCGGTTCGTTGAGCAATTCGTGGAGCCGGGGCGCGTCGGAGAGCTCAAAGGCTCGCAACCTGATTCTCGATTCGCCGGACATGAGGTGATGTCTAGCTGAAAGTGATCCCGTCCGCCGACCGGAGACTGATGATTCGACCGCTTCCTACTGGAGCGCCTTCTCGTACATGAGTGACGGGTGGAGCTCCAAGCCCGCCCGGTGGACTGCACGGAGCAGCCAGTCGGTTTGCGGAAAGAGCATGCGGAAACGTTCGGCTCCTTGCTCGTCGGCGAGTTCTATGGCCGCTCGCAACAGTCGGTGAGCGTCCTCGGGTCCCGTGACCATCCACGAGACCCGGAATTGGTCCTCCTCGATCGCCCCGATGAGCCATCCGGCCGGACACTCCCAGAGAGCTCGGGACCGGGCGGCGTTGACGACATCGTCGATGGTCATCTGACGCCACGTCCACCCGACGGCCGGGAACAGCCCGTGTCCGGCCTTGATCGAGTCTCCGGTTGACCACGCCAGGAAGGCCGGCTCCACCTCATGGACCCCGGCAGGGCGCAGACGCTCTTCAGCAGGTGCTCGTCGACCGCCGTTTCCCGTGGTGTTCGGCACCGACCGGCCGACGTCCTTCTGAGCCATGGCCCATCGCGCCACGAGACGATATCCGGACTTCTCCACCTGGTGCTGAGCCGGTTCGTTCCAGTCTTCGGTCAAGAGGCGCATCACCAGGCCGCCCCGCTCGGCCGCCCACATCTCCCCGGCCCGGGTGAGCCTGCCTGCGATACCTTTTCGCCGGTGATCGGGATGGACTCGGGCCGCCTGCGCCCACGCCTCGGAGGGCGACAGCATCGAGACCCTGGCCATGCCGATGGCTTCGTCACGATCGGAGGCGGCGATGAGGATCTGGCCGTTCGGGTTCTCCAACCACGAATCGAACGCATCGGTCACGTAATCGCCCCAGGAAAAGGTATCCGTGGTGAAGGCGGCGATGGCCGCCTTGTCTTCGGGCCGGGCTGACCTGATGATCATGCGAAAAGCATAGGACGGACTCGCGCGGTCAGGACTGCCCGGTTGGAACCCGGGTTGATACCGAAGCCGCCGTCACATGCGCTCGGGCACCTCGATACCGAGCAGATCGAGCAACAGGGAGAGCTCCTCGAGGGTCAGTTCAACGAGGGCCAGCCAGGACGCTTGTCGAGCCGGGTCCTCTTCACGGAGAATGTGGCACTCCTCGTAGAAGCGATTGAACTGAGTGGCCAGTTCGTAGGCGTACTCGGCGATGTGGTTGGGTGCCCTGAGCTCGAAAGCCCGTTCGAGTACCTCGGGGAGTCGGGCCAGGTAGAGCATCAAGTTGCGCTCGGCGTCAACCCCCGGCGATACGAGGGGTCCGGGCGCCAATCCAGCTTCCCGGGCATTGCGGAGGATCGATTTGATCCGAACTGCGGAGTACTGGAGATATGGTCCGGTCTTCCCTTCGAACGATGCAAACCGGTCCAGATCGAACAGGTAGTTGGACGTTCGGTGATTGCTCAGGTCGCCGAACTTGAGGGCGGCCAGGCCGACCCGGCGGGCAATCTCGGTCCGCTCGACCTCCGGGTACTCCTGCGCGATATCTGCGTCGGAGAGTCTCTGCCCGGCCGCCCCGGTGACGAGTGCGATCAGAGTCCCGCAGCTTGAGCACCCCGCCCTTGCGCGTTTGGAACGGCTTGCCGTCCGGGCCGTTCATGGTCCCGAACTTGATGTGTTCCATTCCGACGCTTTCGGGTGCGATTCCGCTGCGCCGGGCGGCCCGGAACACCTGATCGAAGTGAAACGATTGGCGGGCATCGACGACATACAGAAGCAATTCCCGGTCCAGGTCGTCGACCCGCTCCTCGACGGTGGCGAGGTCGGTCGTCGAGTAGAGGAACCCACCGTCCGACTTGGCGACCAGGAACGGCGGCATGTCGGTCTTGTCATCCGGTTCGGCGATATCGATGACGAGGGCACCGTCGCTCTCTTTCGCCACGCCGACCTCGTTCAGCCGTTCGATCATCGGATCGATGCGGTCGTGCACCGTCGACTCGCCGTGCCAGAGATCGAATTCGACTCCCAGGCTGGCGAAGTCGCGGCGGTGGGCTGTCATGGAGATGTCGTGGAGTTGTTGCCAGAGCGCCCGGTACCCGGCCCGCCCCTGCTGCAGTTCGACCGTGGCGATGCGGGCCCGTTCAGCTTCTTCCGGGTCTGCTGCACAGCGCGCCGAGACCAGCGGGTACATGGCTTCGAGGTCGTCGAGGGTGACCTCGATCGTCGGGTACTCGCCCGTGAACTCTGGATCGAAAAACGGAAGCTCCGGGTGAAGCCTGGCTATCTCGATGATGAGCATGCCCATCTGGGTGCCCCAGTCTCCGAAGTGGGCATCGCCGAGCGTGTCGTGACCGAGGAATCGGGCGATCCGCCGGAGGGAGTCACCGATGATGGTGGCGCGCAGGTGCCCGACGTGCATTTCCTTGGCAACGTTGGGGCCGCCGTAGTCGACCAGCACCTTGAGCGGCCGGATCTCGGGCACCCCGAAGCGTGCGTCACCGGCCACCACCTGCATCTCCCTGCCAAGGAAGTCGTCGGTCAAGCTGATGTTGATGAACCCCGGTCCGGCCAGAGAGAGATGGCCAAATCGCTCGTCTGACTCCACTCGATCGACGATGTCCTGGGCAATCTCGCGGGGGGGTCGTCCGGCCGCGTTGGCCGCGGGTAGTGCCCCGTTGCACTGGAACTGTCCCAGATCGGGCCGCTGCGAGACCACCACGGTGCCAAACGCCCCGTCCAGGCCGGCCTGCTCGAAGGCGTCGCCGAAGATTTGGGTGAGATCATTGAGGAGAGACATGCGCTGCCGTTGTTGAGGTTTCTTGCAGGATAGGCTGCCGGGTGCACGGTCGCCGCTCCCCGGCTCTTCTTCGGAGGATCGGCAGCATGGTTTCATGAACTATCCGATGACGTAGCAGAGGGGCGGGATGCCGGAAGCCAAAGGTCGTTATGTCGCCCTGGTGCTCGCGGCGCTGCTCGGACTGGGAGCCTGTTCGCCCGGTGGTGAGGATGTGGTCACCGTGTATACCTCCGTCACCCAGGAAACCGTTGATGCCGTCGTCGAGGCCTTTACCCGGGATCACCCGGGGACAAACGTCGAGGTGTTCCGTGCGCCGACGGGCGAACTCACCGCCCGTATTGCCGCCGAGCAACGTGAGGGCGGGATCCAGGCCGATGTGATCTGGCTGACCGACCCCCTCTCGATGCAGCAATACGATGCGGATGGCCTCCTGGGTGGCTTCAGTCCCGCCGACGTTGATCAGATTCCCGCCGAGTTCCGTTCGGATCGCTTCTGGGGCACCCGGCTCCTCTCGATGGTGATCGTCGAGCAAGCCGGTTTGAATCCTCCGCTCCGCGGATGGGAAGACCTCGCCGACCCGGCCGTTGGAGTTGTGGCGATCCCCGACCCCGCCTTCGCAGGTTCGGCCCTGGGAGCTATGGCCTACCTGGCCATGGCGGATGGATTCGGGTTCGACTTCTATGCCCGTTTGGTCGCCAACGGGGGAGTACAGGTCAATTCGCCCGGGGACGTCGTGACCGGTGTCGCCGAGGGGCAATTTGCGGCGGGAATGACGCTGGCGTCGTCGGCCCGGGCGGCTATTGCCAAGGGCTCGCCGATCGAGATCGTTTGGCCCGAACCGGGTGCGATCGTCATCTACAGCCCGATCGGGATCTTTGCATCGACCACCCGTCCGACCGCGGCAGGGGCCTTCGTGGATCTCGTGCTGTCCGTTTCTGGACAGGAAGCGATCGCCGGGACGGGCTGGCAACCCGTGCGGGGGGACGTGGCCTGGGAGGTCGACGGCGGTCCAGGTGTTGCTCCTGTCTGGGCGGACGTGTTCAACCGCCAGGAAGAGCTGCTTGCCGCCTATCGGGAGATCTTTGGTGGTTGAATCCGTTGCCGTCCGTCGTCCTCGCTGGGCAGCGATTGGCCTGGGGACGGCCGGACTCCTCCTCGTTCTGCTGGTGGTGGTTCCGCTGTTTGAGCTTTTTCGGGGAGCGATCGGAGAAGGGTGGTCGTCCGCTACGGAAGCTCTGCAAGGGTCGGGGACCGGCACGGTCGTGTTCAACACCCTGTGGACCGGTTCCGGTCGCGACCGCACTGGCCGTGCTCATCGGTGCCACAGCCGCATTTGCGACCGAGCGGGTGGCCATCCCGGCCCGGAACTGGCTGAGATTGGGTTTGCTGCTCCCCCTGGTCACCCCGCCTTTCGTGTCCGCGCTCAGCTGGACGCAGGCTTACGGCCCGGGCGGGATCATCGACGATGCGATCGGATGGACCTTGCCCGGCTTGTTTGGTGGTCCGGGAATTGTCGCGGTGATCGCGGTCAACGCGGTACCGCTCGCCTACCTGATCGTGGCGGCAGGTCTGGCGACGAGAGTGGCCCCGGATTTGGAGCGAGCCGCGCGGGCGGCGGGTTCCAACGAGTGGGGGACCTTCCGGCTGGTCACTCTGCCGCTGCTCCGTCCCGCTCTCTTCGGCGCCGCGGCGCTGGTGTTCGTTTTCTCGGTCAACTCGTTCGGGATACCGGCGCTGCTCGGATCGCCCGCCGGATTCGGGACGATGACAACCCGGATCTATCAGGATCTGGCCCGTTCGGCTGCGCCGGCGGCCTTCACCAGGGTGCTGGTGCTGGCGGCGGTCCTGGTCGTCTTCACGGTCACGGTGGTGGCCCTTGCCGACCGCCGTTTCGGCCTTGCCCGGGACGTGGTCCGCACCGCGGGTTCGGCAGGTAGCTCACCTTCGCGGGGCTCGAGATCCTGGTGGCCCGCCGTGGTCTTGTGGGTCTACGTGGCGTTCACCGCCCTGATTCCGTTGGGTGCGCTTCTCTTGAGCTCGATCACCCGGGCGGTTGGGTTGTCGCCCGTTCCGGCGAATTGGACGCTCGCCAACTTTGGGGAGGCCCTGGCCGGGAGCTACGGATCGGCACTTGCTCGGAGCCTGGCACTGGCGGCGATCGCGGCGACGGTGGTATGTGCTCCTCGGTGGATTGGCTGCCTCCCTGGCCCGACGACCGGGTGGTCGTTCAATCGGCACGGCTGCCCTTCTCACTTTTGCCGTTCCTGGTTCCGCCCTGGCTGTGGCCGTCTTGCTGGCCTACGGGCCGTGGTTGCGGGACACGCTGTTGATCATCCTGGTTGCCTATTTGGCAAAATTCTGGGCGCTCGGACACCGATCGATTGCCGGTTCGGCCGACGCGATTCCGCCCGACCTGTATCGGGCTGCCCGGAGTGGGGGAGCAGGTCCGGTGACCGCGTTGCGGACGGTAATTGTTCCGCTCCTGCGCCCGGCAATCGCAGCCGCCTGGGCGATCGTTTTTCTGTTTGCGTTTCACGAGCTGACGATGTCAACGCTGCTCTACGGTCCGGGGAGTGAGACGCTGGCCGTGGTCATCTTGAATCTCCGCCAGTTAGGGGACGTCACCGTCACGTCGGCAATGGCGGTCTTGCTGACCGGTCTGGTGCTGGTGGCGTTCTGTCCCGGTCTTTGCGGTTCGACGCCTGGCCCGGGCGGTATCGCGATGACCAATCCACTCGAGTGCCGGACGGTCACGGTGGCGTACGGCACTGATCCCATCCTCAGATCCCTCAATCTCGAGGTTCTCCCCCAGGAGGTGGTCGCCGTTCTTGGACCCTCCGGATCCGGTAAGACCACGTTGTTGTATGCCATCGCCGGGTTTGTCGACCTCGCGGAGGGGACCATCTGCGATGGGTGGTCGAACGGTCGCAACGACCGGTCGGCAGGACGCTCCTGAGGTGCGCGATGTTGGGTTTGTCTTCCAGAACTACGCCCTGTGGCCCCACCTCGATGCGCTGGCGACGGTTGCCTATCCGTTGCTGAGAAGGGGGACGGAATCGTCCGACGCGACCGGGCAGGCTCGAGATCTGCTGGACCGCATGGGAGATCGCCGATCTGGCTCACCGGAAACCGGCTGAGCTTTCCGGGGGCCAGCAGCAGCGAGTCGGGTTGGCGAGGGCCCTGGCCGGCCGTCCGGCGCTCTACCTGTTCGACGAACCGACCGCCCACCTCGATACGTCGTTACGAGTTGCCCTGCAGGAGGAGCTGGCGGAACAACGAAAGGCTTCGGGTGCGGCGGCCGTATACGCAACCCACGACTCGGGTGAGGCGCTGGCCATCGCCGATCGGATTGCGCTCCTGCGTGACGGGTCCATCGTGCAGGTCGGCTCTCCTCTCGAGGTTTACAGCAGGCCGGTTGATCTGTGGTCCGCAAAGCTCACGGGACCTGCTTCGGTTCTCCACGTCGATGTTGCCCAGGCGGGTGGCCGGTGAGATCGTCATCCGTTGCGAGGGAAGGACCGTGAAAGTGGAAGGGGGCGCACAGGCACCAGGGTGGGCATCGATGCTGGTCCGTCCCGATTGGGCCGACCTTGGTGGCGACCTGCCCGGCCGCGTGACTCACGTCTGGTACCGCGGTCCACACACGGACTACCGATTGGAGACCGCAGCCGGACTGGTTGAGATCCGTCGTGACGGGGTACCGATCGCCAAACCCGGGGAGCGGATCACCTGGACCCTCCGCCGGGTC
Organism: uncultured Actinomycetota bacterium; assembly: GCA_963718995.1. Classification (GTDB taxonomy): domain Bacteria; phylum Actinomycetota; class Acidimicrobiia; order Spongiisociales; family UBA4744; genus UBA4744. The sequence continues at coordinate 91,302 of CAVRAP010000001.1, forward strand.
TGGCAGGTGCCCGACGGCCGGTCCGGAGACGCGAGTACCTGAAAGAGCGGCAAACGACGAGCGTTGAGGTTTCGGTATGCGCAACCGTGCTCAGGGCAAGTGCCTCTGAGTGAGCGAGTTCGGTCAAGCTCGATTCCAGCCATGAGGTCCGGATTGCCCTGGACGAGAAGAGCAGACGCAGCTAAAACAGTGTTGTGTCAAGACCAACCAACCGGACCGAACTCCTTGGGGCGATGAGCCGGGAGTATGCCGCTCTTCTGAGCGAGATTGACGACATCGACCGGGACGACCGTTTGCGCCCCGGCGCATGCGAGGTGTGGTCGGTCAAGGACATCCTTGGCCATCTCGATGCCTGGCACGCCATGTTCCTTCTTTGGGAGGGCGCCGGGTCGGCAGGGGAGACCATCGCCATGCCCGCCCCGGGCTACACGTGGAAGGACACCCCCGCGCTCAACCAAGAGATCTACTTGCGGGTCAGGGACGATAGCTATGAGGCGGTCGTCGCCCGGCTGGCAGACTCCTACCGGCGGGTTCGATCCGTTGTCGAGACGTATCACGACGACGACCTTTTCACCAAGCGTCGCTACCCATGGACGGGATCGACCTCTGTAGGCAGCTATGCCGTGTCGGCGACATCGAGCCACTACGAATGGGCGCGGAAGTTGGTCCATAAGTTCAAGAAGACCCTCTAGCCACCATGGCTGCCGCTGGTGCGCTCACGCTCCCGACCCTCGATCCGGCGATCGAGTACCTCCAGGGGTTGGGCGACCCAACCGTTGAATTGCGGATGGCACGGCTACTCGACGCCGACGCAGACTTGGGCAAGCTCCGGGCTCGCGTCGGCATCTCGGAGCCGGTGCGGGACGCTTTGGCCACCCAGCGCGGAGACGGTAGTTGGGGGGACAAGGATCATCCTGGCAAGCGGTTGCTACCAACACTGTGGATGGTCAAGACCCTGGGTGAATTGGGACTCGATGCGACCCATGACGGTTGGCGCCAAGCTGTGAATTTCCTTCAGTCGGTTGGGCATACAGATGATGGCGTTTTCTCCATTTGGGGTACTCGGGATGGTGTGCTCAGCTGCTACGTGGGACTTGCCGCGCTCATCTATCTCAACGGCGGCCTGGATGCACTCGCCACCAAGCAGATCGACTGGATCTTGCGGTACCAGGAGATCAAGGCTGGAGGACGAGATGTGCGACGCGAGCCGGTTGCCGAGTGGAGTTCCCATCTGAAGACCAGGTACGGCGGCTGCATGGCTGAAACAACCTGTTTAGTCGGTTTGCTCCGGGAAGGACGGGCGCTAGCGATCTGGGGTGGAGTCGACGGTCAACCGCTGGTTGCTGCGATTCGGCAGGCGTTTTTGGATCGCTGCGTCATCTTTCGCTCGAACGGATCAATAATCCCGCTGGCGGTCTCAGCAAGCAAAGCCGACAGTTGGCTCGCACCGTCGTTTCCGCTGGACTGGCGGGTAGACCTGCTCGAGGCAGTCGACTTTCTAGTCCGAACCGGTGGCCCCGACCCCCGGCTGCAAGAGGCGATCGATCGCATTGCTGAATTCCAATTGCCTGATGGCACATGGCCGCTGCGTCGCACCTACCGACCCGACCAGCTGCCAAAAGTCGAACGTCCCAGCCCCAGGAAGAGCAGCCCCATGATCACCCTCCGCGTCGTTGAGGCGTTGTCGCCGCTGGTCGCGGTCCTGTAGCCATCTGCGGGTAGAGATAGCACCGGTGCAGCTCGTACGAGGGAGTGGGCCCGGTGGGCAGGCTGGATTTCTGCTCCGTCGCGGCTGATCAGAGACCGGGGAGTTAGTTCGCGGGGAGCTGAGCGCCCCGGTAGGGCTCCCAAACACCTTCCGGGGTCTATCGTTCGTATCGCGCGGCAGCAGTGGGCGGGATTTGGAGGAACCAGCGTGAAATGGGTGCGACGGATCCTGATCGGTTTGCTGACCCTGGTTGTGGTGCTCGTTGCTGCGGTGTGGCTCACTACCTTCCATCCCCGCTCAGAACGGGCAGAGGCGATTACCTGCCCGGAAGGCACGCCGACCCTCCAGCCGGGCCAAACGCTCGAGGTCATGTCGTGGAATGTCCAGTACATGGCGGGAAAAGGCTATGTCTTCTGGTACGACCTCTTCGACGAGTCCGGTCCTGATGAACGGTCTTCCCCGGAAGCGACTACAGCGACGTTCGAAGAGGTGGCCCGCGTTATTGCGGACGAGTCGCCTGATGTTGTCTTGCTCCAGGAAGTCGATGATGGTGCCTCCCGGACGGACGGGGAGGATCAGCTGGAGCGACTGCTGGGCCTGCTGCCCGATGACTATGCGTGTTCGGCGAGCGCACTCTATTGGAAAGCCGTCTTCGTGCCCCATCCCCGCATCATGGGTTCGGCGGGGATGAAGCTTTCGACTATCTCCCGCTATCGGATCGATGAGGCAACCAGGTACCAGTTGCCGATCATGCCGTCTGATCCACTGACGCAGCAGTTCAACTTCCGGCGCGCCATCCTGGAAGTTCGGCTCCCCGTCGAGGGAGGCTCCGATCTGGCCGTCCTCAACACGCATCTCGACGCTTTCGCCCAGGGCACCGACACCATGCAGCAACAGGTTGCCCTGGCCAAAGGCCTGCTCGGCGATCTCACTGCGGCGGGGGACCCGTGGGTGTTTGGTGGCGACTTCAACCTGCTTCCACCCGGGCCGCAGTTCGCCAACCTCCCCGCAGATCAGCGGGTCTACTACGAGCCCGACAGCGAGCTGGCCGTCCTGACGGATATCTACCCGTCCGTACCTTCACTCGAGGAGGCCAACGGGGCCGACTCCTCCGTCTGGTTCACCCATTACCCGAACGATCCGGCAGTTTCGGGACCGGACCGGACGATCGACCTGTTGTTCTACAACCCGCTGCTCGAGCTGGGCGACCACTTCGTCCGCGCCGCCGACACGCTGGGGATCTCGGATCATCTCCCGGTCGTGGCGAGCTTCTCGCTGCCGTAGAAGTCGTTTCCGCTTGACGGAAGCGACCTATTAACCCAGTACCTTGGCCGGTCCGGGGTGGGCGAGGCGATGGTTGGTTATCTCCAACTGGCGAGCGTTGAACCGTTTGAGGTTGTTCAGGGTTCGATCGTCCAGGCGGTCGCATACCCAGTTCCAGTGGAGGGCCACCCAGTCGCCCGGTTCGAGATCATCAACGAACCCGGCGCCGTCGATGGCGCGCACTACTTGTTCGCTGATCGGCGAACCGAGGGTTAGGGATCGTCCATCCCATTGCAGCGGCTGGGAGTCCACAACGACCTGGTCGCCGTCTGCCGAGACCACGCGGCCCCACCTGATACGGCACCGGTCGAGGATGTGGAGGGGATGGTCCCCGTGGTCCGAGCCGAGCAATCCGACCCATGGGTAGATCCCGAAAACATGGAACGCGTGGTGGGGGACAACCCCGACCGGGATGGCTTCAGCCAGGTAGCCCCAGTTGGACCCGGCCCGAGGTCGGAACCGATCGAGCAGGGAATCACCGAACAGCTTGAAATCGATCTGATCCAGGAGGTCACTGCCGATCCAGTACGCCTCAACCACTCTGCGGTCGAGTGGGTCCGCGATTCCGGTGGTCGCGGCGATGAACTGCAGGTAGGGCCAGGCACCCTCGAACGCCTGGGCAAGTTCGATCAAGCCTCCATCGACGACCCCGGAGGCGCCGTATTCCAGCAATGTCTGGTGTTGAGGCGGTCCGCAGTATCCCCGCTCATTGGGTGGATAGGCGTAGCGTGCGAAGAGAATGGGGCCGGCGGTGTCGGGTACACGACCGGGATCGGTTCGCTCTGTCACCCGGATCTCCTGCGGTGGTTGGGTCACGATGATACGGCGTCATCGATTAGTCGGAGTCTCCTTCCCGGTCCACCAGGGTCCCCGGATCCAAGAACCCGGGTGGGAGAGTCAGGGGGGCGCAACTACCATGATCCAGGATTCGACATGCACCCGGGGTGTCGCAGGGAAACGGATCCGGAGATCCGGGTGCTTCGTTGGAGAGGAGCAGGCCCATGTGTCTTGGCGCGGTCGGGAGGGTCATCCGCACGTGGGATGCAGGCGGCGTCCCCATGGCCGAAGTCGACTTCGGTTTCCGTACCGAAACAGCCTGCCTGCTGTATCAGCCGCAGGTGACCGTTGACACTCCGGTGCTCGTGCATATGGGTTTTGTGATGGAGGAACTCGACGAAGAGCGAGCCGACGACGCGCTGGCCCTCCGCAAAGAGATCGTGGGCGATTAGCTCGCTTCGCGAGCTCGCTCGCAGTTGCCAGTTGCCAGTTGCCAGTTGCCAGTTATCCGCTCGTGAGAATGGTTTGCTGACTACTGCTTCTTCGGGAGGGGTCGCAGGTCATCTATGGGCTTCTGTCGCCGGTTGCCCAACCGCATGAGCACGATTCCCGCCAGCAACATCGCTCCGGCGGTGGCCAGCATGGTGATCAGGCGAGCCCTGGCCACCAGCTCGCACTCTTCGCGTAGCGAGGTTCCGTCCGGGTCGATCGCCCGGGCTTGCGGGGGTCGTTCTCCCTGGACGGCCGGGCGGTAGTCGCCGAGAGCGAGCATCCCGAACAGCGATCCGCATGGTTCCGTTAACCGTTCCAGAGTGCCTCCGCCGACGCGATATCCAAGATCCACGTTGACCGTCGTGAAGCTCATGAGGCCGGCTACGAGCAAGGCGCAGCCGGTCAGGACGATGCCGAAAATCCTCAGAGGCAAGGATACGCAGGGTCGAAGCTCTCGGCCTAGTAACGCATGAGTTCCAGCGCGTGCTGGACGATGCCCTCCGTGTTGGGCATCACCATGGCTTCCAACTCCGAAGCGAACGGGAAGGCAGGCACGTCCGGGGTGGCGTACCTGCGCACCGGGGCGTCGAGCAGTTCAAACGCTTTCTCGGCCGCCTGGGCGGCAATCTCAGCACCGAACCCAACGAATTCGTTGTCTTCGTGCACGATCAGGAGACGGCCCGTCTTGGCCAGCGAAGCCTGCACCGTCGGCCAGTCGAGGGGTTTGATCGTGCGGAGATCGATCACCTCGGCCGATACCCCCTGCTCCGCCAGGAGCGCGGCAGCCTGTATTGAGAAGTAGGACATCGCCCCGTAGGCAACGATGGTCAGGTCGGTGCCCGCCCGGCGGATCGCAGCCTGGCCAAGTGGAATCCGGTAGGTGCCGGCGGGATACGGCCCCTTGGCCAGCCGGTACAGCTTTTTCGGTTCGAGAAAGAGGACGGGATCGGGGTCTTCGACCGATGTGACCAGCAATCCTTTGGCGTCGCCCGGCGTCGAAGGAATGACCACTTTGAGCCCGGGTACGTGGGCATAGAAGGCCTCGATGGACTGGGAGTGATAGAGCGCCCCGTGGATCCCACCTCCATAGGGAGCCCGTATCACCATCGGGCATTTCCAGTCACCGTTGGTCCGGTAGTGGATTCGGGCGACTTCGGAAACGATCTGGTCGAAGGCAGGATGGATGAAGTCGGCGAACTGGATCTCCGGTATCGGGATCCTGTCCGCCGCAGCCAGCCCGACCCCGATCCCGACGATCAGGGCTTCGGCCAGCGGAGTGTTGAAACAACGGTCTCTCCCGAAAGCTTCCGTGAGCCCCTTGGTCGCCTTGAAAGCGCCCCCTTTCGGATCGGCGACATCCTCACCAAAGACGACCGTCTCGGGATGGGCGGCCATGATTTCGTGCAAGGTCTGGTTGATGGCGGTGACGATGTTGACTTCTTCACCGTCCGGTTCGACCGTGACCTTGGTGACGGGAACTTCGGGCGTTATCGGCAGGGCGTACACGCGAGCCAGCGGATCGTTCGCCACCGGAGACGCTTCAGCCTGTTTGACCGCCTCGGCCAACTCCTCGCCGATTTCGGTTTCCATTCGCTCTTCCATCGTTTCGCTCAGCAGCCTGGTCTCGATCAGGTATTGCTTGAGGAGCATCACCGGATCCCGTCGCCGCCACGATTCGACTTCCTCCCGGGTTCGATAGAGCTTGTCGTCGTCGTCGGACGTGTGTGCGTAGTAGCGATACGTCTTAGCCTCGATGAGGGTTGGGCCTTCGCCGTTCCTGGCCCGATCGACGGCTTCTTTCGTGATGGCGTACATCGCCAGAGGATCGTTGCCATCGACGGCAACGCCGTGCATGCCGTAGCCCAGGGCGCGATCGGCGACCTGGCCTGCTACCTCCTCGGCAACCGGTACGGAGATGGCGTACTCGTTGTTCTCGATGATCACAATCAGTGGCAACCGGTGGATGCCGGCGAAGTTCATTGCCTCGTGCCAGTCGCCTTCGGAGGTGGAGCCTTCGCCGCCGTAGACAGCCACAACGCCGGGTCCGCGGTCCTTCTGAATCGCGTACGCGATTCCGGCTGCGTGCGGGTATTGGGTTGCGATCGGGGAGGAATGGGTGAACATGCGGCGTCCCCGGTGAGACCAGTGGTTCGGCATCTGCCGCCCTCCACTGGTTGGATCGGCCTCGCGGGAGAAAACCCCGAGGAAGATGTCGAGGGGACGAAAACCCCAACCCAGGACGACGCCGACATCGCGGTAGTACGGGAGACACCAATCGGTATCGGGGTCCATGGCCATCACGCTGGCGACCTGGGCTCCTTCATGGCCGGAAGCAGACACTACGAACGGAGCACGACCCTGCCGGTTGAGCGCCCACATGCGGTCATCGACTCGCCGGGCCTCGAGCATCGTCCGGTACATCTGCAGGATGGACTCGTCCGACAGACCCAGGTCGCGATGGTTCTCCTTCAGTTCGGCTACGACCTCCACAGATGCTCCCCTCAGGTCCCGTCTACTTCTGTCCAGGTAAGACCACCTCGGGACAAGCGCCGGAGGTCGCTGATGCTCTCGATTCGTTCATTGGCCAGTTGCACAGCTGCGTCCTGGGGAATCACACCCCGTTCCTTGGCGGCCACCAGCACGTCCAGGGTGCGCGGCCCGATGGCGTGTACGTGGTGCATCGCTCGCTGTTCCGAGTAACCGTTCAGCTCCTCGAATACGTTGATGAGTCCGCCGGCGTTCACGAGAAAATCCGGCGCGTAGAGGATGCCGCGCTCGGCCAGCAACTGAGCGTCGCCCTCCTTTTCCAGCTGATTGTTGGCACTGCCTGCCACGGCCTCACAGCTGAGCTGGGGGATGCTCGATTCGTTGAGAATGGCTCCTAAGGCGCACGGCGCAAACACGTCGCAGTCGACCGTCATGATCTCCTCGAGCCCCACGGCCTTGACACCAAAGTCTGCGACGGCTCGGGCAATGGCTGGTTCGTAGGTGTCGGTGACGATCACCTCGACTCCCTCGTCGACCAGGAGGCGAGTGAAGTAGTAGCCGACCTTGCCGACGCCCTGGACGGCCACACGTCGTCCTTTGAGGTCCGCGGACCCCCACAGAAATTCGGCGGTTGCTTTCAGGGCAGACAGAAGGCCGATGGCCGTGGCCGGGGAGGGATCGCCCGATCCGCCTTCCTCGACGGGTACGCCGGACGCCCACCGGGTCTCTCGCCGCACCATGGCCAAATCGATTGCCGTGGTGCCCACATCTTCTGCAGTGATGTAGCGACCATTGAGCGAGTCGACCATGCGGCCGTAGGCTCGCCAGAGGCGCTCGTTCTTGTCCCGGCGGGGGTCCCCGATGATGACGGCTTTGCCGCCCCCCAGGTCCAGGCCGGCTGCGGCCGCTTTCAACGTCATTCCGCGTGACAGGCGGAGCACATCCCATAGAGCCGCTTCTTCACTTTCGTAGGGATAGAAGCGGGTCCCGCCGAGAGCGGGACCGAGAGCTGTTGAGTGAATTGCGATGATGGTCCGTAGACCGGATTTTGGATCATGGCCAAAGAGAACCTGCTCGTGGCCGGTCTTCTCGACCATGGAGAATACGCCCATGGGCGCCAGTCCTTTCGAAGGGCAAACTGCGATCAGTCTAACGGGGGGACCTTCTGAGTTGCGGGGCCGGAGCTCGTCGGCGGACCGTATGTCCGCGGTTGGTGGGAGCTTGGCCCGCCGTCTTATTAGGATCCCAAGCCATGACACCGTCGTCATTTCTCAGGGTGTACATCGCTGCGGAGAAGTTCCCGGCGCAGGAACCCGCGCCCCATTCAGGAGCGCTCGAGACTCTCCGGGCCGGAAGGTACGGTCTGCTCAGCGAATCCATGCACGAAGATGCCTTGCATGCGGACTGGTCCGGGCGGCGCTTCGTATGTCCCCGTCACCCGCGGCTCCGTGTGTTGGAAGGCCTGCTGGCATTTCACAACACGTATGGGGAGATCGGCGGTGATCTGATCGTCCCGGAGAGCACTGCCCGGCGGGCCGGTCGTGAACTTCAGCGCCTGTACGAGAAGCGACCTGCGGAACGATCGCACATCTTGACCGCTCCCTGGCACGTGCCCTTGCGCTGGTTCTCAGCCTTCGATTCCTCCGAACGTGAGATCGTCCAAACTCCCGACCATCTCCGGCTTCGCTACCGCACCCTGCTCACGCTGGCATCTCAGAGGATCGAGCGGGCGCTCATCGCGCTCAAGGAGGCCGGGTTCAACGGCTCGGTTACCGATGACCTCGAGGAGTTGGCCGAATGGCTGGACGACTTTCCGGAGGATTCGATGGTGGAACTCGACTACGGGGGCGTGGCCCGTTTGTTCCCGGATGGAGATCTGGTACTCGACGAGAGCGCCGGCGACATCTGGGCATCGATCGAGGCGCTCGAAACGGGCGACATGGAAGAGGCGATGGGCCGCTACGCCAGCATGGCATCGCGTTGGGCCCCGGTGGTCGCAGTCACCTTCAGTAACTGAACCAAAGCGTCGGTTCGCCTTTCACGATCCGCTCCTGTTCGGCGTCGATCTCACCGCAATGCCGGCGTCCGGCGGCCTATTGTTGGAGCGTCGAAAAGGAGGGAGATTCCTGGTGAGTACCGATCGGACCGAAGCCGAGGCGCGATTTCGCACCGAACACGGAACGGGGCAACAAGATGCAGCACTTGCAGCGCGAGCATTGCATCCTGTCGACGACGCGATGGTGCCCGGAGACCGGTTCCTTCACGAAGCGACCCAAAGGGCTAGGGAATTCGGCCGGCAGGTGGGCGGTTTGAGGGGTAACGAAGTCGGGGTGGCAGCCGAACACGCCATCGAGGAGTTGCTGGAAGTGGCTCGCAATCATCGGGAGATGCACTACGTGAAGCTCTTCGAGACGGCGTTGGAACAAGCGGGCGGGCCGGTTGCTGCCCCCGAGTCAGGCGAGTAGAGCCAGATCAGCCGTCCGGTAGCTCGACCTCCAGCAGTTCGGCAGCTTCCAGCATCTGTTCTTCTTCGATGCTGGCCGGCGTGCCGATCGCTTTCTCGATTCCGTCGGCGATTGCCTTCTCGGCCGTAGCCGTCCGCCAATTGCTGGGTCGGTGACCCGGTTCGGGACACGATCTCGGAGTGGTTGTCGGCATCGGACATGTTGACCTCCCTCTCCGAAGAATCATACGCTTTGCCTCAATCAGGCTGCATGCACGATGGCCAGTCTGGGGTGCAGTGCCGCCGGGTCCGAGGACGCCCGGCGAGATCGCCGCGGTCGATCGACTACCGGTAGATTCAGGGAACCGAACCGTGCCGGTAAGCGTCGTAGAGGGTATATGAAACGCATCAGTTTTGTGGTGCTGCTCGCAACCGCTTTCTTGGTGGCTCCTCCCGGCGCGTCCGCACAACAAGGGGTGGAGGTCGAAGCCCTGCTCGGGTTGCAGGGCTATGTGGCCCCGTATCGGCCGACCACGTTGACCGCCCGGGTGACGGCGGACGTGCTGTTCGTCGGCGAGTTGCGCGTCTCCTTTGGCAACGTCAACCTCGTAACGGCGATTGAGGTACCAGCCGGCAGCACCAAAGAATATGCGTTGGCGGTTCCGGCGGCTTCCAACAACGGTCGGGCGGTCCTCCAACTCTTCGCGGAAGGAGCCGACGAAGCCCTGGTTCGCGAAGTTGTCTCGGTTCTCAACCCCGCCAACGAGATCCTCGTCGGCGTTGTCGGGGCGCCGGCCATCGAACCGGCCCTGGCTGCGGCCGGCACGGTTCCTTTCGACCGCGCCCTCGACGATCCTCGAACTCGAGACCGGTGAACTGGCAGGCGATCTTGCTCCGCTGTCGTACCTCGTGCTTGGGCGGGGAGCGTTGGCCACGCTTGATCAGGCCGCCTTGAAGACGATCGGCGGATGGGTTGTCGACGGGGGCCGAATCGTTGGTTCGTCGGACGACCTCGGCCGGATCGAAGGCGCTTCGGGTCAGGCAATAGCACTGAACGCCGAAGCAACCGTTGCGCCGCTCGGCAGCGGCGAATTCGTTGTGGTAGAGGATCTGTCCAGCATTGCCGATTGGGGAGAGATCATCCGTGATGTTCCCCCGCTCAGCCTGTCCACGAATCAATCTGTCGAGGAGTTTGGCTTCCAAATGGTCGAGGCGGCCGGCGCCGGCGGCGCATCAACCACTCCGGGGATTCCGTGGTTGCTCGCCGCTCTGGCCGCCTATGTGATCCTGGTCGGCCCGGTCAATTTCTTGATCTTGCGACGCTTTGATCGCCGCGAACTGGCGTGGGTCACCATCCCCGCCATCAGCGGGGTCATGGTGGGGGCTCTGTGGGTCGCCGGTCGCTCGCAACTCGACGACCGGATGGTCACGCATGCCTCGATTGTGGTGCAAGACGTTCTCGGTAGTCGCGCCCAATCAACCATGATCATCGTGGCCGGAGGGGAGGGAGAACACACGCTGGATACCCCGGTGGGATGGAGTGTCACTCCGCTCGATGTCTCCATGATGTTCGGTCAGGGCAATCGGATTGAGGCATCGGTCGGGTCGTCCCCCGAAGGAGGGACCCGGTTGGGGTTCGAGCTCCCCAATCTCGGGGCCGTGACGGCTACCGCCCGCTGGAATCCCGACCCGATTGCGGTTCGTGCCGACGTGGAGGCAGACGCCACCAGCCTCACAGCAACCATGCACAACGAAAGCGATCTGAGTTTCTGGGCATGGGGTATCGGCGAGGGCAACGCCGTCCGGGCGGCTTCCGGCCCGCTGGACCCGGGTCAGTCGGGCAGCGTAACCCTGCGGGCGGGGGCCGGTTTCTTTCAGGGTGGGAGTGCGATAGCCGAGGCCATCCTCTCGCAAGGCAACTTCGACTTCTCGGGGCGGGGACCGGATCCGTGGATGCGCGTCTATCCGCTCAGCGAGACCATGTCCCGCCAGGAAGCACGGGTTCTGCAAGGGGGGCCCTACTTCTTCGGGTTCACTGAGGATCTGACCGCCACCGTCTCCGTAGACGGCTCGCCCGAAGAGGCTCACGGCCCGTCCCTGATCGTTATCCCGCTCGATGTCCCGGGCTTGAGGGCAGCGTCCCAAGACCCGGGCGAGATCGTACGGATCGTCGGTGCCGCTTTCGTTGACTCCTATCCCGGGTGGCTGTACGCCAGCGGCGCTGATGCCATCGAACTTCGTTTTCGAGTCCCGTCCGGGATGGTTGGGAACGCGACGATCATGAACCAGGCCGGAAACGTTCCCGCCGTGGACAAACTCGAGGTGTACAACTGGGATACGGCCACGTTTGATAGCTACGAGTGGCGCGGTGACTTTCCCGTCGCCGGGCACCTCTCCTCGACCAATGAACTGATGGCCCGGATTGTGTTGACCGGGGGTCAGTTCAACGACCTCGACTTGCCGACCGGCAGTCTCGTCCTTTCGGTGGGGTCATCATGATCATCGAGTTCGACGGTGTGACGAAGCAATACGGTTCGGTTATGGCTCTCAAGGAGGCCAACCTCGTGGTGAAGGAGGGCTCGATCACCGGCCTGATCGGACCCAACGGAGCCGGCAAGACCACCTCGATGGAGCTCGTCAGCACGTTGCTGGCCCGTGACTCCGGCAGGGTCAGCGTGGCCGGGTACGATCCGGAACTGGATCCCCGGGCGGTGCGGAAGGTCCTCGGATACATGCCGGACTTCTTCGGTGTCTACGACGGACTCGTCGTGAGGGAGTATCTCGATTTCTTCGCCACAGCCCACGGTCTGCGACCCGAGGCACGGTCGGCCGTCGTGAACGATCTCCTGGCGCTGGTCGACCTCGAAGAGAAAGCCCGGGCGGACGTCAACGCTCTGTCCCGGGGCATGAAGCAGCGGCTTTCGCTGGCCCGGGCGCTCGTCCACGACCCCCAGGTGCTGGTGCTCGACGAACCCGCCTCCGGTCTCGACCCGCGGGCCCGGGTCCACCTGCGCGAGTTGATCGGGGAGCTGGGTCGGATGGGGAAGACGGTGCTGATCTCTTCGCACATCCTGTCCGAACTCGAGGGTGTTTGCTCTCACATGGCAATTGTTGATCGGGGCATGGTGAAAGCGCAGGGAACCATGGAGGAAATCCGCTCGGCCCTGGTGGGAAACCGCCGGGTAACGGTGCGGACGCCTGCCGACCAGCTGGTAGCCGCCGAGGAGATACTCCGCAACGCCGGAGATGCCAACGAGCTCCATCTGGAACGCGACCACCTCCGGTTCACGGCCGATGTCGGCGACGACCGGGTGGCCGAGTTGCTCCGTCTTCTGGTGGATGGAGACATCTCGGTATGGGACTGGCGGGTCGACTCGGCCGGCCTCGAGGAACTCTTCCTGCAACTCACGGAGGAGGACGAGTCGTGAACCTGAATCCGGTGACGATGCGGGAGATTCGAGAACGGTTTCAGCGCCAGCGAGCGGTGATGTTCTTGACGCTGTGGATCATTCTGGTGATCGGTATCGGTTACTTGATCTACCTGGCGGCCCGCGCCTGGGCCGGTCAATCGGGTTTCTTTGGTGGCATAGCGCCCATGTTGATCAGTTCGTCTCTTGGCCAGATCATGTTCGAACTCGTCAGTCTGCTGCTGCTAACGGCCATGTTGCTGGTGGTGCCCGGTATCGCCGCCCTCTCGATAGTCGGGGAACGTGAGCGCCTCACCCTCCCCCTGCTGCAGGTCAGCCAGCTCAAACCACGCCAGATTGTCCTGGGCAAACTGGGATCGTCCCTCGCCTATCAGCTGCTGTTACTGGTGTCCGTCGCACCGATCATGCTGGTCCCGATCCTGTTCGGCGGAGTCCGCATCCTCGACGTGCTCGTGGCGGTGGCCGTCATTGCCGTCACCTCGATTCTGATCGGCAGCCTTTCCGTGTGGGTGTCGGCACGGGCCAGATCGACGCGCGGGGCGGTGGCGGGTGCCTATCTGTGGACCTTCGCGATCGCCGCCGTCACCGCCCTGGCACTGATCGGCGAGGTGTACTTCTTTGCTCCCAGTCAGAACAACACATGGGGCCCGACGGGCAGAGAGCTATACACAGCCTGGCTCAATCCCTACATCGCGCTGGTCTCAGCCGTTGATGAACCGCTCAACAATGCCAACCAATTCACCGTGCTTTCCACCCCGTTCGATATGGTCGACACCCTCCTCAGCCGGCGCCAGTGGGGCAGTCGCGTATTCAACGACTTCGGAGGGGTGCCTTTCGGGGTAGATGTGATCGGGGGAGGTTTCGGGGGTGTCGCCTTCCAGGAACCCGGGCAGGCAGGCAACGTCAATGGCCCGCCCAATCGGGGACCGCTGTGGGTGCGGTCGTTGATCGCGGCCTCCCTGATCTCCGCTCTGGCTCTATGGAGGGCGACCGGCCACGTGTCCGTCCCCCGACACAAGACCCGGAGGCGGATCCGACGGTCCAGGAGGAAGGAGCCGGCCGATGCCGCTGCCTGAGCCGGTCCGTTTGCTGATTGCCCGCGCCAGGCGGAGACTGATGATGATGGATCTGACCAAGCGGTTGGTCACCATCACGGCCATCGCGGCGATCTTGGCGGCCGCCGTCATCGGCGTCGCCCGGCACATCCCGGCGCCGTGGGTAGAGCCGGCGTCCGCAGCTGTTCTGGTAGCCGGATGGCTTGGTGCTCTGGTGTGGTCGCTCGTGGCGCGTCCGACGGTCGTGCGTTCGGCCATTGAGACCGACCAACGGATGGGCGGGTTCGACCGCGTTGCGACGGCCCTCGAACTGAGCAACAAAGGCGACCTCACCGAGTCGGAAGCACGCCAGATCAAAGAAGCAGGACGATGGGCGTCGCATCGCCCACTGACCGGATTTGAACATGTGTGGCCGCCCGGTCCACTCGTGCCGCTGGCGGCCCTCGGTCTCGCTGCGGCCCTCATCCTGGCGCTGGTCCCTTCGCCGGCCGATGCGGTCGTCGAACAGCGCAACATTGAGGCCGCCCTGATCGAGCGAGAAGTGGACGCCCTGGAGGAACAAGCCGACCAATTCCCACCCGAGCTCCAGGAGCAGCTCGAGGCGCTGGTTGAGGAGCTGCGGGAGGCAGAGAACCTGGAGCAGGCCATCGCCCGCTTGGGAGTGGCTAGACAAGAGTTGGCCCAGCAGGCCGACCCTTCCCTGCTCGCCCGTAAGACAACCATCGCGGCTCTCGATCGGGAGATCGACCGCCAACCGTTGGCAGCCGGGGCCGGTCTGGTTGAACAGTTGCAGCAGCTGGCCGCGACTGCGGGTTCGCTGACCCCCGAAGCCGCCCGGGCCGCTGCGGCTCGCCTCACGGAACTGGCGGCCACTGCAGAAGCGGACGGGACGCTGGCCGAACAGCTGGCCATGGCTGCCGATGCTCTGGAAGCGGGTTTGGATCCGTCAGCTCATTTGGAGATGGCCGCTGCCGCCGCCACGAATGCGCAGGGCCAGATCGCCGCTGGTGAAGCGACTGCCGCCGCTCAGACGGCGCTGCGCGATAGCCAGGGCCGTCTCTCCGAGGCCCAACAGGGGCAGGGCCAGGGCCAGGGTCAAGGGCAGGGACAGGGGCAGGGGCAAGGGCAGGGGCAAGGGCAGGTGTCCGGCGGCAACGTTTCGGGCGGAGGAGGATCGGGAACCCCTGGTCAAGGAGGAGTGGGCACCGGCACGGTCAACCCCGGTCAGGGAGACGATGACCCGTTTGCCCCGGTCGGTCGATCCGAGGTCTTCGATCCGGTTGACTTCAATCTCGGCGACGAGGTGCGGGTCGATCTGCAAGGTTCCGATCCAGGTCAGGTGGTCGGCGAAGCGCAAGGGTTCGGCCTTCGCAACCTACCCTCCGCCTCGTACGCAGATCGGCATGCCGAGTACAACCGCCAAGCCCTGGATGCCCTCGACCACATGACCATTCCCAACGACCTTCAGGACATCGTCCGCGACTATTTCACGAAGTTGGAGCCATGACACCCGATCAGTTCGCATCAAAAGTAGAGGCCATTCGTCGCGAGGTGGGCAAGGTCATCGTCGGCCAAACCGACCTTGTCAACACCGTGATCCTGGCGGTGCTCTGCGAAGGGCATGTCTTGCTGGAAGGGGTTCCCGGGCTTGGGAAAACTCGCCTGCTGCAGACACTCGGCGGAGTTCTCGATGTTGACTTCGGTCGAGTCCAATTCACGCCGGATCTGATGCCCGCCGACATCCTCGGTACCAACATCCTGCAGGAGGGTCGGTTCGAATTCCATCGTGGTCCGCTCTTCGCCAACCTCGTTCTGGCGGATGAGGTCAACCGGGCGACGCCGAAGACCCAGTCGGCTTTGCTGGAGGCGATGCAGGAACGGCGAGTGACGCTGGGTGGGGCAACCCACGACCTTCCCCGGCCGTTCTTCGTCATGGCCACGCAGAACCCGATCGAGATGGAAGGTACCTACCCGCTCCCGGAGGCGCAGCTCGATCGATTCCTCTTCAAAGCCCTCGTTCCCTTCCCGTCAACCGGGGACATCGTTGAGATACTGCAGCGCACGACCACGGACCAGGACGTCGAACTGGAGCCGGTCGTCGACGGAGTGGCCCTGCTGGAGATGAGCATGATGGTTCGCGAAGTCCCGGCCGCTGCCCACGTGCTGCGCTATTCCGCCACGCTGGTGGCGGCCACCCATCCCGACAACGAGGCTGCCCCGGAGCTGGTCCGGACCTATGTTCGTTACGGCGCCAGCCCGCGAGCCGCTCAAGCGATGGTTCTCGGTGGCAAGGCCGTGGCTTTGCTCGATGGCCGTCCCAACCTGGCCGGTGAGGACGTGCGAGGGGTGGCCCGTGCTGCGCTGCGACACCGTTTGGTTCTGGGGTACGAAGCCGCCGCCGACGCTGTAACCCCGGACGATCTCATCGCAGCCATTCTCGAAGCGCATCCCCGTCCGGCGACCGAAGCGTAGGACCCCATGCTGCTCTCCCCCGAGTTGCGGGCCCGGTTGGAGAGGCTGTCTCTCCGAACCCGGGGCCGCGTCCGGGGTAAGTGGGCAGGGAGGCATGCCTCCAAGCAGATTGGAGAGAGCATCGATTTCGCCGACTACCGCGAATACGCTCTTGGCGACGATTTTCGGCGCATCGATCACAACCTCTGGGCTCGCCTGGGGGTGGTGATGGTTCGCCTCTTTGAAGCTGAGGACGAGCTCCCGATGCGCCTGATCGTCGATACCTCTGCCTCGATGGCATTTGGCGCCAAGTTCCGGGTCGCTCAGGAGCTGGCGGCCGTCATGTCGTTCCTGGCGCTGGCGGGAGGGGACCGTGTCTACCCGGTGCAGGTTCCCGGGCCGGGGGGCCGTTCGTTCGCAACGGGACCGCCCAGCCGCCACCTGGTGGGTTGGCCGGTGTTGGAGTCCTGGCTCGAAGGACTCGAACCGGGAGGTGCCGGAACGCTGACGCCGGCCGTGCACAACCTGATCGGCAACTCCACACTGCGTGGACCCATCGTGCTGATCTCCGATCTGTTTGACGCAGGGTGGATGAAGGCGATCGACGCGATGGGCACGGCCGGTTCGGGGACCATCTTGCATGTGCTTGCCCCCGACGAGCTGGAGCCCGAGATTTCCGGTGATCTCCGCCTGGTCGACTCGGAGAGCAAACAGGCGGTCGATCTCTCCACCTCCTCGGATGCCATGGCTGCGTATCGCACCGCCCGGGATACTTTCCTTTCCGAGGCCGCAACCCGGACGCGCCGGGCGGGCCTTGACTACGTTCTTGTGCCCGCTGAGTCCGGAGCAGCGGAGCGAACCCTTTCGGCCCTGGCAGCAGTCGAGGCTGTGCGTTGAACTTCCTGGCCCCCGCCGCGCTCGCCCTCGCCGCATTGGCCCTTCCGCTAATTGCGTTGTACATGCTGCGCACCCGCCGGCACCGCCAGGAAGTGTCGAGCGTGATGTTGTGGGAACGAGCCGGTGTAGCCGTCACCTCAGCCGTCCCCTGGCAGCGTCTGAAGGTCACCCCACTGCTCATTGCCCAGCTCATCGGCCTCGCCCTTTTCGTGGTGTTACTCGCCCGCCCCTACCTGAGGGAAGCGTCGCTGCTTGGTCCCCACACGGTGTTCGTCATCGACACGTCCGGATCAATGGCGATGGGGGACCGCCTGGAGGAGGTCAAGGCCCGGGCGCTCGATCTGCTGTCCGAGGCGTCGGCAACCAACGTCATCTCCATCGTCGAAGCGGGTCCCCGACCCCAGGTGCTAGCCGCCCTCGCTCGCGATCCCGCTGAGCTGCGGGACACGGTCGCCCAGCTCGTCCCCAGCGGGGGAATGGAGGACCTCCCCGCCGCGTTGGCGGTCGCCCGTAGCCTGGCTACGCCGGACCGACCGACGCGGGTGCTGCTCTTCTCCGACGGTGGGATTGCAGAATTATCCACGCTCGAAGAGCCGGTGATCGGCGTCGACCATCTGCTTTTTGCCGGGTCCGAGGACAATCTGGCGATCACCGCTTTCAGCGGAGAAGCAAGCGACGACGGCCGGGTGCGGCTCTTCATCGAGGTGTCCAACTACGGCGAATCCGATCGAGAGGTACTTCTTGAAGTAGCGGCAGGATCACAGCCGCCGATCAGCGTCCCTCTGGCGATTGCTGCGGGCGGTCTAGCCCGGGATGGGCTTCGCGTCGACGCCGAACCGGGCCTCGAGGTACAGGCCGTGTTGAAGGACGAATCCGGAGGGTTGCTCGAGGACGGTCTATCACTCGACAATCGCGCCTATCTAGTGATCGGAGCGGGCCCGGCCCGCCGGGTCACGACGGTCGGCGAAGGATCGGTGTTCCTGGAAGCGCTGATTGCCTCAACCCCGGGGTTCGAAACCGCCGCAGGGGAGGCGCCCGATGTGATCATCGTCGACGGCGAACCGGCCACCGACCTGCCTGCTCCTGCCTGGCTGATCCGTCCCAGTGTTCCGCCGGCCGGGGTGACGATTACCGGAACTATTGAGAACACTGCCGCCAGCTTCCAGCGCCCCGGTGAACCCCTGCTCGACGACGTCGACCTCTCGACGCTGGCGATCGGGGAGGCAGATGTGGTCGACGCGCCGGGTTGGTTGCCGCTTGTCAAAGCGGGTGATGTGCCGTTGGTACTGCTCGGTGAAGTCGACGGCAAGCGAACCGTGTATTTCACCTTTGATATCACCCAGTCCAACCTGCCGATTCAGGTGGCGTTTCCCGTTTTCGGCACACGTATCTTGCAGTTGCTGGGTGGCGCAGATGAAGCTTCACTCACGCCGGAGGCGGCCGGGACCCCGATCCTGCTGGCTCCGCCGCCGGGGTGGGAGGCACGGGTGGTCGTTCCATCGGGCGAAACGGTTACCCCGGCGGCCGACGCCGCTCTCTTCGAGGGAACCGGCCTTCCCGGGGTCTACCGCGTTACGTACGTCGCCGAAGACGGAAGCGTTCGACCGGGACCGGTCGCCGTTCGTCAATTCGTTGCAGCCGAGTCTGCCGGTCTGTCTCGCACCATTGCAACACAACCGCTCACGCTGGCCGCCTCCGAATCGACTGCGGTGGTGCGAGAGTGGGCTCCGCTCCTGATCGTGGCCCTCCTGCTCATCCTGATGCTTGAATGGTGGATCGGACACGGAGCCCCGCGCCCACGCTTGCGGCGAGCTCGATCAACTTCCGGGACGCGGCCATGAGCCTGCCGACTTTCGAAGACCCGCTCTGGCTGCTCCTTTTGGCACCGGCGGCCCTTGCGGTGATATTCCTGGCCAGGGCCGGAACGCCGACGGTCCCGGCCCGGCAACACCGGTGGGCGGTTGCCGCCCGAATGGGCACCCTTGCCCTGGTGATTGTGGCCGCCGCGCAACCCACCTTCGCTCTCGAGGTGCCGGAGCGGGCAGTGCTCTTCCTGCTCGATCGCTCTGCCTCGATCCCTCCGGCAGCCCGCACCGAGCAGGAGGCGCTAGTGGCGGCCGCCCTCGATGAGGCACGTCCGGGGGACCTGGCCGGCGTGGCCATCTTCGGCGACGGACTAAAGGTCGACACCGCACTCGCCCAGGATCGTCGCCCGGAACCCGTCCGGACCACCGTCAAAGACTCTGCTACCGACCTTGCTGCTGCATTGCGGGCGGCGGCAGTGCTTCTCCCGACGGAGGGTTCGCGCCGCATTGTGGTATTCACCGACGGTGTGGAGACGGAAGGGGACGCCCGCTCTGCAGCCGCCGACCTGGCGGAACAGGGGATTGCGGTCGATGTTGTACCTTCGGCAGCCGGTCGCGGTCCCGACGCCGTCGCGGAAGCCGTGCGGGTGCCGTCTACCGCCCGGGTCGGTGAGAACATTCAGTCGACCATTGTCGTACGAGCTAACGCGGCGGGCCCGGCACAGATCTTCGTTCAAGCCGGCGACGGAGAGCTCGAAGTGCTTGACGTGCAGCTCCAGGCGGGCCGCAACGAGTTCACGGTCGAGTATCCCGCCACCGATCCGGGTTTTCTCCGGATCGGCGCGAGAGTGGCGGCCTCCTTCGACACCCGCGTTGAGAATGACGTTGCGGAGGGGTTGGTTCGGGTACTCGGTCCGGCGCAGGTGGCGGTTGTCGAGGGAAAAGCCGGAGATGGCCTTGATCTTGTTGCGGGTCTGCGGGCCGGGGGTCGGGACGCCGACCTGCTGGCCACGATCCCTTCGGACAACGGCCTCCTCAGTTACGACGCCATCGTATTGGTCAACGTTCCGGCACCTGCCGTGGCTGATGCGGAGCGTCTGGCCGCCTACGTAGAGGATCTGGGGCGGGGACTGTTGGTGGTTGGCGGCGATCAGGCTTTCGGCCTGGGTCGTTACGAAAACACGGCATTGGAGGAGTTGCTGCCGGTGATCAGCAACCCGGATGACCTCGTCCGTCGCCAGAAGGTGGCTGAAGTTCTGGTCATTGATACGTCGGGGTCGATGGGTGCCTGCCACGCTCGCGGAGATAACTTCATCGAGGGCGGCATCAACAAGACCGATATTTCTCGAGCAGGCGCCGCTGCCGCCATCGAGGCGCTCACCGGCCAGGATCGCGTGGGTGTGCTGGCCTTCAGCTCCGGGACCAATTGGGCAATCCCGCTCGGACCGAAACCCGATCCCGCTGCGGCTGAGGCGGCCCTCGCCACGTTGACCCCGGAAGGCGACACCGAGATTGCCACCGGATTGCGTGAGGCGCTGCTCCAACTGAGTGGAGCCAGTGAAGAACTGCGCCACATCGTGCTGTTCACCGACGGGTGGGACCCGAATGAGGCCAACCTGCTGCCCATCGCCGGAGAGATTGCCGACAGCGGCATAACCCTCTCCGTGGTGGGGACGGGTGAAGGAGCCGGGACCACGCTGCAACGGATGGCTCAACTGGGAGGTGGCCGCTACTACGAGGGGCGTGACCTGGAGGCGATACCGGAGATCTTCGTCGAAGAGACTCTGACGGTTGCCCGATCCCTTGCCCAGGAGGGTGCGTTCACGCCGATCCTGGGAAGCTGGTCCCAGGTCACGGCAGAACTCGAGGCGACGCCGCCCCTGTACGGTTACGTGCTGACCCGACCCAAGGCAACGGCCCAGCTTCCCTTGCTGATCGGCGAGGAAGATCCTTTGTTGGCCACCTGGCAGAGGGGGTTGGGAAAGGTGAGTGCCTGGACTTCCGATGCCACCGCCCGGTGGTCCGCCGACTGGCTTCTCTGGGATGGGTACGTTGCATTCTGGGGTGGGGTCGTCGGGGACGTTCTGCCCGCCGGCCGGGAAACTCCACCAGACGTGGAAGTGTCCGGTGGTCTTCTTTCGATTCAATACGATGTCGGCGATGTGCCGCTCGATGCCGCCGCCGTGGCCACGGTACGGAGCCCGAACGGAGAGGTCCGGTTGGTGCCTCTGCGTCGGACGAGTGGCTCGGAGTTCACCGGCCAGGTTCGGGTGTCCGAGTCCGGCGCGTACTGGGTGGCGGTGGCAGTGGAAGATGGCGGTGTGACGGTGGCCTCGGGTAGTTCCGGCGCCGTTTCCAGCTTCGCCGAAGAGTTCGCATTCCGCGAACCGGATCAACCCATGATGTCGGACATTGCTTCGCTCACCGGCGGCCGGTTCGATCCCGCCATGGCCTCGGTGTTCGATGCCGCACCCGTGACCGGGAAGGCGCGCCGGGTGGTGTGGCCCTGGTTGGCAGGCGCGGCATTGCTGCTGTTCATGGCCGACATCGCTCTGCGACGGCTGGTGCTCGCCGGTGCCGTCACCAGCCGGTCGGCCCGAAGAGCCGGCGAAGAGCCGATCGAAGCCGAAGAGGAACCTGCCCGGCCAATCGTCGAGAAGGAAACGCTCGAGCGATTGCTCCAGCGAAAACGCATGACGTAGGGCCCGGCGCTGAGGGCGGGTTCGTTCTTGTCAAAAAAGCGGTGCCGGATGATGCTCCGGCACCGCTTTTTGGCTTCGAGTCGGAACTAACTCCCGGTGGTTTCTTCGGGCTTACGTCCGAGGGCCATGACTCCGAGGAGAGCAAGGATCACTCCGACGGCGATCAACCCGTACGGGAGGACGGTACCGAGCCACAACAGCTGGCTCTTGGCGCCCTCGGCATCGGCCACCGCATCAGCAACGGAAGCAGCGGACTGCACGTACTCGAGGTGCATGACCTCTGTTATCGGCACCGGCTGATCACCGAGGTTGATAGCCACCGAACGTGATTCGATCTTCTCGTAGTCGATCAGCACACCCGTGGCCGGCTCTACCCAGTACTTGGTCTCGTACGAGTAGGTGTAGGCCAGCGGGATCGGATCGGGAAGCAGCGGAAGTACCTGCCCGAGTTGGGCCATCGCCTCGTCCGCAAGGCCCAGCATGGGAACGAGACCCTCGATCACAGCTTTCGGGAGGGCAGGTGGGAACTGCGCTAAAAGCACCGGATCATTGATCAGGTCGGGACCCGACGCTGCCGTGAACATGTAGGTGTTGAGGCCCTCGCGCTCTTCTTCAGCCACGAAGGTGAGGGTGTTGGTCGCGAGCGTGTCACCGTTCCATCCGGTGTAATCAGCCGCTTCCGTGCCGATCGGGAACCCAACCACGAGACCTTCCCGGTCGGTGACCCGGGCGTCGTCGGAGAAGTTCGCGATGCTCAACATCGTTTTGCGGTCGATCGAATAGACGTCCTCGGCCTGCTGGAGCGGCCCGGCCGGACCGGACATCACTGCCTCGTCCAGAACGAGCGCCTTCTCGCCATCAACCTCGAGTGTTTGGACGTGACGGTCGATGGTCACCGGCACGTTGCGAATGAAGATGTTGGCCAGATCCATTGTCGCCAGCGCCTCGGCGTTGAGCATCACACCCAACTCACCCTCATAGGCGCGGGTCGAGTCGACGTCCTCCGGGAACTGGGCTATGCCCGGAATGATGAGAAACAACATCACCAAACCTGCGACCAGCAACAAAACCCCCAAGATCAACGCGGACGAACCAAAAGCTTTACCTTTCACGAAAACCCCTCCTCAGATATGGCAGCACGAAACCCCGCAGACCTGCGGTTCTTCGCAATATTGTGGCGCTGACGTTAGAGCCGCCAGGGACCTTCGTCCCAATCCGCGGTCAAATAGTCCCGCGGTGGACCACCATTGCCGAACCCTGGGTCTGCCTGAGGTTGTTGTAACCGATGAGCCGAACGCAGTGCCCGGGTTGTGTTGGAGAGTCAGCCTTGGGACATCTGGGTCTGGATCCAATCCACCGCTGTGTCGATGGTTGAGAAGATCTGGGTGGGGACGGGGGCAGGATTCACGAGCTCAAAGGTCCGGAACAGTGCCACAGCTGTCGGGTCCGTTGCAACGACGGCTCGACACGGAGACGGCGGCATGTTGTCCATGAAGAATTCCCGGATGGATCGGTCCGTGTAGGGGATCTTGATGAGCTCGATCAGAACCGGTGGAGGAGTTGGTCCAGCCATCTCTCCGCGGGCGGCGAGGTACTCGGCGGCTAATTCCTTCGAGGACGAACCGTCGAAGTCGAACACGGTGTGGAGAATGCCGTCCGGGCGCATCGTGATTGAGCCGATTCCGAGCTCTCTATGGTCTTCCATGAGCGGATTGTAAAGCCCGAGGCCGTAACCCTCGGCGTTTCTCGGCGCCGCCACTCCAAATCGACCGGGCAGACGTATCACGTGGGTCAGGTGTGGCGTTGTTCAACCAGCGCGGCCAGCTCCACGACTTGCTGGCCCGGCCCTGCTTCTGCGGACCGTGCCTCGCCTACCAGGCGATTGCCACCCGCTCGTTTGGCTCGATACATCAAGCCATCCGCAGCTTTCAGCATGTCTTCGAGCGAGTCGGTTGGTTGCGAATACGTAACCGCTCCGACGCTCACCGACGGGGGAGGGTCTTTGGCGATGAGCTGATCACGGATGCGGGTCACCACCTGTAACGCTGCCGGTCGTTCGGTGGCCGGCAGGACGAGCACGAATTCGTCTCCTCCCACCCGGGCGAGGATGTCGTACGGACGGATTGACTCGGTAACCGCCGAAACAAATTCGATCAGGAGGCGATCCCCGGCTTGATGGCCCGATGCATCGTTGAGTTTCTTCAGGCCGTCGACGTCGAAGTAGAAGATGGTGAGGGGAAGTTTCATACGGAGGGCTCGCAATCGCTCACGCTCGGCGACGTCCATGAAGCCACGCGTGTTCAAGGCGCCGGTCAGCGGATCTCGCATGGCCTGATCTTGAAGGGCGCCGATCGCTCGATGGAGTGCGCGGGCCAAAATCACGATCCCGAGGAGGAGGGCGAGGAGGGCCACTCCTTCGACGACGGCAATCGACCAGTCAGCAGGTGTGCGAGCCGCCGGCCAGCCGGTCGAAACGAAGCGCGCCAGGCCGGACAGAACGGCGAGAGCCACACCGCCGAGCTTGCTGCCGTGAAAGGTCACCCCACCGACGATCAGGACGAAAACCACATCATCGGGAAGGGGAAGCTTCGTCGCCCATTCGATGAATCCGGTGACTACTACCGAGACGACACCGAGGAGTATCACCGCGGCCGTTGACAGACCCGAGAAGGAATAGAGCGTTCGGAAAATATGGTCGGGGTCCACCCGTGCCGAACCGGTGGTGCGCACCAGAGCATCGTTCATAGGCATCCAGTATCACCCATACCTGGGAAAATAAGGCGGATCCTCAGGAAACGTGACGCGGTGCTTCGCTGCTCCGCTCCCAGATCCGCGGCCCACCGATCAAGCTCATCGCGGCCATCAGTTTGGCTGGAGTGGGAACGTCACAAAACCCCCGCTAAGCCACAGCACTATGGGTATCCACCCGGGGGTTCGTTCGGTGGCCAGGGGCAGAATCGAACTGCCGACCCCAGGTTTTTCAGACCTGTGCTCTGCCAACTGAGCTACCTGGCCGGGTGCGCCCATGCCGGGCGCAGGTGTAGAACCACTGGCGGGAGCGACGGGATTTGAACCCGCGACCTCCGGCTTGACAGGCCGGCGTGAACTCCAGACTTCACCACGCCCCCAGAAGGGTGCTCGCCGGTTGGCTCGCGTCGCACAGGTTAGCCCTGCTTTCGAGAGGCGCGCCAGGTGGGCGGAACAGGCGGGGAAGTATAGAGGGCGGCCGCCCGCGGGCTAGAAACGAAGAACGATTTTTCCCAGTTGCAGTCCGGCTTCTAACCGGGCCAGCGCCGCCGGCAACTCCTCGAAGTCGAAGACCTTGTCGACGACGATAGGAACCCGACCATCGCCGACCAGTTCGGTGACGGCGGCGAACTCCTCGTAGTCGAACATGGTCGATCCCATGATCTCGAGCTGTTTGAAGAAAAGGTACGGGACGGTGATTTCGACCTTGGTGCCGCTCGTCGAACCACACGTGACCAGCCGGCCGCCGGGTTCGAGCGAGCGGACCGACTGTTCCCAGGTGGCCGGACCAACGTTCTCCAACACGACGTCCACACCATGTCCAAGCTCTTGCTTGATGTCTTTGGCGAACATGTTGGTGGAGTTGAAACCACCGGCGGCACCCATCTGAATGGCCCGGCAGATCTTGTCGGTGTTGGTCGAGGTCACGTACACGGTGGCCCCCATCGCCATGCCGAGCGCCAGCCCCGCACTCGAAACGCCACCGCCCACTCCGACCACGAGGAGCACATCACCGGGACTGAGACGAGCTCGTCGCAACATCCGGTAGGCGGTACCCGTCGCCAGCCCGTACGCGGCCGCTGCTTCCCAGGCCATCTGCTCCGGTTTCGGAAGCATATTCCGGTCCGGCACCACGACGTACTCGGCCAAGGTGCCCCACCGGTGCTCGCCGAGAATCTGGTACGTCGAGCACAGCGGCGTATCACCGCGCAAGCAGGAGGGACAGGCGCCGCAGCCGACACTGGGATTGATGACCACTTCCTGGCCCGGCCGGACCGAGGTGACGCCCTCGCCGACGGCATCGACCACTCCGGCCCCGTCGGCCCCGGCCACATGCGGGAGGTGGGGCTTGGGCATCCCCAACGAGGACCAGATGTCAAGGTGGTTGAGGGCTGAAGCGGCGAGTTTGACCCGCACTTCGCCCGGCCCCGGATCAGGGGTGGCCACTTCCTCCAGAACGAAGGATTGCGGCCCACCGATATCGTGTAGCACCCACGCCTTCATGGCAGCCAGGGTAGCGCTCCCGGGAGGGCCTCCGAACGGCCGCTTCTTACGTTCTTGCGTGAGAAACCTGCGCATAGTGACGGAAACTCACGCAAGAACGGGGTTGGATGTCAGTCCAGGATCACCACGGCCTCGGGGTCGATGCTCAAGGCTGACGGCCTCGGCGACGGCGGGGACCGGGTGCTCGTCGAGTTCCATCTCCAGGATGAAGTCGCCCCCGGTTGCCACCTGCAGCTGATAGTGCCCGCCGCGGAAGCTCCTGCTGACCACCGTCCCCTGGACGGTCCCGGTCGGGGAAACAGCGAACCCGTCGGGACGAATCACCAACCGGTGGGGGCCTGAAATCTCACCGTTGATTCGGAACCGGCCGAAACTGGTCTCGGCGAACCCGTCGGCCAGGGTGGCGTCGGTGATGTTGTCGAAACCGAGGAACCGGGCCACCCACTCGCTGGCGGGATGGTGCCACACCTCCTCCGGGGTTCCCTGCTGGGCCACGAACCCGTCCTTCATGATGACGATCCGATCGGCCAGACCGAAGGCCTCTTCCTGGTCGTGGGTCACGTAGAGCGTGGTGATGCCTCGCTCAACGAACAGGCGGCGGAGTTCACCGACCAACCGCTCGCGCATGCCCCGATCGAGCGAACCGACGGGTTCGTCGAGCATCAGCATGCGAGGCGCCGGAGCCAGGGCGCGGGCCAGGGCCACTCTCTGTTGTTCGCCACCGGACAGATTGCCGACCGACCGGTCCTGGTATCCGGGCAGCCCCACCCAGTCGAGAACCACGGCCACTCGTTCCCGAATGCGGTCCGCCGGCATGTCCGCCATGCGCAGGCCGAAGGCGACGTTGCCTGCGACGGTCCGGTGCGGGAACAATGCGTAGTCCTGGAACATGAGGCCAAAACCCCGCTCGTGGGCGGCAACGTGGTCGAGAGGCTGGCCGTCCCAGGTCAGAGATCCGGAGTCGGCCGCCTGCAGACCGGCGATGACCCGCAGCAGCGTGGTCTTGCCGCTCCCGCTCGGTCCTAATACAGCCAGAATCTCGCCGTCGGTCACGGTCAGGTCGACCCGGTCGAGGGCGGTCTTCTCTCCGAACCGGACGGTGAGGTTGGTTGCTTCAAGCATGCGCTGCACCGATTCTTGTGATCGGGTGGTTCATCAGAACTCTCCCATATCACCGATGCGGAACCGCTCGATGGCCAGAATCGACGCGGCGGTGAGGCCCATGAGGATCGTGCTCAGCGCCATCGCCTGGCTGAAGTTGGCCGCTCCGGCCCTGCCCAGCAACGCGAAGATGGCGACGGGAAGAGTCGGTGCGTCGGGGCGGGCGATGAACGAAGTGGCGCCGAACTCCCCCAATGAGATGGCAAACGCAAACCCGGCTCCGACCAGCATCGAGCGGAAGATGAGCGGAAGGTCGATCTCGCGCCAGACCCGGCCCGGCGGGGCACCCAGAACTGCCCCGGCCTCGCGCAGCCTGGTCCGCACCGACCGCATGACCGGCACCTCGGTGCGAACCACAAACGGGATGGCAACCAGAGCGTGCGCGATCGGCACCAGGATCGGTGCGGTCCGGAGATCGATCGGCGTATCGAGCGCCACCAGGAAACCAAACCCGATGGTGACGGCCGACGTCCCGAGGGGGAGCATCAGCAGCACGTCGAACCAGCGCGAGACAGCCGCTGTGGTGGTAGGCGATGAGGCCGGCCGCCATGGTTCCGATGGCGAGGGCGATGAGCGTGGCACCGATGGCAAACAGGAACGAGTTCCCAATCGCTTCAAGAGGAGGAACCAGGTTGGAACCGGCGCTGCCGAGATTCCGATAGGCGTCGAAGCCGTAGCCATCACCGACCCGCAACGAGCGTCCCACCAGCACCGCCAGAGGTGTCCCGAGGTAGATGCCGGTGAACCCGAGCACCCCCCACACCAGCCCGGCCTCGCGCCACCCCCGGGGCCGGCGAGCAACCTCGATGGTTGGCCGCAGTTGAAGCTCGGTGCTGCGTCGTTCCTGATAGCGGGAGTACGCCACCAGGATCGAGGAAATGCCGACGAGCTGGACAACCGCCAGGGCGCCCGCCACAGGAAGGTCGAGGAAGGCCGTCGTCTGGCGCCAGATCTCGACCTCGATCGTCGAGAACTCGAATCCACCGAGGATCAACACCACGCCGAACGACGTGAAGGTGAAGAGAAAGACGATGGAGGCAGGCGGCGGCAATGGCCGGACGAAGGAGCGGGAGCGATACCTCGCGGAAGGTTCTCCACCGCCCGGCGCCCAGCATGCGGGCGGCTTCCTCCAGGCGGGGATCGAGATGTGCCCACAATCCGCCAACGGTTCTCACCACCACCGCGTAGTTGTAAAAGACGTGAGCGATGAGGATTGCCCAGATGGTCTGGCGGAGATCGATCCCGAGCGGGCCGTTGGGACCGAGCATGGCCAGATACGCGGCCCCGACGACCACGGTGGGCAGCACAAAAGGAACCGTGATGGCAGCCCGGAAGAAGCTCTTGCCGGGGAAGGAGAAGCGGGCGAAGACGTAGGCAGCCGGCATCGCAACAACCAGGGTGACAATCGTTGATGCGGTCGCCTGCCAAACGGTGAACCAGATCGCTCCGCGTAGGGAGGACCTCGTGGCGATCGCTGAGAAGGCGGAGAACGAGAAACCCGCCTCTCCGAAGAGGCTGATTCCGAGGATGCTCGCAACCGGGTAGATGAAGAAGTAGGCGAGAAAACTGAGCGGAACGGCAACGAGGACGGAGGCCCGGAGTCGGCGGCGCCGGTTCTGGGAGATCACCCGGTCACGACTTCCGTCCATTCTGTGATCCACCGCCGTACGTTGGTCTCGATGTCCCCACCCGGCAGCGACAGAGGATCTGTGGGAACGACGGCGAACTCGATGAATGCAGGAGGCAGGGTGGCGTTCTCATTGGCCGGGAACACGAACATGGAGAGCGGGATGTCGTTCTGGAAGGGGGTCGAGAGCAGGAAATCGATGACCTGCTCGGCGGCCGGCCGGACTTCAGTTCCGGCCACGATCCCGGCGTACTCGATCTGACGGAAGCATCCGTCGATCATGACGGCCGTTGGGGGTTCGTCGATCGGATCGGTGGCGTAGATCACCTCGAAGGGTGGTGACGATGCATACGAAACCACGATGGGCCGGTCACCCTCGGAAGCGGCGCTGAAGTAGGAGTAGTACGCCTCTTCCCAACCTGAGGTCACCAGAACGTCGTTGGCGCGAAGGTCGGTCCAATAGTCGGTCCACGTGTAGTCGCCGGTCTCGCCGAACTTCGCGATGGTGCTGTAGAGAAAGGCCAATCCGGGCGAGGAAGTGGCCGGATTCTGTACGACGAGCAGCCCCCGATAGGCGGGGTCCGTGAGGTCGCGAAGTGTCTCCGGCGTTGGCAGTCCTGCGTTCGCGAAGTACTCCTTGTCCCAGTTGACGCACACATCTCCGAAATCGATGGGGGTCACGCGTGGGTCGGCCTCCAATTCGTCGGGTACGGACGCCAGGAGGGGAGACTCGTACCGTTCGAATATCCCTGCGTCCAGGGCCCTCGATAGGAAGTTGTTGTCGACCCCGAACATCACATCCGCCAGCGGGTTGTCCTTGGTGAGGACGGCCTGATTGACCATCGCTCCCGCATCGCCGGACCTGAGGATCTTGATCTCGATGCCGGCCTCGTCGGCAAAGGTGGCCAGCAGGTCGTCGGAGACGACGAACGATTCGTGCGCCATCAGCACAACCTCGACAGGCTCGGCCGTCGCCCCTGACGTGGTGGTGGTCGCCCCGGAACATCCGGCTAGCAAAAGCACGAAGGCGATAAGGGTGCCCGATGGCCGCTTCGAATAGTTGGCAAACATGGCTCTCCGTTCCCGTTAGTCGGAGGCCGAGCTGAGAGAGCTTCCTACGCCGGCATTACCCGGGACAGGTTCAAACGGTCGGAGACTTCCACTGCCTCCCTCTCAGCCCGGTACACCGAGCTCCCGTGAGGGGGTCATTGTAACCGACAAAAAGAGCTCGTTTCGGATCGAGGCTGGTGTACCGTTCACTTGTGATTCAGGACACACCATGGGAATGATCGCCATCGGCGCCTATCGCGTGCATGCAGGCCATGAAGAGCGCTTCCTGGAAGCGCTTCGTCAAGACATTGCCACCATGCGCGACGAAGGTTTGATCAGCGATTGGCCGGCGATGATCCTCAAGGCAGGCACCGATGTGTACCTGCAACTGGTCGAGTGGGCGGACGACGACGCTCCGGGTCGCTCTTCGGAGAACGAGCGCGTCATGGCGGTCTGGACGCAGAAACGCACGCACTCGGACTATCTGAGTTTGTCGGAGGTTCCTGGAGCCGATCGCCTGTTTCCGTCCTTTGAAGAGGTGCCGGCGCGGTAGGTCCCGAGGTGCTCTGGTCCGGAGCGTTTAGAGGACCGGAATAACGCGGCCTTGCGGAACGTCCCGCTCTGCATTGGTGATCTGCAAGATCCCCTGCCCATCCTGGTGCACCGTGGTGTTCGTACACCCGCCCTGGGCGAGACTCTGATAGTTCACCCGAACGCTTTCGATCGGGAAGTCGGCGGTTCCCGCGGTTGCCTGGAAGCCGCTCCACCGGACGGTGACCTGCGGATCGTCGCACCGACTGAAGGCTTCTGTCCAGACCATGACCTCGGCCAGATGGGTCCCGGCCGCATAGAGAGCGCGAACGACGGTTGACTCCGAGGTGGCAAGGTTGGTCACGGTTCCTCTCCATATTCCCGGTTCGGCTGCCGAGATGGTGAAACGGTACGGCACTCCCGTCTCCCACGGATAGTCGCGGGTGTTGGCATTCCCCAGCGCGCTCGGGAGAACCGATGACGAGCCATCCAGTTCGCCGGAATCCCCGTACCCGCCCCAATTCACCGCCCGGCTGTCTGGGTAGGAAGGATGCCACTGCAGACCAAGATGAGCCCCGCCCACCGTTCCATGCTGACCGACGAAGCTGGCCTGCAGTGCCCAGAAGTAGAGGCGCGGCACCTTCGGTTCGGTGAGCAACTCAAACGTGGCGGACACCTCATCGAGAGGGTTCGGGGGGAGCGTCCAGATCAGGTGGAAGGACGAGGCTCGATTCGAAGAAGCGGGTTCGCCCGTATCGCGAGCCGACAGGCGGGACAGAAAACGGGCAAACGGACCTGGAGCCATACGCGGACTCTAGGAGAGCGAGCAGCTCCCGGCTTCCTGCGACCTGCGGTCGGTGGCCCGGGGTTGCCTCTCCCGCTGTGCGTTCTTGCCTCTCCCGCGCGGAGCGGGGAAGGCGCGGAGTCGCCGGAGGCAACAGAGCGGAGAGGGTGGAGCGGTACTTCCCCCCCAACCTGCCCGAAGCCCTAGGTACTGCTGGTGGTCTTGTCCCGGCCGGTTCCGCCGAGGATGACGGCGATTCCCAGAGCGATCAACAGCACCGGGAAGACGTACACGGCCTTGAGGTCCCACAGGTCCAGTTCCTGGAGCAGGAAAGCCGTTCCGACCAGGATGAATACGACACCGGCGACGATGGAACCGCGGTTGATGGGCTGGTCATTCATCGGGTCACCTCGATCTCCCCCGCAAATGTGGTCACATCCAGCACGAGAACTCTATCGGCGTCGCTGCCCGGGAAGGTCTCGTCGAGTCGCGGCCCGAGCCCCTCGTTTTTCCTGCCGAGAGCCCGGATCTCACCGGCAAACGTGCCGGCGTTCAGCTCGACGGTCACTTCGGCGGGAACAATGATCTTCACGGATCCTGCAAAGGCGCTGGCACTGACCGTTGTCTCGCCAACCGGGAAAACAACTGCGGTCAGATCTACGGTCAACTCACCGGCGAAAATGCCGTAGTCCTCGAGATCCTCCACGGTCGCCGGGCGATGGCTCGAAGGTCCGACAACGGTATCCCCGGTCGTGAAGCTGAAGGATGAGACGGAGACGTCGATCAGCAAGAAGAGCGTCAGGACGATGCCAAGGAAAACCAGTCCGCCGTGGGTGGGTCCTCGCGAATCGGCGATGAGGCCGATGCCTATGACGATCACCGCGGCAGGCAGGAGATACGACCAGGGGATCTCGTCGACTGCTCCGGCGATTTCCAGCATCCAGGCGACGCCGATCAGCAGAATGAGTGCTCCCACGATGATCCGGGCGCTGTTGGTCCGGGGTTGGCGGGTTTCCGTAGGTGGAGTCATGATCGCCTCCCGATACCGCCGAACAGCACGCCGGCCCCGAGCAGGATGATGGCCGCCGGCCAGAAGTACCTGCTGAGATCCGGAAGCAAGTTGTCGAACAGGGCGGCTCCGCCGGCCAGGATCAAGAGGCCGCCGACAACCATGCGGGTGGTGTTGCCGCTCGAGTGTTGTGCGCGACCGACCTCCTCCCCCGCCTTCTCTTCCGGGATGGCGATCCAGCCGACGATGTAGACGAGGATGCCGGACAGTCCGGCCAGGGTCAGCACCACAAAGGCGACCCGGAGGATCACCGGATCAATGCCGAGGTACCGGCCCAGGCCTCCGGCGACTCCGGCTACCACCTTGTCGGTGCTGCTCCGCCGCAGAATGGGCTCCTGGGTCGTCTGCGGGGGACCCGGAGAGGGTTCGTAGGGTGGAGGCACGAGCTCACCTTGTGGATAATCGCCGAATTCGGGTGGAGTGGACATAGCGCTTGGCCCCCTTCGGGTTGGCACACGAGAGGTATCGTCTCGAACCTACCGAAATTCGAGGGTCCTGTGACCGGGTGAAAGGACCTTTTGGTCCGGCCGTCTTCCTCTAGCGCTACCAGCGCAACAGGGCCGAACCCCAGGTGAACCCGCTGCCGAAGGCGGCCATCGCGACCAGCATGCCCGGTTTCAGCGCTTCGGCCTTGACGGCTTCATCGAGACCGATCGGAATAGTGGCGGCCGTGGTGTTGGCGTACTTCTGGATGGTATTGAAGACCTTCTCTTCCGGTGCGCCGAGCCGTTGGGCTACGGCTTCGTTGATGCGGAGGTTGGCCTGGTGGAACATGAACAGGTCGACGTCATCGATCCCGTAGCCGTTCTGCTCCAGCGCGGTGGTAACTGCCTCGGGCATGCGCTTCACTGCGTTGACGAACACCTGGCGCCCGTTCATCTTGGGGTACTGGTCTCCCCGATCGAGCATGCGCTGGTCGACGATCTCCTCGTCGTATGCGGTGCTCACGCCGGGCACCCATAGTTCTTCCGCAAAGGCGCCGTCGGCATACACATGGGTAGACAGCAGGTGCGAATCCGACCGGGGATCCTCTACGTCTGTCGCTTCGAGAATCACGGCGCCTGCTCCATCGCCAAACAGCACAGTGACGTCGCGTCCCCGTGTGGTCTTGTCGAGTCCTTTGGAATGAACCTCGGCCCCGGCTACCAGAACCTTCTTGGCCGAACCGGCTCGGATGTACTGATCGGCCATCGACAGGGCATAGATGAAACCGGTGCACTGCTGACGCACGTCGATTGCGGGAATCCCGGCGAGGCCCAGCTTGGTTTGGAGAAAGACGCCCGACCCGGGGAAGAAGTGATCGGGGCTGATGGTGGCCAGGAAGATCATGTCGAGTTCTTCGGGAGCCAGGCCGGCGGAGTCCAGGGCCCTCCTCGATGCCTCCAGGGCTAGATCTGAGGTGGATGTGACACCTTCCACCCAGCGTCGCTCTTTGATCCCGGTTCGTTGCACGATCCACTCATCTGAGGTGTCCATCATCTGAGCAAGGTCGTCGTTGGTCACGACCCGGGGGGGTAGGAAGGAGCCCAGGCCGATCACACGGGAACGGATACTGGTCACGGGAGCACCTTCCTGGGTAAGACGTTCGGGGATGGTAACCCATGCCTCGCAAGCCGGTCGCGATGGTCGGATGTCCGACAGATCGGAAAGCACGCAGTGGTGGAGGGGGTTGCCCCGGACGATGACGCACGCAGCTTTGAGTGATCGGATTCCAACTACTGCCCTCGGCTATTCGTTTGGGTTTGCCATCCTGTGGGGGATCCTGGCCGCTCCGACCAGACACGACGTTTCATCTGGCGCCTTTGTTGGTAGCCGGGGCCGCCCCCGCGGTCTACCGGGTCCAGGGTGGGACTTCTCGATCGATTGCCACGCGCCTAGCTGCAACCGGGTTGGGCTTCGCTGCAGGCACGTCTGTGGTGCTGGCGATGCTCGGGGTACTCGAGGGGCCCTCGCTGCTCCCTTTCGGGGACGGTCTCATTGAGTCGCTCGTCGGTGTTGTTGCCGGAGGAGTAGTCGGGTTCGCTGTCGTTGCTTGGCCGCTCCGCCCCGCTTCTCCGTAGAGACCTGGAACCAGCGAGGTTCGGTCATCTCGTCCCGAGTGGGCCTCGTACAGCAGATATGACATTGCATGATCGTTTGATTGAATCTGTTTGGGATTATCCGCGCCCCCCTCGTGTTGAGCCGTCGACTCGCCGGGTCCTGGTCGAACATGCCGGGGTCGTGATTGTCGATACCGTGCGTTCCGTCCGGGTACTCGAGACGAGCCATCCACCGGTGTACTACGTACCCCGTGAAGACGTTGCAGGAGACGTACTCGTCGGCTCATCGCGTCGCACCACGTGTGAATTCAAGGGAGTTGCTTCGTACTGGCACGTGGCCATCGGAGGCCTGCAAGTGGCCGAAGCAGCCTGGTCGTATGAAGACCCATCACCCGGTTACGAGCACATCCGGGGGATGATCGCCTTCTACCCGGGCAAGGTGGATCGGTGCTCCTTGGACGACGAAGCGGTCGTTCCGCAGCAAGGCAGTTTCTACGGTGGGTGGATCACGTCGGAGATCGTCGGTCCTCTCAAGGGCGGCCCAGGAACCTCCGGTTGGTGATGTTCAGAAACCGCGCTGCTGCCCGGTCCAGGGTTGTGGAGCCGCAGCGCGAAATTCTTCAACCGAGGGGCCGCCGAGACGCTGCAGGCGGGCCACCCCGTACGCGTACGTGACGATCAAGAGGACGATCAAGGCGGGCCATCCGCCGACCAATCGAACTGCGGCCAGTGCTTCCAACTCGCTCCGGCTGGCTAGCTTCCACTGCAGGAGCGACCGGCCGGCGAAGAAGGCCAGCCACAACCAGGTGATCTCCGTATAGGCGGGCCGTACGCGTGGGTGCCAGTACCACCCGGCCGGCCATCTTCTCACCAGCATGCTCGTCCAGGCCACCATCGGCTTGCCGACCATGATCGAGATGAGGGCGATGAAGGCGGTGAGAGCTCCGCTCACGATTCCGGGGACGAAGAACGCCTCGGCGGATCCCGACCAGACGGCAAACGCAGCCGCTGCAGCAGTTCCGCCCAGGCCCGCAAGGGCAAAGCTGACGGTGCTTTTGCGGAGCAGTCGAACGATGGTGATGGTGACTCCCGACGCCACTGCCACGATTGCTCCTGCGGTCAAACCGGCGATGGCGTACGCCGTGACGAAGACGAGAGGCGCCACTGATCGCGTCGGCAAACGGACGCGGTGCCAGCACGACGCTGCGTAACTCTTCGATGATCTCGGTGCGGGTGGGCATGCTCACTTCGTTCTACGACGCCGTTGGCCTCCCCGGATCAATCCAATCGGGTGGTCGAGGGCGTCTCCGGGGGCAGGCTAGGGTAGGGGAGCGGTTGGGAAGATGTACCGACTGGTAGGCCTGATTGCACCCAATCGAAGGATCAATGTGACAGATGCCGAAATGCAACACGGCAAGATCCTGGTTGTCGAGGATGAGGCCGTACCGCGCCGCCTGCTGGTGTTGAGCCTTACACGGATCGGCTTCGAGGTGGTCGCTTGCGAGGACGGGCCGAGCGCTCTTGTAGCGGCTCAGGCCGAGTTTTTCGATGCCGCCGTGCTCGACATTCGGCTCCCCAAGATGCACGGGTGGGAGGTGCTGGCTCGCCTGCGGGAAGACCCCCGTACGGCCGACCTACCCGTTCTGGTCGTGACCGCCTACGAAGGCGCCGAGTCCCAGCAGCTATCGACGGTTACCAAGCCGGATGCCTTCCTGGCCAAGCCGTACGACGTGGATCGTCTCCGACGCGAAGTCATTGCCCTCGTTGAGAAGTCCCGGTCCCTGCGAAGGACCGGAGAGCCTCAGTCGTCCTGAAGGTTGACGCCGGCGGCGTTGGCAGATTCCTTCTCGTCGAGCCACACATCTCCGCCCACTTGCGCGGCGCATAGCAAGGCGAGCAGGGCCATGGTGCCGAGAGCTCCGGTGAGAACACTGAGGAGGCCGATGATGATGGTGGCGAGTCCGCCGGCCACCCGCCATTGGGCTTTTCGGCGGGAGATGTCGTTGTCCTGGTCGTTCCGTGGCGACTTCGATGATGCCCATGCCGACCAATGCTCCCCCGACCCCAGCGATGAGTAACCAGCGCTCGTTGGCGGGCCAGGCGTGTCCACCGGCGCCGATCACGGCGCCTTCCAAACCGATAGCGGTGGCCATCAAACCGATGGCCAGCGGTAGGTGACCGTAGATCCATACCGTTGGTTTCCAGGCTGTCCTTTGACCGACCCGGCGTCTGACGACGGTTCCGTCGAGGTTGTCGAAGTAGACCCACCAGAGTCCGGCGGCGACTGCCACCGAGAGGATGGCCGTTGCCACCGGTCCGGCCACCCAGCCCTCGTGCCCGAGGCCTGCCACGATGGCGGCAATCGACTCGCCCAGGACCAGGATGGTGAACAATCCGAACCGCTCGGGGAGGTGGGCCACATCGAGGGGAACCGTTGCCTGGATGCGGCGGACCCGGTACACGTTGTAGAAGTCGATCAGCAAACCCACGGCCCACAGGACGTAGCGGAACGGTTCGGGAACGAACACCGAGATGAACCAGACCGCCACCGCCACCGACATGCCCTGCACGTAGCCGGTGACCAAGTCACGGGTTTCCGGGACGTGACGGCGAGCCCGCAAGTACATGACGATCAGAATCACGCGGGCACCCACATAGGCGAGTGCAAAACCGATCAGCGATTGAGTTTCGTCCCCGCTAATGCTGGCGGCCATCAGGGCGATGGTTGCCATCTGGGCGACAGCCAGGATCCGCTGGCCGAGGTCGTCGGTGTCGTAGCGATCGGCGTAGAAGGTGAAACCGACCCACGCCCACCAGAGGGGGACAAACAGCGCGGTGAATACGACCGCTCCCCGGAACGTTGGGTCCGCCAGGAGTCGGGCGCCCAAGCCGGCCACTGCTACAACGAAAACCAGATCGTAGAAGAGCTCGGTCCAGGTGACCTTGCGCTCCTCTTCGTTGTCCGTCGTACGCAGCCGGGGTGGTCGGATAGCAGTGACCTTCACCCTTGAGACTCCCTCTCTTATTGATGGTCGGTTGACGAGGATACCGATCGTTGCGGCTCCATGTCGGGGAAGATTTCGTCGCCGCAAGCGGTTTGACCGGATAGGGTGTCGTCCCGTAGTTGACGAGTTGGGATAGGTGGAATGGCGGATCGTCCGGTCACGCTCACATTTCGAGGCGTACGAGGTTCGATGCCCGTGTCCGGACCAACCACCGAGAAGTACGGTGGTCGAACGCTCTGCATCGACTTGACACGGGAACTGATGTGCGGGTGATCATCGACGGAGGAACCGGGATCAGTGCCCTGGCACAGGACCTCGTGATCCCTCCTGCCGGGCTCGATTTTCACGTGTTCCTCACGCACTATCACTGGGACCACCTGCAAGGCATCCTGTTTTTCCCGCCGCTGTACGACGAACGGAACCGATTCACGTTCTACGGGCACTCCTGGAACGGGATGGGAGTCAGGGAGGCGATCGAAGGGGCTCTCCGCCCACCGTGGTTCCCGGTTTCCATCTTCGAGACGGCCGCGAACAAGCAGTACGTTGATGTTGCCGAAGCTCCTTTTGTGATTGGTGGGCTCACCATCGACGCGGCGCCCCTCCATCACCCGCA
Source organism: uncultured Actinomycetota bacterium (assembly GCA_963718995.1). Taxonomy (GTDB): domain Bacteria; phylum Actinomycetota; class Acidimicrobiia; order Spongiisociales; family UBA4744; genus UBA4744. The sequence continues at coordinate 129,000 of CAVRAP010000001.1, forward strand.
GGGTGTCACCGCCTACCGTATCGCCAACGGCGACAGCGTGATTGTCCTCGCCACCGACTACGAGCGAGGCGATCCGGCCTCCGACGAGACCCTCAGGAGTTTCGCCGCTCAGGTAGACGTCCTCATTCATGATGCGCAATACACCCCGGATGAATATCCGATGCTCTACGTCGGCTGGGGTCACAGCACGCGTCACCATGCTGTTCAGGCGGCGCTGGAAACGGGAGCCAAAAGACTGGTCCTGGTGAGCCACGATCCTCACCGTTCCGACGAAGAGATCGATGCGATCGTTGAGCTGGCTCGACAGGAGTTCCCGGCAACGGATGCTGCCTTCGAGGGAATGCAGATCGAGTTCTGAGCGACGCGGGCCGGTCCAGTTCCCTATATTCCTGCGGCGAAGGGGGAACCGTGAACGAACCGGTACATAGGTCCGTCTCGAACTACGACTTGTTGTCCGGTATCTCGCTCTTTGCCGGACTACCCGAATCGAGCCTGCAGGCGATCTGCCGCCCGGGCGGCCTCGGTCTATCTGAGCGCAGGTTCGACCCTCATGCATGAGGGCAAGCCCGGGGATGCACTGTACGGGCTGGTGAGCGGACGTCTGCGGGTGTTTGCGGAACAACCCGACGGTTCCCACATGGCGGTCGGTGAGGTGTCCCCCGGAGAAGTCGTCGGCGAGATGGCATTGATCAGTAACGAGCCGCACACGGCAACCGTCAAGGCCATCCGGGATTCACATCTGTTGGAGATCACCAGCGAAGATTTCGAGACCCTGGGTCGGGACGAACCGTCGGTCATGCTGGCAATTGCCCGGCTGATGGTCACCCGGTTGCGCACGTCGATCCACCATTCGTCACGGATCGGGCGGGTCCGAACCCTGGCGATCGTCCCGGCCGGCCGCGAGAGGTTGCCGGATGGGTTCGTCCCACAACTCGAGACGGCCCTTGCATCGATCGGGGACGTGCTGACCCTCTCGGTAGACACCGTTGACGCAGCTCTGGGCAGGGGTCGGGCCGGGACCGTAGTCGGGGTCGGCTACCGATCTCGAACTGGTGGAGTGGCTGAACCGGAAGGAAGCCGACCACGACATGGTCGTCTATGTGGTGGATCCGGAGGTTGGTCCCTGGGCGCAAAGGTGTCTGCGGCAGGCCGATCGTGTCCTGGTGGTTGGTCGTGCCCAAGCCTCGCCGATTCCCGGCGAGCTGGAGTCGAGCCTGCACCTGGCGCGTTCGGACGCGAAGCAGAGAACGGACCTGATCATCGTCCACCAGGCCGGCACTTCGGTGCCGACCGGGACGTCCCGGTGGCTGACGGGCCGCGAAATCGGCGCTTATCATCACGTTCGTGACGGTTCTGACGAGGACTTCAGCCGGCTGGCGAGGTCCCTGACGGGGAGATCGGTGAGTCTCGTGTTGAGCGGCGGAGGAGCCCGCGGTCTGGCGCACATTGGTGTCCTGCGGGCACTCGAGGAGGCGCAGGTGCCGGTGGACATCGTCGGCGGAGCCAGCTTCGGCGCGCTCATTGCCGCCGCGGTCGCCCGCGGCGACGACTGGGGGTCCATTCGCGAATCGATGCAACGCATGCTGGTCGATCGGCGACGCCCGCTGGATATGACGGCGCCGGCTGCGGCACTGACCGGGGGAAGGCGCATCGTTGCCATGCTGCAGGACGGCTTCGGGGACACGCAGATCGAGGACTTGTGGCACCGCTTCTTCTGCGTGTCGTCGAACCTGACGAAAGCCAGGGTGCGGGTCCACACAACGGGCCCGATCTGGCAGGCGCTGCGCGCCAGCATTTCGATCCCCGGTTTGTTCCCTCCCGTGAACTCAGGAGAGGGAGACGTTCTGGTCGACGGGGCCGTGATGAACAACCTGCCCGTTGACGTCATGAAAACCTTGAGTGATGGCGGCCCGGTTCTCGCAGTCAATCTCCGAGGGGAATTCCCTCTGCGAGCCGAAGATCTCCCCCGTCACGGAGTGTTATCAGGCTGGCGGGTCTACGGAAGAAGGTTGAATCCGCTGGCCGACACGCTTGCTTTGCCCGGCATCATCGATGTGTTGCTGAGAACGACCGAAGTCGGCAGCGTGCTCTCGTCGAAGGCGATGGAGAAGCTCGCCGACGTGGTGTTCCATCCGCCGGTCGACGACGTGGGGCTGCTCGAGTTCTCTGCGATAGACCGGTTGATCGACGCCGGGTACCGTCATGCCGTTCAGCGCCTGGAAGATGGCGAGCTCGACCACATCGCCGTGTGAACGATGATCGGTGCACTGGAAGGGCGACGAAAGAACCGCGTGCAAGCGCGGCGGTTTTGCGTCATGATGGAAAACCGAACCTGATAGGGAGGGCACGTGCCGCAGCAGCCCATCGAACTCATTCTGCTCAAGCAGTGGGCGTCCTATCTCGCCATTCCCATCTGGCTGGTCGACGATAGTGGCAATCTTCTCTACTACAACGAGCCGGCCGAGACTCTGCTGGGAGTGCGGTTCGAGGAGGCCGGCGAAATCCACGCGGATCAACTGGCCGAGCATTTTCAGACCACCAGGTTGGACGGCACTCCCTACCCGAACAACGAGTTACCGATCGTTGTCGCCCTGGTCGGGCGGGAGCCGAGCCACGATACGATCCGCGTCAGAGGTCTCGATGACATCTGGCGCGTTCTGGCCATCACTGCCTTTCCGGTGGAAGGTCAGGGTGGCCGCCATCTCGGTGCAGTCGCAATGTTCTGGCAAAAGCAAGACTCGTGAACGTCACTCTGTGGGGAACTCGGGGATCTCTGGCCAGTGGCGGGCCGGACACGGTTCGATATGGGGGAGACACAGCTGCTATCGAATTGCGAGGTTCGGGCGGTGAGTTCGTGGTACTCGATGCCGGCTCCGGAATCCGGCCGATCGGCGAACAGGTGCCGGACGGCACCGAACGAATCGACATCCTGCTCACCCACCTCCACATGGACCATATCCAGGGACTCGGGTTCTTCGCTCCGCTGTTTGACGAGACGGTTGATGTTCACATCTGGGGACCTGGTTCGACGACCCTCAGTTTGGGGAAGCGCTTGACCCGCTATCTCTCGCCGCCTCTGTTTCCCGTCATGCTGCGAGATCTACCGCACGTGACGCTCCATGAAATCCGCCCATCGACTGTGTTCACGTTGGGAACCCTCAACGTGAGAGCGGAATTAATCACCCACCCCGGACCAACCATGGGATATCGGATCGAATCCCCCGGATCTGTGCTTGCCTATCTTCCCGATCATGAGCCGGCCCTCGGGGTGGCCGATTTCCCGGACCCCGCCGCATGGACTTCAGGGTTCGACCTCGCAGCCGATGTCGATGTATTGATCCATGACGCCCAGTACACCAGCCAGGAGTACGAGCGACGTGTGGGTTGGGGCCACAGCACGTTCAACCACGCTCTGGAATTCGCGACCTTGACGAAAGTCGGGCAGTTGGTCACCTTCCATCATGATCCTGCCCACTCGGATGTCCTGCTCGATCAAATCGCCGAGCGGATCAAGCAGACCCGGGAACTGCCTTTCGAGTTCACCCCCGGCAAGGCCGGGTTGACCATCGAACTGGACTGACGACGACGGGTGTCGGGAAAAATCGCCACGGCAGGCCATCCGGGATCGGCCTGGTACGACGGTGTGTCGGGAAAATAGCCCTATCGGACTCCCCGAATTTGTGCAAAAGTGGAGCCGATGTGCGCACCAGCGCATCGAAGGGGCTTTTGGGGAGGCATCGTGAAATCTCGTTCTTTGGCGTTGTTGAGCGCAATGGCCATGGTAGCCAGCCTGTTGATCGCGGTCCCGATGGGAGCAGCGGCGCAGACTTCGACATCTGTGAGTTCAGTTGCCGATCTGCAAGACGCTGTTGCCAACGCATCCAACGGCGCTGTCATCGAGGTTCAGGCCGGGACGTACCAGTTGACCGCAGCTCTCGTCATCAGCGCGAACAATGTGACGGTGCGAGGCATGGATCCCAAGGCGGCTGCGATCGAACTCCGGGCCGCCAACAACAAACGGGTGTTCCTCGTCAGTGGGTCCGAAGCGACGATCGAGAACGTTCTGATTGCCGGCGGCAAGGTCAACAACGACAAGGGTGGGGGAGTCCGTGTTGAGGCCGGTGCCACACTGGACCTGGTTGATGTGGAAATCGTCGACAACTTCGCCGATGAGGGCGGCGGCCTTTACAACGCCGGCACCACCAGCATCACCGGCAGCCTGTTGCTGGGCAACGATGCCCGTCGCAAAGGCGGCGGCATCGAGAACGACGGCGATTTGACGATCGTCAACTCGACCATCGCCGACAACGAAGGCAAGGGCGGCGGCGGCCTTTCTACTGCTGGGACCGCCAACCTCTCGTTCGTGACCATTCACTTCAACCGGTCGACCAACAAGATCGGCGCCGGAGCCCTTCGCAACGGTGGGACCCTGGCCATCAAGAACTCTCTGATCGCCAACAACCTCGGATCCGACAACGATCGGCATGACTGTTCCGGAACCCCCAACCTGGACAATGTGATCGTCACCAGCGATCAGGGCTGCAACCCTGAGGGCACGTATACGGTCATTGCGCCGGGCCAATTGTTCGAGCCTCTGCCTCCGCTCGACAACGGTGGCCCGACCCGGACGCTGGCGTTGCTGGCCACGTCGCCGGCCATCGACTACACAACCGCCTGCTTAGGCATCGACGTGGACCAGCGCGGGGTGGGCAGGATTGACGGAGCCTGCGATCTCGGCGCCTACGAGGTCGACAACGACCCACCAACCGTCACCATCCTCGCCCCGGTAGATGGTGCTGCGTACCAGGTCAATGATGGCGTGCTAGCGGACTACACCTGCGTGGACACCCAATCCGCGGACGTGCTTTGCGTAGGTCCGGTTGACGTCGGTCAAGCCATCGACACCTCTACTCCGGGCACGAAGACGTTCACGGTCACCGGCACGGACATCGCCCTGAATACCGCTTCGGCCAGCGTCACCTACGAGGTGGAGCTGCCCCTGGCGCTGGATGTTTCGCTGGCCACTGCCCCGGGTCAGGTCGAGGTCGGTGCCGTTACCGTTCCGCTCAACAACATCACGCAGGCGTTGCAGGCCGCCGCCCAGGCGGGCACCCCGATCTCGTCGACTCCCTTGTCGGCCATACCACTGTCGGCCATCACGCTGAAGGACGCGCCCCTTTCGGCCATTTCGACTTCAGACATCCCGTTGTCTGCTATCCCGCTTTCGGCCATTCCGCTTTCGGCGATCCCACTATCGGCGATTCCTTTGTCGGCTATTCCCCTGTCCGCCATTGGCACCATCCTCGACAGCCCCTTGTCGGCGATCCCGCTGTCCGCGATTCTCTTGTCGGAACTCACGGCCTTTGACGGCAGCAGTGTGGAGTTTCTGGTCCGGGGATCGGATCTCGAAGGCGTTCCGCTGCAAGCCACCCATCTGGGCGATCTGATCTCGCTGCCGTTGTCTGCCATCGATCTGGAGAGGAGTCCGCTGAGCGCGATACCTCTATCCGCGATCTCGTCCAACGTTCAAGCCACCATCTGCGGCGGCTCTTGTGCCGGCGACGAGCTGGGGGACAACACGCTGGTGGCCGGCCGGGTGGGCGACGTTCTGGCCATGAACAATCTCGGTTTCGCCTCGACGCCCCTGTCTGCGATTCCCTTGTCGGCGATCCTGCTCGGCTTCACGCCTCTCTCGGCCATCCCGATCACCTCGGTTGATGGGGCTCTGACCGGCCTGGCCGCCTGGTGCGATTATCTCGGTGCCGATGTCTGCGACAGCTACGGGACCGAGATCGGTCAACAGAGCCTTCTGAGCCTGAGCCTGCAAAGCGCCCCCCTGTCGGCCATCCCGCTGTCGGCTATCCCCCTTTCGGCCATTGACGGCTTCGCTTCGACCCCGCTGTCGGCCATCCCGCTTTCGGCAATCTCCTGGGCGTCTACGCCCCTGTCCGCGATTCCCCTGTCGGCGATCACGACCGGGTCGCTTGCGGGGATCTGTTTGGACGAAGGGACCTCGCCGTGCACGCCATCGGGGACCCTCGGCGAGGTGGCAGCGGCCGATACCTTTGCAAGCGGTGTAACGCTGTCGGTGCTGGCAAGCTACACAGGCCCGCCCGAGTATTCGCTGGCCGACCTGATCGTCGGGCTGGTCGAACCGGTCGACCTGGCCTGGGAGGTGTTCGACGACCTCAACGACCTCTCCCTGCCGGATGCGGCAGACAACACAGGCACCCTTCGCGATGTGTTCGGCTCTGGAATCAAGCAGCCCTCGTTCGACTATGAGATCACGGTCGAGGTCGAAGGACCCGACGCCACCGTCGACGTCGGTTTGGTGCTGCCGGACGGTTTCGAGTTCGCCACACCCGACGGAACTGTTCTCGATCCCGACGTGCCTCTCGTACGTCTCGACGGGGTGGCCCGTTCCGATCTCATTCCGCAAGTGTTCGCAGACGCCGGCGACACCTGCCTCACTTCGGGTGACCTGGTGTTCCTGGATCTGCCGCTCGCCGCCGGTACCCACACGATTGAGGTTCCGGTCTGGGCCGGTCTCGTGCTGGGCAATTACGACGTGAGCGTGTCCGTGTGCGGTGAAGCCGGAAGTCAGTCAGATGCGGCCGGACCTGCCCTCGCTTCGATCGAAGTGATCGAGGAGGGAACCGCTACGGTGACCCTCGTCGACGGCAACCTGGAGATCGCACACATCTCCACGGTGGGAGCGACCCAACTGTACGAATTCGACCTTGCTACCAACGCCCAGGCCCGCATCATCCTGAGCAACCTCGATGCCGATCTCGACCTGACCCTCTTCGGGCCGCCACTGCAAGATCCGCTGCGTGGCACCCCGGAAATCGGCTATGGACTGGTCGAAGACTTCGTCTACGACCTCAACCCCGACGACGACGCCCTCGATCCGGACACTCTGCAGGACATTCCCCTCGACCCACCGCCCGGATCGGTCCTCCACGCCGTTTCCGCCAACCGCGGTACGACGGACGAAATCATCAACACTGGTACCTTGCGGCCCGGCACCTACCACTTGCAGGTGTCCGGCTACAACGGAGCGATCAGTGCCAGTCCGTTCGCCCTGCGAGCGAGCACGACCGAAGTCGGCTTCGGAGTATGTGAGGCTCCACCGCTGCGAACGCCTTTCAGCGGAAACGTGACGAACCCGGCGGCGCCCACCGGGATCAACACGGTGTTCCTGTATAACGGTGCCTGGCTGAGCAACGCTCACACCGACGCATCCTCAGCGATCACCGCCCTGTCCGCCGTTGAAGTCGACCCGTTGGGTGCATGGTCGGCACTCGGTGTCAATGCAGCGGCGGTGGCCATCGACGATTACGGCGCCGTGCGCAACGCTCTGAACGACTGGGACGCCAACCGCTGCGATCCCCTGGCGGCCAACGATGTCGTGCGGGCGATTGGATCGGCGGTGCTCGATCCGATCGTGGCTGCCAACCCGGACCTCGAGTATGTGGTGATCGTCGGTGACGACTCTCAGGTGCCGTTCGCCAGGATGCTGGACGGGACCTTCGTTTCGAACGAAAGCCAGCACGGACTGACGATCGGCCAGGACGGCGAACTGAAGCGAGCGCTCGGTGAGGGTTACTACCTGAGCGACGATGCCTACGGTTCCGGCGCGGGGTATTGCCATCGCCGATCGGGAGTTCTTCGTGCCCGAACTTGCCGTCGGACGTCTGGTCGAGACTCCGGCCGAGATCAAAGGTGCCCTCGAGAACTTCATCACCTACGGCGGGGTTCTCGACGCGAGGACCGCCCGGGTTCCGGGCCCTGTCACCTCTGATCCCAACGCCGTGGTTACCGCTTACGACTTCCTGGTCGACGGTGGGCAGGATGTCGAAGACGGTCTGGAGGGGTCGGGCTTCCTGGTGACCTCCGATCTCACGGAGACCTGGACGGCGGGCGACCTCGACGGGTTGCTCGACGGCGGCGATCTGGCCGCGGTATCAATTAACGCCCATTTCGATCAGTCCCGGTTGCTGCCCGCCGCAGAGAACCTGGCCGGCACCGAAGAGAAGCTGTTCGATGTCGACGACTATTTCGGGGTGAACGGACTCGAGGGCGTGCTCGTCTTCAGCATGGGTTGTCACGCCGGGTTGTCGCTCTCGGACGTCCAGATAACCCAGGGCAATGAAGACTGGGCGAGAACGTCGGCGCAGCGCGGCAACGGCTGGCTTGGCAACACCGGCTACGGATACGGCGACACCGTCGTCGCCGCCCTGTCCGAGAAGATCTCGGCCAACTTCGCGTCCTACATCGGGGACCTGACCGTGGGCCAAGCTCTGGTTGCGGCCAAACAGCAATACGCCGCCTCCTTGTACACCATCACTCCATACGACCTGAAGGTCTCCGAAGAGTTCACCTACTACGGATTGCCGATGTTCTCAGTCGGTGCCCGCCCCGGTGTTGCTGCGGCAACTCTGGCAGTCGCCGGTGCCGGAGCCGAGCCACCGGTCTTCAACGACCCCTATACGGGACTCGAGAGCACCAACCTCACCCTCGGATTCGGTGACCTGGTAGGCAAAACCACGGCTCAGTGGATCAGTCAGGGAGAAGACCTTCTGCAGGTGCGGGGCCGGGCGTTGCTGCCGCAAACCACGGTCGACGTGAGCTCGACCGGTCGCGAAGCGGGCGGCGTCTTGATCACGGCGTTGACGTCGACCGGGCCGGGCGCGTTCGACCCGATCATCTTCAACCCGATCGCCGGTGTCGACTACACAGGCGCCGGGTCGGGGGCCCGCCAGCAGGTCGGTGAGTCCACGTTCCCCGCCAACGTGGTCGGCCCGGTCAAGCGTCTGCTCGACTCGACTGGAACGGAGCGCGACCGTGTGGTTGTTGTGCCTGCCCGGCATCTCACCGACGCAACCACGGATCAACTGGAGATCTTCACGAACGTTGGACTGCAGACTCTGTACCGGCCGGACGGTGCAGACCGGGAAGCTCCGTTCATCTCGCGGAGCGTCGGGCGTTACGACGGCGATTCGATTGTGCACTTCGACGTGACGATTGGCGACACCGACGTCCAACGGGTGCTGGTTCTGTTCCGGGCGGAGAACGCCTCCGGTCCGTGGCTCCCGGTGGATCTTGTCAAGGTCCCCGGTCAGGCACGCTGGCTGGGCGGCCGCCCCAATGCCGTACCCGGGGAGGACGGCCCGTATGAGTTCATCGTCCAGGCGGTGGATTCCAGCGCCAACATCTCGACCGCTACCGGCAAAGGCGTCAACTTCGACACGATCACTCCGAACCTGAATCAGGGGGTGACCGTCACAGTGTCAGATCCGATTACTCCGCCCTCCTCCGGTTGGTACCCGGGTCGCGTGGGCAACGACGTGATCGCGACGGCTACCTCCGACGAGACGATTACGTCCTACATCCTCGACGGCGAGGAGACGTCCGGGAACGGGACGTCTTCGATCGACATTCCCATCGAAGGCGACGGTGGGCACCTACTCCAGGTGTTCGCCGGTTCGAAACAGGGCCTGTTGTTTGTGGCCATCGACGGCACCGGCCCCGAAGTGCAAGCGGTAGCCATCCCGGCCGACGGGTGGACGGCGAAGACCGTCACCATCACTGCCGTCGATCCGTTCGGATCTGGGGTTGCGAGCGTCGAATTCCACGACGGATCCGGCTGGCAGGCCTACGCAGGGCCGTTCCTCCAGTCCGAGACGGCGACCATCCAATTCCGGGCAACCGACTTCGTCGGCAACGTGAGTCCGGCGGTCGGCACCCTGGAGGTGCTGGTGGATACCACCGCCCCCGAGGTGGCCGCGGCGGCGACTTCCGGCGGCTCACCGATCGCCACCAATACCTGGTCGAACGGCGACGTGGCCGTGACGATTTCGGCCACCGACGACGAGTCCGGGGTGGTCCGCCTCGACTACTTCGGCGACCTGTCGGGCTTCGAGACAGCTGATCCGCCAGAAGCCTCGCTCGTGGCCGAGCTAACCGTCACCGATGAGGGAATCACCTCGCTCAGCTACAACGCCACAGACGACATCGGAAACACAAGCCCGGACGGTACGTTTGTGGTCAAGATCGACAAGACGCCCCCGCAAGTCCAGATCAACGCGCCCACCGGTTCCTTCGTGATCGGCCAAAACGTCCTTGCGGACTTCGAGTGCACTGATTCAGGTTCGGGCATCGCCTCGTGTGTCGGCACGGTTCGGAACGGCGATCCGATCGATACCTCCGCTCCGGGAACCGGGACCTTCAGTGTCACGGCGACCGACCTGGCCGGCAAGACGACCACCGTCGATGTCACCTACGCCGTGGCTTACGGCGTCTGCCTGCAATACGATCCGACCAAGGCTCAACCGGCCACCGGCGCAGTGCCGATCAAGCTCCAGCTGTGCGACTCGGCCGGAATCAACCTGTCGAAGGCCAATATCGAGTTGACCGCAGATTCAATTCGGGTCGAACCGAATGGCAATATCCTGTTCCCCGGTCCCAACGACACCGGCAATGCCAATGAGGACTTCCTCTTCCGGTACAGGTCAAAGGGATACATCTACAACCTGAATACGACCGAGGTGACGGACGGGTCAGGGACCATGGTGCCCTTGGGGGCCGGCACATTCACGCTGTTGTTCTGGGCCAGCACGACGGGTCCGGACGTTCTGTATGAGGCGATGTTCACGCTGCGGTGATGGTGCCCGGCACCCGGTCGATCAACGCCTGTTGGTCACCGGGTCCTCGATCCCCAGCCTCTGCATGATCTCGGTCGATTCGCTGCGGTGCGCGTCGGCTTCGGGGTGTTCCGTCAGGTTCCCCAGAACCTGGAGTGTCTGAGCGACTTCGTATTCCGCACCGGCCGAACGGGCGATCTGGAGGCTGTCCGCCAGGTGGCGGCGGGCCGAGACAGTATCGTCGCGCTTGAGGTACGCCAAACCGGTCAGGCGCTCGAGCATTGCCTGGAGAACAGCCGTTCCGTCGGTGCCCTTGGTGCGTCCGAGATGGTGAGAGGCGAGATCCAACGCAGCGTCATCACCGGCCAGGACGCGATTCTCGACCCTGCGGGCCTCGGCCTCGAGGACGAAGGTCTCGGCTCCGATCTCCTGGAAACCCCGCACGGATTGTTCGAGCAGGCGCTCAGCTTCGTCATGCCGGCCGGCGCGGGCGGCGGCCCGTCCGAGGTTTGCATCCGCCAGGGCCACTCCCACGGTGTAGCGAGACGCTCGCCACACCCGTCTCGCCTGACGAAACGCCTCCTCGGCTTGACCCAGGCGGCCTTGGTCGGAGAGGATTTCGCCGATGTTGTTGGCAGCTCGAGCGATGCTCAACACGTCGCCGGCCTTGGTGGCTTCTTCCCGGCTCCGCTCGTAGAACGTCGCGGCCGCTTCCCAATCCCCACGAAAGTAGGCGGTCACCCCGAGGTTGTTCAGCACCCGCGACTGCCCCACATGGTCCCCGAGTCGCTCGTAAATCGGCAAGGCCAGCTTGCGGTAGATGTCCGCTTGCGGGTCTCCGAGGAACGACATCGCATGATCGAGCAGGTAGTAGGCGTGGGCGAGACCTTCCTGATACCCGGTCTCCGTTGCCGGTTCGATCGACCGGAGGGCCCACTCGACACTGCTGCGGTAGCGCGCCTGCCGGAAGCGCACTCCCGAGTAGGCAGCCTGCAGCTCTGACCGCTCGATCAACGCGGGTTCGTTCGAGGTCCCACGGTCGAGCACCTTCATTGCCCGGCTGAGCCATCTCAACGCCGCCGAGTAGGCGCCCTTACGCTCCCTCATCAAGCCCTGCTTGCGCATCGAGCGCGCCTGTGCGATCGGATCCGCCGCAACGAGCTTGCGGGCACCCACGTAGGCATCGTCTGCCTCTTCGTAGAGGCCGGCCAGGTCGTAGACATCTCCTAGGTTCTCGGCGATCGGGGCCAGCGCCGACCGGGTCACTTTTTCGGCCCGGCGTCCATTGCGGAGCGCTTGCGAGAAGAACTTGGCAGCGTCGACGTTGGCGCCTTTCGACGCTGCATCGCGGCCTGCCACGGTGGCGTAGTCCCACGCTTTGGTGAATATCTGAGCTCGATCGAAGTGAAGAGCGAGGATTTCGGCCTTTTCGTCAGTGGCGGTCCCCGCTCGCTGCTCGATCGTGCTGCCGATGTGAGCGTGGATCGAACGCCGGATACGGAAGGGAAGCTGCTCGTATGCGACATCGCGATACAAGGTGTGCTTGAAGGTCACCGCCCCCGGACCCGTCGGTTCGATGAAATCTCCGAGGTGTTGCCACCGGGAAGGGTGGCCGAGTAAATCGACGATCTGCGGACTGTTCTCTTTGAGGAGGTCGAACGGCGCTTCCAGGCCCGCCACCGACGCGTACTGAAGCGCCTGCCGCTCGTCCGGCGGGAGGCTATCCACACGCGAAGCAACGAGGGTTTCGACGGTATCCGGCAGGCTATCCAGCGTCCTTTGGTCCCTTGACGCTGCGACAAGCTCGATGAGGAAGAGGGGATTGCCGTCTGCCCTTCGAGTGATCTCCGCCACCAGATGTGGGGGAACCATGAGCTCGTCGGCCAGGACGTCGGCCAACTCGGTGGCGTCCCCGAGGGCCAGTGCCTCGAGGGCGATGGTCGAGTGTCGGCAGTGTTGAGATGAACCCGGTCGCGGCTTCCCGGCGAGTGACGAAGACGGTCAGCGGTAGGGAGCCGAGCGACTCCTCCAGGTTGGCGAGCAACTCGGCGGAAGCTTCGTCCATCCAGTGGGCATCCTCGATGACGACCAGACTCGGGGAAGAAACAACTGTTTGCAAGAGGTCTTTGACGGCATCGAAGGTGCGGGGTTTGCGGAAGGACGTGTCGAGCTCGTCTGCGGCTGCGGTCGTCGCAACCTCGGCATCGAAGGGCACGGCCAGCAGCGGGAGCCAATCGGCGAGTTTCGGTGCCCGCTCTCGTACCAGCTTCTCGAGGGCCGGTCCCGGCTCGTCCTCAATCTCAACGAGACCGCGAAGGACCATCCGCAAGGCTGCATACGGCGTGGCCGACTCATATTGAACGCAGACCGAGCGGTGCAGGGTTACTCCGTCGGCCTTGGCCCGGGTGGCCACCTCTTCGGTGAATCGGGACTTACCGATTCCCGGCTCGCCAATGACCTCGACAAGTTGACCTTTGCCTTGCAGGAGATCGGCGATGGCCGCCGCCGCAGTCGCCAGTTCTTCTTTTCGCCCGATGAGGGGCAGCTCATGCTCGACGGACCGCTCAGCCGATCCGGTTGGCTTTCCGAGCTGCACTGCCTCGACCGGGTGGCCTTTCCTTTGACCCGGAATGGTTCAACGGGTGTGGTTTCGAAGACGGTTGTGCAGTACTCGAGAACTTCGGGTGTGACCAGGATCTGGTTCTTCCCGGCATGCGACATGACCCGTGCTGCCAGGTTCACGGCGTCTCCGATGATGGTGAAAGCCCGTCGGAACGGTGCCCCGACGTCGGCGGCGAAGAGGCTTCCCCGGTTGACGCCGATCTTCAAGGGCAGTGATTGAGCCCGGTCTGCCGTCTGCCGGGCAGCCAGCAGCACGCTGGCTTCATCGTGGCCGGTGATCGCCGGGACCCCACCGATCAAGATGAGCTTGCCACCGTCGGCGTCGATGTCGGAGTACAGGAATGTGACCCCGAACTCGTCTGCCGACTCTTCCGCGGCGTTGATGATCGACTCCAACGCTCCTACCGCTGATCCGCACCCTCCCTCACGGATGAGGTTGTCGCTGCCGGTGAATTCGATGAAGGCGACGGTTGCCTTGCGATGCTCACCTTCAATTGCCGTCGATCGAACAGCCTGGCGCAGAGCCGATGGGATGAGTTGCTCGAGGCTATCCGTGGACGGGACGGCGGGTTCGTTCACGGTTCCAACGATCTCGGGGGCACGTCTCAGCAGCATCCCGTTGCCGCTCGGCTCGCCCAGTATCTGGGTGCGGAGGCGTTCGGCCGTTGCCCTGCTCACCAGAATCTGGCTTGCCGTGGCGCCTGACTCCATCTGCACGGTGGTCGAGGTCGCTGGCCCGGCAATGGAAGCTTGCGGTGCGAGGAACCGAGAAGGAAGAAGTCGAAATCGCCGCTGTGAATACCAACGGACATCCGCAGGTTGACCCGGCCGGCCGGCGTATCGATCTTCCCTACGGTCCGGAGGGCGGTCCGCATCTCGTGAGCAGCAGCAGCGGCCCGTGGAGCGTGCCTGTCGCCTTCGTACCAGAGAAGCAGGGCATCGCCCCCGAACTTGAGCGAATCGCCGCCCGCGACGCACTGCAATGGTCAGGAGCTCGGTGAACACCCGGTTGAGAACCGCGGTCGACTTCCTCGGCGCCGAGTTTGCCTTTGCGGGCCAACCGTTCGGACAGGGCGGTGAAACCGGAGATGTCGACGAACACCATGGTTCCGGCCAGACAACGAGAGCGCGTTCGGTCGGCACAGCGCGCGGCTAGGCGCGAGACATAGGGTGCGTAGGGGTCGGCCGGGACTGTATCCACCGTGCAGTGAGGGTAGCGATGTTAGTGGTGCCGGCGCCGGGAAGCACGGCCATTTTGGCTTCTCGAGTAACGCACGGGCCGGTGCCTCGATCATCTTTTTGCCTAGCAGCGCCCGTGGAGAAGTAGCAAATTCCCTACGCTGAGTGACGACAATGAGCCGACAGGCGCAGTTGCGTCGACATAAACCCCCCGGATTGATCTAGCTGCTGGGCCGCCTGCCTATGGCTTGATCCGACGTCGACTCAAACCATTGGACGTTTGCCACCGAGTGTGGCATTGTGGATAACGCGTCTGCCGTATAGCGGTTGACGGCGGGGAGTGAACGGCGAGGGAGGCCACCAGATGATGGGTACGGGAGTATCGCGCGGCAAAGCGTCGCGCATCGGCATGGCACTGTTGCTGGCGCTGCTGACGGTGTTCTCGGTCCTGAGCCCCATTCCGTTCAATCAGTCGATCGCGGTCAGACCGTTCTTACGTTCACGGTGGACTCGACAGCCGACCTCCCAGATCTAGTTGACGATGGTTTATGTGTGGCGAATGATGGAACCACGACTGGCACGGATGTCTGCACTCTGAGGGCTGCAATCCACGAGAGCAGCCTCGCCGCGGGTCCTGTCACTATCGGTTTCTCGGTCTCCGGGACCATCAGCCCACAGACCGCCTTCGTCAATATTGAGAAGAACGTTGCGATCGACGGGACTGGTCAGAACGTGGTCATCGACGGCTCCGGCGTGGTAGGTGGCGACCGATTCGGTCTTCCTCGAGGCCGGAGCCAACGGCTCGACCCTCAAGAACTTGACCATCCAGGGTTTTTCGGGCGCCGGTATCTACTCAGACGCATCGAACACCACTGTCGAGTCCAACTTCATCACCGGCAACGGTGGGTACGGGATATGGTTGAGACCCGGTGCAGCCGACAACCTCGTCAACGGGAACGCCATCGAATCCAACGGCTTGGTGGGTCTATTCATCCAGGGACCCGGCAACGACGTGGTCGACAATGTGATCTCGGGCAATATCGGCGCTGGGGTCAGGATCGCCGGAAACGACGCCGGACGAGAACACCGTTCACGCCAACTACATCGGGACCAATTCCGACGCCACCGAAGAGAATGGCAACAGTCAGCAGGGGATCGTGGTGCAGACGGGCGCCGACGAAACAACAATTGGTGGTTTCGGGCTTGGCGATGCGAACTATGTGTCCGGTAATGACGGCGCCGGGATCGTCATCAACGATTCCGGATGCGTACGTCTTATTCAACTTCGTTGGAGAAGGTTCGACCGGCGCGGACCTCGGCAACGGGGGACCCGGAATTCAGATTGGCAATGGGGGATCGCACACCATTGAGGGGAACACGGTTGCCTTCAACGGTTCGGACCCCGCCGGGACATACAAGGACGGCATAACCCTTCTCAACAGCTCGTTTAATCAAATATCCGGCAACTACATAAGAGCGAATGTCGCGGCCGGTGTCGATACCGACCATTTCCGGAGGACCGGGGACCGACAATGCTATACTCGGTGATGGCGTCGAGAACAACGGCGGTCTGGGGATTGACCTCGGGAGTGTGGGTGTCACGGCCAACGACTCGGTGGCGCCGGACACAGCAACAAGCTGCAGAACTTCCCGGTGATCGACTCGGCGATAGTGCGACAAGACGGCGATTATGCCGACATCACCGTGAGCGGGACGCTCGAATCCGAGGTCGGCCAGTATTACCAGATCGAGTTCTTCTCATCGGACACCTGTGACGACTCGGGTTATGGGGAGGGTTCTGAGGTTATCGGCTCCGGGGTGTTCGAGATTCCTGCAGGAGACACCTCTGTCGACTTCGAATACACCGCTGAAGGGTATTCCT
>CAVRAP010000002.1:0-120530 GCA_963718995.1 uncultured Actinomycetota bacterium
AGCGCCCCACCCCCCGGGATTTCGACGCCTTCGAACCTCCGAACGTGACGTACTGATTGCCGGGTACGTTGGTCGGGAGGTTGAGGCCCCCATGAGCCATCAACAGGGCCGGCCAGTAGACCGCATGGAAGGGGATGTTGTCTTTGCCTACGAAGTAGTAGGACTCGGCCTCCGGATTCGTCCACCAGTCCTTCCACGCCTCCGGAGTCCCCTGGATCTGCGCCCACTCCTGCGGAGCCGAGAAGTAGCCCATGACCGCTTCCCACCAGACGTAGATCGACTTTCCGCTTCCCAGATCGTCCACCGGGATGGGGATGCCCCAGTCCAGGTCCCGGGTGAAGGCCCGGTCGTTGAGACCGCTCTTGACCATGCCGATGGCGAAATTCACGACATGGGGGCGCCACTGCTCCCGGGAGCGAAGCCATTCGAGGAGTGGCTCCTGAAGTGCGCTCAGTTTCCAGTAGTAATGCTCCGTCTCACGCTCGACCGGGGTCGTGCCGGACAGTTTGGAACGCGGGTCGATCAGTTCGTGAGGGTCGAGGGTGCGCCCACAGTTGTCGCACTGGTCGCCGCGAGCGTCGATGTACCCGCAGTGCGGGCAGGTGCCCTCGACGTACCGGTCGGGGAGAAACCGCTCCGCCTGTTCGTCGTAGAACTGCATGGTGGTGTGGCGGTACAGGTAGCCGTTTTCCAGGAGCTTCAAGAAGAAATCCTGGGCAACTCGCTTGTGGTTGTCCGTGCCGGTCGTGGTGAAGAGATCGAACGTGATTCCAAGCTTCTCCCAGTAGCCGAGGAACCTCGGGTGGTACTTGTCGACTATCTCCTCGGGAGTGACGCCTTCTTCGTCGGCTTTCACGGTGATCGGCGTTCCGTGCACGTCGCTGCCGGACACCATCAGGACCTTGTTTCCGGCCATCCGGTGGTAGCGGGCGAAGATGTCGGGAGGCAGATACGCCCCGGCGATGTGGCCGAGGTGCAGCGACCCGGTCGCATAGGGCCAGGCGACGGCTACCAGGATGTGACGGGGTTCGCTCATGGACCGTGAGCGTACCACCTGCGCCTGGAGGCCCGTTTCCGCTTTTTCGACCGTGGTTCCAATGAGTTAGCCTCAGTCCGATAGGGGGCCTCAAGCGTGTTGCAGCTGAAGAATCTGTCGAAGCGGTACGGTGAGGTGCGGGCCCTGGACGGCGCCTCCCTTGCGGTCGCGCCGGGTCATATGCTCGGGTTCCTGGGACCGAACGGAGCCGGCAAGACGACCGCCATGCGCTCGGTGTTCGGACTCGTTCAACTCGACGCCGGCGAGGTCGCCTGGAATGGCGAGCCCATCGGGCCCGAGCAACGCTTGCGTTTCGGCTACATGCCGGAACAACGAGGGCTCTATCCACGCATGAAAGTCGGCGAGCAGCTGATCTACTTCGCCGAGTTGCACGGCATGTCCCGGATGGAAGCCGCTGCATCGACTTCACGCTGGTTGGCCACTCTGGGGTTGTCGGACCGCGCCGAAGACCGCCTCGAACAACTTTCTCATGGAAATCAGCAGCGGGTGCAGCTAGCCGCTGCCCTGGTCCACGACCCGGACCTGCTGATTCTCGATGAGCCGTTCTCCGGACTGGACCCCGTGGCCGTCGAAACCCTGGCGGACTCGCTTCAAGGAGAGGCGGCGAACGGGAAGGCCGTCGTGTTTTCGAGTCACCAACTCGACCTCGTCGAGGACCTGTGCGAAGACGTGGTCATCATCAACAAGGGCCGCAATGTCATGGAAGGGAACGTGGCCGCTTTGAAAGAGGCATCTCCCCATCGGCGGCTCGAAATCGATGTGGTGAACGGAGATGGAGGCTGGCTTCCGGAGACTGCCGGGGTTGAAGCCAAGGAGGTTGATGGCTCGTTGGTTCGATTGCTGGTCCAAAAAGACATCGATATCGAGGGAATTCTCTCAGCCGCCCGGGCGGTTGGCCCCCTTCGTCACTTCAGCTTTGAGGCGCCGAGCCTCTCGGAGCTTTTCTTACGGGCGGTTGCATCATGAAGGGTTTGCGGCCCGTCTGGATGGTTGCCCGGCGGGAGCTCCGAGAGCGCATCAAGAGCCGTACCTACCGGATCACCACGGCGGTCTTGCTGCTTATCGTGCTGGGCGGAATCATCATCCCGCAGATGCTGGATGACGGGGACGGCACGACCTATGACCTGGGGCTTGTGGGTACGACCCCGGCCGATTTCGTAGCAACACTCGAGGTTCTGGCGGGCGCCGTTGAGGCGCGGGTCGACACCCAAGAATTCGAAGATACCGCCAGGGCCGAGACGGCATTGAAGGCCGGCGACATTGAAGCGTTTCTGGTAGACGGAACAGAGTATGTCACCAACGAACCGGTCCTTCGGGTGTTCGCCTTTTCCGGGAATAGCGGGCTTTCGTCCCTGGTGGCCGGAGCGGCCCAGACACTCGCGTTGCAGGAGATGGCGGACGCAACCGGCGTGTCGGTCCAAGAAATCGCAGGATTGCTCACGGAGAATCCGCTCGAACTGCGAAGCCTCGAACCTTTCGACCCCAATCGAGAGACCAACACCATTGTGAGTTTCGCCGGTTTGATCCTGCTCTATATCGGGATCCTCAGCTACGGGGCCTGGACGCTCAACGGTGTGATCGAAGAGAAGACCAATCGGGTTGTTGAGGTGTTGATGTCGGCACTCCGTCCCCATCAACTGATGGCCGGCAAAGTCATCGGTATCGGCTTGTTGGGCATCGCTCAGCTGCTGTTGATCGTCGTCACGGCAGGGGTGGCCGCGTTGGCCGTCGATCTGGTCGACATACCCGATGTTTCCATCGGATTGATCGGTTCTCTGCTGATGTGGTTCGTGCTGGGATTCTCTTTCTATAGCGTGGCCTATGCCGCCGCTGGAGCACTGGTCTCGCGCATGGAGGAAGCTCAGAGTGTTGCCACTCCCTTGACGTTGGTCGGAGTGGCCGGGTACTTCGCGGCCTTCGCAGTGATAGAGAACCCCGATGGCGTGGTGGCCAAGATCACCACTTTCTTGCCGCCGATCGCTCCTTTCGTTGTACCGATTCGTCAAGCGCAGGGCGCCATCGCCGGTTGGGAATCGATGCTGTCGATCGTGATCATGCTGGCCGCAACGTACGGGCTGATTCGGTTAGCAGGCCGCGTCTACTCCGGGGCGGTTCTCTCCCTTGGTGCCCGGGTGAAACTGCGGGAAGCCTGGCGTTCAGCCGAGCTCTAGGAGAAACCAGCGTCCGGTCGTCACCCGGTTGGGTAGGCTCGGAGAAGAAGCGGCGGCTGCAGGGAGGCAGCGGGGTGAAGATCGAATCCGCTCATGAGAGCAGGTGGGCAAACCGCGGCACGGATCGGCGAATCCGGAGCCGGTCCTTTTATTACCCGGAGCGCAGACGCGGTTTTGAGCGTCGCCGTCCGGCCCGCGGCACCTGGCGGTCACGCTATCACTCGTGGCTGGCCCGGTATCGGCGCGATCACCACACCATCGCCGTCGTGCTCCTGGTGTTCGTGCTGCTCAACCTGGTCGACCTCTTGCTAACCGTGCAGGCCCTTTCCCTGGGTGCCACTGAGGTCAATCCGGTCATGGCCTACTTGTTCGCGCTCGATCCGACCCTGGCGGCCCTATTCAAAGTCGTGGTTGGCGCCGGAATTGCCCTCGCCATCTGGTCGGCGCGGCGTTACCGCCGAATCCTCGAGACCTCGCTCGTCATGGTTGGGGTCATGACCGCAGTACTGCTCTACCACGGTTACAACACCCTGATCTAGGACCCTTAGGCGATGGTTACCTCAGGGTCGAGATACACGTCCTGAATCGCGTTGAGGAGTCCGATCCCGTCGTTCATCGGGCGTTGGAAAGACTTGCGTCCGGAGATGAGCCCCGTCCCACCGGCCCGCTTGTTGATCACCGCGGTGCGGACCGCCTGAGCCAGGTCGCCTGCTCCCGATGATGCTCCACCGGAGTTGATCAGTCCGACGCGGCCCATGTAGCAGTTGGCAACCTGCCAGCGGGTCAGATCGATGGGGTGATCGGTGGTCAGCTCTGAGTACACCTTCGGGTGGGTCTTGCCGAAACCGATCGCCGTGTATCCGCCGTTGTTGTCCGGCTGCTTCTGCTTGATGATGTCGGCCTCGATCGTCACGCCGATGTGGTTGGCCTGGCCGGTCAGATCGGCAGATCCTTCGTAGTTGACACCATCCTTGGTGAAGGCGGAGTTCCGGACGTAGCACCAGAGGACCGTGAACATGCCGAGCTCGTGCGCCCGGGCAAAGGCATCGCTCACTTCCTGGATCTGGCGGGTCGATTCCTCAGAGCCGAAGTAGATGGTGGCGCCGACTCCGGCCGCGCCGAGATCGAATGCCTGATCGACCGAGCCGTACATCACCTGGTCATAGGTTGCCGGATAGGTGAGCAGTTCGTTGTGGTTGATCTTGACGATGAACGGGATCTTGTGGGCGTACCGGCGGGACACCATGCCGAGCACCCCGAAGGTCGTAGCGACGGCGTTGCAGCCGGCCTGGATGGCCAGCTCGACGATGTTCTTGGGATCGAAGTAGATCGGATTGGGCGCAAAGGAAGCGGCCCCCGAGTGCTCGATGCCCTGATCGACGGGAAGGATGGACAGATAGCCGGTGCCGCCCAGACGTCCGTGGTTGTACATCGAGGCGAGGTTGCGGAGGACCTGGGGGGAGCGGTCCGTCTGCATGAACACCCGATCGACGAAGTCGGGACCGGGCAACTCGAGACTGTCGGCCGGGATGCCCGTCGAGTCGTGGGTGAGGAGATCCTGGGCGTCTTCACCCAGCAGCTTTGCGTAGTCCATGTTGTTTTCCTCCGTCGGGTCGAATCTCGTACAGACATTATCGCGGGTTTGGGGCCACCCGTCTCCGGTTGGCCCAAGGTCCTCTCCCGGACGCCTCTGGCCGCCAGGATTGATCGGAGTTGAACAGCCGTATAGAATGCTGAACATGCGTTCAATTGAGATCCTCAGCGAAGGATCGTCGGCTGATGATCGGACCACCAAAGCACGCATCCGCGACGCGGCCATCGCGTGCTTTGCCGAGCGCGGTATCAGCGGGACGACAGCCCGCAAGGTCGCAACCTCGGCCGGAGTATCTGCGGGGTTGGTGATGCACCATTTCGGATCGATGGATGGTCTCCGGGTGGCTTGCGACCAGCACGTCACGGCCATGATTCGACAGCTGAAGGGGGATGCCATGGCCGCCGGTGCCGGGTTCGACCCTTTGGCGGCGCTCCGCTCGACCGGGGAAGGACCGCCGCTGGCCCGGTATCTGGCCCGTACCCTGGTGGACGGATCGCCGCATGTGGTTGACCTTGTGGACGAAATCGTGGCCGATGCCATCGAATATTCCGAGACGGGTGTCGAGACCGGAATGCTCACCCCGACCCGGTACCCCCGGGAACGTGCGGCGATCATGACGATGTGGTCGCTTGGTGCGCTCGTGTTGCACGAACACCTGGAGCGTCTCATCGGCTACGACCTCACCGATCTCGCCTCCAATCCCAAAGCGGCCGCTTCCTACATGGCTCCCGCCCTGGAAATCCTCAGTGGGCTCTTCACGGATACGACCGCCGAACGAATGAAAGAGGCGTTCGACGACGCCACCACAGCGGAAGAAGGAACTCAATGACCGATCAGATCGCCATCCACGCCGACAAATTGACCAAGCATTACGGAGACGTCGAAGCACTGGTGGATCTGGACCTCGACGTCCGGGCCGGAGAGATATTCGGGTTTCTCGGTCCCAACGGTGCGGGCAAGACGACCACGATCCGCACGATGCTGGATGAGATTCGTCCCACTTCGGGCAAAGCTTCGATTCTGGGATTGGATTCGCACGATGCTGCTGTGGAGATTCGTCGGCACATCGGCTACGTGCCGGGCGATCTGGCTCTGTATCCCAATCTCACCGGACGGGACACGCTCACCTATTTCGCCAATCTGCGGGGTGGCGTGGATTGGGGTTACGTCGAGGAACTCACCGAACGCCTGGAAGCGGATCTTTCAAAGAAAGTCGGTGATCTCTCGTCGGGCAACCGGCAGAAAGTCGGTTTGATCCAGGCGTTCATGAATCGACCTCAGGTGCTGATCATGGACGAGCCCAGCAGTGGTCTCGATCCCTTGATGCAACGCGCCTTTCAGACGCTGATGCGTGAAGTTGCTCAAGCCGGGACCACCGTGTTCCTCTCCAGTCACACCCTGTCTGAGGTGCAGCGGGTGGCCGACCGGGTCGGCATCATCCGGCGAGGCAAATTGATTGCCCTGGAGGCCGTGGCCAGCTTGCGCTCCAAGGCTATTCGCACGGTGAACCTGTATTTCGACGGACCGGTCGAAGAGTCCGTGCTCAAACCCCTACCCGGCGTTCGGGATGTCAAGGTGCAGGACCACCATGCCATGCTGTCCTTCGACGGTCAGATGGAAACCCTGCTCAAGGTTGTCACCGAGCGCTTCCACGTCCTGGACATCTCCACGGAAGCGGCCGACCTCGAAGAGATCTTCCTTACCTACTACCGGGATGACGAGGTGGTGGCCTGATGCTTGCCTCAGTGTTTGCCAAAACCACCCGGGACCGCTGGAAGGGCATGGCGATCGCCATGTTCAGCCTCGGTCTGCTGCTTTGGATGGTGATGGCGGTGTACCAGGACATCGACATCTCCGTCTATACCGAACTGCCCGAGGTCTTTCTGTCGATCATGGGCATCCCGGATGGCGCCGATGTCGCCAGTTTGGCCGTCGGAGTTATGTACGGCTTCTACGGTGCTTTGACGCTGGCGGGCATGGCCGTGTCGATGGGTTCGGCCTCGGTGGCAGGCGAAGAGCGCGATGGAACCATCGGCCTATTACTCGGCAATCCCAAGAGCCGCACCAACGTGCTGGTCTCGAAGGCAGCTTCGATGCTTTTGCTGGTGGGGTTGGGTGCGCTTGCTCTGTGGGGTGCCGCACCGCTGATAGCAGGAATCCTGGATGTACGAATGGGCGGCATGCAGATCGGGGCTTATGCCCTTCACCTGTTCGTCAATGCCCTTTTCTACGGCTTCCTGGCCATGGCCATCGGTGCCTGGACGGGCAAGCGCGGCCTAGCTTCGGGAGTATCTGCCGGGATCATGGCGCTGGGCTTCGTGGCGGTCGGCATCTTCCCCATCATCGAGGGGTGGGAGAACGTCGCCAAAGTCTTCCCCTGGTACTACTTCGACAACGGGCAACCGGTGATCAACGGAATCCAGTGGGGCGATCTGGCTGTGCTGATGGGCGCCATAGTGGTTCTGGCCGCAATCGCTTTGGTCGGCGTCAATCGTCGCGACCTCCGAAGCCACAACGTGGGGGTCACTTTGCTGGACCGTCTGCGGGGCAATCCCCTTACGCGTAAGATCGTCGACCGGTTGGCCGGTGCCACCCGGGTTTCCCGGATCTCGATCAAGACTGCTTCCGAGCATCAGGGGTTGCTGATTGTCTCGGCCTACATCATGTTCTTTCTCATGGGTGTGCTCATGGGTCCGCTCTACGGATTGATGGACCAGACACTCCTGGACTTCACCAAACAGATCCCTGAGGAGCTCTGGGCCTTCGTGGGGGCTGCAGGCGGTGACATGAGCACCGCAGAAGGTTTCTACGAGGCTGAGACGTTCGGGCTGATGGCTCCCATTGCGGTCATCGTGGTTACCGCCGTCATCGGAGCCCGGGGACTGGCCGGCGAGGAACAGAACCGCACGATGGGTCTGCTGCTCGCCAATCCGATCAGGCGTTCCCGGGTCGTACTCGAAAAGGCCTTGGCGATGTTGGTGTATGCCATCGCCGTCGGGCTTTCGACCTTCCTCGGAGTCTGGCTGGGGTCGGTGCTCGGTGGGCTGGGCATAGACGTGGGAAACATCGCCGCCACCTCATTCCTGGCAACCTTGGTCGGGTTGGTCTTCGGGACTCTGGCATTGGCCTTGAGTGCCGCTACCGGCCGGGTCAGGGTCGCCGTTTTTGGGACGGTCGGGGCAGCTCTGGTCTTCCATCTGGTCAACTCTTTCGCGTCGCTCAACGACACGCTGGCGGGTTGGGCCAGGGTGTCACCGTTCAGCTACTACCTCAACACCCATCCGTTGGAGAACGGGATGGATTGGGGCAACGCGGCAATCCTCGCCGGTCTGACCGTCGTATTGGTAGCGGTTTCGGTTGTGTTGTTCCAACGACGAGATCTGCGCCAGACGGGCTGACCGGGTTTCGAGCCTAACGCGAAATGGGGTGGTACCGGCCGAGACCCGGGTCATTCTGTCGTCTGCCAACAATGGTGACGGCTTCTCGAGTTCTTCCTGCGCCGTGGGCCACTTCCAGGCGTGCCACAAGATCGTCAATCCGGCCACGATCATTGCGACGACGACCAGCGGCCCACCACTGAACTCCTCGCCGCTCGCCAGGTGTTCGACCAGATCCCAGACCCACATAGCGGTAAGCACCACACCCATCCCCGCGTTCGCGTACCGGTTGACCCGGCCCTGCAAGACCATGGTGAGGAACGCCATGATCAAGGGAACCAGCCAGAACAACGCCACGAACATCAGCGTGCCGGCGGTGAACTCCATGTCTCCGAAACGCCCCTCCATGATCTGAGCGAGGTTCCCCGGCGCAAACAGACGTGAGAAGCATGGCGGCTGACATGCCCACAGCCAAGAAGACCCACAAGACCGCAATCCTGATTCTCCAAGCCAGCATTTCCACCTTCGGTCACCTCCTCGTCCCTGCGGTTCGATGAACGACCACTTGGGTGGCGGCGCCGCTGCAGGGACGTTCAGCGAGTCACTCGCCGAGCCTCGCCGTACCGGAGCCCGACAGTTCAGGCCGGCGGTGCGACTAACACACCCTGATTATCCTCCCTGCCACCACCCTTGAGAAGATGGGAAGAGGGCAGAGGTGACGAAATCGCTTCACCCCAGTGCCAAGGCGTCCCGTGGAGAACTGGCTCCGGCGTCCTCTATCGACGGTTCCGGCGTTTCCGGTTCTCCCAGCGGCGATAGAGATACAACCAGGCAGGGTCGAGGTCGTCGGAAGGGTCGGGCGTCGTCGGGCTCTGCGGATCAGACACCAGCCGGGGCGCCTCGGGCACGGGGGTAGTAGCCGGAAGCGGCTCGGGGGCGCCCACGGCTGCGGTCCGCTCGTCCGCCTGGTTCCGCAGTTCGCTCAGGCGTTCCCGGAGGAATACCGCTTCGGTCTCGGCCCGGGCGGCTCGCTCCCGAGCCTCGGCAAGTTGCTGGCCGGCCTCGTGCAGGTTGCCGAGCTGGTTGATCATCCGGTTCCAGGCGTCGATGGGGACGAGCACCGAGCCGTCTGGCACGTCCGGGGCAGGTTCGCTCGAGGTCGGGGCAGGCTTGGGTGGAGCAGGCGAAGTCCGGGCGGCCGGCGGGGGACGGAGTCTCCCGAGGTGCCGGGCTCGTGCCACGACCTCGTCGAGACCGACCAGGCGCACCTGACCTTCCGGCTCGAGTTCAAAACGAGTTGGAATCCGGTCTTTGCGGGCCCAATTGCGTACGGTTGAGGCAGGCACCCCGGTGGCTTCTTCTGCTTCGTGAAGCGTGACCCAGCGGATCGAAGGGGCGGGGCCTTGCGGCCTGCGCGCAGGCTCCTCTGAGGGTGGTTTCATGGGGCGGCCCTCCCGAGCGAGTTGCTGCCAGACGAATGCCGGATCTTCCATCTCCCCAGGATAGGTCCTGTCGTCGGCAGACTCCTAGGATGCTGGGAGAGAGCGGAGAGCAAGAGAGCCCGAACCAACATGCCGTCCCAGGAAGAGATTCGAAAAGCCGTTGAGCGGGTGGTTGATGGGGTCCTGACCCGCACCGGCCAAAGGCCTCCTTCCGCACCGGTGACTGCCCCGGCGCCGGAATCAACGGGTGGGCCGAGGCGGATCGCCATTGGAGCCGATCATGGCGGATACCCCCTCAAGGAACGCATCGGTTTCTACCTTCGCGAACAGGGCTTTGAGGTCACGGACTGTGGCACGAACACCCCCGAGTCGGTCGACTATCCAGACTTTGCCCACGCCGTAGCTGGCCTGGTCGCCGCCGGTACCTGCTCGGAAGGCATCATCGTCGATGGAGCGGGCATTGGGTCGGCGATGGTCGCCAACAAGGTCCCCGGGGTGCGGGCGGCGCTCTGTTACGACATCTCATCGGCGCAAAACAGCCGGGAGCACAATCACGCTAATGTCCTGACCCTGGGGGCGGGACTGATCGGCAACGCGCTCGCCCTCCAGATTGTGGAGGCGTGGCTGGCCACCGATTGGGGTCCGGGCCGCCATGCCCGGCGGGTGGACATGATCACCGACATTGAAAAGCAGTACCTCAAAGGCGACCGGACATGACAAGCAGAGAAGAACTCATCGAGGCAGTGACTCGCGAGGTCCTGGCAGCTCTTCAAAGAAGATGTCGATGAGATTTGTGTCGACGGCTCGTGTGCCGTTCACAGCCCGGACAAGGTCCGTGCGATCGTCGCCAACGGGGCGGGCCGCATCAGTTTTTCCGGGGCAGCCGCTGAGGTGCCCCGAGACCTCGCCCGCTACCTCGACCACACCCTGCTCAAACCGGACGCTTCCGCCGCCGACATCGACAAACTCTGTGCCGAAGCGGTCGAGTACGGCTTCGCCGCGGTGTGCGTGAACCCCACGTGGGTGAAGAGGGCTGCGAACAATGTCCGGGGCTCAACGGTGAAGGTGGCGTCGGTCGTCGGGTTTCCCCTCGGCGCCACGCCGTCCGAGATCAAGGCGATGGAAGCGAGGCGGGCGATTCGCGACGGGGCTCGCGAGATCGACATGGTGATCAACATCGGAGCGCTGAAATCCGGTGATCACGAGACCGTTCGCAAAGACATCGAGAAGGTATCCGATGCCTGTCGCGAGGCCGGGGTCAAGAACAAGGTCATCATCGAAGCGGCCCTCCTCACCGACGAGGAAAAGGTGATTGCTTCTTACCTCGCCAAGCAGGCAAAAGCGGATTACGTGAAGACCTCGACCGGGTTTGGTCCGGGCGGAGCGACCGTTCACGACGTCTTATTGATGCGGGAGACGGTCGGCCCGGACATGGGGATCAAAGCTGCAGGCGGGATCCGCAGCGCCGAAGATATGAAAGACATGATCGCCGCCGGCGCCACCCGAATCGGCGCTTCGGCGGGTGTCGCCATAGTGACCGGAGGGGAGTCGAGTGAGCAATATTGAGCTGCGCGCCTACGCGTTTCTAGACAGCCTGCAACCGCAATACGCGGCCTTTTTGGGTACCACCGCGCAAGGTTTCCTCCCTTTGGCCGGGGATGCATCGCTGTACGTTGAGATTGCGCCTGGTATCGAGATCAACCGTCTCACCGATATCGCCCTCAAGGCGACCCGGGTCCGACCGGGAATGCAGATCGTCGAGCGGTACTACGGGATGCTCGAGATCCATTCGGAGGATCAAGCAGAGACCCGGGCGGCCGGACGAGCCATCCTCGAGGCCATCGAGCTCGAAGAGAATGATCGGACCAAGCCCCGCATCCTCTCCAGCCAGATCATCCGTCGGATCGACGACCACCAGGCCCAGTTGATCAACCGGATGCGCCACGGCCAGATGATCATTCCCGGCCAGACGCTCTACGTGCTCGAACTCGAACCTGCCGCGTATGCCCCGCTGGCCGCCAACGAGGCGGAGAAAGCGGCCGAGATCAACGTCCTCGAGGTCAGGGCATTTGGTTCGATGGGCCGTGTCGTATCTCGGCGGCGAAGAGCGGGATATCGACGTCGGCTGGCGGGCGGCGGTGGCCGCCATCGAAGGTCTCGAAGGTAGAGAATCTCCAAGCAAGTAGGACAGAGAAGGAGACGGATGTATGGCTGAAGCCCTGGGAATGATCGAAGCAAGAGGCTTTGCGGCGATGGTCGAAGCGGCCGATGCCATGGTCAAGGCGGCCAAGGTCGAACTGGTCAGCTACGAGAAGACCGGTGGTGGCTATGTGACCGCCATCGTGCGTGGTGACGTAGCAGCGGTGAAAGCGGCAATTGATGCCGGCGTGCGCAGCGCCGAAAAGGTCGGCGAAGTGATTTCCACCCATGTGATCGCCCGCCCGCACCTCAACATCGATGTGGTGCTGCCGCTGGGACGCGCCGAAGAAGCTGAAGCGGAGATGGGCTAGACGGCCGAAGACTCGCCCACTCGCTTCGGACGGAGGATGCAATGCTGCTTGGACGCGTAGCCGGAACGCTGGTCGCCAGCCAGAAGGAAGCGAACCTCGAGGGGCTCAAGTTTCTCGTGGTGCGCCAGCTCGACGTCGATAACGAGGAAACCGGAGGTTACGTCGTGGCCGCCGATGCGGTCGGCGCCGGCGTTGGGGAAGTGGTGCTCTATGCCACCGGCAGTTCCGCCCGTCAAACCGTGTTGACCAACAACCGCCCGTGTGACGCGGTGATCATGGCGATCGTCGACACATGGGAGGTCGGTGGTACCGAGGTGTGGCGCAAATAGCCGGGAGACGCATGGCAGAGCTCAGCGAACAGCAGATCCAGGACATCATCGAGCGGGTCAACCTGCGGATCGGAACGACCGAGCCAGACCGTGTTGACCAATAACCGCCCGTGTGACGCGGTGATCATGGCGATCGTCGACACGTGGGAGGTCGGTGGTACCGAGGTGTGGCGCAAATAGCCGGGAGACGCATGGCAGAGCTCAGCGAACAGCAGATCCAGGACATTATCGAGCGGGTCAACGTGCGGATCGGAACGACCACCGATGGGCAGGGAGCGAAGCTTCGCGCGGAAAAGGAACTGCAAGCCGTCGAACAAGCCGAACTGGGCGACGGGATCTACGCCACCATCGACGAAGCGGTGGCCGCCGCCCGGCGGGCGTTCCTTCGCTACCAGCGGACCGGTCTCGAAGGCCGCAAAGCCGTCATCGCCTCCGTCCGTTCCGCGATGCTCGAGAACGCCGAGCGGTTGGCCGAGATGGCTCATGCCGAGACCGGGTTGGGTCGGGTGGTCGACAAGATCATGAAGAACCGTTTGGTCACCACCAGGGCCCCCGGCCCCGAGGACCTCGAATTGGAAGCGGTCACCGGGGACCGGGGGATGATGGTCACCGAGTTCGCACCGTTCGGGGTTGTCGGCGCCATAACTCCCACCACCAACCCGACCTCTACGATCATCAACAACACCATCTCGATCGTGTCCGCAGGCAACGCCGTCGTTTTCAACGTGCATCCCAGCGCCAAGCAGGTATCTGCCGAGAACATCCGCCTGCTGAATCGGGCCATCCAGGCCGGGGGCGGTCCGCCTGATCTGGTCACCGCCATCCCCAACCCGACCATCGAGAGCGCCAAAGCGGTCATGAATCACCCCGACGTTGCGCTGCTCTTGGTGACCGGCGGTCCGGGGGTAGTACGGGAAGCCATGCGTACCGACAAAGTGGTCATCGCGGCCGGTCCGGGCAATCCGCCTGCCGTCGTCGACCAAACCGCCGACGTGGACAAGGCCGGACGGGACATCGTGGCCGGCGCCTCGCTGGACAACAACATCATCTGCGTCGACGAGAAGACCACGATCGCCGTCGATACGATCGCCGACCGTCTCGTACGGTCCATGGCCCAGAACGGGGCCTACGTGCTGAAGGAGCACGAGCTGAAGCGGCTCGAACGGGTCATCTTCAAGGAGATGGGCCCTCCGCGGAAACCGGGAGTCATCAACCCGGCCTTCATCGGCAAGAACGCCGGCGTGATTCTCGCCGAGATCGGGGTCCAGGTTGGAGACGACGTGCGCCTGGTGGTTGCTGAGGTACCGGAAGATCACAATCTGGTGTGGACCGAGCAGATGATGCCGGTCATGCCGGTGGTCCGGGTAGCCGACGTGGAACGGGGTATCGAACTGGCGGTGAAGTCGGAGCACGGATTCCGCCACACCGCCTCGATCCACTCGACCAACGTGCAGACCATCACCAACATGGCCCTGGCCATGAACTGCAGCATCTTTGTCGCCAACGGGCCGAATTATGCCGGCCTGGGCGAAGGGGGAGAGGGGTTCTCGTCGTTCTCCATCGCCAGCCCGACCGGCCACGGCTTGACGCGGCCGCGTAGCTTCTCGCGTGAGCGGCGCATCACGGTTGTCGGTGCCTTGAGGATCGTGTGATCCTCCAACCGGCTCTCGCCTTGCTCGAATTCGACTCCATTGCAGCAGGTATCACCGCCGGCGATGCCATGGTCAAGCGAGCCCCACTCGACCTCATCAAGGCGGGCACGGTGCAGCCGGGCAGGTATCTCGTGCTGATCGGCGGACAAGTCGCCGATGTCGAAGAGGCCATCGACGCGGCCCGCACCACGGAACCGAACACCCTCGTCGACATCGTGTTTCTGCCGGACGTGCACCCGGACGTGGTGGCAGCCGTCGCCGGGGCTCGTTGCACCGATGACGGCGAAGCGCTTGGCATCATCGAAACCACCACCGTGGCAGCCATCATCCAGGCGGCCGACGCCGGGGTCAAGGGAGCCCGGGTAACGCTGCGCGAGCTGCGCATGGCCGACGGACTGGGTGGCAAGGGGTATCTCCTGTTCGGCGGATCGGTTGCCGACGTCGAAGCCGGAGTCTCCATTGGCTCCGCCCTGGTTGGCGGTCGGTTGATCAGGGACAGCGTGATCTCCCAACTCCATCCGGAGATGTCTGACAATCTCTCCGTCGATGGCCGGTTTGAACGTCTCGTTCGGTCGGAAGAGGAGTAACGCCATGCAGTTGGGCCGGGTAATCGGAACGGTCGTTGCAACCGTGAAGTACGAAGGGCTGGAAGGTATCAAGCTCATGATCGTGCAGCCGCTCGATCGGCACCAGGAACCCGAGGGGCGGCCGGTGGTGGCCGCCGATGCCGTGCACATGGCGGGGCCGGGGGAGTTGATCTACTTCGTGGGTTCGCGTGAAGCCGCCCAGGCGCTTCCCGAGACCTTCGTCCCGGTCGATCATGCCATTGTCGGGATCGCCGACGCGGTCGAGGAATTGAGGGCCGGCTCGTGAAGATCGGGCGCGTCGTTGGCACGGTGGTCTCCACCATCAACTCGCCGGTCTTCGACGGTCGCAAGCTGCTCCTGTGCGACCTGCTTGGGACCGACGGGAAGGCCACCGGCGGCTACACGATCGCAGCCGATGCGGTCGACGCCGGAGCCGGCGAGGTGGTTCTGATTCTCGACGAAGGGACCGGGGCCCGCCAGATCGTAGGACAGGACCCAGCGCCCATTCGGGCCATGGTGGTCGGCATCGTCGATGAGATGGTGGTCGACGGTGATTCCGTGATCACACCTGACATGTGAGTTCGGACCGATGCGGCTCGATTGATCCGCGGCCTCAACTCGCCCACGCCTCTTTCCGATCAAGAGACGGTGACCGAACAAATCCGAGCTCTGGTTCCCGGGTGGGTCGAGTGGCTGGGTCCGCTGCTGTTCCTTCTGGCGCTGGCCGCCGTCATCGGACTCGTCCCGGTGGTCGCGGTCCGGGCTGCAGCACGGCGCATCGACCTCGATGATCATTGGACGGAACAAGCCCGAAACGCTCATGCCGCCAGGGTGAGCATCGGCTGGGCGGTAGCGACGGTCCCGGCAGGGATCTGGCTGCTCTCGACGATCACCATCGGCCCGGTTGGATGGCTGCCTTCCTGGCTGTTCGGCCTGGGCGGAGCCGTAGCAGTGGTGCTGGTGATAGCGCGGATCGCCCGGGGGTTGGAAGGCCTCGTGTTGCGTCAACCTATACCCGGGTGGGCCATCTTCCTCAATGGGTTTCTCGTCCGGCTCCTACCGCTGGCGGCCATCATCGTGCTGGCGGTGATCGCGCCCTCGCGTTTGTCCAGCCCCTGGATGATTCTGTGGGTTCCTCTGGTGGTCACCGTGCCTCTCTCGCTCCGGTTTCAACTCGAATTCCTGGCCCGCTTCGGACTGGCAGCACCGGCGGACGAGCGATTGACCTCCATCGTCGTTGGGGCTGCTGCCCGGGCGGGAGTGGAGGTGCCGGTGGTCTCCGTTGTCGAACACCACCAGCCCAATGCGTTTGCCTTTCCGTGGCGGGGGACAGTCGCCTTCACGAGTCGGGCGGTGGCAGTGTTGACCGACGACGAGTTGGAGTCGGTCGCACTGCATGAACTCGGCCATCTGGCCGAGTCGGCCGCTGCCTCGCGAATCCGCCAGGCAACCCTGTTTGCCTGGATCCCGATCGCCGCTATCAAGCCGGTGCTGGGTTCCATGGACACCAGTGGGGTGGCAGCCGTCGTGGTCGTCCTGATCGGTCTGGCGGCGCTGGTCCGGCGGTTCGCGACGAGGATGGAAGCTAGGTCGGATGAGCACGTGATCGCCAACCTCGATCAGTCTGAAACCTACGGCAGAGCCCTTGAGAAGATCTACCGCATCGGCCTTATCCCGGCCGTATTGCGTCGCCCCACCCACGGCCAGTTACACGAACGGCTCGAAGCGTGCGGGGTGTCTCCAGATTTCGAACCGCCGGAGCCGCCCCCGGTTCGGCCTTTGGTGCTGTCCACCGCGGCGGCGGTTCTGGTCGGGGTGGTCATCATGGTGGCCCCGCCGCTGGCCACGATCGGAGCCAATGTCTCATCAACGGCGCCTGCTCATCTGGCACTAGCCCTCGGGAATTACGAACCCTGGGCGTTCGAACGGCTCGGGCAGTTGGCCGAAGTGGACGGAGACTTGGAGGCGGCTGCTGGGTTCTACGCTGCCGCTGTCGACGTCTCTCCGGAACCGGACCTGTTGATCAACCTCGTCTATGTCCGTTCGATTCTGGGCGATTGCGCCGACGCGGCGACTGCCATGTCCGAACTGGTTGACAGGAACGGGACGGTGGACGATGTGGCTTTGGCTGCCGACTGGGTCGATTGGTGCCAGCAGCAGTCGGGTTATCGATCGTAGGGGCCTATTCGATTTCGGCCGCTTCTTCCCAATTCTCCCGAGCTTCGTTAGCGGCCGCCACCGCGACGATCAACGCCGCAGCCGGGTCCGCCCACCACCACCCCGCCACGGCATTCAGAGCAAGACCGATGAGGGTGGCGGTAGCCAGGAAGCCGTCGAGCAGGGTCATCGTTGCCTCCGACCGCAGAGGTTCCGAATCCAGCTGTTCGGCGGTGGCGCGTTTCACGCGAGCCAATCCAAACATCACGGCCGCAGCCAGCACGAGGTAGGCGATGCCCCACGGCGACTCATCCGGGCGGCGCCCGCTGGTCAGGTCACTGATCGCCACCAGGGCCAACGCCACCGCCAGCACCCCGAACGCGATGCCCACCAATCGCAAAGCCAACCGGGTGCGGTGGGGACGGTCGGTTTCGTGTCCGGGTATCAGGTGCCAGACAACCACCAGAGAGGCGAAGACCTCCACCACAGACACCGCCCCAAAACCGATCAAAGCGAGCGACGAGGCCACGGCACCCAAAGCCAGAGTTAGTGCAGCTTCGCCGACGTTCCACGCGATCGTTCCATATTCGAGACGCAATGCCCGTCGCTGGAGGCGGGGGCGATCAGCTGGTGGAGTAGTCATACAGCAGCATGATGGCACGCAGAACGCGAAAGCCCGTTTGCCTTCTTGGCATCACTAGGAACATCATGATGATGTCAGAACGGGAAGGGCATGCCACCAGGACGAAGCGGAATGCAGACGTTCTTCGTTGTGTGGATCGGCCAACTCGTCTCCGTAGTCGGCTCAAACCTGACCGGGTTTGGGCTCGCCGTGTGGATGTACCTGGAAACCGATTCGGTCACGCTTCTCGCCCTGATCATGCTCGCCTCCACCCTGCCGGGGATTGTGATCGGTCCTTTCGCCGGAGCCCTCGTCGATCGTTTTGACCGTCGCAAGGTGATGCTGATCAGCGACGCCACTGCGGGCTTCGCCACCTTTGTCGTTGCGGTGCTCTTCTTCACCGATGCGCTGGAGCTGTGGCACATCTATGTGATGGCCACCATCGGGTCGGTGGCGAATGCTTTCCAGGAACCTGCCTACACGGCCTCGGTCCCGCTACTGGTCCCGAAGAAACACCTGGGGCGCGCCAACGGCCTCGTACAGATGGGCCAGGCTATCGGGACTCTGGTGGCGCCGGTACTGGCCGGCCTGCTCGTCGCCACCACCGGGTTGTGGGGGGTGCTGCTGGCCGACGGAGCCACCTTCGTCGTTGCGGTGACCACTCTGGCGTTGGTCCGGATCCCACGGCCGTTGGCCGCCCGGGACCTTGCCGGAGGCTTGTGGGGACAGGTTGTCGAGGGTTGGCAGTGGTTGCGAGCCAGATCCGGGCTCTTTGGGTTCATGCTCGTTGCGGCAGGCGTCAACTTCCTGTTGGGCTTCATGAGTGTCTTGTTCATTCCCCTCTACCTCAGCTTCACGAACGAGGTGGTGCTCGGTACGGCCATGTCGGTGCTCGGAGTGGGGATGCTGGTTGGCAGCCTGGCTATGGGCATATGGGGCGGGCCCAAGCGGCGAGTCAACGGCATGCTCGTGGGGATCGGCCTGGGCGGCGTGCTGGTTGCCACCATGGGCGTGGATGATTCCGTGTTCATCGTGACGGCTGCCGGGTTTGTGCTGATGGCAACCGTGGGGATTGTGAACGGCACCAGCCAGGCCCTGTGGCAGATCAAAGTACCCCCGGAGATCCAGGGGCGCACGTTCTCCGTGCGAAGGATGCTGGCACAGTTCGCCATCCCGGTTGCGTACCTGGCGGCCGGGCCGCTCGCCGATCGCGTCTTCGAACCGCTGCTGGCTCCCGGGGGCGGTCTGGCCGAATCGGTTGGGTCGGTCATCGGGACCGGACCGGGTCGGGGGATCGGCCTCATGTTCATCGTGATGGGACTCGGAACCGTGATCCTCGCGTTGGTTGCGTACGCCAGTCCGGCGATCCGCAACCTCGAAGCTGATCTTCCCGACATGATTCCCGAAGAACCGACGCTTGATCAAGGCATGGTCGCTGAGGCGACTCTGATGGCCGCTCCTGAATCCTGAACCTCACCCGGGCGGTCGCCGGGCGTCATGCCGGGAGCGAGACACCTAACCTGGCCGGGCAGCGGCAGCGGGGTTTGCAATGATCGACATCCTGGCGGCCTTCGGGTTGTCCTCGTCGGCCGGACTCAACGCCTATCTCCCGATTCTCATCACCGGGTTGCTGGCCCGCTACACCGATCTCCTGACCCTGTCCGAACCGTGGAACGCCCTCGAGCAGCCATGGGTGCTGCTCGTCATTGCCGTGTTGCTGCTCATCGAGATCGCAGCCGACAAGATTCCGATCATCGACACGTTCAACGACATCACCCAGTCACTCATTCGGCCGGCGGCGGGCGCCGTTCTCTTCGCTGCCTCGAGCAATGCCATCAGTGATCTCAACACCGGTGTGGCGCTGGTGCTCGGTTTGCTCGTGGCCGGAGGTGTCTCAACCGCCAAGACGGTTGCCCGGCCCGTCATTACGGCAACAACCGCCGGGACCGGGAACGCAATAGTCAGCGCCGGTGAGGACGCCGTGGCAGCAGTCGTGGCCGTCACCGCCATTGTGATTCCCGTCGTCTCCGCCGTGTTCGCGGTTCTGGTGATCACCGTGCTCGTCTGGTTCATTGCGCGACGAAGCCACAAACGCACGGATCTCTTGGAACGGTGACCGGGGTGTCGGCCCGTCAGCCCGAGATGGTTTGGACTATCTCCACGACCACCGTTCCGTCCGTCAGAGGATCGACCACCGACGTGTGCGTGCCGTCCTTGACGACGGTCAATGCAACGTCGTAGCCGGCCTGGTCGAGATCGTCATAGAGCGAGACTGAGAAACCAACGGGGGCCAGAAGGTCCAGCTCGCCGTGGACCAGACGGACGACCAGATTGGGGTTCTCGCCGATGTAGGTGAAAGGGTTGCCAGCTTCCCAGGGCGTCGAGTTCTCGGCCCGATCGGTGCCGAAAAAGATCCCCATGAGGGGGTCGAGCAGGTCGGTATCGTACGGTCCGGCTACCCCGACAAACGCATCGGGTAGGCCATCGGCGAACCCGGCGATGCACTCCCCTTCGAACGAGTCACCGGCGAGCGCGGTCACGGCACCGATATGAGCTCCTGCCGAGTAGCCGACGACAGTCACAGAATCGCTGTCCCCTCCGAACGCCGGGGCAAATTCGCGGGCGAATCGCACAGCGCAGGAGGCGTCTTCGAAGGTCATCGGATAGCCGCCTCCTTGCAGGGCAAGTCGGTACGGAGCATTGAAGACCACGGCCCCGGCGGCCGCCAACGCTTCTGCGAGGGGGGCGATGTCGGCGGGGCTGCCCCCGACCCATCCGCCACCGTGAAACAGGACAACCGTCGGATACCTGCCGGGTGTCGCCGGCGCGATCACGTCCATCATCAATGACGAGGTGAAGGGCACATCTTCGGTCGTGAGCACTGCGCCGTCGGCACTGAGCAGGGTCGACCCCGTCACCGGCATCGAAGTGGTCGTAGTGGCCAGACTTGTACTGGTCGTCGTAGCAACGGTCGTCGTGGTGGATGCAGTCGTCGTCGGTGCAGCTGTGCTGGTCGGCACACTGGCGGCCGAACCAACCTGCTCGTCCGTGACGGAGGTCCGGCCACAGGCAGCCAGGATCAGCGCAAGCACAACAACGAGCAGGGGTACAGGAGATCTCATTCCGGCCGAGTGTACGTTCCGATCAGACGTATTCGACCGGGTAGTCCCCGAGATCGGCGGCAGCCGCCCGATCAACGAGCCAGGTGATGGAGGCCGCCCCGACCATGACCCTGCGGGCAGGTAGAGCCGGGGTTTCATCACCAATGAGGATGCGGGCCAAGGGGGCCGCCTTGCCACTGCCGGAGGCAAGGAAGATGATGTCCCGGGCAGCATGCAACAACGGCAGGGTGGCCGTGAGCCGCCAGTCGTCCTTGGCGGGGACCCAGTTGGCGACGAACCAACGGTCGGTTACGTCGAGGGCATCCGTGCCGGGGAACAACGAGGCGGTATGGCCGTCTTCGCCGATGCCGAGCAGTACGACGTCGGGATGCGGGACTCCGTTGACTTCAGGCAGCAATTCGAGCAACGTCTGCTCATAGTGCGCGGCGGCCTCGTGGGGATCCCCGTCGGGAGCCCAGGGAACGGGATGAACGTGGGCCGGGACCCTGTCGAGCAATGTGTCACGAACCATCCGCATGTTGTTGTCGGCATGATCCGGGGCTACCCACCGCTCGTCGCCGACCCAAGCATGGACGGAATCCCAGTCGACCTCCTCCTGGAGGAGGCGCGTATAGGTCGTGCGCGGCGTGCTGCCACCTGCCAGACCGAGTGTGGCCCGACCAGGGACACCCTTCAGGAGATGGGCGATGGTCGAGGCGGCGATGTCGGCGATATCGTCGGGACCGTCGAGCACTCGAACTCTCATGGCGGAGAAGCCTAAACCCGCCCCGCAGCTTTCTGCCGCCTTCTCGCCACTCCTCGGCCGGGCCATCTGGCATAGACTCGAGCTCTCGACCGGAGGATTTCTCATCGGCGACGTGAAGATTGCATGGCGACCCGACCAGACCGTTACCGGTCGGCTGGCCGGCCCCGCCCGGCCTTCGCTCCCTAGCGTGCTGCTGGCTCACGGGGCAGGCG
The DNA here is from genome assembly GCA_963718995.1 of uncultured Actinomycetota bacterium. GTDB lineage: Bacteria > Actinomycetota > Acidimicrobiia > Spongiisociales > UBA4744 > UBA4744. The sequence continues at coordinate 21,578 of CAVRAP010000002.1, forward strand.
CCGGTCAGGACCATCCCGGAGTTGCCGGAATTCGCGATCGTCTTGCCGGAGCAGGCGTCCAGGTATTGACCTTCAACTATCCATACACCGAGGCGGGCAAGCGGCGTCCTGACGCTCAACCAACGCTCCTGGATTGCCACAGAGCAGCTCTTGCATGGCTGCTGGCCAAAGCGGGCGGTGATGTCGTTCTCGCCGGACGGTCGATGGGGGGACGGATGGGAAGCTATCTGGCGGCCGAGGGAGCCCCCGTCCGGGGTCTGGTTTTCTACGCCTATCCGCTCCACCCGGCCGGGAAGCCCAACCGGCTCCGGGTCGAGCATCTGGCAGATATTGTCGCTCCGATGTTGTTCTTCTCCGGCACCAGGGACTCGCTGGCCCGGGTGGAACTCATCGAAGAACATCTGCGACCTCTGCCCAACGCCACGATCGAGCTCATCGACGATGCCGACCACTCCTTCAGGGTTCCGAAACGCACCGGGCGCACGTTTGAGGAGGTCCTCGATGCGGTCGCGGCGCGTACGATCGAGTGGTTGGAGCGGTTGTAGCGTTCTGGTGGTGGGAACGATCCCCCCTCCGGTTTGGCTCTTTCGAGCCAAACCACCTCCCCCCAACCCGGCTCCGGCTTCGCATGCGCCTTAGGGGGGAGGACGATGGCCGCTACTCCTCAGCCTCGATCGCCTTGACCTTGTTGAGGCGGCGAAGGTGGCGCTCCTCGCCGGTGAAACGGGCCAACAAGAACGCCGTCGCCACTTCTTCGGCGAGGGCCGGGCCGATGACCCGGCTGCCGACGGCCAGCACGTTGGCGTCGTCATGTTCGACGGATTGATGGGCGGTATAGGTGTCGTGGGCCAATACCGCCCGCACGCCTTTGATTTTGTTGGCGGCGATGGCCGCTCCCGCCCCCGACCCGCACACGAGCACGCCACGATCTGCCCGGCCCTCTCGCACAGCCCGCCCGACGGCGGCGGCGTAGTCCGGGTAGTCGACCGGCGACTCAGAATGAGTCCCCATGTCGAGGATGGCGTACCCGTGGTCGGCCAGCAGTTTGGCCAGGTCTTCTTTGAGCTGGAAACCAGCGTGGTCGGCTCCGATGGCGACTCGCACGTTCTCTCCTCGGTGTCGTCCGGCACTCGCAGGGTAGCTGCACCATCTCGTGGACGGATGGCGTCATCGTCCGTCCGGTGCTGAGAAACACGCAGTTCCGAACGTACAATCTGCCCTATGGAGGAGATCGTCGTCATCGGTGGCCAACCCTTGAAGGGGTCCGTTGCGGTGCTGGGCGCCAAGAACGCCGTCCTCAAGCAGATGGTGGCCATGTTGCTGGCCCCCGGCACACACCATCTGCATAACGTCCCCGGGATTCTCGATGTTGCCTTGATGGGGAGCGTGCTCGAACACATCGGTGCCACGTGTTCTTTCGATGGCCACGAGCTCACGGTTGAGGTACCCGACGAATTACGTCCTGAAGCTCCGCTCGATCTGGTCCGTCAGATGCGTGCTTCGATCGTCGTTCTCGGACCGTTGCTGGCTCGCGGGGGCGTGGCCCGGGTGGCGTTCCCGGGTGGAGACGATCTGGGAGCGCGGCCTATCGATATGCATATTGACGGGCTGAGGAAGATGGGTGCCGAGTTCGAACTGGAACACGGGGTGCTCATCGGCAGGGCCCCAGGCGGACTGGTCGGGACCGAGATTGGCCTTGAGTTCCCAAGTGTCGGGGCAACCGAAAATGTGCTGTTGGGCGCAGTGTTGGCGAGCGGGGAAACCACCGTCCACAACGCCGCCCGCGAACCCGAGATCGAGGACCTGGCTGCTTTCTTGGAGAAGATGGGTGCCCGGATTGACGGTGCCGGTACCTCGACCATCACCGTCGAGGGTGTTGAAGGCCTGCAGCCGACCACCCATGAAGTCCTGGCCGACCGACTCGAAGCAGGAACGTTTGCGGTGGCAGGAGCCATCACCGGCGGTGAGGTTCGGATTGAGCGATGCGTTCCGGATCACCTGCGGATGGAGCTTCGAAAACTCGAAGACGCCGGTTGTGTCGTCGAGCGGGGCGACGACTGGTTCACCGTCGCCGGTCCGGATCGACCGAAACCGGTTGATTTTGCAACACTTCCATTTCCAGGTTTCCACACCGACATGCAGCCGCAGATGGTCGCGCTCCTCAGCGTCGCCTCCGGCACGTCGGTCATCACCGAGAACATCTACGACGCTCGATTTCGCTATGCGGGTGAGCTGATGCGGATGGGCGCCGATATCACCATTGAGTGGCAGCATGCCGTGATCCGCGGGGTCGAGAAGCTCTCGGGGTGTCCGGTCATCGCTCCGGACATCCGCGCCGGGGCTTCTCTGGTGCTTGCAGCGTTGCGGGCCGAAGGCGAAACGGTGATCGGGGACGTGCAGCACATCGATCGGGGCTACGAGGACTTTGTCGGGCGGCTGCAATCGCTCGGGGGGCGCCTCGAACGCCGGCCGGCCGATGCCGGGACGTAAGACTCTTGCCGCCCTGACGTGTGTCCTACTGGTAGCAACCGGTAGCCCGGCCTCCGCGGAAGAGGAAGAGAACGTTGGTCTCTATGAGACCATTCTGCTGACCCCGTCCGATGGCACAGTTCTCTCGTGGAACGGGCGGCGGTACGCCGGCCAATTGGAAGTCCGTTCTGCGTCCGACGGGCTGGTGGTCGTTGAGCGGGTCCAACCGGAGGACTATCTGCTGGGGATCCAGGAAGTTCCCTTCTCCTGGCACGAAGAAGCACTGAAAACGCAAGTCGTTGCCGCTCGCACCTATCTGGCCTGGACGTTGTCGCGCGGCCGGGTGGGTTCCGGAGCAACCTATGGCTTCGACATCTGCGCAACCCCGGCTTGCCAGGTGTACGGCGGTCTCGATCAGGTCCAGGGTTCCGAAGGTGAGCGATGGGCCGCCGCGGTGGCAGCCACAACCGACGAGGTCCTGCTCGCCAACGGGTCGCCTGCCCAAGCCCTCTATTCGTCGACCACGGGTGGTCGGACGCGGGATGTTCGCGACGTGTTTGGTGGCAACGGCTTGCCTTACCTCAGAGCAGTGGACTCGCCCAACGAACCGTCGCCGTTCGTCGACTGGTCGTTTGAGCTTCCCCGGTCGGTCTTCGAGGCGATCCTGCGCGAGGCAGAAAGGATCGATGGCCGGCTTCTGGGAGCGAAGACCCGCACCACAGCCGATGGGGCCGGGCCCTGGATGGTCGAACTCGATGCGGACGGGCAGACCTTGGCGCTCACCACCTGGGAGTTTCGGGGTGTCATGAACCGATATGGGTCGCAGATCGCACCGGACTTGCTTCCCGCCGAGCGCCCCGATGGGAGAAGGTATCCCCAGACCATCCTGTCGCCGACCTATACCGTCGCCAGGGAGTGGAGGTATCCGGAAGAGTTCCGCTCCGGGTTCATCGTCGTGGAAGAGGTGTACACCTTTGCCGGACACGGATGGGGCCACCTGGTGGGGATGAGCCAGTACGGCGCCCTGGCCATGGCCGAGGCCGGGAAGAGCTACCAGGAGATCCTCGCTCACTATTACGGCGGGCTGCGGCCCCAGCCGGCCGGGGCGAATCTCGAAGAGGAGATCATCGTCGGATTGGGTTGGGGTGAGACCGATGTGGAGATCTCCGCCGATGGGCCGGTTGCGGTTGTCGCCGATGGCGAAGAAGTCGCTACCGACGCGTTGGGGACCTGGCGGTTCGCGGCGCTCGCCGACGACGTTGCGGTGCACCCGCCCGAAGGTTTCGGCCTGCCCCCGGCCCTCCGGGACCTGGAGCCGGTAGTGACGTCGCCCGTGGGAAGCTCGGTCGTTGTGACGGGCACCCTGGCTGCCGCCGCCGAAGTGCGCCTCGTAGTGTTCGACGGTCCGGGTGTCATTGGGGAGACTTCGTGGGCATTGCGGGAAGCCGGACGGTTCGCCCTCGTGTGGGAGGGGACCGTCAATGGCGAGATCGCCGGCCGCGGCCGCTACCGGGTACTCATCGAAGCCCGTTCCCCGGAAGGCGCAGCCGACTCGTTTATCACGATCGAGGTCGTCGGCGGGCCGGACCGATAGTTTCCGGGTGCCCCTACACTTTTGGTGGCCATGATTGATGACACGACCGTAGAAGACGCCACCGGCGGCACCGCCGTGCAGCCCGACCATCCGCAGGTCGACCTGGCGGTGCTCGAATCGACCCTCGAGTACATCCGTCCTGCTCTGCAGGCAGACGGCGGCGATCTCGTCCTGCTCGGCGTCGACGGCGGGACCGTGAATCTGCAAATGGTCGGTGCCTGTGGCGGCTGCCCGCTATCGACGATGACCCTGAAGGCAGGCATCGAACGAATCCTCACCGAGCGCGTCCCCGGCGTTGAAGAAGTCAACGCCATCTGAGCGAGACGACGTCGGCCGTTTACTTCGATGCGATCTGATCTCTGCGTTGTAACTTGGGGATCCACGCTGAAGACTGGTCCGATGACGACTCGCTACTACGGACGAACTGATCGAAGCAGCGCTGCAACGCGATGCCAGGGCGGTCGCCCGGCTGATCAGCCTGGTCGAAGACAACCATCCAAGCGCCACCTCGGTCCTGGCCACCCTCTTTCCCCGCACCGGTTCAGGTTCCACGATTGGTCTCACCGGCGCCCCCGGATCGGGCAAGAGCACCCTGACCGATCAGCTGATCTGCCACGTTCGCTCGTTAGGCGGCGAGGTCGGGGTCCTGGCGGTCGATCCGTCGAGCCCATTCACCGGTGGCGCGATTCTGGGGGACCGGATTCGTATGCAGGACCACATCGGTGATCCCGGCGTCTATATCCGTTCGATGGGAAGTCGCGGCCACCTGGGTGGCGTGGCGGAGGCAACACCGAAAGCCATCATGATCCTCGACGCCGTCGGGTTCCCGCACGTCTTCGTGGAGACCGTCGGGGTCGGCCAGGCCGAGGTTGAGATCGTCGAGAGCGCCGACACCACCATCGTGGTTGTCAACCCGGGCTGGGGCGACAGCGTTCAAGCCAATAAGGCCGGGACTTCTCGAAATCGGTGACCTGTTTGTCGTCAACAAGGCCGATCGGGACGGTGTCTCCGAGGCCGTCCGCGATCTGGAACAGATGCTTGATCTGGGTGCCGAGCGTGCCTGGCGTCCGCCAGTCCTGGCGACGGTCGCTACTACCGGCCAGGGGATCGGCGCTGTGTGGGAGGCCGTCGAGCAGCATCGTGGTTTCCTCGAGTCGACCGGGAAGGCTCGTTGAGACAGCGATCTGCCCGCCTCCGCACCGAGGTGCACCGGGCGGTGATTGCCGAATTGCTCCGGCGTGCCGAAGGTGCGGCCGAAGACGACCGGTTCGTTGCTCTTGCGGCTGAGGTCGACGCACGCCGTTTGGATCCGTGGACCGCCGCCCGTCGCATCCTCGACGGCAGCTGATCCCGGCCGGCCGCCGAAAGCCGACCGTTAGTCTGGGAAGACGCCACCATAGGGAGCTCGCCATGTCGCTCGTCGAGTATTCAGTAGACAAGAACGTCGCCCGCATCGTGCTCAACCGGCCGCCGGTCAATGCCCTTTCGGCTGAGCTGTCGGTTGACCTGGCGGCCGCTTTCGAAGAAGCAGCCGACCCGTCCGTCCGGGCCGTCGTGGTGACCGGTGAGCCGCACTTCGCGGCCGGAGCAGACATCAAAGGCTTCCAGGCCGCGTACGACAGCGGCAATGATGACAGCCTTGCCAGCGATCTCGGCAAAGCCGTTCGACTCCTCGAGACGCTCAACAAACCGACGATTGCCGCGGTCCGCGGGTTTGCTCTGGGGGGCGGCCTCGAATTGGCGATGGGCGCCGACTTCCGGTACTTCGCCGACGATGCCCGGGTGGGGCAACCCGAAGTGCTGCTGGGGCTGATTCCCGGAGCGGGCGGCACGCAGCGCCTTCCCCGTCTGGTCGGTTACCAGCGTGCCAAGGAGATCATCTTCTCCGGCCGCCACGTTGGCGCAGAGGAAGCCCACGACCTGGGACTGGCCGACAAGGTTCTTCCCGCCGCGCAACTCTTGGAAGCAGCGATGGCCGACGCCGAACGCTGGGCGCTCGGCCCAACGGTTGCCTATGGAGCAGCCAAGCGAGCACTGAACGATGCGCTCCGCCTGCCGGTAATGGAGGGCTGTGGGGAAGTGGCGGCTTTCCAGGCTTGTTTTGGGACCGAGGATGCTCGCGAAGGGGTGGCTGCCTTCGTCGCGAAGCGAGCGGCCGAGTTCAGCGGTTCCTGATCAGGTGCAGTCGATCGTGATCCACGTCGTGCGCGCGCTCCGCAGAGCTCACCGCTTGCCGAGTAGATCGCCGAGGAGCCGAACCGCTTGCGACCTTCGGATCCCTCCGCCCGGGCAACCACGACATACTTCTCGCCGGCCCGAACTTCGTGCTCGAGGGCGGCCATCATTCGACCGAGCAACGCCAGTTGGCCCGGCTCGGTTGAGGCAAAAAAGGTCGGGCAATCGAGGGCTGCCCAAACTATCTCGGGTCTGACGGCGCCGCCTTCGTCTGCCAGCGACGGGTCCGGAATCCAGGGCGCAGCCAACGCTTCGCCGAGAGGACCGGGGAAGATCCGCAAGCCGTCCTCCCGTTCCGGGCTGCACACAAAACATGATGCAAACGTCGCGCCCGGATCAAAACCCCGATAGCGACGAGCGGCCTCGACAGCTTCGTCGAACTCGACCGGTAGGGGGACGGCAGGTTTCCGGTCGCTCACCCGACCTTCGGCCACCAGTCGGTGATCGTCGTGGAGCTCGATCGGTCCTCCCACCGTGCGGACCACGGTCATCGGGGTATCGAGCGGAGGTGGGCGCCGGAGGGTGATTTCGGCCGGGCCGTCGAGGAAACGGGCGACCGCTCCGCAGGCATAGCCACCGTTGGCGGAATCGGGCGGTCCGCGAAACCGTGCCGGGATGATCAGCTGTTGGTCCATGTCGGGGGACTCTATGCCAGTCACCCCGTTCAGATTCGAAATGGGCACGCCGATAGATGAGGGTGGAATCCTGGAGGACCCTATGGAGGTATGTGGCCGGCGTGGTTGGCTGCGCGCTCATCGCGTACTTCCCGTTCGTCCTGCAACGCCGGGTGCCCTTGCTGGGAGGGGTCGACCTCGGGTTTCATGAGCTCGGCCACATGCTGACCTACGTGTTCCCGGATGTCGTCACAGCGCTCATGGGGAGTGTCTTCCAGGTGGCGGTTCCCGCTCGGCCTCGCTGCCTACTTCGGGCTGCGGCGTCGGGATCTCCTGGCAGCAGGCCTGTGCCTCGCCTGGGCAGGAGCCAGCGCCGTGGACGTTTCTATCTACATCGCCGATGCACCATTTCAGCGGCTGCCGTTGATCGGCGGATCTCACGACTGGGCGTATCTGCTCGGCCCTGCGGCCTTCGGCAACCGTGGGCGGCGCCGCCGGGATCGCGGCGATGGTGAAGATGGTCGGTGCCGGTCTGGTCCTGGCCGGGATCGGGTTGTGCTTCGGGGGTCCCTATTCCAACCGGGTGCCGGTATCGAGGGGGTTCCCGACGAGATCGGCCGTTCGGGTGCGGGAGCCGCACCGCTGGGCTGAGCCAGAATCGCTCGTGGCCGGGCAGCCTCCCGAGACGAACAACACCTAGCCCGTCACGCCTCGAGTTTCTGTTTCAGTCCTCGCAGGTTTCGTCTCCAGATAGCAGCCAGCACCGGCGACGCGATTCGGGCCGTCAGCGGTCCGCCCAGATACCAGGGAAACGAAAGCCGTTCCTGCCAGGTGAACTTCGTTGTCGCGGGATCGAGGGCTTCGAGTTCAAAGGCTCCCTGGCCCGTAACGAGACCGGTATGTCGGACCCCGATGCGACTGCGGTCCTCCCACTCGGTCACCTCCATGACGTCTTTCGTGCGGAACGGACCCACCCGGGTGGCCACTTCCATGCGGGTTCCGAGCCCGCGGCGCCGGGCAGTGAGAAACCTTATCGACTCAGCATCGGCCATCCACTCGGCGTGCGAACCCAGATCGGCTGCGGCGGCCCAGACCTGCTCAAGCGGAGCATTGATGACGACGAGGACCGTGACGGTAGACATGCTCGCCAGGATAACCCGGGCCGTTGATCACCTTCACGGACGGCGTGGCTCGTAACTCGTAGCTTCCCTCGCGTGACACAATGTTGCCACCATGATGTACCTCGATCACGCCGCCACGACGCCGATGCGACCCGGAGTCTGGGAAGCGATGGAGCCGTATGCACGCGACTCCTTTGGGAATGCTTCCGGATCCCACAGCGAAGCGCGCCGGGCTAAGAACGCGCTCGAGGAGACCCGGGAGCGAGCGGCGCATCTGTTGGGTGCGCGTCCGCTGGAGATCGTGTTCACGGGCGGCGGGACTGAGGCGGACAACCTGGCTGTAATCGGGGCAGCCCTGGCCGGCGATACCAGGGGCGGGGTGGTCACCTCGGCGGTCGAACACGAAGCAGTGTTGGAGAGCGCCCGGTTTGTCGAGCGCCTCGGATGCCCGGTGACGGTGGTTGCCGTCGACCGCTGGGGCCTGGTCGACCCCGACGCAATCGGCGGCGCCGTCGATGAGCGGACTGCAGTCGTGTCGGTAATGACCGCCAACAACGAAACCGGCGTCATCCAGCCCGTGGCAGTCCTGGCCGATGCGGCGCGAGCGGCGAACCCGTCCGTGGCCGTCCATACCGACGCTGTGCAGGCCTTCATCAGTGAGGAGATCACGGTCGACGATCTGCGCGTCGACATGTTGTCCCTGGCTGCCCACAAGTTCGGCGGTCCCAAAGGAGTCGGGCTTCTGTATGTGCGCGATGGGGTTCGGCTCGAGCCGGTCCTCCATGGGGGAGGCCAGGAGCTGGGCCGCCGGTCCGGTACGCACAACGTCATGGGAGCCGTCGGGATGGCGGTAGCCATGGAAGCCACCGTGTTGGATCGGCGTCGTTTTGTGGAGACCGTTGGGGCCGCCCGGACGGGATTTGAGACTCGCCTGCTGGCGGCCTTCCCGGATCTGGAGATTACCGCACCCGTTGATTCCCGCCTCGTGCAGCACGCCCATGTCAGGATTCCCAGGATTCGCAACGAAACGGCGCTCGTGCGGCTCGACCAGGCGGGCCTGTCGGCGTCGTCGGCTTCGGCCTGTCAGAGTGGTGCGGCAGCGGTGTCTCATGTGCTGACGGCCATGGGCATGTCTGCCGATGATGCCCGCCAGTGCCTCCGCTTCTCCTTCGGGTGGTCGACCCTTGCCGGGGACGGGGAGCGGGCCGCCGCTCTCGTTGTGCAAGCCCTCGACGGTCTGCGATGAAGACCCTCGTAGCCATGAGCGGGGGAGTCGACTCGTCGGTTGCTGCCGCGCTGATGGTCGAAGCCGGCCATGATGTGATTGGTGCCACTCTGAAGCTGTGGCAAGGACCAGGCGGTGAGGCACCAACAGCCGGCTGCTGCACCGTGAGTGACGCAGAGGATGCCCGTCGGGTCGCCGCCCAACTCGGCATTCCCTATTACGTTTTCGATTACACCGACGATTTCCGGACCGGGGTGGTTGAACCGTTCGTTTCCTCGTATCTCGCAGGGCAGACCCCCAATCCCTGTGTGGAATGCAACCGAACCGTCAAGTTCAGCAGACTGCTCGATCAAGCGGCCGACCTCGGGTGCGATCTCCTGGTGACCGGTCACTACGCCCAGGTCCGACAGGATCCCGCCGGATGGAAACTGCTCCGGGGCGTAGACCCGGGCAAAGACCAGTCGTACGTCCTGTACATGCTGGGCCAGGCAGAGCTCGCCAGAGTCAGGTTTCCCATCGGCGAGATGACCAAAGCGCACACCCGTTCGATCGCAGCGGAGCTCGGACTGCGGACGGCGAACAAGCGGGAAAGCCAGGACATTTGTTTCGTCGGCACCGGCGATTATCGGTCGTTCCTCGACTCGCAAACCGGGGCGGTGAGGCGGAGCGGTCCGATTGTCGATCGTGACGGGTTGCAGCTTGGCGAGCATGGAAGCGTCGGCGGGTTCACCATCGGTCAGAGGAAAGGGCTGGGGGTTTCTGTTGGTGAAGCCCGTTACGTGACCTCGATTGATCCTGCTTCCGCCACGATCGTGCTTGGGGGTCGGGAGGACTTGCTCGTCTCGGGAGCCCGCCTGGATACTGTGTCCTGGGTGGCAGGTGATGTTGCTCCCGCTGGACCGGTTGATGTCAAAATCCGCTATAACTCGCCATCGGTGCCGGCCGTCCTCGATCCCGGAAAGGCAACCTGTACCCTCCTGTTCGATGAGCCGCAAGCCTCGGTTGCTCCCGGTCAAGCAGGCGTCATGTATCGGGGTCGGGAGTTGCTCGGTGGTGGCACGATCGTGAGGGCCGTTCCTTGACGGCGCTACCGCTGGTGACCGGAGTGGGCAGCCTGCCCCACACCGATCCTGAAGAAGCTGCTTCCTTTGTGCTGGCCACAACCACCGTCCCCTATATTCCTCAACTCCCGAATCGTCATTCTGAGGAGCGCATGTTGGTCCAGTGGGGAGACGGCCTGTGCGGATGCGGGGCAGTGGACAGCAGCATTGGACTTGAGTTTGGCGTTCCGGTTGGTCCGCGAGCTGAGGGCTTCGGAGGGGCAGAAGCCTTGCTGGGCAGGCTCGGAGACAACGTGCCGGCCGTGAAGACGCAGGCGACGGGGCCGGTCACCCTGGCCCTCGGCCTTCTCGCCGCCGGTCACCCGGGCGAGGGACTCCTCGACTGCGTGACCAACGGTCTGATAGATCGGGTCGACGATCACATCTCAATCGTCGCGTCCTATCTGCCCCGATCCGACATCACGCTGATCCTCGACGAGCCGGGTCTGTCGGGGCTTCTCGTGCCGGGCTTTCCCATCTCGGCGAACGATGCGAGGGAAGCTCTGCGGTTGACCCTGGATGCTGCACCGGTACGGGCGGGCATCCATTGTTGCGCCGATACCGATTGGTCGGTGGTCGCCGGGGCCGGTCCGGCGCTGATCTCGTGGGATGTCAACGCCCTCGGAGCTGCTTTCGTCGATCACGCCGAAGCACTGGCGGCCGCGACCTGGGCAGGAACCAGCTTCATCTGGGGCGTGGTTCCCACGCAAACCCAGCCGCTTCCCGCCGACCTCGACGTCCGCCTGCACAGGATCGTCGGCCGTCTGGTGATGTCCGGCGCCAAGATGGCCGGCTTGCTGGATGGCGCTATGTTTTCTCCTGCGTGCGGTCTGGCCGGCCTCACCGAAGGCCAGGCCGAGATCGTCGCTCAGGCCGTAGTCGAGATTGCAGGAGATTTGGCTGAACGTGGGTAACGACATCGCCGCTCAGATCGACGAACTGCGCAAGCAGATCAGACATCACAGTCATCGGTATCACGTACTCGATGCACCCGAGGTCTCCGATGCCGACTACGACCACATGTTCCGGGAGCTGGAGAGGCTGGAGGGAGAGCATCCAGCTCTCATCGCGCCCGATTCCCCAACGCAGCGAGTCGGCGCCCCGGCCTCCGATCTCTTTGCTTCAGTGCAACATCGCCAGCGGATGTTCTCGCTCGACAATGTCGAGTCCATCGACGAGCTGGAGGCCTGGGAAACGAGAATGGTCCGCCAGCTCGAGGGTGACAACCCGGGCTACGTATGTGAGTTGAAGATCGATGGCCTGGCCGTTTCGCTGACCTATGAGCAAGGCCGCCTGGTGCGAGGTGCGACACGAGGGGACGGAGTCACCGGAGAAGACATCACTCCCAATGTGCGGGCTATCGACGCGATTCCCTTGCGCCTGCTTGGTGAAGCCCCGGACTTCTTGGAAGTACGGGGTGAGGTCTACATGCCGCTGCCGGCTTTCGAGGATCTCAACGAACGCCAGGCTGCTCAGGGCGACCGACTTTTCACCAACCCCCGCAATGCTGCGGCAGGGTCGGTTCGACAGAAAGACCCGGGGGTCACGGCTACGCGGTCGCTCTCGATATGGGTGTACCAGCTCGGCTTTGTACAGGGCGGTCCGGCTTTCCATCGGCATTGGGAAACCCTGGAATACCTGCGTGGGCTGGGGTTACGGGTAAATCCTGCCTCCCGGGCAGTGCAGGACCTCGCCGGAGTCGAAGCATTCATCGCACGAGCTGAAGTCGATCGCCATGGCCAGAGCTATCAGACCGATGGTGTGGTGGTGAAACTGGACAGCCTCTCCGGTCAGGCCCTGCTCGGCTACACCGCCAAGGCACCCCGCTGGGCTGTTGCCTACAAGTTCCCACCTGAAGAACAGACCACGACGCTGCGTGCCATCGAGATAAATATCGGTCGGACCGGAGCGGCCACCCCGTTCGCCGTCCTCGAACCGGTCTTCGTCGGCGGTGCAAACGTTGGCATGGCCACACTGCACAACGAGGACGAGATCCATCGCAAGGACATTCGCGTCGGCGATACGGTGGTCGTACGTCGGGCAGGCGATGTCATTCCCGAGGTGGTCGGACCGGTACCCAGCCTCAGGACCGGGAACGAAAAGGTCTGGAAAATGCCGTCCGAGTGTCCGTTTTGCGGTCATCCGATTGTCCGCCCGGAAGACGGGAAGGTGGCCCGTTGTACAGGTGGGCTGGAGTGCCCGAGCAGGCTCAGGGAGTGGCTGGCCCACTTCGCCTCGCGCGGCGGCATGGACATTGAGGGGATGGGTTACAAAACGATCGATCTGTTGTTGCGGGAGAAACTGATTGCCAATCCCGCCGACATCTTTTTTCTCGGAGCAGACGACCTCCTTGCCTTTGAGGGATGGGGGGAGGTCTCGGTTGGCAATCTCCTTGCTGCGATCGAAGTGGCCAGGCACCGGCCCCTCCATCGGTTGCTGGTGGCTCTCGGCATCCGTCACGTCGGGGGGACCGTTGCGCGCCTCTTGAGCCGAAGCTCGGGAGACATGGACCGGTTGCTCAGCACAGCTCCCGAAAACCTCGCGGCTATCGAAGGGATCGGGCCGATCATCGCCGACTCGGTGCGGGAATGGGCGACTGATCCTGAGAACCTGGCATTGATCGATAGGTTGCGTGCCGGTGGCGTGCAACTCGCCGATGCTCAGACTTCCGCCGTTTCGACTTCGCTCGAAGGGCTCTCGGTCGTCATCACCGGCACGCTGTCCTCACTGGGGAGAGACGAGGCCAAGGCGGCGGTCGAGGATCGAGGTGGGCGAGTGACTTCATCGGTCTCGCGGAAAACATCAGTGGTGATAGCAGGCACTTCGGCCGGGTCTAAGCTCGCCAAGGCCGAGGAACTCGGGGTGCCAGTTCTGGACGAGACCGCGTTTCTTCGCCTGCTGGAGGACGGGCCGCAAGCCGTGGGGTTGGTATGAGATTACGAAACGCTCTTGCCACGCTGATGGTGTTGTCCGTGGCGGCGTGCGCTGGGGGAGCCGGCGATGATCCGGGGGTCGCCCTCGAAGTTGACACGTTTGCCGAAATCGCCGTCGACGTGCATTTGTCGGAAACGGCTGTGCGTCAGATTCTCGCCAGCGAAATCGAGCCTCCGGAATACAACTCCAATCCGCCGACGAGTGGAGCTCACGCCGACAAGGCCGCTGCCTGTGGGATCTTCCGACAACCGGTGCCCGACGTCTATCAGGTGCAGGACCTGGCGATCGGCGTGGTGGTATTCCAGTACGCACCCTCCCTCGAGGCGGTCGAGGTCGAACGCATTGAGAAGCTGGCTCGTAGTCTCGGCGATCGGATTATGGTCGCCCCCCGTTCCGGCATGGATGCGCCGGTCGTTGCCACAGCCTGGACGACCATGATGCGGCTCGTGGCGGTCGATGAAGTGCTCTTGGAGGCGTTCTACAACCAGTACGTCGGATCCGGTCCGGAGACGGGCGAGTGTCCGTTCGAGGTTGACGAAGGGCTGTGAACCCGCTCCGCCTTCTCCGAGTGACCCGATCGCAAACAGATGGAGCCGCGAACACGCCTAGTAGACGCGGAAGGTCCAGGAATACTCGCCGTTGTCGGGGAGGCCCGTGAGCGTTTGCCAGCGGATGAGAACCTCGTGTTGGCCGGCTGCAAGCTCCGTGACGACCTGGCCGGCACCCGGTTTCCACGAATAGACCCCGGTGCCCTCGACGATGAACAACTCATCATTCGGGATCAGGAGACCGTCGACGAACATCTCCAGGGAGTACCCGGTGACCAGATCGACCTCGATCCGCGTTTGACGGACCACGGTCTCGCCGGGCTCCGGGCTCACCCCCTCGACCTGCTCGGGCCGGCCTACGCCGGGCCGGTCGGGCGAACCGAAAGCTATCCCAAGCGCCACAACGACGACCAGGGCAACACCCAATACGACATACACGGTTCTCGTCACGGCGAGGATTGTAGGGCGATGCCGCTCAACGATTCCCCGGGTACTAGCGTTGCTGGGATGCGGACCAACCCGGTACTCACCCAACTCGGCGCCTACCCCATTGCCGCCCTTCAGGAACGCGCCCGGGCGATGCGGGCCGCCGGGGAGCCTCTCTTGGATTTTTCAATTGGAGATCCCCGTGAGCCCACGCCGACCTTCGTGCCGGAAGCCTTGCGGCGGTCGATCCCGGCCGTCTCCCAATACCCGACCACATCGGGGTTGCCAGAGCTTCGTCGGTCGGTCGCCGCCTACGTACTCCGCCGGTTTGGCGTCGAAGTCAACCCGGACACCCAAGTGCTGCCAACCGCCGGCTCCAAAGAAGCGATCTTCTCGACCCCGCTGGCGTTTGTGGACCGTGCCGCCGGGTCGGCGGTGGTGTGGGCGACTCCCGGTTACCCGATCTATGAACGAGGGGCATTGCTGGCAGGCGCGGAGGGCTTTCCGGTCACCCTCGCCGGAGACTTTGTCCTGCGGCCCGATCAGATCCCGGATGATGTCTGGAATCGCACGGCACTGGTGTGGGCCAACTATCCCCATAACCCGACCGGCGCAATCATCGATCGGAATGCGCTCGACGACCTCTACGTTCGGGCCAGGGAATCCGGTGCCTGGTTCTGCTCAGATGAGTGCTACGTGGACATCTATGAGGGTGACCCGCCCCCCTCCGTTCTGCAGGTGGCAGGCCCGGGGTCTCCCGGGGCGCTCTCCTACATGAGTCTTTCGAAACGGTCCGGGATGACGGGGTATCGAACGGCCGCCATCATCGGCGACCCCGACGGGATATCCATCCTCAAGGACCTGCGGACTTCGACCGGCACCGCCTCGCCTGAATTCGTGCAGAAGGCGGCCATCACCGCTTGGGACGATGACGACCACACCGCAGAGCGGCGAGCCATCTTTGCCGCCAAGCGGACCATCCTGCGAACGGCCTTCGAGGACACGGGCCACGAAGTGGTTGCCTCGCAAGCCGGCATATACATCTGGGCCCGGGTCGGCGATGATGTTGCGGTAGCCGAGCGTCTCCTAGCCAGCGGCATCGTCGTTTCGCCGGGGAGAGCGTTCGGGTCCGGGGGAGAAGGCTATATCAGACTGGCTCTGATCCCAACCCTTGACGAGACTCAGCAAGCTACGGAGGTTTTGAAAGCGTGTCTGACCGAGATGTGATCGAAGCTGCCTACGCCGACCTCAGTCTGCTGGGGGAAGCAGCCGAAGCTGTGGAGCGAACGATGGCGCTTCTGGATAAAGGTAAGATCCGGGTCGCCGAGAAACGGGACGGAACCTGGCAGGTGAACGACTGGGTCAAAGAGGCGATTCTCCTCTATTTCCGCATCACCGAGCTCCACACGATGACGGCCGGGGAGTTTGAATATCACGACAAAATCCCGACCAAGAAGGGCTTGCATGAGTCGGGAATACGGGTAGTTCCGCCGGGGACGGTTCGATACGGGGCCTATTGCGAACCGGGAGTGGTCGTCATGCCCGGATACATCAATATCGGCGCCTACGTGGGTGCAGGCACGATGGTTGACACGTGGGCCACCGTTGGCTCGTGCGCCCAGGTGGGCCGCAACGTGCATTTGTCGGGTGGAGTCGGTATCGGCGGTGTGCTCGAACCGCCCAATGCGCGCCCGGTCATCATCGAAGATGATGCCTTCATCGGGAGCCGGAGCATCATTACGGAGGGGGCCATTGTGGAAGAAGGTGCCGTGTTGGGTGCCAACACCACGATCACGGCAACCACCCCGATCATCGACGTTACCGGGGCCGAGCCCGTCGATTACCGGGGGCGGGTCCCGGCCCGCTCGGTCGTGGTTCCTGGCACGCGACCGCGATCGTTTGCGGCCGGAACCGTTCAGCTCCAATGCGCCTACATCATCGGCCGGCGGTCCGGTTCGACGAACGATCGCACGTCATTGAACGAAGCCCTCCGCACGTTTGAGGTGACCATATGAGCGATCTGATCACGACTCTCATCGATCTCATTGATATCCCTTCGGTCATCGGAGATGAGGGGCGGTTGTGTACGTCCCTGTCCGAGCGTCTCATGGAGACCTGGGGAATCGATGGTGTCGAGCGATTGGGCAACAGCCTGATCGTCGGAAAACGATCACAGCGGCCACTCGTGCTGCTGGTCGGACACATCGACACCGTCCCCGCCCAGGGGCAGGGTCCGGCCCGGCTCGAGGAAGGCCGCGTCACCGGACTGGGCGCGTCGGATATGAAGTCCGGATTAGCTGTGATGCTGCACCTGTTGGAGGACCCGGCGGTTCGTTTGGGTCCCTACGACGTCGTCGGGTTGTTCTACGATCGCGAGGAGGGTCCGGTCGACGAGAACGGCCTCGAACCGGTGTTACGGCGCGCCCCCTGGTTGGCCGAAGCCGACTTCGCGGTTGTTCTCGAACCTACGGACCTCGAGGTGCAGGTCGGTTGCATTGGGACGATCAATGCCACCGTGCGATTTGAGGGTCATTCGGCCCACAGCGCTCGCCCGTGGCTCGGTGAGAACGCGATCACCAAAGCTGGAGCCTGGCTGGCCGAACTGCACGGTCGACAGCCAGAGAGCATCATCATCGACGGCCTGGAGTTCAAGGAAGTCCTGTCGGTCACAACTGCCTCGGGGGGAATAGCTCGCAACATCATCCCGGCCAGCTTCGACATCAATCTCAACTACCGGTTTGCCCCCGACAAGACACTCGAGGAGGCGGAAGCAAAACTGCATGAAGTCGCGGCGGCCGCCGACCAGGTTGAGATCGTTGATCGGGCGCCGGCCGGCCCCGTTCCTCAGGGCAACCCCCTGTTGGAGCGGCTCGCCTCGATATCCGGGGCCGCGCGCACACCAAAGCAGGCCTGGACGGATGTGGCTCGCCTGGCTCAGCACGGGATCCCTGCCGTGAACTACGGTCCTGGTGAAACCGCGCAAGCGCACCTGGCCGCTGAAAGCGTTGCCGTCGACAACCTGCCGGTGGCCTTCGAGACGCTTCAGCGGTTCCTGACCTGATCGGCCTTTTTCAGTCGTCGCTGCGGAATTTAAAAGAGACCTTCACCTTTGCCCGGTAGGCGACGATCTCTCCCTGCTCTCCGAGATGCATGTCGAGGTGAGCGATCTCGGCGATGCGAAGATCCTGGAGAGACTTGGCGGCCACCGCTATGGCTGCCGCAGCTGCCTTTTCCCACGATTCGGGACTGGTTCCCACCAGTTCAATGACCTTGTAAACGCTTTCCGGCACAGTTGGGCTCCTTTGGTTGCCTGCTCACCATGCTGGAGGAAAACCGATGGTTTGTATAGGGGCAAAAGGCCAGTCGTCGGTTCTCAACCCGCCACCGGTCCGGCGACGATCAGCGTAAGAAGGGACCCGAAGCGCGACGGGGGCTGCACGCGAGCATGTGCCCGACGTGAGGGCTATCCAGCGCCGATCCTGGTTGGATCAGCGGTCGACGGCGCTGGCGATGTCGCTGTACAGGGCTGAAGTCTGGTTTCCCGCGAAGGTAACCGCCATGATGGCGATGAGGGCGATGAGCAGAACGAGAAGCCCGTACTCAACCAGGCTTGCACCGTACTGCATTTTGTGCACAAGGCGGAGCAAACGAAGCATGGGTCTCCTCTCTCGCTCTGAACCATTATCGGCGCGCCAGGAGGGATGCTTGATAGGTCGTTGGGCCCAAATGAGAACCGGCGGTATTGGCCTGTGCGTCAGATCGTCGGCGGGAGGCCGCCAGCTGCTTCGTAGACCGTGAGGTAATCGAGGCCGGAGCGGGCCCAGGAGAGATCTCGAGTCATCCCATTGCGTTGCAGCGTCTTCCAGTCCTTCTTGGAGGTCCGATGAACCCGCATGGCGCGCCGCACCGTCTTCATCGCTTCTTCGGGGAGAAAAGCACGAAAGCCGAAACCGGTTGCCTCCTCAGGTTCCTCATCGAGATCAGAAACAGTGTCGGCGAGGCCGCCCGTGAAGTGGACCAGGGGCGGACAGCCATAGCGCATGGCGTAGAGCTGCCCGATTCCACACGGCTCGAACTGCGAAGGCATGAAATATGCATCGGCCCCGGCGTACAACATTCGGGCAAGCCGTTCGGAGTACTCGACGTGCCGGACGGCGCGTGGGTGGGATTTCTGCCACCCGTCGACCATGGGATCCAGATTGCCGCTGCCGACCAGTAACAGGCGCAACCCTTCGTCCACCAGCCGATCGAGGCTCGGGTCGATCAGGTGGAGGCCCTTCTGTTCTGTCATCCTCCCGACGTTCCCGATCAGGAACCCATCGTCTAGGTCAGTTTCTTCGAACAGCGCTGCTCGAGATTCCAAGCGGCCCTTGAGCTTCTTGGCCGAGAAAGGAGCCGGCAGCGTTGGATCGCGGCCCGGGTCCCATGAGCCGGTGTCGATGCCATTCACGATGCCGACGACCGGCTCGGCCAACCAGCTGATGACCTCGCTCAATCCTCCGGTTACGGACGCGTCATTGGTGATCTGCTCCGCAAAGGTGGGGCTCACGGTGGTCACCCGGTTCGCTCCTACGATGCCGGCTTTCAGGTAGTTGGCCTGGCCGTACCATTCGAGCGGTCCTCCCAGCATCCGGTCCTGGAAGCTCACCCCGAGCTCGTCGGCAGCCTCGGCGAGGGGCCCGAGAAGCGGGTACGACGCGTTGTGGATGGTCTGTACGGTCGGTACCTGGGTGAGCAAAGCAACCGGTCCGACGTGGCCGTCGTGGAGGTGGACCAGGTCGAAAGCGGGGGCTATTCGAGCCACGGCTGCGGAGAACCTTGCCCAGCGGAACCATTCATCCGCGTACGCCTCCCCGGGCTTGGGTCCGTATATCCCCGGACGGTCGAACGCTTCAGCATCCTCGACGAGGATTACCTCCACTTCGCCTAGCTTCGAGCGATAGGCAGGTACCGGGAAGTCGGTGGCCGGCGCTCCAATTTCTTTGAGATCCCGGTAGCGAGGCAGTGCGACGGTGACCTCGATACCGTGCGCGACCATCGCCTGGGCGAGTCCTGCCACGGCCTCGCCCATCCCACCGGTACGGGCCAGCGGCGAACATTCGGCGGCTGCCATCAACAGTTTCATGGAGTGTCCGGCATGGCTTCGCCTACTTCGATGGTCATCTCATAGTGTCCGTCACCGTTGGTCGACCAATGGGGCCAGAGAACGACCCCCTGCAGAATCGAGGTAAAGCCTTCATCCCCTCGGACCGACGTGCGGATGGGTGCACAGAACATGGCTCCCGGCTGTCGCAGCGCAACCAACAGGTACGTCTCGAGGCCCTTGTGGCGGAGCCGGAACCGGTGGCCGGCCAGGGTGAGGGGTTGGTCGACCGCTTGCCACTTGCCTCCGTCGGCCCTGATCTCGCCTGCCCCTTCCCAGACATTCACCGGGAGTTCGGGTCCAAACCGGCCTTCCGGGAGCCCGGACAGGTGGTAGCGGATCTGCATGCTGCGGTCTTCGGCCTCGATGACCTTTCGAACCGTGCCCTGCAACGCCGACATGGCGATCTGAACAGATCCGCGCCCTTCGGTGGTTTCCTCGATCTCGTATGGTGGACTCGGGGAGCGGGACGAGTTCCTGGTAGGCGTCCCCGCCGAACGACTCGACCGTTGTGGTCGACGGGAGAAGGTGGTCGAGCAACCAGCGGCGAGTGTGCCGATCATAGGTTTGTGGTTCGGGCAACTCGACGTGATACGACTCGTATCTTCGGGCGACGACGTCACTGATCGACCATCGGGACGGTTTGTCGTCGAAATAGATAAGAGAGCCGCCCTCGGCCGGGTCGATCACCCATGACTGGTCGGGCAGTTCAACCTCGACTTCTTCTCGTCCGTCCGCATCCCAATCAAGGTGCCGCACGTAGGCCCACGCCCGGCCGCGATGGTGATTGGCGTCGATCATGGTTTGGGCGGTGATGAGGTGCCGGTTGGCCGCCGCTCGCAGATGCGGGAAATACAGTCCGCCGAAAGCACCGTGCCAGTACGGATCGTTGCCCTGAGCCTTGAGCAGTTCGGCGTGAGCTTCCGATACTCCTTTGGCGGCAGCGACGTGAGCGGAAACGCGGAGCATCTTTCGATACAACACGTTGGCCTCAGGGTATTGGATGAGGAAGTTCGGCCACCAACCACCCCGCATCAAGGCCTCCATGCCGGCCCAGTCTGGATACCGGCCGTCTTCCGACTCCGGGTCGTTGGCCAGGCGGGCCGTCTCGGGTGGCAGCGACCACTCGCCCATTTCGCGATAGGTGGCCGAAGGTAGAGCTACCCGGCGGCCAACGGGTTGGTTGTCGAGGTATCCCTCGAGCGTTGTCATGTCCAGCCACGCTGCATCCTCGACCAGAGTGAAGAATCTGTCGAGCCAGTTCCCCGGCGCGTAGACGTGTGCGGCGCTCTCCGGCCATAGACCAAATTTCTCGCCGTCGTCGGCTATCACGACCAGTGCCTCGGGGTCGCGATCATGGCGATCACGGAGCATGGCCAACACGTCTTCAGGGTCCCGTCCCGGGACCGCGTAGCGAAGATCCTGGGCGATGGGGAAGATCGTCAACGTGTTGCCCAGGTGATCGGTGATGAAGCTTCGGGTCAGGGCGTCGGGTGCGTAGCCGGCCAGCAGGAACGCGTAGTCGTCGAGGAGGGTGTATTCGATTCCTGCCTTGCGGAGAAGCGACGGGAGGCTCGGCTCCCACACCCGCTCGGCGAGCCACATGCCACGCGGTGTTTTGCCGAAGTGACTGCTGCAGGAAATCAGAGAGCAAGGAAATCTGGGCCAGAGCATCTTCGGGAGGTATCGAGGGAAGGATCGGATCGTAGAAGGCGCCACCAACCCACTCGATCTGGTCGCGCGAGCTGTGAGAGCTTCGAGAACATCCGGTCGGTTTCCTTCCAGCCACTCCAGGAGCGACCCGGAGTAATGCAGGTTGACCCGGAGACCGGGGTGATCCGCCAGAACCTTCAGGAAGGGGAGATACGCGTCATCACAAGCTCGGTTGGAGACGTCGCTCAAGTTGCCGATAGGTTGATGGCAATGGGCCGCAAAGATGAGGTTCAGGACTGTGCTCCTCGAGGTACAGGTCAACGCTACCGTAGAGGTTCGCAACTCGCAGGACGATCATGGATGCTCAACAGCCGATCTTGATTTCGCCCGAGGAGATCGACCTCGTCGTCGAGAACCTCCTTGCGGAGTTCGGAACGGTATTTGGGTTGGGCGATATCGAGCGGCTGACCGCCGGCTCGCTCGACCTGCTCGAAGAGGTTCGCTCGGGTCCAGTCCTCGCCGAAGAAGTTGAGCAGTTCACCAGGGACCGCCTGCGGGCCCAGGGGAAAGTGGAGGGGACACTGCTGGCCGGGGTTCCCTCGGCGATATTCGTGTGTGTGCACAACGCCGGACGCAGCCAGATGTCGGCCGGTTGGGGCGCGGCATCTGGGAGGGGACGGATTGCTGGTTTTCTCGGGAGGCTCGGCACCGGGCCAGGTCATCAATCCGCGAGCCGCCGAGGCGATGCGCGAGGTTGGCATCGACATCTCCGGGGCATTTCCCGTGCCCTTCACCGATGAGATTGTTCAAGCGTCCGATGTGGTGATCACGATGGGTTGCGGGGATGCCTGTCCTTACTTCCCGCACAAACGCTATGAAGACTGGGAACTGGCCGATCCCCACGATGCTCCCATCGAAGAAGTGCGGGTGGTGCGGGACGAAATCGGCCGACGGGTCGAGCAACTGCTGATCGAGATGGGAGTACGGTAAGCGAGCCGCCGCGTCGTGGCTGCCGTCCCGATTGCGATGCGTGGAAGAAATCGGACCGACCAGACTTTTCGAGTCCTCACGGCCAACCTCTATGCGAATCGTCTTGACCTGCCGGGGTTCCGGAGTCTCCTGAAAGAGCTCGATCCCGATGTGGTCGCGGTTCAAGAGTTGAGTATCCCCGCCGCGGAAGTGCTTGCAGAGGTCCTACCCCACGGGTTGCTCGTGCCCGAAGCAGGTCACGACGGTCGAGGGCTGGCCCTGAAACGTTCCGCTCGGGTGAAGGCACTACCCATGGCCTACCGGGATGGGTTGATTGCGAGGCTCGAACCGCCTGATTGGCCGGGGTCGCTCGAGATCGTCAATATCCACATGGTGAATCCCATTGCCTGGCCTCCCTGGGCATCTGCGCGACTGCGCCGGCAACAGCTCGACGCCTTGTTGTCGCACGTTGAGACTCCCGGCGTCAGGCTGGTGGCCGGAGACTTCAACGCTTCGCCGGCGTGGCCGGTCTATCGGCACCTCGTCGCCCGTCTCGACGACGCTGCCGTGGTGCTGGCCAAAGCGCATGGTACGAAACCGGCCCGAACGTGGGGGCCAACACCCGGGTCGCTCCGCTTGCTGCGCATCGATCACATGTTTCTCCAAGGGCTGCGCCCCGTCGACGGCCGGGTCGTGACGATTCCTGGGTCGGACCACAGAGGTGTGATGTTCGACGTCGAGCTGCGCCTGACTCGACACGACCGAAAAGGCCCCGGGATGCCTAGCGTCTCTCGCGTTCGGGGTTTCCAGCGGTAGCGCCGAGGATGGCCACCACGGCAGCCACCGGCAGGGCGTACAGCAACAGGCGGGGTCGCACGATGAGGACCGCAGCGAGCACCGCTACTGCGTACAACAACCAGCGGGGCGCCCGTCGAATATTCGGAAGAGCGACCCAGATGGATCCCAGCACCAAACCGGACCGAACCCCGATGGCGCCCGGGTAGGAGTCCCCGTTGATCGGTCGCAGCAACAAGATGACACCGCCGACGATGAGGACGAGCGAAATGATGCCGAGGGTCGGACGGTGCATGGGTCGACATTATCCTCGACGGATCCGCCAGGGTGGCGGCGAGACTTCGGTGGTGCCCCACCTACAATCGGAGCATGGCTATCAACATCGATATCGCGTATGTGGCGCGCCTGGCCAGGATCGACCTCTCGGCCGAGGAACTCGAGCGCGTCGGCGAGCAACTGGGTGGGATTCTCGAGCACGCCGCCCTTGTTCAGCAACTGCCGACCGATGGCATTGAGCCGACATCTCATCCGTTGCCGATGGTCAATTCGTTTCGCCAGGATCACGTCACTCCGTCGTTGGATAGGGATACGGCGCTGTCGCAGGCTCCTGAGGCTGAAGATGGGTTCTTCCGGGTTCCTCCGACGCTGGAGACAGAGTGAGCTCACCCGCCGATCTCACGCTGCAAGCAGCGGCTGCTTCGCTGCGGGATGGAACCCTGAGCGCGCGCGAGTTGCTCCAGGCAACGCTCGATCGAGCCACGCTCACCGAAGCCGAACTGCACGCGTATCTGACCATCGATCACGAGGGGGCCAGGGCCGCCGCTACGGCGGCCGACGACGCGCAGGCTCGAGGCAATTCGATCGGGCCTCTCCACGGCATTCCCGTTGCTGTGAAGGACAACATGGTCACAGCAGGTTTGGAGACCACGGCCGGTTCGCAGATCCTGGCCGGGTACGTTCCTCCCTACGACGCGACTGTGGTCACCGCCCTGAAGGACGCCGGGGCGGTTCTCGTCGGCAAGACCAACCTCGACGAGTTCGCCATGGGCTCGTCCACCGAGAACTCGGGATACGGACCTTCGGCCAACCCCTGGGACACGAACCGGGTGCCCGGGGGCTCCTCAGGTGGCTCGGCGGCAGCCGTCGCAGCCGGGTCGGCCATGATTGCGCTTGGTTCGGATACCGGAGGATCGATCCGCCAACCGGCTTCCCTGTGCGGTGTGGTCGGCATGAAGCCCACGTACGGGCTGGTGTCCCGATACGGGCTCATCGCTTTCGCCTCGAGTCTGGATCAGATCGGGCCATTCGCTCGAACCGTTGAAGATGCGGTGACCACGCTCGAGGTCATCGCCGGGCACGATCCGCTCGATGCGACTTCGTATCGCGGAGGGTATCCGAATTATCGGACATCACTGGGGGAGGGGGTTTCCGGTCTTCGGATCGGCGTGGTCAAGGAGTTGACCGGTGAGGGGATCAACCCGGAGGTCCTCTCGGCCTTCCGGTCGGTCATAGACGACCTGGCCGATGCCGGCGCAACGGTCACCGAGGTGTCGCTGCCTTCCATGGACTATGCGCTATCGGCGTACTACCTGATCGCCCCGGCCGAATGCTCTGCCAATCTGGCTCGATTCGACGGCGTCAGATACGGGTTGCGCGTCGATGGCGCCACGGTCGAAGAGATGACCGCGAGAACGCGAGCGGCCGGGTTTGGACCAGAGGTGACCAGACGGATTCTGCTCGGCACATACGCGCTTTCGGCCGGCTACTACGACGCCTTCTACGGCCAGGCGCAGAAGGTGCGCACCCTGGTCATCCAGGACTTCTCGAAGGCCTACGAGCAGGTTGATGTTCTGGTATCGCCGACGAGTCCTATGACCGCATTCGAATTCGGAACCCGCACGGAAGACCCCCTGTCGATGTACCTGGTCGATGTGTGCACAATCCCGTCCAATCTGGCCGGCTCCCCGGGCATCTCGGTTCCGGTAGGGCTCGATGGGGCGGGTCTGCCGATCGGTTTTCAGATCATGGCACCTGCCCTCGGAGAAGCAGTCCTCTTCAGGGCGGCGGCTGAGGTTGAGCGGGTCTCTGCATGGAACGACCGGCGACCTCCGATCGTGGAGGTCGCTCATGGAGTATGAGGCCGTCATCGGGATCGAAACGCATGTTGAACTGGCAACGGAGTCGAAGATGTTTTGCGGGTGTTCCGCTCGTTTCGGGGCAGATCCCAACACGAACGTGTGCCCTGTTTGTCTGGGACTTCCCGGGGCTCTGCCCGTGCCGAACGAGAAGGCCATTGAGTGGATCGTTGCGATCGGGTTGGCTCTCGAATGCGAGATTGTTCCTGTATCGCAGTTCCACCGGAAGAACTACTTCTATGCGGACCAGCCGAAGAACTACCAGATCTCCCAATTTGATGTTCCAGTCTGTTCCAGGGGGACGCCTCACGGTCGACGTCGACGGCCGGCCAACCCAGGTGCGGATCAACCGGGTTCACATGGAAGAAGACACCGGCAAGATGATCCACGTCGGCGGGGGCGGGCGCATCACGGACGCCGACCACTCGCTGCTCGACTACAACCGGTCCGGGGTCCCGCTGGTCGAGATTGTCACCGAGCCCGATCTCTCCACCCCCGAAGAGGCCAGAGCTTTTGCTCAAGAGCTGCAGGCCATCGTGCTGGCACTGGGCGTTTCGGACGCCAAGCTCGAAGAAGGCAGCATGCGGTTCGACGGAAATGTTTCCATTCGGCCGAGGGGAACACCGGACATGGGCGTGAAGGTCGAAGTGAAGAACATGAATTCATTCCGGTCGCTCGAACGAGCGTTGGCCTTCGAGATCCAGCGCCAGACGGCGGCCCTGGAAGCCGGCGAACCCATCGTCCAGGAGACCCGCCATTGGGATGAGGGGGTGGGAGTCACCGGCTCGATGCGGTCCAAAGAAGAGAGCTCAGACTACAGGTACTTCCCGGAGCCCGACCTCGTGCCGATCGAAATCACCGACACCCGGCGAGAATCCATTCGCAAGGCTCTGTCGGAGCTTCCGGCCGCTCAACGTTCTCGCCTCTCCGCTCTCGGTATCGATCCGGCGTCGATCGCCGTGCTCCTGTCCGGGGGTTCGAAGCTCATCGGCATGGTTGACAGTGCCGTTGCGGCGGGAGCCGACGCCAGGACGGTTGCGAATTGGGCGACGGGCGAAGTCACCGCCTATCTCCGACGAGAGTCGGTTGAACTGGCCGCCACGCCGCTGACCGGCGAGCATCTGTTTGAACTCGAGCGCCTGCACGCCGCCGGTGACCTTTCGTCTACTGCCGCCAAGCAGGTCCTGGTCGGGGTTCTGGCCGGAGAAGGTCGGCCCGCCGAGGTAGCCCGAGACCGGGATCTCATCCAGATCTCCGATACCGTCGCCCTGGAAGACGAGATCGACCGGGTGCTGGCCGAACACCCGGACGAATACCAACGGCTGAAAGCGGGGGACCCCAAGGTCACCGGATTCCTGGTCGGGCAGGTGATGAAGGCCACCGCAGGCAAGGCCGATCCCAAGGTGGTTTCAACTTTGCTTCGCCAGAGAGGTTCGGGTTGATGCGGCCGATTGTGTTCGACTGCGACGGTGTCCTGGTGGACTCCGAGGACCTGGCCTGGTCCGCCTGGCGCCGGATACTGGCCCGGTACGACATTGAGTTGACCGCCGAAGACATCGCCCTCCTGACCGGCCGGACCGATCGAGACGCCCACCTCCATTTTTCGGGCCGCGCGACGTTGCCGGACCACGCAGAATTCTGGGCCGAGCTCTCCGAGGTCACTTTTCGATTGTTTGACCGGCATCTGGAGGCATTCGAGGACGCCGCAGACACTCTGGAGGTACTCAGCAGTCGGGGCGCCGTCATGGCCGTGGCTTCTTCCAGCCCCCGGGAGCGATTGGACCGATCCCTCGCTTCCACCGGTTTGAGCAGCTTTTTCGAGTTCACGGTTGGTGGAGATGAGGTGGCGAGCGGAAAGCCCGCGCCAGACTTGTTTCTGGCGGCCGCCGCCGGCCTGGGGGTAGAACCGGAGGCCTGCTTTGCCGTCGAAGATGCACCCGCCGGAGTCGAGGCAGCGCGGGCCGCCGGTATGACCGTGGTAGCGGTCGAGCGAGGCCAGTACACCGTCGCGGATCTGCGAGCCGCACACCTCGTGGTCCCGCGACTCACACCCGCCCCATTCCTGGGAAGCTGAACGCGGCAACCACATCTGCGACACCGGGCACATGGCCGTTAGGCTGTCGGATATGGAACAACTCCCTCTCTTCCTTGGGATCGGCGCCGCAATCCTGGTTGGATGGTGGCTCTTCAAGAAACTCTTCAAATTCGCCCTCTATGCGGGCATCGTCGGAGTGATCGCCTGGTTCTGGTACTTCCAGATCCGCTGATCGCCTGATGTCCTTCATCGGCGATGTCCTTCGAGAGGCAATCGATCTCCTTGCGCAATTTGGTGCCGAGTTGCGGGGAGTGCTCTGGCTGACCCTGGTGGTGTCGCTGTTGGCGACGCTCATCGGGGTGGCGTTCGGGGTGCCCCTCGGCACCGCTCTGGGGCTGGGCCGCTTCCGGGGTCGCACACCGTTGCTGGTCGCCGTCAATACCGGCATGGGTATGCCACCCGTTCTGGCCGGATTGCTGATATTGCTCCTTTTGTGGCGAGACGGCCCCTTGGGCTCGTGGGGAATCCTCTTCACACCCCAGGCCATGGTGATCGCCCAGTCTCTGCTCGCCATCCCGATCGCTGCCGGAGTCACCGCCGGCGCGGTCGGGGGACTGTCGCCGGTGGCTCGTGAGCAGCTGTCCGCACTTGGCCTCGGCAAAGCGTCGGCCGGATGGTTGGCCATTCGCGAAGCCTGGCCGGGCGTCGCCGCGGCCGTGGCCGCGGCCTTCGGTCGGGTGGTGTCCGAAGTGGGAGCGGTTCTGGTTGTGGGTGGCAACATCGAGGGGGAGACCCGGGTATTGACGACAGCCATCGTGCAGGAAGCCCGGCAGGCCCAATTCGGTGCCGCCCTGGCTCTTGGCATCGTTCTCATGGCGTTGGCCCTGTTGATCAACGGAGCACTTACCTGGCTGCAACTTCGGGAGCGGGTGAACTGATGCCACTTTCCGCCGGCCGCTATGGAGACGTTCCTGCTTTTCGTGCTGACCACCTCCGCTACCCCGAGGACGGCTCGATCGTTTCGGTAGACCGCCTGTCGATCGAACCAGGTGGTCGTTTGGTCATTTTTGGCCCCAACGGGGCCGGGAAGACCACCTTGCTGCGGATGCTCGCCGGGATTCTGCCCGGGCGTCCACCGATGGACGCTGCCTATCAACCCCAGCACTCTCACATGTTTCGCGGGTCGGCCGGATTCAATCTCGCGCTCGGCCTCGACGTCGAACAGACGGTCTGGGCCAGAACCCTGGCCGATCGGTTCGGGGTTGACCCGGAGGTCTATCTCGACCCGGCCCGGGCCCTCAGTGGAGGGGAACGGCAGCGCTTGTCGTTGGCCCGGACGCTGGCCCGGCCGGAACCCTGGGTGCTTCTCGACGAACCGCTGGCCGCCCTCGATGTCTCCGATCGCATGACCGTGGCGGCTGCACTGGTCGATAGCCTGGCGGGCAAGGGAGCCATCATCGTCACGCACGACCGGGAAGAAGCTGCGGTCCTGGGTGAGCGAGTCGCCGTGATGGTAGGTGGCAGCATCTTGCAGGAAGGACCGGTGGGTGAGGTCTTTTCCCTACCCGTCGACGATCGAGTGGCGCGAGCAGTCGGGGTGGCAAACGTCCTCGATGGTGTGGCCGATCACCTTGAGGGGCCCCTGTGTTCCGTGCGGGTTGGCCCGCTGCACGTCTGGGGTTTGGGCGAAGTCCAGGGTGGAGCCGCCGCTCGTGTGCTGTTCGGAGCCGAAGCGGTTACCTTGTTTCCAGGTCATGAGGCAGCGGCCGGATCGGCCCGAAATCGGTGGTCGGGAACGGTCTCCGTCCTGCGAGAAACTGGTCGATTGGTTGAGGTGATCGTCGATGCCGGTTGCCCGATTGCGGCTCTCATCACTCCTGGATCCCGGGAGGCTTTGCACCTGGCTCCTGGTGCGCCGGTGACACTCACCGTGAAGGCCACCGCAGTGAGTGTGATACCGCAATGAAGCGGATGGCCGTCGCATGGGTAGCCGCCCTGCTGTGTCTGAGCGCCTGTGGCGGTCCTGTCAGAGTGGTCGTAGCAGCCGGTACCACGCTGGTCGACAGTGGGATCATCGATGAGCTCGCATCTCGCTATGAGGCAGAGCATGTGGACGTCGAGCTGAGCGTTGTCGGCGAATCGACCGCCCAGATCCTCGAGCTGGGAAGAAGAGGCGGCGCGGAGTTGCTCATCACCCATGCGCCCGACCTCGAGGCCGAATATGTGGGCGACGGTCTCGCTGTTTCGTATGAAACCGTGATGACGAGCCGTTTTGTTCTGGTCGGCCCACCAGGAGCAGCAGCTTTGCCGGACGATGTCGTTGCAGCGTTTCGAGATATCGCCGGTCGGGATGAGCTGTTCGTTAGCCGATCGGATGGTTCGGGGACCTTTGCGAAAGAACTGGAGTTGTGGAACCTGGCGGGTGTCGATCCGTCGGGTCAGCCCTGGTATATCGAAACCGGCCAGGGGATGGGCCTGACCCTGCAGGTGGCGGATCAGCGTCGCGCCTTCGTGCTATCCGAGCTGGGGGCGTTCCTTGCCGCGTCCCGGGTTTTGTCCCTGGAGGAAGTCGTGCTGGCCGACGATCCGGTGCTGGTCAACCCCTATCAGGTCATCGTGGTTGGAGGTACGCCCGTCGCATCGATAGCCGCAGATTTTGCCGCCTGGCTGGTTTCGGATGAAGGCGCTGAGGCCATTGTCGCCGCCAATCTGGAGTTGTTCGGGCAGGTCGTATACGAGCCGGTTGGTCGTTGATTGTCTGCAAGCGACAGGCGTGATGCAGTTGCACGCAGCCAGGGGCGTGTAGCTTCTCTGCCATGGTGAAGAAGGAGCCCACGTGAAATCGATCAGCACGGTCCTCTGGTTCTTGATTTTGAGCAGCATGTTGACCGGCTGGATTGCGGTGGTGTTTGCGCTGAATGCGCAAACGGATGCTCTGGCCGGGGCTATCAGTTTGGTGGCGGCCGCAGTTGCTTTCGGGCTGCCCACGCTGGCGTTGTTCAATTCATTGAAGAAGTAACCGGTCCGCCCGCGGACCGGGTGCGATCGTCAGCCAGTCGACACGCGCCGTTCTGCGATGCCGTTGAGGATCTCCAGTACGATTCGATTGGCAAGGAAGGCGGTCACTTCGCCGGGCCCGTCGTAGGACGGGGACACTTCGACGATGTCCGCACCAAGCACGTTGAGATCCCGTCCCAGCCGTCGCACCGTGTCGAGGATCTCACGAGATGTCAATCCACCCGGTTCGGGCGTACCTGTGCCCGGGGCAAACCCGGGATCAACGACATCGATATCGACGGAGATGAAGACTCCGTCGGCGTCTTGGGCGGCGAGCCGCACGGCTTCTTCGACGACCGTCGTGAGTCCCTGTTCGGTGATGTCGTGCATGGTGAAGTAGCGCAT
This sequence comes from uncultured Actinomycetota bacterium, assembly GCA_963718995.1. Lineage (GTDB taxonomy): Bacteria > Actinomycetota > Acidimicrobiia > Spongiisociales > UBA4744 > UBA4744. The sequence continues at coordinate 51,976 of CAVRAP010000002.1, forward strand.
CTGCTGCTCGCGCATCCACGCGAAAGTCTCGGGACCCGGCCAGTAGCCCCGCAGGCCGATCTGAACGAAACGGTGGCCCGGCACGGCGCCGGACTCAATGAGACGGCGCATCGGGGTTCCATGGCCGTAGAGCCGGCCGTACTGGGTCTCGCCCGTATCGGCGTGCGCATCAAAGTGAATCAAGGCCACCTTTCCGGAGCCAATCACCCTGGTCAATCCGGTGGCGTTGGCGAACGTGACGGTGTGGTCACCGCCGAGGACAATGGGAATCGCCCCCGACCGGGCGATGGCTTCGACGGCATCGGCAATGCGAGCGAGGCTCTCCTCGACCGCTCCGGGAATCACGAGCACATCGCCCACATCGACGACGCCGAGCGTGCCGAGCGGATCGATGCCCGTAGCCAGGTGGGGCCGGTAACCGTCGAATCCGAGGTAATCGGCCTCCCGGATGGCCCGGGGGCCGAACCGTGCGCCTGCCCGGTATGAAGTCCCCCAGTCGAACGGGGCCCCGAGAACGACGACGGCCGCGTCGCCAATGTCCGTCAGGGACCTGGCCGGCACCCCGGCGAACGACCCCCTCGATGCGAAGGCGAGGTCCCGGGAGCTATCGAAGGGTTCGCTCATTCGTTCGGCCGCCTAGGGGACGACCAGCACGGGACACGGGGCGTAGTGGGAGAGACGATCGGCAACGGAACCCATGACGAAACGCTCAATAACGCCGGCCCCCCTTTTCCCAACGACCAGCAGATCGGCCTCGATTTCGGTGCAGAAGCCGATGATCGTTGCGGCTGGATCTCCGAGTTCCTCGACCGTCTGGATTTCGATCCCTTCGGTGTCCAGATCTTTGACCGTCAGGTCCAGCACGCCGTGTTGCGCTTCGTCGAGCGCTTTGGCGAGTGCGGTTGCAGTCGGGGGTGCACCTCCGATGCCCCACCAGCCCTCGGGCGGACGCACCACGGTCATCACGTACAGTTTGGCGTTGTTGTTCTTGGCGATGCTGGCGGCGACATGCGCGGCCCGCAGACTTCCGTCTGATCCGTCAGTGGCGGCAACCACGACGTTCGGCGACCATTCTGGCCAATCCATGGTGCTCCTCTCGGCGGCTTCATGGTCCACTCTATGCGGTACGAGCGGCCGTGGTTGCGCGAAGGCTTTTTGCACCTTCGTCACCAAGCGCCACAATGCGTTGAGCCCAGGAGATAGTCATGATTCCCAAAGTTGTCATCGCAGAATCAATCGCTCCGGCCGGCATTGCAGCATTGGCGACGCATTGCGAGGTCTTGGACGGGGTCGGTCTCAACCGGACCGATCTGCAGGCTTTGCTCACCGATGCCCAGGCGTTGATCGTCCGGTCTGCCACTGCGGTTGATGCTGAACTGATCGAGGGGTCGCACCAGCTGAAGGTGATCGGACGGGCGGGAATTGGCGTCGATAACATCGATGTGAGCGCGGCGACGGCTGCGGGGATCGTCGTGGTCAACGCGCCGCAGGCGAATGTCATCTCTGCCGCCGAACACACGATGGCGCTGCTCCTGGGTCAGGCGCGCCACCTGGCCCGCGCCGACGCAGTGTTGCGGTCCGGGGTCTGGGACCGGAAGTCGTATCAGGGCGTTGAACTCCACGGACGAACCCTGGGGGTCATCGGGCTGGGACGGATCGGTTCCCTGGTGGCCAAGCGAGCGCAAGCTTTCGGCATGCAGGTGCTCGCCTACGACCCCTACATTGGCGCAGATCGCGCTCGACAGCTGGAAGTCGAGCTGGCCGAGGGCCTCGACGAGCTCTATGCCCGAGCGGATTTCATAACCATCCACCTCCCGCTGACCGAGGAAACAACCGGCATGATCAACGCAGAGACCCTGATGCGCATGAAGCCGGGAGTCCGGATCGTCAACGCATCAAGGGGCGGAATCATCGACGAAGATGCCCTCGCTGCAGCGATCCGCTCCGGACGGGTGGCCGGGGCTGCGCTTGATGTCTTTGCCAACGAGCCGATCACCGAGAGCCCCCTGTTTGATCTCCCGCAGGTCCTTGTCACGCCACATCTTGGCGCTGCGACGCGGGAGGCACAGGACAAAGCGGGAGTCGATGTGGCCGAAGCTGTAGCCGGTGCGTTGCGCGGCGAGTTGGTCCTGTCTGCGGTGAACGTCGATATCGGCGCCGACGTGACCGAGGAGGTCCGGCGTTTCCTTCCGCTGGCCGAACACCTGGGCAGGGTCTTCGTCGGTGTGGCGAGAGGTCTCCCCGATCGATTGACCGTACGGGTCGAAGGCCGCCTGGCCGACTATCCCGTCCGTCCACTTGGCCTGGCGGCCCTCAAAGGTGCCCTCTCGGCCGTCAGTTCGGTGACGGTGTCGTATGTGAACGCCCCCGCCCTTGCCTCACGCCACGGTATCGCCGTTGTTGAGGAGTCGTCGTCTGAGTCCACGGAGTACGTCTCGCTGGTCCGGCTCGCCGGAACGGTTGCGGGGAGAGACATATCGCTGGCCGGAACAATTGGCCGGAGAGCGCCGATCCTGGTGGAGATGTTCGGATACGAACTCGATCTCCCGCTCTCCCAGTACATGCTCATTGTGAGAAACGCCGATGTTCCCGGCCTTATTGGAAGGGTTGGCACGTTCCTCGGTACCCTGGACGTGAACATCGCCAACATGGTTGTTGGAAGGTCATCGGTTACCGGTGCGGCCGCGATGATGGGGATCGATATAGACCAACCTCTCTCACCGGACATGGTCGAGTCGGCGCGGAAACTCGAGGGAGTTGAGGAAGCCCGGTTCGTTCAGCTTCCGCTGATATAGGCAGCTGCCGGCCGGGCGGCCAAAGGGTGCCCGGCTTGCACCCTTCTAGACCAGAGCCTGGACGAGCCACCCGGCGGCCAATGCCCAGAGTCCGGCAACCAGGTCATCTGCGGTAATGCCAAGAGAACCTTCGAGCCGCTCGGCAGCGGCAACCCCGGGGAATCTCTTGGAGATGTCGGCGATCCGAAAGACCACGAAGGCCGTGGCGGCCGCCCATCCACTCAGGCCGATCACCGCAAGGAAGGTCCCGGCCGCCTCGTCGACCACAACCCATCCTGGATCGGCCCCGTCAACGGCGAAACGTCGAGTCGACCAGAGGGAAGCTCCGGCCACCACCAAAGTGGCTGCCACCTGGATGTGCCAGCCAAGGAGGCCGAGGGCCAGGGCTGCGGGGAGGGCAAAGGCGGCAGCAACCGTCCCGGATCCGGCATGAGATCCGCGGATCTTGTCCAGGAGTAATCCGGTCCCAAACCAGGATGCGACGACACGGTCCACGTCGGCGAGGCTAGCTACTACATTTCGATTATCGCTGTAAGGAGATGTAGTGAAGCCCCGAGACCTGGCGGACGTAGCAACCCCTTCCGACCCGCGCCTGCACCCCGACGGACGGCTGGTGGTCTTCGTCGTATCTCGCGTCAACTTCGACGATGATCGATACGACCGGACCATCTGGTTGTGGGACGGGGAGACAGAGAGACCCTTTACGCACGGACCCGGCGATAGCTCTCCGCGCTGGTCTCCCGACGGGACCCGCTTGGCTTTTCTCCGCACCGGTCCAGGCGATGACGATAAGCCGCAGGTAGCGGTCATGTCCGCTCGAGGCGGGGAGGCTGCCGTCGTCACGAGCATCCCGCTGGGGGTCGAGAGCATCGAATGGTCGCCGACCGGGGACCGTTTGATTGCAGTTGGCGTTGACTGGGTCGAGGAATGGGCCGGGCTTGACGAAAAGGAGCGCGCCCGGCGGCCCCGCCGCATCGATCGAGTCCCCTTCCGCTTCGACAACAAGGGTTGGCTGCACGATCGGCGTCGTCATCTCTACGTGATCGATCCTTCCGGCACGGAGTCCGCCCGCTGCGTCACGCCCGGCGAATTCGACGAAGGGCAGCCGTCCTGGCGACCCGACGGACGGGCCGTCGCGTTCCTCAGCGCCCGCCACGCGCAGCGGGGTCTTGATCCAGGACAAGAGGTTCTCGAGGTCGACCTCGAGACCGGTGAGGAGCGACCTCTGGTCGAAAAAGGTCACTGGACCCTCGTCTCCTATCGGCCGGACGGAGTTGTTCACGTGGTCGGGCAACCAGATCCCTGGGCTCACCCACACATCTTCTCGCTGTGGAGGGTTGATGGTGCCGGGGATCTCACCGATCTGACGGGACACCTGGACCGGAGTGTCATGACGTATTCCCCCGCCATCAGCCCGGCCGGTCCGCAATGGGTGGGGGACTCGGCGATTACCTGTGTTGAGGATGCCGGCCGCGTCAAAGTGGTCCGGGTTGAGCCGGATGGCACGGTCGACTTGTTGCTGGACGGGGACCGCGTGATCACCGGCGTGAGCCCGAGTGCAGACGGGAGTCGGCTCGCATTTGTCGCGGTGGCTCCCGGCGACCCGGGTGAGGTGCACATGGCCGAGTCCGGGGTTGAGCAGCCTCTCACCAAACTCAACGAGAGATTCCGGGCGGACGTGCCCCTGGTTGAACCCGAGCACTTCACGGTGATCTCCGAGGGGGAGTCCATCGACGTGTTCGTGTACCTACCCCCGGGTGAAGCAACGGTTCCGGTCCTGCTCAACATCCACGGAGGCCCGGCGACCCAGTACGGCTACACGTTCTTCGACGAGTTTCAAGTGTTCACCGGTGCCGGATACGGTGTCGTTGCGTGCAACCCCCGCGGGGCGAGCGGACGGGGTGTCGAGTTCGTACGAGCCGTACGGGGGAAAGGGTGGGGGACCATCGACGAGGCGGACGTTACCGCGGCCCTCGATGCTTCTCTGAAGAGGTTCCCCCGACTTGGTGCCGGCCGGGTCGGCATCATGGGAGGGTCATACGGCGGATTCTTGACGGCCTGGTTGATCGCCCGTCAGGATCGTTACCGCTCCGCGGTGGTGGAGCGGGCCCTGCTCGGTTGGCCATCGTTCGGAGGAACTTCCGACATCGGGGCCACCTTTGGCCGCATGTACCTCGATGCGGACCTGCCGGATGGGCACGATCGTTTGTGGGAGGCAAGTCCACTCTCGCTAGCCCACCAGGTCACTACCCCGACACTGATTGTCCACTCGGAAAACGACTTCCGGTGTCCCATCGAGCAGGCCGAACAGTTCTTTATGATCCTCAAGAAAAAGGGCGTGGATGCTGAGCTCCTGCGATTTCCGGGAGAGGGACACGAGCTGTCTCGTTCCGGGAAACCTCAGCACCGATTGGAACGATTCGATGCAATCCTCGAGTGGCACCAGCGGTATCTGGCGGAGGACCCGCCAGACCTGCCAAGATAGGTGATTATGGAAGCTTCTCGTGTTATTTGGATGGACGGCAAGTTCGTGCCCTGGGAAGAGGCGACGGTACACGTGCTCTCGCACGGGCTTCACTACGGGGCGGGTGTATTCGAAGGCATTCGCGCCTACGAGACCCCAACCGGTACTGCGGTGTTCAGGCTGACCGAACACATGGAACGCCTGCACAGATCGGCGAAGGCATACGGGATTCCGTTGCCGTTCAGCGTCGATGAGTTGGTGAACGCCAGCCGTCGGCTGCTGACCGACAACGAGCTCGAGTCCGGCTACCTCCGCCCGCTGGTCTTTTATGGTCTCGGCTCGATCGGCCTCAACCCGGCCGGTGCCGAGGTTCGGGTGATTATCGCGGCATGGCGCTGGGGCGCCTACCTCGGCGAAGACGGGCTGAAGAACGGGATCAGGACCCGTGTGTCGTCGTGGCGACGGATCGATCAAGCGACGCTCAACACGAACGCCAAAGGAACGGGCGGCTACTTGAACTCGATCCTGGCCAAACAAGAGGCGGTCAGGGATTCCTACGACGAGGCGATCCTTCTCAACAACGATGGTCTCGTTTCTGAGGGGAGCGGCGAGAACATCTTCGTGGTCAAGAACGGCATCGTGACCACACCTCCGGTTTCGGCCGGAATCCTCGAGGGCATTACCCGGGAGTCGGTCATGACCATGCTGCGTGATGCCGGGACTGTGGTCAACGAGGCAAATGTCATCCGATCCGATCTGTACTACGCCGATGAGATCTTCTTCACCGGCACCGCCGCCGAGGTCACTCCGGTTCGAGAGGTTGACGACCGTCCGGTTGGCGACGGCCGTCCTGGACCGGTAACTCGCATGGCGCAGGACCTCTTCCAGAAGGCTGTGACGGGACGTCTCGAGGCGTACCGCCATTGGCTCGAATACGTATAGAAGGAATCGACACGATCATGGGTCAGCAACCAAACATCGAGCTCACCGCGAGCGATGTGCCTCGTGTTGTGCTGGAACCGGGAGCCGCCCGGCGCGACGGAGGAAGCCGCCCCGGAGAGATCAACACCCCCGCTGAGGCTGTCTCGGGCGGAGCGTTTGGCCGCCCCGGACCCGACACCGGATGGGTGATGCGGATAGTCACAGCCACTGCATTCGATCGCTCCGACGGTGGGATCGAGGCGGTCGTTGCGTCCGTGGCCGCCGCGCGGGCAGCACACCTCGGGCGGGGTCCGTCCTCCTCCGATGTGGAGGTCGCGCTCATCCTGCTCGGATTGCGCCCCGAAGGCATACCTGATGATGTCGTGTCGCAACTCAGCGCAGCCCGCGCCACATGGTTGCGGAAGGCCGCCCACGAGAGAGTCAAAGGTCGTTCGTTCCTGACCCAGCTATCGCCGGGCCTTCTGAGTGCGGACCCCGAGCGCGTTCGACACCTTCTCAACGTGGCCGGGCTGGCGTCGGCGACTTGATGAGCAGTTTCAAGTACCTGACGGGAAACGTACTCCCGGTGTCTGAACCGGTTGCGCCATCCGAGCTGCCGACCCAGCACCTGCCCTGGTGTTTCGGCTGCGGATCAGAGAACGAACACGGACTACGGGTCCGGCCAAGCTACGAGGGCGACAAAGTCGTCGGGGAACTCGAGTTCGCCAAACGGTTCCAGGGTGGTCCCGGAGTCGTGCACGGGGGAGCAGCGGCAGCTTTCTTCGACGACCTCATGGGTTTTGTCCTGATTGCCCACCGGCAGCCTGCTGTGACCGCCAAGCTCGAGATGAACTACCTGCGGCCCATTCCGCTCGGCCTGACCTTGCGGGCAGAAGCCTGGTTGGCCGATCAGGAAGGCCGGAAGTTGTGGGCCGAGGCCGTAGGCTTCGATGACCAGAACATCAGGTACATTGAGGCGCGGGCCCTGTTCATTCCCATCGGCGTCGACCATTTTGCCGGCACTTTGCAGCACATGGACCCGGAGCATCGGGCCCGTATCTCCCGCTTCGACAAGGACGAGTACTACCCATGAAGATTGTCCGGATCCGTACCGATGAAGGTATCGCTTACGGGGGCGCCGAACCCGAGGGCATCCGGGTCTATCAGGGGTCACCCCTGGTGGCCTGGGAGCCGACCGAGGTTGTGGTCCCCTTCGAACAAGCGCACCTCCTCGCCCCGGTGTTTCCAACGAAAGTCGTGGCCGTCGGTAAGAACTATGTGGAGCATGCAGAGGAGATGGGTTCGGATGTTCCCGATAGCCCCATCCTCTTCATGAAACCCGCCACGGCGGTGATCGGGCCGGGCGTTCCGGTGGTCTACCCGCCGGACTCGGAGAACGTTCACCACGAAGCGGAGCTGGCGGTGGTCATCGGTGCCGTGGCCCGAAACGTCAAGGCCGAGGATGTACAGAGCGTGATACTTGGCTACACAGCCGCCAATGATGTGACCGCTCGCGATCTGCAACGGCGGGATGGCCAATGGACTCGCGGGAAGGGCTTCGACACGTTTTGTCCGCTCGGACCGGCGATCGAAACCGAATTGGATCCGCTGGTTGGACTCAGTATTGAGTGCCGGGTCAACGGAGAGGTGCGCCAGTCGGGTTCGACGGCCGACATGGTGTTCGGGGTGGCCGAGTTGATCGAATTCATCACCAGGGTGATGACGCTCTTGCCCGGTGATGTGGTCCTCACGGGAACCCCGTCCGGGGTGGGCCCGGTGGTTCCCGGCGATCGGATGGAAGTCGAGGTCGAAGGCATCGGCGTTCTGTTCAATCCGGTGGGCCGGCTATGAGCGTTCGGGTTCGTATCGCTCCATCCCCGACCGGGTTCTTGCACGTCGGCAACGCCCGGTCGGCCCTGTTCAATTGGCTCTATGCCCGTCATACCGGCGGCACGTTCATTTTGCGCATCGATGACACCGATGTGGCTCGCTCCGACCAGGAATATGAAGACGACGTTCTGGCCGGACTGGCCTGGATGGGCCTCGATTGGGATGAAGGTATCGGCGTGGGCGGCAAGCACGGAACCTACCGGCAGAGCGATCGACTTGATCGTTACGCGGAGGTCGCCGGTCAGTTGCTGGCCGGCGGCGATGCCTATTACTGCTTCTGCACTCCGGCCGAGTTGGATGAGCGCCGCAAAAAGGCGCAAGCCGAGGGGCGGCCCCCCGGCTACGACAGACGGTGCCGGCTCCTCGACCCGGCCGAGTCCCTTCGGCGCAAGGACCAGGGTGAAGCGGCCGTTATTCGCCTGGGCGTACCCCGCCCTGGAGTAACTACGTTCGAAGATATCGTGCGAGACGAGGTTCGCTTCGACCATGACGCGATCGATGACTTCGTATTGGTTCGGTCGGACGGGGGGCCCACCTACCACCTGGCTTCTACCGTCGACGATGTTGACTACGAAATCACCCACGTTGCCCGGGGCGAGGATCTCCTGCCCTCCACCCCGAAACACATTCTCATCACTCAGGCGATGGGAGGTACCGTCCCGACGTACGCGCATCTTCCGTTGTTGTTCGGTCCGGATGGAAAGAAGCTCTCGAAGCGCCACGGCGATGTTTCTCTGAAGGCATACCGGGAGGGCGGTTTTCTGCCCGAAGCCATGTTCAACTACATGTGCCTGCTCGGTTGGTCTTACGAGGCTGAAACCACGGTCTTCACGAGGGAGCAGGCCATCGAGCGTTTCGACCTCGCAGCCGTCTCGAAGAATGCCGCCGTGTTTGATCCTGAGAAGCTCGAGTGGATGAACGGGGTCTACATTCGAGAGCTGGATTCCGCCGACTTCGTCGATCGTGTCATTCCGTTCGTCGAGAACGATCTGGGTCGGGAGCTGTCCGGGGCGGAACGCGAGCAACTGATGGCGTTGGGGCCGCTGGTCCAGGAGCGCGTCAAGGTGCTCACCGGAGTTCCCGAGATGATGAGCTTCGTTCTGACTGCATCGCTGACATACGACGAGAAGTCATGGCGCAAAGTCATGGAAACGGAGACGACTCCGTCCGCCCTGGATGCTGCAATCGATCGCCTGGCCGCCGTGGGGGAATGGACGGCTGCGGCCATCGAGACGGAGCTCCGGGCCATGCTCGATGATCTGGAGCTCAACGCTCGCAAGGGCTTGCAGCCCGTCCGCGTGGCCACGACCGGATCGACGGTCAGTCCGCCCCTCTTTGAGACCCTCGAGGTATTAGGTCGCGACAAGACCCTCGATCGGCTCCGCTCTGCTCGCGCAAGGCTCTAGAACCGCTCTCACGCAAGTTCGGCCAAGCCAGACCCTGCGCTACCATGCCGTCCGGTGCTGGCCCCGTCGTCCAGCGGCCTAGGACGTCGGCCTTTCAAGCCGGTAACGCGGGTTCGAATCCCGTCGGGGCTACCAAATAGGACTTTCCAACGGTCTTTATGGGCTTCTTGGAATTCGACCACCTCAGTCCATTTCCGGGGCGGTTACCAGAGGTACCGATTAGGGTCTTACCACCGGCTGGCTCGACGTGCCGGGTGGCGAAAGGCGGCAACTCTTTGACATCGAACCGAACGCTGTGGATCCTGCAAACCGTTTTCGGCGTGTACTTCGTGGCCGTCGGCATCCTGCATTTCATCGTTCCGGAGGGGCTCCCGAACCTGATGTCCTGGATGTATGACTTGTCCGACGGCTTGCACGTCGCCAGCGGCATCGCCGAGATTCTCGGGGGACTGGGCCTCATTCTGCCCGGACTCACCAAGCTCTACCCCGAGCTCACCGTTCTCGCAGCTTTTGGCCTCGTGGCGGTGATGATCGGTGCGGCCATCTGGCATGCCGGCCGTGGAGAGCCCTCGAACATTGTCAACAACGTGGTGCTGGCTGCCATTGTTGGCTACATCGGATACGCCCGCTGGAAAGTGACACCGCTCGCCGGTCGCGCAGCCGTTTGAACGATAGCTAGCCGGTTGAGAGCGCGGCCAGGACCCGGAGTCTGTCGACCAGCGAAGGGTCTCCTACCGCGGTCAGGTGGTCGCCTGGCGTGCGCCCCCAGATGAAGAGATCGAGATCGCCTGCCGTTCCACGCAGGACTGTGGTTGGTTGGTCCATCTCGGCGAACACGATGCCAGGCTCGTTCCGGTACTCGGTGCCCGACTCGGAGCCTGTCCCGGACCAGGTGATGAAGCGCATTGACCAGGAACCCGGTTGGTCGGTGCACTCGAGGGTCAAGGTGTCTGCGGTCTCTGTCGCGCTGGCCCAGCGGGGATACCCCTCGATCATGACGGTCAAGACCTCGTCGATGCCGTCGGCGGCCAGCCCGGCCTCGACCGGATTGACGATGCCATGGCCGAGCTCCGCATCGACTCGGTGGATCGCGGTTTCGTGAGCCATGCGTCGGTACCAGAACCCGACCGTCTGATCAGCGGGATACCAGGAATACACCGTTAGTGAAGGGTCGGTATTCGCCAGGGTCTCCAGAAGCAATTCGGAACCGGCCCGAAACCAGTCGATCAGCCCGTGCTCAGGAGGCTCGGCCAGGTCGGGCCCTCCATCCATCCGACGCTCCCGAACGATCTGCTCTTTCTGGCGTTGGACCGCACCGGTATGCCCGACCACATCGCGCACCGTCCAGCCGGGACAGCTCGGAACGGCCGGATCGAGCCCGAGGGTGGCGGCATCCGCCAGCGCAGCGCTGTCGCGGCGTATGGCCGCGAGGTAGGACGTCCAGTTCATCAAGGCTGTCACGATACCCCTTCGATCCCCGGGTTGCCCGGATCAGTTGACCGGACCGGGTGCATGGGCCAATATCAGACAACGACCTGCCACGGGAGGGCTCATGACCGGGCACGATGAGGAGAACGGAACCGAAGAACTGGATGTCGACGAAGAGAAGGAGTCGGAACAACCCGACGAGGTCACTCCACCTTCCGGTGTGGGCATCCCCGCCCGGCTCGAGTCCGATGTGAGAAGAACCCAGCGCAAGAAGCTGAAGCGCTCCTTCTACGAAGCAGAACTCGTGCGCCTTCAGGAGGAACTGGTCAAACTCCAGTACTGGATCAAAGAGAATGGTCTCAAGGTGGTTGTGCTCTTCGAAGGGCGGGACGCGGCCGGCAAAGGAGGCGTTATCAAGCGCATCACGGAGCGGACCAATCCCCGGATCGTTCGCGTGGTTGCCCTCGGTACTCCGAGCGATCGGGAGAAGACCCAGTGGTATTTCCAGCGCTACGTGCCTCACCTCCCGGCTGAGGGCGAGATGGTGCTTTTTGACCGGAGTTGGTACAACCGGGCCGGCGTCGAGCGGGTGATGGGGTTTTGTTCCGAGGAGGAGTACCGGGAGTTCCTGAGGTCATGTCCGGAGTTTGAGCGGATGCTGGTCCGCTCCGGAGTGATCCTGCTCAAGTACTGGTTCTCGGTCAGCGATGAAGAGCAGGAGCGCCGGTTCCACAAGCGTATGCAGGACCCCCGGCGCCGGTGGAAACTCAGCCCGATGGATCTCGAGTCGAGAATGAAGTGGCTGGAGTACTCCAAGGCGAAGGACATTATGTTCTCGCACACCGACATCAAGCAAGCGCCCTGGTATGTGGTCGATGCCGACGACAAACGGCGGGCTCGCCTGAACTGCATCAGCCACGTGCTTATGCAAATACCGTTTGAGGACATCACACCGGCTCCTATCGGATTGCCGCCGCGGCCACCCGAAACCGGCTACGTCCGCCCGCCGATGGAGGACCAGACCTTCGTTCCCGACAAGTACTAGTACGACGGGGATGGGAGCGCAGTCGGTGGGCGGCGGGCGCTCGCCTGCTTCTGACCGAAGCAGCAGCCAACGCAGCGTTCGCTCGCCTGACGTCTGACCGAAGCAGCAGCCAACGCAGCGTTCGCTGGAGCCAGGAGCGGAGGCAGAGGTCCCGATCCCACTAGCCTCGGGTCGCGATGCTCGTTGCTAGTCGGTCGTCCTCCGCATGTTGAAATTCATCCTCAAGAGAACCGTTTCCGGCGTGGCGGCGCTGCTGCTCTTCACCTTCCTGATGTTCTTCTTGATCGAGGTGTTACTGCCCGGCGACTACGCCACGCCCTTTCGCCTCTCTATGACCGGTGAAGAGATCGCCGCCTTTCGAGAATCCTTGGGCCTCGATCGTCCGCTTCCGGTCCGGTATTGGTTGTGGTTTCGGAATCTGTTGACCAGCGGCCTCGGTCAGACCACCTTCCAGCGCGGTGGCGGTCTGGAGTTGAAATCCGTCATTCCACCGACCGTGCTTGTTTTCGTGATCGGCCTGGGAATCGCGTACCTGCTCGGGAGCTGGTTGGGAAGGGTGACCGGGTGGCGCCGGGGATGGAAATCCGATGGGATCACGCTGGTCGGTATCGCCACCTACACCTTGTTCCCGCCTTTTCTGGGTTTCCTGATCGTCAGATTTCTCGGCACTCGCGTCTGGGATCTTCGCAATCTGCTGGTGGCCGATCCGCGCGGGAACCTGTGGATCGGGGCTCCGGTGACGGAGCAGGAGGTCATGTGGACCATGGTGGTCACCGTTGTGGTGATTGCCGCGCTGTATGCGGTCGTCGGTTCGTGGGTGGCGCGCCGCAAGAACCTGAGGATGTTGAGCTTGCCGGCTTTTGTAGCTATCGCGGCAGCTTCGTATGGCTGGTGGGTCTACCGCAACATCGATCCGTACGCTTTGGACATTCTCTTTGAGGCGTCGTTGGCCATCCTCGCCTTTCTGTTGCTCTCCTACGGAGAATTCATGCTCGTCATGCAAACGTCGATGGCGTCGGTGATTCACGACGACTACATCCTGGTCGCCCGGGCCAAGGGGATCCCCGATCGCCAGGTGCGTGACCGGCACGCCGCTCGCAATGCCTTGCTGCCGCTCCTCAGCCGGTTTGCAGTGAGCTTGCCGTATCTGTTGACGGGTTTGGTGATCATCGAGCGAGCCGTGGGATGGCCGGGTCTTGGCTCGTTCCTCTTTCGGGCGGTGGATGCCCAGGACATGCCGGTCGTTCTGGACACTCTGGTCGTGATCGGGGTGATCACCCTGGTGGTGCGACTGGTGATGGAGGTAGTGACGGCGGTCTTGGATCCGCGCATCCGGATCCAGAGCAACGGCGGTGCGTTGTGAATCGGGAGACCGTTCGGGTTGAATTCGTGCGACTCCGCGTTCGGGCCATGGTGCGCGGCTCGAGAGTCTTTTGGCGGGAGTTCTCGCACAATCGGTTGGCGGTGGCAGGCGTTGTCCTCATTGCGTTGTTCGGCCTCATGGCGATCAGCCATCCCATCCTGATGAAGTACTTCTGGTCGGGTTCCGTCTACAACCCCCTGACCGGATTCGACCACACGCTGGTCCATCCGGCCGGCCCGTCATCAACCCACTTGTTGGGGACCGACAACCTCGGGCGCGACGTGCTGTCGATGTTGCTGGCCTCCAGCGGTTCGACCTGGATGCTGGCCATGACGGCTGCACTGACCACAGCAGTGGTGGCGATGCTGATCGGAGCCATAGGTGGGTACTACCGTGGGTGGATCGATTTCAGTCTGACCCATGTGTCTGATGCCTTCCTGCTCCTTCCTGCGCCGATCTTCCTCCTGATCCTGGGAACCGGCAATCTGATCGATCTCGGTCCGGTCAGATTCGGATTGATCTATGGCATGATCACCGGACTGGGCGCCGGTGCCATCGTTCTCCGTAGTCAAGCGCTCAAGGTGATGGCGCAGCCGTTCGTGGATGCCACACCGGGTGGCGGGTGGCCGGGGCCGCCACATCATCTTCCGTCATTTGTTGCCGCACCTGTTTCCCCTGGCGGCGCTCTACATGATGCTGGCGGTCGTCGGGGCGGTCGTGGCGGACGGGTTTGCGGCGTTCCTGGGACAGACCAGGTCGTTGGTCAACTGGGGAACGATGGTCTACTACGGGATCGAATTCGGAGCCAACTTCGGCTCTCAGGTCCCGTGGAATGCGCTGATCGTCCCTGCGGTTGCTCTTTCCCTCTTTGCGGCGTCTTTCTACCTGGTTTCGGTCGGGTTGCGGGAGGTTGCCGACCCTCGTTTCAAGGCGAATCGGCGGCAGTGAGAGCGTCGCGCTGATGGTTTGCGTAGGTAGGTGCCCTTCGGTACCGTAAAGTCCCATTCGGGGGTGGTGTAATTGGCAACACAACAGGTTCTGGTCCTGTCGTTGAGGGTTCGAGTCCTTCCCCCCGAGCCGGGCGGTTCACGCCGTCGCGGCCCCGTCGTCTAGAGGCCTAGGACGCCGGCCTCTCAAGCCGGTAACGCCAGTTCGAATCTGGTCGGGGCTACCACATCGGAACCTCCGCACAGCGGGGGTTCCGGCGCGTCTGGCGGCCGGACTGACCATGTGGGGATTGGCGAGTCGGCTCACCCGGCGAGCCGTCCCGCGTCGATGTACAGGATGGGGTTTCCATCTCGGACTTCGAGCGACGTCCACCATCCGTAAAGGCCGGCCGGCCAGTCCTCGCCTAGGTCGAGCACCCCGAAGTCGACGATGAGATCCGTACCCTGAGGGCCCCTGTAGGCGAGCGGGCAGCGCCGGTCGGCCGAACAGGGAAGATCGGTGGAGCGGTCGTCGAACACTCCGAACGGGAAGGCCGGGTCGGCGCCGCGAGTTTCCAGTTCTTTCGCGATCTCCTCGACCGATGAGCCGGCCTGGTACGGCGCCCAGACCCAGTCGATGAATGCATGGTCCAGTCCGCAGTTCGCCGGATGGCGATCCGGCAGATATCCACCGCACCAACCCAAAAGCAGCTCGGAGAAGGCCCGTCCCGTTCCCGTGATGGTGACCGGTAGTTCGGCCGGAACTCCCTCCTGCCACGTTTGGAGTGGATGGATCACCACGGTCAGGGCGTCGAGGAACACCGTGGCCACGACCTCCGTTGCCGGATCGGCCACGATGCCGTTTGCCGGCGGATCGAGCGGGCACAGCTGGGGGAGGTGTGTGCACGGCACCCAGCGGCGGATCGCCATCTGCACCACTCCGGGCGGGTCCGGGGCCCGGGTCACGGTGACGTCGTAGGACCCGTCTTCCGGCCAGGTGGCGTCGGCACCCCAGGCGTCCGGGTTCCCGTCCGGGTCGGGGAGATGAGCGTCAGGAGAAGCTTCGCCTACGGCGGGCGCGTCACAGCAGGCAGGCTCCACCCCCCACCGGACATCGGTCACGGTCCAGTCGTCGTCGATGGGGAGGCCCTGCCCCAGGGTCGTTGTGGTGGCGGTTTGGGCGTCCTCCGTGATCGATGTGGTCGCAGGCGTAGTCGAGGAAGTCGTTGTATCTGGTGGTGAGGTCGAGTCGCCCGGGTCGGACGGTGAGGTGTCGTCGCATCCGGTGAACGTCACCGCCAGGACGAGGCTGATTGCGAGCGATCGGCATGCCCATGCGTCTGAAAGGCGGGAGTCAGCGGGGTGACGTGACAAACGCTTCATCAGCATGATCTCCATCTTGGGATGGGCCGCCCAGCTCCACTGTGGTTCTGTGCGTCAGGGCTCGTCGGCGCCATGCGAGCGCGGTGAGCATTTCGATGACGACGACCACGACCATGATCGCGGTGAAGGTGAGGTCGGCGTCGAAGTCCTCCACATACTGCCAAGGGGAGTCCGTCAGCGGGATCAAGGCCAACGTGGCCGCGGTGGCTAGGAACCCGGCGATCGTCGCCGGGAGAGCAAACACCCGGACCGTTGCCTCCAGTTGACCGGCCCGGCGCTGCAAAGGCTCATGGTCGGCCGACTGCGTGGCAATCCTCCGCACGGACCACCAGTGAAAGGCCGGGCTGAGCAGGACAGATAGGAACAGGAGGTACATGGGCAGTGAGGGCAGTTCAACGGCTATCCAGCCTCCACCTCCTTGCCCGATGTGGAGAAAACCGACGACGGCGAGAACTCCGACGACGACGACGGTCTGCGCCCGGATCGCGCGGCCCCAGAGGGCGACCGCCTCGCTGTGGGTGGTTGGCGGGGTCCCGGCGCGGGCTTCGGCGGCGACTTGGCGGATGCAGGAGCCGACGGCGAGCCACCATGCTGAGACGCCGGCCACCTCGATGAGCCACCACGAATCGACCAGACGGGTTGCGTAGGGGTAGGGGAGGGCCCATTGCTGAAACCCCGACCCACCGAGCGCATAGTCGAGCACACATGCCACCAAGGCCATCGACACCGCCGGAATTGCCCAACGAGTAGTCACGGCTTTGAGCCGTTGGGCGTAGGTCCGTCCCTTTCGCGAAGGGGTCGGGCGCCCGTCCAGCACCCACAGCCAGGTGATCAGCGGCACGAGCAGCGGCAGCAGTGTGACCACGTTGACGTTGTGGTCTTCGACCACCACATGACCGACCAGGGGGCCCCTCATGATCCATTCGACAGGCTCCAACGCCTTTCCGTCCGGACCGATCAGGACCTCTCCAGAGTACTGCCACACGGCCCAGCACAGCCCGAATACCACCGCCAGCGTGAGCAGCATCACCTCCTGCGCCCGCAAGTGTCGATGTGCCGCCCGGACGCGTTCGAGAGCAGGCTCTGCCTTCGCGGAAGCCGGCCCGGAGCCGCCCCCAGCGGGAGACGTGACCGCGCCACGCCGGAGCAGACCGATCCAAGCCGCGGTAGCGCCAACCACCAGCGGCCCCCAGATGGCGAGGCCCCACCAGGGAACCCCGATGGCGGTGGTGGAATACCCGGCTGGTTCCTCGTACGGTTCGGTGATGGTGGGATCGACGCACGACACGGACTCCCCGGCGGTGAATCTCTCGGGCTCGCCGGGCACCGACTCGACCCACACCACGGCGACCACGAAACCGTTTTCGTTGAGCGCCTGATAGGCATTGGGTCCATAGCTCGAATCAAGCCGCAGCATGGTGGCCGGTTCAAACGGGCCCGTCGTGAAGAAGTATTTGGGTGATTCGAGCATCCCTCGAGCCGCCTCTTCCGGGCTCGGGAACACGCCGATATCCAAACTCGGATCGCCGAAAGAGGAGGAACCAACTCCGTAGCACTTCAGCAGACCGAAGGCTCGTTCGGTTGGAGTGGTTAACACCGGCGGGGGTTCTACGATCGGGGGCCACAACGTCGGCCCCAACAGGGTGATCACCGTAGCGCCGGCACACAGCATCGTGACCAGAGCTACCGAGACGCTTGTCTTCATGCTGGTGCTCCTTGGAGTTTCAGTCTCCACACACAACATCGCAGTAGATTTCGGACGGGTCCGTCTCGACAAACCGGCGTTCGTCGGCATCGATAAGCCAGGCCTCGGTCGGGGCGGCGCCGGAGCAGGGATCTTCGGTGATGGCCACGGCCGACGGTCCGTCGGGACCTTGCCGGCACATTCCGCTGATCGTCGCGTCGGTGGTATCCGGCGGGAATTGAAGCGTTGCATGGATCAGTCGGAGGGGAAAACCGCCGTAGTCCCACCCGAGCATTTCCCCCAGCCATGCTTGCCGGGAGGTGGCCTGCCCGGCATCGGAATGGTTTCTCGTGAGCAGCAACGCCATCCCGGATTGGTTCACGTTGGAACCGGCGAACTCCCACCGATCCAGCCGTTCGGGAATCCCGGAACCGATGTCGAGTAGGCGGCCACGGTCGATCTCGTCGACTGCGTGCCAGGCACCCACCTGGGTCACGATCGCCCCGGCAATCGGGAGCGAGGCACAGCCGGCCGGGGTCTGATCGATCGAAACGAGTCGACCTTGCGCCGGGCGCGGTTCCCACCGGTGGATGGGCGTCAAGCCCTGGTCGAAGAACTGAAGCATGGCTGCATACTGCGGCACGCCCGCTTGATCCGGGCACATGGCAGACAGCAGTGCAGCTCCGGAGATCTCGACCGGCACCATATCGAGAACCGTGAAGGCTTCGGGATAGGCGGCCGGATCTTCTGTTGCCAGCAGCAGCACGACCCCGAAGAATCGGTCCTCGTAGGGTCCCCGGTTGCCGCCGACCGCGTCGATTTCGGCGAACGCTAGCCAGTGCGAGACGTTGTCGGCGTCCCAAGCAAGGGGGAATCGCGGTCCGCCGAAGTAGCCGGTCGGTCGCCCGCCGACGTAGTACTGCTGCAAGATCCCGTCGATGTCCCAACGGGCTGAGACCACCTGTCCGACCAACGATTCGATCGGTCTGACGTCATCGGTGAAGGTGGGCCGGGGGTTAGTCATCTGGGTCTTGGTCGGTGCTTCGTTGGCAGAAACCGGGGAGGTCGAAGTCGGTGTCGGTGTCGTGGTCGTTGTTGAGGTATGGTCGATAGTCGGTTCGGGCGACGGCACACACGCTCCGATCACGACCAGCGAAACACACAGGTTTGCGATTCGGCGCACCATGTTCGTTTCTCTCGCGCAGCGTCTCACCGGGCGAGGGCCGCGTCAATGCCGAATCTCGCGGACAGCGTTGGTCCGGATGAGGTGGCCTTCGCTCCCATCTCTCCATGTCCGAATCACACCAAACTCTTTCACACCACAGCTCGGTCCTGAGGAAATTGACCACAAAGGTCGACTTCCTGCCAGAATCAAGGATTCCCGCTGAGAAAGATCTCCGATGTCCGGCAACGCCAGTTTCAACATGAACGACACTGCCCTCGTTTCCATTGCCCATGTCGACGCGCCGGAGGTGGTCACCTCCGCTCGATTCGATGAGATCTTGGCCGAAACCTACGAACGGGTGGGCAGCCAACCGGGTCTGCTGGAAAGCCTGGCCGGGATCCGGGAGCGACGCTGGTGGCCGGAGGGGTACCGGTTCACGGATGCTGCTGCGGCTGCCGGCGCGAAAGCAATCGCGGCCAGCGGGGTGCGGGTCGACGAGATCGGCTTGCTAATCGACACGTCGGTCTGCCGCGACCGGTTGGAACCTTCCTCGGCCGTCACGGTGCACAATGAACTCGACCTGCCGAGTTGGAGTCTCAACTTTGATCTTTCCAACGCGTGCCTGGGATTCATCAACGCGCTGCAGGTGGCGGGCAACATGATCGAGAGTGGCCAGATCAACTATGCGTTGATTGTCGATGGGGAGGGAAGCCGCCAAGTCCAGGAACGAACCTTGGCCCGGCTGGCCGGGCCCGAGGCGACCATGGCAGACCTGTTTGCGGAGTTTGCGTCATTGACCCTCGGATCGGGCGGGGCGGCGGCCGTGGTGGGTCGGCACTCCGACAACCCCCGAAGCCACAAAGTTGTCGGCGGGATCTCCCGGGCCGACACCAGCTACCACAACCTCTGCGTTGGCAGCCTCGAACAGATGCGAACCGATACGAAGGCACTCCTCGACGCAGGATTGCAGGTCTCCAAGCTGGGCTGGGGGGACGCTGAGGACAGAGGCTGGATGGAGATCGACCGGTACATCCTGCACCAGATCTCTCAAGTCCACACGAGCATGCTGGTCGAGCGACTCGGTATCGATATTGCGAAAGTCCCGCTCACCTTCCCGTTCCTCGGAAACGTCGGACCCGCCTCGATACCGATCACCCTGTCCCGGGAGGCAGACTCCCTCAGCGTCGGGGACAAAGTACTGCTGTTAGGCATCGGATCCGGCATCAACGCGATGGGAATCGAACTGACCTGGTGATGACCGGTTCGAGCTCACCGGCCGTTCTGCCTCCACCCGGTCTCGAGGGTCTCCAAGGGCACTGGTCGCGTTTGGTCGTGACGCCGGGACTTGACGGCGTTGGTCGAACCTGGCACGTTCTCGACAATCAGGTAGCCGACCCAACCGTGACCCTGCTCTGCGTTCATGGCAACCCGACCTGGTCATATCTCTGGCGGGACCTGATCGCCCATGCGCCTCCCAACGTGCGGGTGATTGCCATGGATCAGCTCGATATGGGGTATTCGGAACGCACGGGAACTATTCGCCGGTTGCAGCAACGCATCGACGATCTGGATGCCTTGAGCGACGAACTCCGGCTAACGAGCCCGGTAGTGACGGTGGCTCACGATTGGGGCGGCCCCATCTCACTCGGCTGGGCCAAGCGACATCGCGAGCGGATGGCAGGGATTGTCTTGATGAACACGGCGGTTCATCAGCCGGCCGGGTCGCCTGCTCCGCGATTGATTCGCCTGGTTCGCACCGGCGGAATCCTGGAGAAAATCTGCGTCTCCACACCGGGCTTCCTGCGCGGGGCGATGGCCCTCACCCGTCCCCGAGTCGGCAGGCCGATCCGACGGGCTTATGAAGCGCCCTACGGAACGGCCGATCGCCGCCGGGCCATCGGCACCTTTGTCGAGGACATCCCACTGAGCGAGGACCATCCAAGCAGCCGGACCCTGGACGAGGTCGCCACCGGCCTCGCCGACCTTGCCGGGATTCCAGCGTTGCTGCTGTGGGGGCCTGCAGACCCGATCTTCTCCGATCTCTACCTCAACGACCTCGCCGCCCGTCTGCCTGGAGCCGAGATCCATCGTTTCGAGGGGGCCGGTCACCTGCTTCCCGAGGACGCGGACATAGCCTCGGTAGTACACCCATGGGTGGCAGGTCGGCATCGACCGGCTCAACGGGAGGCGTTGGATGTCGACCGCGCACCGATGTGGGCCGGCCTCGACCGTCAGGCTGAGAACACCGAAGTGGCCATGGTCGAAATGGGACCAACCGGGAGTCAGGTCACCTTCGCCGGGCTGCATGCCGAAGTCCAACGAGTTGCAGCCGGATTGGTCGAACTGGGCGTGACCAAGGGGGACCGGGTCGCCTTGATGGTCCCCCCGGGCATCGACCTGGCCGTCTGTGTGTTCGCCTGCTGGCGGGTCGGGGCGGTGGTCGTTATCGCAGACGCAGGTTTGGGGGCCCGGGGCATGAGCCGGGCTCTGGGTAGCGCAGATCCGGCTTACGTGATCGGAATTCCCCGGGCCCTGGTTGCCGCCAGGACCCTGGGCTGGCCCGGCGTTCGCATTTCGACGGCCGAGATCCCCAGATCCATGGCCGGTCTCCTCGATGTGAGGAGCACGCTCGGTGAACTGCGCCGGCTAGGTGAAGGTCGTCCCCTGCCTCCGCCCCCCGGCCCCCGGGATGTAGCCGGGATCGGTTTCACATCCGGCGCGACCGGCCCTGCCAAGGGCGTCACCTATCTCCACTGCCAGATGCAGGCGCAGCGTGACGCCCTCGTGGACCTCTACGACATCACCGGGCGTGATCGGCTGGTGGCAGCCTTCGGGCCTTTTGCCCTGTTCGGACCAATCATGGGCATTCCCTCCGTCGTCCCCGATGCGGAAGTGACCGCACCGGGAAGCCTCACCGCGACGGCGATGGCCGAGGCAGCTCGCGCCGTGCAAGCCACGCTCGTATTCGCTTCCCCCGCCGCCCTCGCCAATGTGGCGAAAACGGCGAGTGCCATGGCGCCTCCACACCGTGCGGCGCTGCGGGATATTCGGCTGGTGATGTCGGCAGGAGCTCCCGTGCCGGTCGGTGTGTTGCGGTCTGTCGTCGAGTTGATGCCAGACGCTGAAGCTCACACCCCCTACGGCATGACCGAAGTGCTGCCGGTCGCCGACATCAGCCTGACTGAGATTGTGGCCATCGGGCCCGGCAACGGGGTGTGTGTCGGGCATCCGGTCCCGGGCGCCGAAGTGGCGATCAGTCCGCTCTCCGCCGATGGCCGAGCGACGGGCACGCTCACAGGCGAGGTCGGCGTCGTGGGCGAGGTCTGTATCCGGGCTGCCCATATGAGGGACGGCTATGACAAACTCTGGGCGACCGATCGAGCGGCGTCTCAACCTGCCGGCTGGCACCGCAGCGGAGACGTCGGCCACCTCGATGAGGCCGGCCGGCTCTGGATCGAAGGGCGTATCGGCGATGTCCTCACCACCCCCGCTGGTCCGGTGACCCCGGTCGGCATCGAGCAAGCCGTCGCAGCGCTTCCGGAATTCGTTGATGCGGCGGCAGTGGGGATCGGTCCCGCCGGCACCCAACAGCTGGTGGTAGTCATCGTTCCTGCAGCTCATCGCCGTCGTCCCGGCCTCGCGGATGAGGCTCTTACCGACCGTGTCAGAGTTGCGGTCGAAACTGTGGATGTGGCTGCCGTGCTGGCGGTTCCGGCGCTTCCCGTCGACAAACGCCACAACTCGAAGATCGACCGGCCCAGGATCGCGCGGTGGGCAGAGGGTGTCCTGGCGGGCGGCCGGATCGGGCAGATATGAAAGTCCTGGTGACCGGAGCAACCAGCTTGCTGGGAGCGGCTGTAGTTACCCGACTGCTCGAACGTGGCGACGAGGTCACCGTGTTTCAACGGAGCCCCAGCGACCTCGGGGTGACCGAGCACCTGGGTGACATTACCGATCGGGATGCATTGGACGCAGCCGCACAGGGATGCGAAGCGGTCGTTCATCTAGCCGCCCGGGCAGCCGCGACCGGCACGTGGGAGGAGTTCGAAGCAACCAACGTGCGGGGGACCGAGAACGCAATCGATGTAGCCCGTGCGACCGGAATCGGACGGTTCGTGCACGTTTCGTCGCCCTCGGTCGCCCACTTCGGGGCTTCGCTGGTGGGGGCAGCTGCCGGTCCGGCGGACCCGGAGCACGCCCGGGGTCATTACGCCCGTAGCAAGGCATTGGGTGAGCTGGCCGCCCTGGCCGCCAGCTCACCATCCCTTCCCGTCGTGGCGATCCGGCCCCACCTCATCTGGGGACCGGGCGATACACAACTGGTCGGTCGGATTGTCGACCGGGCCCGATCCGGGAGGCTGGCGATCGTTGGGTCGGGGGCGGCGCTGATCGACACGACCTTTCTCGACAATGCCGCCGACGCATTGGTCGCGGCCCTCGACCGGGCTCCCGCACTCGGAGGGAGAGCTCTCGTGGTTACCAACGGCCAACCGCGCCCGGTCCGTGAGTTGCTGAACCGCATCGTGATGGCGGCCGGACTGGAGCCACCCCGGCTCAGGGTCCCGTACCGGGTGGCCCGGGCGGGTGGAACGGTTGTGGAGCGGATCTGGGAGCAGCAGGGGAGACGCGATGATCCCCCGATGACGGGCTTCCTCGCCGAGCAACTCGGTACGGCACACTGGTTTGATCAGCGTGAGACCCGAGAGGCGTTGCAGTGGGAACCGGCCGTCAGCCTCGAGGAGGGCTTCCGGCGACTCCGGGCATGGTTCGAGCAGCAACCCTCGGGTTAATCAGGTCCTGGAGAGGGGAGGCGTATCACCCTCTCCGCTCCACCACCTTCGGCGGTTGCGCGCCTCTCCCGCCGGCGGGCGAGGCCGAGACACCGGCGCCGACCGCAGGTGGTGGTCTACGCCTCCTGACGACGCTGGTACCACCGGTAGACAACCAGCACGATGATGGCACCGATTGTCGACCACACAATGCCCATGTTGGAGTAGTCGGTGTCTCGCTGAAAGATGAATCCCGGCGACGATCGAGCCACCCATCCCCAGCGCTGCGGTTTGCCAGAGTTTCATCGGCACTTTGCCGGGAATGAGGAACCGGGCGAGTGCACCCGCAATCAGTCCAACAATGATCCAGCTGAGCAAGACCGAACATATCCGTCTCCCCTCGTTCGAAACCGCGACTGGCTGCCCTAACCCCGAAGACCGAACTCACGTCCTCCCGTAGACCGGGATCAGCGCACCCGAGATCACGGCCGACGCATCGCTGAGGACGAACTCGATCACGGCTGCGATGTCATCAGGTGTCGGCCAGTTGATGTAGTCGGAGAACGGTAGCGCCTTGCGGGTGGCTGGAGTATCGATAACCGAAGGCACGATCACGTTGGCTGTGATCTCGGTGTCGTCTAACTCTTGCGCCACCGTCATCCCCAATGCTGCCACGCCTGCTTTGGCAGCATTGAAAGCCGCCTGACCGGCGGGCGCTTCTCCGCCGGCGCGGCTACCGATGAGCACGATACGGCCCCAACCTGCCTTCTTGAGGTGAGGAATGGCCGCCCGGACCGTTGCGAACGCCGAACGCAGGTTCACATCGATCATGCGGTCGAGTCGGACGTCGTCCGTCTCCGCAGTGTCACGCCCACCGGCCCATCCTCCGACGAGGCCACACACGATATGGATGGCACCAAATCGTTCCGCTACCTTCTGCATGAAGGCGGTCACTTCCGCCGTATTCGTTGCATCGACTCTGCTCAGCATCAGTCGGTCCTCGTCAACACCAACAGCTTTCTCAAACAGCCGGGCTTCCTCCGGCACGAGATACGTAACGGCAAACTGGTAGTTCTGGTCGGCCAAACGCTTGACGACGGCCGTACCGAGGCCACCGGTCCCACCCGTCAGGACGATCACACGTGGGTTGCTCATAGTGCTGCTTTCTGCATGCTGATGCTGGCCAGACTACGCTGCAAGACAGAGTTTCGCACGAAGCGATGGATGCACCCGGAGGTTATGGTGGCAGAGATCACGTTTGACAGTGTTGGCAAGGTCTATCCGGGTGGTACGCGTGCCATCCACGATGTGGATTTGGAGATCTCGGACGGCGAGTTCGTGGTCCTGGTCGGTCCGTCCGGGTGTGGGAAGTCGACCTTGTTGCGGATGTTGGCGGGTTTGGAGGAGATCACCGAAGGGACCGTAAGCATCGGTGATCGGGTGGTAAATGATGTGCCGCCCAAGGACCGCGATATCGCCATGGTGTTCCAGAACTACGCGTTGTATCCGCATATGACGGTGTTCGACAACATGGCGTTTGGTTTGAAGCTCCGCAAGATGGACAAGGCTGAGATTCAGCGGCGGGTGGACGAAGCGGCCCGGGTGTTGGAGATCACCGACTTATTGGATCGGAAACCGAAGGCGTTGTCGGGTGGTCAGCGGCAGCGGGTGGCGATGGGTCGGGCGATCGTGCGGGAACCGGCCGCGTTCTTGATGGATGAGCCGCTTTCCAACCTGGATGCGAAGCTGCGGGTGCAGATGCGTTCGGAGTTGGGGGAGTTGCACACCCGGTTGAAGACCACCACGTTGTATGTGACCCACGATCAGGTCGAGGCAATGACGATGGGCGACCGGGTGGCCGTCCTCAAGGCGATCTCCGGCAAGCTGATCCCGAATCTGATGCAGGTGGACACGCCCCGCAACCTCTACGACCGGCCCGACAACCTGTTCGTAGCCGGTTTCATCGGGTCCCCGTCGATGAACTTCGTCAATGGGACCGTCACCGCTGACGGTGATACGACCTGGGTGAAATTCGGAGAGGATCGGCTGCAGGTTGATCAGGCCACGTTGGATTCCCGGCCTTCCTTGGCGAACTACGCCGGCAAAGATATTGTGGTTGGTATGCGCCCTGAGGCGTTCGAGATCGATCGGGCAGTGACCGGGGGCTTTTCCGAGAATCACACCATGATGGTCGACGTGGGTTTGGTTGAGCAGTTGGGCTCGGAGGCCTATGTGCACTTCGAGAAGGACATGCTGCCGGTGATCACTCCCGACATCCAGGAGTTGCTGGCCGACCAGGGGTCTGGACCGGAAACGCTTGGTCATACCACCAAGTTCACCGCCCGAATCAACCCCGACTTCGCACCGAAGTTCGGCGACAAGGTCAAAATGGTGATCGACACCACCAAACTCCACTTCTTCGACAAGGACACAGGTGAAGCTATCCGCTGAGGAGAAACGGATCCGGTGACCAAGGGCCCTGCCACCGGCGGGGCCCTTCTTGGTGGATAGCCTTAGTCCCTCACAACGATCCAGATGTCACCGACATTGGTGCCCGTAGGCCCGGTGGTCAAGAGGTCGCCGGTAGCGGCCAGGTAGGTGTTGGAGTCGTTGCATGGCGAGCGATCGAAGAACATCGAGTCCGAGCTCGGCGCCGCGCCCGATCGTGTTTCCGTCCACGATCGCCCCCGCTGCCTCGGTCGGACCATCGATCCCGTCGGTGCCCAGAGTCACGAACATGGTTGATGGGTCGCCGGCGATCTGCCGGGCTGCGGCGAGAGCGGCCTCTTGATTGCGACCACCCCGGCCCGTCCCCGTTACCTTGACCGTCGTTTCGCCCGCAAAGATCGTGATCCCGTTTTCGGCCGACTTCGCGAGACAGGCGACCGCTTCTGTGCGGGCATCACCCGTCATGGTGGTGGTGGCAATCGTCGCCGCCAGACCCGACCGTCGCGCGGCGGCAGCGGCACCCTGTGCTGCTGCGGCACCATCGCCAACGATCGATACCACCTGCCGCGGGTAGAGGACCTTCGGGGTCTCGTCGATGGTCGCATCTCGACCAGCTTCGAGGTGGCCGATGATGGAGGCGGGAATAGACGGACGGAGGGCGTAGCGGTCGAGCACCTCGAGCGCATCGCCGTAGGTGGTTGGATCCGGGATGGTCGGACCGGAGGCGATGACGTCGAGGGGATTGCCGACTACGTCAGAGAGGATCAGCGTCAACAACCAGGCCGGATCAACTGCCTGAGCGAGGCGCCCTCCCTTGATGGCGGACAGGTGCTTTCGAACCGTGTTGAGTTCGTTGATATCAGCTCCGCAAGACAGCAGGGCGTTTATCGTCGTCTGCACATCAGACAACGCCAGACCGGCTGCCGGCATCTCGAGGAGGGCCGAACCTCCGCCGGAGATCAAGCACAGCACGAGGTCACGGTCGCCCGCCCGGTCGAGCAGATCCAACGCGGCTTGAGCCGCACGTGCGCTCCGCTGATCGGGGAGGGGGTGCCCGGTGACCTGCAACTCGAGGCCGTCCGGCAAAGGTTCTTCGTGGTTGGAGACCACGAGACCCTCGATCTTCACGTCAACCAGTTCCCCCACTGCGGCTCTCGCCATCGCGGGTGCAGCTTTGCCGAAGGCCAGGAGCCAAACCCGGTCGAAGCTGGAGGGATCGAGTCGGGTTCCTGTTTCGTCGTGTCCGCCCACAGGCTTTTGCAAGGCCCGGCGGACGGCGCGGTCGGGTTCAACGTGGGCCAGGGCATGCGCCAGGATGTCGAGCACCCTGGCCCGGCGGACGGGATCGTTGTCGAGAATCCGCGGGTCGAAGCGAGCCCGGGGTCATGGTCGGATCAGTTTGAAGGCTTCCGCAGCCTCCAAACCGACGGGCTTCCCCTGGTCCCGGGCCCAGTCCCGCAGTCGAGCGGCGAACTTCCGACGATGTTCGGCACTTTCGTGTGCGTCTCCCATCGTGGTCGCGCCCTGGCTCGAATGGCAGAGGAGCGCCTCGACTTTTTGATCGAACGTCGTCGCGATGTCCTCCCAGTGGTCGGGTTCGTCTGCAGCCCATAAGAGCAGGGCCTCGGGGCGATGCTCGGTCAGACCGTCGACCAATTGGTCGGAGAAGAAGAGATGGTCGCGGGCCGCCACGACCCCGTCGACGGCCGCCCACCCGGTTACCCGGTGGTCGGGATGCAACATGTAACGGCGCCAGGGGTCGTGGGTGAGCACGACGTTTGGGCGTAGGCGTCGGATCCACAAGCACATCTCTTCACGAAGCGCCATCGTGTATTCGAGTTCCCCGTCGCGATGGTCGAGCAAGACCGTTTCTCCGGCACCGAGAACGCTCGCTGCCTGCACCTGTTCTTCCCGCCGAACCCGGGTCAACTGGGCCGGGTCAACCGTGTGATCCCAGGTCCCTTTTGATCCGTCGGTGAGGACCAGCATCACAATCTCGCTGCCGGCGGCCGCCCAGCGGGCGATCGTACCGCCCGCGCCGAACTCGGCGTCGTCCGGGTGAGCGCCGATGGTCATGGCCCGGTCCGGGACGTTGAGAGCCGCATGGACCGGGTGTGCGTCGGCGAAATATCCCTGGGTCATGGCCCGTCAGGCTAGTGGGCGAGGCGGGACCGGGACGGTTGACCGAACAGGAAAGGCGGTCGGGAGGAGGGGTTCGAGCCATCGCCCGGCCGGCAACCGAGCGGCGATCGCCAGGTCATGTGGTCCGTCGAGGTCGAGGGCCAGGCCGGGCCGGACGAGCACCCGATGATGATGCCGGCAGGCGGCCGCAAGGTGACGGCGGAAACTGACAGGACCGTAGGCAAACGGGAAGCCGTCCAGGCTGGCGGCGACAAGGCTGGTTCCACCGTTGTGGCTGGGGGCCAGAACAACGCCAAGGGCGGGTATTGCGGCTAAAGCTGCGGACAGGTCAGTCGGACTCAGAGTGGGTAGATCAGCGTGGAGGATCATCCATGCCAGGTCCTTACGACGAGCCTCGGTTACCGCAGCAGCGGCGGCGCCGTTGAGCCCTCCGCCGGGAGGTTCGGCAATCGTCGATGCTCCGAGACGGTTGGCCCAGGCAGCCACTCCGTCGTCTCCGGTTACCACTGCGACCATGGACCCGGTACCGAGGGCGGTGGTGATCACATGGGCGGCAACGGCTTTGCCCAAACGTCGTCGTTGCTGAGAGTTGAGAACGGGGGACAGGCGCTGCTTCGCAACGCCGAAGGGTTTGAGCGGGATGGCGATCAATACGTGGGGAAACGACATCGCCTGGCATGGTATCGGCATAGATTCGCCGTTCGGCACGTTGTGGTTTACGAAGATCGAAAGGTAGGAAATGGTAAAAGCAATATGGAATGGTGCAACGATCGCAGAAAGCGATGCAACGGTGATCGTGGAAGGGAACCACTACTTCCCCAGGGATAGTGTCAACACGACGTATGTGGCCGACAGTCTGACCCAAACACGCTGCCCGTGGAAAGGCAGAGCCAGCTACTTCGACGTGGTGGTCGACGAGCAGGTCAACAAAGACGCGGCGTGGTATTACCCGGAACCCAAGCAGGCTGCCGAACAGATCAAGGACTACGTAGCGTTCTGGCGCGGAGTGCGCGTCGAGTCCTGAACCGTTCGGCATTGACCTTGTCCGCGCTACCGGTCTTGCCCAACGGGTCGGGCCCCTAGGCTGAGACTTCGTCCGCTGAAAGGGAAGCGATGCGTTTTGGTGCCTTTGTGCCGCAAGGGTGGCGGCTCGACCTGGTCGGGATCCCCCAGGAGGACCACTGGCCGACCATGCTGGGAGTTGCGAAGGTCATCGAGGCCGCTGGGTATGAGTCACTGTGGGTCTACGACCATTTCCATACGGTGCCCGTCCCCACCCAGGAAGTCACCTACGAGGCATGGACGTTGATGGCGGCTCTGGCCGCCACAACGGATCGGGTTCGGTTGGGTCAGATGTGCACCTGCAATTCCTACAGGTCGCCTTCCTATCTCGCCAAGGTCGCTGCCACGATTGACGTCATCTCGGGCGGTCGCCTCGAGATGGGAATCGGAGCTGGTTGGTACGAGCACGAATACGACGGATACGGCTTCGAGTTCCCCAAGCCCTCGGTACGCATCGGGATGCTGCGGGAGGCCGTTGAGATCATGGAGCGCCTCTGGACCCAGGACGAAGTCACCTACGAGGGCCGGTACTACACCCTCAAAGGAGCGATCAGCAGGCCGAAACCCGTCCAGGAGCCACACATTCCCTTTTGGGTGGCCGGCGGGGGAGAGCAGCTCACGCTGAACGTGGCAGCCCGGTACGCCACCTATACCAACTTCGGGACATCGGTCGAGGAGTTTGCGCACAAATCAGAGGTATTGAGAGGACATTGCAGGGACGTGGGAACCGACTTCGCGTCCATTGCTCGCTCGAGCAACTTCAACGTGGTGTGCGAGGCGACCGAAGTGGAGGTCGAGGAGCGGCTCTCGTCGATCAAGGACCATTACCGGCCCTTCGTCACCGCGGATCGGTTGGACCGGGTCGAGGGTCTCTTTCGAGAGTTTGCCGGGACTCCGGAGCAACTCGTCGCGAAGCTCCGTCCCTGGAGGGAGGCCGGAATGACCTACGGAATTGTCTATTTCTTGGAAGCTGCGTACGACACCTCAGGGCTGGAACGCTTTGCCAGGGAAGTCGTGCCGGCCCTTGGTTAGGAGCCGATGATGCCTGCCTTTCCATTTCTGCCCCCGATCAAACCTATGAAGGCCCGGGTTCGGGATACCCCGCCGGAACCGCCCGGCTGGGCGTATGAACCCAAGTGGGACGGGTTTCGTGCCATCGCCTGGGGTGGCGAGGCTCGGAGAATCGACAGCCGGAATGGGAAACCCTTGTTGCGCTACTTCCCGGAACTCGGTCCGGCTCTGGAGCAGCTTCCGGCCGGGACCGTCGTTGACGGTGAGGTGGTCGTCGTCGTCGAGAATGTGACGGACTTTGATGCGTTGCAGCTGCGGATCCATCCTGCTGCTTCGAGAGTCGCCATGCTGTCCGAACAAACCCCTGCCGAACTCGTCGCATTTGACCTGCTGTCGGAGAGCGGGCGGGACCTGCGCGAAATCCCGTACGCAGAGCGTCGTCTCCGCCTCGAAGCGCTGTTTGCCGAGCTCCAGTACCCGTGGCACCTGACACCGGTAACGACCGAACTCGCCGACGCGACTCGTTGGTTCACCGAGTACGAAGGGGCCGGCTGCGACGGGATCATCTGCAAGCAAACCGACGGCAACTACAAGGAAGACAAACGCGAGTGGGTGAAGTGGAAACACCGGCGGGACGCCGACTGCGTCGTGGGCGGGTACCGGGTCCACAAAGACGGAGGCAAGATCGGTTCGATCCTGCTCGGTTTGTACAACGACGATGGTGAGTTGCATTTCATCGGACATTGTTCGGGTTTCAGCGATCAGGACCGGGTGGCCATCCTCAAACAACTGGAGCAGATCCGCTCGGACGACAGTTTCGGGGGTGGAGACTACGTTCGGGTTCCCGGCCAGGAGAGCCGCTGGTCGGCCGGCAAAGACCTCTCGTGGATCCCGGTGGAACCAGGAGTTGTGGTGCAGGTGAGCTACGACCAGCTGGAGAAAGGCCGTTTCCGTCACGCCACCCGGTTTGAGCGGTGGCGGACCGACAAATCCCCCGAGGAGTGCAGGATGGACCAGTTGGAGCGGCCCGAAGGGGTCGGCTTCGACGCAGTGGTTAGCTAGCCGGCTTCTGCGGGTCCCGACCTATTCCCAGTTCTCTTTGCGCATCTTGGATGGTTGGACCCGCGGTGGTTCTCCCGGCATCTTTGGATAGTGGGGCGGCCAGGGGGCGTCACCGATGCCTTGTGTTTCGTCGGCGGCGACCATCTCGAGCAAACCTTCCAGCCGGCCGGCTTCCTCGTCGATCCCCTCGGTGAGGTCGCCGACGTCGGCCCAGCGATCCCGAAAGCTCGCCACATCCGTCGCGCGGTGGTCGATGTCGCCGAGTTCATCCCATCCGAAGGGGGTCGAAACCAGTCCGGTATGGCGGATGCTGTAGGCGCTGGCGATCGTCTTGTCCCACGCATTCTGATTGAAATCGATGAAGACCCCCTCCCGTTCTTCCTTCCACCAGGCGGTCGTAGCCAGCTCGTGGCGACGCTCCACCTCTCTGGCTAGTGCCAACGCTGCTCGGCGAACCTGATAGAAATCCCATTCGCGCTGCAACCGGACGTAGATGTGGATCCCCCGGTTGCCCGACGTTTTCGGCCAGCCGACCAAACCCAATTCATCGAGGAGCACCTTGATGACGTACGCCACATCCCGGGCTGATTCGAAGTCGTGGCCCTCGGTCGGATCCAGATCGATACGGAGTTCGTCTGGATGCATGAGGTCGTCCGCTCGGGCGTTCCAGGGGTTCAGATCGAGACAGTTCATCTGGGCCATCCATATGACGTCACTCTCATCAAGCGGGGCAAACATCTGTCCCGGCCGGGCCGATGGGAAGGTGACATCCACCAGGTTGCGAGCTCCCTTGGGTCGCTTCACGAAGAGCGGACGCTCACCGACTCCACCGTTCCAGCGCTTCAGGAGGCTCGGCCTGTTGCGCACACCCCGGATCGCCCCTGATGCGCACATGAGGTAGTGGTTGACGACGTCGAGCTTGGTCCAACCTTGATCCGGAAACATCACTTTGCCCGGGCTGGTGATCCGGATTACGCGACCGGCAGCTTCTACGGTTGTCTCATCGGTGGCCATAGACATCAGGATACGGACATGTTTGCGAAACGCGCCGCGCCGGTTCCTGGTAGTGCCCTACGGGACTGCCTAGCCTGGTGGGATGACCCGCCACACGAAGATCATTGCCACGATGGGACCGGCCATCTCTTCTGCAGAGACCGTGGTCGCATTGGTGGCAGCCGGCATGGACGTAGCCCGCCTCAATTTCTCGCACGGCACCCACGAAGACCACCGACGATATGCAGCCTGGGTTCGCGAAGCTTCTGCCACGGCCGGTCGACCCATCGCGTTGCTTCAGGACGTCCAGGGACCGAAGATTCGGACCGGGACCTTTGCAGGCGGGTCGTTCGAGCTCCACGAGGGGGACGAGGTTCGAGTGCGCCGGGGCACCGGGCAGGCTGAGCCCGGCGAGATTGTCATCGATTACACCTACCTTCTCGAAGATGTTGGCGTCGGCGATCTGATTGTCCTCGCCGATGGTCTGCTGCGGCTCACGGTTACTGCCAAGGACGAAAGCGGGTTGATTGCCCGGGCCATCCAACCGGGGGTGTTGAACGATCGCAAAGGGGTTGCGTTTCCCAGTTCGAAGCTGCGCGTTGGGGCCATCACGGATAAGGATCGCGTCGACCTGGAGTTCGGCCGCCACCTGGGCGTTGACTTCGTCGCGGCCTCCTTTGTTCAGTCGGCCGAAGAAGTCCAGGAAGTGGCCCGGCTGGCGGGTGGATCGACCCCCATCATCGCCAAGATCGAACTGGCGGCCGCCTACGACAACCTCGACGCGATTCTGGCCGTCGGCCAGGGAATCATGGTTGCCCGAGGAGATCTGGGCGTTCAGCTCCCGCTGGAAACGATCCCGGCCGTTCAGCGTGACATCCTGGCCAGGACCAACCGGGCCGGCTTGGTCTCGATTACCGCAACTGAGATGCTGGAGTCGATGACTAACGCGATTCGTCCCACTCGAGCAGAAGTCACCGACGTCACGAACGCGGTTCTCAACGGTACCGACGCCGTGATGTTGAGCGGGGAGACGGCCATCGGAAAGTACCCGGTTCGGACGGTGGCAGCTATGGACACGATCTGTCGGGAAGCGGAGAAGTCGCCTGCCTCGCGACAGGAGGCCAGCGCCGCGTTTATGGCTGCTCATCCGACCTTCGCCTCCGCGACCGCCAAGGCGGCTGTCGAAGCAGCTTCCGATCTCGGGTTGGAAACCATCGTCGCGTTCACGGAATCTGGCAACACGGCACTTCTGCTTTCCAAGTACCGGCCGACCGCGCAGATCATGGCGTTCACGCCGGAACCCGCAACCCTGCAAAGGATGGCGCTGTATTGGGGTGTCATTCCGATCAGCTTCGTCCGTCTCGATCACACCGACGTCATGATCTCCACGGCCGAACAGGCTCTCCTGCATATGGATACCTGTACGGCCGGGGAAGGCGTTGTGATGGTGGCAGGGATCCCGCCGAACCAGCAGGCATCGACCAACCTGATGAAACTCCACATCGTCGGTGGGGCCGGCGTCACAGCGCCGGACGGTTACTAGCGGGGGCGGTCCTGCACTAGAGTCTCCGGCACACGACACCGGGAGCTACACACCATGGGTCAGACGATCGAGGTCAAGAGTGTCCTCATGGGCGAGGTGGCCCTCTTTGACACGGATCGGACGATGACCGGTCAAGACGGTCGAGGTTTTGATTCCGTCGCCGCTACCAGCGGTGATACGACCACGGCGGCACGGCTGGCTGCTGCGCTATTCGAACGCGACCCGGCGATCAACCGTGTGTACGTTCTGTCGAATCAAGTTACCGTGCGGCAGACCGGCGAATGGAGCGACGAGACCGCAGCCACCGCAGCCGGAGTGGTTCGCGACTTCTTGATTTTCTACGACGAGAACCGGGGCGTATCGCCACAACCGGCCGGGGACTAACCACCGCTCGTTGTGGTCGTCGTTTCCGTTGTGGTCGTGGTGCTCTCCGTGGTTGTGGTCGTTTCCTCCACGGGGCACTCCTCGACATAGTTGGGGTGACTGGCGGGGAGTTTGCACGGATGGACCGTGACCTCACGGGGCTGCGCGCGATACCGAACCGGCCATGAATCTTCATCTACCGTGCGGTTCGGATAGGTGATGGTGCGGGTGACGGTCACGGTCCATCCCTGCCGCCCGCTCTCCGTGACTCTCTCGACCTCAGGGTCGAGTGAAGCGTCGGCTGTGTACTCCACATTCGGTTCGGTGTACGAGTAACGACCCGAGACTTCTGCCGCGACGACATATTCGGTACCGTCGCCTTCGGAGGGGACGGTGAGGCGGGTGACCCCACCGCTTTGCTCTCCGATCACAATGCGGCCGCCGTTGTTGCTGTAGAAACTGACCGTGATGGAGGTATCGGTGTGCGACGTTCGGATGAGCACGGCTGAGTCGCGATTGTTGCGAAACTCGAGGTTGGGAGCCGGCCAGGAAATGGTTGCTTCGATACCTTCGGGGTATCTCGAGAAATAGTAGCTGTGAGCGGTGTGCGTGATGTCCTCGAAGCCACCCCAGAACACGGCGTTGTAGAACGTAGTCGCAAACTGGCTGACACCTCCGCCGACGGTATCTACGATCTTGCCCCGGATGATGGTTCCGGCTGGTTTGAATCCGCGTTCCAGGGTGCGTTCCCCAACGAGCTCGTTGAGTGATAGCGATTCGCCGGGTTTCACGAGGGTGCCGTCGACGATGTCGGCAAACAACTGGATGTTTTCCACCCGGCTTTCACAGCAACTGTGGTAGGTCGTGAACCTCGAGACTAGATGCTTGACATTGAGAGCCTCGGCGTCCTCAGTGGTGAACTCCGGCTCCGCGCCATCTTGGAAAGGAAGCTCCCCCTGCCGCGACCCGCCCAGGGAAGCGCCTTCCAGGACTGCAGTCGCCAGCACCGGGTCGATGAGCGTGCCGGGTTGGCCCGGAACCACGGAAACGGTGTAGTCATCGTTGAATTCGAACGCTGCGTCTATGGGAGCTTGTTCCAGGTCGGGGCGCAACGGCTCGATGATCGCACCGACGACCTCCGGGTCGAATCCAATTTCCAACCTGGTGACCGAGTTGGTGATCAATTCGCTCATCAAAGCTCGAGCAAGATCATCCACAGTGAACGTGAGTGCGATCGGAGGATCAAGCCTGGACAGCACGACCGGGCCCGACAGCATCTTCTCGGCCCTGCGCAGTGCCTCGTCGATGTCTGCATCGGTGAGGGCGGGGGTTGCGGCGGTGATTTCCAGGGTGGCCGGCTCACGATCCCGTTTGGCCAGTGATTGGAGGACGGTTGCCTCCGCGCTGTCGATAGCCACGCGACGTCCTGCCTGCGGATACTGGGCAATGGGCGTTGTACCTTCAACGACGATGGATCCGTCGAAAGGAGGATCCGATATATGCTCCCGCGACCACCCTGCTGCCACGGAAGCAAAGGCTTCGCTATCAAGTCCAACCGGCAGATCGAGTGTCTCTTCGGCGAAAAGGTGCGTCCACCACCAGCCGAATTGGCTGAAGATCGAACCAGACCGACCGACTTCCATTGCCGACGCGCCGGCCGCTTCCTCATCCACAAAGAAGCCGACCGTCTCGGGGTCGAGCGTCAGGGTGCTGCCGTTCAGTTGGAAAAGCGCGGGCGCCGTTACCAATTCGTCCTCGAAAGCCTGCAGTGCTGTGTTCGCCGCAGCGGCCTTCATGCCCGACAAGTCCACCTCGCCGACGGTCACATTGCGGAGCACCTCGTCGGCGTGCAAAGCCCGGTCGATTCCAAATGCTCCAAGGACGAGCAAAACCAAGGCCGCGACAGCAGCGAGCGCGAAAGCAGAAAGACGAAGATTGCGTGACATGATGATCTATGGCCCCAGCGGACTGCCAGTGTAGCCGTTACCGGCCAAAGCAGTAAGCGGCCGATACCATCAGAAGGTGTTCGACTTTCCAACGATCGCGCCGGGCGATCCGGTGCGGATTTCCGCTTCGACCTTTGTTGCGTTTCGGCAATGTCCGGACAATGCGCTGGCCCGCCTGCAGGGTGAATGGGGCCCGGAGAGCCGGGCAGCTTTCTCAGGGGGTTTGGCCCATCGTCTCTTCGCTCGCCATCTCAGCGGCCAGCCGATCGACGGCCAGGACTTCGGGCAGGTGTGTCGGAGCGAAATCGGTGGTTCAAACCTCAACTACAAGTTGGGGGCGCTGGGACTCAAGCCCAGTGAGCTCGGCAAAGTCATCGATGAAGTCGGCGCGATCTATGAACGATTCAAGCGAATCCCCACCGAGGGCTTCGTTGGTGCCGAGGTGGCGCTCATGGTGGAACCGGTCGAGAGCGTGACCCTGGTCGGATCGGTCGACGCTGTGTTCACGAGCGATCGTGGGGTCCGGTTGGTCGACTGGAAAACGGGAGAACTGGGGGAGGTCGTCGATCAACTTCACTTTTACGCGTTGTTGTGGGCTCTTGAAAAGGATGAATTGCCTCAGATGGTCGAGGCCGTTTCCGTACGCACCGGCGAACGGGTAACGGAAGTCCCCGACACCGGTTTGGTGGCGGACACCGCAAGGCAAGTGGCCGACATGGTCGGGCAAATCCGGTCCGCTTGGGAGGAGGGGCGCGGCATCGAGCGGCGGGGTGGCCCATGGTGCAAGTTTTGCGGCATCCTGGATTCGTGTGCAGAAGGCCGAGCGGCCACCCGCCTGGGTGTGTGAAAGCAGTCGGTTGGCCCGGCGGCCGATTCAGTACCCGGTAGCGAGTACCCATACGCCTGATGAGCTGATAGCTGATAGCTGAATCAGTCGTCGTCGTGTTCGTCGATCGTGGGCTTCAGAACGCCTGCATCGCAGCGGACTTCGAGTGTTGACTCGTGGTCATCGCCGGATGCGTCGAACTTGATCTCGACTTTTTCCGGCCCGGCCGACTCGATATCAACGCGATAGCCGGGATTCGGGGCATAGGTAACCAGCATCGCATCGTTACTGCTACAACGTACGGTTGCCCAACCCCCGGCGAGATAGAAGGTGTCTTCTTGCCCGGCGCTGGTAGTTGTCGACGTCGGGGTGGTTGTTGAGGTGGTCGTCACAGGTGGTTTGGTCGTCGACGTGGTGCCGGCCCCGGTGGTGGTCGTGGTAGCGAGGGTGGTAGTCGAACTCGATAGAGGGGGCTGGTTGGTCGTAGTCGTGGCAGCCGTAGTCGATGTCGTTGTTTCTAAGGCGAGCGTCGTGGCGACTCTCGAGGGGCGATCGGTGACCTGATCCCGTACGAGAGCAACGGCCTGGGAGGCCAGAAGGGTCGCGGTCGCCGTCGCTGCCACCCACGCGACCAACAGCCCGAATCTGCGCTTCCTCATGCCCCCAGTATGGACCGATGGCGTGCTCAGCGAGCCTAAGTGATGGTTAAGCCTGTGCTAAACGCATTGATTCGGAGGGCCGACGGGGATCCCCGGCAGTATCGTGTCCCCATGTCCGCAGTGCTGATTATCGAAGACGACCAAAGGATTCGGGAGACCCTGGCTCGCCGTTTGGCCGAGCGAGGCTACGACGTTGTCACTGCTGAGACCGGCCTCATCGGCCTCGAGTCCGTGATTGCTCAAGCCCCGGACGTGGTTGTTCTCGATCTTGGTTTGCCCGACGTCGATGGGCGAGAGGTTCTCAAGATGATCAGAGCGGTCAGCACTGTTCCGGTGATCGTGGCCACAGCTCGGGATGACGAAACAGAGATCGTGCGCGTGCTCGACGCCGGAGCCGACGACTACGTCGTCAAGCCGTTCTCTGCCGAGCAACTCGAGGCTCGGATCCGGGCGGTTCTCCGGCGCGGCAGCGCAGACGATCCTGCGTCACCGATCGAAGTGGGTGCGTTGGTCATAGACCCCCAGGCCAGGGAAGCTCATCTCTCGGGCCGTGACCTCGACCTGACCCGCAAAGAGTTCGATCTGCTGCTCTACCTGGCCGAGCGGGCCGGCACCGTGATCGGCAAGCGGGAGCTCCTGGCAGAGGTTTGGCGCCAACCGTACGGCGGCGCCGACAAGACGGTGGACGTTCACCTGTCCTGGGTGCGTCGGAAGCTGGGTGAGTCCGCAGCCGAGCCTGTCTACCTCCATACGGTTCGGGGGGTCGGAGTCAAGCTGATCGCTCCGGCACCGTGAGGCGGAGGCTCGCCCTGGTCTCAGCGGCCGTTACCGCCATGGTGGTGCTGGCTTTCGTGGTTCCCTTGGCAGGGTTGGTGCGATCGCTCGCCCGGGACCGGGTTCTCGTCACGGCCGAGCGGGCGGCGCAAACCCAGGCGCAAGCGCTGAGTGTCGTTCTGCCGGAAGCCGGGGTTGAAGGGGCGAGGATCCTGGTCGGCTCCGGAGTACTTCCCGACGATGAGCAGCTAACCGTCGCGTTGCCGGATGGGACCATGGTGGGCGTTGCCGCCCCGTTCGACGATGGGTTCGTCAGAGCTGCCGAAGGTGAAGCGTTTCGTCAGGAAGTTCCCGGTGGTGAAGCCATCTTCGTTCCGGTTTTTGTTGCCGGTGAACCATCGGCAGCGGTCGTCCGGGTGTTCGTGCCCGAAGAGGAACTCACCAGGAACGTCGGTGCATCGTGGGCGATTCTGGGCGTCCTGGGCCTGACGCTGGTCGGATTGGCAGCGCTGGTTGCCGACCGTCTTGCCCGGTCGATCGTCGCACCGGTTCAAACACTCTCCTCGGCAGCTCACCGTATGGGCGAGGGTGACCTCGATGTGCGGGTGGACCCGTCCGGACCGCCCGAAATCGTAGAGGTCGGGCTCGCTTTCAATCGGCTCGGTTCTCGAATCGGCAACCTGATCTCCCAGGAGCGGGAATCGGTCGCCGACCTATCGCATCGACTCCGCACTCCGCTCACCGCCCTCCGGCTCGATGCGGGTTCCGTTACGGATCCGGAGCTCTCGATCCGCCTGGCGGAGGACCTCGATGAGCTGGAGCGGACGGTCGATCACGTGATCCATGAAGCTCGCCGCCAGGTGCGGGAGGGGCCGGGGGTTATCACCGATGTCGCGGAGATTGTTCGGGACCGTGTCAGGTTTTGGGGTGCCCTGGCCGAGGATCAGGGTCGGAAATGGTCGAGCCATGTTGCATCGGGGTCGCTCCGCACCGTCGCACCCGCCGGCGACATTGCCGCTGCCCTCGACGCATTGCTCGGCAACGTGCTGGCCCATACACCGGACGGTGCTCCCTACGCATTGGATCTCCGTCGCCTGGGTGCATTCATTGTGCTCACCCTCGAAGATCAAGGACCGGGATTCTCCGACTCCGCGGCCATTGAACGGGGAGCTAGTTCTTCCGGCTCGACCGGCCTGGGGCTCGATATCGTGCGGAGAACGGCAGAGGCCAGTGGCGGGGATCTCCGTATCAGCCGATCCGGGAATTCGGGAGCCAGGGTCATCGTCCGGTTTGGGTTGACCGAGGTATGACCTCTATCCGGCCTCGGAGCGGAGATGGACGACCGATGCAGGCGGAGACTCTGGCGCGGACGAACGGTCTATCTCATGGCTGATTTCGTCAACGAGAAACAAGAGTTCTGAACGGATCTGTTCGAGAGATCCGTGCACGTTCTCGACGGACGTCTTGATGTCGGTCAGCGATCGGCGATTGTTGGTGAACAGCTGAGCGAGCTGACGGAGCCGCTGCATACGATCACTGAGGAAACCCCGGTCGAGGTCGGCGGTGGAGCGGTCTTTGCTCTTGTCGAGCATCATCTCGGCGATGCGGAGGGCCACCGCCAGCATGGTGCCGTCGCCCTCGTCGACGATCAGGATTCGTTCACCGTAGACGCCGAGAGGTCCCACTTCTCGTGGGAAGGCGTCGCGGGCGGACACGCAGATGGCGAAGTCTGCCGAGCGGTTAGCCATCGCCCGATCGAGTTCCTCGAGGATTCCGTCCTTGCCGGTCAGGTTGATGCGGCCGGTGTTCTTGGCTTCGATGACGATCCGCCGGTCGGAGGGGAGCGACACAACGAAGTCGCCGACGAGCTTGTCGGATCCGAGATCACCCTTGAGACGCCCGGTCCGTTCGACAACACAGCCGGAGCTTCGCACGGTTGCTCGGAGGGCGTCTTCGATGGCATCCTCGAAATCGAACCCCTTGCGCGTGCCACGGTCGGATTCGATCTGCTTGCCGCGTTCGTGCATGAGGAGATCGCGTAATTCCCCGAACCGTTCGTCAATCGATTTGGAGAGGCGAGCAAGGGCCGACCCATCTGCGTCGGGATCGAGCATTCCCCGCAATCGAGCTTCGAGCATCCCTTCGGGACCAAGGAGCTCATTGACCTGAAGCAGGAAGCGGGCGGTGTGGCTATCGGTGAAATCGGGGTTGAAGCTGCGCAGGAAGCTGTCCCGCCACTGGGCGAATTCATCGAGGGCGCGGCCGACCATAGATGAGCGGAGGTCGGGATCGAAGTGTTCGCCGAACGACTCGCGGGCGGCCAGGAGCACCTGCTCAACGTGTGATCGCGCCTCCGTGGTCACCTCCTCCACCGAGCGACGGACCCGGGCGTCGACCTCCGCTATGTCGATACCCAGACCCATGGTCAGCAGACCGCGGGCGCCAACTTCGAGCACGCGCCGCACCGTCTCGGCCTGCCGGTTCTCCGGCTGAGCTCCCAAGAGCTCGGCCAGGACTCCGTCGTCAACCTCGAGACTCTCGATCGTGACGGCTGTTCCGCTGATGCCTATACGTGCCATGAGTTCAATGTATCGAGAGGGTGTGACAGGTTTGGGTATTTGGCATGTGGGACAATTCACCTCATGTCAACGGTCGTATCACCATCCGCTGCGTTGCGGGCCTCCCTCGATGCCCTGGTTGAGCAGGTTGAGGCGACTTCCTTTGACTTGCCATCCGTTGAGCGATCGCAGCGTGAGGGACTCAGGAGCGAACTGGCCTGGACCATTCGCGAATACCTGCTTCCCCGGTTGCAGGATCTCGAAGCCCCGCTGCTGGCAGTCGTCATAGGCTCGACGGGGAGCGGCAAGTCGACTCTGGTGAATTCCTTGGCCCAGCAACGAATCAGCGAACCCGGGCCGATTCGTCCGACCACCCGGGTGCCCGTCGTTTGGGCACATCCCGACCATGCTCACCGGTATCAGGAGGGGTTCCTCTCGGGATACGGGACGGCGGTCGACGCGGCCCGCCGGTTGCGGGTTGTCACGTCTGACCATGACCTCCTGGTCGGGGTGACCGTCCTGGATGCGCCTGACTTCGATTCCGTGGTTGAAGGCCACCGCGAGATGGTCGATGACCTGTTGGCGGTAGCCGACCTCACCATATTCGTTACTTCGGCCCAGCGCTATGCGGACGCCGTCCCCTGGGAGTTTCTCGAACGGGCTCGCCGCAGGCGACTCCCCATTCTCTTCGTGGTGAACCGCCTTCCTCCGGAGGGCTCCGACGACGTAGTCGACGACTACCGCCGCCGGTTATCCGAACGCAAGATCTTTTCCCAAACGGAAGCTCCCACCATTCTGCGGATTCCCGAACAAACCATCCAGTCCGAGCATGGAGGGTTACCTTCCGGGTCCGTCGACTCTCTCCGGTCCACGCTGGAGGCTATGTCTGACCCGGAGCGCAGGCGGCGAGTCGTGATTTCCGCCACGCAAGGTTCCGTGCGAGACGTGGTCGAACGCGCGGCCGACCTGGCCGACGCCAGCGAAGACGAAGTCCACCAGATCGATGCCCTGCGGCTCGCCGCCCGGCGGGAGTATCAGGCTCAATCTGCGGAGATTGCAGAGTCGCTGCGTGGCGGAACGCTCATTCGCGCCGAGGTGCTTCGCCGGTGGCAGGACTTCCTCGGGACCGGAGAACTCCTCAAGGTGCTGACGGAAGGGGCGGGCCGTGTCCGGAGGTGGGCGACCAAAGTGTTCGGCGGTACCCGCAGAGTCGAGGAGATCAATGAAGAGGCGGGCGACGAAATCGTCGTTGCGGTGGTTCGCCGGGCCGATCTGGCAGCCGGGGGCACTGCGGCCGGTTGGGAGCTTGACCCGGCCGGCAAGGTGCTGCTGGCCGCCAGCGATCGCCGACTGTGGCAGCACGATCCCGAAACACCGGAACGAGCCAAGGCGGCCATCGAGGACTGGATCGTCGGCTTGGGTGAAATCATCACCGAGCAGGGGGCCGGGAAACGACGTTGGGCACAGGTAGCTTCGTTCGGAGTCAATGCGACGGCACTGGTCGTGTTGTTGGCCGTCTTTGCGCAGACCGGGGGTATCACCGGTGCTGAATTCGGGGTAGCGGCCGGCGCTGCGGCAGCCCAGCAGAAGATCCTCGAGCATGTTTTTGGGGGCGCAGCCGCCCGTTCGCTCATCGAAGAAGCGCGGGGGCGCCTGGTGGTTGCGCTCGCGAACGTGCTGGTCGAAGACGAGCGTCGGTTCGTTGACATCCTCGATACCTACTCCGGCCGGGAAGGCCGGGCCGATGCACTACGAAGGGACGCGGCCGAAGTGCGCGTCCGGGCGGGTGAGTTCTATGGCCGCTGATCTCACCTCGGCCCTCGATTCGCTCGATCTGGCCGTCGCCCGCGCCGCCGGAGTTGTCGGCGACACGGCTGTGCAACCGTTTGCGGCCGTATCACTCAACGCACGGCGGCGCACCGGGTTCCTGGGCGAAACTGTCGTGATTGCCCTGGGTGGAGGAACCGGGGTGGGTAAGAGCAGTTTGCTCAATGCCCTGGCCGGTGCAACCGTTGCTGAAACCGGTGCTTTGCGACCGACCACCGATAAGCCGCTGGCCTGGATTCCGGAAAACCCCGAGCCCGGCCTGGTCCGGTTGCTCGATGATCTCGGAATCGCGGACCGGATCGGCCAGTCGAGCCATCCACACCTGGCCATGCTCGACCTGCCCGACTTCGACAGCGTCGTCGGTGAGCACCGGGCGACCGTCGAACGACTGCTGCCCAGGGTCGACGCAATTCTCTGGGTGGTCGATCCGGAGAAGTACAACGACCGAACCATTCATGCCGATTACCTGCGTCCCCTGGTCGGTTATCAGGGTCAGTTTGTCTTCGCTCTCAACCAGATCGATCGGCTGGCAGAGGGAGAACTTGCGCCACTGCTTGCAGATTTTGAGCAAACCCTGTGGCATGACGGCATCCCCCAGCCGGTGATCTTTCCGGTTGCCGCCGCCCCGCCCGGCGCTGCTCCCACCGGCCTCGGCCCGCTGTTTTCGTACCTCGATGAGAAGCTCGATGCCAAACGGGTCGCAACGAGGAAGCTCATCGAAGATCTGCGCCGGGCCGGCCAGGGTTTAGTTGCAGCAACCGGAATCACTCCGGGAGTCGGACTGGAGTACGACGGGAGGTGGGATGGTGCCTCCGAACGGACGATCAGGGTTCTGGCAGACATGCTGGCCGGACCGCCGGTGATAGTCGCCGCCGAGCGAGCGGGGGAGAAGATCGCCCGGCGAATCGGGGGTGGACCACTGGGGCGGGCGGCAGCCGTTATCCGGCGAAGTTTCGTGGGACGGGCTCTTGGGGCGGGGCGCGAAGAGGAAGCAATCCAGGAAGAAACCCGTAAATGGGAAGGGCGGGCCGGTCTGGAACGGGCGCTCGGTGTCCTGGGCGAACTGGTGACCGAGCTCTCGTTCCTCGCCAAAGGCGCTTTTGGAGCCCGACTCCGGCGGCAGTTCGGGGATGAGGAGTTGCAGCGTCAGGTGCGTGGAACGATCGAAGGCACCATGGCCAATGTGCGGGAGCCGGGGTTGCCGGTGCCTGCCCGCTGGTGGTCTTTGGCCGGCTTCATACAGTTGCTTTTCTTTCTCACGCTGCTCGGGTGTGGTGTGTGGATCTGGGCCCGGCCCGACTCTTTGGCACAAGGGAACTGGCCCTGGCCGCTGATCGTTGCTGCGGCCGTTGTCTTGTCCTCGTTGGGCCTTGGCGCCCTCGTGCGGCGGAGCGGACGCAGGGCCGGGCGGGTAGTCGCGAC
The DNA here is from genome assembly GCA_963718995.1 of uncultured Actinomycetota bacterium. Lineage (GTDB taxonomy): Bacteria > Actinomycetota > Acidimicrobiia > Spongiisociales > UBA4744 > UBA4744. The sequence continues at coordinate 95,851 of CAVRAP010000002.1, forward strand.
CTCGTACCGGCGGGCGGTGGAAACAGAATTGGCCGCTCACCTTTCGAGAAGGATCGGCGTGCCCATCCGGACTGTTGTGCGGGAGCGGGCCGAGCTCGAGGGAGCACTGGCCGAGCTGGCCGTCGAGGTTGCCCGCGCCGAGAGCAAGGTCGGATAGGCAGGGGTCGGTCCGCATCATGACACGGTTGACGGCTTGGTGTCGGTACGGCCAAAACCACAATTCCCGGCGCGATCCGACCTACGCTTTGTCTCATGGTGGATGTGATCAAGGATTTCTTCAGCGACCCGGTTCGTCAGACGCAACTGGCGCAGACCGGTGTCGTTCTGATCGGGACCGTCATCGTGTGGTGGATATTTGTGCGCGTGATGAATCGGGCGGTCGATCGAATGGCGCGAGGCGACGACATCGAAGCAGCCGAAAGGCGCCAACGCACACAGACCCTGTGGAAAGCCGGTCGGCGGGTCGCGGCCATCCTGTTTGCGACGATCTGGCTGCTGACCGTCATGAACATCTGGGACATACCCATCACGGCGTTCGTCGCGATCGGATCGGCCATCGGGGTGGCCATCGGCTTCGGCGCCCAGAGCGCGGTGAAGGACATCATCGCGGGCTTCTTCATCCTCGCTGAGGACCAATATGGGATCGGCGACGTCGTACAGATCGCCGGCGCCACCGGAACGGTCATCGACATGCCGTTGCGAGTCACCGTGCTGCGCGATCTGGACGGCAACGCTCACTATGTTCCCAACGGGGAGATCGCCGTCGCTTCCAACTTCACGCAGAGCTTCGCGCAGGTGGTCATCGACATCGGCATCGCCTATAACGAGAGCGTGGACCGAGCGTTGGAGGTCTTCGGAGATGAGTTGCGACGGTTTGCAACCGATTCCGATTGGTTGGACTTCGTGCTGGAAGACCCGGTTGTGCTCGGTGTTCAGGAACTCGGCGAGTCTTCGGTAACGATCCGGGGCTACCTCAAAGTGGCGCCGGATAAGCGGTGGTTGGTTCGTCGTGAGCTATTCCGCCGCATCAAGAACCGTTTCGATGCCGACTCGATCGAGATCCCGTTTCCTCAACGCACCATCCATATCTCGCATGTGGAAGATCTGCGGTCTTCCTAGGTTTCCAGTTTCCAGTTTCCAGTTTGCGAGACTGCTGACTGCTGACTGCTGACTATTCTGACCTCTCTGGAGAGGTGCAGATGACTGAGTGGCGTGATTGGTCTTCCTGGCGGCAGGTTGGCGCGGCAGCTGTAGACGAAGTGGCCAGCGCGGCAACCGTGGGAACTGCGGCGGCTCGCGCGGTGGCCGAGTTGGCTCGCAATGTCGCCGATCATGCTCCGGAGGCGTACCCGGAGCCGATCAGCGACGCAGTTGAGCTCCTGATTGAGCGCCAGCCGGTCATGGCCCCGATCGCCAACCTTCGCAATGTCGTCTATCTCGCTCTCCCGGGAGGCGCGGAAGCGGTTGCCGCAGCCGCAACCGCTTTGGCCGACCGGTTGGAGTCATCAACCCGCCTGATTGGCAAAACCGGCGCAGTGCTGATCGCCGAAGGCTCGACCGTCCTGATCCACTCGGCATCCAGTTCAGTGCGGGCCGTTCTCGAAGAAGCGCAACGAGCGATCTCCTTCAACGTGTGCTGCACGGAGGCGATGCCCATCGGAGAGGGTGTCGAGATGGCAGCCGACCTGACCGCCGGAGGGTTCGATGTCGAGCTGCTCGAAGATGATGTAGCCCTGGAGCTCTTGCCGGGCATGGATCTGGTGATGGCCGGCGCAGATGCCATCGGTCCGGGATTCGTCATCAACAAGACCGGGACCGCAGCTTTGGCTCGCCGGGCCCGAGCGATCGGTGTTCCCTTCTACCTCGTTGCGGCGGCTGAGAAAGTGCTGCCGGCCAAATTGTTCGAACGAGCGGTTGGCCGGCTTCGCCCCGCCAGCCTCGCCGAAGTCATCTCTCTGGATTGGTTCACCGCGGTTGTATCGGACGTTGGGATTCTGGAGCCTGATGCGGCGGTTGAGCTGGCCGCGGGTCGGCCCGTCGCGGATCAGCTGCTGTAGAGCTGATCGATCTCGGCAGAGAACCGTCGAACGGCTGCAGCGCGTCGCAGTTTGATCGTTGGAGTCATCGTTTCGGGAGGGAACCCTTCCGGCACGACGGTCCACTTGCGGATCCGCTCGGCGCGGGAGAAGCGGTGGTTTACGTCATCGACGATGCCTTGGAGGTGTTTGTTGAGGGCGGTGGCGGCCTGGCTTCCGTTCGGGTCGGTGAAATCGTGATGGCGCAACCAGGCTGATCGCTCGTCTTGTCCCAAAGCCAGGAGGGCTACCAGGTGGGGGCGACCTTCGCCGACGACCATGGCCTCTTCGATGATCCCGTGTGATCTGAGCCGCTTTTCTATCTCTTGGGGGGCGATGTTCTTGCCGCCTGCCGTAACGATGATGTCTTTTTTCCGATCGATGATGCGCAATCGACCATCTGCGCCGGCTTCTCCGATGTCGCCGGTGTGCAGCCAGCCTTGCTCATCGAGCACCGCGGCGGTCTGGTCGGTTTCCTCGTGGTACCCGCCAAAGACGCTGGCTCCCCGGACCAGGATTTCCCCGTCGTCGGCGATGCGGAGTTCCAGGCCGTCGATCAGGCGGCCAACGGCTCCAGCCTGCAGGTCGTCGGGCGCTTGGACCGCCGACACCGCCGTCGTTTCCGTCATTCCCCAGCCTTCGTGGAGCGGGAGGCCCAGGGCTTGCCAGAAGTACTGCACCTGCGAACCCAGTGCCGCCGCCCCCGAGACCGCATACCAGCATCGCTCCAAACCAATTTCGCGAAGTGCCCGGCGGCCGATGATGCTCCTGACCAGATAGCGGGCCAGGCGCTGATGGGGCCAGATCATCCGGCCGGTATCGCGACGTCGCAAAGCGGCTATGGCGGTGTCGATCAGGAGGTGAATCATCCTCTCGCGGCGCGGGTCGTCCTGGATCGCCGCAACTACCCGGGACCGCAACTTCTCCCATGTCCTGGGAACTCCGATAACAATGGTCGGCCGAGCTTCGCTGAGCGTTTCGGCCAAGTTCCGAATATCGGCGACGAAGTAGTACGTCGGCCGGACCGGATAGTCCGTGGCCAGGAGGACGGTGGTCACCATCCGCTCGAAGACATGGCTGAGGGGAAGATAGGAAACGAGCGTCTCCCGGGGGTTCATCCGCATCCGCTCCACGGTGCGCTGCACCGTCCAGACGGCGTTGTGGTGGGTGAGCCTGGTTCCCTTGGGCGGTCCGGTGGTTCCTGATGTGTAGATGATGGAGTACACATCGTCCGGGCGGATGGCGGCGATCCGATCATCCAAAACGGAGCGATCTCTCGATATCCGCTTCGCTCCCAAAGCCGCCAACCTCTCGAGCCCGATCACCGAGCCTTCCTGGTCGTCTCCGAGGTGTCCGGCGACGAGGTAGGCAAGGCCCGGTAGTGTGCACCGCCTGGCCTTCTCGAACTGGGCTTCGTCGCCTGCGAAGTAGAACCTGCTTCCCGAATGGGCAACGACGTATTCGACTTGTTCATCCGCGAACGTCTGGTACAACGGAACCGAGATAGCCCCGGCATGTTGGATGGCATAGTCGAACGCGACCCAATCGCTGCTGTTGTTTCCGCTGATGGCAACCCGGTCGCCCGGAGCCACACCGAGCTCAATGAGTCCGGCGGCCAACTGCTCGACCCGGGTTCGAATCTGTCCCCACGTCATCCCGACCCACTCCCCGTCGTGACGATCAAACCAGCCGAGCTCACGCGACCATTCACGGCTGCGTTGCTGAAAGCCTGCCACGATGGTTCCGGGCTGGGCATGGGTGGCGGCTGCCAGCGGAACCGAGTACCGGCCGGCGGCGGGCTCCTGCTCATGGCTGAGTGGGGCTATCGCACGGACGGCCCGGGGAGCGGAGGTGATCTCGACGGTGGTGACTTCACCAAGCGACTCTCCATCCGCCTGCAGGAAACCTGGTGGGTCGGCGGTGATGGAGATCTGGCGCACATCGTCCCACACCTGTAAGCCCTTCACCCGCCCGAGATCTCTGCCCAGTGCGGCGTGAAGAAGGATCGAGGGGACGCGACGGAGCTTGATTCGTTCGATGATCAGGGCGGCGAGGTGTTCGGGATGTCGACGGGTCACGGCCAGGGGCAATCGTCCGAAGTAGGTGTACGGAGAATGGATCTGGACCAGGACTGATACGGCATCGGCCGTTTGCGAACCGCTGGCCACTCGCAGGTTGGGACTTCGCCCGATGAAGTTCTTGAGCACTACCGAAGCCGACGTCCGTGCGTAGTGGATGCCCCCAAAGCGGTACTTTCGGTGTGGTTCGAGATCTGCAATCCGGACGGCTTCGGCGTCGAGACCGACCCCGGTCGCGAACGTTGCGTATCGGATAGTCGTCGTCGTACCGGTCACGGCTTCGACTCTGGCCAGCGGGATATCAATCACATGTTTGGATTTGGCGAGGAACCTGGCAGCGGCGGTGGGTTTCGCAGGCAGTCCCAGTATCCGAGCCAGGACGTTGGTTGTGCCGGCGGGGATGATTCCCAAGGCGGTGGAGCTGCCGGCGATTCCGTTGACGACGTGGTGGACAACGCCGTCACCGCCCATGGCAACCACCACATCGACGCCTTCGTGGGCGGCCTGCATGGCGAGGCCTTCGACTTCGCCCGCATTGGTCGGCCAGGCTGCCTCCACCTCGAACGACTTGCGGAGAATGGTGACCACCGTTCGGTGGAGTCCGCCGGTAAATGCTGAAGCCGCCGGGTTGGCAATCAGAAGCAGGGTCTTCACACCCAAAGGTTAGGAGAAGACCAGTCGATACAGGGTTCATGCCGGCGATCTCGATGGTCGGAGTTGCCGGCCTCAAGGAGGTCTACCCGACTTGCCGATAGACATATCGTGACCGATGCCCAGGGGCCGCTTCTTCATGCCCGCACCTATGAAGGTGGGGGTTCTGGTGCCGTGCTCGGTGCGGCTGCCGGTGACGTACTCGCCGCCGGCCAGGACCGCGTGTACGGCTTCCTCACTCAGCTGAATGTTCTCACCGCTTACCACTTGCTCCGCTGGGGGACGATCGACCCGAGCCGGTTGGCCGACGAGTTTGCCAACCTGGCATTCCCTGAGCGAGGTCTTGACGTTTATCGGGCTGTACCGCCCTGGTTCCAGGCCTGGTTGGACGAGTACCGGAGCGGTTCGCCGTCTCCGATGCCGTTCGGCAACGCCGGGGCTGCGGCCCGGATGGTTCCGATTGGAGTCTGGTTCCGCAGGGATCCGGCCGCTCTCGTCGACGAAGCGATTCGCGCGGCGATGATCACACACAGTCAGGAGGGTGCCGTCGTGGCAGCCTGCTCGATGGCAGGCGCGATTGCCGGGGCAGCCTTTGGGCAATCCGGCCGTGACCTGGTGTTCGGCGCGGCTGAGGTAGCGAAACACGCAGAGGCGAGTATTGCCGGAGTCCCGGGGACGTTTGCATCGCCGGCCGGAAGCCCGCCACTTTCGCTACTTCTGCGGCACGCTGTCCCGCTGGTCGGGTTGCCCTTTCGCGAGGTCTCGGATCAAGTTCAATCGTGGACGCCCAACGCGCCGGCGGTGGCAGCCGTCGTGACCGCCATTGTTCTCGGGGCCCCCATCCAGGAACGCCCGTCGGTTGGCGTACGTGATGCGGTCGGGGTTGATTCCGAACCGAGAGAGGTTGCGGTGATGGCCGGGGCGATCGTGGGTGCGCGGGTTGGCCCGCACCGGTGGCCGTGGCAGATCGTCAACGATCTGTGGTTCGCCGAACTCGGCCGCCGTTTGGCAAACGTCGACGGTCGATTCGAGGACCTGCCCGACCCCTATGCAGTCGAAGAAGTCCTTACCTTCGCCGGACGACCGGAATCGGATCAATAGGCGATTCCCGGGTCATGTCCCGCTCACCTGAATGATTCCAAATCGTCAACCGCCCACTCGCGCGGGTCATCGCCGACCTTCTGGAGGATGATCCGGCCGGCCAAGAAGAAGAGGAGCAGGCTTCCGATGGCTGCCACGCGGCCGAATCCCAGGACATCCGCGATCAGTGCCCATACGAGTGGCCCGAACAATGTGGCAAAGCGACCGACGACGGCGTACAGCCCGTAGAACTCACCGAGATGGCGAGGCGGGGAGATCCGGGTCATGTACACCCGGTCCGTGGCCGCTGTGGCGCCCAGTCCAGCGCCTCCGATGGCTCCGATCATCCAGCCGAGCTGGGTCGCACCGGTCACGCCGACCACCACGGCGAGTGCGATGCCAACCATCCAAAGGTAGAGCGCTCCGTTCAGGGTCTTGCGCGGCCCAAGGAGGTCGGTGAGTCTTCCCGCGACGAGGGCCCCGACCAGCGCCATCACAATCCCCACGATCGTGAGGATGTCGGTCTCAACATCACTGAAGCCCATTTCGGTTCTGGCGAAGATCGCCACAAAGATGAAGACGGTATTCATGGCGTCTGTGTAGAAGAAGCGCGCTACGAGAAATCGGGTGACGCCTTCGTACCTTCGGGTCATGCGCCACGCTTCGATCATCCTTCGCAGCGTTTGGGATGCTGCGGGTGGAGCGCCTTCGAGGACTTTGCGGGGGCGCTCCTTGATGAAGAGGAAGGCCGGAAGAGCAAAGAGGAAGAACAAGGTGGCCTGGGTGCGGAACAGCACCGCATAGCCATAGGGCTCGAGCAGCAGCAGGCCGGTTCCGACGGCAATGAACGAACCGACGTACCCAACGGCAACGCCGATGCCGGAGATGCGCCCTCTCGTCTCGATCGTGCTTACATCCGGGAGCATGGCGTCATAGGCGATGCTCCCTAGATTGAGACCGATCTGTCCGACCACGAATGCGGCCAATGAGGCAAGGACGCCGAAGGAGGCGAGCGTGGCCGTGGCAGCAACGGTGACGAGGGTCGCGGCCACGAGGTAGGGGCGACGTCTGCCGAAGTGATCAGATCTGGCTCCCATCCACGGCGCGATGACAATCACCACGATCATGGCCAGGTCAACGGCCAGGCTTATGTGCCAGTCGCGGCCGCCCTGATCTTCGACGACCCAAACACCGAAATAGCGGCTGGTTACGCCCAGCACAAAAATGGTGTTCGCGAGGTCGTACAAGACCCATGAGCCAACACTCAGCCGGGTCGGGGTCCAGGAAGGGGATTCTGTCACGAGGGGGACTGTAATAACAGTTGTCGGTTTGCTCGCCGGTGTCTCGCTTTCAGTGACCAGTCGGTCGGACTAACGCCGCCCTTCCCGTCACGCTGGTAACTGGTAACTGGAAACTGGCAACTCTTCAGAACGTCACGGCAACGGAGATCAGCTCGTCGCGTCCCAACAGACCGGCGGTCGCCTGGATGGCCCGATCGGCTTCGGCGAGCGGGAACTCGTGTGAAACCATCTGGTCCAGGCGAGGATCGACATCGAGTTGGCGGGTTGCCCAGTGATATCCGGCCGATCCGGCGCCAAATGCTCCCAAAATCTTGAGTTCCTTGATCGTGATGATGTCGGTGAAGAGTTGATTCACGGCGTTGGTGCCTTTGGTCGAAGCCAGAACGACCTTGCCCCCCGCTCGCACGAGATCGAGCGATGTGTGAAGCGCCTCGGGGTCGTTGCTCGTGACGTCGACAACAATGTCCGGACGAGCCCCCAAACTATTGGCAACGGAGCTGGCCAGATCCTCGGCTTCGGCATTGGCAACCATGTCGGCCCCGAGGCGCTGAGCGAGCGCCAGGCGATCGGTGTCGTGGTCGAGGCCTGTAACTCCCACCCATCCGGCCCCGGCCGATTTGGCGGCCAGCAGTGACGACAACCCACGAGGCCCGGGGCCCAGGATCAACACGTTGTCGCCGGGTGCGAGATCCGGAAGCTCAACTGCCCAGGTGAATCCGGCTGCCAGAGGATGGGCAACCGTAGCGACGACCGCAGGGATGTCGTCGCTCACGGCATGGAGCCGGGCGCCAGGATCGATATAGACCTGCTCGGCCAGCCCACCCCACAGGGCCGGGTATTCGGTCGATGGGAGCCTCCCGTACGCATTGACGGGACGCCGAAAGCCACAGCTGTGGAGCCGGTTCAGGCAGCGTCGACATGCCCCGCACCGGATCGATGATTCGAGGATGACTCTCGTCCCAATCGGGAACTCGATGCTGTCGTCGGCCATGTCGGCGATCCGCCCGACAATTTCATGGCCGGGGATCAACGGGTATTTGATCGTGCGACTCGTGCCCTGCCAGAGCTGGACGTCGATGCCGGTCAATCCCGTCGCTTCGACGGCCAGCCACCCGCCCGCTTTCAAGCCGACAAGCGGGAAACTTGTCGGGGTGATGCTGCGCGGTTCAACCAGCAACATGGCCTGGGCTCGCGAACCGGTCATTCAATCCCCTCCTGCCGGGGATGTTAAACGCCCGGGAGGGTGCCTCTAACCAGTGGCCAGGAACCCGGCCAGGCGGGTCATCCCTTCGAGCAGGTCATCGTCACCGAGGGCATAGGAGAAACGGCCGTAACCCGGCGCTCCGAAGGCTTCGCCCGGCACGAAAGCCACGCGCGCTTCGGCGAGTACCAGGGCGGCCAGTTCCATCGTTGTGGTTGGGGTTCCTCCTGGTAGTGGTTGATCGAGCACGCCTGCGAACGAAGGGAACGTGTAGAAAGCACCCTGCGGTTCGACCAATGCAACGCCGGGGATCGCATCAAACAACTCGGTCATGGTACGGCGTCGCCGATCGAAGGCCGCCCGCATGTTGTGAGCGGCTTCGAGGCTCCCGGAAACGGCAGCCAGGGCTGCTGCCTGCGCGATATTGCACACATTGGACGTCGCGTGAGATTGCAGGTTGGCGGCGGCCTTGATGACATCGTCCGGTCCAATCATCCACCCCACTCGCCAACCCGTCATTGCGTACGTTTTGGCGACGCCGTTCACCACAACACACCGGTCGGCAATCTCCGGCACGGCTGCCGGTATCGAAGTGAATTCGTTGTCGCCGTAGACGAGGTGCTCGTAGATCTCGTCGGTGATGATCCAGATGTCGTTGGCGACTGCCCATCGGCCGACAGCAGCAACTTCTTCCGGCGGATACACGGCTCCGGTCGGGTTGGAAGGCGACACGAAGAGGAGCGCCTTCGTCCGAGGGGTCTTCGCCGCATCCAGTTGCTCAATGGTTGCCCGGAATCCGGTGGTCTCGTCGGTGGGGATGTAGACCGGCACGCCTCCGGCCAGCGCAATCGCCTCCGGGTACGTGACCCAGTACGGCGCAGGCAAGAGCACCTCATCGCCCGGATCGAGGAGAGTGGCCATGGTGTTGTACACGGCGTGTTTGCCGCCGTTGGTGATGAGGACTTGCGACGGTGTCACCTCGTATCCTGAGTCGCGAGCCGTCTTGGCAGCCACCGCCTCCCGGAGCTCCGGGAGTCCGGCCCCGGGACTGTATTTGTGGTTGCGGGGGAGGTGGCAGGCGGCCTCGGCTGCTTCGACGATGTGGGGCGGGGTTGGGAAGTCTGGTTCGCCCGCTCCGAAACCGATGACGTCAATTCCTTCCGCCCGCATGGCCTTGGCCTTCGAGGTGATGGCAAGGGTCGCCGATTCTGCGATGGAGCCGATGCGCTTTGAGATCCTGGTCATGTTTCTTCCCTGGGTCGAGCTTCTTGTTACCGTGACCGGCGACCGAACGATAGCGAGCGAGGATGACCATCCGTACCCCAAGCATCAGAGTTCCCGCCGACCTGCTTCCCGGCGACGGCCGGTTCGGTTCCGGCCCCGCCAAGGTGCGAGATGAAGCTATCGCGGCCCTCGCCGCGAGCGCTCGATCCTTCCTCGGCACGAGCCACCGCCGTCCGGCCGTCAAGGACGTGGTGCGCAGTGTTCAGGTCGGCCTAGCTGATCTCTATGCGCTCCCGGCCGGATACGAGGTGTTACTCGGAAACGGTGGCGCTTCGGCCTTCTGGGATGCGGCCGCTCTTGGCCTGATCGAACGGAAGAGCCAGCATCTTTCCTTCGGGGTTTTCTCGGCGAAGTTTGCGGCGGTGGTTGCTGCTGCTCCCTATCTCGACCCACCGCAGATCATTGTTTCCGAATACGGCACGCATCCGCTCCCGGTCGCGGCAGGGGACGTCGATACCTATGCGTTGACGCACAACGAGACGACCACCGGCGTGCGGATGGAGATTCAAAGACCGGACTCGGCCGGGCTCGTGGTTGTTGATGCCACATCGGCGGCGGGGGCTCTCCGGGTCGATCCGGAGCAATTCGATGTTTACTACTTCAGCCCGCAAAAAGCCTTCGGGTCCGACGGCGGGTTGTGGGTGGCGGTCTGCTCCGGTGCAGCAGTGGATCGTATAGAACATGTTGCGAAAACCGGGCGATATGTCCCGGCCTTCCTGAGCCTTCATGTGGCGTTGGAGAACTCTCGCCAATGGCAGACGTACAACACACCAGCGTTGGCGACACTGTTCTTGCTTGCGCATCAGATCGAGTGGATTCGCTCGATGGGGGGTCTGGAGTGGGCAGCGTCGCGGAGTGATCGAAATGCCGGGATCTTGTACGCATGGGCTGAACAGTCCGAGTTTGCGGAACCATATGTCGGCAACCCGTCCGATCGGTCGCCGGTAACGGCAACGATCGATGTTGATGATTCGGTTTCGGCCGGCGAGGTTGCGTCGGTGCTGCGGGCCAACGGGGTTCTCGATACGGAGTCGTATCGCAAGCTGGGTCGTAACCAGCTTCGCATCGGGCTGTGGCCCGCCGTTGAGCCTGCCGACGTTGATGCCCTCACCCGGTCGATCGACTACGTGGTGGAGCGGCTCGGCTAGCTCGCTTGCCTCGCCTCTGGCGAACGAAGCGCGTCGGTGAGGGGGAGGTGCTTCCTCCGGCAAGGGGATGTGCCCGCGTTGCTCGTTGCCTAGATCCGCACATCGATCAGCATGGCGGCGGGCCGGAAATCGGCCCGGTTGTGCTGGGACAGCGACGCCAACGGGTGAGATACCACCACTACTTCTCCCTCGCGGAGGGTGGTTCGGAGGGCCACATCGGCAACCCGGGCGGTCGTCCACATGCGCGATCCGATGAGAGCAGCAACGGGCAACAGGACAACGTCGGCCTCTTCCGGCGGTGCAACTTCGACCATCATCCCGAGATAGGTCAATCCACGCGCAATGGCCCGTCGATCCGTGAACAGGGCCGCGTTTGTCCCACCCAGGCCGCGAGCCGCTTCTAGTACCGACAGGGTGGTCTCGCCGAGTGACACCACCCCCAAGGTCTCACGATGAGCAATTCGCAAACCGATTTCGTCTGCCCAGGTTCGGTCGTTCAACTGCTCGAGGGTTCGGAGAAGGGCGGGTCGGGCATCCGGTGGTTCGTGATCCAACACCGCTTCCGTTATGGCGAGGATGAAAGGGCTGTCGGATCGGCGGCGCCGAAGCTCCGAGACGGCTTCGATCTGCAATCGAGTCCAATCCCCTTCGAGCATCTCGAGGATGGCTTGCGCAGCACCGCGGGCTGATCGGACCGGGTCTGCCCAAACGTCCCGGGCCACGGATTGAAGAGTTTCAAGGGGTGTATCTGCCATGCCACGGCCAAAGCTATCCGTTTCGACACGCAGGTGACGGACGGTCGGCCCGCCTGGTTCCGCCTATCTCCAGACCGATGGCTACCCGCGGTAGGCAGCGTGCGATGCGGCGATGATCTCGAGCGTTTCGTCGAGGTCGTGCCATCCGAGCGCCGCCGTCTTCTTCTCTTCGAGGTCTTTGTACACGGTGAAGAAGTGCTCGATCTCTTTCAGCATGTGGGGGGGCACATCTCCAAGAGCCTGAATATCCGCCCAGACCGGTTCTCCGAGGGGCACTCCGATGACCTTGTGGTCCGGATGGCCCTGATCTTCCATGAGGAAGAGGCCGATCGGTCTGATCCGAATGTGGCATCCAGGGAAAGTTGGCTCCGACACCAGGGCCAGCGCATCGAGGGGGTCACCATCCTCAGCCAGGGTATTGGGGATATAGCCGTAGTCGGCCGGATAGCGGGTGGCCGTGAACAACATCCGGTCGAGGTAGATGTTTCCCGAGTCGTGGTCGACTTCGTACTTGTTGCGGCTTCCCTTGGGTATTTCGACGATCATGGTGATCGGACTCTGTGGCATGGTGCTCCTGGTGGGCTCCCACCAGGCTACCGTCGGAATGTTGTGGTGGATCCAGATAGGCTCGGAACCACAGACCACATCCAGGAGGCCAAGGTGTTTCAGCCTTTCGTGAACGAGCCCTACTCGGACTTCACCGTTCCTGCCAATGAAGCTGCCTATCGCCTGGCTTTGGCCGGCGTGCGGGAGCAGCTCGGTGCTCACTATCCGCTGGTGATCGGAGGCGAGTCCATCGACACCGACCGGAAGATCGACAGTGTGAACCCAGGCCGGCCGGCGGAACTGGTTGGTTCGGTGGCCGGTGCCGATGCCCGATTGGCCGAACAAGCGATCGAGATGGCCTGGGCGGCGTTTGCGGGATGGTCCCGGCGATCGGCTGAGGATCGGGCCCGGCATCTCGTAAAACTGGCAGCGCTGATGCGTGACCGGAAGTACGAGTTGTCCGCCTGGGAAACGATGGAAGCGTCCAAGAATTGGCCGGAAGCCGAGGCCGATGTTGCCGAGGCTATCGACTTCGTTGAGTACTACGCCCGCCAGGCCGTTCATGTGGCGAGACCTATCGAGGTGCACGGGTACCCGGGTGAGGAGAATGAGTCCCACCTCATTCCCATCGGCGCTGGTGTCGTGATCCCCCCCTGGAATTTCCCTCTGGCCATCCTGGCCGGCATGGCCATTGGACCGGTCGCAGCCGGGAACACCGTGATTGTGAAACCGGCTTCGACGACTCCCATCATTGCCGCCAGGTTCATGGAACTGGTCGAAGAGGCCGGATTCCCCGCGGGGGTGATCAACTTTCTGCCCGGAGCGGGGAGCGAGATAGGCGATGTGCTCGTCGATCACCCACGAACCCGGTTCGTCAACTTCACCGGATCAAAGGAAGTTGGCCTGCGGATAGCCGAGCGGTCGGCGAAAGTGCAACCCGGGCAGTTGTGGTTGAAGCGTTCGTACATGGAGATGGGAGGCAAGGACGCGCAGATCGTCGATGAGACCGCCGATCTTGCAGCAGCCGCCCGGGGCGCGGTGGCGGGAGCGTTTGGGTTCCAGGGCCAGAAATGCTCCGCCTGTTCGCGCTTGATCGTGGTGAACGACGTGTACGACGAGGTTCTGGAAGCCGTCGTGGAGCGAACCGCCGAGCTATCGATCGGTCCGGCCGAGGACAACTTCAATGTCAACTCGGTAATCAGCGGTGCGCAACAGCGTTCGATTCTCGAGGAGATCGAAAAAGGGCGGGCCACCTCCAAGCTCGTTGCAGGGGGCGATGCGGTGGATCTGGACGGAGGTTTCTACATTCAGCCGACCGTATTTGCCGAAGTCGAGCCGGACGCCCGTCTTGCTCAACACGAGATATTTGGGCCGGTGCTCTCAGTCATTCGGGCCTCCGATTTCGATCACGCGCTGCGCATCGCCAACAGCACGGAGTATGCCCTGACCGGAGGACTCTTCAGCTCGAGCCGCGATCGTATTGAACGAGTCCGTCGCGAATTCCACGTCGGCAACCTCTACATCAACCGCAAGATCACCGGGGCTCTCGTTGGTGTTCAACCGTTCGGAGGTTTCCGGATGTCCGGGTCGAATGCCAAAGCCGGTGGTCCGGACTACCTGCGCCTCTTCATGGAAATGAAGACGGTTGCCGAGCGGTGGACAGGATAAAAAAAGGGGGGCGCACCTCGGTGCGCCCCCCTACAAGAAGGTGACTACTGGCCTTCGACCTTGTCCTGAACCTGCTCGACGGCGCCGGCGGCTGCGTCTTTGACTTCGGCAACCTTGTCCGTTGCTCCGGCTACGGCCTCATCGCCCTTGCCCATCTTGTCCCCAACGAAATCCTTGGCCTTGTCGAAGCTATCGCCGGCGGCTTCACCAATGTCCTCGGCCACATCCTTGACTTTGTCAAAGGCGTCCCCGCCCATTTCCTTGGCCTTGTCGACCATCGGTGCAGCTTTCTCCGAGAGTTCCGTAGCTTCGGCTTTGGCCTTGCCAAACCAGCCCTTCAACGTGTCCATAAAAGCCATTTCCTCACTCCTCCGTTCGCGGGTATGTCAATATCTCATTCATCATAGAGATCCGGAGGGGATCCTGAATCCCGATGGAACGGATCCTTCAGTACTCGTAGGTGGCGGCCGTGCGACCTGAGCTGTCGAGGAGGAGAGCTGAGTCACCACCGTTGCCCCATACGGGGCCGTCGGCGCACCAATACCGGAGCCCGGCGGCATCTTCGCCGCAGCCTGTATAGACGATGAGATCGGTGCCGGACGGCAGCACCGTACTGGTCGGGAACCGATAACGGTGCACCGACGAGGCATCTCGCAAGATCCACCCGGAGATGTCGAGGTCCGTGGTGCCGGTGTTTTCAATCACTACCCACTCGCCGTTGAGATTCTCCTCGTCTGGTCCCGGCGGATTGGCCTCGATCCGGGTAATGGCCACGGCCGTTCCGGACGGTGAGGCGCAGGTCTCCGGCGACCACATCCCCCGCTGATTGTCTTGTGCGTCACGAGCAGCGAAATCGATGCGATCCTGTAACGCCGTGTTGGGTTCAAAGGCTCGGGCCAACACCCAACCTCGCGACGCCACCTCTTCGTTGATGAGGGTTCCATCGAGAAACACGTACCCGAGGAGACGCCCATATTGATCCCGGGCTTCCACGTCGGTAACGACTTGAACAGCGACGTTGTCGAGCAGTTCTCGCAGACCGGCGGCCGCTTCCGGCCCGAAACACTCGTCGTGTTCGGGTGCGTTGATGCCGATGAGCCGGACTCTCTCTTCGGTACCGGCGATCTCGACCAGAATCGAGTCTCCGTCTTGCACGTCGACGACCTGGGCCACCACTCCCGGGGTGGTCGTCACCGTGGTCGGCGCCGGTGTGCAGGCAGCTGCCCCGACGGCAATAATCAGTACGGTCAAGAAGGGCTTCATCGTGGCCGTATGGTACGGGACGGCTGTGACGAACAATCAAGGGAGGGTCACAAATGCGCTTTGTTGAAGTCCGGGGGACCACGCTCGGATACCAATCGAGAGGAGAAGGGGATCTGGCACTGTTCGTGCACGGGTTTCCCCTCGATCACCGACTGTGGCTGGATCAGATCGACGCTCTCAGCGATCTCCGGCATTGTGTGGCACCAGACCTCCGCGGTTCGGGGAGCTCGGACCCGATCGTCTCCCTGGTGCTCGCCATGGAACAGCTGGCGGATGACATGGCGGAGCTCATCGAGGCGCTTGGTCATGCATCGGCCGACGTGGTTTCCCTGTCCATGGGCGGCTACGCCGCTCTGGCACTCTGGGAGCGACATCCCGAACGCGTGCGCAGCTTGGTGCTCATGGATACTCGCTCCGGGGCCGATTCGGAAGCAGCGCGGGCCGGGCGACGAGAGACGGCCGAGCGGGTCGCCGACGAGGGGGCAGCGTTCCTGGTAGGAAACCTCCAGAAGGCTTTGCTGGGCCCAAACGCCGGGTTGGCCGCCCGGGTCAGGTTGCGCGGGATGATCGAGGCGACCGGACCCGAGACCATCGTGGCATCGCTCGAAGGCATGGCCCGCCGGGCGGATAGGACCGACACGCTGTCCACCATCAGCGTGCCAACCCTGGTTGTCGTCGGCGAGAACGACGGGTTGACGCCGCCTGATGTGGCCGAGCACATGGCCGGTCTGATTCCCCATGCAGATGTGGTGGTGATTCCGGGTGCCGGGCACCTGCCCCCCATCGAGAGTCCGGACGCAGTGAGTGATGCACTCAGGGCGTTTTGGGGGAAGCTGAACGGGTAGCAGGCACGATACCTCCCCCTTCCTAACGAGCTGCGCTCGTCAGGGGGAGAGGGCTATCTGTCCTGCTTTACGTGCGGCGATGTGGACCGGATCCCACACACCGGAGAAAGGCGGTGAGTAGGAGAGGTCCGTCCAGGCCAGTTCGTTGGCCGGCAACTCGGACCACATCGCCGTAGCGAAGACGTCAATACGTTTCCCGGCGCCTGGCCCGCCGACGATCTGCGCACCGAGCAATCGTGCGGTTGCCTTTTCGGCGATCGCCTTGACCGTCATCGGGCTGGAACCCGGCCAGTAGTGGGCTGCTGTGGTGCTGTTGATCGTGGCCGCTACCGCATCTATGCCGGCTTCGGCCGCCTGCCACTCCGTCAGCCCGGTGGAGGAGATCTCGAGGTCACCGACCTTGGTGATGGCGGTACCGAGGACCCCGGGGAAAGCTGCGTCGCCTCCGCCCAGGTTGATCCCGGCCACCCGACCGGCCTTGTTCGCCACCGTCCCAAGATGCAGGTTGACGGGCTTGCCCGAGATCCGGTGGTGAGCTTCTGCGCAATCGCCGGCCGACCAGACCCCATCGATGCCGGTTCGCTGGTGGTCGTCTACGGCGACCGCCCCGGTAGGTCCCAGCGGAAGGCCCACGGCTCGAGCGAGATCGACCTGCGGTCGACTCCCGAGCGCTAACACCACCAGCTCGGCGGGGAAGCTTCGGTCATCACACCCGACGCCGGCCACCTTCCCGCCGTTGCCTGCAATGCATTCCACTTTGAATCCGGTTTCGACATGGATACCCATCGATCGCATGTGATCGGAGACGAGGTCTGCCATGTCCGGATCGAGGGTTCGTTCGAGAACCGTTGGCATCATGGTCACCACCGTCGTGTCGATCCCGACATGCTCGAACGCTTCGGCGATCTCCAATCCGATGTAGCCGCCGCCGACCACCACAGCACGCTCGACCCCCGAGGTGACGAGCGATCGCAAGACGGCGGCATCGTCGAGGGTGCGCAGCATGTGGACCCCATCGAGGTCCATGCCCTTGATGGGTGGCCGGATGGCTGTGGCGCCGGTTGCATAGAGCAGCTGGTCGAAACCCACCTGCTCCTCGCCCCCCGGGTGACGAACCGTGACATGGCGATCGGCGAGATCGATGCTCGTGACCTGGTGGTGGATCCGGGCATCGATACCCCGGGCCTGGAATTGCTCGGGCGTTCGAACCTGGAGGTCGCCAAAATCCTCGACCCATCCGCCCACGAAGTACGGTTCGCCGCAGGCGGAGAAGCTCACATAACCGGACTGCTCGAACACGATGATCTCGAGATCGTCGGCCGTGCGCATCCGCCGCGCCTGACTGGCCGCGGACATACCTGCGGCGTCGCCTCCAATGACGACGAGTCGTTCCGCCATTATTCGATACGAAGGTTTTGAGACTCCGCTTTGGCACGCAGTCGCTTGAGTTCCTCGCGTTCTGCGAGCACCTTGCGTTTCCGGCGCCGGATGATCATCCCGATGAGCTCGTCGATCAGAATGGCCGCCAGGCCGGTCACCACCATCACGATGATCAATGGTGCTTCTATGTCCCAGAAATACAGCGTGACCGGAACTTGGTCGGTGTTTTGGACGGCCAGGACAATGATCGCCACCGTGAGCAGTACCCCGAAGATGAAGGCCCAGGAGATCCCGGTTCCGGCGAAGACCCGCTGCTGTTCGGGCGCGGGCACGGCAACCGGTTCGGGTTCTACGACCGGCTCAATCCAGACGATCTCCTCAGGGGTCTCGACCTTTTCGGGAACGAACGAACCGAGATCAGGTTCCGACAACGGCTCCTGCTCGGGGTCGCCGATTGTCTCTCTGTCGCTCACTTCTTCCTCCATGTTGATTCGTTGTCCAAAGGCTACCCGCCGCCATGGCCAGTCACGACTCAGTCGGGCTCGCCGCCCATCAATTCCCGGTCTGCCTGCCGGGCAGTTTCTTGGCCGGCTTCGACGTCGACCTTGTTGAGCAACACAATGCCGACGACGAAGAAGACAACCAGGCTGAGTACCGCGGGCCGGCTGCTGCCGAATAGGGCGACGGCTCCGGCGAAGAGAACCGGACCCAGGATGGCCGAAAACTTGGACATCACCGAGAAGAACCCGAAGAATTCACCGCTCACCGAGGTCGGTGACATCGAGGAGTACAAGCTGCGACTGAGCGCCTGCGACCCGCCCTGGACCACGGCCACCATCCAGGCCAGGAACCAGAACTCGATGACCGCGTCGAGGAAGAAGCCCCACACGGCGACAATCGCGTACGCAATCAGGGCCAGGATGATGGAGCGTTTGGTGGTCATCGTCGTGGCGAGGCGCCCGAAGAGTGACTTCCCGAATAGGACGGACAGAGCGAGGCCGACCACCTCGATGACGAGGAGAGCGGCCAGAATCGTCGTGAGGCTGCTCTCCCGGACACCCGGCAGAACTTCCACCTGCCCGATGCTCAACGCCTCTCCGCCGCTCGTCGACTGGGAGGAAACCCGCAGCGTGTGAACACCCGGCGCCCCGGCATCAATCTGGGTCCGCACTCCGTAGCGGAGAGTGTCCGAATTGCCATCGATGATCAAAGGTTCGTCATCATCGAGAACCGGCCGGCCGTCAACGGCAACCGCCCAGGATCCATGATTCGGGCCGGTGCTGTAGGACAGATCCACTACTTGGCCGTTGTACTCGAATTCGTAGGCCGCTCCGGGCTCGGAGTTGGTGCTGTAGCTGATCGGGTCTGCTCCGGTGAGGACCACCAGCTGGGCAAGGGCCGCGATCAACAACGCCAGAACGCCCGTCACGCCCAGGCCGATGAGCCCCCACCTGGTCGTCCCGGGCGGGACCTCGGTCCGCCGTCGCGACAGGGCCCAGGTGCCGAGGAGGGTCAGGATCCCGATCCCGAGGATGATGGGAGCCAGACCGGCAGCCACATCGGTGATCCCTTGCGTGGCCTCAGCAACTTCAGCCTGGGTGGTCGTCGTCCAGGTACCGGGCAGGGTCAGTGATCCCGACTCGACGCCGTAGGTGCCTTCTCCGACGGCTGCGCCGATGGTTGTGAACTCGGGTGGTGGCGCTCCGACCGTGTCGGCTGCCAGGACTTTGGCTCCGATAATGCCGCCCAGCGGCAGAGCGATGATATTGAAAACGATGAACGCGAGATACACGGCCCGGTTGCTCTCGCGGGAACTGGGGATCTTGCCGAAGATGAGACTGAAGGGGATGCCAACGAACTGGACGAGAAGAATGGCGAGGATCAACTCGGTGTCCTGGAATCCCAGCTCAGCGCCGTAGATCACCGCAACACTGATGATCGTCCCGATGCCGTCGTTGTAGATCAAGAAGGCGACCAAGTATTTGAAAAGCTCTTTGTAGCGGCGGATATTCTGAAGCGTCTCGCCCAGCCTTGCGAAGCTTCTGATCGTCACCGAGCGACCGGGGAGTAGATCTTTGGTTGCCGACGGGGGTTCCGGGACACGCCGGAAGATCGGGATCGAGAAAACGGCCCACCAGATGGCGACGGTGAGGAACGAGAGGCGAGCTCCCATCTCCGACCCGATGAAGAGGATCATGGCAACGTTGACTGCCAGCAGGAGACCACCGCCCAGGTAGCCGATGGCATAGCCCCGGGCGGACACCGAATCCTGGTCTTCCGGCTTGGCGACGTGGGGGAGCAGCGAGTCGTAGAACACGTTGGCTCCGGCGAAGCCGACCCGACCAATGATGAAGAACACTGATGCCAGCACCCAATCACCCGTCGAGATCGCCACCAGCAGACCGGTGCCGACCACTCCTATGCCGACAAAGATCGAGAGCATCTTCTTCTTGCCGCGCATGACGTCTGCAACCGTCCCGAGGATCGGTGAGAGAATCGCGACGATGATCAACGACATGCTCAACGTGGTGGTCCAGTAGGCAGTCGCGACGGCAGCGCTCGGGAGGGTCGCACCGGCCACCCCGCTGTAGTACGCAGGGAGGACCGCGGCCAGGATGGTCGTAGCGAACGCAGAGTTTGCCCAGTCGTACATAGTCCAGGCCCTGATGCGCCGCTTGTACTCCAGGTCCGAGACCACAGAATGCCCGTTCTCTCCGACGTCCATCTTGATTCCCTTCCCGGCGTGCGCTTGCCACGTTACGGCCCCCGTGCGACCGGCTCAACACATCTGGGCAATTCGCCGGTTACAAATCCCGAGCGCCCAAGCCGGCCGCAACCCCAGAACGCCGTGGTTGGGGCCCGAGCGGCGGCGGCCAAATGCGACCGATTCGAGTAGGCCTCCGGCGCTTCAGACGCTGTCGAGGGCCTGCCGAATATCGAGGATCACATCATCGGGGTGTTCAACTCCCACCGAGATGCGGACCAGCCCATCGGTAATCCCGTAGGAGGTCTTGGCTTCCTTCGATAGGCCTGAATGGGTCATGGTGCCGGGGTGCTCGGCGAGGGATTCGGTGCTCCCGAGGCTCACCGCCAGTTGGATGAGCTTCAGCGAGTTCAAGAAGCGAAAGGCGCCCTCCTCGCCGCCTTCGACATCGAACGCAATCATCGCTCCGGGGCCGAGACATTGGCGCTTGAAGATCTCGTGTTGAGGGTTGTCCGGTTGGATGAACCCCAGGTAGTGGATATTCGATACCTTGGGGTGATCGGCCAGGAAGTCGGCCACCTTCGCTGCGTTCTCGGCCTGGCGCATCATACGGAGTTGCAGGGTTTCGAGGCTTCGCATCAAGAGCCAACCGGTCCACGGCCCCACATGAGTGCCCAGGTAGGTACGCATGGCGCGGATCGGGGCCATCAGGCGCTCCGACCCGAGGCAAGCGCCGGCGATGAGGTCGCTGTGTCCTCCCAGGTATTTGGTGGCGCTGTAGAGAACCAGGTCGGCTCCGTGGTCGAGGGGACGTTGGAAGATCGGCCCGAGAAACGTGTTGTCGACCACTAGCGGCACCGGATCGTCTTCACTCGTTGCCGCTTGGGCGATTTCCGAGCACATCTCGATGTCGATGAGATCGTTCGTGGGGTTGGCGGGCGTCTCAATCAGGATCATCTTCAACGGTCCATCCACGTTGAGAAGCGACGTCATGATGTCTTCGCGTGTGTGTCCGGCGAGGAACCCAATCGATTTGATCCCGAACTCCGGCAGGATGTCGTTGACGAGGTGGTCGGTCCCGCCGTACAGGGGGCAACTATGGAGCAGAACGTCCCCGGGCCGGAGGTAGGCGAGCAGCGTTGTGCCGATCGCCGCCATACCACTGCTGAAGACCGCAGCACTCTCTGCGCCATCCCACAACGTGAGGCGGTCCTCCACGATTTCCAGGTCCGGGTTGTTGAGCCTGCTGTAGATCAATCCGGTCTTTTCACCGGGACGACCAGGGCGCTGCCCGGTGGCAACCTCGAAGAATGCCTTGCCCTCTTCGGCCGTTTCGAACACAAAGGTTGATGTCTGAAAGATCGGGCTCTTGAGAGCTCCCTCCGACCACTCCGGCTTGTAGCCGTACCCCATCATCAAGCTTTCCGGGTGCAGCTGTTCTTCAGAGATCGTGTCGTCCCACTTCTTCGGCACTAGGGGGCTCCTTCGAGGTGGCGTCTGTGTTCAGTCAAAACCTACACGCCGGCCGCCTTCGTAACCGCGCCGCTCGATTCGACTATCCCGACGGGCAGATATGCTCTCCTTATGCGTCGGATCATCATGCTTGCATTCCTGGTTCTGCTGGCTTCCTGTACCAGTCCCGACGGGGAGCCGGTTACCACCGTTTCGTCGGCCGGTGAACCATCCGGAACCAGCAGCACCTCAACCACTTCAGAAGCCCCCGGCACTTCATCGACGGACGTTGGGCCATCGAGCACCACGACCACCGAAGGTGGAACTTCCACAACAACAACGCTTCCCCTACTCACCGGCTTGGCCTATGAGAAGGTCGCCGCGGGTCTCGCGTTTCCCGTGTTTATCGATTCACCGGCGGGGGACGACCGCCTGTTCGTGGCGACCAAGGATGGTCGGATCCACATCATCAAGGACGGAACCACGCTGGTGGAGCCGTTCCTGGACATCAGCGAACCCACCAACAACGAGGGAGAGCGGGGACTGCTCGGCCTGGCTTTTCATCCCGACTACGCAACCAACGGTTTGTTCTACGTGCATTACAGCGACCGCCACGGTGACACCAAGATCTTCGAGTACCGGGTCAGCGGTAATCCCGACCTGGCCGATCTCGAGACGGGCCGATTGATCGTCTATGCCACCCAGCCGGCGAGCAACCACAACGGCGGCATGCTCGCCTTCGGACCGGACGGATATCTCTACATCGGCCTTGGCGATGGGGGTGGTGCCGGGGACCGCTACGGAAACGGGCAGCGACCCGACACGGTTCTGGGCGCACTGCTTCGCATCGATGTCGACGGCGGTGATCCCGTCGGCGGAATCGCCTATGGCATACCCCCGGACAACCCTTTTGCGGACGGCGGTGGAGCCCCCGAGGTGTGGGCCTACGGGCTGCGGAACCCGTGGCGGTTCTCGTTCGATGGGGATGTGCTCTACATCGGTGATGTCGGTCAGAACAAGTGGGAGGAGATCGATGTGGCCTCCGCATCGGAGGCAGGGCTCAATTACGGCTGGCCGATTGTGGAGGGGACTCACTGCTTCTCACCGAGTTCGGGGTGCAACACCGAGGGGCTCGTGCTGCCTGTGGCCGAGTACTCCCAAAGCGACGGCTGCTCGGTCGTCGGCGGATACGTGTACCGGGGCGAGTCCATACCCGAACTGATGGGCCGGTACTTCTATTCCGACTATTGCGGAGGATGGCTCCGCTCATTCGTCTACGAGAATGGCGCAGCCACTGATCAGCAGGATCACACGCCCGAAGTTGGATCGCTCATCAGTGTTACTTCCTTCGGAACGGACACGTACGGCGAGATCTACGTCACAACGGCAGGCGGGGACGTCTGGAAACTGATCGCCGAGCGGTAGCAGGTCGAAGGTGGGCGGTTGCCCACTCCCCGGCGTGAACTCTTCTCTTTGAACTTGCTGCTTCCGTTGCTGTCGGAGTCGGTCGCTACCATCGCCGCATGGATACTGATTCCGCCGATGGACATGCGATAAAGCAACCAGTCGCCAGAGTCATTGGAACTGAGGACGCCACTCCGTTGGAGTTTTGGGTGGGTATTGCTGAGGGTCAGTACCTGCAACTCGATGATGTCGTGGCTCTCCAGCGCGTCCTCCCGGACGGCGAGATCGTCAGGGTCTACGGCATGGTTTCCCAGGTTCGGGCCAGGCACGAGGGAGCCCGATTCGACAGCGACGTTTTTCTCATCGAAGACGGAGTGTTGCCGGCTGAGGTCAGTGAAGCAGCCCAGATCACGGCAACACGTTTCGAACCTGAGATCTTTGTGCCACCCCGTCCCGGTCAGGCGGTAGCTCGGGCCGAAGGCGAGGAGCACGACCGGGCCCTCTTCTTTGATCAGATGACCGAACGGCTTCCGATTGGATTGAGCCGCTCCAATGAACCCTTTTACGCCAACCTGGAGTTCATCGATGGTCGGCGCGGGGCTCACGTCAACATATCGGGTATTTCGGGCGTGGCGACCAAGACCACGTACGCCACGTTTCTGCTGCACTCCCTCTTTGCCTCGGGAGCGCTCGGTGCTGCGCGGTCAACACCAAGGCATTGATTTTCAACGTCAAGGGCGAGGATCTGCTGTTCCTCGATCACCCCAACGTGGCGTTGGACGATGAACAACGGAAGCGGTATCAGTCGCTGGGGCTTCCTGCGGAGGCCTTTCGATCCGTTGGCATCTTCGCGCCACCTCGGGCCGGCTCGGCAACGGCGGTGCCAGACGTTTCGGCACGCAGCGAGGGCGTCACCTCATTCTTCTGGACCCTGGCGGAATTCTGTCGTGAGGATCTGCTGCCCTTCCTGTTCGCCGACGCGGAGGACGATCGGGCCCACTACACCATGGTGGTCTACAACGTCATGGCCCAGCTCCGGCGGGCAACCTCGTTGGACGATGGCGGCGTGCAGATCGAAGGCGAGGCGGTGCGGACTTTCCGGGATCTTGCCGATCTCATTACCCGCAAGGTCCAGGATGAGGGCGATCGGTACGAGTGGGCCGGTCCGGCGATCGGGACCGGGACCGTCAATGCATTCGTCCGCCGTCTCCAGGGAGCGGTCCGCCATATCGAGCGGCTCATCCGGGCCGATGTTCCCAATCCGGAGCGGCACCGGGTGCGGCTCGAACACCAGGTCACGGTGGTTGATCTTCACAATCTGCACGACCGGGCTAAGCGTTTTGTGGTTGGGGTCACCGTACGGAGGGCCTTCGACGAGAAAGAACAGGCAGGCCAATCCAAAGAACTGCTGCTGGTGGTCCTCGATGAGCTCAACAAGTACGCACCGCGCGAAGGCGCCAGCCCCATCAAGGAGATTTTGCTCGATGTTGCGGAACGGGGCCGCTCCCTGGGTGTGATCCTGATCGGTGCTCAGCAGACGGCTTCTGAAGTGGAGCGGCGCATCATTTCCAACTCGTCGATCCGGGTAGTCGGCCGGCTCGATTCGGCGGAAGCCGCCCGTGAGGAATACGGGTTCCTGCCTACCATCCAGCGGCAACGATCGACCATTCTCAAACCGGGCACCATGCTGGTCTCCCAGCCGGAACTGCCGGTTCCCCTGGTGGTTGAGTTTCCATTCCCCGCCTGGGCGACACGTGCTTCCGAGGCCGGACCACTGCCGGGCGGGGGCGACCAACCGGAGGATCCCTTCGAAGGCCTGACGGAGTAACCGGCTGCGGAGGGGTA
>CAVRAP010000003.1:0-13694 GCA_963718995.1 uncultured Actinomycetota bacterium
AACGGCGCGAGGCGCTCGACACGCTGCTCCCTCTGCAGCGCGAGGACTTCGCCGGATTGTTCCGGGCTATGGACGGGTATCCGGTGATCATTCGCCTCATCGATCCGCCGCTGCATGAGTTCCTTCCCGCATTTGAGGATCTGACCGCTGAGCTGGCCGATCTGCGGATCAAGGCCGCGGCCGGCGAGGACGTTGCCGGCAGAGTTGAGCCGAGACCGAGGTCATGCTGGGGCGGGTTGAAGCTCTTCGTGAAGCCAACCCGATGTTGGGCACCCGCGGGGTGCGCCTCGGGATCATGATGCCGGATCTGACCAAGATGCAGGTCCGGGCCATCATCGAGGCCGCCTGCATCGTCACCAAGGAGGGTGTCGATGTGCACCCCGAGGTGATGATCCCGCTCACCAGCCATGTCAACGAGCTCAAGCGGCAGCAGACGGTGCTCGAGGCGGAAGCCAAGGTGGTGATGGAGGAGCAGGGGACCGAAGTCGACTACAAGTTCGGCACCATGATCGAGATCCCCCGGGCGGCCCTGACGGCCGGCGAGATCGCCGAATACGCCCAGTTCTTCTCGTTCGGGACCAACGACCTGACCCAGACCACGTTCGGTATCAGCCGCGACGATGCGGAATCTGGGTTCCTCATCGACTATCTCAGCGAGGGGATCCTGGCCGAGAATCCGTTTGCTTCGATCGACGAGCCGGGTGTCGGAAGACTCATGCAGATGGCTGTGGAAGAGGGTCGGGCCGCCCGCCCGGGCCTCGAGGTTGGCATCTGCGGTGAGCACGGAGGGGATCCGAAGTCGATCGACCTCTGTCATCGGCTGGGACTCAACTACGTGAGCTGCTCACCCTTCCGGGTGCCGATCGCCAGATTGGCCGCAGCCCAGTCGGCCATCAACCACAAGTAATACCGTTCTTGCGTGAGTTTCCTGCCCTATGCGCAGGTTTCTCACGCAAGTTCAGGGATTTACCAACCGGTCGACACGCCGATCGCCGTGAGGGCTACCACCATCAACCCGAAGACCATTTGGGTCCAGCCGACCGTCTTGGCCGGGACCGGTGGTCTGGCCAGGCCGTAGAAGGCACCCAGAGCGAGTATCAAGATGGCCAGGGCTGAAAGCAACGGAACGATGGCCAGGGCGGCCGCCAGACTGACGATGAGCACCGCTGCCACCTGAGCGGCGTAGACGCCCGACCGATCGTGCGGCTGCTGCTTGGCTCTCCGCACCTGGGCGCGGGCGAAGATGATCGCGGCAAACGAGCGAGCGGCCAGCACCAGCCAGAGGCCAAAGGCTGCAGCCCAGTCCCAATCTGCCGCCATGGCGATCGCGGCGGCGGCCGAACCCATGGCGATGCCTCCGGTCAGCTCGGGTAGCAGTGCGCGGTTGCGGCTCTGGGCGTCGGCTCGCAGGGAGATGGTCGCCAACGGCACGGCGGCCGCGAGCGGCCACCAGAACGGCCCGTCCGCCGTCGCCAAAGCCAGGACGAGCCCCGCCAGTGCCAGACCGCCGTATCCCAGCGCGAACCAGAGTGCCACGCGAGTGCGGGGCACTCGTCGCTTGCGAACCAGATCGGTCGTGACGAGCTTGACCGGACGCCGGGCCAGGAATGCGGAGGCGGTGGCCAGCGCCAGTCCGAATCCCGCGCACGTTGGAGCAACCAGGAGTCCCAACAAGATGGGTTCCAGCGTGAATCCCCAACCTCCATGCTCGGTTGGGAGCGCAATCGATCGCAGCCGCACCGGGGTCGGCGTCGTCATGGTCGTTGCATCTTTTGCCGAGCCTCTTCGGCAAGCGGCCGAACAGCGCAGCCGACGACGTGGTCGTTGACTAGTCCCATCGCTTGCATGAAGGCGTATACCGTGGTGGGACCAACGAACCGCCAACCCCGCCGCTTGAGATCTTTGCTCATTGCGGTGGATTCTGGCGTGATCGATGGCAGGTCGGTGGGAGGTTCCGACCGGTCGGGTGCATGGCTCCAGGCGTACGAAGCGAACGACCCGTACTCGTCGGTCAACTCCAGCGTCCGTCGGGCGTTGTTGATCGTGGCTTCGATCTTGCCGCGGTGGCGAACGATTCCGGCATCGTTGAGTAGTCGGGCGACATCCGCCTCTTCGAACCCGGCCACCCGGTGGATGTCGAATCCGGCAAAGGCCAACCGAAAGTTCTCGCGTTTGCGGAGGATGGTCAGCCAGGAGAGGCCGGCCTGAAATCCTTCCAGGCTCAGCTTCTCGAACAGGCGAACGTCGTCGGTAACGGGGAATCCCCACTCCCCGTCGTGATAGTCCGCGTAGAGGGGATCGGTGCCCGCCCACCAGCATCGAACAATGCCGTCGTCACCGTTCCGTACAACCTGGTCCGCCATAGACCTAGATGCTACGACGACAAGATCAGGGCCGGAACCGACGAGCCGTCGGGTACGTTGTGGCCATTTATGCCACCGGCGCCTCAACCGGGTGAGATTGGGCGAGGGGTGGGCCGACAACCTCCATCCAATTGTTCGCAGCGATCTCCCGGTAGACATCAGGATCCACCGGTCCGGCTGGTATTTGGGCGTGCTGCTCGAAAAACCGCTCCATCCCGGCCGGTGTGAACATCACGAGGATCGTGGACGGTTCGGTTCCGAGGTTCTGAAAGCAATGCGCGGTTCCGCGGTGGACGAAGACAAATGAACCCTTTGGTGCATCAAAAAGCTGGCCATCGGCCAGGAATCGAAAATGGCCCTCGAGGATGAACCACATCTCGTCTTCGCGAGCGTGTATGTGCTGGGAAGGTCCGTCCTGTGGCCCTATGGTGACCTCCAGGAACGCGAAGGTTCCGCCTGTGTTCACGGTACCGGCCTTGATGGTTGCCGGTCCTCCGGCCGGTCCCCTGACGGTTTTGCCGCCGTCTCTTGCCACCACAAAAGCGCCTGTCTCTTGAGCCACGGCAACCCCACTTCTGCGACTCGCGACCCTCGCGATAGTGCTGCAGGAGTCTATGTTGACCGTGGGGGAAAGGCCGCCTCTCTTCGTCACGAATCTTGCCGGGCCACTAGCGTCTGTGCCACGGAGGGAGCGGGTTGGAAACCATCGTCCTGGCACTGGTGTTCGTGGGCTTTCCCGCCCTGGCGGTCTACGGCGCCAACCGCAACAAAGCCCTGGAGTGGCTGAGCCCGGTCGTCCTCTGCTACCTGTTCGGTATTTTCCTCGGCAACCTCCCCGGCTGGACCCCGGATACTGAGTTGGCCAACACGGTCACCGAAATCACCGTGTTGCTGGCCATTCCGCTGTTGCTGTTTTCGACCGACTTCCCCAAGTGGCTGCGGACGGCGCCCAGGGCGGTCTTGTCGTTCGGCCTGGCCACTCTGGCGGTCATGGTGGTTGCGGCGGGTACCACCGTGATCTTGAGCAGCCAGGATCCGGAGACCTGGAAGATGGCCGGAATGACAGTGGGGGTCTACACGGGTGGTACTCCCAACATGAGTGCGATCGGTCTCGCCCTCGAGGTGACCGACGAAAAGTTCGTGTTGGTCAACGGTGCCGATGTGGTGCTATCGGCGGTCTACCTGTTGTTTCTGATGACCATTGCTCAGCGGGTGCTGCTCAAGTTCCTGCCCGCCTTCCAACGGACCGGTACCGGGGACGAACCCCACACTTCGGGCATGGAGGCTGATCCGGTGCAGGCGCTGAAAACCCGTCCCAAGGATGTGGCCGCAGCGATCGGCCTCTCGGTGCTGATCGCCGGCCTCACCATTGGGGTTGTGTCAATCTTCGACGGTTCGCTCCCCATCGCCCCTGTCATCCTCAGCGTCACAACGCTCGGCATTGCCCTGTCCTTTGTGCCCCGGATCCGCAGCCTGGCCGGCGCATACGAGACCGGACAGTACCTGCTGCTGATCTTCGCTGTCGCCATCGGAACTCTGGCCAACATCAGTGAAATGGCCGAAGCCTTCTCAACGGTATTCGTGTTCGTAGCCATCGTGCTGGGAGCGTCGATCTTGTTGCACTACCTGCTGGCCGCCATCTTCCGGATCGACGCCGATACGGTGCTGATCACCTCGACGGCCGCCGTGTTTGGCCCAGCCTTTGTCGGGCCTATTGCCGCCGTTCTGAAGAACCGCGAGATCGTTGTGTCGGGGCTAGCAACCGGAGTGGTCGGCTACGCCGTCGGCAACTATGCAGGGTTGGCCATCGCCTATCTCTTGCAGCCGTAACGACCGAAGATAGGCTCCAAATCCGAGCAGGAGTTTGCCAACGCCCGAGACTCGTCGTGAGTAGATTCTCGACAGAGGCGAAGGTGATCGGCTCGGTCTGCCGAGACCGATGAGATAGTTCCTTCAGCTGTGGCGGCTCCGTGCCTCGCGACCGCCTCATACGCGGGAGTAGGTCTTGCGGATATGCAGGGCGACTCCCCGCCCCACCCGAAGGAACCGACCATGAGCCGAGAACCATTGGCCGCATTGCTGCTCCTGGCGCTGGTAGGCACATCTTGCACATCCGTCCGCGCCGAGCCACCAGTGGCTGCGACCACGACCACCACTGCGACGGTCGCTCCCATCGAGCAGTTCGATGTCATCATCGGGGAGCGGTCGATATTTATGGAGTGTCGCGGCGAACCGACTGACGCTCCGACGGTTGTTATTGATGCCTGGTCGTCGGGAGCGGTCGACGCCCTGATTCGAGCCGTCTCCGCATTCACCAGAGCTTGTACGTACGACCATGCTGGGAGAGGGCAGAGTGATCCACCTCCGGAGCTGCCTCGCTCATCGGAAGCCTACGCAGCCGACCTCCATGCGCTCCTGGCAGGTTCCGGCGTAGGCGGACCCTACGTTTTCGTTCCCTGGTCGGCGAATGCATGGACCGCGATCCTCTACGCTGCAACGTACCCCGGAGAGATGGTTGGGATGGTGATGATCGACCCGCGGGGGCCATCGGTGAGCGACGGCCATCTCGCTGCTCTCCCTGATCCAGCTACCGACGAGCCCATATCGGTCACCGACACGCGTGATTTTCTCCTCGGTTTGGTGAGCGACCCTGGCGGCAACGATGACGAAAGGCTCGATTGGCACACCAGCGAGGCGCTCGCCAGCGCGGCGCTCGACGAGAACGGCCCTCTATTCGGGGACTTACCTCTCATAGTCCTCAGCGGTGGCGACACAAGAGACGAATGGCTTGGCGACCTTCCGGAAACCATCGCCGACCAGTTCTGGGAGATATGGCTGGCCGACCAACAGCGTCTTGCCGGCGAGTCGACCCGGGGAGAATGGCGGGTGGTTGCCGACAGTCGTCACACCATTCATCAGGATCAACCCGCCGCCGTCATCGACGCGATTCGGGAGGTAGTGATCGCGGCCCGTTGAACTGTGATGAGAGTTTGAGATACTTCGCCAGTTAAGCTGTCGCTGCCGGTTGCCCGGTCCCCTGATGGCCCGGCCTCCTCACACCTGGTAGAGGTTGTCCAGCATTTGCAGGACGATTTCGTCGACCATTCCCTGATCGGGGAGAGTGGTCATCATCCCGTACATGGCGGCCTGACCGGCCTGCGATGCCTGGGGATTGGCCCGCACTTCCTCGACCGCGGCAGCTAGATCTTCGAGAAATCGATCCTCGAGACCTGCGTGCACGGGGGTGACCATCAGGTGTAGCGAGGCCGGCTTGATCTGGCGGTCCATGTGCCATCCACGCTGATCGAGAGCGTCGCCGACTGCGTAGACATCGATCTCGTCCGAGGTGAACGCGAAGATGCTCGCCGGTGGGTCTCCCAGGATACGAAGGCCGGGGATGCGGTCGATCCCTTCGAGCAGACGGCCGGCAGTTTCCATGATGCCGGAGGCCTTGTCGAGGTACCCGTCCCGACCGATCCGCTTGAGGGCCGCCCAGGCCGCAGCGATCGGACCGCCGGGTCGCGTGCCGGCCATGCTCGGGGAGGCGTAGATCCCGCCCGGCCAACCGGTCGCGACATGGAACTGGAAGCGACGGAGCGCCGCGCCCCGGTAGAGGATCGTTGAGGCTCCCTTGGCGGCGAACCCGTACTTGTGGACATCGGCCGACATGCTCGTCACCCCGGGGACCCGAAAGTCGAACGGGGGAATGGGGTAGCCCAGTTGCTCGACCCAGGGGAGCAGGAAGCCGCCCAGGCAGGCATCGACGTGGAAACCCAGGTCCCGGCCGAGGGCGATAGCGCCGAGTTCCTCGATCGGGTCGATGATGCCGTGCGGGTAATTGGGTGCCGAGCCGACCATCAGGATGGTGTTGGGGGTGATGGCGGTTCGGACCGCGCTGAGATCAACCCGGAGATCGTCGTCCAGCCGCACCAGGACCGGTTCAACGCCGAAATAGTGCCCCGCTTTGAGGAAGGCGGCGTGGGCGGTAACCGGCAGAACCATCTCGGGTCGTTTGATCTCCGGGTGAAGGTCCCGGGCCCGATCGCGATAGGTCTTGACCGCCATGAGGATGCTTTCCGATCCGCCGGAGGTCATGGTGCCGACGACCTCGCTGTCCCCGTTGAGCATCGTGGCCGTCATGCGGACGACCTCGGCTTCGAACCGGCGCAGGCTGGGAAAGGCGATCGGGTTGAGGGCGTTCTCGGAGAAGAACTTTCCGTGCGCTTCCTTGAGGAATGCGGAATGCTCATCGCCTGCGTGGTAGACCAGGCTCCAGGTCTGGCCCGAGTGCCAATCAGCGTCTTCGCCGCGAAGATCGTTCATGTACCCGAGGACTTCCTCCGGACTCAGGCCTTGATCCGGGATTCGAGGTTCGTTGATTGCACCCATGCCGCGACTCCTCCTTGGAGGCGACTGTAGTTGCCGAACCACCTCGAGGGCATGCGGAGGTTCTGCGCTGGGACGATGTCGGCCGGTCTCTATCGGCCCGGGCGGCCACCGATCCAGGCCGGGTCCCATGCAACCGGCGCTCTTTCAGGCATCGAGAACGCCACGAATATGGTCCGGGGCCAATCCTTAACAACCTGGAAACAACGTTGTCCGGGTCGTGACAATCTTGTTCCAACCCGTACGCTTCTACACCATGGAAGCAACACCCGTCCAACCGAACCGGTGGAAGGCCGCTCTCGCCGGAGGCGTCGCCGCGCTGTTCGCACTGGGATTGTCCGAGTTGCTCACCGGCTTGATTTCAACGGTTCCCTCCCTGATCGTTGCGATCGGCACCGGAGTCATCGATCTTGCTCCACCTGCGGTCAAAGATTTCGCTATCGAGACGTTCGGCACAGCCGACAAACCGGCACTGATCGTCGGCATTGTCGTTCTGTCGGTCGTCTTCGGTGGATTACTCGGCCTGGGGGGTATTCGTTCGCGAGTGATCCCGTCGATCGGTTTTCTGGTTTTCGGCGCCCTGGGAGCGGTGGCCGCCATCCGGGATCCCCAAAGCGCGACGGTGCCGTCGGTTCTCGTTGCCGCCACGGTCGCCTTGGTCGGACTGGCCACCTTCTTCTACCTGCTCCGACGGGCAGGCACCGGTCGAGACCCTGCGCTCGAACCCGACCTCGCTCGCCGGGCATTCTTACGCGGCGTCGGGGCCTTCACCCTGCTCGCAGGCATCACTGCGGTCGCCGGTCGGCTCCTGGTCCAACGGGTGCGGATGGCGACCAATCGAGCCGAGGTTGTCTTGCCGACCG
Source organism: uncultured Actinomycetota bacterium (assembly GCA_963718995.1). GTDB lineage: Bacteria > Actinomycetota > Acidimicrobiia > Spongiisociales > UBA4744 > UBA4744. Next base: position 7,613 of record CAVRAP010000003.1, read on the forward strand.
CTCGTTCGCCACTCCCGGCACCCGCCCCCGGTTCGTCGTTGGATGTTGCCGGGGTCTCGCCGATCGTGACGCCCAACGACCAGTTCTACAAGATCGATACCGCGCTGTCGGTGCCCAGGGTTGATCTCGATACCTGGTCGGTGAAGATCACCGGGATGGTTGACCGTCCGTACGAACTGACCTACGACGAACTCCTGGACCTTCCCCTGGTTGAGCGGTACGTAACCCTGTCGTGCGTTTCGAATCAAGTTGGCGGCGGCCTGGTTGGCAACGCCAAGTGGCTGGGGGTACCGCTTTCTGAGGTTCTCGATCGGGCCAGAGTCCAGACAGGCGCCGACCAGATCGTCGGGCGTTCGGTGGACGGGTTCACGGTTGGATTCCCGACCGAGGCGGCTTTCGACGGTCGTGAGGCTCTCCTCGCCGTCGGGATGAACGGTGAGCCGCTTCCCTTTGATCACGGATTCCCCGCCCGCCTGGTGGTGGCCGGACTCTACGGATACGTGTCGGCCACCAAATGGCTGTCCGATATCGAACTGACCACCTGGGATGGTTTCGACGCCTACTGGGTTCCGAAGGGCTGGTCCAAAGAAGGACCGATCAAGACGCAGTCGCGGATCGACACCCCGCGACCCAACGCCCGGGTGGCGGCAGAGAACCGCCACATCGCGGGAGTTGCCTGGGCGCCGGGACGAGGCATCAGCCGGGTGGAGGTTCAGGTCGATGGCGACGGTTGGATGGATGCAGAGCTTTCCGAGTCGCTCAGCAATGACAGCTGGCGGCAGTGGTCTATCCATTGGGATGCTGCGACCGGTACCCATGAGCTGCAGGTCCGGGCTACCGACGGGAATGGCGACACGCAAACCAGCGAGTTCCGGCCACCCCGGCCAGACGGCGCTACCGCCTACCACACCATCTCGGTGGTCGTCGAGTAGCGAGGTTTGAACCGCAGGGTCCGCCTCCGGCCCGAACCGTCTCGCAACCCGGGGTAGCGACCAACTCAGCCGAATCGGCTTCTAGATCGAGGTCCAGTCGATCGGTTGATGACGGTCCAAGCGCCGATCGGCGGCCGGCATCGGGTACTTCAGCCCGTTTCCGCAGTTGAAGAGCATCACCCGGTCGTCCTGGTCGATCCGGCCTTCGGCCAGGGCTTGCCGGTAGGCCGCGTACGTAGCGGCTCCTTCCGGGGAGAGCAGCAGACCCTCCTGATCGGGTATCCGCTTCTGGGCCTGGTCGATGTCCTCGTCGGCGATCGCGATCGCAAACCCGCCGCTTTCTCTGATCGCGTCCAGGATCAGGAAGTCCCCAATGGCGGCCGGTACCCGGATTCCGGCTGCCATCGTCTGGGCGTCCTCCCAAAACTCCGCATGGTCGGCTCCCGCGTCGTAGGCGCGGACGATGGGGGCGCACCCGGTCGACTGGACGGCCACCATTCTCGGCAGTGGTTCGCTGAGCCATCCGATCTCAACCAACTCGCGGAAAGCCTTCCACATGCCGATCAAGCCGGTTCCTCCACCGGTCGGGTAGAAGATCACATCCGGGGTGGTCCACCCCAGCTGTTCGGCCAGTTCCAGCCCCATGGTCTTCTTTCCCTCGATCCGGTACGGCTCCTTGAGCGTCGAAAAGTCGAACCATCCCATCCGCTCCTTCCCCTCGGCAACGATCCTCCCGCAATCGTTGATGAGCCCATTGACCCGCACCACCCTGGCACCCTGGAGAGCGATCTCCCGAACGTTGACTTCTGGAGTGTCATCGGGGCAGAACACGAAGGTTTCGATGCCCGCCCGGCTTCCATATGCGGCCAGGGCGGCCCCGGCGTTGCCGTTGGTTGGCATCGCCAGGCTGGTCAGCCCCAGCTCTTTTGCCATGGAAACTGCCATCGCGAGGCCGCGGGCTTTGAACGAACCGGTCGGCAGGCGACCCTCGTCCTTGACCAGGATCTGCGCGCTGCCGGTCTCGGCTTCGATCTTGTGAAGTGGGATGAGCGGTGTCATCGACTCGCCCAGAGAGACGATGCTGTCCGTGTTCCGCACCGGTAGGAACTCCCGATACCGCCACATGTCGGGTGGGCGGGCGGCCATCGTGTCCTTGTCTACGGCGGCGGCCAATCCGGGCAAGTCGTAGCGGACCAGGAGGGGTTTTCTGGCGTTCGATAGCCCATGCACCCGGTCGGCCGCATAGCGCTCACCGGTGGCGGAGCATTCGAGGTGAGAAACAAACGTGGAACGATCTTCGGTCAGATTGGCGGAGTGGGCGGGCATACCGGCAGAGTGTAGAGCTAGGAGATCGAGCGAGTATCACTGCCTCGGCCGGTTACGTGCGGGGCCGGCAACACTTCCATATCTAGAAACATCCGACCGGGAACGCCGGTCCGAACCAGCCGCTTGTTGCTTCCGGCAGCGGGTGGTTTTTGGAGCAGCCGCTTGTTGCCTTCCGGCAGCGGGTGGTTTTTGATGATGCGCACGACCAAGACGGCTGCCTTGGCCACTGCTGAAAGCAACGCTCATCCCCGTTCCGGGAGGAACGATGCCACCTTTGGTTCGACGTCGAGACGTCTCCGTCGTTTTCCGGCCGGAACCGGTCCGCCCGAATCTACCTCACTCGGTTCCGTGGCAGGCAGCGCAAACTTGCCGGTCATCCGCCATACCAGAGTGATCGGGGACATCCGGGACCTTTGACGCGCCGGCAACTCCTTCCGCGTGGCACGACATGCACTCGTTCCGATCGGCGTGATCGGAGGGGATCAACGGCGCAGCCACAGTCGAAGCTGTCGTGGTGGTCGCCCCAGTAGTAGTCGTGGTCGCCTCGGCGGTGGTGGTCGTCGCCTCAGTGGTGGTAGTGGCTTCCGTGGTGGGGGCTGCCTCGGTAGTGCCGGTGGCCTCAGTAGTGGTGGTCGTGGCAGCGTCGTCGCCCCCACAGGCAACCGCCACCAGTGCAAGGGCAAGGGATATCGTCAGTGTTCGGATTCTCATCAGGGTTCCTTCCGTGACACGGGCACGACAGCACGATTCCATGGTCTCGGCCAGAGTTGAAGCACGGAGGATATCCAATCTCTCGCACTAGCCGACCCGTAGCTTTGCTGCGAAGGCAGCCACGCATCCGAGAGTGCGGTTCCATGGCGGCCCCGGGCGTTCGCAGGTTGCTGGGTTCTACTTCCCCTGTTGGATGCCGTCCAGGACCGCCAGCACCTCGTCGAGGTCGGCGTGATCGCCTGCGTGGTCCTCAAAGTCGGCGTAGCGGAGCACATTGCCCGGTCCCACCACCAGGGTTGCGCCGAGCTGGAAAGGCCGCCGTCCGCTGCGTTGCTGGCGGTTGCCGCCCTTGAAACTCCTGAAGCCTGCCGACCAGGCCGTCGGTGAAAGCACCGACCCCACCCCAAGCGTCTTCGTTCCGACGATCTCGGCAGCCGCGCCATCCTCGTCGAGCAGCACCGGGAAGGGAACTCGCTCGTCTTCGATGAAGGCCAAGGCATAGCGCCTGCCGCCGGTGCCGATGGCGGTCACGCCTGCCCCGGTTGCGAGGATGTCGTCGTACCGGTCGCGGACCTGACCGGCCCGCTCGCGACAGGTCAGTCAGCCGAAATGCCGGAGGAACAGCACCACCTGGGGTCGGGTTGACCACCGGTCACCGAGGCGTTCCTCGCCGCCTTCCGGATCGACGAGCACGTGATCGGCCAGGGCGGTTATGTCGAACGTCATGGTCACGAGTCTCGCGGATCACAACCGCAAATCAGAATCGAGGAGCCCTAGGGTTATCCCCGGAATGCTTGGACCTCCGCTCGAATCAATCCGTCCGTTGGTTCATTGCCTATCATCCGTCACCGTCGGCGAGAGCTTGTATGCCTGACTACAAACAAGGGATCAAGAAAGACGTTTCGGAGATCAAGTTCCTGATCCATGATCTCCGTGTGGAGCGCTTCATCGATGAGGTGATCCACTTCCACGTGGGGCTCGACACCGATCTGCAACTCTATGGGATCGTCGATCCACTGGTCATCACCGGAGATGACCTTCGCAAGCTTCGCACCCGGGCGGTCAGCCTGCGGCTGGCCTTCGAGAGCTACAGCGAATCAGTCAAGGGATTCGCCGCGCCCGAGACTGTTTTATCCGTGGCCAACGAGTACGTGCGATCCATCCATGATCTGTGCGAGTTGATCCTGCACCCTATGTGGAGTCACATCGATGCAGCGTTGACGGTGTTGCCCGATGTGAGCCGGTCCGTGCGATCCCGGTCGCATTACCGCAATGTGGTGCGATGGCTCTGCGGGGTCTACTACCGGATCGAACACTTCTGGGCCGAACAGCGCGACGAGGAGGTCTACGAGGTCTTCGATCTGGGTGCCGATGTCGAGGATTACGTTCGCAATGTGGTGCACGGCTGGGTCACCGAGCAGAGCGCTGCCCGGGTGGAGTTGCAACTCGGCCGTCTCGACCCGGCCGTGCTGGGTGGAAACCGGCACCGTTTTCGGCGCATGTACTTCAACCTGATCATGAACGCGGTCGATGCCATGCAGGGAAAGAAGGTGGGCGTGCTTCACATCGAAAACGTGCGCGACGATGGGCACGTCAACCTTTCGGTCCGGGACGACGGTGCCGGGATGACGTCAGAGCGAATCCACCAGTTGCTCACCGACAAGGAATCTCTCGATGGTGAGCTCCACTCGCTCGGATTTGTGTTCGTTCGTCAGACTGTCGAACAGTTCAAAGCCACCTTGTCGATCGAAAGCGAGCCGGGCGTGGGGACAACCACCACCGTGCGAGTTCCTGTTCTGGAAGGCGTCGAACTACCACCTCGCAAGCATTCGCTGTGCGAGGACTACAACCTGCCGCGGCCAGGAGACTCCATCGACGACGAGACTGCCGCCCAACCCCGGCCGGCTCCGGTGAGCGACGAAAAAGGGGGAACCTGCGGCCACGTCATCTATTCGGACTACAAGCAGTCACAGTCCGAGTTCCCGGGGTGCATATTCGCGATGGCCGTTTCCGAAGAAGACCGACTCGAGATGCTCACCCACAAGCCCTACGAGCGGTTGTGGAACATGGGACATGAGGATCTCTCCCCGATGTTCTTCGAAGCGACAATTCGGGGGCGCCTTGAAGAGGACGAAGATCACCAGCTCAATCTGATCTTCAAGGCACCGCAGAATATCCGCGAGTACTTCGAATTCAAGGAGATCCCCGACGACCGGCGCACCACCGGCGAATACACGCGCATGGTGCACGACGAGCTCATCCGTATCGCCCGGCGACTGATAGCGACCGGGATGCCGGAAACCGTCAATGTCGAAGTTGCGACCTGGTCGAAGTTCTTTCCTGATACAGAGGAACCTCAAGCATGCCCGCTGGCCACCCTGGCCGGACTACCCCTCAGCACCGAGGCCTGAACTACCAGGCGACCGGGAACCGGCGGGCTGCTTGATGCCTACATCTGTTCCGGGTCGATGGCGAATAGGTTCTCCTTGCCGGCCGTGATCGGCCCCAGCAAGGCAGTTCCGAGCGGCAGCAACTGCTCGGCGTAGAACCGGGCGGTAGCGATCTTGGCCTCCAGGAATTCCTTGTCGGAGTCGCCCTTCGCCAAAAGCCGTGACGCGGTCAGCGCCGACTTGGCCAGGAAGTAGCCGCCCGCGACCGTGCCGAGCATGTTCAGGTACGGGGTAGCGCCTGCGGCAGCCTGGTTGGGGTCCTGCATGCCGTTCATGGCCAGCCAACCGGTCGCCTGCTCCAGAGCGGCGACCCCGTCGGCGAGCAGGTTGCGCATGGAATTGAACCGTTCGCCTTCGGCGGCCAGCTCGCCGTCGATCGCCTTCATCTTGCCGATGAAGCCCATGATGGCTGCGCCTCCGCCTGCGGGAAGTTTGCGTCCGATGAGGTCAAGCGCCTGGATCCCGTTGGTGCCCTCATAGATGGCTCCAATGCGAGCATCCCTGTAAAACTGGGGCATGCCGCTTTCCTCGATGTAACCCATGCCACCGAAGACCTGGATCGCCATGGACGCAACCTCGATCCCGAGATCAGTCGCCCACGCTTTCGAGACCGGGGTGAGCAAGTCCGCGTAGAGCTCGTACTCTTTGCGGGTTTCCTCGTCC
>CAVRAP010000004.1:0-6658 GCA_963718995.1 uncultured Actinomycetota bacterium
GGCTGATGGCTTCACCGGGAGAATCCGGAACGGCCCGGGCACCAGGGAGAGACAGGATCCGTCCGATCATGTTGCGGCGCAGCAAGGATCCAATCCGGAACCGGAAGTTCACATCGCTGAGCATCGCGACGGCTACGAACCCTACGCGAGCCAAACCGTAAGCCCCCAAAAACGCAATCAGGGTGTTCACGTCGAAGGACACCGAAGCCTCACCGGTCAGGCCGTCGAAGAATTCCTTGCTGATCAATCCGGGTATGACCGGCATCACCCAGACGAGCGTCCACAGGACTGCGTTGCCGGCATACCGCCAGGGAGTGAACCGGACCAATCCCAGCATCAGCTTGAACGTAGGGACCGAGGCCCGCGCCGAGGACTTCATGCCAGCATCTCCTCGAGACCGACTCGCAGGAACCTCGAGAAACGAGAATCCGGATCAGCTGCCAGTGCCACTCGTTCGCCAAATTCGACCACCCGGCCATCGTCGAGAATCAGAACGTCGTCGGCTCTGGTCACGGTCGCCAACCGGTGGGCGATGATGATGCCGGTACGGCGGTCCAGCAGTTTGTCGACTGCCCGCTCGATGAGCTGTTCCGTCGCCGGATCCAGCCGCGACGATGCTTCGTCGAGTATCACGACGCCCGGGTCCTTCAAGAAGATCCGGGTGAAAGCCAGCAGTTGCGCCTCGCCTGCGGATAGGCCGCCGCCACCCGATTCGAGGCGGGTATCCAGGCCGTCGGGTAGGGAACCCAACCAATCGGCAAGGCCGAGATCCACCAACGCCTCCATGATGGCTTCATCGGAAGCATCCCGATCGAAGAAAGTCAGATTGTCACGCACACTGGCCCTGAACAGCTGGACATCCTGAGTCACCATGCCGACCCGTTCCCGGAGATCATCGCTCTTGGCATCTCGAGCCGCCACCCCTCCGAGGAGCACACGGCCGTTGATGGGGTCGTAGAGCCGGGTCAGCAGACGGGCGAGGGTCGTCTTGCCACTCCCGGTGCGGCCGAGAACCCCGACCACCCGCCCGGGAGCAACGCGAAACGAAACCTCTTCCAAGACGACCTTACCCACTTCCTCTTCTCCGTCCTGGTAGGCGAAGGTGACACCATCGAACTCGACCGAGAGCGGACCGGACTGCAGGTGTGCTTCCCCGTCGGTGGCAATCCGTGAGGTGATTGCCAGAAGGTCTTCGACCCGGGACATGCCGGCGCCGGCCTTCTGGAGATCTTCCATCTGGTGCCGGATCCGATCCAGCGGCTGTCTGAGCAACTCCGTATAGGTGAATACCAGGTACACGGAGCCGATGGTCAGAGTCCCGTCTCCAAACAACCGGGACCCGAGCCAGAACACCAGTGCCGTACCGACGGCGAACACCACGATGTTGGTAGACCACAACACGGCCCAGCCCATGAATCCGCGCACTGCGTCGGGCAACCAGGCACGCAGATGCTCGGTGAATCGTCGAAGGAAGAACCCGGTCGCACCGTTGGACCGGATGTCTTCGGTCCCACCCAGTTGCTCGCCCAGGAACCCGTAGAACTCAGCACTGCGCTGGCGCACCCGTTTCCACCACGGCAGCGCCACGTTCTGGATGCCCACCATCGCCACCAGGGCGACGCCGGCAAACAGGCTGACACCCGCCCCAACCAGCAGGTTCTCGCGAAACAGCAGCACCAGGATCCCGACCAGCAGCACCAGATTGCCCACCACATGGATCACGAATTGTCCAAAGAAGTTGGACAGAGCGGTCACATCTCCGTCGATGCGCTCGATCATTTCACCGGGCGTGCGGGTCTTGTGGAAGCCCATGTCCAGACGCAAACAGTGTTCGGCCAGATCCCCGCGTAGTTCGTTGGTGGCGGCCCAACCGATGTTCTCGGCCAGATAGGTCGCGATCACCGACAAGCCCTGGTGGGCGACGGCCAGGGCGGCAAAGGTCAGTGCCAGGCGGACGAGCGTGGACTGGTCCGCCCCGGCGATGGCTTGATCGATGAAGCTCCTGACGATCTGCGGGTTGATCAGTTGGAAAGCAATCCCGGTCAGCAAGAGCGCGGCCAGCAAGACCACCCGCCACCAGTGGGGGCGCAGGTAATCCACCAGGAGATTCCAGTACTGCCGAATTGGGATCATTGACGTTCCTCGAGGTCAAACCTAGAACACTGTCGGGCACGTGCGGTCACCGCCTACGAGGACCGATCCATTGCTCGACAGACCTCGTGGGAAGTTAGCGCGGAGCGCCGCCCGAAACCCGGGAATTACTCGTCCCCGCCCTCAGAAGTTTGCAATTGCAAGCAAAATGACGGAAAATGCAAACTGTGGCAAGCTACACATATCTGTTCGTTTGCGTCCCTCGAGACCGATCCGGGACGCCGTTACGGGTGATGTCCGGCCACGTTGACAACCCAACCACCTGATACAAGGAAGGGACCAATGACTGTCTACAGCCCCCCGCTCAAGGATTTGCGCTTCGTGCTGCGCCACCTGATCGGACTCGACGGACTAGCCGCCCTCCCCGGATATGAGCACGTGGAGCATGAGTTCGTCGACGCCATCCTCGATGAGGCCGGGAAGTTCTTGACCAACGTATGGTTTCCGCTCAATCGCAGCGGGGATATCGAGGGCTCGCACCTTCGCGACGGCGTCGTCAAGACCCCGGAGGGTTTCAAGGACGCATTTCAGAGAATGGCCCAAGCGGGTTGGCTGGGCATCCCCTTCCCCGAGGAGTATGGCGGTGGCAACATGCCCGCCACGGTCGTGACCGCTTTGGGAGAGATCATCAACGCCACGAACCCCAGCCTGGCTATGGCTCCCGGGCTCACCCAGGGAGCTGTGGATGCGCTGTTGGAGCACGGATCTGAAGAGATCAAAGAGACGTATATCCGCCGCCTGGTGAGCGGCGAGTGGACGGGAACGATGTGTCTGACCGAGGCGCAAGCCGGTTCAGATGTCGGCGCGTTGACGACCAAGGCAACCCCTGCCGGTGACGGGACCTGGAGGGTCAAAGGGACCAAAACCTTCATCAGCTTCGGGGACCACGACCTCACCGACAACATCATCCATCTGGTGCTGGCCCGCACCCCGGACTCTCCGCCCGGGACCAAAGGCATCAGCCTGTTCGTCGTACCCAAGTACGTGGTGAACGAGGACGGTTCGGTGGGACCGTTCAACGACGTGATTACGGTATCGCTTGAACACAAGATGGGCATCAAGGCGAGCCCGACTGCCGTGCTTTCGTTTGGCGACGAGGGAGAAGGATCGATCGGCTACCTCGTCGGCGAAGAGCGACGGGGCATGCGGTACATGTTCACCATGATGAACAACGCTCGACTGGCAGTGGGACTGAGCGGAGTTGCCGTCGGCGAGATCTCCTACCAGAACGCCCTCGCCTATGCCCGCGAGCGGATTCAGGGCCGCCCGATTGGTGCACCGAAGGACGAAGTCACCCCGATCATCGGACATGCCAATGTGCGCCGGATGCTGATGACGATGAAAGCGCAGGTGGAAGCGATGCGGGCACTGGTGCTCGAAAATGCTTTCGCCATGGACATGGCCAGAGCGCACCCGGACGAGGAAACCCGCAAGGAGTACGAGCTCTACGCGGACTTGCTCACCCCGGTCTCGAAAGCGTGGGCGACTGATCTCGGGATCGAGGTTGCGTCCATGGCGATCCAGGTCTTCGGTGGCATGGGTTACATCGAGGAAAGCGGCATGCCCCAGTTTTACAGGGATGCTCGCATTGGAGCCATCTATGAGGGCACCAACGGGATTCAGGCGCTTGACCTCATCGGACGCAAACTTCCCGCAGGCGGAGGCGCAGCCATCATGGGCTTCATCGGCAAGATGAAGGCGATCGACGGCGAGCTGGCCGCCGAAGGCGAACGTTTCAATTCCATGCGCAACCTGCTCGCCGACGGGGTCGCCGCTCTGGAGCAGGCGACCGGTTGGCTGGCCATGAACGGCATGCAGGACCCCAACCAGGCTGCCGCAGGCGCTACCCCGTACCTGAACATGCTCGGCACGGTCGCGGGCGGCTACTTCCTGGCCAAGTCGGCGCTGACCGCGTCACGGCTTTTGGCGAAGGGCGACTCCGACAAGGAATTCCTGGAGGCCAAGATCGCTACCGCCCGGTTCTACGCCGAGCAGTTGCTGCCGCTCGGAACTGCCTTGCTGGGGCCGATCACGGCCGGCAAGGAGAACCTATTCGCCATCGACCCGGAACAGATGTAGGCATCAAGCAGCCCGCCGGTTCCCGGTCGCCTGGCAGTTCAGGCCTCGGTGCTGAGGGGTAGTCCGGCCAGGGTGGCCAGCGGGCATGCTTGAGGTTCCTCTGTATCAGGAAAGAACTTCGACCAGGTCGCAACTTCGACATTGACGGTTTCCGGCATCCCGGTCGCTATCAGTCGCCGGGCGATACGGATGAGCTCGTCGTGCACCATGCGCGTGTATTCGCCGGTGGTGCGCCGGTCGTCGGGGATCTCCTTGAATTCGAAGTACTCGCGGATATTCTGCGGTGCCTTGAAGATCAGATTGAGCTGGTGATCTTCGTCCTCTTCAAGGCGCCCCCGAATTGTCGCTTCGAAGAACATCGGGGAGAGATCCTCATGTCCCATGTTCCACAACCGCTCGTAGGGCTTGTGGGTGAGCATCTCGAGTCGGTCTTCTTCGGAAACGGCCATCGCGAATATGCACCCCGGGAACTCGGACTGTGACTGCTTGTAGTCCGAATAGATGACGTGGCCGCAGGTTCCCCCTTTTTCGTCGCTCACCGGAGCCGGCCGGGGTTGGGCGGCAGTCTCGTCGTCGATGGAGTCTCCTGGCCGCGGCAGGTTGTAGTCCTCGCACAGCGAATGCTTGCGAGGTGGTAGTTCGACGCCTTCCAGAACAGGAACTCGCACGGTGGTGGTTGTCCCCACGCCCGGCTCGCTTTCGATGGACAAGGTGGCTTTGAACTGTTCGACAGTCTGACGAACGAACACAAATCCGAGCGAGTGGAGCTCACCATCGAGAGATTCCTTGTCGGTGAGCAACTGGTGGATTCGCTCTGACGTCATCCCGGCACCGTCGTCCCGGACCGAAAGGTTGACGTGCCCATCGTCGCGCACATTTTCGATGTGAAGCACGCCCACCTTCTTTCCCTGCATGGCATCGACCGCGTTCATGATCAGGTTGAAGTACATGCGCCGAAAACGGTGCCGGTTTCCACCCAGCACGGCCGGGTCGAGACGGCCGAGTTGCAACTCCACCCGGGCAGCGCTCTGCTCGGTGACCCAGCCGTGCACCACATTGCGAACGTAATCCTCGACATCGGCACCCAGATCGAAGACCTCGTAGACCTCCTCGTCGCGCTGTTCGGCCCAGAAGTGTTCGATCCGGTAGTAGACCCCGCAGAGCCATCGCACCACATTGCGGTAATGCGACCGGGATCGCACGGACCGGCTCACATCGGGCAACACCGTCAACGCTGCATCGATGTGACTCCACATAGGGTGCAGGATCAACTCGCACAGATCATGGATGGATCGCACGTACTCGTTGGCCACGGATAAAACAGTCTCGGGCGCGGCGAATCCCTTGACTGATTCGCTGTAGCTCTCGAAGGCCAGCCGCAGGCTGACCGCCCGGGTGCGAAGCTTGCGAAGGTCATCTCCGGTGATGACCAGTGGATCGACGATCCCATAGAGTTGCAGATCGGTGTCGAGCCCCACGTGGAAGTGGATCACCTCATCGATGAAGCGCTCCACACGGAGATCATGGATCAGGAACTTGATCTCCGAAACGTCTTTCTTGATCCCTTGTTTGTAGTCAGGCATACAAGCTCTCGCCGACGGTGACGGATGATAGGCAATGAACCAACGGATGGATTGATTCGAGCGGAGGTCCAAGCATTCCGGGGATAACCCTAGGGCTCCTCGATTCTGATTTGCGGTTGTGATCCGCGAGACTCGTGACCATGACGTTCGACATAACCGCCCTGGCCGATCACGTGCTCGTCGATCCGGAAGGCGGCGAGGAACGCCTCGGTGACCGGTGGTCAACCCGACCCCAGGTGGTGCTGTTCCTCCGGCATTTCGGCTGACTGACCTGTCGCGAGCGGGCCGGTCAGGTCCGCGACCGGTACGACGACATCCTCGCAACCGGGGCAGGCGTGACCGCCATCGGCACCGGCGGCAGGCGCTATGCCTTGGCCTTCATCGAAGACGAGCGAGTTCCCTTCCCGGTGCTGCTCGACGAGGATGGCGCGGCTGCCGAGATCGTCGGAACGAAGACGCTTGGGGTGGGGTCGGTGCTTTCACCGACGGCCTGGTCGGCAGGCTTCAGGAGTTTCAAGGGCGGCAACTGCCAGCAACGCAGCGGACGGCGGCCTTTCCAGCTCGGCGCAACCCTGGTGGTGGGACCGGGCAATGTGCTCCGCTACGCCGACTTCGAGGACCACGCAGGCGATCACGCCGACCTCGACGAGGTGCTGGCGGTCCTGGACGGCATCCAACAGGGGAAGTAGAACCCAGCAACCTGCGAACGCCCGGGGCCGCCATGGAACCGCACTCTCGGATGCGTGGCTGCCTTCGCAGCAAAGCTACGGGTCGGCTAGTGCGAGAGATTGGATATCCTCCGTGCTTCAACTCTGGCCGAGACCATGGAATCGGGCGGTATTGCC
>CAVRAP010000005.1:0-92347 GCA_963718995.1 uncultured Actinomycetota bacterium
GGTGGCGTAGGCGAATCCGATCGGGACCGCCCGGTTGATGTGGGCTCCGTAAATGGCCAGGGCGCCGGTCAGGTCGGTAATCACACCAACCGTCACGGGCTCATCGCAGGTGGCGCCCATCATGGCCTCAGTGGTGTCGGTCGTGCCTTCGGTTGTCGTGGTTTCGGCGGCCGTGGTCGTCGTCTCGGCAGCCGTGGTCGTGGTCGCGGTGTCCTCGGCCGCACAGGCGGCCAGGATCAGCACCAGCACTACCAGCATGGCCGGCAGTCGTATAGCTTTCCTCATTCGTTCCCTCCTTGGGGGCTGTTCTCTTGCAGTTGGCGGTGAAAGACCTGATTGAATTCGTCCGGTTTCTCGATGAACGGCACATGGCCGGCGTCGTCGATGACGACCTCCCGGTACACGCCGCCGCCCTCCCGGTAGGAGTCGAGCATGGCCCGGATCTGGGCGAGCATCGGCTGGGGCGGGTAGACGTCGGGACCCGGGTAATTGGGGATCAGACCGGTCGGGCCGATCGTCCCGGGATCAGCGGCGGATGTGTCGGACACCATGAGGTCGTCGCTGCCGCGCACCCACAGCACCGGCGGCTTGGGATCGGCGGCTACGACACCGGTTGCCTCATTGGTGTACTTGGGCGACAGAGCGTTGTTCGGCCCCAGCAGGCCGGGGGCCGCAAACGGCCAGTTGGCGGAGGGCAGGGCGTCGCCCGGGTAGTCCTCGAGCCCGAGGTGCGTGGACAGCATCGACGCCACCATCGCATCCTCGTTGGGAGGTACGAACGGTCCTTTGACCAGCAGACTCCGGAGCACCGAGCGGGCGGTGAAGGGACTGTCGGCGGTGCTATCTCCGGCCTCCAGGCTGGCCACCAGGAGCGGATTGATCAATCCTGCCCCCGACCCGGCGAAGTCGTCGGAACACGGGGTGCCGTCGGCGTCCTTGGTCGCTCCAAAACCAAACGGGGAGCCGGGGTCGGCCTGGGTAATGCTGAGCCACCGGTGCGGGTGTTCGGCGAGCAGCCGCCACACCACGATGCTGCCCAGGGAGTTGCCAACCAGGTGCGCTCGATCGACACCCAGGTGGTCGAGCAAAGCGAGAGCGTCGTCGGCCAGATCACCGACTCCACGGGTGGCATCGATCTTCGCTGCCGGGTCGGCGTCTCCGTAGCCGCGCTGGTCGGGAGCGATGCCCCGGTACCCGTCGGGAAGGGCCAGCATCGTCTCTTCCCACCAGGTGGCCGAGGTGACGTTGCCGTGCAGAAACAGAACCGGGATACCGTCGGCCGGTCCGGTGGTGAGCACGCGAGTGGTCAGCCGGGCGGTGGTCACGGTCGTCGCCGTCACGCCGGGCAAAGCGGGAACGGTCATTGCTCTCCTCGGGCGGTCAGGCCCCGCTCGATGAACGCCATGATCTGTTCAAATACCTCGTCCGGCGGGGCGCTTCCTTCGTTCAGCACCCAGTGACCACCGGTGAATTCGGCAATCCCCATGAGGATGTTGGCGACGGTGGTTGGATCCAAATCGGCTCGCAGTTGCCCGTCGGCGATGGCTTGCTTGATCCCGTGCACATACCCTTCACCGAGGGTGTCGTAGTGCCAGCGGTAGATGTCGTAGTCGACGAACTCAGCCTCCCGGACCACTTTGTAGAGAGCGCGATGGCGGGCGACATAGTCGAAGAAGGCCCGCATTCCGGTCCGTTCCATCTCGAGACGTTCGGTCATGCCTGTGATCGATCGAGCGATGGCGGCGCGCATGTCGTGGTTGAGGACCCGGACCAGTTCGGTAAAGGCGGCCTTCTTATCGGGGAAATAGACGTAGAAGGTGCCCTGAGCGACACCGGCCCGGCGGGTGATCTCCGCAACGGAAGCCCGGTCGTAGCTCAGCTCACCGAAGACTTCCTCGGCAGCATCCAGGATGGCCTGACGGGTGGCGCGGCCCCGGGCGGTGACGGGCAGCTCTTCAGAAGTTGACGGCTGAGTCATGTATCACATTATGGGGTTCCCGTTGCCCCGGCCGTCGACTCAGATCATGGTTGGTTTTCGCGACCTTTCCGGGTGGTCACGGCAGGTCGCCCCCCTCGAGGGGGAGCTGCATCGTCTCAGGATCGAAAGGTTCGCCGATTTCCTCCTGCGGCCACTCCCCTTCGTCCAACGGCTGCGCCACCGGGGTGAGTTCGTGCTGCTCGGCCACCGGCGCTTGCCCGTCCTCAGGTCTGCGATGTCTCCCCGGGGGCCAGAGGGCCCACTGGGAAGAACCGCGCGCAGCCACCATTCCGAGGGTCCAGGCTCCCAAACCCAGCAGCGCCATGAGCGCCGTCACGAACACCCGCACCGTCGGAATGACGAGGAGCAGTCCCCATACGAGCAATCCGATCAAGTATCCGAACAGGGCTGATCGGCGCCCCTTCGTGAGCCTCGATCCCAGGACCGTCAAGACGGGAACCGGGGAGACGAGCAGGCCGAAGAGCAACAGCCCCACCAACAGCACGCCGATGGGCAGCCCGATAATGGCAGTGGGCAGGGCCAGTTCCGGCGAAGAATCGACCACCAGGACCACGATCATGACGAGCAATGCCAACGGCACCACCAGCACCAGGAGACCAACCCCCAGAGCCAGAAGTGTGCGAGATTGCGTGCGATCCACCGCCATTCGCAGCGTTCGGGGCGTGAGCCAGAAAAGGAGGAATCCCAGACCGGCAACCGCAAGGAAAACCAGCACCCCGGTGAGAGTGAAGATGGCCTGCACCCGGACATTCGGAGTGACGGGGTCCCGACGGGTGATGGCCCTGCCGACTTCCACGTCGGCGGCAATATCTGCTTCTCGCTCCGATCGATAACCCAGGCCGCCTTCGATCCGGGCACCGGGCAGAACCTCGAGATCCCTCACGGTGATTTCTACGTCCCGTCCGACCGTGCCGCCGAGGCGGGCTCCATCGAATACCCGTCCGAGGATGTCCCTCCCGACGGTCCCACGAACATCGAGCGAAAGGGTCCAGGCCTGGATATCGCGACCGACCTTCCCGGTGACCACCGTTGAGCGGGCACCGGTGAAGAGATCAACGCCGACCGCACCTTCGACTCTCACCACGTCTGCCGCTACCCGCAAAGACCCACCGACGGTGCCCGTTACAACCACCAACGGGGAGTAGCCGACCACGTCACCTTCAACGGTCCCTTTGATCTCGAGAGACTGGAAGGCGGCGACCACCAGGTCGCCCTGAACCGTTCCTTCGATGAGGACATCGTTTCCGCCTGCGTAGAGATCCTCGTCGACGACGTCACCCTCGCGGACCAGCACTGTGGCGGCCGCCGCCCGGTCGGCCAGGATGAGCGGTCGCTCCATGGCCTGCGCCGGTCGGGCCACGGAGAGCAGGGAGATGATGGCCAGGGCCAGGGTGGTGATGGCTGTTGCGGCTCGGCACCGGGTGTTCGTCACGCTGTGAGCCTAAATGGCTTGGGGAGCTTTCACGTTTCTCGTTGGCATCGCTGCCGGAGCGGAGACGGCCAGGATCTACCCGGTCTCGATGATCGCAATCAGTTGCAGGGCACCGTTGCGGACCGAAGCCGCCTCATCGTACGAGAGCTGTTTTCCTTGCTGGGCGTCGACCTGCTTGATGAGCGAGTCGAGCTTGGCGACTGCTCCGCCGACATCGCCTCCGAGGTACCGGCTTCTGGCGTCCTCGACTTTGCCGACGAGACTGTTTCCCAACGAATCGATGCCATCGATCCTGGCGAACAGATCATCGAAGAGGTCGGTACCCACACCATCGTCGAGGGGAGCGACGAACGCTTTGGCCGGAAACGCGTTGCCGACCTCATCGAACACATCGGACGTGGCATCCCCGACAAATCCGACCACCAGCGCAGCCGTCAAGCCGATGAGTACGAGGGCCAGGCTGTACTCAACCATGCTTGCGCCGCCGTCGGCATCGAAAACACGCCGGCATCGCCCCACAGATTCCCCCTCCCATTGCCCCAAACTCCCACCTGCAAGGTATCAGTTGCGGGGCGCCCACGAAGGGTGGTTTCCGGCACACACCGGGGCCCTAGTCCTGTCGTCGAGTGAGGAATCCGGGGCGCCAACGACCGGCGACGGCGGTGGCTAGAAAGGAAGCGCCTGGCCGACCAGATCGAGCAAAGGTGTTGGGTACACACCGAAGGCCACCGTTATGGCAACGGCCACGATGAGTACCCACCGAAGCGCTCCGACCGGCTCGAATCCGGCGCGCATGGTTCCCGGGGCTTCAGCAAATTTGGGTTCCCGCATGTACATCAGGACGATCACCCGTAGGTAGAAGAAGAAGCCGGCCACCGAAGCGACCAGAGCAGCGATCACCAGCCACTCGAAGTCGGCCCGCCAGGCAGCGGCGAACACGCCGAACTTCCCTACGAACCCGGCGGTGAGGGGCACCCCGGACATGGCCAGCATCAGCATGGCGAGGACCGCGGCCAGGAAAGGCGACCTTCTCGAAAGGCCCTCGTAGTCGGACAAAGGCGACCCGGCCGCAGTCGGTCCGGCGACCGCCGCCACAACGGCGAACGCCCCGATCAGCTGCACCGTATAGACCGCCAGGTAGAACCAGACCGCGGGCATCCCTGCCTCTCCGGCTGTCAAGCCGGTCAGGATGAAGCCGGCATGCGCCACCCCCGAATACGCCAGCATGCGGCGGATGTCGCTCTGCGCGATGGCCAGGAGGGTTCCGGTGGCAATCGAAAGCACGGCCAGGAACGCCAGCCCGAGCGCCCACTCGGTGTTGTAGAGCGGGAAGGCGGTGATGACGATACGGCCCAGCCCGGCAAACGCTCCTACCTTGGCGCCGGAAGCCATGAACCCGACGATCCCGGCCGGAGACCCCTGGTACGTGTCCGGGGCCCACACATGGAAAGGAGCTGCCGACACCTTGAAGGCCAGCCCGGCAATGAGCAAGGCCATCCCGATGAGCAGGACTTCGGGTTCGAGCACGACGTTGGCGCGCAGGAACGCACCGATCTCGTAGATCGAGAGTCCCCCCGTCCCGGCGAAGGACAGGGCCACCCCGTAGATGAAGAGGGCGGAGGCGAAGGAGCCGAGCAGGAAGTACTTGAGCGCCGCTTCGTCGCTCTCCGGCCTTTCGCGCGTGATCCCGGCGAGGACGTAGAGGCTGATCGAGGCGATCTCGAGGCCCATGAACATCATCACCAGGTTGGCGGAGACGGCCATGAACTGGAATCCGGCGATGGCCATGAAGACGAGCACGATGCCTTCAGCGCCGCGCCGTCCCAAGCGCTCGACCATGCCCCAGGCCGTTGCCAGTCCGAGGGCGCCGACGAGGAGCAGGATGAACGTGGCCAGCACGCCGTACCCGTCGATGACCACCATGTTGGAGAACGCCAGGAACGGCCCTTCGGTGGAGACCCGATCCCACTGGAACCAGGCAAGAACGGTGGCTGCCAGCAAGGTTCCGGCCACCAACCAGGCGTGGACCCGGGCGGAAGGCTTGCGGAACACGTCGATCATCAGCACCAGCACGGCCCCGAGGGTGAGGATGATCTCCGGAGCAACCGCCAGATAGGACACGCCGTAGGTTTCGCTCATGGTCCCTCCCCCGTGAACACATCGGCGAAACGTCCCGGTTCGGGCACCTGGAAGTCGGTGACCTGTTCGATCCGATCCAGGATGGCCTCAGTCGATGGGGCGATGCGGTCGAGGGCCGGTTTCGGGTACAGACCCAGCACCAGCATCAGGGCGACGAGGGGCAGCAGGATGGCGACTTCCCGGAAGTTGAGATCCAGCAGCTTCTCGTTCTCCGGCTTCGTGACCGGCCCGGTGAAGACCCGCTCATAGGCCCACAGCAGATAGATGGCTGCAAGCACCACGCCGAAGGCAGCAATGATGGCGTAGGGCTGGAGGGTCGTGTAGCTCCCCAGCAGCACCAGGAACTCGCCGACAAAGCCGTTCAAGCCGGGCAGCCCTATCGAGGCAAACGACGTGAAGAGGAATATCCCGGCGTAGATCGGCATGACTTTGGCCAGGCCTCCGAAGTCGGCAATCCGCTTGGTGTGCCGCCGTTCGTAGATCATTCCCACGAGGAGGAACAAGGCGCCGGTCGTGACACCGTGATTGACCATCTGGATGACCCCGCCCTGCAATCCCTGGCTGGTCAGCGCAAAAGTCCCGAGCACGATGAAGCCGAGGTGGCTCACCGACGAATAGGCAACCAGTTTCTTCAGATCGGGTTGGACGATGGCCACCGCCGCTCCATAGATGATGCCGATGACGGCCAACACGGCCATCACGGGGACCAGTTTCACGGAGGCTTCCGGGAACAAGGCAAGATTGAACCGCAACAGTCCGTAGGTACCGAGCTTCAGCAAGACGCCGGCCAGCAGCACAGAACCGGCGGTCGGTGCCTCAACATGAGCGTCGGGCAGCCACGTGTGAAGCGGGAACAGCGGCACCTTGATCGCAAAGGCCAGGGCGAACGCGCCGAACAGCCACATCTCGGTGGTGGTGCTCATCGACAGCTGCAACAGGTCGGTGTAATCGAAGCTCATCTGCCCGGTCTGACTCCCGTACAGGAGCGCCATGGCGATGATGCCGGCCAGCATCAGAGCCGATCCGAAGGCAGTGAAGATGAAGAATTTGATCGCCGCGTAGATCCTGCGCTCGCCACCCCAGATGCCGATGATGAAGTACATCGGGATGAGGATCACTTCGAAGAACACAAAGAAGAGGAAGAGATCGACGGACAGGAATACGCCGATCAAGCCGGCTTCCAAGATCAGCACCATCGCCACGAAGAGCTTGAGCCGATCCGCAATAGCGGTCGACGCAGCCAGCGAGATAGGCACCAGGATGGTGGTCAGCACCACCAGCAGGAGCGAGATCCCGTCGACGCCGAGGTGCCAGGAGATTCCCCACGGTTCGTACCAGGGGGTCTTCTCAACGAACTGGAAGACGGCGACACCCTTCTCGAAGGCAAAGAACAGGTAGCCGGCCAGCCCGATCGGAAGGATGCTCAACGCCACGCCGACGGGCAGAATCACTTCTTTCCGGCGCTCGGGAATCAACGCGATGACCAGCGCCGAGGCAGCCGGGAGGAGGATCAGAACGGAGAGTATGGGGAAGTCCATCTACAACCCCCCGCTGCTCAGGAACCAGATGACCAGACCGACCGCCCCGGCCGCCAGGATCAGCGCGTAGTTCCGGACCAGACCCGTCTGGAGCGGTCGCAGTGCGGTCGAGAACGCGCTGAACAAGTACGCCAACGCCGTTGGCGATTCCATCGACCAGCTTGGCGTCGAAGGAGAAGGCGGCCCAGCTCGAGGCCTTCTTGCCGGGGAGCACGATCATCCTTCCGTACACCTGGTCAACCCAGTAGGCGTTCTCCATGGCGAACCATGGCCGCCGCAATCTGGCCAGGACACGGTCGCGCCGCTCCTCCGGTCCCAGGTAGAGGGCTACGGCCATGAGGATGCCGATCACGCCGGCCAGCACGGAAACGCCGGCCAGGATCCACAGCAATGCCCCCTCAGGAGCGTGGGCCAGCTCGACCCCTTCAAAAGCCGGCTCGAGGAAATGCTCCAGACCCAGCCGGAAGGGTGTGTTCACGAGGCCACCAACCACCGACAGCGACGGCCAGAACCATCAGCGGGATGGTCATGGTGTAGGGGGACTCGTGCGGGTGGACACCGTCGTCCCAGCGTGGTTTCCCGAGGAACGTGAGGATGAACATCCGGGACATGTAGAAGGCCGTGATCATGGCGGTGATCAATCCGATCGCCCACAGGACGTAGTAGAAGCCACCTTTCTCAAAAGCGGTGCCGAGGATCTCGTCCTTCGACCAGAACCCGGCCAGCGGCGGAATCCCTGCAATGGCCAGGGTGGCGATCCCCATCGTCCACCCGGTGATCTTCATGTTCTTGAGCAGCCCGCCCATCTTGTTCATGTTCTGCTCGTCCGACATGGCGTGGATGACCGAACCGGCCCCGAGGAAGAGCAGCGCCTTGAAGAACGCATGCGTCATGAGGTGGAACACTCCGGCTACATAGGCAGCGGAGCCGACCCCGATGAACATGTAGCCCAGCTGGCTGATGGTCGAGTAGGCCAGCACCCGCTTGATGTCTTTCTGTGCCACCGCAATGGTGGCGGCCAGCAGGGCGGTGAGCGCCCCGACCGTGGCAACCGCCAGCGAGGCGGTATCGGAGAGCGCGTAGATGGGTGCGGTGCGGGCCACCACGTAGACGCCGGCCGTGACCATGGTGGCTGCATGGATGAGGGCCGAGACCGGCGTCGGGCCCTCCATGGCGTCGGGCAGCCAGACGTAGAGGGGTATCTGAGCAGATTTACCGGCGGCGCCGACCAGGAAGAGCAGCCCGATGGCAGTGGCAGTGCCGGCTCCCAGCAACTCGCCGGGGTTCTCCAGCACCTGGCTGTAGGAGAGGGTTCCAAAGGTCGTGAAGACCAGCATCAGGGCGATCATGAAACCGAAGTCGCCGATCCGGTTGACGATGAAGGCCTTCTTGCCCGCTGCCGCCGCCGAGGGACGGGTGAACCAGAACGAGATCAGGAGGTACGAGCAGAGTCCGACCAGCTCCCAGCCGAGGAACAGGACGGCGAAGTTGTTGGCAAGCACCAGGGTCAGCATGGACGTCGCAAAGAGATTCATGTACATGAAGAAGCGCCCGAATCGTTCGTCTCCGTGCATGTAGCCGATCGAATAGATGTGGATCAGCGTCCCGACCCCGCTCACGACGAGGACCATCAACGCGGACAGCGGGTCCCAGAGCAGTTCGGCGGTCGCCCCCAACCCGGGAATCCAATCGAACAGGTACACCGTTTCTGGGTGGGCGCCACCCTGGATGAACGGCACTGCGGCGATCAGGCCGACCACGAACGAAGCACCGATCATCGCCGAGGCGATCCACCCGGCGAACGGCTCTCCGATCCGTCGCCCGAAGAAGTGCAGGAAGATGGTGCCCAGGGCAGGAAGGGCGATGATGAGCCAGAGATTGTCTACGAAGAAGTCGGTCACGGGTGCCACCTCCTCGCGATAACCGGGTCACCAGTTACCAGTAGCCAGTCACCAGTCAATGCGACCTGGGAACTGGAAACTGGAAACTGACGACTGATCGAGCGGAGCGAGATCTTCATCCCTTCATCTCCGAGAGCTCGTCGACCGAGGCGGTGGCCCGGGTTCGGAAAACCGAGACGATGATCGCCAGCCCGACCACGACTTCGGCGGCAGCCACCACCAGCACGAAGAAGACGGCGAACTGGCCGTTCAGGGTGTTCAGCTCCCGCCCGACCGAGACGAATGTCAGATTCACGGCATTGAGCATCAGCTCGATCGACATGAACATGACGATGGCATTGCGGCGCACCAGCAGCCCGGCTGCACCGATCAAGAAAAGGATCGCGGCGAGGAGCAGATACCAATCGACGGTTACCGTCATGGGGCATCCTCCTCCTGGCGCCGCCGCCTCCGAGGAGCGTAGAAGGCCAGGGCCAGGGCGCCGACCGAGGCAATGATCAAAAGGAGCGACGTGGCTTCAAAGGGCAGCAGCCACGTGGTGAAGAGGTCATCGCCGATCGCTTGAACCGTACCGTTGACTTCCAGACCCCCGGCCGCGCTGCCCGTCACCCAGGCGAACCGGCCCCCGACTGCGGCCAAAACGCCTATCACAACCACCGTCAGGCCCAACAGGCCGACCAAAGGCCGTTGGAATCGGATGTTCTCGGTCAGATTCTCTTCCCGGTCGACCCCGATCAGCATGATCACGAATAGGAACAAGGTCATCACGGCACCGGCGTAGACGATCACCTGCACCGCGGCCACGAAGTGAGCAGCCTGAACAATGTAGAAAACGGCCAGGGAAAACAGAGTGAGCATGAGCCCCATGGCGCTGTGCACCGGGTTCTTGGCGGCGACAACGGTGAGACCGCCGACCAGAGCCAGGGAACCGAATATGAAGAAGAGAATCAGCTCACTCATCGTCGCTCTCTTCGTCCTCGGGGGCGGTGCCTGCCTGGCCGCGCTCGGGCGGCCGGAGGCCGATCCCGGCTGAACGGCTCCAACCGGGGATTCCCTCATAGCCGGCGCGACCGGACGGTGCAGTCGCCCGCATCCACCCGTCGGCCTCTTTGAGTTCGGCCAGGTTGACCATCGGGTCCTGGTCACGGGTGAACATGTGATTGGGAATCCCGTCCGGGTCGACCAGCAACTCCTTCTTGGTATAGATGGCATCGTCCCGGTCGGTGACCGACATCTCGAAGAGGTGGGTCATGGTGATTGCCTCGGTCGGGCAGGCTTCGACACACAACCCACAGAAGATGCAGCGCAGCATGTTGATGTCGTACACAAACCCGTAGCGTTCGCCGGGACTGACGGGATCGTCGATCGGGTTGTCTGCACCCCGCACATAGATGCAGCTGGCCGGACACGCCCCGGCGCAGAGTTCACAGCCGATGCACTTCTCCATCCCGTCCGGGTGCCGGTTGAGGACATGGCGGCCGTGGAAGCGTTCGGGCTTCTGGCGCGACTCCTTCGGGTACTCGGTCGTCAGCAGGCCATCGCCAAAGATGGTCTTGCGCATCACCCGGAGCGTGACGGCAAACCCCTTGCGAAGATCGTTGATCATGCCCATGGCGTCTCCCAGCTTCCAGCTTCCAGCTCCCAGCTCCCAGTTTCCCGATAGGACCCGAAGCGGAACCAGACGTTGGTCAGCCAGGTCCCGCGCCGTCCCGCCGAATCCTCACGAGACTCGAGGACCAGCGACTTGCTGGCTGGCAACTGGCCACTGGCCACTGGCAACTTCTTTAGCTCCACGGTGCTCCAAACTGCCGGATCCCGACAACCACGGCCGAGAGGACCAGCCAGGCCAGGGCGGCGGGGATGAGACGTTTCCAACCGAGCTGCATCAACTGGTCGTAGCGGAGCCGGGGTAGCGTCGCCCGCACCCACATGAAGATGAACACCAGCGCAAACGTCTTGAGGAAGAAGTAGACGATCGGCAACACCCAGGCGACGAAGCCGGTCAGTCCGAAATCCGGTCCGTTCCATCCGCCGAGGAACAGGGTGGCGGCGATGGCCGACATGTTGAACATGTTGATGTACTCAGCCAGGAAGAAGCAGGCGAAGCGGAACCCCGAGTATTCGGTGTGGAACCCACCGACGATCTCCTGCTCGGCTTCGACGAGGTCGAAGGGAGCCCGGTTGGTCTCGGCGATGATGGAGATGAAGAAGATCACGAACGACAGGAACAGGGGAACGATGTTCCAGCGGGGAATGATTCCGCCCCACGTCCCCTCCTGGGAGGCAACGATCTCCGCGATCGAGAGGCTGCCGGCGTAGAAGACAACGGGCACCAGGGCCAGACCCATGGCCGCCTCGTAGGAAATCGCCTGGGCGGTGGCTCGCACCCCGCCCAGGAGCGGGTACTTGGACCCGGACGACCAACCGGCCAGGACGATGGCGTATACGGCCAGCGACGACATCGCCAGGATGAACAAGAGACCGACGTTCAAGTCGGTTCCTTGCATGGAGATCACCCGTTCAATTCCTCCCAGCGTCACCGTGAACGGCTGTCCGATCGGCACCACCATGAAGATCAAGAAGGCCGGGATCAACGTCAGCACCGGAGCCAGCAGGTACATGCCGATCTCGGCCTTATTGGGACGGATCTGCTCTTTGAACAGCAGCTTCAATCCGTCGGCCAGCGTCTGCAGGATGCCCCAGGGACCGGCGCGTTCGGGACCGATCCGGTTTTGCATGTCGGCAACCACTTTGCGCTCGATCCACACCAACAGAATGGTCACGACGAGCAGCATGGCGAACACCACGACAACCTTGACGAGGGCGATGGCGATGTCCCAGCCGTCCATCAGGCCTTCACCTCCTTGGTGACTGCCACCACAGCAGAGAGGGCGCCTCCCAGCGAGGGGGTCCACGGCTGGTTGAAGGGCACGTAGACGACGCCGGTCAACAGCGTTGGGTCGAGGATGGCGGGAAGCCGGACGGAGGCATCAACGGTCTTGACCTCGACCAGCCCTCCTTCGACCACTCCGAGCCGGGCGGCATCATCCGGATGGAGATGGACGGACCCTCCTGGAGCTAGAGACGGGAGGGAAAGGCTGTTCCGCACGAGCACGCCGTCGTCGTAGAGCGTGCGGGCGAGGTGGAGCGCGAAGGCCCCGGTCGGGGGCTTGCGGGTCATGGCTTCCAATTCCGGGCGGCCGGGTGCGGATGGTCGAACGGAGAAGGGTTGGACCGCTGCCCCGTAGGGAACGACGGCCCCCTCCTTCTCATCCCACTCCAGCAGATCCCACGTCACGCTCGCATAGGCGGGGGCAACATCGGCGATCTCTTTGGAGATTGCCTCCGCAGAAACGAAGGCAAGCGGCTTGCCCAACCGTCGCGATATGTCGTCCAGAATGGTCCAATCCGCCTGAGACTGACCCGGCCCGGCCACTATGCGGTTCACCTTCTGAACCCGTCCCTCGAGATTGGTGACGGTCCCTTCCTTCTCACCGAAGCCCTCGGCCGGCAAGACAACGTCGGCCAGCCGGCTCGAATCGTTGAGGAACATGTCGATAGCCACAACAAACTCGGCACCCTCAATTCCGCGGCGGGCGACGGCGGCATCCGGCACATCCCGGACGGGATCGGCTCCCAGCAACATGAGCGCCTTCAGCTCACCGACCGCCAGGCCTTCGAGGATTCCCATGGTGCCCCGTGCGTCATGCGTCGGGATGGGGCCCCAGACTGCTTCCAGTTGCGCCATGGCTTCTGCGTCGTCCAGTCCAACCCGTCCCGGCAGGAGGGTCGGGGCAACGCCCATGTCGAGAGCACCGAACACATTGGAGCGCCGGGCAAACGGCAGGACGGAGGAATCGGGAAGGCCGAGCACGAATCCCGCCACCGCTTCCGGCAGTTCTTGCTGTTCGGTGAGACCGGGCCGTCCCACGATGGCGACGACCGGACCCTGCGAAAGGGTCTCGAGAACGGCTGCATAATCACCGGTACCGCTCGCCAGATCCGCGAGCAGCGCCGGGCCTTCTCCTGGCCGGTAGGTCAGTTTGTGGGTGGCGCGATCGTCGAGACCGGTGCGGCGAGGGTGAACAACGACCAGCTTGACGCCGAGTTCCTGGACCGCATGGCGGACCCGCAGGTAGAGCGAACCGGACTCCTCTTTCAGATCAGGAGCCCACACGAGGATGGTGGCCGCCCGGTCCAGATCGTCGATCTTGGCCCGGGGCGAAACCCCGACCAGGAAGCGGGCGTCGAGACCGTCGTCGAGCTGCGCGTCGAGATGATTGCTGCCGACCACCGTCCGCATGAATTTGGCGAAGGCATAGGCGTCTTCGTTGGTTGACCGGGCCCCCCCGATACCGCCGACCGACTCTCCACCGTGCTCTTCAATGATGGCCCCGAGCCGTTCTGCCACAACGTCGAGCGCTGCAGACCAGGTGGTTTCCTGGAACTCGCCGTCCACTTTGATGAGCGGACTGCGAAGCCGGTTCTCGGAGCCGATGAACTCGAATCCGAACCGGCACTTGTCGCTCAGCCATCCCTGGTTGGTTGCGTCGTTGTCGACCCCGTTGAACCGCAGTACGTCGTTCTGACTGGCATCAACGGCAATGCGACACCCGACGGTGCAATGCGAGCAGCTGCTCTCGACCCTGCGCAGATCCCAGGGCCGCGCTTTGAAGCGGTAGGCGCTGGCCGTGAGTGCCCCGACCGGACAGATCTGCACCGTGTTACCCGAGAAGTACGAGCTGAACGGCAGATCCGGGAAGGTCTGGACCTGGGTGTAGTTGCCCCGGTCCTTGAATTCGATCAGCGGGTCACCGGCAATCTCTTCGGCAAACCGGGTGCACCGGGCGCAGAGGATGCACCGTTCCCGATCCAGGAAAACCAGATCCGAGATCGGAATCGGCTTTTCGAAATGCCGTTTCTCCTCAACGAACCGGCTCTCGCCGGGCCCGTAGGCGACCGTCTGATCTTGCAGCGGGCATTCCCCGCCCTTGTCGCACACGGGGCAATCCAGCGGATGGTTGATCAGCAGGAACTCGAGGATGCCTTCCTGCGCCTTCTTGGTTGTTTCGGACGCGGTATGCACGACCATGCCTGCGGCGGCAGGGGTCGTGCACGAGGTGGTGAGGATCGTGCCGCGGGGCGTCTCGATTTCCACGAGGCACATCCGGCACATCCCCACTTCTTTCATCCGGGGATGCCAGCAGAAGCGCGGAATGTAGGTGCCGTGATCCTCAGCCGCCTTGATGACCAGCTGCCCGTGGGGCACTTCGATCTCCCGGCCGTCGATCGTGATCTTCACGAGATCAGTCAAGCGGGCACCCCCCCTCCTCGATGTGCTGACGGAGCTCGTCCGCGAAGTACTTCGCTATCGAGGTGATGGGCGAGACCGCCGATGGGCCTAGAGGACATATGGTGGTTTGCTTGGGCGGCCAGGTCAGCCCGGGGCTGATGTTGTCGGACACGTCGAGCAACAACTCGGCATCGATCGGCCGGCCGGACCCTTCTTCGATGCGCCGCAGGATCATCTCGAGCCAGGTGGTTCCCTCGCGACAGGGTGTGCACTGCCCGCACGATTCGTGGGAGAAGAACCGCACCACACGCTCGGCGGCCTTGACTACGCAGGTGGTCTCATCCATGACGACCACCGCTCCGGATCCGAGCATCGACCCGGCGGCCCCGGTGGCCTCTTTGGTGATCTCGAGATCGAGGTGTTCGGGGACGAACCAGGGAGCCGACGCTCCGCCCGGGATCCACGCCTTCAGCGCCCGGTCTTTTCTGATGCCGCCGGCTACGTCGTAGATCAGTTCCCGCCAGGTGATCCCGTGTGGCAGTTCGTAGTTGCCCGGTTCCTTTACGTGCCCCGAAACCGAGAAGAGGAAAGTCCCGGTGTCGCCGGCGTGGCCGAGAGCTCGATAATCGTCGACTCCCATCTCGAAGATATGGGGCAGGTTCGACACCGTCTCCACGTTGTTGACGATGGTCGGCATCATGTAGAGGCCCTTGGCGGCCGGGAAATAGGGCGGTTTGATGCGAGGCTCACCGCGTCGGCCTTCCAGGCTGTTGATCAGTGCCGTTTCTTCGCCGCAGATGTACGGCGCCGCCACCGAGGTGCACGGTTACGTCGAGGTCGTAGTCGGTTCCGAAGATGCCCTTGCCGAGGTAGCCGGCCGCATAGGCCGCGTCGATGGCTTGCTGGACTCGCCGGGCCGGTTTCGGGTACTCGCCGCGAATGTAGACAAAGGCCTCATGGGCTTCGTTGGCTACCGAGGTGATGATGATTCCCTCGATCATCTGGTGCGGGTCTCGCTCCAGCAACTGGCGGTCTTTGAAGGTTCCCGGCTCGGACTCGTCGCCGTTCACAACGAGATAGGAGGGTCGCGCCGGTGCCAAAAAGCTCCATTTCAAACCAGCCGAGAAGGCAGCCCCCCCTCGACCGAGGAGTCCTGAGGACTTGACCAGTTCGACGATCTCGTCCCGGGTCATACCAAGGGCCCGACGCGCATGAACGTATCCACCGGTGGCTTCGTACCGGGAAAGGGTGTGTGAATCGGTCGGGTGTTCGGCCATCCGGGCGAAGAGGACCTGGGGGTGACTCATTCTGAATCCTCCCGCACCGTTCCGTAAGGCCCGAAAGCCGGGAACGGCCCGATGGCACTATCGGTCTCGGCGATAGCCCAGTCGAACGAGCGGCGACCGCCGAACCGTTCCTGCAGGTCGTCGGCGTTGATGACTTCCGGCCGATCTCTCCGCAGCCAGTGACACAGTGAGCGGGCCTGGTCGGCGGTCGGTCCTTCGATCAGCTCGTAGTTGACTTGAACCGCGGGCGCTCCGCCGCAGGCGCCGAGGCACTCGACATGTTCGACCGAGAAGAGCCGGTCGGCGTCGGTTTCGCCGTGGGGCACCCCCGTTTCGTCCTCGACCGCCTCGAGTACCTCATCGCTTCCGAGCAGCATGCACGAGATCGACGTGCAGACCGACACGAGGTATCTGCCGAGCGGTTCCGTCTTGAACATGCCGTAGAAGGTCGCAACCGATTGAACCTGCGCCGGTGTGTGCCCGGTCCACTCCCCCACCTCTTGCATGCCGGCCTCGGTCAGGTAGCCGTCCTCTTTCATGGCGAGATAGAGGAGCGGCATCACCGCCGATTTTGGATCGGGATACCGGGCGATCAGCTCCTTAGCTCGTTCCTGCACGTCCGGGGGCCACAGGCTCATGGCCGAACCTCAGGCGCGAAGGCGCCGGCGGCCGCAGGTCGCCGGCATCATCGGTCCACATCTCCCATCACGGCATCGACCGAAGCGATCGTGGCGACGCTGTCGGCGACGAGCGAGTCGGCCAGCATGATCGGCAGCCCCTGGAGATTGGCGAAGGAGGGGGCGCGGATGTGCATGCGGTACGGTTTCGCGCTTCCATCGGAAACGATGTAGCAGCCGATCTCACCGCGGGGCGATTCGATAGCTACGTAGGCCTCGCCCTCGGGGACCTTGAAACCTTCCGTGAAGAGCTTGAAGTGATGAATGAGCGCTTCCATCGATTCGTCGATCCGCTTGCGGGGCGGCGGGGTCACCTTGCGGTCGTCGGCTCGATAGTCACCGGCCGGCATCTGCTCGGCGACCTGTTTCACGATGCGGAGCGACTGAAGGATCTCCTGGACCCGGATGCGGTACCGGTCGTACACATCGCCGTTCGAGCCGACCGCGACATCGAATTCGTACTGATCGATGCCCGAATAGGGTTGCGTCTTGCGAAGGTCGAGGTCGATACCGGTGGCCCGCAGCGGTGGTCCCGTGATCCCGTAGGCGATGCACTCCTCCGCTGAGATCATCCCGACCCCGCGGGTCCTTCCCTCCCAGATGGGATTGGATTTCAGCAGGTCCTCGTAATCGGCAACCCCGACGGGGATCTTTTCGATGATCTCCTCAACATCTTCTTCCCACCCGTCCGGCAAGTCCGCCGCGACGCCTCCGGGACGGATGAAGTTGTGGTTCATGCGCAGGCCGGTGGTCTTCTCGAAGAAGGCGAGGATCAGCTCGCGTTCCCGGAACCCGTAGAGCATCATCGAGAGGGCCCCTACGTCCATACCCTGGGTGGCCAGCGAAACGAGGTGGCTGGCAACGCGGTTGAGTTCGGTCATCAAGACTCGGATGGCCAGGGCTCGCGGCGGTATCTCGAGAGACAACAGCTTCTCGGTGGCCAGCGAAAAAACCAGTTCATTGAACAAGGGGGCGATGTAGTCCATGCGGGTGACGTTCGTTCCGCCCTGCATGTACATGAGGTTCTCGCCGGTCTTCTCCATTCCGGTGTGGAGATATCCGATGATCGGTCTGACGCGTCGAACGATCTCGCCCTCCAGCTCGATCTGGAGGCGCATCACCCCGTGGGTGGAAGGGTGCTGCGGACCCATGTTGATGATCATCCGCTCGTCTTCGGCGATCTCATCGTCGAGGACATAGTCGTCATCGACCCGCACACCCATTTGATCGACCATGCGTTCCAGCGACTCGTCCTGACGCATGCGCTGGGAGCCCTCATCGGTCGAGTGGCGCATCCAGTCTGGCGCTTCATCCGGGGTGATCCACACGTCCCGGACTTCGCGTTGCGGCTTTCTGGTGTTGGTGTCGTCGCTCATCAGGTCACCCGGGGTGAGGATTTGAACTGCACGGGAACGGATCCGGTCGCAAAATCCTTGCGGAGCGGATGGCCGACCCAGTCGTCGGGCAGGAGAATCCGGGTCAGATCGGGATGGTCTTCGAAGATGATCCCGAACATGTCGTAGGTTTCTCGTTCGAAGAAGTTGGCACCCGGATAGACCGAAACCAGCGAGGGCACGGTCAGATCATCGCCCGGTACGCCGGCCGGGACCGGAACCCGCAACCGGAGGCGGATGTTGTGTTCCAACGAGAGCAGGCCGACCACGACCTCGAAGCGGATCCGACGGATGCGCAGGTAGTCGACGGCGGTGAGGTCGACCAGCATCTCGAACCCGGCCTGGCGCGCCGCCAGGGCAAACTCACGCAATTGAGCCTTCGGCACTACGGCCGTGTCCTGCCCGCTCGAGAGCTGCCACTCAGCCTCGGTGAATTGCTCGAAGAGGCCGGCCAGCACCGGGTGGTCCGGGAGAACGCGCTCCGGCGTTTCGGCGCTCGGTTCCACAGCCTCTTCCTGGTTCATTGGTTCATCGGTCATGGGCGCACGATCTCCCCGCTCATGATCTTGTTCTGCAGGGTCAGGATCCCGTGAATCAGTGACTGCGGCCCGGGAGGGCATCCCGGCACGTAGACGTCGACCGGCACAATCTGGTCAACCCCCTGGACGAGTGCGTAGTTGTTGAACATGCCGCCCGTCGATGCGCATGCCCCCATCGAGATGACCCACTTCGGCTCGGGCATCTGGTCGTAGACATTGCGCAGCACCGGGGCCATCTTCTGGGAAACCCGACCGGCGACGATCATGAGATCGGCCTGGCGTGGTGATGCCCGGAAGACTTCCATCCCGAAACGGGCCAGGTCGTAGTGGGCTGTGCCGGCCGCCATCATCTCGATGGCACAGCAGGCCAGACCAAAAGTCGCGGGCCACATCGACCGGGTCCGCGCCCAGTTGGCCACCTTGTCGAGTGATGCAACGAGGATGCCCGGCGGCGAAGGGGACTGCTCCACTACGCGGCCTCCTCATCCACAGTTTCGAAGTTCGGGCGATTGCGGCTCGCCGCGGAATATTCCAGTCGAGTGCGCCACGTTTCCATACGTAGCTGAGCGTCTCAACGACCAGAGCGGTGAAGATGCCGACGGCCGCCAAACCAAACCAACCCAGTTCCCGAAAGCGAACCGCCCAGGCGAACAGGAAGATGATCTCAATGTCGAAGATGACGAACAGCATCGCCACCAGATAGAACTTGACCGGGAACCGCTGCGAGGGCTCAACCTCCGGGACGATGCCGCACTCGTAGGGAGCGAGCTTCTCAGGCGTCGGTCGGCGGGGGGAGAGCAGGTTGCCGAGGTTGATAGATGCGATCGCGAACACGATCACGAGCACCAGCATGATCGCGATGGGCAGATAGTCGGCCAGGTTCACGCGCGCGCCTCCATGTCGGCACAAGACTAGGTAGTCATACGGGTTCCGTACAAAACCATGAAAGGCCAGGGTGCGAGGTCGCCCGGTCGAGCCGATCGTCCCGGGCCCGGTGCATGCTCAAACCGGCGTTCAGCCGCCGTCCACGGCAATATCGGCAGCCGCTTCAGCGTGAATCCGGGTGGTATCGAAGAGCAAGGTATTCGTGTCGTCGGAGCCGACGAGCAACCCGATCTCAGTGCAACCGAGAATCACGGCGCCCGCTCCCCGCTGTTCGAGTTGATGGATGATGTCGAGGTAGCGGTGCCGCGAGTCATCCCGGGTTATCCCGAGGCACAGTTCGTCGTAGATCACGTCATGGACGAAAGAGCGGTCATCCCCATCGGGAACCAGCACCGTGAGTCCGTGGTTGGTTTCGAGCCTGCCCCGGTAGAAATCTTGCTCCATGGTGTACCGGGTACCGAGCAACCCGACCGTCGTGATCCCGGCCCCGACTACGGCCCGGGCGGTGGCGTCGGCGATGTGCAGCACCGGAAGGCCGGTCTGCTGTTCGATCTCGTCCGCCATGCGATGCATGGTGTTGGTGCAGATGACGATGAAGTCGGCCCCGCCCGCCTGCACCCGCCGGGCGGCCTCGACCATCACCACGGTGGCCCGCCGCCAGTCTCCGCCGCTGCTGCAGTTCTTCGATCTCGGCGAAATCGACCGAGTAGAGAACGATCCTGGCCGAATGCAATCCGCCCAGCCGATCCTTGACCCGCTCGTTGATGATCCGGTAGTACTCGGCGGTTGACTCCCAGCTCATCCCGCCGATGAGCCCGATGGTTTGCATGACCCGAAACGGTAGCCTGCCGGCGAGGCTGCTTCCGCTACTGCCAGCTCAAGCCACGCACCGAACTATGCCAGCTCAATCCCTGCCACACGCTGCCGGAGACGACGCGCTCGACCACGACGCGCTCGACCAGGAGGCGCTCGACCAGGAGGCCCCTCCACGAAGCGCTCGACCACGATTTGCTACTCCACGAAGCCCCGGACCACGACGCACTCGACCACAACGCGCTCGACCAGGAGGCACCACTCCACGAAGCGCTGCTCCACGAAGCCCCGGTCCAGGTGGAACCGTTCCAGTCGCCACCGGACCACGACGCACTCGCCGCGGCCAAAGCCGACCACGACGCGCCGTCCCAAGCGGTTCCGAAGATGTCCTGCTCACCTACCAGAGCAATACCGTTGTCGGCGACGTGATTATTGCCCCGGGCGGCCTCCAGGCTGCCGGTGCCGGTCGAGGGTGCGAATAGTTGGACGGTCTGGGGAGTGGCGGCGTTCATGATCTTGTCGAGGACCGGCACACCCGCTCCCTGGCACTCGGTCGAGGCTTTCCTGAGCGTGAGCGTCGAACCCATCAGCAGGGCCTTCACTTGATCCGGCGTTGCGTTCGGCCGCTCGCTGAGGATGAGCGCGAGCCATCCCGGATACGACGGCGGCCGATTGGCTGGTACCGGAGCCGAGGAAGAGGCGATCTGCCACCCGGGCATCCGGATAGTTGACGTCCACGTACGAGACCAGGAGATCGGAGACTGACGATCGACTTCCCGGGCACCACGACGTCGACATACCGATCGGTGGTTCCACAGTTCGAAAAGTCCATCACCGACGAGATCTTGGTCCGGGTCTTGGCGCTCTCCGAAGCTCCCACAGCAATCACGTAAGGGTCTGATGCGGGATTGCGAAGTGCGAAACCGTTGCCGTCGTTGCCGGCGGCAACCACCACCACGATCCCGGCCCGCCAAGCTTGCTCAACCGCAAAGGCGAGGGGGTCGAGTACGTAGCTCTGGTTGCCGTCGGTGCCGAACGACAGGTTTACGACCCGTATGTTCATCCCGTTGTCGGTGCGGTGCTGCACGACCCAGTCGATGGCGGCCAGCACCTGCGAAACGTCGGTGGCGCCATTCGAGTCGGCCACTTTGATGTTCACGATTCGTGATCCGGGGGCAATTCCCATGAAGGCATCGGTGTTGAGGTTGGTGATAGGGGTATCCGTATCACGACCGGCGATGATCCCGGCCATGTGCGTGCCGTGGCCAAATGTGTCGAGATACCGGAGGTTGTCGGCCTGCGACTCGAAGGAGAGGTCGGGTCCGTTGATCACCTTGCCCGGCTGCGTCAAGCCTTCGACCGGAACAACTCCTGAATCGATGAGAGCGACGTCGATGCCGGCACCGGTATACCCGGCCTTCCAGTACTCGTCGGCCTTTACGACAGATTGAGCAACTCGATACATCGAACCTTCAAAAGTGTTCGGGTTGTAATCGCCGAGGCCGGTGGCATCTTCCCAACCGGCGGCTTCGAGCCGTACGGTGGCGTTGGGCGTCACGGCCGCAACATCCTGGCGGCCGGCAATCTGGTCAACGGCGGAAGCAGGGACTTCGGCCGCAAAGCCATCGATGATCTCGTACTGCTGCGTAACGGAACCACCCAGCTGCACCACTGCCCGCTCGGGAGCATCGCCGGTGCCCGGCACCTCACGAACAACGACCGACACCAGGTCGCCGGTGGTCACGATGACGGGAGGAGCCACTACCGCCAATGCGAGGAGGGCGGCCATGAGGACAACGGCCAGTCGAATACTTCTCGAGGCAAGGGTCATCTGATATCTCCACAGCCGGCCATTGTTGAGGTGATCGGCCTTGAGGCAGGAAGCTTGGGAACCAAACTCGCCGCTCCCATGAGGACTAGTCATGAAATACAATTCAGGTGGAGCACGGGCAGCCCTTGCCTATCGCGTACGATGCGGGGATGGAAACCAGCAGCCTCCCGACCTGACCATCCTCAACGCCCGTATTCGGAATCGAGCCGACCTGGTGGACATCGAGATCCTCGACGGTGTGATCAACTCGATCGAACCTGCCGGCACCAGACCCTCGCAGGGCCGGCCGCTCGAGGCCGGGAAGAACCTGGTGACCGAATCGTTCGTGAACACTCACCTGCATTTGGACAAGGTCTTCACTCTCAGCAGCCTGGGCGACGCCGCCCTGGCCGATTATCAGTCGGGCGACATGGGAAACGCCATGAGTGCCATCGAGACCGCCGCCACGGTGAAAGTCGGGCAGGACCGGGACACCATGCTGGCGGCCGGGCGGCGAGCTCTGGCCATGGCGGCCTACTACGGCAACACCCATATCCGCGCCCTGGCCGACGTCGATTCCAAGGCAGGCACGCGTGGAGTCGAGGTGCTTCTCGCCCTCAAGGATGAGTTCGCGGCCATCGTCGATCTCCAGGTGGTTGCCTTCGCCCAGGACGGCATCATTCGCGAGCCGGGCACGGCCGACTTGCTGCGCCAATCCATGGAACTTGGAGCAGATGTAGTGGGCGGGATTCCGTGGATCGAGTTCACCGAGGCCGACATGGCCGAGCATGTTCGCATCTGCTTCGACATTGCGGTCGATTACGACGCCGACGTCTCGATGCTGCTCGACGATGCAGGCGACCCCGGCCTCCGGACCCTCGAGATGATGGCGGTTGAGGCGCTTCGCCGCGACTGGCAAGGGCGGGCACTGGCCCATCACGCCCGGGCCATGCAGCTCTATCCCGACCCGTACTTCGCCCGATTGGTTTCACTGCTGGCGGCCGCGAAGGTGGCGGTGGTGTCCGACCCGCACACCGGGCCATTGCACGCCCGGGTAAGGGAGCTCCTGGAGGCCGGGATCACCGTCAGCCTCGGCCAGGACGACATCTCCGACGCCTACTACACGTTCGGGCGCAACAACCTGCTGGAGGTCGCCTTCCTCGGCGCCCACCTGCTGTGGATGATGGCCGGACCCGATCAGGAGGTGCTGTACGACTGTGTGACGACGTCGGCGGCCCGCTCGATCGGGATGAAGCACCACCGGTTGGAGATCGGCGCGCCGGCCAACCTGGTTGTGGTCCGAGGCGAAAACGTCACCGAGGCCCTCCGGTTTCACGCTGCTCCCCTGGTAGTCGTGAGCCATGGACGGTCGGTCGATCAGGCTGCCATGGCGGAGCTGGCCCGCATATCCATGTAGAGCTTCCTAGGAGATGGCGATGGGACCGACCGTGCCCAGCACTTCCCAGCCGGCGTCGCCAACTTCCAGTGCGTAGGTCAGCCAGATGCCGCAGAGACCACCGCACCACATGCCCATGTCGATAGTCGCTTCGTTGCCGTCGATGTCGGGCTGCCCGAGCGTGAGGATGGCCGCCCCTTCGACCGTCGGCCGGAGGTCCTCGGTGACGAAGTCGTCTTGACTCGAGATGAAGCGGACCTCACTGAGACTCGATACTGCGGTGGTGAGGGCTGCGATCTGATCGGCCGTCAGAGGAGTGCCGTCCTTCAGACGGTCGACAATCAGCACCGTAGGAAACGCGTGGCCCGGCCCAAAAGTGGTGTCGTTGCGGAGCAGGTGCATGGTCGCCTGAACCAGGATCTCGGTCGTCCACGCCTCGCCTGCCGGGTTGGTTGGCCCCGGCGCGGTCGTGGTGGTGGCCGGATCGCCTTGACCCGACCCGCAGGCGCTGAGCAGCATCACCAGTGCCACGGCCGCAATGCTCATTCGTTGCATGCTGGTCCGACGTATGCAGCCGACGGATCGGTTCCCGGCGTACGATGCAGACATGGAGATCCATGCCACCTACGACCATCAGACCGCGCTGGTGGTAGTCGACGTTCAGAACGATTTCGCCGACCCGGCCGGAAGCCTGTACGTGCAGGGCGGCAAGCACATCGTGCCGCTCATCAACGCCGAGGTGGCCCGCGCCCGGGCAGCGGGAGGGTTCGTCGTTTACACCCGCGACTGGCATCCGGAGAGCACCCCGCACTTCGCGAAGGACGGCGGCGTCTGGCCGGTCCACTGCGTGATGGACTCCTGGGGCGCCGGGTTCTATCCCGATCTGCTGGTGGACGGGCCTGAGGTGAAGAAGGGATCTCGAGGCGAGGACGGCTACTCCGGGTTCGCCATGCGGAACATGGGAACGGACGAGGTTATCCCGACCGGGTTGGAGAGCCTGCTTCGTGAGCGGCACATCAACCGTCTCGTTGTCGCCGGGTTAGCCACCGACTACTGCGTGAAGGCAACCGCTCTCGACGGCTTGTCCCTCGGCTTCGAAGTGGGATTACTCACCCGCGCGGTGCGGCTGGTCGATCTCGAACCGGGCGACGGAACCCGGGCCATCGCCGAGGTGGTGGCCGCCGGAGGGGCCGCGTTGTAGTGAGCGGGACCGTGGCAATTCGGGATCTTGAGGAGGTTAGTCGATGCGGGCTCTGCATGCTCTCGGGAGCAAAACCTCGACGGCTGGGTTCTCCGGGCGGCCGCCGGGTATACCGGTCGGGCTACTGGCTCGCTCCTCTCCCTCCGGTGAGCTGCACCCGGCCGAGAAGATCGTGTACACCGAAAGCTGGTTCCGGTCACGCAGCCTCACACCGATGGTCCGGCTGACCTTGGCCGCGCAACCCCCTCGTCTGGACTCGCTGCTCGAAGAACGGGGCTACCTCCTGAGAGATGAAGGCGTCAGTGTTCAGGTTCGCACGCTCACAGACACCGGGTCCCCCACGGGGAAAGTACCAATTGCCGAGGGACCGCCGCCCGATCACTGGCTGGAGACCCTGGCGGGTTTTCAATCAACCGTCGACGAACATTTCGCAACCGTGCGCACGTTGTTGTCACGGCTCCCCACCACGAGCGCCTTTGCCCTGATCAAACTCGACGAAACACCGGCGGCGATCGGACGGGCGGTCTTCGAGAAGGGCCACATCGGCTTGTTCGACGTGTTCACCCGTCCAGACCTGAGAAACCGTGGCCTGGCAACCGACATCACGAAGGCGCTGCTCGGCTGGGGAGCACAGAAGGGAGCTTCCCTCGCCTATTTGCAGGTGGTTCCTGCCAACGAAGTGGCCTGCCGCTTGTATGCCGGACTGGGTTTCAACGAGGCCTACCGGTACTGGTACCGGGTGGCACCAGGAGAGGCTCGGAACTGGTACCTGGCACCTATCGTCCTACCCGGCACCATTCGCACCATGCGCTCCAGCAGGCGATACGCCTGCTCGCCGGTGTGGCGGTCCTCGGGCTCCAGCAGATTCGACATGACTTTCAGCACCCACTCCATCAAGGGTTTCGACCGCAACCCAACGTGGGCCAGGGTCCACATCACTTGGGGGTAGCCGATCGCCTTCACGAAGATCCGGGCCATGCGGTAGTACAACCCGTAGGTGTCCTCGAGGTCCTGCGGATACCGCTGGAGCAGGCCGAGGTCGTCGGAGGCCAGTGCCTGATGGACATGATCGGCAGCCATTCGTCCGGTCTCGTAGGCATAGGCGATACCTTCGCCGTTCCACGGGTCATAGCTCCGACGGCATCACCAACCAGAACCCAGTTCGACCCTGCATACGGCCCGACCGAGAGCGCCATGGACAGCTTCCCACCCGTCGTTTGGACAGCGCCGCTTCCGGTGACAGCTCCCAGTAGTCCGGAGCGCTGTCGACATAGGCCGCCATCATGTCGGACGTGTTGATCGACTTCCATTGGCGGAAGGTCGACGGCGACCCACCCCGACATTCACGGTCCCGTCACCGAGGGGAAAGACCCATCCATAACCCGGCATGGAATCCCCTTTGGCGTCGCGGATATCCAGTTGGCTTTCCATGTACGAGTCGTCGGACCGGGGGCTCGAGAAGTAGCCACGGGCCGCCATACCCATCGGGTAGTCACGACGCCGGTGCGTGCCCATCGCCCGTCCGAAGCGGGTCATGGATCCCGTCTGCGACGACCACCACCCGGGGATGCAGGGTCTCCTGATCGCCGTCCGTCGATAGGTTGACACCCGCCAGGTGCCCGCCTTCGATCAGGGAGCCGCCTCCGTGTGCTGACGCAGCAGGGCGCCCTGTTTCTCAGCCAGGGTTGCCACCCGTCCGTCCAAGTCCAGGCGACGGATGATGCCGCCCCAGTTCGGGTAGATCGAATGCTGCGGCCAGTCCAACTCGATCATCAGGTTGTCCCCCGCGTCGAGCGAAGGCCGGTGATTTTGTGAAACTCGCCGACGTCGAAATCGAACCCCATCTCGCTCAGCTGATAGATGGAGCGGGGCGTCAGCCCGTCACCGCAGGTCTTCTCGCACGCGGAAAACTCTTCTTCTCGACGACGGTGACGGAGTGGCCGTACCGGGCCAACCAGTACGCAGCTGCAGAACCGGCCGGACCGGCCCCAACGACAACGACATCGGGCGAAGAAGACATGAGTGAAAAGACTAGTGGGAGCAGGGAAATGGGAAGCGATCAGCGATCAGCGATCAGCCCAGTCTGGAAACTGAAAACTGAAAACTGAAAACTGCGAGCTCTGCTCGCCCCTACGGAACGACCGGGTACCCGTCCTCGTACCAGCCGGTGATCCCGGTGGCGACGTTTTCGACCCGGGCGAATCCGAGGTCTTCGAAAACGGAGAGGGACTGCCCGCTGCGGTTGCCGCTGTTGCAGTAGACGACGTAGTGGGTGTCCTTGTCCAGCGCATCGAGTTGCTCGCGGAAATCGGCGTCGTAGAAGTCGATGTTGACGGCTCCGGCAATCTTCCCGGCGGCGTATTCCTCAGGGGTGCGGATATCGAGCAGCACAAAGTCGGTGTTGTTCGTGTTCTGTTCGATGATGCCCGCCGCGTCGGCGGGTGAGACGGTCGTGATCTGCTGGTCGACGACGGTGGTCGATGAACAACCGGCCAACCCGGTGAGCAACGCCAGAGAGATGAACAGGAGACTGGAGATGCGTTTCATGGTTGATCAGTCCTTTCAGGAAGCAAGACAACATGATACCCCCTGGGGTATATACATCAGTTTTCCGTCCTGTCATCTCGTTTTTGGCGATCCGGTCGTGTCGTATAACGTCTCCCTTGTGAAATTGACGCGTATCCCCCGAGCCACGGTCAACCGGCTCCCGCTCTATCTGCGTGCGCTCGACATCATCCCCGATGAGCAAATCACCGTCTCGTCGAAGGAGCTCGCCGAGCTGATCAAGGAGAATTCCGCCAAAGTCCGCAAGGACCTCTCCTTTCTGGGCACCTACGGGGTTCGCGGCGTTGGCTACAACGTCGAGCAGCTCCGCTTCCAGATCCGGCGCGAACTCGGGCTGACGAGAACCTGGCCCGTGATCATCGTCGGAGCGGGCAACCTCGGATCGGCGCTTGCCAAGTACGGAGGTTTTGACGCGAGTGGCTTTGAGATCGTCGGTCTCTACGACAATGACCCCGAACTTATCGGCACCACCGTCGGTGAACTCACGGTTGGCTCTATGGAGGCAATGCAGCACGACGCCGGCGAATTGCACGTCGAGATCGGAATCATTGCGACCCCGGTGCCGGCCGCCCAGCACGTAGCGGAACAACTTGCTGCGGCAGGGTTCAAATCCATCCTGAACTTCGCTCCGATGGTGCTGAGGGTGTCCCCGGAAGTGGAGATTCGCCGTGTCGATCTATCGACCGAGCTCCAGATCCTCGGGTACTACGTTCAACAGGCCCTCGCCGAGGCCTAGACCTTCTCGCGCTCCTGCTCTTCCTCGAAACGGCTGAGGGCCGTGAGAAACATCGCGAACAGAATCAGCGACGCCAGCATGAACGTCAGCGGGATGATGCGAATCTCGAAGGCGTTGAGGCCCTCGAAATCGGCCGGGCGGGGCCCGCGCGGGGCATACAGCACGAAGAGCAGACTGTTGATCGAGGTCCAGCCGAAGGTGGCGGCCCCGGTAAGCAGAAACGCGAGTTTCTTTCCGAGGTTGGTCCAGTTCAACAAATAGACCGACCCGATGAACACAACGATGGAAGCCAGCGTCAACAGGATCCCGGTCACCGCCAGGTTGGCCGAGAGTATCTCCCTGAACAGTTCCCGCATATCAGTCCCCCGTCAGCGCGTCGCCGCGCAAATACTGCACGATCAATTCCAGGTCATCCAGCGATAGGACCGGCCCGAAGGCAGGCATGCGTCCTGGAGTGATTCGTTCACCCTGTACGGGACTTCGTTCTCGCAGCCGTTGGTGAGGAA
The DNA here is from genome assembly GCA_963718995.1 of uncultured Actinomycetota bacterium. GTDB lineage: Bacteria > Actinomycetota > Acidimicrobiia > Spongiisociales > UBA4744 > UBA4744. The sequence continues at coordinate 28,111 of CAVRAP010000005.1, forward strand.
CGTGACCATGTCGGCAGGATTGAGGAATTGCACGTTGGGCCGCCCGTCCCATAGCGCAGGCCCGAGGGCTCCCGAGCCGACCGGTTGGGTCAAGGCAACGCCGGCCGAATAGCCGGCCGTATGGCACCGGGCACAGTATCCGTTGAAGAGGCCGACGGCCCGGGCGGCTCTTTCGGTGTCACCGTCGAACGTGGCGTCTGCCACGGCCGGGATGTCGATCTCCCATTTCCTATCCTGTTGGGCCTGCTCGAGGAAATCCAGTCCACCGATCGCCTGGGTGAGGAGCTTCTCCTGGTTGTCCGTGGTGACCTGCAGCTTGGTGGCAGCCGACTCGAGCGCTGTGACTGCCGTTCGGGCCAATTCGAGATCATCTTCGCCCGGCGTCGTTTGCGGGTTTTCGGCATCGAGCGTGACCGCCAGGGCCGGATTGCCGAGCGCGGTCCCGGCTTCGGCGAGAATCGATGTCAGCTCCTGTTCGACCCGATCCGGGAGGCCGTCGCCGTCGACGTCGATGCCGTCGCCGGCCGCAGCCAGGGCATCTGCGGCGCGCCCGGCCAGCGCCTTCGGCGGTCCCCACCTGGGACGGCGCCGCCTCGATGGAGACAATGAGAGCGGTTTGTTTGGCAATGTCATCTTCGAGGAGGGTGCCGGCCGTATCCAACCGGGACAACGCTAGGTCGACCTTCCCCTCGATCTCCAGGAGCGCTGCGTCTTGGGGGATCATGAACTCCTCGGACTGCAGATACTCCATCAACTCTTCGATCTGCTGGTCGTTCAGGGGACCACCGCCATCGAGACCCCAGGCGGGCATCGGCGAATTGGCCCGGCCGTACACCAGCCAGAACTTGACCTCTTCGGGCGTGTACCGATAGAAGACTGAATTGATGTCCGGGGCCGCCCAGGCAACGCTGATACCGCTCCGCTTCTCCACGTAGGCAGCAACCCCTCCGCCACCATCGACACCGTGGCAGGTGCCGCACCGGAATTCCTCGAACAGGTGGGCGCCCCGCTCCAGCGCAACCGCGTCGAACTCTTCTACGAACCCCTCCTGGCGGCTCTGCTCACTCACGAAGTAGATGGGCAGCGACAGCGCCAGGATCCCGGAGAGCACGACCGCGGAAGCCAGGGTCTTGTCCAGCCGTTTCGACTCGAGCCGGTCGTCGGTGATCCCGGGGGCAAGGTTGGGGGCTATCTCTTCTCGGCCGCGGCCTCGCAGGCTGTTGGAAACCAGAAAGGCCAGCCAGGCGATGGCGGCCAGACGCGGCGACCGTGATGACAATGGTGCTGCTCTCCACCTATCCCCCGATCGCAACGCAGGAAGGGCCCTGCGGATAGGGAACGGTCTTGACCGAAGCGCGGGCGGTCTGGATGACGGCGCCGGTGTCGATGATGAGGTGCCCGTCCTCGGTGACTTCGATGACGAATCGATCGAGGTTGCGGGGGGCCGGGCCACCTTCGTACTCACCTACAAAGTTGTATTTGGAACCATGGCAAGGACATTCAAAACCTTGTGATGTTGCACACCAGGGCACCCGGCAGCCCAGGTGCACACATTTCTGCCACAAGGCCGTGAGCCCTCCGGCGACGACGCTTTTTCCTTCGAATTGAACTCCTGCAGCCTCATCGAAGGGCATGACGTAGGCGCGTGCATCGGGAATGAAGAGAGGCTGCACCGAACCGTCCGGTAGGAAGACCTGGGCGCGCACGTCCTCGACCAACCCGGCGTCGATCTTGCCACCAAACCCACCCGACAGCTTGGGCCAGAAGAAGGCAAGCATCGACAACCCCATCAAGCCCAGATAGCCGCCGAACGTCGTGAGCAGTGCCCGGTTGAAGAACTGCCGGCGCGTGACGCCTGCTTCCTCGGGCGAAACCTCGACGACCCGTTGGACCTCGGCAACCGCTACGGCGGCCGCCACGGCGGCGGCGGGGGCATCGACAGGTTCTGCAGGCGCTTCTTCCATTACGTCAGGCTCTTCTTCAACCGGCTGCGTTTCGACCACCGGCGCCGGAGTGAGGACCGGAGCCGACTTCTCCGAGACGTCGGCGGCCCGGGTTTCCTTGGAGAGAGCCGACCGCCAGTCCGTTACTTTCTCCCCGCCGCGCCGGTAGGCGATGACGAACGCCGCCAGGGCAGCGAGGAGGCACACCGCACCAATCGACACAATGAGGATTCTGTTGCGTGCTCATTCGAAGGAAATCCAGTCTTTGAGATCGTCGAACCAAATGCCGTCCGACCATGGATAGCTGAAGTTGAAGCCCGGTCCCCGGAACAGAACGCCGATGATCGTCAGGGTTGCGGAGGCAACCAGGAAGAAGGTGAAGAACGCAATGGCGAATTTGCGGTCGGACGGTTTCGTTGACGGGTTGCGGTCCACATACGGAACTGCCATCAAGCCGATCAAACCGACCACGGTCGGAACCAGGACTCCCCCGACCTGCGGATCGAAGTAGGACAGGAGTTCCTGCAAACCAAGGAAGTACCAGGGCGCCTTGGACGGGTTGGGAGTCAGGTTGAAGTTGGCGAGGTCCAGAAGGGAGCCTGCAGGATGACGCTGAGCACGATCAGCAGCGCGGTGACGGCCAGCAACGCAACGAATTCGATGAGGAGCAGGTGCGGCCAGACGCTCACCTTGTCGGTCGGTTCGGCTTTTACCTGTTGATTCGACTTGGCGCGAACCACCGTCAAGAGCCGCTGCGGGCGAACCCCTTCGGGAGTTCCGGCAGGTGGCACGACCGGCGGGGCGGTGATGGTCGTGGTGCGGCCCGCCGGAGACCTCAGAAGCCGGTTCGGCGACCGGCGGAACCGCAACGGCAGCAGCCGCCGGCGCAACCGCCGCAGCAGGCTCAACAACCGCAGGAGCGGGCGCTTCCGCAACCGGTTCCGGAACCGGAGTACTCGGCGTCCCCCCGGTCATTTCCGCCAGAATGTCCTCAACCGGACGACCGGTCGCCTTGGCCTTCGCCTCCGCCGAACGGCGCAGCAAGGCCTCAGGAATCTTCGACGCAGCCGCGGCCGCCGCCGGCGCAACCGCCGCAGCAGGCTCAACGACCGCCGGGACCGACTCGGGAGCCGCCGGAGCGGGCGCTTCCCCGGCCGGTTCCGGAACCGGAGTACTCGGCGTCCCCCCGGTCATCTCCGCCAGAATGTCCTCAACCGGACGACCGGTCGCCTCGGCCTTCGCCTCCGCCGAACGGCGCAGCAAGGCCTCAGGAATCTTCGACGCAGCCGCAGCCGCCGCCGGCGCAACCGCCGCAGCAGGCTCAACAACCGCAGGAGCGGGCGCTTCCCCGGCCGGTTCCGCAGCCGGAGTACTCGGCGTCCCCCCGGTCATCTCCGCCAGGATGTCCTCAACCGGACGACCGGTCGCCTTGGCCTTCGCCTCCGCCGAACGGCGCAGCAAGGCCTCAGGAATCTTCGACGCAGCCGCAGCCGCCGCCGGCGCAACCGCCGCAGCAGGCTCAACAACCGCAGGAGCGGGCGCTTCCCCGGCCGGTTCCGCAGCCGGGCTCGGGAGCCGCCGGGACGGGCATCACAACCTCCGGCGCGGGTTGTTCGATATCGACCGCTGGTTCGGTGGGTGCCTGCCGGGGCGCAGCAGCCATCTTCCGCGCGCTCTACGCGGGCTGCGGCCTCCCGGGCCCGAAGATCTTCGGGAATCGTCGTGCCGGGCGTGTCGGCGCTCACGCCGCCGGAGACTTCCTCAATCAACGCGACGGGCTCGGCGCCTTCGGGGGCCAGACCCATGTCTGCCAGGACCTGCTCGAGTGGCACGCCAAGGGCCTTGGCACGCGCTTCGGCGGACCTCCGGAGTAGATGCTCTGGGATTTCGGGCATGTGGTTCTCCTTAGAGGGGTCCCGAGATCCCGCCGTCTTTGCGGACCCGCCAGAAGTGGACGGCCATGAAGATCACGATGATGAACGGGAGCGCCAGAGAACGTGGAGCACGTAGAAGCGGAGCAGGGTTGGTGCTCGGCGACCTCGAGGCCTCCGAGGAGGCACGAACTTGACACCTGGTCGCCGAAGACCGGGGCGTAGCCACGGCCATGTTGGTGCCGACGGTCACCGCCCAGCAGTGCCAACTGGTCCCAGGGCAAGCAGGTACCCGGTGAAGGACGAGCAGGAGGGTCGAGCAACAGCAGGACCACCCCGACAACCCAGTTGAACTCACGGGGCGGTTTGTAAGCGCCGTGATAGAACACACGCGAACATGTGGAGGAACACGGTGAGCACCATGAGGCGAGCCCCCAGCGGCGCATGTTCCTGACCAGCGACCCGAAAGCGACGCTCGTCGAAAGGGCCTCAATATCGGCATAGGCGGCCGGGACCGTTGGCCGGTAGTAGAGACTCAAGAAGATGCCCGTGATCGTGAGCAAGATGAAGAGGAAGAAGCTCAAGCCACCCAGACACAGGGTGTAGGAAAGCCGCACGCCGTGGCGCTTCACCTTCACCGGGTGCAGGTGATAGAGCACGTTGTTCATGATCACGTACGAGCGGTTGCGGGGGCTGTCGGTGTAGCCCTTCTTGAAGGGCGACCCGGGCCGGAAGATGCTCTCCCAGGCCTGGCTGGCCTGAATCCGTTCTCCGACCTCGCCAACCCTTTCCTTGAGGCTCGTCTTGTCTCCGTTTGCCAACGTGTTTCCCTTCCCTTACCAGCGCACGCCGTAGGCGTACCCGTTCTTGAAATCTCGTTGCCCGGTGTCAACGGCCCAGGGCGCTTCGGACAAACCTGCCTCGATGGCCTCGTCGGCAACCGAACCGGCGAACTTGCCGAGGGTGATCACCCCGGTCGGGCACCGGTCGATGCACAGCTGGCACCGGGTGCACTCTGACTCATCCACAATGAAGAAGCCGGGGGCTTCCTGGTCATCAGCCGGATTGGCGACACCGTGGGCTTCGGCGATGGCCGAGGTCGAGAGGTAGTGGATGCACTTCCAGGGGCAGATGTCGACGCAACCTTCACAGAGGATGCACTCGGACTGATCGATGTGCAGAAACTGCTTCGGTCGTAGGCCCTGCTGCACATAGTCGGTCTCCACCAGAGCCAGTTGGTAGTCGTCGTGGAACGGCGGGGTCTCGAACCAGACGTCGGTGCGGGCCATATCAGTCGCCCTTCACGAGCGGCCGGCCGTACACAGACTGCTGGTCTTCTGCGGCCGCAGCAGGTTTGGCTTTGCCCCAGTCTTGGAGCTTGTAGGCGAAAACGATCGCCGCGCCGAGCATCACCAGGTTGTAGGTGCCCGAGACTGCGTCTTTGACGACCGAGTAACTGATCTCGACCTGATTGCCGAGTACCAACCAGGGGGGACGGTGAACAGAATCCGTTGTGACGTGAACTCGAGTGGACCCTGGGTCAGGTTGAGCCACTCGGAAGGCACGACCCCGAATATGAGAACTAGTTCGATCCAGGCGATGAAAGAGCCAAAGGTCGCACGGGCCCAGGTGAGCTTGCGACCCATGAACCACAAGAACAAGGCACCAACGATCATCAGTTGGGAACCGCCGAATCCGATGAGCTGGCCGAGCGTGACCCATTGCCACCCGTGGGGGATCCAGCCCAGATAGTCGACCTGCAAAGGCCTCTCGACACCGTCGATGATCTCGGTCGCCGGGAAGAGGGCGTAGTGGGCGATGACGACCCCGACTGCCAGCCCCAGTGTCCCGAGGAGCAGGGCGGCGGCACCCAGCCGCGTCCTTTGCTTCTCTGTCAGCTCGGCCAACCGGTTCATGGGTTAGGTCTCATCTCCATCGCCACCAAGGACGGCGTACTCTACCGCGGAGATACGGATGAGCAACGGTCAACGGTCATTGGCGGTTGATCGCTTCAAAAGGCGTTGCTTGAGACCGGGGCCGGTTTGGACTCGCTATTCCGTCATCTTCCTCCGGAAGAAGACCAGAGCCAGCCCGACGATGACCACGGTGTAGCCGAGGGTCCAGGTGAGGTCCCCGGTGATGGCGCCGAAGTCGGCGCCGTCGATCATCACGGCCCGGGTCGCGTCGAGGGCGTGCGCGAACGGAAAGACGTCTGCCGACGGTCCGGAACACGCCGCCGATCGCTTCGAGGTCCATCCAAGCGCCCCCGAAGATGGTCAGCAGAAGACACACCCGTATGGGCGAAGGGGACCTGCTTGAGCGTGAGAAAGGGAGCCCAGGATCATTCCCAAGGCGACGTAGAGGATCGGCCATCAGCAGCAGGATGAAGACGACGAGGCCGGCGTTGCCGTTCATCTCGAGGCCGAGCGCGCCCCGATGCCGAACAGCAGGATGCCCTGGACGACGGCCACGATGAGGTAGGGAATGGAGTAGGCGACCGCGAAGTCGTTCGGTCGGAGCGGCGCCGTCAGGAGTCGGGAGAAGAGGGCGCTCTCTCGATCCCGGCAGAGGACCATGGCGGCACTGAACATGAGCATCACGAAGCCAAAGAGAGCGATTCCCAGGCACCAGCGAGCTGGGCGTGAAGAAGCTGTCGACCCCGCCCAGCGCCTGGAGCACGAGCAGCATGACCGTCGGCAGCCCGATCGTGAGCCCCAAGCGAGAGGGGGTCTCGCCACATTTCCTTGAGGTTCCTCTTGGCGAGTTCCATCGATCTCATTCGCGCAGCTCCTGTCCGGTCAGCGCGCAGGAAGACGTCGTCGAGAGAGACCTGCTTCTTGTAGGTCGACTGGATGACCACTCCGAACGGGCGGAGACAATCTCCAACGGCGTAGACGCTGACGTCTTCGGCTTCGATCTCGAGGCCCCCCAGGACTTCTCTCACCTCGGGGTAGATCTGCCGCAGGGCTTCGATGGCCTCATCGGTGAGGTTCTCGGCCTCGACCACCGTGACCGGCCCGCCGGAGATGGCGCCTTTCAGCTCGTCGGGGGTTCCCAGGGCGATCATCTTGCCGGCGTCGATGACGGCGATCCTGTCGGCGAGGGCGTCGGCCTCCTCCAGGTAGTGGGTCGTGAGCACCGTCGTGGTGTTGCCCTTGAGGCCGGCAATGTGCTCCCACATGCCTCTCCTCGACTGCGGGTCGAGACCGATGGTCGGCTCGTCGAGGAAGAGCACCTGGGGGTCCGAGACGAGCGCCATGGCGATGCTGAGCCGTCGCTTCATTCCTCCGGAGTACTTCTTGACCTTCTCTTTCGCTCGACCGGCGAGCGCCATCATCTCCAGGAGTTCCTCGGATCGCCTCTGTGGCCGCTTGCTCTCGATGCCATGGACGCCCGCCATCAGGCTCATGTTCTCCCAGGCGTTGAGATGCTCGGCGATCGCCGTCTCCTGCGGCGAGAGGGCGATGATCCGCTTCACCGAGAGGGGTCTTCTCGAATGTCGTGACCCATGATCGTGGCCGTGCCGCCGGTCGGTCTGAGGAGACAGCACAGCATTCTGATGGTGGTGGTCTTGCCGGCCCCGTTCGGACCCAGCAGGGAGAACAGCTCACCGGCGTCTACCGAAAGATCAATGCCGTCGACTGCTATGAATTCTCCGAATGTCCTGGAGAGACTCGATGTCTGGATGGCAAACACATTGCCCTCAGCGGGTCGGCTCGAGAACTCTCCCGGACGTCGTACATCCTTCCTAAGGGTTCAGCCCCGGGCCAGATAGAGGACGTTGGTCCCTTCGACTCTGGAATTGGACCCCGAACGCCGGGCGCCGGGCGACCGGCTTCATTGAATCAGTCCCCTGCCGCAATGATAAAGGCATCGACGAGGGCCTTGCGGCCTGCTTCCGAACCGGCCTGAATGAAAAAGACGAAGTCGCCTCCGGCTTCCGCCCAATCGAGCGTGTAGGCGGTTCCCATTTGCCCTGGTGCAGTCTCCCATTCATCGGTGCGGGTAACCCAGAGGAGGCTCCCGGTTAGTGCTCTCTCCTCGAAAGAGCGCCCCTGCCCAGCCGGAACCGACGTTCTTCACCCAGTCGGTCGGGGTGTTGACCCCGGGGATGCCGAGCATCTCGATCTGATCAGTCGGCTGGATCTGCACAATCCAGAAGATCCCCTGCTCGCCATACATGATCCCGGCCGACCCTCCCATCACGGCGCCGCCGGAACGGGTCCGGCCGTCGATCTGTTCGGGGAACGCGGCGATGGTTGCCTGGACCCCTTCGACGCTATCGGGCATGTCGATGGCGTCCAGCCCCCACGGGGGGAACGTCTGCGGACGCGCCCCCGCCACAGGACACGGACAGCAGAGCCACACAGAAGACGAGCATGGGAAGGCGACGCATCGACCCTCCTCTCACTCCCTCTCGTCCATCGTATGGACGGCATCCAGGAGCTACCAGAGGTCGAACGGCTGTAACCGGGTCCTGAAGAACCGTGGTCGGGGGAGGGGTTCGGGGGTGGAGGACTGTATGGATCTCCCGTCGGACACCGACGTTCTTGTCCACCGACAACGCGGCTCAGTTTCCTCCTCGAGAGGTTCAACGCCGAGGCGAGACCGGTTGCCGGCCGATTAATCTTGGAATGCTTTCTCGAGCATTCTGCCTCTCAGCCAGATCGATGATCGAGTGTCACCGTATCCAGAGAGCCAACGGCGCCGACGAGGTGGTAACGCATGGGTGACCACAGGCACGAAGAGCGGGCAAGCCTTCGATCGCGTATCGGGAGGCGGTCACCCAAAGACTCGGACAGGGATGAACTCACCCAGATCAACGTGGGCAACAACCGATTTCATGCCCAGTTGATTGCTGAAGCGTGTGGTGCGGCAGGCTTGAAGGTGAAGCTGCTCTTGTCCGACGACAGCGGCTACGGAAACGTTGAGGCCCACCGGCTTCTCCTGTTCGCTCGAGATCTCGAACAGGTAGCGGCGATCATCGAAAAGACAGATAGCGCAAACAGCACCTAGTCCGGCGCCGGGCATCTCCCGCGTTTTCCGGCCGGCGGAGTTTCTGTCACCTGGTGTTTCTTGGGTCTAGTTTTTGTCACTTGGTGTCTCTATAATCGAACATATGTTCGACACAATGACCAAGATCCCCGGATGGTGAGCGGATAGAGGCCCTGGATACCCTGGTCATGGGTGAACAAGCCCTCCGGTTCGAAGTACTCACCGGGATCGCCCGTCTGGATACCGCCGAGACGTGGCGACAGGATGGGGCGACCTCGATGGCCGACTGGCTGGTGGGCCGCTATACGATCTCGATCGCCACAGCCCGGGAATGGGTCAAGATCGCCCGGACCCTCGAAACCCAACCCAACATCCGCAGCGTCTACGCCGACGGCAGGCTTTCCTGGGACCAACTGCGGGCTCTGCTCCGGTTCACCACCCCCGATGATGAAGCCGACTGGGCCGAGCGGGCACCATCCATGACCGTCGCCGAACTGCGGGCCGTCAACAAAACCGTCACCAGCGCTCAGGTAGTCGAAGCCCACGAGCAACGTTGGGTTTCGTGGTGGTTCGAGGATCACCGTCCCGGATTCCACATGACCGTCGACATGGCTGATGTCGAAGGGGCCACCGTGGCCACCTGGCTGGCGAGAAGGGCCAACCAGTACCAACCCGATCCCCAGTCGGGTGTCTATGAAGCATTCGAGGCACGCTGCGCCGACGCACTCTACGAACTCGCCTCCCAGGAATTGGCTTCCGATCGGGACCACGACCGGGCCACCATCCTGATCCACACCGATCTCACCACCCTCACCGACAAAGTCGGGACCGGCGCCATCGCCGACGGACCCGCCCTCGCCCACGACACCCTCCGCCGGCTTGCCTGCGACGCCCGCATCCAACTCGCCATCACAGACCCGGATCACAGCACGATCGGGGTGGGAAGAACCACCCGGACGATTCCACCCTGGCTCAACCGCCTCGTCCGACTACGTGACCGGGGTTGCCGGTTCCCCAACTGCCGGCGAACCCGCTGGACCCAGGCCCACCACATCATCCACTGGGCCGACGGCGGACCAACCGACCTCGACAACCTCATCACGTTATGTGGATATCATCACCGACTCATCCACGAGCACGGCTGGACCATCACCGGCCACCCGGACCGTCGCATCACCTGGCACCGCCCCGACGGCTATCCCTTCCAATCCCGACCGCCCGCCCGACCACTCCACCAATGGAAACACACGCTCGACCTCATGCTCCCGATCCAACCACCCGACCGGGTCGCGCCAACCCCATACCCGCTTCTACATTGACGGGCTCGCGTTCGACGGCGAGAATTGCCGCCGTTCGACGGCATGAACCCCGGGTCCTTTCGGAAGTCGCTGCGACTCGTCGGGTATGCTCGTGCGCCGGGCACGAAAGATTCGATTCGAGGAGGGTGAGGGGTTGGCAACCGCCACGACCGCAGCACGGTCATCACTCGTCGATGTTCTCGCGCCCCGGGATACGGACTCGGCAGCCCGAAGGCACCTGATCGCCGCCGTCATCTTTCTGCTGGTGGCCGGCTTCTTCACCATGCTGCTCTTCGTCAAGCTGGCCTACCCCAACTTCCTGGGCGGGCAGGCCTTCACCACGTACGGCCGTCTCCGCCCGATTGCGATCTCCGCAACGGTGCTCGGGTTCGTGACCTTGATGCACATGGCCGCCATTTACTACCTCGTACCCAGACTGACCGGGGCCCGGCTTTGGAATGAACGGCTCGCCAACCTCGGGCTCTGGCTGGCGGTCGGCGTCAACGTGGCCGCCATCGTGGCCCTCGCCGCAGGGTATTCGGATGGCCGGGAATGGCTCGAGATCCCCTGGTGGCTCGACATCGCGGTCGTGGTCATGCTGCTGGTGCCCGGTGCCGTAGTGGCACGCACCATGAAGGACCGCACCGAAGAAGGCCTGTTTGTATCGCTGTGGTACCTCCTGGCCGGCCTGTTCTGGGTGGTCGGACTGTATGTGGTCGGCAACATCCCCAATCTGTACGGCGCCGCCTCACAGATCCAGTCGTCGTTCTTCGTATCGGGAGTGACCGAGTTGTGGCTGATCGGCATCGGTGTTGGCACCGCCTACTACCTGGTCCCCAAGATCACGGGGAGTCCGCTCTTCAATCGTCAGCTGGCCCTCATCGGATTCTGGTCCCTCGCCTTTGCCGGAGCCTGGCTTGGCCAAAGCCGGTTCATCTACGGTCCCGGCCCGGAGTGGCTGGAAACGACCGCCTCTGCCTTCGCTCTGGCCCTGGTGGTTGCCGCCCTGGCGGTGGTCACCAACCTGGTCGGAACGATGACGGGGAAGTGGTCGATGCTGCGGGAATCGGCTGCCCTTCGATTCACGATGGTTGGTGCTGCCGTGTACCTGATCGTGGCTCTGCTCCGTTTCCTAACCGGGCTCCGTTCTGTTGCGGTCTTCACCGGTCTGACGAGCTTCGGGGACGGCACGATGGCACTGGTGCTGTTCGGCCTGGCCGGCCTGTGGGCTGCCGCCTTCGTCTACCACGCACTCCCCCGACTCATCGGACGCGAGATCTACTCGGAACGGCTCACCACGGTGCATCTGCGGGCCACCCTGATCGGAGCAGGTTCGCTGGCACTGTTGCTGTGGATGGCCGGTCTCGTCTCCGGATACTCGTGGGCGGCCGGAGCGTTGACCGGCGCCTATGTCTCCGCAGGAGAAGGCTTCGCCAACACGGTCGAGCAAGTCCGCCTCGCCTACAGCCTCACGGCCCTGGCAGCGCTCGTGCTCTTCGGCGGTCAGGTCGTTTTCGCCTACAACACCTATCGCACGTTCACCTCCGGCACACCGACAGTTCATGAAGCGCTGGTGCCCGGCAAGCCTGTCGAGGTGGCCGATGAGTAACGAAACATTGGCTGCAGCTGCAGAGATCATGGGTGTGCCCGAACCGCTGGTGGAACGATCCGCCCAGGCGCGCGCCCAGGTCGGTGGAATCGGTGTCGACGAAATCCTGGGGGCGTGGAGCGGTGGTGCCGCCGTCGCTCCTTCGTCTGCCCCAGCCCATTGCTGGCCCACCTCCCGAGCCGGAGCCAGTTCCGGAAGTGGCCCCGGCCGCCCAAGCTGTCGAACCCGTGCCCGCCCCCACCCCACCGGCCGACGTGGCAACGGCGGTAGCCGTCCTGGAAGCACCGATCCAGGAAGGCTCACCGGTGTTGACCGGACGCCGGGAAAGCCCCGGTGCCCTCCTGGCTGGAGTGGTCGGCCTGTTCCTGGTCGCCGTGCTCTTTGCGCTGGTCCTGCCGGCTTTCGATGGAGTACCGGAAACGCCTCCGCCGAGCGGTTTGAGTGAGCTCGGGTTGCAGGGGAGGAATGTCTACGTGGCCGAGGGTTGCTGGTACTGCCACACCCAACAGGTGCGGCCGATCGTGACCGATGCCAGGCTAGGACCGGTAACCCGGGCGGACCTGCTGGCGTCCATCGCTCCCGACACATTGGGCATCCAGCGGATCGGACCGGATCTGGCCCATGCCGGGAGTCGCGAGCCGACCAACGATCCGGCGTGGCTGACCAAATTCCTCACCAACCCGCGCTCGGTGAACCAGGACAGCCTCCAACCCGGGTACGGCCATCTATCGGACGCCGACCTAGCGGCGCTGGTCCAGTACCTTGTGGAGTCCCGATGAGTGAGCACCTGTCCGCAGCCGCCGAATCCATGGGAGTCCCCGAATCGCTCGTGCAACGCTCCGCCGAGGCGCGCGCTGCGGAAGGTGCCACCTCCGCTGAGGATGTTCTCGCCGCCTGGGCCGGTGGAGCAGCGGCTCCTGTAACTCCGGCCGCTCCGGTTCCCGAACCGCCCGCCGCCGAAACCTCCGAAGAGCCGGCAACACCGGAACCGGAACCCGCCGCCCCGCCGCCGCCCTCCACCCCGAGCGCGGCACCGGTATCCGCCCCACCCGGAGAACCCCGCGTTATCCCGGCCCGACCGGTGCCCGAATCCGTCGGCATGGACGGGGCGAGCGAATGGGAGTCGGTCACCACCGTCCCGAACCGCCGGGCTCCGGGAGCGAACCATGACCCGGGTGCCGTCCTGGTTGGCGGCCGCCTTCGTGATCCTTCCCCTGGTCGGACTGCTCTACCTCGTGCAGTTCTCGGGAGGGCCCGACTGCGGGAACAGCGGTCTGCTGGCCGTCGACCGTGTCTCCGGAGAGGTCGTGAACTGTGACGGATCGCCGTTCGAGGGTCGGGGCGCACCAGGCGGCGGAACCACGAACTTCCTGGCCCTCGGCCAGACGCTCTATGCAGACGCCCAGGTGGCCTGCATCGGCTGCCACGGCGCCGGCGGCGAAGGTGGCGTCGGCCCGGCCTTTGCCGGAGGAGCGGTGCTCGTCACGTTCCCGACGTGCGCCGATCATGTGCAATGGGTTCAACTGGGGTCGAGCGGTTGGCAAGCCCAGGTGGGCACCGAGTACGGAGCGCAGGGGACCCTCTCCAAAGGAGGCATGCCCGGGTTCGTCGACTCGCTCAACGACGAGGAGCTTCGGGCGGTCGTCGCCTTCGAACGGGTGAGGTTTGGTGGGGCCAACCTCGACGAAACCCTGGTCGACTGCGGCCTGGTGATCCCGGAACTACCGGTCGACGTGACGGAGGCTCCGGCCGGCGAAGGCGGGGACGCAACAACCACCACGACCGAAGCCACCGGCTAGCAGGGCCCGTTCAACGCCCATACATGCCGCCGATCGACCGGCGGCTCGTAAACCGAAAACCTGAGAAAAACCCTCAAGGTCTCTGCGGGGTCTCCGATACCAAAGAAGGATGTGAAAGCATCCAGCCGAAGGGCTTCCAATCCTTCCGCAACGCGGGGGGCGCGGTTGGTCATTCGTCGTATTTGGCCTTAGGCACGTTCAACGACCTAAGGTTTTAAAGGTAAGCCTCCCAGCCCGCCCCAACGACGAGGACCGACGGTCCCCCACCTCTTCGAGAGAGGCCCCCGCCCAGGGGGCCTCTCTCTATTGTGTTCGCAGGTACCCGGGTAAGCTCGGTGCCCACCGATCGGAAGCCTCGTTGCGCCCTGCCACCACCATCGTCATCATCGTGTTGTTGCTGCTGATCGCCGTGGCCGGAATCATCTTCGTCGTGCAACTGATCGCGATCTAGGCCGGAGATGTGAACGAAACTGCCGTCCCTTCGGATAGGCCGAACCACTGATCCGCTCTGCCTTCCCGAACGGCCAGCGCCAGAAGCCCGTATGAATCGACATGGAGGAGCGGCTTGCCCGGCTCGACCTCTCCGTAGGCAACCACCCAGGGCAGCGTGTGATCCCGGTTCTCGATCTTGAGAGAGACCTCCGAGCCGGGCCGGAGACCAAGCATCTGCAGCTCCTCCGGGCTGATATTGGTTTGGGCGTTGCCGAACCGGTCAATCCACCAGGCCTGGCCGGTGATGACGCCTGCTTCGGTTTGCGATAGCGGAAGAATGAGTGGCATCACGCCGGCCGGGTCAATTTCACTCCCGAGATCGGAAAGCTGCGCCTCGCCGGTGGCAAGAACGCCGGCCGCCGGACCAAACCGATCCCGGCCGTCGAAGGTGGCGCCTTCACTGGGAATCAGCAGTTCGGGGTTCTCGATGGCGACGATCCGCGTGGCGCCGCCAACCATGGCAACGGCGGGAGAGAGCAACCCGTTGTCGGGTCCTACAAAGAAACCCCACGGAGTCTCGGCGGCAATGGGAGTCCGGGCCGTGCCAACCCCGGGATCGACGACCGCCAGGGCAACCCCCTGCGGCAGATACTGAATCGCCCGCATCAAGGTGAGGGCTCCGGCCCGGACATCGCCCGGGGTCACTCCGTGCGAGACATCGATCACCCGGCTCTCGGGGGCAACCCGGGCCAGGACCCCGTGGACGACACCGACGAACTCATCCTGATACCCGAAATCGGAAAGAAAAGAGATGGGAAGGCTCATGACAGAAGAGGTTATCGGAATCGGGTCGATCTCACTGCACGCAGAACTCGTTGCCCTCCGGGTCGCGGAGGACTACCCAGTATTCCCCGCGCTGTTCCATGGGACCGACCACGGTCGCCCCAACCCCTACCAACCTCGCCACCTCAGCCTCGACCCGCGCTCGCTGCTCGTCGAGGGGCGTGCCGTGCCCGCCCCCAACGTTGAGATCGAGATGAACCCGGTTCTTGACCGACTTCGGCTCCGGAACCCGTTGGAAGAAGACCCGGGGACCTCCTCCCTCCGGGTCAACCACCGCTGCCGCGCTGTTCCACTCGCTTTCCGGAACCCCCATCTCTGCGAGGAATGTATCCCAGGAGACAAAGCCATCGGGAGGTGGTTGGACGACGTACCCGAGCGCGGTCGACCAGAACCCGGCCAGGCGGGCCGGATCGGCACAATCGATAACGATCTGAATCGGTGTAGCCATACCTAGCAAGGCTCGATCGAAAACCGACCGGCGGCAATCCCCAACGTGATATTCATCGCTACTCCCTCATGTTCAGGTCGATTGGCGCACCGTTGCTCCGCGCCGACAATGTCCCGCGACTCGGTACCATCGCGCTCGTGAACGATAACCCGCACGACGTACTCGTAGAACGCCTCGGCAAACAAGCCGGTGTCATCATGCTCATCGGAGCTCCCGACACCGGAAAGACCACCCTGGCCCGTCAGCTGCTGAAAGCCGGCATCGAAGCCGGGTTGACCGCGGCGTATATCGATGCCGACGTGGGTCAGACGATGGTCGGACCACCCGCCTGTGTTGGTCTCAAATGGGTGAGATCTCAGCAAGATATGGATGACTTCAGCGAAGCCGACGATTTGCGCTTCGTCGGGTCGATCTCGCCGGAACGGTTGGTGCTCCAAGAGGTCCTGGCAACGGCGACGCTCGTTGCCGTGGCCCGCGAACAGGCAGAACTGATCATCATCGATACCACCGGATCCGTGTCGGGGGTGACCGGACAGACCCTCAAGTATCACAAGATGGAGATGTGCCGGCCGGACGTCGTGGTCGCCCTCCAGCGTGGCAGCGAAATGGAGCCGATGGTCGGTCTCCTCAGGCGTTTCTTCTCGGCCACGGTCGAACTCACGAGCGTCCACCCCGATGTCAACCCTGTGTCACCGGAACAACGCCGAGCGCACCGGACCAAATGGTTCGCCGATACGCTGGCGCCACCCCTCAACCGGTGGCGGGTACGGCCGACCGTATTTGCTCCCGCGCTACCTACCGGCCTCGACCTGTCCCGGCTCGACGGCATGCTGGTTGGAGTCCACGACGGGACGGGCCGCTGTCTGGGCCTCGGCGTGCTCGAGTATGAGGACGAAACGCTGCGAGTTCTCACCAACGTCGGCGAAGGTATGAAGGGGTTGCGGCTGGGATCACTCAAGATCGACCTCGAAACCTTCGACACAACGGGCGCCAACCTGCGCGAAATCATGTTCGGGCTCGATTTGTAGAACTCTCCCTCAAGATCCGGCCGCCTTCCTGCCGATACTCACAGTGGGATAAATACCACTGCTAGTGAGGCAAGGAAGGGACCATGATTCGTCGGACCGCCACAGTCATCACCGCGATCGTGCTGGCGATCGCCACCCTCGCCTCACCAGTCCTGGCTTCGTCTGGAGACGAAGCCGGCTTTGTCAGCCTCATCAACTCCGAACGCGCCAACCGCGGCCTCAACGCTCTCGATGTCTACTGGGACCTCGTCGACGACGCTCGCGCCCATGCGGGCGTTATGGCGGAGGCCGACAACATCTTTCACTCTTCGAATCTGGCCAATGCCACGACCGGCTGGGCTGCGCTTGGTGAGAACGTGGGGGTTGGCCCGACGGTCGGCGAGCTCCACACTGCATTCATGAATTCGGCAGGCCACCGTGACAACATCCTGGGCGACTGGGATTCTGTCGGGGTAGGTGTTGCAGAGACCGACAAGGGCTACATGTTCGTCACCGTTGTCTTCATGAAGGCGGCGGTATCGCAACCCGCTCCGGCGCCGACTCCGACTCCGGAACCAGCTCCGGCTCCGGAACCAGCCCAGGCCACGGCCGCCGTCGCCCCGGCGCCTGCAGCCACCCCGGCAGTTGCTTCCACACCAACTCCGCGAGCACCGGCCCCGGCACCCGCCCCTGAGCCGATCGTTCGCATGATCGACGAGCTGCTGTCCGGCGGCGACTTCGCCTTCTGCATCTGCTGATCGGCGCCCTCGCCCAACGGGCGCGCAAAGGCCCAAGGAACCTCTGCGAACTGCCTCCCGCACTTCCCCGAACAGGGGGCGGTTTCGCTTCAGCACCTTGGGCCTTGCTATAGCGGACACTACGAGTGGGTCAAGAGCGAGTCAAGGACCCTGTTCGGGCGAAATGTCGGCACGCTTATTCATGTCAATCGATGCTACCTATGGTTACACGAGGGCCGTCTGGGGGGTTATACCAGCGGTTGTCCACTTTTCCACAGGAATCCACAGGAAGTTGTGCACAACCGCTGTAGACAAGTATTTCAGGGGATATTTTCGCGGTCGCCCGGGAAGCTGCGCAGGATCGAACTGCTCAGGGGGCGGCCCGGGATATTCCGCCGTACAACTCGAGCAGCCGATCGGCCGCCACCTTCCAGGAGAACCTCGTAGCGAATTCGACCGCTCCTCTCGACAGGCGGGCGGCCAGGTCCTCATCGAGCAGGATCCTGGAGGCGGCGGCTGCGAACGCGTCGGGTTCCCACCCGTCAACGAGAAACCCCGAGATGCCGTCCTCGATCGTGTAGGCCAACCCACCGACGCGGGCGGCCACCACCGGCAAACCGCATGCCTGCGCCTCGGCGGCTACCAGCCCGAACGACTCGCTGCGTGACGGCACGAACAGCACATCGGCCGCCCGGTAGTACGTGGCGACCTCCTGGTGCGGTCGAGATGGAACGAACGCGACGGATCCTCCGAGACCCAGGACATCGACCCGGGCTCGGACCCGCTCCAGCTCGGCGGAGCCTTGCGCACCGCTGGGGCCACCAACGATGACGAACCGGGCCTCCGGGATCTCCTTCTGAATCCGGGCGAACGCCTCCACCGCAATGTCGAGACCTTTGAGCGGCTGGATTCTCCCTACGAAGAGCACCACCGGGCCGTCATCCCATCCAAGCTCCCGGCGGGCGGCCGGTTGTGGACCCGGAGCGAACAGATCGTGATTCACCCCGGGATGGTTCACGCACAATCGGGCCGGGTCGGCTTGATAGCGGCCGGCCAGATCATCGGCTTCGAACGAGGTCGAGGCGATGACACAATCCGAACCCGCAATCACCTCGTGTTCCGCGGCGATCCGAACCAGGCTCTCGGCGGGCTCTCCAACCCTGCCGCGTGGCATCTTTGACTCGCCCCAGGGTGTGAAACGAATTGGCGAGCGGAATCCCGGTCGCCCGCTTGACGACAAGACCTGCCCAACCGGACAACCAGTAGTGGCTGTGCACAACGTCGAAATGCTCATCCTGGATGCGCTCGATCACCCCATCTGCAAAAGGCTGGACGGTGGCCGGCAAGTCCTGCATCGGAAGAGCGGACGGGGCGCCGGCCGGCACCTGGACAACCCGGTAGCCGGGCGTCACTTCCACGTCGGGAGATTGCGGGTGCTCGGTAGCTCGCGTGAAGACATCGACCTGCACACCGCGTTCCACCATCGTCCTGGCCAGCTCGTCGATGTAGACGTTCATGCCCCCGGCGTCCCCGGATCCCGGCTGGATGAGCGGGGACGTATGCAGAGACAGGAAGGCGACTCGCCGGATCATGTCGTGCCCTCGAAAGCGAAGAGAGGCCGCGGCGCAGCTCCCAACCGGAACTTGTACGGCTCATCACCCTTGAGAAAGTCAAACGTGGTCCGGCTCGCTCCGATCTCTCGCTCGATCAGCATGCTCAACAGGACGATGCCGGGGGAAGCCGCCGAGGAGCGGTCGTAGCCGGAGTTGTACAGGTAGAACCCGTCGGCATCTGCATAGGAAAAGGTCGCGGCCACGGGCCGACCGTCTTCGCCACACAGGAGATCGACCTGCCAGCCGGGCTGGTCGGCCAGCGAGGCGAACAAAACCTCCATCGCGGACGTCATGAACCCGCCCTTGGCTCCTGCCGAGCTGCGATGCAGTTCGACGAACTGGCGGAAGCCGCCACCGGATCCCCGGGCCGTGATGAGAGCGGGCGAGCCATGCACATCTTGGAATCGGCGCCGTTTCCGCCTGATCTCGTGACGCTGCTTCTTACCGATCTGCTGCAGATACTCCTCATAGTCCCCGGGGAGCCGCAGCCGCGCCGTCACCGCGTGCTGCTTCCGGGGAACGTCACATCCGGCTCTCTGCAGCCCACGGCCCACCACGTCGGCGGCTTCGGCGGGAAGTGAATCGAACCGGTAGCGGAGGCCGGGACTGGTCGCCATCACGTCCGCGATCAGGTCGGCACCACCATCGCCGAGCGGACTGCGGTAGTCCACCAGATCACGATGTCCGACCCAACCCAGACCGGTCTCATCCAGCACCAGCGGCACCAGCGCCGAGCGGGATTCAGCCAGGCGCAGCTCACCGTTCGGTGCACTTCCCCAGATTGCCTCCAGGAACCCGCGCCGGGCGAAGGGGCCGGTGTTCGGAGCAACCGGGGCGAGATCGAATGCCGGGGTGGACCAATCGGTGTGCGGGGTCACCATTGCAGCTGCACGATCGGCTCGATGACGCCTTGTGGCTTCCCGCCACCCAAGACAGGTGGATGCGAGATCCCCTGCAAAGCCTCCCGGGCCTTCGGGGAGATCAGGCCCAACTGATCGAGAGCCGCAACCATGCCGACTCCGACGGCTCTCGGCGATCCGTCCCACACCTTGACGGCCACGCCCAGCTGATCGCGGACCGCCACCCCGAGGCATGCTTCCGCCCCATGCTTGGCAGCAGCCTCAACCCAGGTGGCGATGTGAGCAGCCGGCTGACTCTGGTCGCTGGTCAGGGCCGGCATCTGATGCATGGCCTGCCAGGCCGGCGCGAACCGGGCGTGACCGGCCAGCCGGGCAAAGGACCTCGCCATCGCGCGAACGTTGGCCCGAAAAGCCGGCACCCCGCAACCGTCGACTCCAACGGGACCGAAGTCCGCTCCAAGCACATCACGCATCGTCCGGGCGATCTGTTCTTGCAGTGGGTGATCGGGGTCGAGGTAGGTATCGATCGGCCATCCGGCCGCTACGCAGGCCCGCAGCATGGCCGCGTGTTTCCCCGAACAGTTGTGCCAGATCGCTCGCGGGGCGTGGTGCCCGGCGGCAACCAGTCGGTCCTGAGCGCCCTCACCGAACGGCCAGGCCGCCGGGCACTTGAGGGCCGACTCATCGAGCCCGACTT
The DNA here is from genome assembly GCA_963718995.1 of uncultured Actinomycetota bacterium. Classification (GTDB taxonomy): domain Bacteria; phylum Actinomycetota; class Acidimicrobiia; order Spongiisociales; family UBA4744; genus UBA4744. Next base: position 48,263 of record CAVRAP010000005.1, read on the forward strand.
CCTCGAGCATGACCCGCACGATGGCCACGTGCACCGGTTGGCCGCCGTGGCTGGCACAGGCCAGGGCCATGTGCTGTGGGGACAAGTCGGCGCCCGACTCCTGGGAGACGATCGCCTGAAAGGGTTTGGCAGCAGACCGCAGGAAGAAGACCCGATCCAGGTCACCGGTTGCGGCCAGCAAACGGCCATCGAGATCGACGGCCGCCACGGCGCCGTCGTGGACCGCCTCGACGAGTCCGCTGCGAACGACCCGAGCCAGCACCGGGCCGACTCAGCCGACCGGGAGCTCGTCGGGGTCGACCTGCCCCTCCTTGTACCGGCGCATGATCTCAACCTGGATGGAATCGAACACGTGCTGCACGGCCTTGCGGCCCGTCGAGATCTCTTGCTCGGTTTCAGCCAGGACCACCTGGATGTCGGAGAGTTCCTGAGTTTCGCATTCGGGCAGGCGCGACAGGAAGTCGTCCTCCAAGACCCGATCGATGTGTCTGCGCCGCGACTCCGGGAGGTCGGGAGCCAGCATCTGTGGCACGCGTTGCTGCTGACCGCCGGCGCGTTCACCGGCACCGAGGATCTCCGGAAGGGCTTCGATCAAGGACCGGGTCTCCTTGCCGCTCCGGCGATTCAACTCGAATGCCAGTAAATCCATGCGACCGTGCAGCAGCCGGCGATAGAAGGAAAACTCGGTCTCGACTTCGTCGGCCATCCGGCGGCGATCGCGGAGTTCGGCAACCGGGGCCGTCGCGAGATCCACGAGGAACTCTGGATCGAGCAGAATGTCAATGCGGCGGCGTTGTTCCATAGTCATGGTGTTACCCGCACGCAGCTTTGAGGGTGAAATACGGGTTCATGGGTGATCCGCCTCCCGGATGTATCTGGAAATGAACATGCGGCGCCCCTCCGTAGGCGTTGCCGGAGTTCCCGTTATAGCCGATCACGTCGCCTTTCGATACATACGCACCCGTTGAGATGCCCGGAGCCCAGCCACTCAAGTGAGCGTAGTAGTAGCCCGTGCGGTTTTCGGAGGTGAGCCACACGGAGTTGCCGCCCAGCGAGTTCGTATACGCTCGCACCGTGCCACTCACCACCGCATACACCGGCTGGCCCATGGGTGCGAACACGTCGGTGCCCTTATGGCTCCGACCGCCGGAGCGGGGGAAACCCCAATCGTTGATGAATTGGGTAGCACCCGGGCTCATGGGACAGATGAACCCTGAGGTCACGGACGAAGGTACCCCACCGGACGCTCCCTTGGCCCGGGCCGCCGCGGCTGCAGCTGCGGCGGCCAGCTGGGCGTCGTATTCGGACCTGAGCTTCCTACAGTCATCGCTCAGCGTTCGGTAGGCCGCCTCTTTCTTGTTCATCGAATCTTCCATGAGTTCGGCGACGTCGAGAGCTTCCTGGTTGAGAACCACCAGGCGCTCCTGATCGACCTTCAGCTCTTCTTGCCACCGCTCCATATCGTTCTTGAGGGCGGCCAGGTGGTCGAGGGAAGAAATGTCTTCTTCGGTCACAACCTGGAGGAACTCCTGACCGGTCAGTACTTCATCCACCGATGAGGACGACAAGACGAATTCGGCGACCTGGCTTCCGCCGTCCATGTACATCTCGACCGCCCGGCCGACCACCCGCTCGCGAATATCGGCAACGTCCGTTTGCTTCTCTTCGATGCGGTCGCGCAGTTGCAGGACCCGCAGGCTCACACTCTCGAGTTCCTCGTTGACTTCGTTGTACCGGGCGAGCGCATCGGCGGCGCGGGCTGCCGCGGCATCCCATTCGTCCAGCGCCGCTTTCGAGTTCACGCAGGCGGCATCCACCTGTGCCTTAGTGACGGATGACGCAGGCAGCGCGGAACCGAACACCCACAGCAGGACGAGGGGGAAAATAAAAAGGACGCGACGCGAAGAAAGCCAATGCATAACGCCCATCAGCGTAGTGAGATATCGAACTCTTGAGAAGTCACAAGCCGCCGGGCTACAGCAACAACGTGACGAAAGGCGCGTACATCAGGGCGGCCAGCACCGGCCCGTCGAGGGCGACGAAGGAACCCTCTACGGCGTCGGTCAGGTACACCTCGCCGACTCTGATGAGGCTGCCCATCGATATCCCGGCCACCAACCCGACGGCGACGAACACCCCGACCAGGAACATACCGACGAAGTTGAGATCCCAAACGAACGAAGCTGCGACGGCGGCCAGGACGGTGGCCAGAACGGCTCCCGTGAGCGGATCAAGCGACGGTCTATTCGCGCGAGCCAACAGGCCGGCGGTGGCCTTGCCAACGATGACCATGACCAGGAATACCCAGATGAGGTCCTGCCCGATCACCGTCTGGATGCGGACCAACACCAGCGATCCAATCGACAGGGCCGCGGCCAGCGCCACCGTCGCGGTCGAAACCAGCGAGACCAGGCTGCGGTGCCGTGGGGAGAAGACTCCGGAGATGAGGGTGATCATCACGGCCAGGCCGGCCGCCACTCCCAGGCCGATCCCGGAACCCGCAGGGGAGAGTTCCGCTACCTCGAATCCGTACGTCGCCAAACCACCGGCCAGCACGGCCAGTAACACGGGGACCCGGTAGGGACGCCACGGGTCATCCTCGCCGCTGATGTCCCATACCCAGAGGGTTGCGACCCCGACCAGAACAGCAACGAACCAGGCCGGCTCGGCGAAGGCGTTGGCGATCAAAAGGGCCAGGGTGGCCACGGTCACCTGGATACCGGCGACCGTCAAGGTGGCAGCCGCCCCACCGGACACAGGAGGGATCAGCGCCACCTCGTCGAGCGGACCGACCGGGTCTTGGGGATCGGCTGGTTCCCCATTGAGCCAGACGCGGGCGTGGTCGAGACTTTGCTGGAACTGGCGGCCATAACGATCGGCGGCCTGGTCGAGCACCGCACCGACGGTCTCGCCTGAGATTTCAACTGAGGACGAACCGGCCAGTTCTCTGAGATTGGCAAAGAGGCGAAGGTGTGCCATGACCAGAGAGGTTAACGCCAAGTTTGCGAAGGTACATTGTGCTGGTGAGATTCCTCATAGACCACACGGCCGCCGCCGCCCCGTACGTCCAGGTGCGGGACCAGATCCAGGAGGCGATCCGGTCCGGCGAACTGCCGGTGGGAGCCCGACTTCCGGCTATCCGCAGCCTGGCAGAAACGGCGGGTGTCGCTCCCGGCACCGTCGCCCGCGCCTATCGGGAGCTCGAAACGCATGGCCTGCTCGATACCCGCGGGCGCCATGGGACCTTCGTGTCCGACCCGGCCGAAGCCCGTAATCTCCACCGACGGGAACTGTCAGATCTCGCCGAGTCGTACGCGAGGATCGCCGCCCGGCACGGCGTTCAACCGGCCGTTGCGCTCGATCTCATCGACCAGGCGTTGCGCAACCAGGAATGACCTCAGGCTGAAGTTTCCTCAACGGCTTCAACAACGACCGCCGTCTCCGCCTTTTGCCTGGCTCCCAGACCGCTCAGGATGTTGATCCCGGTGGCCGTCTCGATCTGTTCGGTGAGCTTGATCACCGCGGCCGGCAGCTGGCTCATGACCTCGGGAATCCCCTGCGATCCGTTGCCGGAGTCGATCACGGTGACCTTGTCGATGGCGACACCCTTGACCGTGTCGACGATCTGACCGAGCAGGTCGGGCAGCATATTGAGCACGAAGATCTGCTCGGCATCCGTCGCCGGCGGCCTGGTACTGCTCGATGAGCCGCTTGAACACCTCGATCTGGGCGGCCCCGTCCTCGATGATCTTGGCGGCTTCACCCTTGGCCCGCAGTTCCGTGGCTTCCTTCTCTGCCCGGGCCGGGGTGATCACGTCGGCTTCGAGACGGCGCTTCTGCAGCTCGATCCGCTCGGTTTCGAGGGACTGCTCGGCGACGGCCTTCGCCTTCTCGCCGGCCACCTCTGGCCTCCCGTTCCTTGGCGATCGCCCACGCGTCGAGTTCGGCTTGTCGCACCCGCAGGTCGTTGGTCTTCTCAACAATGTCGAGGTTGGCGTTGACCTGGGCGATCTCCGCCCGGCGGCGGGCCCCCGCCTCGGCTTCCTGTGCCTCGGTCTGGCGTTCCGCCTCGGCGACCCGCGCCTCCATGATGACTTGCGCCGTCCGCCTGCGACCCACCGAGTCGAGGTAATCGACCTCGTCGGTCACGTTCTGGATCTTGAGCACGTCCAGGTCGAGCCCCAGGGTGCGCATGTCGTCGTCGGCTTCGTCGATCAGCGTCTGAGCGAACTTGAGCCGGTCCTCGTTGACTTCCTCCGGGGTGAGGGTGGCCAGCACGCCGCGCAAGTTGGCTTCGAGGGTCTCTTTGGCGATCTTCTGCGACATACTCGGTTGGACGGTCCAGGAACCGCTCGATGGCGTTGTCGAGCACGCCTTCACGACTGGAGATCTTGATGTTGCCGACTGCCTGGACCGACAGAGGGATGGCGCCCTTGGAGTACGCGTTTTGCACGTTGACGTCGATGGCGATGGTGTTGAGCTCCATCCAACCGACCTTCTCCAGCAAGGGAATGCGAAGCGTCCGGCCACCGCGCAAGACGCGATATCCGGGTTGTCCTTCCTTGCCACGTCCGGAGATAACCGCCACCAGGTTGGGCGGACAAATCACGATGAAGGACCGAACACTGATGAGCACCAGCGCAATGGCCAGAACAACAATCACCGCAACGGTGATAACTACGTCCATGTTTCAACCTCTCTCAAAGCTCTCGAAACGAGGACACCCGGGCGGTGCCCTCGGCAACTTCTATCACAACGACCGATTCCCCTACCCCGAACTCGCTCTCTTCGGAGGGGTCGAAGGGAACGGCGGTCAAGTTGATGGTTTGACCTTCGACCTCGCAGGTGATCCGACCTTTCGAAGGGACCGAGATGGGCACGGTTACCCGGCCGACGGCGCCACTCAGCTTGCTGTCACTCACGTCGGTGCCGACCGACGAGGTCTTGAGGTAGCGGAACACCCGGTTATTCAGACTGGCGGCAAAAAGCCCCAGGGCGATCGCCACGATCAGAGCGATCGCCGAGTTCGTCGATAGCGCGGTGAGGATCAAACCCGTTGCGCCGAAGAACGCCAGGAAGAACACGATCGAACGAAAGGACAACAGCGAAAGGGCCGCAGCCGCGATCCCCTCTCCGGCACCACCGACCCCACCGGCCGAATCGAAGTCGGCGCCGACGTCGACATCGACGTCCAGGTCGAAGTCGGCATCGACCTCGCCGCCCTCTCCCCCGAAGAAGACGAAGAAGAGCAGGAAAGGCCACCCGACGGTCGCAGCGAAGGCAAATACAGCGGTCATACCGTCAACGCTACTCGGTAGTCGCCACCAACCCGGCCGAATAAGTCCCCTGACAGGGCAGTCCGCCACCATCAATAGGCCATCCGGCCCTCCAGGTGGAGCCGTCCCGGGCGGTATCTTCGACAGAGAACCCCCCGGACTGGCTGCACGGGCACCATCGACGATCGGAGGCAGTATGTCGGACAAGCAGGCCGATCTGGCCGGACCTGGAATCGGCAACTACGACGACCTCGCCAAAGTCCTGCCCGACGACTACCTATCGTTCCTCACCCCGCGCGAAACCATGCAGGCGCTGTTCGCCGCCAAGCAGTACATCGAAGAGCACCTGGCCGAAGAGCTCAACCTGATGATGGTGCAGGTGCCGCTCATCGTGGACGTGGACAGCGGCGTCAACGACGACCTCGATCGGGACGGTTCGCGGACCCCGATCGGATTCCACATCTCCAACGATCACGACCAACACCCGATCGATGCGCAGATCGTCCAGGCCGCCACCAAGTGGAAGCGCGTCGCCCTCGAGCAGTTCGGGATGCAACCGGGCGAGGGCCTGCTGACCGACATGAAGGCGGTCCGCAAGGACTACTTCCTCGACCACGATCACAGTGCCTACGTGGATCAGTGGGATTGGGAGAAGGCGATCACGGCCGGATCAGCGCAACCTCGACTTCCTGACCGAAACGGTGCGCAAGATCTGGAGAGTCATCAAAGGCGCCGAGCAGCACGTCATGGAGATGTTCCCGGCGCTGCGCACGGACCGAAGTACCCGGATCTCCCCGACGAACTCACGTTCCTCCACGCCGAGGACATCCTGGGGATGTACCCGGACCTGCCCCGCAAGCAACGCGAAACCGAGGTGTTGCAGAAGTTCCCCGGCGTGTTCATCTACGGCATCGGCTGGACCCTCGAAGACGGCTACCCCCACGAGATGCGCGCCGCCGACTACGACGACTGGATCACGCCGACCGTCTCGGACGACGGGCGAGCCGATGCACGGTCTCAACGGTGACATCCTGGTGTGGAATCCGGTCACCAAACGGCGCCATGAGCTGACCTCGATGGGCGTGCGGGTCACCAAGGAGACCCTCGTGAAACAGCTCGAGCTCACCGGCCAGATGGACTTCCTGAAGCTGCCGTATCACCAGGCGATCATGAACGACGAGATCCCGCTGTCGATCGGCGGTGGCATCGGCCAATCCCGGACCTACATGGCGTTGCTGAAGAAGGCTCACCTCGGTGAGGTGAGCGTCACCGTCTGGCCGCAGATCCTCAAGGACCTGTGCGCAGAACGAAACATCTTCGTCCTGGAGTAGCGGGCAGAGAGGGTGGAGCGAGGCGAGAGGAACCTCGACGGACTCGCCAACGTCGCAACTCCATGAACAGAGCTGTTCTCGCAACGTTGATTGCTGCGCTCCTCGTTGGTTGTTCGCCGTCCGCTGATCCCATCACGGCGATCGCCGGCCTCAACGATGCCGCCCTACCGGCCGGCACCTACCGGGTGGTCGGGTTCCTGGTATTCCTCGACGACTGCGGTTTCTGCCCTCCCGGTGCGGCCTGTGAGCCGTGCGCCGGCCCTGCCTTCTCGGTTCTGGCAGATGACCGGGAGCGAGGCATCGAATGGTCCGGCTCAACAGTGGAGATCGTCGAGCAGTTGGAGATCGATCATCTCCTCTTGAGCATCAACCTCGACAACGAAGACCGGCTCGAACCGGCCGTGCGATATGAGATGACCATCGAGCTGACCGACAGCACTCCGTACGGGGGAAGCAACCGGCTGGCCACTCTGCTCGAGTTTTCCGAACAACGTTGAGAACCGGGGGCCCTGAGGTTCGCGGGTCATCCAATCTTCTGTCGGCTTCGTAATACAGCGGTAACCCTGCACCGCAGGAAAAGAAGCTCAACAGGAGATTTGACATGAAGATACGAGTGATCGCGCTGGCATCTGTGCTGGCCATCGTGGGAGCAGCATGCTCAACCGCTGATACCACCGAAGAAACCACTACCACCACGACCGTTGCCGAAGAGATGATGGAAGAGACCATCGTCGACGTGGCCGTCGGTGCAGGATTCAACACCCTCGTCACCGCCGTCCAGGCCGCCGGCCTGGTGGACACCCTCAACGGCGAAGGACCGTTCACGGTCTTTGCTCCCACCGACGAGGCCTTCGCCGCCCTCCCTGAAGGCGTGCTCGACGGTCTGCTGGCCGACCCGGCAGCCCTGGCCGAAGTGCTGAAGTACCACGTTGTGTCCGGCGAAGTGCTGGCAGCCGATGTTGTCGGGCTCGACTCGGCCACCACGGTTCAGGGTGAGGACATCGCCATTGCTGTAGTCGACGGAACCGTCGTGCTCAACGGCACGGCCAATGTCGTCACGACCGACGTGATGGCTTCGAACGGCGTCATCCACGTGATCGACGCTGTCATCCTCCCGCCGTCGTCGTAGTCACCAGCAACCACCACAAGCGGGCGAGACCCGCTGAGAAGGGCCCCCGATCAGATTCGGGGGCCCTTCTCATGGCCGAACCAAAACATCAGGGGCAGCCTCGCTTCAGGACGCTCCGGCGACCCTGAGGATCGCCAGGGCGATCTCCTTGGGGACTTCTTCCTGGAGGAAGTGCCCGGCCTCGGTCCGGGTGACCCGGGCGTCGGGCAGCATGCGTGCGATGTGATTGCGAGCCCCGCCCAGAACCGGGTCGCGGTCCCCCCAGACGATTTCCGCCGGGCCGGGATAGGTGCGAACGAATTCGCCGACTCGCCGCAGAGCAGGGATGGAAGGGTGGTCCATGGAATCGGGGACCATGCGGGTCAGCGCCAGCGGCGCCTGGTTGTGGCGCCGGTCTCGCAGCGGATACCGGTACGCCCGGGCGACCGCTCCCCGGATGCTGGATCGGTCACCTTGCGCGGCCGCCAAAGCAATCTGGGGGAAACCGACCAGGCGGTAGGCCAGGTCACTGACGACCGGTAACCGCCCGAAGCGGTGGAAGGCGGTCGCCTTGAAGTCCGGTTTCGGTTCACTCAGGGCAGTGTTGAGCACAACGAGGCCGCCCAGACGATCTGGACGGGTTGCCATGGCCCCGACCCCGATGGCGCCTCCCCAGTCCTGCACCACCAGGACCAGGTCGTCGAGGGCCAGCTCGTCGACCAGACCTCCGAACCATTCGATATGGTGCTCGAGGGTATGAGCGGCCGCCGCGGGCTTGTCGGAGAACCCCAGGCCGACCAGATCGGGCATGATCACCCGCACCGGTTGACCGAGCAGCGCCATGGCTACCTTGCGATACAGGAACCCCCAACTCGGGTTGCCGTGCACGCACAACACCGGCCTCCCCTCGCCGATTTCCATCACATGGTTGCGATGACCGCCCACCTCGATCAGGTAGCGGCGGAAGGGCACCATCTTCTCGAGCCAGGCAGGCAGGGGTGGCGGGGGGAGATTCATGGCAGGGACGATATCAGTTGTCAGTTGACGGGGAACTGGAAACTGGAAACTGGAAACTGGGAACTTCCTTAGATCATTCCCATGGCTTGGCCGATTCTGGTGAAGGCTGCAGTGCCGTACTCGAGATCCTCTTCGGAGTGCGCGGCGGAGATCATGACCCGGATCCGGGCGGTCCCCAGTTGCACGGTCGGGAAAGCAATCGCCTGCGCAAAGACCGCTTCTTCGGCGAACAGGCGACGCGAGAACTCCTGAGCAACCTTCTCATCCCCCAGCATCACCGGGGTAATCGGCGTCTCGCTGTGGCCGATGTCGAAACCGGCGGCGCTCATCGCCTCCTTGAACCATCGGGCGTTCGCCCAGAGACGGTCAACAAGTTCGGTGGATTCCTCCAGGATCTCGATCGAGGCGATACAGGCGGCCACATCCGGTGGGGTCACCGCCGATGAGAACAGGAACGGGCGAGCCCGCTGCATCAACCAGTCGATCAATGCCTGCGGCCCGGCCACATAGCCGCCCATAACGCCGAAAGCCTTCGACATCGTGCCGACTTCCACCTCGACCCTTCCATGCAAACCGAAGTGGTCGACGATTCCCCGTCCGCCGCGGCCGAGCACCCCCTCACCGTGGGCGTCGTCGACCATGACCATCGCCTCGAACTCATCGGCGGCATCGACGATGCGGTCCAGCGGAGCGATGTCGCCGTCCATCGAGAAGACCCCGTCGGTGATGATGAGAATGTTGCGGGCACCTTCCGCTCGCGCCTCACCAAGCTTGACTCGCAGATCAAAGACATCGGCGTGGGCATAGATCTTGCGGCCTGCTTTTGCCAGTCGCACACCGTCGATGATCGACGCATGGTTGAGGGCGTCGGTGATGATGACGTCTTCCTTGTCCACCAGAGCCGGGATCACGCCGACGTTGGCGACGAAACCGGACTGGAGCGAGATCGTTGCTTCGACGCCTTTGAAAGCAGCCAGCTTGGCTTCGAGCTCATCATGGAGGGTCATCGTGCCGGCGATGGTTCGCACCGCCCCGGGACCGACCCCGTAACGATCGAGCGCGGACTTGGCTGCTGCCACGAGGCGCGGGTGATTGGCCAAGCCGAGGTAGTTGTTCGAGCAGAAGTTGAGAACTCTCTTGCCATCGACCTGCAGCCAGGATCCCTGCGGGCCGTCGATGTGCCGGATGGTGTTGTAGAGACCACCGTCCCGCAGTTCTTGCACCTGCTCGGCGAGGAATCCGGTCTTGTTCATGTTCAACTCCCGCCCGTCAACTCAACGGCCCGTCGGCGTCGGCCGCGTCCGGGAACATCACGACCTTGCCGCAGTCCCCGGTGGCCATCAATTCAAACGCTTCCTCGAAGTCATCCAGGGCGAAGCGGTGGGTGACCAGGGGCGCGAGATCGATCGCACCCGAGCGGAGCAAACCGCGCATCTTGTACCAGGTGTCCCAGAGCTTGCGTCCGACGATCCCGTAGACACTCGCTCCCTTGAAAATAATGTGATCGTCGAGATTGAAGCTGAGATCGGCCGAGGTCAAACCCAGCAGCGCTGCCTCCCCGCCCGGCTTGAGACAACGAAACCCTTCGTCGATCGCGCTCGGGGCTCCCGACATCTCCAACAGCACGTCGACGCCCTCCCCCTCCGTCGCATCCATCACAGCCGAGAAGACGTCCTGCTTCTTCGGGTTGATGGTGAGATCGGCCCCCATGGTCCACGCCATCGAGAGGCGGTAATCACTGACATCGGTCGCGTAGACCGACCTGGCTCCCAGGGCCCGGGCGGCGGCAATCGCCATGACGCCGACCGGCCCGCAGCCGGTGACCAGCACCTTGCAACCGGCCACCAGGGGAACGGAAGCGGTATGGACGGCATTCCCGAAGTTCTCCTGCAGCGACGCTATCGAGTACGGCATATCGGGAGGGTCGGCCCAGGCATTGATCGCAGGAACGGCTACGTATTCGGCGTACGCACCATCGCGATGCACACCCAGGATCTGCGTGTTTTCGCACAGGTGTCCCTTGCCGGTCCGGCAGAAACTGCACTTGTTGCAGACGACGTGTGACTCGACGGAGACCAGCTGGCCGACGTCCGGGCCGTCGGCGTTGGCGCCCTTTTCGACGACGACCCCGCAGAGCTCGTGGCCGATGGTGAGGGGAAGCTTGACGTGATCCTGGGCCCAGGGGTTCCACTCGTAGATGTGAAGATCGGTCCCGCAGATCGACGTCGCTTTCACCTGGATCAGGACGTCCTCGTCACCTACTTCTGGCGTCGGTAGGTCGACCATTTCGAACCCGGGGCCGGGCTTGTTCTTCTGAATCGCTCGCATGGTTGCTCAGGCTAGCGGTGCGTTCAGACCCATGGCCTCCCGGCGGATGGGCCGGGCATGCGCACGAACCCGGGGGAAGTGAACCTCGTAGACTTCCCCCATGCGGCGTGTGCTGGTGATCGGGGGGACGAGGTTCATCGGGTTGCATACGATCCGGGCGCTCGTCGCCGCCGGTTGCGAAGTGGCGGTGTTCCATCGGGGGACCACGGAAACGGCCGGGCTCCCCCACGTGCAACATCTCCACGGTGACCGCCGCGATTTGCTGTCCTCCGTGAAAGACTTCGAGCGATTCGCTCCCGACGTCGTCCTGGACATGATCCCCCTCACCCGGGGCGACGCCGTAGATACCATGTTGGCCTTCACCGGTCTCGCCGGTCGATTGGTAGCTATCTCCAGCCAGGACGTCTACCTCGCCTACGACATCCTCCGGAATCGGGCCGACCAACCACCCGTCCCGCAACCCATGACGGAGGATGCCCCCCTCCGCGATCAGTTGTACCCCTATCGGGACCTCTTCCCACCGGACAGCCGGATGTTCACCTACGACAAGATCCCCGTCGAGCAGACCTATCTCGGCGAGGCCGGGCTGCCCGGAACCATCCTCCGGCTCCCGGCGGTATACGGGCCGGATGACTACCAGCACCGGCCGTTCCCCTATCTGAAACGTATGGTCGATGGCCGTCGGTGGATCCTGCTGGACGAGCAGGCATCACAGTGGCGTTGGAGCCGGACCTACGTACAGAACGCTGCGGAAGCCATCGCGCTGGCCGTCGTGAACGATGCAGCCTCCGGGCGGATCTACAACGTTGCGGCACCGCAGGCGCGCACGGAGACCGAATGGGTCAAAGCGATCGGAGCTGCGTTTGGATGGTCGGGAGAGGTCGTGACCCTCCCAACCGAGCAGGTCCCCGAGCATCTTCGAGATGAGGACTTGAACTTCGCACAGGATCTCGTGGCCGACACAACCCGGATTCGTGACGAACTCGGCTTCCGCGAGTCTGTGGAACCTGCAGAGGCGATGGCCAGGACCATCGCCTGGGAAGTAGCCAACCTGCCAGATGAGCTGCCGCCCAACCGTTTCGACTACGACGCGGAGGACGCGGCGCTTCCCGACCTGACGCTGGGGATCTAGCGCAGACCCCGGCGGGCTTGTCCTCTAGACGGCGTAGACCCCCACCATCATCCTGAGCACCTCACCGTCTGCGAGGGTGGCTTCCTCATACCGGCCGTCGAATCCGACTTCGTTGAGGATGCGGAACCATTCGTCTCGAGAGAACAGACCGCACAGGTGACGGTCGTAGAGGACCGACGTGCTGGTTCCAAGCAGCAGCAGGTAGGCGAAATCCGTGACGTAGGTCGTGTCGTCCGGATCCGGATCGCGGGTCCATTGCAGATACCGCATGCCCCGACCCTCGCCGTCGTGTCCACCGTGACCGGTGCCCGGCTGGAACGTTTCTTTGAGGTGATCGGGAACGAAAAGGGCCACACCACCCGGCCGGCAATGCTCGAACGCCGTTCGCACGGTCGCCCGCAGATCGTCTTCGGTCGTCAGGTAGGCAACGGCGTCGTGGACGAACACGGCGTCGAACTGGCGGCCCAGTCGCACCGTTCGCATGTCACCGAGATGGTGTTCACAGTCCGGGTTGAGCCCGCGGCTGACCTTCAGCATTCCGGGCGACTTGTCAACCAGGGTCATCTCGAAATGCTGGTTCAGGTGGGAAGCGTTGTTGCCTCCGCCACTGCCCAGTTCCAGCACCGTTGCAACGGGGAACTGCGCGGCGCCGGCCAGGAGCTCCCGGTAGATGCCGGCCTCTTCGGCGTAGTCCTCAGGGGATGAGAGCAGCGGCCACCAGGTGGCGAGGTCTCCGTAGAGCCGAGGAAGTTCGTTCATGTCCAGGTGCGGTTTCTGGTTGCAGGTTCCACCCTACGCGACCAACGGTGAGCTATCAGCTATCAGCTATCAGCTAGGGGTGATCTCACGTTTTCAGCTGGCAGCAGGGAGCGAAGCGGCCTGGAAGCTGGACGCTCTTCTGGTTTTCGCGCTTGCTCTCCGGCGCCTAGAGTCTGAGCACGCCAACTTCCCCCACTTCCCTGGGTGCGCGACAAAAAACGCGAAAAATGGTCACCGAATACCATTGACGTAATTACGTCGCAGTGATTATGGTGACCAAGCTACACACCAGATGTCGTGGATGGCTTCCCCCTCGACCACAACATCTAGTGGTATTGACGAAAAGCTTCTGGTAGGCACCGGGCTGGGTGGAATGTGCCCGGAACGTGGAGGGATACGTATGTTTGAGACAGGGACCAAGGGTCTGACGATTGACCGACGCTTCACCAAAGCCGGCGAAGACCCCTACGCATCGATCGAATGGACCCAGCGGGACTCGAAGATCGCCAATCCGGACGGATCGGTGGTTTTTGAGATGAAAGACGCCCAGATACCGGCCGCCTGGTCGCAGGTCGCCACCGACATCATGGTTTCGAAGTACTTCCGGAAAGCCGGCATACCTCAGTACGACGAAGACGGCCGCCAACTCTTCGACGAAGATGGGGAGCCCGTCCTCGGACCGGAACGCTCGGCCCAGCAGGTTTTCAACCGGCTCACCGAAACGTGGCGTTGGTGGGGCGAGCAGAACGGCTACTTCGCCTCATCGGAGGACGCCCAGGCATTCGAAGACGAACTGAAGTACATGCTGGCCAATCAGATGGCGGCCCCCAACAGTCCGCAGTGGTTCAACACCGGACTCAACAACGCCTACGGCTTGACCGGCCCACCCCAGGGTTTCTGGTACGTCGATCCCGAAACGGAGGAGTTGATCCCGGGACCCGACTCGTACAGTCGACCCGCTCCTCACGCTTGCTTCATCCAGGCCGTCGGTGACGACCTCGTCAATGACGGCGGCATCATGGACCTCTGGACCAAAGAAGCGCGCCTGTTCAAGTTCGGATCCGGCACCGGAACGAACTTCTCAACGATCCGGGCCGAAGGTGAGCCCCTCTCGGGAGGCGGACGATCCTCGGGTGTCATGTCGTTCCTGAAGATCGGTGACCGGGCGGCCGGCGCCATCAAGTCCGGTGGCACGACTCGCCGGGCAGCCAAGATGGTGATCCTCGACGTCGACCACCCGGACATCGAAGCGTTCATCAACTGGAAGAAGGTCGAGGAGGAGAAGGCCAAGATCCTCATCGCCAACGGATTCCCGGCCGATTTCAACGGCGAGGCCTATCAAACGGTTTCGGGGCAGAACTCGAACAACTCCGTGCGGGTCACCCAGCAGTTCCTGCAAAGGGTCATCGAAGACGGTGACTGGGACCTGATCGAACGCTCTACCGGAGCGGTGCGTCGGTCGGTCAAGGCTCGCCACATCTGGCGGACGATCGCCGATGCCGCCTGGGCTTGTGCCGACCCCGGCATGCAGTTCGACACAACGATCAATGAATGGCACACGTGCCCGGAGGGTGGACGGATCCGCGCCTCCAACCCGTGCTCGGAGTACATGTTCCTGGACAACACGGCCTGCAATCTGGCCAGCCTCAATCTGGTCAAGTTCTACGACGATGCCACCGGGGCCTTCAACGTCGAAGCCTACGAACACGCCATCCGCATCTGGACGATGGTGCTGGAGATCTCCGTCACCATGGCCCAGTTCCCTTCCCGGGACATTGCCCTCGGTTCGTACGAGTACCGGACGCTCGGCCTCGGGTACGCCAACATCGGTTCGCTCTTGATGCGGTCGGGCATTCCCTACGACTCGGACGAGGGACGCGCCATCGCCGGAGCCCTCACCTCCATCCTCACCGGACGTGCGTACGCAACGTCGGCGGAGATGGCAGCCGCGATCGGTCCTTTCCCGCGTTTCTGGGAGAACCGGGACCACATGCTGCGGGTGATCCGCAACCACCGGCGGGCGGCCCACGACGCACCCATCGAGGAGTACGAAGGCATCACCCACTACGTGATGGCCCTCGACCCCACGATGGCACCAGGGCCCCTTGTCGAAGCAGCCCGCCGCGCCTGGGATGCGGCCCTCGAGTCTGGTGAGACGAACGGCTTCCGCAATGCACAAGCCAGCGTGCTCGCTCCGACCGGAACCATCGGCCTCCTGATGGATTGCGATACCACCGGCGTCGAACCCGACTTCGCCCTCGTGAAGTTCAAGAAACTGGCCGGGGGTGGCTATTTCAAGATCGCCAACCAGTCGATCGCCTCGGCTCTGCGGCGACTCGGCTATGGCGAGGATCAGATCGAACGAATCGTGCGGTACGTCGTCGGGACCATGACGCTCGATGGCACACCCCATGTCAACCGGGCGAGTTTGTCGCAGCATGGACTGCCCGATGATGCGATCGACAAGATCGAAGCCGCCCTCCCCAGCGTGTTCGACCTCCGGCACGCTTTCAACGCCTATGTGCTCGGGGAAGCGACCATGGACGCGATTGGCATTCCGGCCGATCGCTACCTGGCCCCCGGGTTTGACTTGCTGGCCTCCCTCGGCTTCTCCCGGAACCAGGTGATCGAGGCCAACGACGTGATCTGCGGCCGCCAGACCATCGAAGGCGCCCCGGAATTGGACCCCGAACACCTCCCGGTTTTCGATACGGCCAACAAGAACGGCAAGAACGGGAAACGGTTCATCCATCACAACGGTCACATCAAAATGATGGCGGCGACGCAACCGTTCATCTCGGGAGCCATCTCGAAGACCATCAACATGCCCCATGAGGTAACGACCGGGGACATCGAAGGCGCCTACATGCTGTCGGCCGATCTCGGCCTGAAAGCCATGGCCCTCTACCGGGACGGCTCAAAAGCTTCCCAGCCGCTGTCGTCGACGTCCGACGAGGGCGACGATCAGGAGGAGGCCCAGGAGATCAACGCGGCCCTGATTGAGGAGAAGGCTTATGCCTGGGGTCGTATCCCGGCAGGAGTCTCACCGACCGAGGCCTATGACCGGGGCATGCAACCGCCTCGCTTCCTCCTCCCGGCCCGGCGCGCCGGGTTCACCCAGGAAGCTCGCATCGGGGGCCACAAAGTGTTCCTCCGTACCGGCGAGTACGAGGACGGGACCCTCGGCGAACTCTTCATCGATCTCGCCAAAGAGGGCGCGACGTTGCGCGGGATCCTCTCCTGCTTCGCCATTGCGGTGTCGAAGGGACTCCAGTACGGCGTGCCCCTCGAGGAGTTCGTCGATACGTTCACGTTCCAGACGTTCGAACCCCGTGGCATGGTCGAGGGCCATCCCAACATCAAGATGGCCAACTCGATCGTCGACTACGTGTTCCGGGCGTTGGGAGTTGAGTACCTGGAGCGCGACGAACTGGCCCAGGTGCCTCCGGTCCGGGAGATGGAGTTGCCGGAGCCGGCCAAAGGGCTCGCCGTTGAAGCCGGCGTCCAGCTCGACCTGACCGATGCGGCCATGGAAAAGGACATCGACGTCCAGGTGGCTGCTGCCAATTTCGCCGATGCGCAGCCTGCACCAAACGGGTCGAACGGCACAACCACTCGACAGCCCGCCCGGGCGGCTGCAACGGTGACGGTCTCCGACGCGGGGACCGCCTCGGTGCAATCGGCTCTGGCGGCCATGATGGGAGATGCTCCCCTCTGCGAGACCTGCGGCCACATCACCATCAGGTCGGGCAGCTGCTACAAGTGCCTCAACTGCGGCGGTACGACGGGGTGCAGCTGAGCCAGCGGCTTCAGCAACCAGACGAGAGGAGAGGGCCTGCGGGCCCTTTTCTCATCCCCGGCCGGTTGGACAGAATGAACTGGCAGCGGCGCCGGCCGCCGTCGACCACATCTGCAGCTCAGCCCGATCGGCATTCGAACCGGCCCACCCGGCGGCGAAAGCCTCCCGGTCGGCAGGGCTTCCGAGGTCGGCGTCACACACCTCCCGGGCGAAGGCCAGTAACTCGTCCTTCGTGATGTCGTAGTTCGCCAGGGTGGCCGCCTCCCGGCTGACGACCAGGAACGTATTCCTGATGATCTCCGGCGCACCGTCGACTCCCCACGTTGCCGGCGAAGCTGTGGCAGACGAGCAGGCGCCGGCCGCCAGCGTGACGGCCAGGAGCAAGGCAGAGAGACGGAGTTTCATGTCCTCATCATCGGCCACTTCGACCTGACGGTTGAGGGGCGGGTGGAGCGTCTAGCCGAACCCGCGATCATCCTGCTTGAGCGCCGTGTCGATCGACAGAGCTGAGGCGACGACCAGCGACAGCAACGGCTGAGCGAGGCGCCCGTGGATCTGCAGCACGTAGTTGTCGGCGGTCGTGAACATGGTCTTGGCGAAGCCTTCCCAGGTTTTCGTGATCCTGGCCACCTCGGCACCCGTCACATCCTCGATGCGGAAGTTCCAGGCCCGCCAGTTTTCGGCCTTGATGGCGCCGAGTTCCTGCCCGCCGGCTTCGAGTGCGAAGTTGATCTTCCCGATCATGTTCTTCTGGACGACCCTGCCCAGTTCGGTCCCGTTGCCGTCCTCAACCACGACCGTCGATTTGAAGATCTTGGCCGGTCGGGTCAGGCGCAGAACAACGGTCCCGGACCGATCGGTGATCTCCATCCGGTGGGTGAGAAACTGATCGACCGAAGTGAGCAACCGGAGGGCCTTCTTGAGCGTCGATTGGCCAACCTGGTTGACGGCACCCAACTGGTTGCCGTTCTGATCGAAGACGCCGTACTGGTTCGACAATTCGATGATCTTGGCTTTCTGATTGACCACCAGTACCGGTTCGGTGAAGAGGGTGCCGCCTCCGGACGCGTGTGCGTCGAGTCCGGCCCCGGTCAGGCCCTCACCGGTTACCTGGTCGCGAATCTTGGCGGCATCGTTCGCCTGGTCGACGACCATGGCCGAGTCGAACTTGTCCAACGAGTCCACCGGATCGGTCGATTGCTGCCCGTCGTTGCCGACGTGTTCGGTCCAGGTCGAGCCGTCCCAATAGCGGACCTGGTGGCGGCGGTAGGGATCGGCGTACCAGCCCGGATCGGTGTTCATCTACGGACAGAGCCCTTCGGCGGTCAAACCGCGGGCGCACAGGGCGGTACTTTCGACCGTCTTGAGCGTGAAGCTCTCGCCGGCGGAGTCGGGCGTTCCGAAGATGACCAACCGCAGCCCGAAGACCGCGTCGTCGCCGAGTCCGATGACGTCGTAGGTGACTTCGCCCAGGTCGGTGACGCTTGGCGACTTGGCGACCCGGATCCTCGATTCCGGTTCTTCTACCGACTGCGACAGCGCCACCGTCAATCCGAGATCGAGCATGGTCTCGGCCGAGGGGGTCTCACCGAGCTCCGCGACGACGGCCGCGGTGATATCGGTGGTTTCGCCGATCCAGGCGAGGTAGGCGCTGCTGGCCCACCCGGTTACCCCGTCGGCGGTGATCTCGTACCAGATCGTATCCGGCGTCTGGCGCTCCTCACCGGTCGCGACCACGTCGTCGGTCAGCGGTTGGAGCCGGGCCACAACATCCTGATCCGTCCCGGGCGCCGCCCGCAGGTTGAGCTCGCTGTCGAACGAGATGCCGACGACGGCCAGGATGTCACCGGGTTCCGGGAACAGGTCGATCACTTCTCCGGGCAAGGTGGTCGTCGTCGTGGTTGCAACGGTTGTGGTTGTCGTAGAGGTAGACGTTGAGGAGGTCGTCGTGATGACGGCCGCGTCGCCTGCGCAGGAAACCAGGGTCAGGCTCATCGCCATCAACATCGTTCCCCAGAAAAGCTCCCGGTGGCGGGGAGAAAGGTTCATCGTGCACGACCCTTCCGTCGATGACCCCATATTTGCAGACTGTGACGCCTTCGGCGGTCACCCTTCGTCCAACCGGCGGAGCACCTCTTCGAGAGCAGCTTCCAGAGCGGCGACCCGCTCCTCGAGTTCGTTCGTCTGCGGCAGCGGTTCGGGCGAAACAGAAGGGGCGGCAGGTTCGGTCAACAGGCACCGGTACCGGCGCTCTTTCTGGCCGGGTTCCCGCTCCAGGTGTTCGACGAGGGGTTCATCGCGTCCAATGAGATCGTTGAGCCGCTCCTCGGCATGCTGGACGGATCCGAAAGCGACGTACCGATCGGTGCGGGTCCGCAGTTCGGCGGCCGTTTGCGGGCCGCGCAGCAACAGCACTCCGAGCAGGGCCAGTTGCTCGTTGTCGACCCGGAGGGCCTCCCCGGCGTGATGGGCGTACTTCAACGCCCGGCCGCCCGACACCCGCGTTATCCCGATCATGCCGCGCCGGTCCAGAGACGCCAGCGCATCGGCGATGGTCGCCGCATCGAACGCAACAACCGGTTCGCGGTTGTTCTTCTGATTGCAGGCCGCCACCAGCGCGTTGACCGTCATCGGGTAGTACTCGGGGGTGGTCATCGATTTTTCGATGAGACAGCCGAGCACACGAGCTTCTTCGAAATGGAGCACAAGGAGATCGTAGAACTCCGGACCCGTTCGTTCTAGCTGCCTGGTCGAATCTGCAGCGTGCGGGGCATCCCGCCGGCGACGAACGGGCACCCTTGCATCCCAGAACAGGAGGTGCCGCACGAACCGCTCCCGCAGGCGACCGCAGCCTCGCCGTCGGTCCACTCGGTGAGCAGCCCTTTGCGGACCAGCAATTCGAGCATCGGCTCGAGGGCGGACCGCTCGACCTGGAGCCGTTTGCTCAGGTCGTCGAAGCTGACCGGTCCTTTGGTCGCCCGGATACTCGCGAGGAGTCGTTCCAACATCAGATCACCCCCAACCCAGCACGAGGCCGGCTTGGAACACCAGCACCGCCATACCCCAGGCCAGCGCCGTCTGACCGAAGATGCTGACCCACATCCACCGGGCACCCAGCTCGTGCCTTTCGGCGGCTACGGCGGCCATACAGGGTGTGTAGAGGAGCACGAACACCATGAAGGCCAGGGCGGCCAGGGCACCGTGGCCGCCGCTGGATTCTTCAAACCCGGCCCGGACGGCCTGCAAGAGCGCCCCCTGGTCGGCTTCCCCGCCGTCGTCGAGGAGGTCGACGCCCACGATGGCCGGAATTGCCTTCACGGTGTCGACCGAGGCCTGCAGGAAGCTCGAGCCGATCTCCCGCACGTCCCCGACGAAGGTGCCCGGCGAGGCCGTCTCATCGGTGCCTGCCACCCCGTACACCTGCGACATCGAGGACACCACCACTTCCTTGGCGACGAACCCGGCGATCAGGGCACCGGTGGCTTCCCAGCTCCCGAACCCGGCCGGCCCCAGGGCGGGAGCGATGGCGGAACTCACCGCGCCGAAGGCACTGTCGTCGACGTCGACGTCGGAGAAGCTTCCACCGCCGGTGGGGATGGCCATCAGCAGCCAGACGACCAGGCTGGTGCCGAGAATGATGGTGCCTGCGTCACGAATGAACGCCGAGGTACGGCGCCACATCTGCAGCCACACCGAGCGCAGGGTCGGGAGGCGGTAGGGCGGCAGTTCCATGAGCAGCGGGGTGGCAGCTTCGTTGCGGAACACGGTCCGGTTGATGAGAAACCCCAGCGCCAGGGCGACCCCGATACCCAGCAGGTACATGGCGAAAACCACCGTCCCCCGCGAGCGGGGAAAGAACACCGCAGCCATCAGCACGTAGACGGGTAACCGGGCCCCGCAGCTCATGAACGGAACCAGCAGCCCGGTCAGCACCCGGTCGCGCCGCCGTTCGAGCGTCCGGGTGGCGTACATCGCCGGGACGGTGCACCCGAACCCGACCAGCATCGGGAGGAAGCTCTTGCCCTGCAGTCCGAGTCTGCGCATCATCCGGTCCATGACGAACGCCGCCCGGGCCATGTATCCGGAGTCCTCCAGCAACCCGAGCGCCAGGTAGAGCGCCATCAGCACCGGGATGAAGACCAGGATGCCGCCCACCCCGGCCACCACCCCGTCGACGACCAGGCTCTCGACCCAGGTGTTGCCCAGGCCCATGGCTTGCACCAGAGCGGCCATCCACCGGGCGATCGGTCCGCCCATCACCCCGTCGACCCAGTCGAGGAACACAGCCGAAATGTCAACGGTCAGCTTGAAGACCACCCACATCGACGCCAGGAAGAGCGGCAGTCCCAGCCATCGGTGCGTGGCGATCTTGTCGATCCGGTCGGTGAGGAGTACCCGGTCCGGAGCGTCGAGGGCGACGGATGCGCGCACGAGCGTGTTGATCCAGTCGTACCGGCCGTTGGGTACCAGCACCGCGGCGGTCGCACCGAACTTCTCCTCGAGGCGGGCCCGACTCTCGTCGGCGGCGGCCAGCACCTGATCCCCGCCGGGCAGCGCAGCCAATCTGACCCGCAGGTCGTCGCCGTCTTCGAGCAGCTCCAGGGCGAGCCAGCGGCCGGGGAACCGATCCCGGATCGGGGGATGCGCCTCGATGACCCCGGCGATGTCGCGGATCTCGGCCTCGAGATCCGCTCCGTAATCGATAACCAATGGCCCGCTCATGCGGCCCGCTCCCCGGCGACGAACAGCACGGCCTCGAGGAGATCGTCGACTCCCTCGCCGCGGCGAGCCACCGTCCGGATGACCGGAATCCCCAACCGCTCTTCGAGGAGAGCATGATCGATGCGCAGCCCGCGCGCTTCGGCGGTGTCGGACATGTTGAGCGCAACCACACAGGGAATCCCGAGTTCCAGGACCTGGACCGTCAGGTAGAGGTTCCGTTCCGGGTTGGCCGCGTCGACAACCAGGATCACCACGTCGGGGGTTTCGTCCAGGAGGAAGTCACGGGCCACCGCTTCCTCGGGTGAGACGGCGGCCAGGCTGTACGTGCCGGGCAGGTCGACGACGTCGAACCGGGCGCCCCGGGCCGTGAAGCTCCCGGACCGCTTCTCGACGGTCTTCCCCGGCCAGTTCCCCACGTGCTGGCTGGAACCGGTCAGCACGTTGAACAGTGTGGTCTTGCCCGAGTTGGGGTTCCCGGCCAGAGCCATGGAAAGGTTTCTCATGCGCGGGGTCCCGCCCCGTCGGGGGCCACCCGCATCGCGCCCGCCATCGTCTGGCCGACCGCCACCCGCGCTCCCCGCACCGCCACCAGGATCGGCCCCTTCGATGTCTGCAGCACGGTTACCACCACCCCGGGGGTCAGGCCCATTTCGGCCAACCGGCGAACCGTGCGGCGATCGGAATCGACGCCGGCCAGCCGTACCGTCTCGCCTCTCGCCACGTCGCGCAGGGTCCGGTTCATCGCGGGCTCACCACAATGTCCCCGGCCAACCGGCCGGCCAGGTGCACGTCGGCTGCACCAACCTGGACCAGGCAGTCACCGTCTTCGGCCAGGGCCAGCATCTTGACGGTGGACCCCGGGACCAGGCCCTCTTTGGTGAGAAACGACCGGGTGGCGCTCGATCCCTCCACGCCGGCCACGATTCCCTGGCCACCAACCGGGAGTTCGGACAGCAGCACCTGAGCCGGAACCGAAACGGGCCGCCCGGAATGCGGAATCGGTCTGCCCTCGGGTCCGGTCACCGGGTCGCCCAGCAGATCGGCCAGGCGATCGGCCAGGTCGGGAGGGGTGATGTGTTCGAGATCACAGGCGATCGCATCGGCCCGGGCCGGCGTGAGGCCCAACTGGTCGGCCAGGAACAGTGCCCACAGCCGCCGTCTCCGCAACACCTGGTCGGCTATCTCCCGCCCGGACCCGGTCAGCTCCACCCCTTTGTACGGGAGGTACACCACCAGTCCGCGCCCGACCAGTTTCTTGACCATCTGGTTGACCGAGATCGGTGAGAGCGAGAGCATCTCGGCCAGCCGGGACAACCCGACCGGACCCTGCACCCCATCCTCGCCGGCCATGGCGATATGAATGAGGTACATCTCCTCGCTCTCGCTGGTGACAGCTTCCGTCTCGGCAACCATGTGTTAAGTCCGACCTAGTGTTTCTCGACCAGATTGTTAAGGCCGGACATAACTGTAACGACCTGGCTCCGTCCCCACTAAGGCCGAAAGTCCCTTTCCCCCTCCCGCCGGCGGGAGGGGGTCAGGGGGAGGGTGGAAAAAACGGGGAGCACATGGACCAGATCGGTTCACCTACGCTGGGCAATCACGATCGAGGTTGGACATGGCATTGACACCGGAGACCCGCTACGCCCGGAGTGGGGATACGAGCATCGCCTATCAGGTGTTTGGGGACGGCCCCCTGGACCTGGTGCTCACGCCCGGATTCGTCTCCCACCTCGATTTGAACTGGACGCTGCCTTCGTTCAACCAGTTCGCCGAGCAACTGGCCTCATTTGCCCGGGTCATCATCTTCGACAAGCGCGGTACCGGTCTTTCGGACCCCACGCCGGGGGCGGTTCGCTTCGACACCCGCATCGAGGACATCACCGCGGTGATGGACGACGTCGGCATGGAGCGAGCCGCGCTGTTCGGCATGTCCGAGGGCGGACCGCTCTCCATCCTCTTCACCGCAACGTATCCGGAACGCGTCGATGCCCTGGTCCTGTACGGCACCTTCGCCAGCGGATCACAACTAGAACAGGGGGCGATGGCTCGATTCGTCGAGGCGGTTGATCAGTGGGGTTCCGGGCTGACGTCGACCATCTTCTCGACGGTCCGCCATGAGTCGGCCGTGCGCAAGCGGCTGGCCGGCGTGTTCGAGCGCGCCGCCGCCAGTCCCGGCATGGCCAGGGCTTTGGTTCAGTCGATCCAGGAGGTTGACGTCACCTCGATCCTCGGAACCATCGACGTGCCATGTCTCGTGCTCCACCGCGAGCATGATCCCTTCGCTCCGGTCGAGTGGGGCCGGGCCCTGGCCGCCGGTATCCCCGGAGCCAAGCTGGCCGTGGTTGACGGTACCGACCACATGCCCTGGTTCGGAGACAGCCGGGCGCTCGTCAACGAAATGGCCGAGTTCCTGACCGGGAGCCGGACCCAGGGCAGGCGGGAGCGGCGCCTGGCCACCGTGCTCTTCACCGACATCGCCAACTCGACGAGCACCGCCGCCTCACTGGGCGACAAGCGCTGGTCCGAGCTGCTGGAGCAACACAACATGCTGCTCACCGATGAGTTCAAGGATCATCGCGGTCGAGTGGTGAAGAACACCGGAGATGGATTCCTGGTTGTGTTCGACTCGCCGGCCCGGGCCATCGAATGCGGACAGGCGGTCGCCGGCGGTGTTCACAACCTGGGTGTTGAGCTACGGGTAGGTGTCCACACCGGTGAAATCGAAGTGATAGGGAACGCCGATATCGGCGGGATCGCCGTGCATATCGCCGCCAGAGTGATGGCTGCGGCTCATCCGGGCGAGGTCTTCGTTTCGAGCACGGTGCGAGAGCTGGTGGTCGGATCGGGGATTGCTTTCCAGCCGCGCGGACTCCACCAGTTGAAAGGCGTACCCGGCGACTGGCAGTTGTTCGCCGCCGGCGAGGTCCCGGAACACCTCGAGATTGATCTGCGCGACGATCGGGGTCTTCACACCGGCGACCGGGTGTCACTCTTCCTCGCTAAGAAGATCCCCAGCGCTTTCCGGGCGATCGCCTCGATCGGCCGCAGCGAGGATTGAAGCTATCCGTCGAGGGTCAGGGCGTGCTGCTGCCAGCGCCAGGTGTCGGCGCACATCTCGTCCATGGTCCGCCCGGCTCGCCACCCCAGCTCTCGTTCCGCTTTCGAAACATCCGCCCAGCTCTCGGCCACATCGCCCGTCCGCCGGTCGGCCAACCGGTACGGGATGTCCTGGCCGGTTGTCTCGCCGAAGGCGGCGATGACCTCCAGGACGCTGGTGCCGTGTCCCGGTGCCGAGGTTCCAGATGTGGAGGCCCGGTTCGGTTGTGAGCCGGTTGAGGGCGGCCAGATGGCCGGCGGCGAGGTCGACCACGTGGATGTAGTCGCGCACGCCCGAGCCGTCCCGGGTCGGGTAGTCGGTTCCGTAGACCTTGACTTCGGGAAGCTTGCCGGCAGCCACCCGGGCAACGATGGGCATCAGATTGTTGGGGGTGTCGTTGGGATCCTCCCCGATCAGGCCGCTCGCGTGGGCCCCGACCGGGTTGAAGTAGCGGAGCAGGGCGACGTTCCAGCGCGGGTCCGAGATGTTCAGGTCGGTGAGGATCTGTTCGATGACCTGCTTGGTCCCCCCGTAGGGGTTGGTGGCCGGCTTGGTTGGCATGTCTTCGGTGACCGGGACCGCATCCGGATCGCCGTACACCGTGGCCGAGGAGCTGAAGACGACGGTCCGCACGTCGTGGCGGTCGAGCACCCGGAACAGCGTGGTCGAGCCGCCCACGTTGGCGTCCCAGTAGTCGAGCGGGCGTTCCACGCTCACCCCGACCGCTTTCAACCCGGCGAAGTGGATGACCGCCTCGAACCCGCCCCCTCCCACGATGCGGTCGAGGGCCGCCTCGTCCCGGATGTCCGCTTCGTGGAATTCGAGTGCCCTGCCTGCGATCTGCGCGACTCGATCGAGGACCGACCGTTTTGAGTTGACGAGATTGTCGACGATCACGACATCGTGACCGCCCTCGATCAGCTCGATGACGGTGTGGCTGCCGATGAACCCGGTTCCCCCGGTGACCAGAACTCGCATGCGCAGAGGATACGGCATGGGGAGCGGCGGGCTATCGCCGGGAGGGATCGGCTCTCCGGCCAACCGGTGAAAGGCGATGGCCGCGGCGTGGCCGACATTCAGCGAATCGAATCCGGCCGCCATCGGAATCCTCACCAACCGGTCTGCCCGCGCCAGCGTGGCCGGACGCAGGCCGGCGCCCTCCGCACCGAGCAGCAAGGCCCGACGGGATTCCTCGTCGACCGGGAGATCGTTGATGGATACCGCCTCACGATCCGGGGTGAGCGCCACGAGTTCAAACCCGGCCCGGCGAACGACGTCGAGATCGTCTGGCCAACCGGCCAGCCGGAGGAAGGGAAGCTGGAACACTGCCCCCATCGATACCCGCACGGTCCGGCGGTAGTACGGATCGGCACAGGTCGGGTCGAGCAAGACTGCGTCGACACCAAGCGCCCGGGCGCTCCGGAAGATGGCTCCCAGGTTCTCCGAATCGTTGAGGCCTTCCAGAACGACCAGCGTCCTGGCCGTCTTCACGACGTCTTCCAGGGCCGGCTCGGGCAGCCGCTCCGCCGCCGCTACCACCCCGCGATGCAGCTTGAACCCGGCCACCTCGTTCAGGACCGCCGGCCCGGCGACGAAGACCGGGACGTCGAGAGGCGCCAGGTCATCGGCGAGTTGCGGGTAGCGGGCCGGGGTGATGAGCACACTGCGAACCGGGTGGGAACCGGCCAGCAATCGCCTGACCACCTCGAGACTCTCGGCAATGAAGTAGCCGCCCGCCCGCCGCAGCTCCGCATCGGTCAGGCGGACATAGTCGCCGACTCGTGGATCGGCCGGGTCGTGGATCTCGATGATGGTGGCCACGTCATCATCATGCCAGCAGGCTCCTAAGATTCCCGACTCTCCCCAGGAACCCGCCATAACCACCGACGCTCCAACCTCAACCAGCAACCGGCTCATGATTGTTCTGGCGCAGCTGGCGGTCTACGTGATCTGGGGCTCCACCTACCTCGCCCTCCGCTACATGGTCGAGGGCTTTCCGCCCTTCCTCGGCAACGCCATCCGGATGCTGATCGCCGGGGCCATCCTGTATGTGTGGCTGCAGGTCCGGGGGGCGGCTGCGCCCACCGGACGCCAGTGGCGGAACGGGTTCTTCATCGGTTCGCTGCTCTTTGTTGGCGGACTCGGGTTGGTCACCACGGCGGAAGGGATGGGGGTCGGGTCCGGGCTGGCCGCCACGGCCGTCGGCATGACCCCGGTCTGGGCCGCCGTCGTCTCCGGCTTCTTCGACAGGTGGCCGACCAGGATCGAATGGGTGGGTCTGGTCATCGGCATCGTCGGGGTGGTGATCCTGTCCCAGGAGGGCGACTTCGATGCCCTGCCCTTCGGGCTCTTTCTCCTGATCCTGGCACCGCATGCTGTGGGCCATTGCTTCGGTGTGGTCCAACCACATCGATCTGCCGACCGGCGCGATGTCGACCGCGGTGCAGATGCTGGGCGGTGGTCTGGCCTTGAGCCTGGCCGGCGCAGTGGCCGGCGAGAGCATCACGGCCGCCCCCGGCGCGAGAGCCTGGTGGGCCCTCATCTACCTGATCGGGCCAGGATCACTGATCGCTTTCAGTGCGTATGCCTACCTGTTGCGCACGGTGCGCCCGGTGCTGGCCACCAGCTACGCCTACGTCAACCCGGTGGTAGCGGTGGCGCTCGGCGTGACGTTGGGCAAGGAAACCCTCACCGGCGAAACCTGGATCGCCCTACCCCTCATCCTGGGAGCGGTAGCGCTGATCGCTCGCGGCCGCAGCTGACCTGCCAGATTCTACCTTCACAAACGCCGCGGATTGCGGTACAGTGCCCACTACCAGTGGTGGCTTGGGAGGCCCGACTGAGAGCGAGCCCGCCTGATGCAGACTGCCCTGGACTCCAACCACGACCGCACCGCTTCGGCCTCTGCCATCGCCCTCCAGCGCGACCTGGGCTTGCAGATGCGTCTCTTCCCCCGCCACTCCACCGAAGGTGACCAGACCGAACTCGACCTCCGGGTCGCAGACGACCTGGCCGGGATGTACTACATCGGCTAGTGGTCTGTCGTTGAAATGGTGCCGCCGTTGTCGGCGACGGGCCGCTAGGCGGTCGTCTCTCCGTTCTGGGACTCGACCAGCAAACCGGACACAATCACCACCTGCGCAAACAGCGCAGCCGCCCCGGCCAGCGACAGGCCGACCGTCTTGGAAATCGTGAACGCGACGGGTAGCAGGGCACCCAGTACCCAGAGCAGCTGAAAGATGGTTTCTGCCCGGGTGAAGGCCGCCCCTCGTTGTTCGCGGGTGGCGCTTTTCTGCAGCAGCGCGTCGAATCCGAACTTGGCGGTGCCCCAGGCCAGCCCGGCCGAAGCCGCCAGTATGACTGCCGCCGTCAACCCGAAGATCTGCGCGGTGATGAAAGCCGCCGCCGCCTCGATGGCCAGCGCCGCCATGACCGTCGGCTCCTCGCGCAGACGTCGGGCGAGGAACGGGGACACGTACGACGCCACGCCGTAGCCCAATCCGGCCGCCACCAGCAGCGCACCGAAATCGCCCAGGGGCGCGTCGATGTCCTTGAACACGAACGCCAGCAACGCCAGCAGGAACCCGTTGATGAAGCGCACGACTCCCGTGGCGATCATCGGGAGCCTGGTCACCCGCGGCACCGGACGACGCCGGTACCGTCTCGAGACTTGTTGGTCAGCCACGTCCGGCGACGGCACCTGCCCGGCGCACAGGGCCGCCAGGACGAAGAACATCGCGGCAGCTACCAGGGCAGGCCAGGACCCGATCCAGCGCACCGAGGCGGCCCCGATCGGAATCGCCACCGCTCCGCCGACGATGCCGACCCTGGCCAGTAACCCGTTGGCGGCCACCAGCGCTTCCGGTCCGGGTACCGCCACCGGGACCAGCGAACCTTTGGCGATGGTGTGGAGCCTCGAGAAGACGAGCAGGGTGAACGCCAGCGGGTACAGCCAGAAGGTATTGACCCCGACGGCCAGGAGCAGGGCAATCGCGGCCCGACCGGCGGAGCTGCCCGCCAGGCTGGCACGGTACGAACCCGGAAAGCGAGCGAAGTACCGGGGCAGCAACGGAGCGATGACCGAAAACGGGGCGAGGGTCAACAGGAGATACAGGGCCACTTTGTCCCGGGCCTCGGCGCTCGGCACCGCAAAGAACAGTGTGCCGGCCAGCCCCAAAGCGATGAGCGTGTCCCCGGCGACGCTGGCCCCGAACTCGGCGGACAGCCAACGGAACGGCGTCCCGTATCCGGCGAAGATCCGCTCGTAGATCCGCCGGGGTGCCCTGAGAGCCCCCCGGTACGAACGCTTCGAGAGGTCCTTCACCTTCCCCGCGGCCCTCTGGGTCTTCATATCGTGGAGATTACCGAGCGGTGCACCCGGTTCGTTGATTACCCGGGTTAGGTCACAAACGACTTGTAGACGGCCCAGGTTGGATCGTTCTTGGCGATCACATGGACCTGGTGGGTGGACACAGCAGCCTTCATGGCCTCGTGAAAGGCTTCCAGCCACGTACTCGAACTGCTGTACAGCACGAACTCCCGCATCCCGCCGGTCGTGATCACTCCGGCCAGAACGCTCCGCTCGTCTGCCTTCCGCAGGAGGGTCGCCTCAATCCTCCCGAGCTGTTCATCTTCGTCGGGCGTCGGGAACCCTTCCGGAGTGGGATCGTTCAACGGGATCGCCACCCCAACCTGTATCGAGTACCGACCGATGAGCTGCTCGGCACTGGTATCAAACCGGGCAATCAGCGGCTTCTCGTCATACGTCCCGGTGACAATCATCCAAGACCCCTCGAACGTCACCTCCCGATGCGCCCGCCTCTTAAACAAAGCCATACCCCAAGCATAAACAGTCAAGCCAGCGCCGCGGACAGGGCGGAACGAGCGGCCGGAGCCTTCCACCCTCCCCCTAACCCCCTCCCGCTCCCGGGAGGGGGAAAAGAAAACGCCCCCCGTTCTTGCCTCTCCCGCCGGCGGGAGAGGCGCGGCGCCGCCAAAGGCGGCGAGCGGAGAGGGTGGAGCGAAGCGACAGGGTGGGAGCCTCCCCTGCTTGCGGGGGAGGCGCGACGCTGCCACCGGCGGCGGCGCGGAGGGGGAGGAGCGAAGCGACAGGGTGGAACCCGCGGGACAAGCCGACAGCGAGCAAACCGATCAAGGGTCTTGAACCCGCCCGGGTCCTGCGATACGAAGTCACCATGCCCACAGACCGAGACCCCTGGCTGATCGTCCGGGCAAGACAGCTTCGCACCAACCAAACCAGTGCTGAGACCGTCTTGTGGCATCAGGTGCGGGCCCGGCGCTTGGCCGGGTTTCGCTTCCGACGCCAACACCCGATCGGGCCGTACGTGGTCGATTTCGTCTGCCTCGAAGCCCACCTGGTGATCGAGGTAGACGGCCCCACCCACGAAAACCCAAGCCGGGACCAACAACGAGACCAGAACCTCGCGTCCCGTGGCTACGCAACCCTCCGCTTCTGGAACGAAGACGTCTACGACAACCTCGAAGGAGTCATCGAAACCATCCTCGACACCCTCGTTCTTGCCTCTCCCGCTGGCGGGAGAGGCGCGTAGCCGCCGAAGGCGGCGAAGCGGAGAGGGTGGAGGCCAACCGGGGCCCTAGCACCCTCCCCCTAACCCCCTCCCGCCAGCAGGAGGGGGAAAAGAAGAGACCCCGTCCCAGCCTCTCCCGCCGGCGTCCTGCCTCCCCTGCTTGCGGGGGAGGCGCGACGCCGCCACCGGCGGCGGCGCGGAGGGGGAGGAGCGAAGCGACAGGCGCGAGCAAAGCGAGCGGAGAGGGTGGCAGCACGAGCGACAGGCCCTCCACCCTCCCCCTAACCCCCTCCCGCCACAGGGGGGGGAAAAGCCTCAGCCTCCCTGTTGCTCGAACATCGCCCGCAGGGTGTCGACCGTGTCGGCCTCTTCGGCGGTCTTGTCGTCCCGGTAGCCCTTGACGCGGGCGAAGCGGAGCGCCATGCCGCCCGGGTAGCGGGTACGATGGCCTGGATCCCGTCGAAGGCGATCTCCACCACCTGCTCGGGTCGCACGAAGACCACATGCCCTTCCCGGTGCGTCTCCAGTCCCAGGAACCGCTCCGTCTGCCACTTCGAGCATCTTGTCGGTCAGGCCCTTGAACGTCTTGCCCAGCATCACGAACTCGCCGGTGGCCGGATCGCGGGCCCCGAGGTGGAGGTTGCTCAGAGCAGCCGCGCCGCCGCCCGCTCCCCCACTCGACGGCGAGCACCACCAGGTCGAGGGTGTGGACGGGTTTCACCTTCAGCCAGGCCGACCCCCGCCGCCCCGCCTCATAGGGAGCGCTCGAGGCTCTTGACCATCACCCCTTCGTGACCGTGCGCGAGCGGCGTCCCGGAAGAAGGCCTCCCCGGTTTCGGCGTCATCGACGACCAGGCGCGGCACGCGCATCGCCGCGGGCACGGCCTTCTCCAGAGCGACCCCCCGCTCGGTAGCGGGGAGATCGATGAGGTCGACACCGTCCAGGTGCAGGCAATCGAAGAAGAACGGGCTCAGCGGGCAGTCCGGCGGCCATCTCGCCCGCATTCACCTTGGTCCCGAACCGGCTCATCGTCACCTGGAACGGGTGGGGCCGCCCATCCTCCCGCAGGGCGATCACCTCGCCATCCAACACAACGGTCTCGACCTCGAGCGCCTGCAGGGCCTCAACCACCTCGGGGAGACGGTCGGTGATGTCGGCCAGGTTGCGGGTGAAGATCCGGACGTCGTCGCCGCGCCGGTGCGCCTGAATGCGGGCCCCGTCGACCTTCCACTCGACGGCCGCCGGCGAGAACGACTCCAGCGCCGCGGTGACGCTCTCCGCCGTCTGCGCCAGCATGGGGAGCAAGGGCCGCAGCACCTCCAGACCGAATTCCTCCAGGGCTGCACTACCCCCGGTCAGGGCGCGGTGCGCGACCACCCGCAGATCGGCACGGAACAACACGGCCCGGCGCACCAGGGCGGATGGGACGCCCGCCGCCCGGGCTATCGCCTGAACCATGATGCCCTCCGAGGCGCCTTGCCGGAGGTCGCCGAGGATGAGCCGAACGAGGAACTCCTGCTCGGGCTCCGTTACCTGTCCGAACAGCTCGTCGAGCAGGCGGCGCCGCTCGGCTTGCGAGCCTGGTCCGGCGGTAGAACCGATCACCGTCAGAAGCCGATCGGCGGCAAGGATCGACAGCTCACCCTCCGCAACCGGTGGGGCCAGTTCCCGGAGCGACGCGTACCCGACGCCGATCGTTCCCTGGCGGAGCACACCGGTCAGGAAGCCGACCCCAGCTTCGATCTCATCGTGGTCGAGCTTGCCGAGCAAACCGGCCAGCAGTTCGATCTTGGCAAGGCGCTTGGAGGTTGCGGCGACCTGTTCTGAGGTGGTGACGACTTCTCGGAGGAGCACGGTTGGATCTTGCCCGAATCAGGCGGGTCGAGAGTCGATTACTTCTTGGCGGCGCGGACGACCCCGACGAAGCCACCGACGAAGCCGCCGGTGAGCAGCGATGGCCAGACCGAGATAGCGACGGCCTCATCCAAGCCCACGTCGAGCATCAACCAGACGGCGAGCGTGATCAGCACAAACGCGACCGGGACTCCGATCGCCGCCCCCAGACCCACATTGCGGCCGAAGGTACCGTCTTCGTTGGTTGGTTCGGTTGACGGCTCTGCCGGCATGTCTCACATCTCCGTTGACGGAATTCTCATTATGGGTCTTTTCGGGCCGGCGCGTCGCCCTCCACCGGTGCGGGCTTGATGCCGAGCGCCTCCAGGACCGGCATGAGCGCTTCGATCGGCAGGCCGGCCACGTTGCTCCGGGATCCGTCGACGTCGGTGATGAACCGGATCGCTTCTCCCTGGATTCCGTAGCCGCCGGCTTTGTCGAGCGGTTCGCCGGTGGCGCTGTAGGCGGCCGCTTCCGCCTCGGTTATCGCTCGCATCGTCACCCGGGATTCCTCGATGCCGGTGTGTTCGCCGCCCCGGCGCGACGAGGGCGTATCCCGAATAGACCAGGTGGGTGCGGTCGGACAGCAGCAGACAGCATCTCGACGGCCCCGGCTACATCGGCCGGTTTGCCGAGGATCCGATCATCGACCGCGACGACGGTATCGACGCCCAGCACCACCCGGTCCCGACCCACCCGGCCCGCCACCTCCCGCGCTTTTTCCATGGCCAGACGGACCGCCATCTGCCGGGGACCTTCCCCCGCCCGCTCGATCTCCTCGATATCCGAGGGGATGACCTCAAGGGCATACCCGGCGTCGGTCAGCATCTGGTGGCGGCGGGGCGATCCGCTGGCCAGAACGAGGGTCGGGGTCACAGTCACCGGGACATTATGGCGCCGGGTCACTACGATTCCGCCGCCGGGAAACCGGATCCAGGGACATCGAGAGGACATCAGCATGAAATGGCGCGGACGCCGTCAGAGTTCCAACGTCGACGATCGCCGGCGGCAGGGCGGTGGGAGTTCGATGGCCAACATCCCCACCAGCGGCAAGATCGGCATACCGGCCATCCTGGCGATCCTGGCCGCCGTTTTCCTCGGCGGGAACCTCGGCGGGGGGAGCGGCCTGGATGACATCCTCGGGCAGTTGAACAGCGTCCAGCCGCAGGCTCCCACCCAGAACGATCCTGCGCTCGAGGACGCCCCCGACCCCGACGCCGACCTGGCCGCCTTCATGGGGGTCGTGTTGGCTTCGACCGAGGACCTCTGGGCCAACGTCTTCGGAAACGCCGAACGGCAGTACCGTCCCGCCCCCCTCGTGATGTTCTCCGGATCGACCCAGTCCGCCTGTGGCGGCGCCACCTCGCAAATCGGACCGCACTACTGCCCGGTCGACCAGACCATCTACATCGATCTCGACTTCTTCAAGGAGATGGCGACCCGCTTCGATGCTCCGGGCGACTTCGCCCAGGCGTACGTGGTTGCCCACGAGGTCGGCCACCACGTCCAGAACCTGTTGGGGATCAGCGACGAGGTCCGCCAGTTGCAGCAGTCCCGTCCCAACGATGCCAATGAGCTTTCCATCCGCCTGGAGCTGCAGGCCGACTGCTTCGCCGGGGTGTGGGCGTACCGCGAGTTCACCCAGGACTTCCTCGAACAGGGCGACTTCGAAGAGGCGCTCGGGGCCGCATCGGCCGTCGGGGACGACCGTATCCAGGAAATGTCCACCGGGATGATCAATCCCGAGACCTGGACCCACGGATCGTCCGAGCAGCGGGTCGAGTGGTTCCGGACCGGATATCAGTCGGGCGACCCCAACGTGTGCGACACATTCGGGAACGACTTCTGAGGTTCGACTCAAGACGCTGATAGCCCGGGAACTACGGTTGAATCTGACGTGACCAATTCGGAGAAGACCCGGTGAAGAAGCTGACCCTCATCCTGGCCATGGCCTTGCTGGCGAGCGCCTGCTCGCTGTTCGTCGTCGAGGACGGAACCTCGGAATCGCCCAACACCACCGAAGCCTCAACCACGACCACCACCCTGGCGCCGACCACCACCGTCGTGGCCGGACTGCCGGTCGAGTTGACCGACTGCAGCAGCCCGCCGGAGGGTTTCGACGTCCTGTGCGACGCCTACCGTCTGCTGGAGGAGCACTACGTCGACCCCCTCGACGATGCCGCCCTGGCCGCCGGTGCCGCCCGGGGCATGGAGGAGTTTGAGCCAGAAGACTCAGGAACGGTCGTGCCGGACGGGGTGTCCTGTGCGCTCCCGACCGCCGCCTTCGAGGACACCTGCAGGGTCTACGCCGAGGTCCAGGGGGAGACCCCCGCCCCGCCCGTCGATCTGGTCGAAGCGGCCGTCCGGGGCATGATCCAGTACGGCCTCGAGGATCCCCACACCGTGTACCTGTCGCCGGCGGCGCTGGTCAACGTCACCGCGGATATGTCGGGTGAGGTGTCGGGCATCGGGGCCCTGGTGCGGGGCGAGGACCAGACATCGGACGGTGCCGAGAACTGCTCGATCCTGTCGGACACCTGCATCCTCACCATCGTCGACACCCTGGCCGACAGCCCCGCCAAAGCCGGCGGCGTGCTGGCCGGCGACGGCATCGTGACGGTGGACGGCGAGGACGTCGACGGCCTGACGGTCGACGAGGTGGTGGCCGTCGTCCGCGGTCCGGAGGGCACCGACGTGGCGCTCGGACTGCTCCGCAACGGGCAGATCATCGATGTGGTGATCACCCGGGCGGCGGTGGTGGTGCCGGTGGTGGCCTCGGAGATGATCGAGCCGGGCATCGGCTACGTCGCGCTCAGCCAGTTCACCAACAACAGCGCCGAACAGGTCCACGAGGCCCTGGTCAACCTCATCGCCGACGGAGCCGACCGCCTCATCTTCGACCTGCGCAACGACCCGGGCGGGTCGCTGACCGCTTCGGTCCGGATCGCCAGCGAATTCCTGTCCGACGGGATGGTGCTCCGTACGGAGTCACCGTCCGACACCCGCGAGTATTCGGTCGAGCCGGGCGGGGCCGCCACCGATCCGAACCTCGAGATCGTGGTGCTGGTCAACCGGGGCAGCGCCTCGGCGTCCGAACTGGTTTCGGCAGTGCTGCAGGAGCGGGGCCGGGCCACCATTATCGGCGAACCGACCTTCGGCAAGAACACCGTGCAGCAGCGGTTCGACATGTCCAACGGCGGGGCCCTCAATGTCACGATCGCCCGGTGGGTCACCCCGGAAGGCCAGGACTCGGGAACGTTCGGGGTCCAACCGGACATCGAACCCGAAGTCCCCGCAGACGCAACCACCGACGTTGTCCTCGAGTTCGCGGTCGAGTTTCTCCGGGGCGGAACCGCCGCCTAGCGGGAACCTTCTCCTTCGGCCGCACGTCTGATCGGGATGATTCCCGACAACGAGCGGCGCCGGACCTTTGAGACAGTCGTCGATGAGGTCTATGAGCCGCTGCAGCGCTACCTGCGCCGGCGCGCCACGATCGACGACGCCGACGAGTTACTCGACGACGTCCTGCTGACCGTCTGGCGCCGCCTCCCGGACGTTCCCGACGGGGCCGCCCTCCCCTGGTGTTACGGGGTGGCCCGCCGGGCGCTCGCCAACCAGCGGCGCGGCCAGCGCCGCCGCCTCAATCTGGTCGCCCGCCTCGCCGCCCAGCCGCCCGCCCCCCTGGACGACGCCGGGGCCGGCGAATACCCCGAACTGGCCGCCGCTTTGAGCCACATGCCTGAGGCCGACCGCGAGGTGTTGCGGCTTGTGGGCGTGGGAGCAGCTGGAACCCCGCGAGATGGCGGTGGTGCTGAACTCCACCCCCAACGCCGTCAGCCTGCGCCTCTCCCGGGCGAAAAAGAAACTGGCCAACCATCTGCAACGACAGGATCCGGTCGATGCCGGACACAAGGGGAGCAGAGACACCGGAGAGCACCGATCATGAACGACGACCTGCGCACCAACCTGAGCCGACTAGACCCGATGCACTCCGGCGTCCCGACCGAATCCCCGACGACTCAGTCGTCCCGCAACAGATTGGAGCGTGTCATGTCCACCAACCTTCGTGAACAGCAGTCCCGGGAGCGGCCCCGCCGCCAACCCTGGATCATCGCGGCTGCGTCGGTCGCCGCCGCCTCGCTGGCCGTCGTCGGTGTCCTGTCCCTGACCGGCAACCCCGGCCCCTCCGGACCCCCGCTGACCCTGTCCCTGGGCGAGGGCGACGCCATGATGTCGTGCCTGCCCTTCGAGGTCGGCATCCTCGCCGGTATGCCCATGGCGTTCGAGGGGACGGCGACGGCCTTCGACGGCGAACGGGTCACCCTGACGGTCGACCACTGGTACACGGGCGGTGACGCCGCCGAGGTCTCCCTCATCGGCCCGGCCGGTCTGGAAGCCCTGATCGGCGGCATCACCTTCGAAACCGGCCGGCAGTACCTGATCACCGCCGAGAGCGGCAACGTCAACTACTGCGGTTACAGCGGGGTCGCCACCGCCGACATGCGGGCCGCCTTCGACCAGGCATTCGGAGGCTGAGCCTCCCCGCCACTACCGTTTGGCGCATGGGAAAGGTCAGCCAAGCAGCCCTGTGGGGCGACGAGCACACCGAACTCGGTGAGATGGCCGTCGCCCCACTGCGGCCTTCCGCCGCGGTGGCCCTGTCCCGGGGCAAGTTCCCCAAGGGATACCCGCACCTCGACCCCAATGAGGACGCCGTGCTGGCCGCCACCGATGGGGTCACCTGGCTGCTGGCGGTGGCCGACGGCCACAACGGCTTCGATGCCGCCCGGGCTGCCGTGGCCGCCCTGCAAACCGGGGCCGCGGCCATCCTGAAGGCGGCAGCCGGCGACCCGGAAAGCGCCGCTCCGGGAGGCCCTCACCCGGGCAGGCGCCGCCGTCACCGAAGCGCTCACCGACGTCGCCGAGGACCGTTCGGCCAGCGCCACCGCCCTGACCGTGGCCATCGTCACCGCGAGACGTGCTGACCGCCGCCACCCTGGGCGACACGGCCACGGTGCTGATCCGGAACGGCCAGGCCCGCCGCCTCGGGAGCCCCACCCGGTTCCTGGGCACCGGATGCCGACCTCGCCACGGCCCGGTCGACCAGGCCGACCTGCAAGCCGGGGACATGGTGGTCGTCGCGAGCGACGGTCTGCTGGACTTTCTCGGCCGTTCCCCCAACCGGATTCTGGCCCGCCTGGCCGCCCACCACCCCGATAATCCGGTCCGATTTGGCCCGCGCAGCGATCGAAAGAGCCTTCGCAGGTGGAGCCGGCGACAACATCGCGGTGGCTCTGTTTTACGCAGCACCATCGATGGTATAAGCTGACCAAGCGGTCAAGCCAGGAACAGCGATGGGGCGTGGAATGATGAGAAAATACCTCAGCTTTGCTGTGTTGCTCATGCTCGTTCATGGCCATCCCGCTGGCCGCCTCTGGCCCAGACCGACCACCACCGAGCCCTACTCGGGCGGCGGGGTCACCGAAACCACCATCGCCCCCCGCATCGACGTGCTCTCGGCCGGCCTCACCAAGACCTTCACCGCCACCGGGTACGGCACCGATTGCACGTGGAGCTTCGGAGATGACTCGACCGGCACCGGCAACCCGGTGGATCACACCTACGCCGCCGCCGGCACCTACGACGTGACCGCCAACTGCGGCGGAGCGGTGCTCGAGCCTGCAGATCACCGCCGCCGAAGCCCTGTCGACCACCGGCATGGACGTGGCCCGCAATGTGCTGATCGCCATTGCCCTGATCACGTTCGGCGGACTGCTGGTCCGCGCTACCCGCCCGGCCAAGGTCTACGCCTGACTGTGACAGACCGGGGTGGAGAGGGGTACAATCCGCCCGCGAACCCGGCCAGTCGGCCGGACAACAACCAGTCGACCACCAGAGGACATCGCGTGCAAGACATGAGGGATGAAGACTGGGCGATGGGGCCCAGCTTGCTGGAGTCGGTGTGGCGGTTCCGCCGCCTGGTCATCATCACCGTGCTGGCCGCCGCCGCCGCCGGGTTCCTCCTCTCGTTCCTGCAGACCACGTTCTACGAAGGGTCGACCCGTCTGATCCTCTCCGACCCCCGCAACGCCGGGGTGTTCCGCGACACCACCAGCCTGGTCATCGACCCGTCCCGCTACGTCCGCAACCAGGCCGAGCGGATGGTCTCCACCCCGGTCCTCACCAAGGCCGCCGAGCTCGAAGACGGCCGCCTCTCGATTGAGACTCTCCGCAAACGGGTCACCGCCCAGCCGTCCACCAACCTGGACCTGATCACCATCAAGGCCCTCGACCCGACCGCCGCAGGGGCCGCCTCGCTGGCCGACTCGGTCGGCCGCGCCTACGAGGCGGTGGTGGCCGAAGACGTGATCACCAACGCCACCGCGGCCCTGGCCGAACTGGACCGCTCCCGCACCGATCTCCAGATCCAGATCGACGCGCTCGAGGCCGAACTGGTCGTCAACCCCGAGGACGCCACCGCCAAAGCCGAGCGGGACGCCGCGGTGGCGCAGTTGGTCAACTTGAAGAACCGGGCCGAGCAGATCTCGGTGGACGCCGCCCTGTACGGGTCGGGCGTTGAGCTGTTCGAGTCTTCCGAGATCCCCGAATCCCCCGCCACCCCCAAGCCGCTCCGCAACGCCGCCGTGGCCGGCATTCTCGGATTGCTGGCCGCCGGCGCCTACGCCTGGTGGCGAGCCGAACACACCCAGACCGCCGACACCCGCCACGACCCCGCCCCGGTGCTGGGCGCCCCCCTGCTGGGCGAGATCCCCGAATTCGCCACGGTCGGCACCAACGGGGCCACCCCGGCGCTGAGCGAACCGGGTTCGACGGCCGCCGAGGCCTACCAGTTCGTGGTTTCCTCCCTCGGGTTCGCCCTCCAGGAAGCCCCGGGAGCGATGGTGGTCATCACCAGCGCCGACAAGGGCGACGGCAAGACCATCACCGCCCTCAACCTGGCCGCCGCCGCCGCCAAGGACGGCCGCCGGGTGCTGTTGGTGGACGCCGACGAGCGCTTGCGGGGCCTCACCCGCTATTCGGGCGCGGCCCCTGCCCCGGGCCTGACCGACCTGGTGATCGGCAAGGCGAAGCTGGAGGCGTGCACCCGCCTGTGGCCGGCCCCCAACGGGATCAAGCTGCGGATGGTGCCGGCCGGCACCTCCCTCGAAGACACGGCCGGTTTCTTCCGCACTCCCGCTTTCCGCGAGGCGATGCAGGAGGTGCGGGTCGGTTCCGACATGGTGCTGGTCGATACCCCGCCCATGCTGGCGGTGTCGGACACTTCGGCCATCGCCGCCCAGGCCGACGGCATCGTGCTGGTGGTCCGCAAGGGCACCCCGCTCCGCCACCTCGAAGAGGTCCGCAACCGTCTCGAGTTCTTCGGGGCCCCGCTGCTCGGCTACGTGTTCAACCGCTCCGACCCCAACAGCGGCCGCTACGGCTACAAGTACAGCTACGGCTACGCCTACAGCCGCTCGGTACACCTCCCAGGACGGGGAGAGCAAACACCGCCGGGAGCGGCAACGCCGCTGACCGTGCCCGGCCAACCCCGCCGCATGCGCCGCACAGGAGACGACCCCACCGTGACCCACCGGTCCTCAGACTCCCTCCGCGATCGGCTGCTGGCGGGCCGCACAACCCGGATCGCTCCGGCCGACCGCGCCTCTTGCCGATCGTGGTAGGACTGATCCTGGTCCTCGCCCTCCTGGTCGGCCTCCTGGCCATCCGCGACCTGTCCCGGGCCGGATCGGCCTCGGAACGGGCCATCGCCGCGGCCCGCCAATCCGTCCAACTCGCCATCGACGGCGACACCATCGGCGGCGCAGACATCGCTGGACGCGGCCCTGGCCGATCTCGACACGGCCGGATCGTCACTCGACACGTTCTGGATATCCCTGGTCGGCCTCTTCCCGCCCATCGC
Source organism: uncultured Actinomycetota bacterium (assembly GCA_963718995.1). Taxonomy (GTDB): domain Bacteria; phylum Actinomycetota; class Acidimicrobiia; order Spongiisociales; family UBA4744; genus UBA4744. The sequence goes on from CAVRAP010000005.1 coordinate 88,196, forward strand.
CGACGAGATCGACACCTCCACGGCCGGGATCGCCGCGGCCCGTTCCCTGGCCCTGGCCGGCCAGCGATCTTCTGGAGTTCGCCAACGCCGACCGCCCGGCCCTCCTCCACGACGGCCGCCTGGACGCCGAGGCGCTCGGCCTGCTCAACGAGGCCCTCGACCGGGCCGCCCTCAACACGATCGAGGCCCGGACCGCCCTCAACGGCGTGACGGGATCCCGGGTGGCGGCGGTGCGCGACAACCTCCAGATGCTCGAGGAAGCCTCTGCCTCACTCTTCGACGGGTCTGGTCGGTGCGAGGGCTCTGGTCACCCGCCTCGAGAGCGCCGTGGGCGGCGACGGCCCGTTCCGCACGTTGGTCCTGTTCGAGAACGGCGCCGAGTTGCGGGCCACCGGCGGCCTGATCGGCTTCGTGGCGGAACTGGTCGTCGACCGCGGCCCGCTCCGCCTCACCAACGTCGGCCCCTTCTCCGCCCTGCGCCAACCCGGCGACGGCCTGGCCGGCGTCGAAGCACCCGCCGACTACCTGGCCCGCTACGGCGTCTACCTGGCCAACACCCCGCTGTGGTCCAACGTCAACCTGTCGCCCCACTTCCCCACGGTGGCCGGGGTGGCCGGGGCGCTCTACGAGCAAGCCACCGGCCATCTCCCCGAACTGGTGGTGCGCCTCGACCTGACCGGGGCCGGCCAGATCCTCGCCGCCCTGCCGCCCGGAGTCGCAGGCGGAATTGCCCTTCAAACCATCCGAGCTGGCCACCGATTTCGTCATCGACTCCTACCTCCGGTACTCGGACCCGGAGGAACAGAACGTGTACCTGGCCGGAGTCGTCGACGAGATGTTCACCCAATTGCTGGCCGCCCCCACCGTCGACGGCGGCATGCTCGGCGGTGCGGTGGTCGGCTCCGCCCGGGAGCGGCACCTGGCCATCTTCTCCGATGACCCTGCCGTCCAGGGTTTGTTCGAGGCAGCCGGGATCGATGGGGCGCTGCAACCCGGCGACCCGGGCCAGGTGGAGGTAGTGGTCCAGAACTTCGGCGCCAACAAACTCGACCTGTTCACCGAGACGAGCTACGAGGTGACCCTCGAGCCAAACGACTGCACGATGATCGGGGCCGATCTCGACCACCATCACCAACGCCGCACCCCCCGATGCCGCCCAACTCCCCTCCCGGTTGCAGACCGCCGACGGCCTCTGGTGGGTCAACGTCTACCTGCCTCGCAACGCCACGGTCCTGGAGATCCTCGAGGACGGCGAGGCGACCACGGGCAGCGTGCAGACCGAACAGGGCCGTCCGGTGGCTGCGACGCTGGTGGACATCCCGGTCGGGCAATGCGGCCACGGTCACGGTCCGCTGGGAAGAAGAACTGGCCGAGCCCGACCTACCAACTGGCACTCCAACCCCAGCCTCTGGTGAACCCGGCCACCCTCACGGTGTCCGGGATTCCCGACTCAGCCGTTCACTCGCAACGCCACTTTCGAGATCCCGACCGAGCTGTTCCCCCGACGCGGACCGCTAGTCGACAGAGTCCTTTGGGCGGGGCCGCGATGACCGGTCTACAATCGACTGACATTGCCACCACGGGGTTCGAGCTGGGAGGCACGTCAGGACCATTGGAGGGAACGTGCCGGGCAAGCGGACAGAACTAAACGCCGTCGTGCATGCTTTGAGCGGTGATATCGAATGAGTAGTCCTGCGTCTGACCGATCGTCGCCGTTTCAACCACCGGGTCTACCTGTTGCGGTTCGTGCTGCTCTCGATGCTCGATGCCACCCTCTGGCTCGCCGCCCTCTCGGTCGCCGTCAACGCCCGGCTGGGGTTTTCGTGGGCCCTGGTCGACATACCGGCCCTGCTGATCGTCGCCTTCGTGGCGATCGACATCCACCTGCTCACCGGCATCATCGCCGGCCTGTATACCGGCCGCCGTCGCCTGGCCTCCTTCGAGGAAACCGTCTGGCTGGCCGTTGCCGCCTCGGCCGGGACAACGGCAGCTTTCCTGGTTTCGTGGCTCGTGGGCGATGCCAACCTGGTCCCGCTCAGCGCCGTGCTGGCTGCCGGCGCCTACCAGTTGATCGGCGCCCTGGGAGTGCGCTACACGGGCCGGTTGATCCTCGACCTGCGCCGGCCTCGCTCGCCACGCGACAGCCGCATGCTCATCTTCGGCGCCGGCGAGGCCGGGCTCCAGACGGCCCGGGCACTGCTCCGCGACGCGCAGTCCGATGCGCTCCCGGTGGCTTTCCTCGACGATGACCCCTCCAAGGCAGGTTTGCGCACCCAGGGTCTGCGGGTCGTCGGCAGTCGGGAGCACATCGAGGCTGCCGCTACCACGTTCCAGGCCGACTCGATCCTGATCGCCATGCCGTCCGCCCCGCACGAGGCGCTGGTAGACGTCGCCGACCGGGCCCAGCAGGCCGGCCTCAAGGTGCAGGTCCTCCCTCGTCTCAGCCAGATCGTCGAGGACGGCATCCGGGTGCGCGACATCCGGGAGATGACCCTGGCCGATTTCCTCGAACGCGACGAAGCACACCTCGATCTCGGACAGATCGCCGGTTACCTGCAGGGCAAAAGGGTGCTGGTCACCGGCGCCGGAGGCTCCATCGGTTCGGAACTGTGCGAAACGATTCGTCGCTTCAACCCCGATCGGTTGTTGATGCTCGACCACTCCGAGAACAACCTGCACCGCCTCTCCCTGCGGATGCACGGGTCGGGTTCGCTTGATTCACCCGATCTCATCCTGGCCGACATCCGCGATCCGGAAGCCCTTCGAGAGATCTTCGAGCGGGAACGCCCCCAGGTGGTGTTCCACGCGGCCGCCCACAAGCACGTCACGTTCCTCGAGGCCTTCCCGGCCGAGGCGATCAAGACCAACGTGCACGGCACCCTCAACGTGCTGGTGGCCGCCTCGGAAGTCGGGGTGGAGCGGTTCGTCAACATCAGCACCGACAAAGCGGCCGACCCGGTCAACGTGCTGGGCATCACCAAACGGATCGGCGAGCGGTTCACCGCCCACTTCGCCCCGCTCAGCTCCGGGGTGTTCATGTCGGTGCGGTTCGGCAACGTGCTCGGCAGCGACGGGTCGGTGATCCCGACCTTCCGGGAACAAATCATGCAGGGCCGCCCGCTCACGGTCACCCACCCCGACGCAACCCGCTACTTCATGACCATCGCCGAGGCCGTGCAATTGGTGGTGCAGGCCGGAGCGATCGGCCAGGGCGGCGACGTGCTCGTGCTCGACATGGGCGAACCGGTCAAGATCGTCGACCTGGCCCACCGCCTCTCTGCCCAGCTCAAGCCGGGACTACCGGTCAACATCGAGTTCATCGGTCTACGGCCCGGAGAGAAACTGCACGAGGTGCTGTTCTCGGCGACCGACAAGACCGGTCGACAAACCCCACGAACAACTGTGGCGCTGCGAAGTGCCTCCGCTCAGCCCGTCCCTCTTCGACGGGACGACCAATCCGGAGCGACTGGCGGAGTTGGTGGACCAGCCGGCCCTAGCTTCCGAGGACCGCTAACTCGACCACTCGCAGTCGGCTAGGCGCGATGGAGGCCACGAACGATCTCGATGATCCGGTCTTGTTGAGCTTCCGTGAGTGCAGAGCCACTGGGCAGGCAGAGTCCGTTCTCGAAGAGCTGCTCCGAAACCGATCCCCCGATCATGGGATACGCCTCATAGAGCGGCTGCAGGTGCATCGGTTTCCACAGCGGGCGGGACTCGATGTTCTGACGCTCCAACTCCAGCCGAACGTCTTCCCGGGTCGCCCCGAAGGCGTCCGGATCGATGGTCAGCGTGGTCAACCACCGGTTCGAGACGCCCGTACGGGGCTTCCGGCATGAATTCGATCCCGGGGAGGTCACCAAGGCCAGCGACGTACCGGTCGAAGTTCCGTCGTCGTGCCTTGACCTTCTCGTCGAGAGTAGCTGAGTTGCCCCCGACCGATAGCGGCGAGCATGTTGGACAGGCGGTAGTTGTAGCCGATCTCCGAGTGCTCGTAGTGGGGGGCAGGGTCACGGGCCTGCGAGGCAAGGAATCGGGCTCTCTGATCGCCTCGGTGTCGTTGGAGAGCAAGGCCCCCCCGCCGGAGGTGGTGATGATCTTGTTCCCGTTGAACGACAGGATCCCGAACGATCCAAAGCTCCCCGCCGGCCGGCC
>CAVRAP010000006.1:0-76616 GCA_963718995.1 uncultured Actinomycetota bacterium
CGACCTCGCCGAGGGGAGCCGATCCACCCGTATCAACTTCTCCGACATCGTCGCCCAACCCCGCCGGGTGCTCACCACCCCAACCTGGAGCGGGATCGTCAACCACGGCCGGGCCTACAGCCCGTTCACGTTGAGTGTCGAGCGGCTGGTCCCGTGGCGAACCTTGACCGGTCGGCAGCACTTCTACCTGGACCATGAGAACTACCTGGACTGGGGTGAGCATCTGCCCACCTACAAGCCGCGTCCCGACCACACCATGATGTCCGAGCTGGAGCGGTCCAAGGCCGAGGCGCAGGGGATGCTGCTCAACTACCTCACCCCGCACGGCAAGTGGAGTATCCACTCCACCTATTCGGAGAACATCCGGATGAAGACGCTGTCCCGGGGCGGGTACCCGGTGTGGCTCAACGAGAAGGACGCCGCCGAACTGGGGATCGCCGACAACGACTGGGCTGAGGTCTTCAACGACAACGGGGTGTTCGTCCAGCGGTGTGTGGTCTCGTCCCGGATCCCGCGCGGCACGGTGTTCGTCTACCACGCCACCGAACGCACGGTCGGGATCCCCATCTCCCCGCTTCGGAAACGACGAGCAGGGATGAACAACTCGCTCACCCGGACCCGGCTCAAGCCGGTCTTGATGAGCGGGGGATACGCCCAGTTCACCTACGCCTTCAACTACTGGGGGCCGACCGGGGTGAACCGGGATACCTTCGTGTACGTCCGCCGTGTCGACCAGCCGAACTACTGAAAGGGGGATCACATGGACGTTAGAGCCCACATGAGCATGATCTTCCACCTCGATAAGTGCATCGGCTGTCACACGTGCAGCGTCGCCTGCAAGAACCTGTGGACTGACCGCAAAGGCGCCGAGTACATGTGGTGGAACAACGTCGAGACCCGACCCGGGTCCGGGTACCCGACCGGATGGGAGGACCAGGACCATTACCGGGGCGGATGGAAGAAGGGATGGGTGGGAGTCGAGCTCAAGCTGCATTCCCGGCCCAAAGGCCTGGCCAACCTGTTCTACAACCCGGCGCTGCCGGATCTGCAGGATTACTACGAGCCGTTCACCTTCCGCTACGAGGACCTGTTCACGGCTCCGGAAGGTGACGACCAACCGACCGCCATTCCCATCTCGGCGATCACCGGCGAGCCAATGAACATCGAATCCGGTCCCAACTGGGACGACGATCTGTCCGGTTCGGCTATCTATGCGGCCAACGATCCCAACTGGAAGGACGTGCCCTCCGAGATTCAGGCGCAGATGGCGGAGATCGAACGGGTGGTGTTCAACTACCTGCCCCGCATCTGCAACCACTGCCTCAACCCGGCCTGCGTGGCGGCCTGCCCGAGCGGCGCAATCTACAAACGGGGTGAGGACGGGGTGGTGCTGGTCAACGAAGACAAGTGCCGGGCCTGGCGGATGTGCGTGTCGGCTTGCCCCTATAAGAAGGTCTACTACAACTGGTCGACCGGCAAGTCCGAGAAGTGCATTCTCTGCTTCCCCCGCATGGAGACCGGCCAGGCGCCGGCCTGTGCCCACTCCTGCGTCGGACGAATTCGCTACATGGGGGTGCTGCTCTACGACGCCGACGCGATCCAATGGGGTGCAGAAGGCGACGACCAGGATCTGATCGACCGGCAACTCGAGGTGATTCTCGATCCCTTCGATCCCGCAGTGATTGCGGCGGCCAAGGAGTCCGGACTCGACGACGGCTGGATCGACTCCGCCCAGAAATCACCCGCCTACAAGTTCGTCAAGGTCTGGAAGATGGCCCTGCCGCTTCACGCTGAGTATCGGACGATGGCGATGATGTTCTACGTTCCGCCCTTGTCTCCGGTCGTATCGACCATCGAAGAGGGCCTCATCAAACTCGATCTTCCACCCGAGCAGGTCGACTTCGAGCTGTTCGACAATCTGGAGAAGGCCCGGTTGCCGATCAAATACCTGGCCAACCTGTTCGCCGGCGGCAACGAGGAGCTGATCCGCGGCATCCTCCGCAAAATGCTGGCGGTCCGGATCTACAAACGCCGCCAGAGTGTTGAGGGAGAGATCGACGAGGCCACCATGAACATGGTGTGGTCGGCCGGGACCACTCCCGAGGAAATCGAAGCGATCTACAAGCTGACCACCATTCCGACCATTGCCGATCGGTTTGTGTTCCCGCCCTATCACCGGGAAATGGCCGCAGAGTCGATCTACGGGGATCCGTTGGCCCGCAAGGGCGAGACCGGTCTCGGCTATTCAGTGCCGCCCGAGAGGGGGGCATGATGAACGACTTCGAGGCTATTGCCATGGCGCTTCAATACCCCGGCCCCGGGCGTCTCGAAGAGCTCAGGGAATCCTGGGAGCCGTTGCCGGGTGGTCCGGTCCGTCGGCATCTACTCAAGTTCCTCGGGGAGATCGAGAAGCTCTCGTCGGCGGGATGGGAGGAGCTGCATACCCGGACCCTCGATCTGGCTCCGATCTTCGCCCCCTATGTCGGCTTCACGATGTGGGGTGAGAACTACCAGCGGGGCGAGTTCATGGCCGCGGTGAAGGTTGCCCAGGAAGCCATCGGGATCGACCCTCATGGAGAACTGCCGGATCACCTCGAACCGGTGCTGCGGTACCTGGCTGCATCCAGTGAGCCGTTCCCGGGATTGATCGAGGTGTTTCCCCAGGCAGTGACAAAAATGAGGAAGACTTTGAAAGAAGCGGAATCGGATAACGCGTACCGCCATGTCCTGGCCGCTGCGGCGGAAGCGGCCGAGCGACTCGAGGTCCCGGTAGGAGGTGCCGGATGAACTGGAACCTGCTCGTCTTCGTTGTGTTTCCCTACGTCGCTATCGTGTTGGCGATCGTCGGGACGATCTACCGGATGATCCGGCGCCCGTTCACCGTTTCGTCGCTGTCATCGCAGCTGTTGGAGAGCCGCCAGTTGTTCTGGGGATCCGTGCCGTTCCATTGGGGCATCCTGGTGATCCTGGGAGCCCACTTCGTGGCACTGGTCCTGCCGGGCAGCCTGGAAGTGTGGAACCGGGCTCCGATCCGGTTGTACCTGCTGGAAATCACCGGTCTGGCCCTGGCCCTGTGGGCTTTGTTCGGGCTGGGGATGTTGATCTACCGGCGGGTCAGCGTCGCCAAGATCCGAGCGGTGACCACCCGCATGGACCTGGTGGTACTCGGCTTGCTGCTGCTGCAGGTGATCACCGGCATTCTGATCGCCACGGTCTACCGGTTCGGTTCCTACTGGGGCACCGGGGTGTTTGTGCCATACATGCAGTCGCTGTTCGTCCTGCAACCCCGCCCAGAGTTGATAGCGCCGCTGCCGTTCATCCTGCAGTTTCATGCGTCGTTGTTCTTCGTGTGGCTGGTGGTCTTCCCGTTCTCGCGGCTGGTGCACATCATCACCTTCCCGCTGCGGTACCTGACCCGGCCTTTCCAGCTGGTCAAGTGGCTGCGGCGGGACCGGCCGGTGAGCAGCGAACGGGAACCGGTCGGCGCCGGAAGAGTCTAGGAAGAACTCCTAGACTCTCACTATGGAACAACGCCGGCTTGGAACATCGGATCTTGCGACGAGCGTCTTCGGGCTGGGCACGATGACCTTCGGCGCCGAGTCGGACGAGTCTGCCGCGCACGGCATCCTCGACCGGTATGTCGAGGCCGGTGGTCGCTTCATCGACACTGCCGACGTGTACTCCCGGGGTGCCGCAGAGGAAATCATCGGGCGGTGGCTTCAGAAGCGAGGCGGTCCCGGGGATGTGCTCATTGCCACCAAAGCTCGCTTCCCGATGAGCGACGACCCGGCCGATCGGGGAGCCGGTCGCGAGTACCTGCATCGCGCACTGGAAGCCAGCCTCCGACGGCTCAACGTTGACGTCATCGATCTCTATCAGATGCATGCCTGGGATCCCGCCACTCCAATCGAAGAGACGCTGGCAACTTTGAACGACTTCGTGGTGGCAGGCAAAGTGCGGGCGATTGGCGTTTCCAATTACACCGGATGGCAGCTGCAACGAGCTGTGCTCATCGCCCGGCACGAAGGCTGGTCGCCCCTGATCTCCTTCCAGCCCCAATACAACCTGCTCGGGCGGGAGATCGAGCTCGAACTGCTGCCGTTGTGTCTGGAAGAGAACCTGGGCCTGCTGCCCTGGTCACCATTGGGTGGCGGGTGGCTGGCAGGCAAATACAGCCGCGATGAGCGGCCCAGCGGCGACACCCGCCTGGGCGAAGACCCGAACCGGGGGATTGAAGCCTACGATCTCCGCAATACCGTTCGCACGTGGCGTATTCTCGATTCGGTCGCATTGATAGCCGGACAGCGGGGAGTGACGATGAGTCAGGTCGCTCTCAACTGGGTGCGACAACGGCCCGGCGTCAGTTCCGTCCTCCTCGGATGCAGGACGGTTCGACAGCTCGAGGACAACCTCGGGGCGCTCACCTGGGAGCCGACCGAGGACGAAATGCGCATCCTCACCGAGGTGAGCGCCCCCGGCATGCCCCTCTATCCCCACGGCTTCCTGGAGCACCAGGCTGGTGTCGACATCTGGGAGCGGCTCGGAACCAGGTCCGCACCGCCACCGATCGGGCAATAGGGAGACTCTCGAGCCTGTTGAAGAGCCCTACTCGCCTTCGGCGCGGTACACCCGGACGTCAACCCGTTCCATCGTCACCAAACCGTCGCCGATCATGGTGTCGAGGGTCGGGAGGATGGCTTCGATCTTCTCGCCGGTGTCGACACATTCGATGACGATGGGCAGGTCCTCAGACAGGCGGAGGATGTGAGCGGTGTGGACCCGGCTGGACTTGCCGAACCCTTCAATGCCGCGCAGCACGGTGGCCCCGGCCAATCCTTCCCGGCGGAGCGCCAGCACAATCGCCTCGTACAGGGGCCGGCCCTCGTAGGTGTCCGACTCGCCGATGAAGATGCGGAGCAATCGGCTGTCTGTCTGGTTCATGGAACGGCCCTCTTTCAGTTCGTAATGTAGAAACCGGTGGCTGCCAGCGCTACTCCGACCAGCAGCGTTCCCGTCAGATTGGCGATGGACCGGAGTTGTGGCCTGGGGGCTACCCCGAGCCGGACGGTTTCAACCATCCAGGTCGAGAAGGTGGTGAACCCACCGAGGAAACCGGCCACGGCCAGCGGTCCGGAGGCGTTGAGATCGGCAGCCCCGGCGACCAGTCCCAGTGCGAGGGCACCGAGCAGGTTGACGGCGGCGGTGCCGACGGGGAACAGCGACTCCGCCCGGCTCTGAACGAAACCGGACAAGAGATATCGGCACAGGGCACCGAGTGAGCCGGTGACAGCCGTGATCAGCAGGGTCATCGGGCGATTCCCCCGAGGCGGTCGCCGAGAAGAGCCAGTGTCAGGCCGCCAAGGGTTGAGGCCAGTACGTATCCCAGCGCCGGGGCGATGTGGCCGATATCAATGAGTTGGACCACTTCCAGACTGAAGGTGGAAAAGGTGGTGAACGATCCGAGTACGCCGATGGCCCAGAACCGGAGCGACCATCCCGGCGATACGGCCCGTTGGTGGCGGACCAAGTAGAAACCCAGCAGAAACGACCCGGACAGGTTGACAACCAGCGTGGAAATCGGGAACCCACCTGATGCCATCGGGACCGCCAGGCCGATAGCCGCCCTGGCGGCCGATCCCAGGAGACCTCCGCCCAGCACGGCCAACGGGCCTCGCCATCGAGCCGGGACACGGGCCAGGGCTCGCCGGGTTGCAGGCTGTGACATCGCTCTCTCCACGTACTCGGGATCGCAGGAGCCATCAGCTGCAAAGCGGTTATGGCGAGCCCCATCGCCGTCGGCGGAGAGTATAGGAAAGTCCGGGTACCCCGGAGCTCTGAGGGCATCCGCCAAAGGTTTAAGTCCCCGGTACCCCGAACCGGGCCAACCCCTCTTCAATCGCCGCTTCGGAATCGACGCTGAACCACGAGCGACCGTCCTCACCCCACGTTTGCCACTCGGCTGCTTCGATGGGGCTGAGGAGCATCTCATCGAGGAGGGACTGGATCGATCCGCCGGCGGCATCCTCGGCCTCCGCCCGTTCCGCCCAGGACCCCGGGTAGACCGCGCACGTTACCTGCCGGGCAGGGCCGGCAATAGGTACGACGGCGTGCAGCGGTCCGGCCTGCTCGAGGAGACTGCGGAGGGTTGCCGTGCGAACCCACGGTTGGTCGACCGCCACCACCAGAACCGGTTCACCATCGGCGATGCGCAAGGCAGTGGCCAGTCCGGCCAGCGGGCCGCGCCGGGCCGGATGGTCGTCCGGCACGCACGCGATTCCGGCCAGGGTCCCGGACCTGCCCAGCACCACCAATTGGCTTGTCACAGGCCTCATCGCCTCGGCCACCCACTCGATCATCGGCCGGCCCGCTACCTCAACCAGTGCTTTGTCGCGCCCCATACGGGCGGCGCCGCCGCCCGCCAAAATGACACCAAGATGGTTCATAGTTGCCACGGTAATTGCTCCCGGCGTATCCCCGTCATCTTCGTGGTTTTGGCCGCCGGCAGGGGAGTTGTCTCTCCATTCGCCGTGCCGCCCTTCACTACCTTTGTCATCCGTGCTGGTGACTAAGGTTTCACGACGGGGGACCATTCTTGACGGGTCAGTTTTGATGAGGCGGCATGAAGTTCGACATTCAGATAATCCCGTACCGACCGGAGTTTCGCGGGCGGGTAGCGGAATTGCGGAGTTCGGTGCTCGGCCACTCACCTGCAGAGAATGAGCTGTATATCGATTGGAAATACGAAAGAAATCCTTTTCCTGACGCAACGGTCCTGTACCTGGCGGTCGCGGGAGAGCGGGTTATCGGTATGCGCGGCATGTTCGGGACGAAGTGGGAATTCGCCTCCAGCAACGTCATCGCGATGTCACAAGACGCGGACGTTATCGTCGTTCCGGACCATCGCGGCCAGGGGATATACCGGGCTATGGACAAAGCCGCACTGGCGCACATGGCCGAGAAGGGTGTCTCCCACATGATCTCGATGAGCTCCAATGCTGTCAATCGCGCGGCGGCTGCTCACCTGGGTTGGACAACGGTGGCCGGGTACGAGTTCGCCAGGAGGAAGGTGCGGGGATGGCCGTTCCGACCAGAACTCACCGGCCGTTTGGACGTTGCCATTCGCCGCAGGCTGCACTCCGGACTGCTCGGCAAAGGCCAATTTCACTATTTCGACCGACGGGGGAACGCGAACTCTGGATCAACCTGGAGCGGATCCCAGGTGGACCCGGACAGCTTGTCCCAGGTGTTCGAACGATCGACCAGAACCCGTCCGATCCGCCCGATCCAAAGCTCTGAATATCTCACCTGGCGGTACCGGAACCCGATCGCAGAGTATCGGTTCCTGTATTCGGGGCGGGACCCGGTTGACGGCTACCTGGTGCTGGGCAAGGCCAATCCATGGCATCTGTGGATCGTCGACATGCAGGCGAACGACGCCGACGTCGCCCGCGACCTACTCGCGAGCGCAATCAAACGCGCCTCGTGGGCTGCCCTGGACCTGTGGACGGTTTCACTGGCCAAGCCTCAGGCAGATTTGCTCGAGGAGTTTGCCTTCCGAAAGCTCCAGCCCAACACATCGCCCGCCACGGAGGGTGTCTTCATGGTGCGCCCGACTGCCGTAGGTGACATGTCACTCATGCTCGGCGGCGTTTCCTTGAAGGACATCGACAACTGGGATCTCCGCATGATCACGTCGGACGCCTACTGAAGCAGTTCGCCGCTCGCAAGATTCACGGGCGGTCATCGCGACCATATTGTTCCGGTTCAAGGCTCCCGGATCTCGACGTTGAGGGTCATGTCGCCTGCATTCTGAAACTGGAGGGTGAGTTCCAGTTCGCCGCCTTCGACGAAGTCCTCGATCTTGTCGATACACATCACGTGGAGTCCGCCTTGTTCGAGAACCGCAGAGCCTCCCGCCGGGACCGTGATTCTGCCGTCTTCCGCAGGTCGCATGGCCATGGCTCCCTCGTCGTTCATGTAGGACTCGTGCAGTTCGACCGTTTCGCACGCAGGCGAACTGGCGTTGATGAGGGCGTCATCATCAGCTCCGTTGTTCTTGATGGTCATGAAGAACGCTCCGGTGGTTGCAACCGTCGGCGACGGCCGTCCCCACGCGTCTGAGATCTCAATGCCGGTGTCGCCGCTACAGGACACGGTCGTCGTAACCACCACCATGGCCACCATGGCCAAGACCAAACGTGTCGTTGTCCGTTTCACTCTTTTTCCTCCGGGTAGACGTTTCCGTCCTCCCTCCCAGACCTTGTTCACCGCAGCATGTATTCGAGGTCGGCGGCGATGGCATCGGCGCCGGTTCCGTAGCCGATGACCAGCTTGAGGCGCCCTTCCCTGTCGATCACATTGAGGGTGGCGACGTGATCAACGAGATAGTTTGATGCGCCTTCTTCTTCGTGCGCCTCGTACCAGATGCCGTAGGGCGTCGCGGCGCTGCGCACCTCGTCGTCGGTGCCGGTCACCCCGACAAACGTGGGGTTGAAAAACTCAACGTATTCGGCCAGTTTGGCGGGGTCATCGCGGGCGGGATCGACCGAGATCATGATCAGCTGCACGTCGTCGGCATCATTCCCCAGTTGAGCAAGGGCCTTGTTGACATCCGAGAGGGTGGTCGGGCACACGTCCGGGCAGAATGTGTAACCGAAGTAGAGCACAACCAGTTTGCCCCGATAGTCGCTGAGGCTGACCGGCCCGTTGGCCGAGGTGAGGGTGAAATCAACCGCAGGCATCTCCGACTGGAGCACGGTCCCGCTGAATTGGTGGGGACGCAAGCGGGGCAGGATCAACCAGGCGAACAGAGCCAGGACGACCGTGACCCCCAGGACAATCGGGAGGAGGAGGCCGACAGATTTGGCGCGAGGCGTGTCTTGGAGATCGGTCATGGTGAATAGCAGAGGAATAGGTGGGCAGCCTCGTAGGCGAGGGTAGTGGCGCCGGTGCTCTTCTCGACCTCCTCGGCGATGACGCCGAGGTGACGAACGATGCGATCGACATCAGGCGAAACGGTCTTGTACCTGTACTCGTTGCGGATGATCCCGTACCCGTCGACGAGGACAAAGCCGGGGTCGAGGATGAACGTCCCGTCGTCCTGCTGTTCATAGAACGTGCGAAACCCTCCGCCGACGATATCTTTGAGCGCCCCCTGGTTATCGGTTGTGGCAAATCGCCAGTTCGGCCCTGCCCCGAGTTCCGCGGCGTGGGCGGCCATAGTCTGCGGTGTGTCGCGCTCCGGGTCGACCGAGATGGTCACAAACTCGACCTGGTTGCCGTACAACTCGACTTCCGAGAGCCGGCTCTGCACAGCCTGCATCGTGGCGTCGACGTCCCCACATGGTGGCGGGCAGTTGGTGTAGGTAAAGCTGTAGAGCACGAATGTGCCCCGGAGGTCTTCACTGGTGAGGCGTTGACCGGATTGATCGGTCATGGTGAATCCCGGCGCCAGACGGATCCGGGGCAACACTTGCACCGGCTGGAACACGACGAAAGCGAATACGGATGCGAAGACAATGACCGCAAAGCTGATAAGCCCGATTTTCCAACCGCGGCTCAACATGCGGGGTTCCCGGTCGGTGCCTGCGGTGGAAGCTCGTAATCCAGCCATATCGTCATCAGCCGGTTCATGGTAGCTGTGCTCTGCGCGAGCAAATCCGGGCCCGGCCGGCGTCTGAACGACCAGGGCTACACTGCCCATTCGTCATGCGTCGCCCACTCCTCGCCCTGGTTGTTGCCCTGGTGCTCCTGTCGGGTTGTGGAGAGGACGAAGGCAGCAATCTGGCCCCCGACGCGGTCCCCGGCAGTATTCCGAACCTTTTCGGAAGCTACGTCGTCAACGGTTTCGACCCCCTCGGAACCGAGTACGGCGGACACCTGACCATCACCGAAGGCGAGGGCCTCAACCGCTTCCACCTCCAGTGGATCATCACCGGCAGCGTCCAGGAGGGGATCGCCAGCCTCGACGGCAACAAGCTGCTCGTCGAGTGGAGAACGGTCGATGGGCTCAACGCCGAGGCTTCCGGAACGGCCGAATACACAGTGACCGAAGCGGGCGAGCTGTATGGGACCCGCACCGTGGTCGGCAGCGACGAGGTCGGCACGGAAGAAGCGTTCCCGAACCCCTAGGTTTCAAACCGTTCTTGCGTGAGTTTCCTGCGGATATTCGCGGTTTCTCACGCAAGAACGGGATTTTCCGCCGTTCCTCCCCTAAAGGTGTGCCGTTGAGATATCGATATATCCACATGCCTCATTTCAACGGGACGATTCAACTCGACGACGGTGACGGTCTTGAGACGATCCTGACGGTCGACTCCGGTCGACTCATCGCGAAAGCGGGAGAACACGAAATCGGCAACTGGGCCGTCGGAGAACTCGAGATGGAACGTCGCAACGGTGAGTTCCACATCAAGGTGGAAGGCGAAGAGCTAGTCGTCGGGGTTGAAGACGCGGTCGGCTTCACGGAGATCCTCGGGATCAAAGAAGCGAAGGTGAAGGAAGGTCGACAGAAGAAAGTCCAGGGCCCCCGAGGGTCAAGCGGAAGGAGCGCAATCAGGCAGAGGCGAACCCGCCCGCCGCATCTCCCGCTCCCGTAGTTGCGGCACCCGTGGCCGTGACCGAACCCCCGCCCCCGTCGATCGCCGACGCCGACGCGGCCTCCGAAAAGGGACCATCTCTGTGGGCCCGGATCCCGGCACGCGGGAAGCTGGCCGGCCTCGGTGTGATCGGTCTCGTCGTGTTCTTCTTTCTCGCCCCCAACTTGCTGGCCCTCCTGCTCCTCCTCGTCGGGGTTGCGACCCTGTTCCTGGCGATCGCCGCCAAGAGCGAGAGCGGGACGGGTGTGCTTCCGCCGCCCTTCTTCGCGACCAACGCAGCCATTGCCGGTGGTATCGGGAGTGCGGTGTTGGCGCTGATCATCATGGTGATCACCTAGCTCGACCACGCGGTCGAAAGCGCTGAACCCTTCTTTTTGCCGGCGTCGCGATATGCGCGATAGTTGTAGCCCGACCATCGCGAGGTGTCCGCCGTGTACCAGCCTTCCGACAACCGTTACGACAGTATGACCTTTGCCCGTTGCGGCCGCAGCGGCCTCGACCTGCCGAGGCTCTCGCTGGGCTTGTGGCATAACTTCGGTGGTGAGGGACTCTCGAAAAACGCTCGCACCATGCTGCTCAACTCCTTCGATCACGGCATCACTCACTTCGACCTGGCCAACAACTACGGGCCGCCTCCAGGATCAGCAGAAGAGAACTTCGGCAAGATCATGGCCTCCGACCTGGCTCCGTACCGGGACGAGCTGGTCATCTCGACCAAGGCCGGCTACCTGATGTGGGACGGACCCTACGGTGAATGGGGATCGCGCAAGTACCTGATCTCGAGCCTCGATCAGAGCCTGAAACGAATGGGTCTCGAATACGTCGACATCTTCTATTCGCATCGTTTCGATCCGGCAACGCCTCTCGAGGAAACGATGGCGGCTCTCGACTCGGCGGTGCGGTCGGGCAAGGCTCTCTATGCCGGCATCTCGTCCTACGGCCCGGACCAGACCCGGGAAGCTGCGGCCATTCTCAAGTCGCTTGGCACCCCGTGTCTGATCCATCAGCCGTCGTACTCCATGCTCAACCGCTGGGTTGAAGAGGGACTGCTCAACGTTCTCGAAGAGGAGGGCATCGGCTGCATTGCGTTCTCGCCGCTCGCCCAGGGTTTGCTGACGGACAAGTACCTCAAAGGTGTTCCGAAACGGTCCCGGGCCGCCCTCGGTGACTCGTTCAGCACCGAGCTTCTCACCGAACAGAACCTGGCCAACGTCAGGGGACTCCACGAGATTGCGGCCGAACGCGGACAAACCCTGGCGCAGATGGCTATCGCCTGGGTTCTGCGTGACTCGCGGGTGACCTCGGCCCTGGTCGGCGCCAGCCGCTGGAAACAGATCGAGGACCTCCTCCAGGCCCTGGAACGCCCGGCTTTCAGCGACGAGGAGTTGGCCGCCATCGACCGGTTCGCCCTGGACGGAGGCATCAACATCTGGGGGTAGCCCCCCTCCGCTTCTCGCCTTTTGGCGAGAACCACCTCCCCCCTTCTCGTCGAGCTTCGCTCGCACGTTTGGTTGGTGGGAGCGAGCCCCCCTCCGCTTCTCGCCTTTTGGCGAGAACCACCTCCCCCCTTCTCGTCGAGCTTCGCTCGCCAGGGGGGAGGTTGGGCTACCAGGGGCGGATGGTGGGGGCCCGGCCGGAGCTGAGGTCGATATTGGCGATCTGATCTACCAGTTGCGGGCCGTAGGCGACCAGGATCAGGAGGACGGTTGCCACGATCCACGGTACCCAGCGGTCGAGCCAGAGGGGGGTGAGCTGGGGGTCCTGCTCGGATTCGGCCACGGGGATCTCGATCGCCTGTCCCGACCCGAGGCGCTCCTTGCCCCAGGCGGTGCGGGCCATGATCACGAAGTACATGATGGCGGACACCATGAGGATGGTGCCGCCCAAACCGACCCGCAGGAGGTGGCCGGTCCACTCCTCAGGAACGTACGGGGCTACCCCGAGCGGGGTCCGGCGCGGTGCGCCGAGCAATCCGAGTACATGCATGGCGTTGGAGAAAATGAGCATGCCGATGAACCAGGTCCAGGCCTGGATGACCGCCATCCGGGGTTTCCACAGCGGTTTGCCGGTGATCCACGGCACCAGCCAGTAGGAGATGCCCATGAAGGAGAGGGTGGTGGCCGTGGCCACGGTCAAGTGAAAATGCCCGGGCACCCAGGTGGTGTTGTGGATCACGAGGTTGACGTTGTACGACGCGTTGGTGAGTCCGCCGATCCCACCGAACATGAACAGGATCCCGGCCAGGAGCTGCGCGGTGACCGACCCATCGCTCCACGGGAGCGCGCGCACCCAGCCCAGCAGGCCCTTCCCGCCCCGCCGGCGAGCCGCACGTTCGAGTGAGGCAATCACGGTGAAGGCGGTGAGCATCGACGGCAGGAACACCGAGTAGGTGAGCACGGCGTGGATGTATTTCCATGCAGCCGGGACGCCCGGATCGGCGAACTGATGGTGGAAACCGAGTGGTACCGACAGCAACAGGAAGAGCCACATGGCCAGGCGGGCCAGCGAATCAGAGAACAGCTTTCCGCCCGCCTGTTTCGGCAGCATCCCGTACCAGGACACGTAGGCAGGGAGCAGCCAGAAGTAGACCAGCGGGTGGCCCGTGAACCAGAAATAGGTGCGGGCCAGTTGCGGGTCGGTACCTTCGATCAGTCCCAGCGACCAGGGCAGCAGCATGGTGAGGATCTCCACGGCGATCCCCAGGGTGGCGAACTGCCACATGGCCATCGTGACCAAACCACCGAAAGCAATGAAGGGGGTCCTGGTGTCCGGATTGTCCTTGCGCCACGCCCGGTAGGTGAAGAAGAAGCCGTATCCCTCGATCCAGCTTCCGACCACCACCAGCGTCAGCCCGGCATAGAACGCCCAGTTGGCCTGGAGCGGCGGGTAGAAGGTGTAGAGGACCGATGCTTCGTCCAGAAGGATCGGAACGGCCGCCGTGACCAGACCGACCACCATGGTCCAGAAGCCGACCCGGTTGAGCCTGGGGAAGCGGAGCCCCCGCTTGAACCCGATCAACGTGGTCAGGGTGAAGAACCCGGTGATGAAGAAGGTCGTCCAGATCAGGGCGTTGAGCACCCCGTGAATCGTGAGACCCTGGTAGTAGGTCTTGAAGACGGGTTGCAGATACGGATAGAGATCTACCCCGGAGAACTGGAAGGCTTGCAAGGGACCAAAGAAGGTGCCGATCGACAGAGCGATAATGGCGACGAGAATATGGGCGCCAATGAACCGCTTGTCCTTCCTGGTCACCTCGTAGGTGGCCGGCTCGTCTCTTCCTATCTCTTCGCGAGTCGCCATCTACTTCTCCACCACCGTAAGGCTCCCGAACATGAAGGCATGTCCGGTGCCGCAATACTCGGTGCAGACATAGGGGTAGTCGCCAACCTTGTCGAAGGTGTGGGTCAATTTGGATACTTGCCCGGGGAGGATCTGCATGTTGATGTTGGTGTTCTGGAGTTTGAATCCGTGCTGAATGTCCAGGCTGGTGACGTAGAAAGTGACCGTGGAGTTGACCGGGACTTCAACTTCTCTGGGCTCGAACTGCCAGGTGGTTGAATTGCCGATGATGTAGAGCTCGTAGACGCCGGGGGAGAGTTCCCGCAGGCCCGGGTTCTCCCACGGACCGGTGAGGTTGTTGGGATCTACCCGCTCCTCGGGAGAGGGGACCTGAAACCCGAGGGCAAAACCGGCGACGGTGACGGCGGCGGCGAAGACGATCACCAGGATGATCGAGACCCGCATCCAGTTCTTCTCATACGGGTCGATGTGCAAGGTCTCTTTGGTTGCGCCTGATTCGCTCATACCGTGACACCTCGCGAGAGCAGGATCACATAAACGGATCCCCACAGGATGATGATCGCCAGCACGAACATCACCAGGATCGCCACCGTCCCTCGCGGTTGAAACTCCTCTTCCTCAATTTCGGTTCGCGCCTCGTCGGCCATTCGTATCCCCTCGGCGGTGGCCCGCACGCTCGGACCGAATCGGTGTGATTCCGGGCGAGCTTAGGAAACGAATCCGCCTGCTGCAATGTCATGAAGAAAGTGAATTTGTGCACCGCTTTGGATTGAGCCGTCGGCGCGTCGGTTTAAGATGAGGCCGCCTTCACGCTGGAGGGGTTTTGACTTCCGGAAACTCGAAGAGACTCATGCGAACGGCGCTGGGGATGATCGTCGCCGGGTTGCTGATGGTGCTGATGGCTCCGATGGCGACCGCCCAGGAGGATCTGGGTGAAGACGTCTACGGACGCAACTGCGTGGGCTGCCATCAACCTGATGGGAGCGGCATAGCCGGGAACTTCCCGCCCCTGGCCGGCAACGCCAACGTTCAAGACGCTACTTATGTCGAAGAAGTCATTCGCAACGGCAAGCAAGGTGAGCTGGTGGTAGACGGCGTCACCTATGACGGGGTGATGCCGGCTTTTGGTCAGCTCTCCGATGAGGAGATCACCGCCGTCATCGACTACGTACAAAACCGGCTGGGTGTCTCGGGTGGCGGCGACGCCGGTACTCCCGCTGAGGAGGGTACGACCTTTCCCTGGAACCTCGTCATGCTTGGTTCGGCCCAGACCATCCTTGTCGTCGGTGCGGTGTTCCTCCTGACCTCACCCCGCAAGAAGAAGGAGCTGACCTGGTGGAACGCCTACGGCCGGGCTGTCTTGATCTTCTTGTTCTTTGCGCTGGCCACTACGTGGCTTCCCTCCTGGACGATGACCCAGGAGATCATCGCCGGAGCGCCGCGGCTCGTCGGTGATCTGATCGGATCCGGCTTGTGGATGGTGATGCTGGCGGCCGGTATCGGCGGCCTGATCTGGCTGCAGAGGACGGAACGGATCTGATGGCAGGCGATCTCGTGTTCCGCCAGGAGCTGCAGTTCTACGACGAAAATATTCCCTGCCTGGCCGCTTGTCCGGTCCATACCAACGCCGGGATGTACGTGGCCGCCATCGCCGACGGGAAGGATGAGCTGGCCTATTTGACGGCCCGGTTGCCGAATCCGTTCGCTTCGGTATGCGGACGGGTCTGCGCAGCACCTTGTGAAGATGCCTGCCGGCGCGGCGAGATTGACCGCCCCATCGCCATCCGGGCTCTCAAACGCTTCGTCACCGAGCAGTTTGGGCCGGAGACCGAGGGCAGCGACGTTTGGAAACAGGTGGCGGCACCGCCCGAGGTCGAGCGACCGGAAAGTGTCGGGATCGTCGGGGGTGGTCCGGCCGGGCTGGCGGCCGCGCACGACCTGCGCCGTCTCGGCTATCAGGTAACCGTGTACGAAGCCACCCGGCAGCTGGGCGGGATGATGTTGCTCGGCATTCCCGAGTACCGGCTCGATCGGACCCTGCTGGCCAACGAGATCAAGGTCATCGTGGATCTGGGTGTTGACGTGCACCTCAATACCAAGCTCGGGTCGGACGTCATCGTTGGACTGAATTGCGGGAGAAGCACGACGCCCTGTTCGTGGCGATCGGCGCCAACCTCGGTCGCGGTCTCGACATCGAAGGCCATGAAGCCGATGGAGTGCTGCGGGCCATCGAGTTTCTCATCAACGCCAATCAAGGATTCCAGGTCGACGTCGGAGAACGGGTGGTCGTGATCGGAGGCGGAGACGTCGCTATGGACGCAGCCCGTACCGCCTTGCGCGCCGCCGAGTACGAAGAGATAGCTCTGGGCGGCTACGTGGAGGCGGAGGAACGGGCCCACATGACCGAAGCGATGGACGTGGCCCGCACCGCCGCCCGGTCCGGCGCCCAGCACATCACGGTCATGACACTCGAGTCCCGGGAGGAAATGCCCGCCTCTGAGTTCGAGGTCGAGGAAGCGATGCACGAGGGGATCGAGTTCTTCAACCGCCGCGGTCCGGCCAGGATCGTCACGGAGAATGGCAAGGTGACCGGACTCGAGACCATCAAGGTGCTGTCGGTTTTCGACGACGAAGGGCGGTTCAGCCCCACGTTCGATCAAGACGATCGGGCAACCGTCGACGCCGACACGATCATTCTGGCCATCGGCCAGGCCATCGACGTCGAAGCCCTCGGCGACAACGGACCGGAGATAAGCCCGCGCAAAACCATCCAGGTTGGTGCCGACAGCCTGGCCACCTCGCTGCCGATGGTGTGGTCGGGCGGCGACGCCGCTCGCGGTCCCCGCACCCTCATCGACGCCATTGCCGATGGACGCAAGGCCGCCGCCGAGATCCATCAGGCATTTGGTGGTGCGGTTGAGGAGCGGCAACCGGGCACCATGGTGCAACTCCAGCAGTTCCACCGCCTCGACGACATCTACGACAGGATCGGACGGGTGGACGTGCCGACGCTGCCGACCGATCGTCGGATCGGTCTGGCCGAGGTCGAGACCGGTTTCACCCCGGACCAGGCGCGCTGCGAAGCCAAACGGTGTCTGCGTTGTTTCGCCAACATCCTGCTGGACACCTCGATATGTGTGCTGTGCGCTCTGTGTGCCGATGTTTGCCCCCTGGACCTGATCGACCTGGTTCCCTCCGATGAAGTGGCGCCGGGTCTCCCGATCGGGACCGCTTTGACGCTGGATGAAACAAGCTGTATTCGTTGTGCGCTCTGTATCGAGCGCTGTCCCACCGACGCCCTGTCGATGGGGCTCTGGACAGGAGTAGGAGTGCCTGTATGAAGGTCATGGATCGAGTGAGGGAGACCACGGTCGGCCGGTCGATCTGGCGGGCTCCCGACCGGGCAACGGAACGAGACCGGGCCGCCGGGCACTGGGCCAACTTCTTCCTGCACATCTACCCGGTGAAGATGCGCCGCAAGGAAATGACCTTCCGTTACACCTGGTTCCTCGGGGTGGCATCGGTCGTGTTGTTCGGATCGCTGGTCGTGTCCGGGATCTACTTGATGTTCTTCTATGTGCCGTCCCCGGCCTCTGCCTACGGCAATATCCAGAACCTCCAAACCCAGGTGGCCTTCGGGCAATACATGCGCAACGTGCACCGCTGGTCGGCCCATCTCATGGTGCTCGTGGTGGCCGCCCACATGGCGAGAGTCTTCTATCGCGGTTCCTATAAGGCGCCGAAAGAGTTCAACTGGGTGATCGGGGTCATTCTGCTCGTGCTCACGCTGCTGCTGTCGTTCACCGGCTATCTGCTCCCGTGGGATCAGCTGGCCTACTGGGCCGTAACCGTCGGAGCGGCGATGGCCGGCTTCGTGCCGCTGCTCGGAGAGACCATCAAAGGCATCCTGATCGGCGGCGATACCGTCGGGTCGGCCACGCTGCTGCGGTTCTACGTTCTGCATGTGGCCGTCCTGCCGGTGGCGGTGGTCGTCCTGCTGACGATCCATTTGTGGCGCTGGAGAAAAGACGCCATGCTCGACACCAGGGAAGGAGGCGATGATGAGTAGTCAAGAACCCGTCATCGTCGACGGGAAGCGGGTGCTTGGTGTGGTCCCCGGGAAACCCCCGGGTGGCGAGCGCAAGGTTCTCGATGAGCAAGAACCGGTGATGGTGTGGCCCCACCTCCTGATTCGCCACGGGGTGGCCGCGTTGGTCGTGATGGTCACCGTGCTCTTGCTGGCGTTGTTCTTCAACGCCCCTCTGCGCGAAATTGCCAACCCGTTGGTTACTCCCAACCCGGAGAAGGCCCCGTGGTACTTCGCAGCGTTGCAGGAGTTGTTGAGTCATTTCCATCCGATGGTGGCCGGCGTACTCGTACCCGGCGCCATCATCATCGGCCTCGCTGCCCTGCCCTACATGGACAGGAACCCGCAGTTGTCGCTGCGGTTCCGCAAGGTGGCGGTGGCGACCTTCACGGTGTTCATGGTGGTGTGGATCATCCTGACGTTGATCGGCTTCATGTTTCGCGGTCCCAATTGGGGCTGGGTGTGGCCCTGGCAAGAGTGGTACGGAGAGCTATGAGCGAAGAAATCGAACGCAGAGAGTTTCTGAAACGAGGCTGGATGACCGGCGCCGGTTTGATCGGCGTGGCCGGAGCATGGACCACGTGGGATATCTTGCAGCCTGGTGAGACCGCTGGTTTCGGCGGAGAAGTACGCACCATTGCTGCAGACGCCGTTCCCGAAACCGACGTGGTGGCGGTGCCTGCCGCCCGGGCCTACCTGACCAAGGTGGAGGGGGAGGTCGTCGCCATCTCGGAGACCTGTCCCCATCTCGGCTGTCGGGTGCCATGGTGTGAGTCCTCGGGCCAGTTCGAATGTCCCTGTCACGGGTCGATCTTCAACCGCAAGGGAGAAGCCCGGGAAGGGCCAACCCCTCGCTCCATGAGCCAGTATCCGGTCGAGATCATCGACGGTCTGGTCATCGTCAACACCGGGGCTCCGATCGAGGGCGAGCCGATCGGCACCCCGGAAACCATCGACGAGCCCGTCCGGGGCCCGTCGTGTGAGGAGGGAAGCCACTGATGCCCGAACGGCCCCCGGATCCCGCCCTGGAGGAATCGACTAACAAGTGGATGCAGTGGGGTCTGGTGCTGATGGTCATCATGGTGCTGGCGTTCCCCATCTACCGGATCATCGAGCCGGACCGCCGCGCCGATGCCGCCGAGGGTCGGGTGACCGAACTGGCCGCCCAGGGTGATGAGTTGTTTGCTCTCACCTGTTCGGGTTGCCACGGCCAGGAAGGTCGCGGCGGCGCCACCGCTCCGACCCTCAACGCCAAGGAATTCCTCCAGGCGGCGGTTGACCTGCAGATCGAGTCGCTGATCGCCACCGGCGTCCCCGGTTCGCAGATGAGCCCTTACTCGTTGGACTTCGGCGGTCCGTTCACCCAGGAACAGATCGTCGCCCTCACCACGTACCTGCGGTCACTCGAACCCGACGCCCCGAGCGTGCCCGACTGGAGAGACGGCGTCCCGGCCGGCTAGAAGGGGTAGGGCGCTGCGGGAGGAGAGGGAGCGAATACCGCGGGCCGGTCGGCGGTGGTAGTAACTCTCGATGTTTGCCCGGTCCGGCAGTCGTCGGCGGGCATGGCCAGAAAGTTCCTAGACCGGGGAGTCCTCGTAGTGCATGGCCATGACCTGGCGGAGCAGGTCGACGGCTTCCACGATCTTCATCGTGGTCAATGAATAGAAGACGAACTGGCCGTCCTTGCGGGCTTTGACCAAACCCCGTTCTCGCATGATCGCCAGGTGCTGAGAGACATTGGCCTGAGGAAGGTCGAGCTCCTCACAGATCTCACCGACCGACATCTCGCCGTTAC
This sequence comes from uncultured Actinomycetota bacterium, assembly GCA_963718995.1. GTDB lineage: Bacteria > Actinomycetota > Acidimicrobiia > Spongiisociales > UBA4744 > UBA4744. The sequence goes on from CAVRAP010000006.1 coordinate 19,781, forward strand.
GAAGCACATTGATGATCAGAAGGCGTTTTGGATCGGCGAGTCCCTTGCAGACGCTGGCGTGCAGTTGGTTGAGTTCGTGGGCAATCGACATTGCTGGTCACTATGCCACAAGCCAGAAGGAAAACAAAGATGTATTCATCTCGTGGCATATGTTGCTTTGGCCGGGGTCTGGGAAACGGCTGGGGAGGACGGAATACTGTTTGTCCTATCTCCGTAGTGCTAATAGCCTGCAGCAACACTGTCTGTTCAGGTGAGGTCATGGCTGCATTTCTGGTGATGTTGCGCGAGGGCGTCGAGGCGGCGTTGATCGTCGGGATTCTGCTCGCCTACGTCAATCGCGTGGGGCGGCGGCGGGAATGGCAGTGGGTGTGGGCAGGAACGATCTCCGCGTCCGTGCTCTCGGTGATTGCCGGCATTGTGATCTTCTCAACGATTGGTGCACTCGACGATCGCGCCGAGGAGATAGCCGAAGGCATCGTGGCCTGGGTAGCGGCAGGTCTCCTGACCTGGATGATCTTCTGGATGGGTTCTCAAGCCCGGCACATTCGGGGGAGACTCGAAGGTGAGGTCGACACCGCGATCGCTTCGGGCGGAGGAGGAGCGCTGGCTGCCATTGCCTTCTTCGCCGTCCTCCGTGAGGGACTGGAGTCGGCGTTGTTCTTGATATCGACCACGGTCGGTACGGAAGCCGACGGGCTGCAACTTCTCGGCGGGATGCTCGGCTTGGCAGCTGCGGTGGTGATTGGCTACCTCATCTATCGCGGTGGCACCAGGATCGACATACGCGCCTTCTTCCGGGTTACCGGAGTGCTCATTATCCTGTTCGCAGCCGGTCTCGTCGCCAAAGGCATTCATGAATTCCAGGTTGTTGGCCTCCTCCCCACGGTGGTCGACCCTCTATGGAGCCTGGACATCCTCGATCCCGACTCGAATCTGGCCGGCCAGTTCGCCAAGTCCCTGTTCGGCTGGCGTCCGGACCCGTCTCTGTTGATGGTGGTCGGATACCTTGCCTACCTGATTCCGATCGGGGGAGCCTTCCTGTCGATGACTCGAAAGACCGCCCCCAAACCCGCCTCCACCTCCGGGGTTACCCCCGCCTAGCCCCCGCTCAACTGCCGGCAGCCGGGTACTGAGTACGGCTTCACCTTTTCCTCGCCACCCACACGGACCAGGTCAGGTGCCGGCGGTCCCGCTCGAAATCCTCCATCCACGAGGCTGCCAGGTGCCGGTAGTCGGCGTCAGGGTGCTCGCGCGCGTACGCATCTGCTGAGGCTACGACCGTTCGGTGATAGCCCTCCCAGGCCTCGTCGGGAGCGACCACCTCGGTGATCACTTCCAGATCGAGCCGGGTCAGGATCGCGTTCTGTTCCCCCCTGGTCAGCGTTGCCGCTTCGGGGGCGCCGGCCTCCTGGAGGCCCGGGCGAGCGGCTGCGGTGCGAAGCCGCAAGTCTCCGATGGCTAGCCGTCCACCCGGCCGAAGGCGAGCCGCCAGTGCCCGGGTGGTCCCGGCAAAGCCGTGCCAGATCCACGAGCCGCCCAGGCAGGTGGCTATGTCCCAACGTGGTTGGCGCGGGACCGATCGGCCGTCGCCCAGCCACCACTCCAGGGTTCCCGCCGGTTCGGCATTCAAGGCTCTTTCCCTGGCTCGTAGGAGGACCCAGGGCGAGAGGTCGACGCCTACGCCGGAGACCGGAGTCCGGCGAGCCATGTCGAGCAGGAGGTCGCCATGACCGCAGGCGATATCGACCGCATGCGAGCGATCTGTCGGGCCGAGGCCGTCGAGAACCGCCGACAATTCCGTGCGCCGCATCGGATTGCAGATCTCGTGAAGATGGTGGAGCGCCTCAAACGGATAGAAACGTTCCCAGGCCCCCTCCACATCGGTAGCGGGGAGCACGAGAATGTCCGATGGCAGGGGAGGGTGGTCCATGGGTCCAGGGTAGAGGTGACCGGTTTCCAGTTTCCAGTTTCCAGTTCGTCCAGTAACCAGTTTCCAGTTATCAGTTATCAGTTATCGGGTATCGGTATCAGAGAGTGGTATGCCGTTCGCTGGCTACTGGCTACTGGCTACCGGCTACTGGCTACTGGCTACTGGCTGACTGGCTGCTGGCTGCTGGCTACTGGCTACTGGCTACTGTCCGCTTCCGACCAGCTCCCGCTCGACGGGAGCTTCGCCCCGGTTTCGATGCCAGCGGTCCCACAGGATCAACATGCTCGGGAGAACGCCGACCGAGGCAACCAGTGAGAACCCGATCGCCATGGCGGTCACCGCCCCGAACTGCTGAAAGGGGATCAGGCTCGAAGTCATCAGAACGCCGAACCCGGCCAGAGTGGTGAAAGCCGAGCCGGCCAGGGCTCCGCCCGTATGGCCCGTGGTTGAGCGCATCGCTGCTTCAGGATCGTCGAACCGTTGCCGGTCTTCCAGATACCGGTGAGTCACGTGGATTGAGTAGGGGACGCCGATGCCGATAGCGAGGGCGGCGGTCATGGCGGTGACCGGCCCGAAGGGTATGTCCAGGACCGCCATCATCCCGTAGGTCCAGAGGACGACCATGACCACCGGGAGGATCGTGATGATGCCCAGGAACGGTCGGCGCGATTCGTACCAGAACGTTGCAACGAGCAACAGCATCGCAGCCGACAGGGTGATGATCAGCGATAGGTTCTGCGAGTCTTGCAGCGCTCCGACCACCGAGGCAGTCATGATGTTGACGTTGGTGGCGGTGGCGGTGACCTCGGGGAGCGCGGTTACGGGCGCGAAGTCGGCCGCCAGGTCGTCGGCCAGCTGCGCAGCGAATTCCTCTCCGGCCTGCGTCGAGACCTCGACCCTGGCGTAGCGGAGCAAACCCGCATCGTCGGCCGCCAGGACTGTCGGCATGATCGTTGGAGCCGCTTGCAGGGCGGACCGGTAGATGGCTTCTACATTGGCGTCGTCGCTCATCGTCAAATCGGAGGTCATGCCCAACGTCCGGGCACGTTCGGCGAACTCGGGGTCGGCAGGCTGACCGCTCGCGTCGGGTCTGACCAGAGAAGCAATGACAGAGATGGGACTCTGCGCGGCGGCGTAGCCGTCGAGCGTTACGACGTGGTCGGTGCCTGCCAGGTTGGCGATGGCCGCCAGCAGGGCATTGTGGGACCGGGGTGTTGCCAGGTCGCCCTCGATGAGTATGTCGACGGTTTCGCCGAACCCACCACTGAATTCTTCCGCCAGAGTCTCGTACGACGTGCGGAGCGGGTCTTCGGCCGGCACGAAGTCGGTCGAACTGAATTCGGTGGTGAGTCGTGACATGCCGAAAGCACCGAGGCCGGTGAGGGCCAGCGCCAGTACCAGGGTGGGTATGGCCAGGTGCTCGGCAACGAGGGCCGTCTTGCTCATGACCTTCGGCATCAATCGTTGCTCGGGACGCTCGAACTCGCGGCGCGGCAGGGAATCCGCCCGTTCGGCACGTTGATCGAGCAGGACCCGGACGGCGGGGAGGAAGGTCAGGGTGATCAGGAAGGCCCCGACGATTCCAATCGCAGCCACGATGCCAAAGTCCCGGAGCGGCGGGATGGGATTGGCGACGTTGGTGAGGAAGCCGACCGCTGTGGTGGCGGTAGCCAGGATCAGGGCGATCCCAACGGTCGTAGTCGCCCGCTCGGCCCCGGCCTTGACCTCCCGGCCCGCTCCCAGTTCCTCCCGGTAACGGGCCGTCACGTGGATGGCGAAGTCAACTCCCAATCCGACCAGGAGCACGGGTAACACCTGGAGCAGCGGACTGAAGTCCCCGATCACGTGCAGGTACTTGGGGCCGAGCAGCACTCCGATACCAATGACCCAGACAATCGACATGCCGATGGCTGCCAGGGTGAGACCCAGGTCTGCGAACGTCCGGCGGACGGCTGCAGCACCGTTGCGTCTTTCCTTCGGCCGGATCCAATACACCGTGGCGAGGATGGCGGCGATGGTGGCTCCGGCGATGAGAAAAAGCCGGATGAGTTCATCGGAGAGCGGATCGACGGTGAGCAGCAGCTCGGCGCTGAACGCGGTAGCCGTGGTTGACCCCACGCCCGCGCCCGACACAACGCCGGTGATTGCGGTCTGCAGCGTCTGGAGCGCACTGAGGTCCAATCCGGAGGTGTCGAGGAACACGACCATCAGTCCGGTCCCCGACGTGACCGCCGCCAGGTCCGTACTGGTTGAGGAGAGGAGGCCCTCGAAGAGCTGCCGCTGTTCCCGGGGTACCCGGGCAAGCGAACCGGTGAAGGCGGCCTTCACGGCCTGGTCGTCGAGTGCGGAAATCGGATAGGCCATCGCCTGGACTGCCTGCAGGGTCGGTGTTAGGTAGCCGACGACGGGACCGTCCGGGCGGTCACTGAGTGCCACGGCGGGTTCCAGCCCGCGAATGGCCTGTTCGACGGCCAGCACCGTTTGCAGGCCTTCCGCCGTAATGACATCTCCTCCCGCTGACTCGATGAGGACCTGGACGGTGTTTTCGGAGCTTCCGAACCGCTCGTCGATGGTGGTGAGGGCGCGCAGCTCGGCGTTGTCGGGGACGAAGACCTCGATGCCGCTGGTCTGGACGAGTTGGGGGGCGAAGGCCCCGAATAGAGCGGTCAGCGTCAGGATGACGATGATGACGGCGACGGGTGCTTTCCGTACGATGGCAGCCAGGAACATGACGAGGGTCTTCACGGGATAGTCTCCTTGGGAACCTTTAGCAACAAATGATACACTTCATGTAAAGATCGTAACATGGCTGAAAACACCAACACAACTCGCGAACGGATCCTGGAGGCCGCTCTCGAGCTGTTCATCCGCCAGGGGATCCGCAAGACGTCGATCGACGATGTTGCCGATCGGGCGGGCGTAACGAGGGTCACGGTGTACCGGCACTTCTCGGATCGGCAACAGTTGATTGGAGAGTCGTTCCGTCTGGTCAACGCAACGTTCGACCGGATCCGGGCGGCTCTCGAAGACGAACCGGACCTCGACGGCTACCTGAACCGAATGGCGACCGAGCTGACTTCGGTACCGCTCGGAATCATGTCGGGCTTGGCTGAACTGGAAACGCTGCATCCGGACATCCACGCCGACCTGCGCAAAGGCAGACGCAAGCTTCTCCGTGCGATCTTTGACCAGCTCTACGCCCGGGCGCAAGAACGAGGGCAGACTGCGATCTGGTCTCGACAAAGACGTGGTTGAAGCCTTGTTCTGGGAGGTCGTGATGACCCTCCCGGAGAGCTCGGTGCTTTCGTCGCGCGGGCTGACGCCTGCCGAGATATACGCAACGCTCAGCGGCTTGCTACTGCACGGTCTCCTGAAAGAGTCGGACCGCTAGCGGGCGGTCCCTCGCATCGAACCGGTCAGAAGTGACCCGTTGAGATCGTAGAGGACGCACGTGATGGCGTGATCCCCCTCGCCCCAGCCTTCCTCACTTGGATAGAAGTAGCCAAAATCGAGGACGGAGTCCTCATAGGCAATCGAAACGAAAGTGTCGAAGGCAGTGAGACAGAACTGATCGGCGAAATCCCAGATGGCTGTTTCCCCCGGAAATGACTCGGAGGTCGTGTAGTTGGTCGTCACGTAGACCTCGTTTTCGTGCGGCTCGTTGCAGGGGATCGCGTCGACGTCCTTGATTTCGACGGCATCCTCAGATCCGGACGGCATGTCAAAACAATCGCCGGCCCGCAGCTCGGTAACTTCGAGATCCCCGGCTTCCACAATGACGCCGGAGTCGGTCCGGTCGGCGCCGTTGAGGGCTCCATCGATCAAGCCCCACGCAGTGGGGGCGAGGACGAGCAGCAGGAAGCCACCCCGCAGGACGTTCTTGAGGGGAAAGCCGCGCCCGGGGGGTGCGGTGACGGGTGGAGGTGGTATCTCCTGAGCGGCCACATAGGTTTCGGCATCCTGGCCTTCGAGGGTGTACGGGTCGGCCTCCCGGTCGAACTCGATGCCGGGCGGTGGCGGGGGGAGGTCCCTTCGCTGACCGAGCAGCGGGCCCCGGCAGGTCGGGCAATACGCGGGCGATGCGTCACCGACGTCGGCGCTGCAATGCGGGCACGGTTTCATGGGAGCTCCCGGAACGATTCCTTCAGTTTTCGGCGAGTCGCGCTGAGTACTTGAGCGGGTCAGGTACCGGCAACGAGAAGCGGAACCTGAAGCTCCTCCTTTGCCAGCCCGCCGTGATAGCCGGTCAGCCGCTTGTCCATGAAGCGGGGGATCAACAGGCGGCCCGGATCGGCAAGCAGGACCTTGTCCGGCAGTCGTCCGGCCAGGTCCGGATGGTCCCGGCCGGGCCCCAACCAGGTCCGGTACTCCGATGTCTCAACGACCCGGCATGGCAGGCCGACGAGCGCCTTCGAGAGCTCGGCGTCGAACCGGCGCACCAGCACCGCTCGGGGGTCGCCGTAGAATTCTGGTCCCATCCGGTGCGGGATGAACGCCTTGTCGCCTTCGGCGTAGTCGATGTGCCCGTGATCGGCAGTTCCCACCATCACCGCGTGAGCCGGGAGGGCCGAGGCAATGCGGTCCCAGACGGCGGCCGCCGTCGAGATGGCTGCGGCGTACTCATCAGAGCCCTGGCCACCCACGTGGGCGGCCACGTCAACATTCGGGAAGTACGTGAAGATGAACCGGCCGGGCACCGCAGCCAGCTGGGCGGTGGCGTCGATGATCTCGTTGATGGTCCACACGGCTTCATTGCGACATCCTCGATAGAGAACCCGGCTGAGCGGACTGTCCTGAAAGTTGCCGGGCTGCACGGTGATCGGCTCAATGTCATGGGCTCGCAAGCGCTGCCACAGGTTGGGGGCCGGCAGGAAGGAATCGTGGTCGAGGCGTACGGCTTCCCCCCAGGGTGTCGTCCACTTCAAGGTGTTCACGACCTGACCGGCGGCGGGAACATACAGTTGGTGCCCGATCAGACCGTGGGTCCCGGGCGCCAGCCCGGTGGCGATGGTCGCCAGGTTGGCGCTGGTCGTGGTGGGAAAGACCGCGTCGAGAGCCGCGGTCCGGGCGTTGCGGAGGGAAGCCGCCCCGGGGTGCTGGAGCTGGGCATCGCCCAAGCCGTCGAAAAGGACGAGCACGTAGGTGGCGGCCTCCGGGATGTGCCCGGCGAGGTGAGCGTGCAGCCGCTCGGCCGGGGCAGATCCGGTCAGGCGATGTTCGAGCTCCGCCATCAGGTTGAGCAGGCTGCCGCCGGCGTAGTCGGGAATGGAGGGTTCAATCACAGTTTCCAGTTTCCAGTTATCAGTTGTCAGTTATCAGTCATCAGTCATCAGTCATGAGTCATGAGTTATCAGTTGCCAGTTGCCAGTTGCCAGTTGCCAGTTGCCAGTCAAGCACTCTCGCTATGCGCGAGATGCCGAATGACGGCTGTCGACCGAACCGGGGATTCGCCTAAATGTGACCTTTTGGCCTAGCTTGACGGGCCTATGGGACCCGTGTGTAACCACCGGTCATCTATAGCGTTTCATCACATAAACCTTGAGGGAGGTTCCTATGCGACACAAGCGTGTCGTTTTTTCTGTAATCACCGTCCTCGCCTTGTTGCTGACCGCCTGCGGCGGCGGCGAAGCGGAGACGACCACCACTGCAGCCCCTGCTGCTACTACCACCACGGAAGCGCCAACGACCACGGAAGCGCCTACCACCACCGAAGCCCCGTTTGAGGCTCCGGACGGTGCGCTGGTTTCCTATCCGGCCGATGCGGCTCCTGCACTCGACGGCGTTGCCGACGATGCGGCATGGGCCGATGCCCCCGAAGTCAACGTCAGTGTCTCCGGCGGGTCCAACAGCGGTGCGGCCGATGTGACGCTGAAGTCGGTGCATTCCGGCGACATGGTGTATTTCCTGGTCAGCTGGGATGACCCGACCGAGAGCTACCTGCGCTCCCCTTGGGAGAAGCTGGCCGACGGCACCTGGGCCCAGAAGTCGGACCCGGATGACAAGGGTGGCGACAACAACGTGTGGTACGAGGACAAGATGTCGATGATCTGGAATATCGGCAACACCATCCCCGACTTCGACACCGTTGGTTGTTTCACCGCTTGCCATGCGGGTGAAGACTCCGACGCCAAGCCATACGGAAACAAGTACACCGACGAAGAAGGACAGCTGGGCGACATCTGGCACTGGAAGTCGGTTCGTAACCTGAACCAGGTTGACGACCAGTACCTGGACTCCACCCGCTATTCCGCCGACACGCCCGGCGCCGGACGCCACGGCGACCCCAGCGACGGTGGCGGTTATACCAACAACAAGACCGAGGACGGCTCGTTGCCTGCCTTCATGGCTCCCGACGGCGGGTCGAAGGACGGCGCTCCCGGCTACATCCTCGATTCCGAGAAGGTTGAGTTCGACGACTCGCTGTTCGCCGTTGGTGACCTGCTGCCCGGCATTTACAAGACCGAGTTCACCGGTGATCGTGGAGATCTCACGGCCGGATTCGCCTACGCCGGCGGTACCTGGACTGTGGAAATCGGTCGCAAGCTTGTGACCGGATCTGAGTTTGACGTCCAGTTCGACGACATGGCCGGGCTCTACCACTTCGGGGTAGCCACGTTTGACAATGCCCAGGTGCGGCATTCGTTCCAGACGGGTGTCGTTCCGTTCGTGTTCAAGCCGTAAGCAACATCTAGCTCAAAGGGCCCGTGGCGGAAGCCGCGGGCCCTTTTTGTTTGGGTTGGATCTCCCCCCTGCGACCGAAGCGAGTGGGTTGGGGGGAGTACCGCCGCAGGCGGGGAGGGGGGCCGGTTCTCACCAACTAGGCCTGATGCCGCCACGCAGCGGAGCGGAGAGGAGAGGGTGGAACTCTCTAGAGCTCTCGGTGCCACTCAGCAATGGCCCGGCCGATCTCGTCGGGGGAATCTTCCTGAATGAAGTGGATTCCGGGGACGGTCGCCTCGGTCTGGTTCGGCCACGTGCGGCAGAACTCGCGCTGGGGGCCGATCAGAATCGAGCCGGGGTCGGCGTTGATAAACAACTTGGGCAGGTCGCTGGTTGCCAGCCATTGCGAGTAGCCGTCGACGATACGGTGCACGTCGGCCGGCGAGCCGTTGATGGGGATCTCCCGGGGCCAGGTGAGCATCGGGCGCCGGGCTTCGCCCGCCTCGAGATAGGGCTTGCGATATTCGGTCATCTCCGCCTCAGTCAGATCCCGCATGATGGATCCGGGTAGCACCCGCTCGATGAAGAGATTGCGGGCGAGGATCATCTCTTCACCCGCCTCGGACCGGAGCCCCGCGAAGAACTGGCGGGCCGAGGCTGGCCACTCTTCCCACGTCACCGGTCGGACGATGGCCTCCATGTAGGCGATCCCTTTCACAGAATCCCGGTGACGGTTGGCCCAATCGAAGCCGAGTCCCGACCCCCAGTCGTGGAGGACCAGGGTGACGTTCGCATCGACGCCGAGTACGTCGAGCAGAGTATCGAGGTAGGAACTGTGTTCCAGGAAGCGGTAGGTGCCTGCGCCGCTCGGGGTTTGCTTTTGCGAGTCGCCCATGCCGAGGAGATCCGGGGCGATGCAGCGGCCGTGCTCCTGGAGGTGGGGGATCACGTTGCGCCACAGATACGAAGAGGTCGGATTGCCGTGCAGGAACACAATGGGGTCGCCCCGGCCCGTCTCGACATAGGCCATGGAGTGGCCGAGCACCTCGACCCGCTTCTTCTCGTATGCCATCCCGCCTCCCCGATCGCTTTCCCCGAACGCTACCCCGCACTCCCGTGGAAAACGCAGGAACTTTGGGGCGCCATCCGGACTTCCTATACTTCCGGCACTGCGGGGCGCAGGCGTCCCGGCTTCGAGCACGAGGGGTAGGTCGGGTGAGTCCGTACTTTCAGGACTACGTGACGGTGGCAGCGTTTGGAGCGCTGGGCGTCGTGCTGGTGCTCGCCCTGCTGGGGATAGCTTCCATCTTTCGCCCTTCTCATCCGCATCCCGCCAAGCTCCTGACGTACGAGTGCGGAGTCGATCCGGTCGGGGGGGATTGGAGCCAGTCGCAGGTCAGGTACTACATCTTTGGCCTGCTGTTCGTGATCTTCGACGTCGAAGCGGTGTTCATTTTTCCGTGGGCCATCATCCTCGAGCGACTCGGTGTGTTCGGCCTGGTTGAGATGGTGATCTTCATATTCATCCTGCTCCTGGGCCTGATCTATGCCATCCGCAAAGGAGTGCTCAAGTGGGAGTGATCGAACGATTCGGGATGCCAAAACCGGTGTCCTGGCTGCTCAACTGGGGTCGTAAGTACTCGCTGTGGATGTATCAGTTCGGGTTGGCTTGCTGTGCCATCGAAATGATCGCTGCCGCCGGTCCCCGCTTCGACATGATGAGGTTCGGGATCATCCCGCTGCCCGCTTCTCCCCGGCAGGCCGACCTGATGATCGTGGCCGGCACCGTGACCGACAAGATGGCACCCGCCGTGCGCCGCCTGTACGAGCAGATGCCTGATCCCAAGTATGTGATCTCGATGGGATCGTGCGCCAACTGCGGCGGTCCGTACTGGGACTCGTACTCGGTGACGAAAGGAGTCGATCAGATCATCCCCGTTGACGTGTACGTACCCGGTTGCCCGCCCCGACCGGAAGCCTTGATGGAAGGGATCGTTCTGCTCCAGAAGAAGATCCAAAACGAGAATCTCCAGGAGAAGTGGAAAGAGCGTGCCGAGCAACCCGTCTAATACCGCGGATTCTCAAGAGGTGCTCTTCGCCTATGCGGAGCACGTCGCCGACGTTCTCGACGCGGACCCGGTGGTAGCTCGTCATGGAACGGTCAAGGCGCACGTTCCGAGGGAGCGCTGGATCGAGGCCCTCACCAAGGCCCGGGACGATCTCGGTCTGGTTTTCTTCTCGTGGTTGTCCGCCATCGACTGGTCGAATCAGGTCGAGGTGGGGGATCCCCCTGCTGAGGAAGTCGACGAACGTCTCGAACTTCTGTGCACGATCAGCGACCTGTCCGAAGGCAAGCGGGTCACCATCTCCACCGAGGTTTCCAAGGACGACCCGACGATGCCGACGGCCACCGGCGTGTACCGGGGCGCCAACTGGCACGAACGGGAGACCTTCGAGATGTTCGGGATCGACTTCACCGGCCACCCCGACCTGAAAAAGCTCTACCTGGTTGAGGATTTCGAGGGGAACCCGCTTCGTAAGTCGTTCCCGTTGCTGAGCCGCGAAGTGAAACCGTGGCCCGGCACGGTGGATGTCGAGGCGATGCCGTCTACCGAAAATCCGGAGGCGTGATGGACCACGAAGCCGCCATGGCTCTCTCGGAAGTGTCCGTCTCCATCGAACTCGAAACTCCGGAGATGACGCTGAACATCGGACCACAGCACCCGTCAACGCACGGGGTTCTCCGCCTGGTTGCCCAGGTCGACGGCGAGCGGGTCCGCGATATCAAGCCGGTCATCGGGTACATGCACCGCGGGTACGAGAAGATCTCGGAAGTCCGTACGTACCCGCAGATCACCGCTCTGATCAATCGCCTCGACTGGGTCGCCGGGTACGCAAATGAAATCCCTTTCATCGTCGGCGCCGAGCGGCTGATGGAACTGGAAGTTCCCCCGCGCGCCCAGTACATCCGGCTGATCCTCACCGAGATGGCCCGGATCTCTTCCCATCTGATCTTTTGTGGTTCCTACCCGCTCGAGTTGGGGGCCGGGACCCCCATGTTCTTCGCTCTGCGGGAAAGGGAGCGGGTGCTCGATCTCATGGAGGCGGTCACCGGCGGCCGTTTCCACCTCAACTTCAACCGCCTGGGCGGTGTTAAACCGACAGCCGGGGCCGGTTCCAGCACCCGCAAGCAAATCCAGGACCTTCCCAAGGGTTTCTACGAGGGCACCCGGGCCGCCATGGGGCGGGTGCTCGGCGTGTGCGACGAACTGGACCAGCTCATCAGCGGCAACGAGATCCTCTTTGCGCGTACCAAAGGTGTCGGGGTGATGACACCGGAGCAAGCGGCCGCCTACGGGGTCTCCGGTCCCAATCTGCGCGGGTCGGGAGTTGCCTTCGATCTCCGCAAAGTCGAGCACTACCTGCCGTACGACCAGCTGGATTTCAACGTGATAACCCGCCAGGAAGGCGATTGCTACGCCCGGTACGCCGTGCGGGTCGACGAGGTCCGGGAGTCGGCCAAGATGATCATCCAGGCGATCGATTCGATTCCCTCAGGACCGTTGCAGGCGAAGGTGCCGAAGATCATCAAGGTGCCAAAAGGCGAGACCTATATGCGGGCGGAGAACCCCAAAGGTGAGATGGGCTACTACATCGTCTCCGAGGGCGGCACCGGACCGTACCGCTTGAAGATCCGCACCGCCTCCTTCTCCAACATCTCCGTGCTGTCCGAACTCATGGAAGGTGCTTTGATCCCCGACATCGTTGCCATCATGGGCAGTTTCGACTTCGTCCTCGGCGAGGTGGATCGATGATGCCTGCGACCTACGGCCGCAGGTTGACGAACTTCGTTCGTCGCTCGCTGCGCTCGATCAGTTTCCAGTTTCCAGTTTCCAGTTTCCAGCAAGGAGGCGGTCCTCGATTGCGGACTGGCTACTGGCAACTGGCTACTGGCTACTGCTTGCCTCCGCAGGAGGCGAGCGTATGAACTTCTGGCTCGAGCTGGCGATCAAGCTGGTCGTGATCGGGGCCATGATCCCGCTGACGGCCTTGGTGCTCGGCTACGGAGAGTTGAAGATCTCGGCTCACATGCAGTCCCGGATCGGCCCGTATTTCGCCGGCGGCCGGTGGGGTTGGGCGCAGCTCCTGGCCGACGGGGTGAAGTTCATTCAGAAAGAAGACATCATCCCGGACAATGCCGACCGACCGGTCTTCAAGGTCGCCCCGGTGCTCGTGATGATCTCGACTGCCACGCTCTTCGTCATTCTCCCCTTCGGCCCGGGTGACGGGTTCATTGTCCGTGACCTCAACCTCGGCATCTTCTACGCGCTGGCGATTTCCTCGGTCGGGACCATCGGGGTCTTGATGGCCGGGTGGTCGTCCGGGAACAAGTACTCCCTGATGGGGGGTCTCCGGGCGGCGGGCCAGTTGATCGCCTACGAGTTGCCGCTCGTGCTGGCCGTAGTCGGCGTCGTGATCCAGGCGGGCACCATGTCGATGCAGGGCATCGTCGATGCGCAGATCGCCCAGGGATGGCCGTATGTGTTCACCCAGTTCCTCGGGTTCTTCATCTTCCTCATTGCCGGACTGGCCGAGCTCAGTCGAACCCCGTTTGATATGCCGCTTGCCGAATCCGAGCTGATCTCCGGCTATCTGACCGAATACTCCGGTTTCCGGTTCCTCTTCTTCTACCTGGCCGAGTACGCCAGCATGTTCGCCGTTGCCGCCATCGCAACCACGTTGTTCCTCGGTGGCTATGCCTTCTGGGGCGTTTCGGCTTCCTGGACCGGGCCGATCTTCTTTGTTGGGAAGGTCTTGATGATCGGCTTCGTCATCATCTGGCTGCGCTGGACCTTCCCGCGTTTCCGTGAGGACCAACTGCAGACACTGGCCTGGAAATGGCTCATCCCGCTCGCCCTGGCCAACATCCTCGTCACCGCGGTTCTCAAGGTGGTGTTCTGATGGAACTCCGCATCCCCGGGCTCGCCAGAGGCATGTGGGTCACGTTGAAGACCCTCTTCAAGAAGCCGGTCACCATCAACTACCCCAAGGTCAAGGAAACCCCGGTGCCCCGGGCCCGCGGCGTTATCGCCCTCGACCAGGAGGCCTGCACGGTGTGCATGTTGTGCGCCCGCAACTGTCCCGACTGGTGCATCTACATTGAGGGTCACAAGGAAGAGCAGGTACCGGACAAGCCGGGCGGCCGGGTCAAGGTACGAGCCGAACTGGACCGTTTCGACATCGATTACGCCCTCTGCATGTACTGCGGCATCTGCGTTGAGGTGTGCCCGTTCGATGCCCTCTTCTGGACCCCCGAGTATGAGTACTCCGAGTATCAGATGGGCGAAATGATGCACGACATGGACCGCCTGCAGGACTGGCTGCAGACGGTGCCGGAACCGCCGGAGTTGGAGACCTAGATGGCCGACTGGATTGCCGAACCGACGAATTGGGTGTTCCTGGTTCTGGCGCTGGTGATTGCCGTGTCCGCCGTGCGGGTGGTGACGAGCACCAACGTGGTGCATGCCGCTCTGTTTCTGGTGCTCGCCCTCGGTGGCACGGCCGGTCTCTTCCTGCTGCTCTCGGCCGAGTTTGTTGCCTGGGTGCTGGTACTCGTGTACATCGGCGCGGTGATCGTGCTGTTCCTGTTCGGGATCATGATCACCCGCGCCCCTACCGGCCCGAATATCGAAGTCGACGGCCGGCGGGCGCCGGCGGCCATGGCCGCCTTCCTCATGTTCATCGTGACCGCCGGATCGGCGTTGACGGCGTTCGGTGACCAACAGATCGCCAATCTCGGCGGCGGAACCTCGACGGAAGTCATCGGCGAACAGTTGCTGCAGCGCTTCGTGATTCCCTTCGAGGTCGTTTCGTTCGTGCTGCTGGCCGCCCTGATCGGCGGTATCACCCTGGCCCGCAAAGACGCTTCTCCCGCCGAAGAAGAAGCGGCGGAAGAGGCCCGGGGTACGGGGCCCGGGCCGCGCGACGGCCAACTCCCGAAGGGAGTGAGCTGATGTACCTCAACCAGTTCCTCATCCTCGGCGCTCTGCTGTTCTCGCTCGGCATCTACGGTCTGCTGGTCCGCCGCAACGCGGTGATGGTGCTGCTATCCATCGAGCTGATGCTCAACGCGGTCAACATCAACCTGATCGCTTTCGAAGCCTTCCTGCAGAACGCCGAAGTAGGCGGGCAGATCTTCGCCATCTTCGTCATCACGGTGGCGGCGGCGGAAGTCGGGGTCGGCCTGGCCATCATCTTGATGATTTTCCGGAACCGGACCTCTGCCAATATCGACGAACTCGACCTGATGAAGTGGTAACGGCATGATCTCACTCACCAACTTCGCCATCGCCGCCGCAGAAGAGACCGGGCACGCCGTCGAGTACGGAGACGGCGGCTTCCTGGCCGAGTGGGCCTGGTTGCTGGTGATTGCGCCTTTCGTCGCTTTCCTGGCGATCGTGTTCTTCGGGAAGCGCCTGCCTCGCCAGGGTGGCGAGATCGCGGTCGGCGCCATGGCCTTCGTGGCTCTCTACGCCGCCGTCCTGTTCATCATGAACGTCACCGAAGGCGTCGTTTTCGAGCACTCGGTTGAGGTTGCGAGGTTCGGGAGCTTCGCGGTTGAGTGGGGGTGGGTCGTCGACGGGCTGTCCTCGATGATGTACCTGGTGGTCGGGTTGATGTCGGTCCTGATCTTCACCTACGCCCTCGGCTACATGGAAGGCGACGTTCGCGTCACCTGGTTCTTTGCCGCTTTCAGTCTGTTTGCCGGGTCGATGCTGCTGCTGGTTTCCGCCCCCAACCTCATCCAGTTGATCGTCGGCTGGGAAGGGGTCGGGCTTTCTTCCTACCTGTTGATCGGCCACTACTGGGAACAGAAAGAGAACTCCTCGGCGGGAATGAAGGCCTTCTACGTCAACAAGGTGGCCGACATCGGTTTGATCATCGGCGCTTTCGTGCTGGCCATCCCGGTCGGATCGTTCAAGATTTCCGTCATCCTCGACGCCGTGGTCGGGGACTCCGAATCGATGAAGACCGTTGCCATCGCCGGTGCGGTCTTGCTGTTCATCGGGGCGATGGGCAAGAGCGCCCAGTTCCCCTTTCACGTGTGGTTGCCCGACGCGATGGCAGGCCCGACTCCGGTCTCGGCGCTGATGCACGCCGCCACCATGGTCACGGCCGGCGTCTACCTCCTGGGCCGGATGTTCCCTCTGTACGCAGAAATGGCCGCCGATGCCCGTGTCCTGGTGCTGGTTGTCGGAACGATCACGCTGATCATTGCCGGGTTGTTGGCCCTGGTACAGGACGACATCAAAAAGGTGCTGGCGTACTCAACGGTGAGCCAGTTGGGTTACATGGTGGCGGCTATGGGGGCCGGTGCCTACACGGCCGGTCTCTTCCACCTGTGGACCCATGCCTTCTTCAAGGGGTTGTTGTTCCTCGGAGCCGGTTCGGTGATCCACGGCGTCCACTCCAACAACATGAGTGACATGGGCGGCCTCCGCAAGAAGATGCCCATCACCTTCGGCACCTTCGTGGCCGGCACCCTGGCGCTGGCCGGCATCTTCCCCTTCGCCGGGTTCTTCTCCAAAGATGAGATCCTCGCCGCCTTCAACTACGAGGGGTACACGGCGGTGCTGGCCATCGGCATCATCGGCGCCTTTATCACCGCCTTCTATATGGCCCGGACCGTGTTCCTCACGTTCTACGGCACGTACAAGGGTCACGGCGAGCCCCACGAATCGCCCCGGCTGATGACCGTGCCGATGGTGATCCTGGCCGGTCTGGCTGTGGTAGGCGGTTGGGTCAACATCCCCGGGATCTACACCGGTTTCACCACCTGGGTCGGTACCCGGGCGCACGTCTTTGAGGAGCACCATGCCGAGAGCTTCGACTGGCCGGTCTTGGCGATGGGCCTGACCGCCGGCCTCCTCGGCATCGGCCTCGGCTACTTGCTCTTCTTCAAGGACAAGCAGACCCAGCGCGAGCGCGACACCTTCCGGGTCCCCGTGCTGTATCCCTTGCTCGAACACAAGTACTACCTGGATGACCTCTACATGGGCGGCATCGTCAACCCCATCAAGGGACCCATCGCCAGGTTCGTCAACTGGACCAACTCGTACATTTTCGACGGGATCGTCAACGGGACCGGGTTCCTCGCCAGGGCTCTGGCGGGCGTGGTGTACGGCCTGTTCGATCAGCGGGGCATCGACCTCGCCTTCAACGGGATTGCGTTCACCGCCGACGGCGCCGGCGGCAAGACGCGGCTTCTCCAAACCGGCAAGGTGCAGCAGTACGCGGGCGCCACGGTGGTCGGCGCAGCATTGCTGGTCATCGGTTTCGTAATTTTCAGATAGGAGGGACGAGAGCATGGGGTGGTTCGATAACGGGTGGGGCTTGAGCCTGATCGTGTTCCTGCCCCTGGTAGGCGCGGTCGCCGTGCTCTTCACCCCCAAGAAAAACGAAGCGGCCATCAAGGCGCTCTCGCTCGGGTTCACCGGAGTGACCCTGGTGCTTGCCACCCTCATGGCCATCCGGTTCGATTTCGGAAACGCCGACATGTTCCAGTTCGGAACAAGTCTCACGTGGATCGAGTCGATCAACTCCGGCTATCACATCGGCATAGACGGGATATCACTACCCCTCCTGGTGTTGTCCGCGTTCGTCACCGTGCTGGCCGTGATCTACTCGTTCAACCACTGGCCGGAACCGCACAACCCCAAAGGGTTCATGGCGTTGACGCTGGTGCTGGCCACCGGCATGAACGGCACCTTCGTGGCGCTCGACCTGGTGCTCTTCTTCGTGTTCTTCGAACTCGTGCTGCTTCCGATGTACTTCATGATCGGGATCTGGGGCGACAAGGCCGTTATGAAGATCCCCGGTTTCAACCGGGAGGTGGAGACCCGCCTGTACGCCTCCATCAAGTTCTTCCTGTTCACCCTGTTCGGGTCGGCCTTCATGCTGCTGGGCTTCCTGGCGCTCTACTACAAGTCGGGCGAGTTCGGGACCAAGACCTTCGACATCCCTGCCCTGATCGAACTCGCACCCAACTTCACCGGAACCTTCGGGTTCCTGGTGTTTGGAGCGCTGTTCCTGGGATTCGCAGTGAAGGTGCCGATGTGGCCCTTCCACACCTGGTTGCCCGACGCCCATACCGCCGCGCCGACCGTCGGGTCCGTGCTGCTGGCCGCCGTCCTCCTGAAGCTCGGTTCCTACGGGTTCATCAGGATCAGCATCCCGATCCTGCCGGAGATGGCGCGCGAGTGGGCCCCGGCCATCGCCATCCTGGCGGTGATCGGCATCATCTACGGGTCGCTGGCGTGTCTCGCCCAGACCGATATGAAACGGCTGATCGCGTTCTCCTCGGTCGGTCACATGGGTTTTGTGATGCTCGGCATCGCCTCGATGACCCCGGTCGGCATCAACGCGGCGATCATCGGCATGGTCGCTCACGGGGTCATCACCGGCCTCTTGTTCTTCGTCGCAGGTTCGATGTCGCACCGCTACCACACCCGCGACATGGCCCGCCTGGGCGGCAACATGAAGGTCATGCCGATCATGGGTGGCATCCTCGGGTTCACCGCCATGGCCTCCCTCGGCTTGCCCGGCCTGGCCGGGTTCTGGGGCGAATTCATGGCCCTCTTCGGTGCGTACAGTCCGCTGGCCGGCCTCAACACGACACTGTTCAGGACTGCCATGGTGCTCGGCGCGATCGGCACCGTGCTGACGGCCGGCTACATGCTGTGGATGCTGCAGAAGGTCAACCTGGGCGAACCGTCCGCCGAATGGGAAGGCAAGTCCTTCCACGACGTCGACGCGTACGAACTGACGGCCTGGGTTCCGCTGGTGGTCGTGATCGTGGCGATCGGGGTGTTCCCCCGCCTGGTGCTGGGCGCCACCAACGACGCGGTGGTTTCCATGCTGACGACAGCGTTTGGGGGCTGATTTGTCACCGGACATCGACTACCTCGCGCTGGCGCCGGAGATCACTCTGGCGGTGACGGCCGTGGTCGTCCTGTTGCTCGACCTGTTCCTGCCTCGGAGCCAGAAGTACTGGACGGCCATCGTCGCGGTACTGGGAGTCAGCTTTGCCGCTCTTCCGCTGATCGCCCTGGCCGTCAGCGACGTCGGGACGCGGAGCATGCTCGGCGGCAGCTTCGTCGTCGATGACTTCGCCCTCGTGCTCAAGGGACTGTTCGTGGTGGCCGGGTACCTGGTGCTGCTCATGTCGGTCAGTTACATCGAGTCCGACCGTTACTACCAGGGCGAGTACTACTTCCTGATGCTCATGTCGATTCTCGGCACCGTGGTGCTGGCCTCGTCCCGTGATCTGATCACCATGTTCATCGCCATCGAATTGGTGTCCCAGCCGATGTACCTGCTGGCCGGATGGCGCAAGGGTGACCTGCGGTCCAACGAGGCGTCGCTCAAATACTTCCTGCTCGGGGTTCTGGCCTCGGCTCTCATGCTCTACGGCATGTCGTTCGTGTACGGCCTCACGGGTGAGCTGACGTTCGCGGGCATTGCCGCAGCCGGAGCCGGAATGGCAGGCGACCCGGGATTCATCATGGCGATCCTCTTCATGATCGCCGGGTTCGGCTTCAAGGTGTCGGCCGTGCCGTTCCACTTCTGGGCGCCGGATACGTATGAAGGCGCACCAACCCCGGTGACCGCCTACCTGTCGGTATCGTCGAAGGCGGCGGGGTTCGTGGCTTTGCTGGTGGTGCTCTATTCGGCGTTCCCGGACGCGGCCGGGGTGTGGGGCCCGGCCATCTGGATCCTGGCGGCCCTGTCGATGACGCTGGCCAACCTGACCGCTTTGCGGCAAACCAACATCGTCCGGCTGCTGGCCTACTCGTCGGTCGCCCAGGCGGGGTTCATGCTGGTGCCGTTCGCGGCGGCCGCCACGACGGATCAGATCGGGCTGGGGGAGGCCTTTGCCGCCACCGTCACCTACATCGTGATCTACGCCTTCATGAACCTGGGCGCCTTTGCGGTGGTCATTGCCGGTGCCCGCAAGACCGGCACGGGCGATATCGAAGGTTGGGGTGGGCTTGGTTCGTACGCCCCGGGTATCGGACTTCTGGCCGGGGCTTTCTTCTTCTCCCTGGCCGGCATCCCGCCCCTGGCGGGCTGGATCGCCAAACTGGTCATGTTCAGTGCGGCTATGGGGGCCGGATCGGCCTGGATGGTGGCCCTGGCCGCGATCGCCGCAGTGAACGCGGTGATCGCCCTCTTCTACTACGCACGGGTCGTCAAGACGATCTGGATGGACCCGGTCCCGGCCACGGCCCCCGACGAAGAGGTGCGGACCGGTCCGGTGGCGGGGTCGCTTGGCCTCGCTCTCGGACTGTCGGTGGCGGTGGTGGTGGCGGCCGGTTTCTTCCCCTCCCTCGTCACCTTCTTCTCCGATGCCACCAAGGTGCTCGCCGGCGGTTAGCCCGGGCGATGCTCGGGACGCGTAGTCTCCTTGTCAGGCAAACGGAGGGGAGAGATGAACCAGATCGAGACAGAGTTCTTCGGGTTGCTGGACATGACCCACGGAATACGGGACAGCGCCGTTGCCCTCATCGGCGGCGCCGACCTGGCCTTCAGGATCGAGGGCTGCAAGTCGCTGGGCGAGGTGCTGCAGGACCTGGGCGATATCGAAACCATGTACACAGGTTCCTTCCAGACGATGAAGATGGATTTCGCCGCACAAGCACCCGGGCGCGACGACATCGCGTCGGGCGCGGCGGCGGTCGCCTGGCTGCACGGATTGGACGGCGACCTCAAGGCTGCCCTGGCCGCCCTGAGCGACGATGACCTCGCCAAGCCCATCGATCGGGGTGGATGGCACATGCCGGCGTTGGTTCAGTTCCACACGTACCGGGAGGCCATGCTGATCCAGTTCGGCAAGCTCGACTGCTATCTGCGGGCCCTCGGCAAGGAGCTGCCCGAAGAGTGGGTGGCCTGGGTCGGGTAGTCCCGATCGGGCGGAATGAGTGGTCCCAACCCGCCGGGGGGATGGTCCGGGCAGCTAGCCTCCGCTGCACACCCGAGAAACGGTTGATCCATGCCGGTAGACGAAGACAAGTCCCCGCAACGCAAGGCCGCCAAGAAACCCGCCGCCAAGAAACCGGCGGCGCCGCCCGCCTCTCCGGCCTCCCCGGCGAAACCAACCGCCGGAACGCCGGCCGCCCAACCACCTGCGGAGGCAGCCTCCGCCGATCTGCCCTATTTCAGCCTGCTCACCGAAGACGACCTGTTCCTGTTCAACGAAGGCTCGCACTTCCGGCTCTACGAGAAGCTGGGTTGTCATCTCGTCGAGGTAGAAGGCGTGGCCGGGGCCTATTTCGCTGTGTGGGCGCCGGACGCCGAGTACGTGTCGGTGATCGGGGACTTCAACTTCTACAACCCGGGCGAGCACCCGCTCAAGCCGAAAGGAGCCTCGGGGATCTGGGAGGGGTTCATCCCCGGGATCGAACAAGGCGAGACGTACAAGTTCCACATCGGCTCCAAGTTCAACGTGTACCGGGTGGACAAAGCCGACCCCTTCGCGACCTACTCCGAGGTGCCGCCCAAGACGGCCTCTCGCGTCTGGGATCTCGCTTACGAGTGGGGTGACGCTGACTGGATGAAGGTCAGAGAGGTCCATAACGCCCACAACGCCCCCATATCGATCTACGAGATGCACCTGGGCTCGTGGCGGCGGGTTCCCGAGGAGGGCAACCGGTCGCTCACGTACCGGGAGACCGCTCCTCTGCTGGTCGAACACCTCCAGAAGATGAACTTCACGCATGTGGAGTTCCTGCCGGTCATGGAGTATCCGTTCGGTGGTTCGTGGGGATACCAGTCGACCGGCTACTTCGGTCCGACCTCCCGATTCGGTAGCCCGGAGGACTTCATGTTCCTCATCGACACGCTGCACCAGGCGGGGATCGGCGTGATCGTCGACTGGGTGCCTTCGCACTTCGCCACCGACGAGCACGGCCTCGGCTATTTCGACGGCACGCACCTGTACGAGCATTCGGACGAGCGCGAAGGGCTTCCATCCCGACTGGGGGAGCTGGATCTTCAACTACGGCCGCAACGAGGTGCGCAGCTTCCTCATCTCCAGCGCCATCTCCTGGCTGGACCGGTATCACATCGACGGGATCCGGGTTGATGCGGTCGCCTCGATGCTGTACCTCGACTACTCCCGCGAAGACGGCGAGTGGATCCCCAACGAGTACGGCGGCAACGAGAACATCGAAGCGATCACTCTGCTGCGGCGGTTCAACGAGGAGGTCTACCGCCAGTTCCCGGACGTGCAGACCTTCGCCGAGGAATCGACCGCCTGGCCGTCGGTGTCCCGGCCCGACCTACATCGGCGGACTCGGGTTCGGCTTCAAGTGGGACATGGGATGGATGCACGACACCCTGGCCTACATGCAACTCGATCCGCTGTTCCGTCAGTACCACCACAACGACCTGACGTTCCGGGGTCTGTACGCCTTCACGGAGAGTTTCACGCTGCCGCTCTCCCACGACGAGGTGGTGCACGGCAAGGGTTCGCTGGCCGCCAAGATGCCGGGCGACGACTGGCAGAAGTTCGCCAACCTGCGCCTGCTCTACGCCTACATGTTCGCCCAGCCCGGCAAGAAGCTGCTGTTCATGGGCGGCGAGATCGCCCAGTGGGCCGAGTGGAACCACGACGGTTCGCTGGCCTGGGACCTGCTGGATTGGGAACCGCACCGCGGCATCCTCAAGCTGGTCGGCGACCTCGGCCGGGTCTACCGGGATGAGCCGGCGCTCTACGAGTGGGACACCGACGACCGCGGCTTCGAATGGGTGGAGGCCAACGACTGGCAGGCGAGCACCCTCTCATGGTTGCGACGGGGCGGGTCGACCGACGACATCATCCTGGCCATCTTCAACTTCACCCCGGTCGCCCGGTACAACTACCGCATGGGCGTGCCGCGCGAGGGCCACTGGGAGGAGATCCTCAACACCGACGCCGCCGATTACGGTGGCAGCGGTCTGGGCAACCTCGGAGGGGTGGAAGCTCACAAGACCGGCGCCCACGGCCGGCCGTTCTCGGTGAATCTGACGTTGCCTCCCCTGGGGGCGGTGTTCCTGAAGAGTTCTCAGGAGCTGAGTTCCCCGTAACCAGTTGCCAGTAACCAGTAATTGGCAGTTCCAGTTGCCAGAATGTGCTGGATGACTGATGACTGATGGCTTTTCTCTGAAGCAGCGACTGATCGAACAGATCCGGGTTGAGGGTCCGATGCCGTTCGAGGATTTCATGGCGGCAGCCCTCTATGACCCCGAGGATGGGTTCTTCACGTCCAAGTCTCTGCGGTCCGTCAAGTCCGGCGATTTCCTGACCAGCCCCGAAGTAAGCCCCCTCTTCGGCGAAACCCTCGCCAAGTTCGTAGACCAGGAACTCTCCACCCTCCCCCTCACCCCCTCCCGCCGGCGGGAGGGGGAAAGAGAAACGACGCCCCGCCGCCCACGCCGGGGCAGGTGCCCTGACCGCGCGGGTCGATGCGCAGAACTCCCTCTCCCGCTGGCGGGAGAGGGTTGGGGAGAGGGTGGAAGAGGCCGCACGGAAGAAGACAGTCTCCAGCCAGGAAGACACCCCAGACTACGTCCTCCCCCGGCTCTGCCGGGGGAGGTGGCCCGGCCCAAAGGGCCGGGTCGGAGGGGGCAGGTCCCCGAACAGTCCGATCGAGAGCAGGACTCCCTCTCCCGCTGGCGGGAGAGGGTTGGGGAGAGGGTGGAACCAACCCCGCTCCTCGTCGAGGTCGGAGCCGGTTCCGGGTCGCTCCTCAAACCCCTCCTCGCCACCCTCGAGACCCCGATCGAGCCCTGGGCCGTCGAGGCATCCCCGGCCGCTCGTGAGGCTCTGGGAGAGCTGATCGATCCCGACCACATCGTCCGCACCCTCGACGATCTGCCCGACCACTTCTCCGGCGTCGTGGTCGCCAACGAACTCCTGGACAATCTGCCGGTCGCCATCGCCGTCCGCACCGGTCATGGCTGGACGGAACGCTGGGTAGGAGTCCAAGACGATGATCTGGTCCTCGTCCCCGTCGACGCTCGCCCCGAGGTCGCCGACATGGGCCGAGCAATTCGGCCTCCCCGCCCCCGAACGAGGCCTGGTCGAGGTGCAACTGGCCGCAGCGGAGTGGCTGCAATCGATCCTGACCCGTCTCGACTCGGGAACGATCCTGTTGATCGACTACGGCGACACCGCCGAGAACCTGGAGAAGCGGCGGGTGGAGGGAACCCTCCGCACCTACCGGGCCCACCACCTCGGCCCCCACCCCCTCGACGAACCGGGAGAGACCGACATCACCGCCGACGTCAACTTCACGGCGCTGATCGATCGAGCCGTGCAACTGGGAGCGAGCATCGAGTACCACCGCCAGGACGACTTCCTCGACCAGTTCGGGTTGCGAGCCCGCCTCAGCAAACTCCGCCACCAAGAACTGGACCTGGCCCGCGACGGCGACCCGATGGAGCGATTGAAGGTGCGGTCCACCCGGACCGAAGCCGAGACGCTGCTCCACCCGCGTGGCCTGGGCGACTTCCGTGTCCTGGTGGTCCGAAAGTGAGGGGCCGCCCAACTGGGCGGCCCCTCGACGATTGTTGGTTTGAGCGATGCTTACGGCGTAAGCAACAGGGCTGCGTCGGCGGTGATGAACCCTGCACCGTCGGCGTCGCCAGCGTCACCTTTGGCAACACCCCAACAAATCTCCTCCGAAGCCCCCGAAGGTTCGAGGAGCACGGTCCTGCAACCATATTCCATCCCAATGGCAGCCTCCTCAAGGATGGTTTCGACCTCCCACTGTTCGAGTCCCGGGTTCTTCTGCAGCATGAGGGCTGCGATGCCGGCAACGTGGGGGCTGGCCATCGACGTGCCTCCGAGGAAGAAGTAATTCGTCTTTCCCCGGTTCAGTTGGTAGGGGCCGACGACCCACGACCCGGGGAGCGGCCACATCCAGATCCTGACCATCTAGCTCCCGACTGGAGAAGTCGGTGATGTAGTAGTCGCCAACGTCCGTCGGGTCCGCAACGTTCACGTTCCACCACCAGGAGCGATTCCCATCTGGCCACTCGCCAACCCAGCCGCTGGCCGCGACCGAGATCACCGGTTCGTAGGCACCCGGATAACCCATTCCGAGGTTGCCCTCGTTGCCTGCCGATGTGACGACAATCACTCCGTTCTCAATGGCGTAGTCGTTGGCTGCCCTCTCTACGGGCTCCTGGACAGGACCGCCGAGACTCATGTTGATGACGACTGGGCCGTCGAGGACACCATCCTTCTTCAAGTTGGCGACGTAGGTAATGCCAGCCGCTACCACCGATGACCCCCATCCGGAGCCATTGTCGCGGCACTGTGACCGGGATGACCGTCGCCATCGGGGCTACGCCGTTGATCGGCGTGCCGCCCAGGCTGTAGCCCAGGATGGTGCTGGTCACGTGGGTGCCATGCGAGTTGGTGTCATGTTCCCACTTATTGGGCTGTTCGGAGATGTTTCCCTGCCCTCCTCCACCGCCGCCAAATGACTTCGCCAGGTCGGTCGCGATCCGCTCTTCGGGGAGGTTGCCCCACGTGTGCCATATACCACCGGTGTCGATCACGGACGTCAACGGCGTTGACCACGACTGGAATAACGCTTGGTAGAGCCCTGCGATTCCTTCAGGGGCGGTACGTTCCATCAGAGGAAGGAAGTCGCTGGGGACTGCCGTCTGCGCCACCGATAGAGCCGTTCGCGACCTGATGATTGACCCTCAATGAACGGCTTGTCACCACCGTTGCTGCGAAGAAACCGTCAGATCCCGAAGGATGCTGCAGCATTCACAGCGGCGGAGAGGTCATCGTCGATGGCTGACCGTAGCTCGAACCGAGGGACATGTTGATGGTGTCGATCAGGTCCTTGGCTTTACGGTCCACGTCGGGTCGACTGCGAACTCCATGCCCTGGATGAGCGCAATTCCCGAGCAAGATGTCGAAACGGACGAGCAAACCTTCACGGCGTACAGCTCGACTCCTGGAGCAACGCCGTTTTCGCCGCCGATGATGTCGGCGACATGGGTTCCGTGTCCGCCTCCGGGTCCGTCATCCGGCGGATAACGTCATCTGGTTCCTCGAGCGCGTTGCCCCTACCAACCCAGTTGGATCCAACGAAGTCGTAGCCTCCGACAACCTTGGCGGTCGGGAACGTGCCATCTTCGACCACTGTCGGGTTGTCGTTGGCGAAGTCGATACATCAGCTGGATTGCCAATGGGGTGCCACCGAGGGCGGCGTGGTAGTAGTCGATGCCGCTGTCGAGCACCGCGACCTTGACTCCAGATCCGTCGACGCCAGCGTTCTGAACGGCTGCTGCCGCCGATATAGGGAACCGTTTCGCTCAGGTCGAGTTCGTAATTGCCAACTTCCTTGATTCGCAGCAGACCGATGAGTCGGAAGCCAGGTCGGTGAGCTGAGCAGCGTCGATCTTACGAACACTGCGTTTAGGACTCTCTGCGTACCGGCGAGCTCCTTGGCACCTGTCGCCGTCTCAGGCTGGCCAGGAATTGGTCTGCTCTTGCTGGGACCTCAACGAGGGCTTGCCGCGGCCACGGCTTGCCGCACTCGGCCACGGAGGCCGGTGAGCGCTCAACCTGATGCTGACGTCAATCTCGCCCGCGTCGCTCGACTCGAGAACGTCTTGTCGGCGGCGCTGGCCGTTATCGGCGAGTCCAGTTTGAGACCTCATCGAATCTGGCTCGATCGACTCGATCGGTGCTGCCTCTTCGCTCCGACGGTACGGCGAGTGCCAACATGGTCAAGAGCGCGACGATCAGTACAACGAAACGTTTCACGAGATGCCCTCCTCGTATCTCTTCCCCGATTTCCGGGGGCCCTCCCAGGCCCACTTTTTTCACCCTAGTCCAAGAAATCGATGGCTGCTTTCTGCGTTTTCGCGACCACCCATTCACAAAGGCGCATGCGATATCCCATCGCACAATCTCGCCATCTCATTACCATCATGGGCACGATGAACAACTTGAAAACCTTTGGATTGTTGGCCTTCATGAGCGCCCTGGTGGTGCTCGTTGCCCAGGCATTCGGGGCCACGTGGTGGATCGGGCTTGGCTTCGCCGGCGTCCTCAACTTCTTCGTCTACTTCTTCTCGGCCAAGATGGCGCTGGCCGCCAGCCGGGCCAAACCGGTCGAAGAGCACGAACTGCCGCAGGTGTACGCCATTGTGCGGAACCTGGCCACGCAGACCAACATGCCGATGCCGAAGATCTACGTGATCGACTCCCCGCAGCCCAACGCCTTCGCCACCGGCCGCAACCCCAAGAACGCCGCCGTGGCCGTCACCTCCGGCATCCTGCAGCTGATGACCTACGAGGAACTCGAAGGCGTGCTCGCCCACGAACTGGCCCACGTCCGCAACCGCGACATCCTGATCTCGTCGATCGCCGCGATGCTGGCGGCCGCTCTCTCGATCTTCGCCCGGATGGCTTTCTGGGGTGGGATGGGACGGCGGCGGGGTAATGACGCGCTCAGCGGGATCGTCACCATCCTCAGCCTGATCCTCGCTCCGATCGCCGCCATGCTGATCAGGTTGGCGATCTCCCGGGCCCGCGAGTACCAGGCCGATGCCTCCGGGGTAGCCATCACCGGACAGCCGCTCAACCTGGCCAGCGCTCTCCGCAAACTGGAGATCGGTACCTCCCGGATCCCGATGAACGTCAACCCGGCCGTCAGCCAGCTGTTCATCGCCGACCCGCTCAAAGCGTTCGGCAAGCGCGGGGGCGGTGGGGGATTGGGTCGCATGTTCGCCACCCACCCGCCGATCGAGGATCGGGTACGGCGTCTCGAAGAGATGCAGTACAACATCTAGGGGCCCCGTTAGGGTCTCGGGACATGGCTGCATTTGAGGTCTCTCTCGAAACCGGAGCGGTGATCGCCGCGTTCGCCGGAGTGCTGGGCGGCCTCTGGGGAGGACTGATCAGTGTGCGGGCTGCCACCCGCGGACCGCAATGGGCTCTCGACCATTTGAAGAAGTGGAATCCGATTCTGCTTGCACTCGTCGTGGTCAGTGTCGCCGTGATGTTCCTGGTGTCGCCCGGTTGGGTCGGGGTCAGCCTTGTCTATGTCACCGGGATCATTGCCTGGATGGCCCGCAGCGTCTCCAAGAGCTTGGCAAGGGTGCGGGCCGCCGGAGCGTTCGAGCCGATTCCGGCCGACCGTCAGGCGGCCATCCTCCTCCGGGCGGCTCGATGGTTGCTGATCGGCGGCGCCGCCATCGTGGTGGTAGCGATCGTCGACTACACCTGGCGGGGTTGGCCGGCCGCCTTCGACCTCATCCTGGCCGCGGCCCTCCTGGTGCCGGGATTCCGGATCAAAAAACAGGGGGAAGAGCTGGCGGGTCAGGTGGAGGGGGAGTAGGGCGCGTCGAACGCGGTCGTGCTCTGTTCATTCCCCGACCCCAGTGGTTGCGCCGCTGCGGTACTTGCCACCCTCTCCGCGTCGCCGCCTGTGGCAGCGACGCGCCTCTCCCGCTTGCGGGAGAGGCTGGGAAGGCGTGGTGTGTGTTGGTTGGGTGGGGCGGTCTCGCGGGAGGATGTCTTGCCACCCTCTCCGCTTCGCCGCCTGTGGCAGCGACGCGCCTCTCCCGCTTGCGGGAGAGGCTGGGAAGGCGGGGTGTGTGTTGGTTGGGTGGGGCGGTCTCGCGGGAGGATGTCTTTTCACCCTCTCCGCTTCGCCGCCTGTGGCAGCGACGTGCCTCTCCCGCCGGCGGGAGAGGCAAGGCAATGGGCTGTTGTTACCTGGTGGGGACTTCGATGGTGTAGGTGCCGTTGCCGGGGATGAACCAGGCCGCCTGGGCTCCGTATTGACGGAGTCCTTCGACCAGCACCCGGGCGCCGGGTGTTCCGTCGGCTCCAACAATGAGCAAGTCTCCCCTCGGTGTCGGAGACCAGGACCCAGGCGCCGTCTGGCGACCATTGCGCCTCGACGAAGCTGTAGTCGGCTGGAGCACCCTCGACGGAGAGAATGGTCTGATCGGAGCCGTCGACGCGCACGATCACCGACGTTGCTCCATCCCGGCTGCCTTCGATGCGAACCCGGGCGCCGTCGGGGCGTTCTGTCCTCGTATCCGACGGATAGGGGAGTGGTACCGTCGGGTCGGGTTGATTGCCCTGGGGAACCCGGTCAACCTCCGTTCCGGTGCTCGGGTCGATCAGCAGGTAGGTGGGTTCTGCGTTGTAGTCGAGGACTACGAGCAGGCCGTCGGCGGTCCAGGAGGGGTACTCAACGTAGTTCATGCTGCACCAGACTTCCCGGGTGTCGCCCCCGGAAGCGGGCACAGTCGTCAAACACTGCGTGTCGCCGAATTCCACATACGCAACGGTGCCGGGAATCGACGGGTCGGGTTGGTCGGTGAGGGACGGGAAATCGGGCAGCGGGATGACGCCGAAAACGAAGATGACCGCCGTCACCACGGCCAGCACCGACACAGCCCCCACGATCGAAACGATGGCCCGTCGCTCCGGTTTCATGACTGTTCCTCCATGTCGGGTTCAGCAACGACTTCGGTGCGTAAGCGGGCAACCAGCAGGGCCGCACCCAGGAGCACGACACCGGTCAAGAAGAGCGCCAGGGGAACTCCGATCGTGTCGCCGAAATACTCGAAGATGATCTGGGGCACGAAGATGAAGAGGCTACCGGCGCCGAAGCCCAGCAGGACGGTGTTCCGCAAACCGACACTGAAGGCAAGAAGGGCGCCGGCCGTCGCCAGACCCAGCAACAAGGGCCAGGCGTTGTCACCGGAACGCATGACCTGCGGGCCGATCACTGCGGCGAACGACCCGAGCGCATAGGCGGTGATCTGCGGCTTGAGGTGATTGCCCCAGGCCAGGAACAGCCAGGCGATTCCGATTGCCCAGACGGCCAGGCCGTAGTACTCCTGAGGCGGTTGGTCGAGGTGAGCCAGCAGGGTCAGCGAGGTGGCCGACGGCGGCCCCGCCCAGGAGGATCTGCTGCAGGCTGCGAGGGGACAGGCGGTAGAGGACGTAGCCGATCGCCAGGCCGGACGCCGACGCTATGAGCGCGGTGGTCTCTTCCTTCATGTCGAGAACGTCGTTGGCCAGCAAGCCAAAGAAGAACGCCACGCCAACCGTTGCCAGAGCCCACGAGAAGCTCGCCAGGCGGTGGATGGCTTCGTTCTGGTTGTCCTTGACGAACCAACCGGCCGCGAGAAACGCGATGGTGCCGGCACCGACCAACAACAAACGGGCCCAGGTCTCGAGGTCCGGCCAGAACTCGCCGGCCAGAATGAAGGCGGCGATCAGGGCCAGGGAACCGCCCAGGTATCCGAGTACCTCTGCGATCAAAGGGACCCGACGTTCGTCGGTCGGTGCCGCCTCGTGAGAACGGATCGCCGTTGCCTGGTCTTGGTCGATCAGTCCAGCTGCGACCCACTCGCGAAGGCTGGTAACAAGATCTTTCACGGGTGCCCTCCGATGTGGTGGTCTTTTCTCTCCTCATGGTTCCACCAAAGGACGAGTCCAACCATCGGGGAGTACCCTGATATCGAAAGCGGTGGAAAGGACGCAGCGGAACACGGCGGAGGTGGTCTGCATTTGGGGAGAGCGCCGGTGGCGCTAATCTACCTGCCGCCTGAAGTGCGCTTCGGGCATGCCGGGATGCCCGAGCGGCCAAAGGGAGCAGACTGTAAATCTGCCGGCAATGCCTTCGGAGGTTCAAATCCTTCTCCCGGCACCTGGCGCCCAGCGCCTCCTTGAGCCAGGCTCAAGTAAGTTAAAAAAGGCGGAGAATCGCTTGCGATTCTCCAACCTGAACTCGAAGGTTCAGGCCCCCTTAGCTCAGCTGGCAGAGCGCCGCCATGGTAAGGCGGAGGTCTCCGGTTCAATTCCGGAAGGGGGCTCGAAGCGGCGACCGAAACTCGTCGTGACACGGGCTTGGCCAAGGGCGACGAAGCGCCGCAGGCGGTTCGTCCAACCTGAAGCGAAGCTTCAGGCGGCGGCGTAGCTCAGTTGGTAAGAGCGCTCGACTCATAATCGAGAGGTCGGCAGTTCAAGTCTGCCCGCCGCTACGACAGGAACTGACGGGAACGGAAGAAGGAAGGTACCCCCATGGGCAAGGCGAAGTTTGAGCGGACGAAGCCGCATGTGAATGTTGGGACGATGGGTCATATTGATCATGGGAAGACGACGTTGACGGCGGCGATTACGAAGGTTTTGCATGAGGCGAATGATTCGGTTGCGTTTACGTCGTTTGATGAGATTGATAAGGCGCCGGAGGAGCGTGAGCGGGGGATCACGATTCAGATTGCTCATGTTGAGTATGAGACGGATGCTCGTCATTACGCGCATGTGGATATGCCGGGTCATGCTGATTACATCAAGAACATGATTACGGGTGCTGCTCAGATTGATGGGGCGATTTTGGTGGTGTCGGCGGCGGATGGTCCGATGCCCCAGACGCGGGAGCATGTGTTGTTGGCCCGTCAGGTTGGGGTGCCTTATATCGTGGTGTATTTGAATAAGGTCGATCAGGTTGATGATCCGGAGTTGTTGGATTTGGTTGAGTTGGAGGTTCGGGATTTGTTGACGGAGTATGAGTTCCCCGGGGATGAGATTCCGGTGGTGCGGGGTTCGGCTTTGGCGGCGTTGACGGGTGGTGATGATGCGGCGGTTGCTTCGATTATGGAGTTGATGGCGGCGGTTGATGATTATGTGCCGACGCCGGAGCGTCCTTTGGATCGTCCGTTCCAGATGCCGATTGAGGATGTGTTCTCGATTACGGGTCGGGGGACGGTGGTGACGGGTCGGATTGAGCAGGGGGTTGTGAAGGTTGGTGAAGAGGTTGAGATTGTGGGGATCCGGCCGACTCGCAAGACCGTAGCGACGGGTGTGGAGATGTTCCGCAAGCTTTTGGATGAGGGTCGTGCGGGTGACAATGTTGGGGTGTTGTTGCGGGGGGTTGGGAAGGATGATGTGGAGCGGGGTCAGGTGTTAGCGAAGCCTGGTTCGATTACTCCGCATACGACGTTTGAGGCAACGGTGTATGTGTTGACTCGGGAGGAGGGTGGTCGTCATAACCCGTTTTTCCCGGGGTATCGCCCGCAGTTTTATTTCCGGACGACGGATGTGACTGGGTCGGTGACGTTACCGGAGGGTACGGAGATGGTGATGCCGGGTGATAACACGACGATGACGGTTGAGTTGATTACGACTATCGCGATGGATGAGGGTCAGAAGTTCGCGATTCGTGAAGGAGGCCGCACCGTCGGCGCCGGAACCGTAACCAAAATCATCGCCTAGGTCCCGCCGCCGGGCGGCGGGGCGTACTTCGTACGGATCGAAGTACCAGGTACGAAGTACAAGATACGTGAACGAGCGAAGCGAGCGAACCTTATGGCTTCTGACAAACGACCGCCTTTGACTCTTGCTTGTGAAGAGTGCAAGCGGCGCAACTACGTGACAACCAAGAGCAAGTCGAACACCAGAGACCGGTTGGAACTGAACAAGTTCTGTCCCTGGTGCCGATCACACACCAAGCACAGGGAGACTCGCTGACGTCTCCGGCGGAAGGGCCCCGTCGGGCTGCTAGCGTGCAGCTTCGAAGTTCCTGCGGGTGGAGTAGCGGACCTTTGACTTCAGGGTGGGCGTTGCCCACCCTGAAGCTTTGAGGAGGGAAGTGATGCCACTCGAGTCTTTGGTGGGGAGAACTTTCGGTCCCCATCCCTTCCGGGTCTGTTCCGACAAGGTCGCCGAGTTCGTGGTGGCCACCGGAGACGATCCGAAACGTTGGACTCGCTTCGCTCCTCCTGCCTTTGCAGCGGTTGCGCTGTTCGCTGTGGCGCCGGCTTTTCTCGACGATGACGATGTTGTGCCTTACACGCGGGTACTCGTCCACACAGACCAGACGTTTCGCTGGCATCTTCCCTGGTCCATCGAGGATCCCATGTCTGTGCAGGGAAGCGTCGAACAGGTGCGGACGCGCAGCGCAGGGAGCTTCGTCTCCTTCGCTATGACGGTCGACAACGACACAAGCGAGCGAGTCCTCGACTCGCGATCAACGTTCCTGATGTCCTCGCAGACCCCGGACGCAGCCCCGGCGGACGAACCGGAGCCACCGGTCCGTAGCAAGTCCCGCGACAAACCTCCGGGTCGGATTCCACTTCCGGCGATAGGTGAGTCCTTTCCGGCTCTCGAAAAGTCGGCCAGTCGGGCAGACCTCGTGCGTTACGCCGGAGCGACCCGGGATTGGAACCCGATCCACTTTGACCACAATGCCGCCCGTGGCGCCGGACTTCCCGGTATGGTCGTGCACGGATTGCTGATGGCGGCGTGGGCTACCCAGGCCGGCACCCGGATGGTCGACCATCCCTTGCCGCTTGCCGAAGCCCGGTTCCGGTTCCGAACTCCCCTCCGTCCGGGCGAACCGGCCACCGTCATCGGTGTCGTCGAAAGCGACGACGACAAAACGGTCGGGCTCAAGGTGCAGGTCGTTGCGGATCAGATCGAGCGGGTCGGATCCACGATGTTCCTGCGAAAGGCGTAACGCAATGAAGCCGCAAAGGGTCGAAAGCGATGACATGGAAGAACTCGTTGCGCGGGCCCGAGCGGGCAGCAGCGAGGCTTTCGAGAAACTGGTAGAAGCTCACCAACACGAGGTGTTTGGTTTGGCCCTGCGACTGGTCGTCGACCGTGAACTTGCCGCCGACGTCTCTCAGGAGGCGTTCATCAGGGCGTGGCGTGCCCTCCCCAATTTCCGGGGCGATGCCGCCTTTTCCACCTGGCTTCACCGAATCACGGTCAACGCCGCGTGGACCTTGAAGAAGCGGAAAGCGCGTCATGCCGCTCTACCCATCGACGAGTCACCGGAGCCGGCGGATCTCCGGCGGAGCTCCAATCCGGAACACGCCGGCGAGAATACGGAACTCAGAGCAAAACTGGCCGGGGCCCTCAATGATCTCCAACCCGCTCAACGGTCGGTTGTGGTTCTCAAGGACGTCTACGGATGGACCCACCATGAGGTGGCCGAGTCGCTGGGGATCACCGTGACCGCGGCGAAAGTCCGCCTGCATCGAGCCCACCTCAAGCTGCGCGAGCAGCTACGCGACGTCGAGGAGTCAAGGTGAACACCCGTCTCCACCATTCACTCGTTCGCTGGCGCATCCCGGAACATGTGATGGGCGGCCGACCCTTCGGGGCTACCGATCAACAACATGTGGATGCCTGCTTGCGTTGTCAGGCGGAGGCCGCCAATTTCCGGGCCATCGCCAGGGCTTTGCGTTCGATGCGAGACCCCGAAGAGTCCGCCCCGCCCGGGCTCGTGATGCGAGTCATGGCCAACCTCAGCAGGCCGCTGACCGAAGCCCATCAGGGACCCGATCGGGTCGTTGTGGTGGCTTCAGTCGTGGTTGTTGCCGCGGCTATGGCATTATTGGGTCGTCACCGGCTACGGCCGGCTAGTTGATCGGAGTTTTACAGCCGATTTCGCGGGACCGTATACTTGCCCGTCACGTTGGACCCCTCTTAGGGGTGTAGCTCGAAGTTGGTTAGAGCGCCGGTCTCCAAAACCGGAGGTTGTGGGTTCGAGTCCCTCCACCCCTGCTGATCGATACGAAAAGGTGTTGGCATGAATCGAGAGATGCGCCGCCTCCAGGAGCGCGAAGAGCGCCTGCAGAAAAAGCAGGGAAAGCGGCGACCCCAAAAACGACCCCAAAAAGGTCAGGAGCAGCTGAACTTCTTCGCCCGTGTGCGGAAGTTCCTGAAGGAAGTCCGGGTCGAGCTGAAACGAGTTTCGTGGCCGTCGCGCGAGCAGATGGTTGCTTTCACGACCGTTACGATCATCACCAGTGCCGCCGTGACGGTGTTCGTATTCGGATTGGACTTCCTCTTCAAAGAGGGCATTCTCTTACTCCTGGCGAGGAATTGATCGACATGGCCAAAGTGGTTGAGGAACAGCAAGAAGAAGAGACCGGAGCGGACGAGGAGAAGGTTGAAGAAGCCCCCCGTCCGGTCAGTCCATTCGATCTGCCCGGCGACTGGTATGTGATCCATTCGTACTCCGGGTACGAGAACAAGGTGAAAGTCAACCTCGAGACGCGAACCCGATCAATGCACATGGAGGACCGCATCTTCGAGGTGGCGATCCCGATGGAAGATGTTGTCGAGTTCAAGGGTGGTAAGAAAGTCACCACCCCGAAGAAGGTATTCCCCGGGTACATCCTCGTCAGGATGTACCTCGACGATGACTCCTGGTACGCGGTGCGCAACACTCCCGGTGTGACGGGTTTCGTCGGATCCGGCATCAAGCCGACACCTCTGGCCAGACGCGAAGTTGAGCGATTCCTGGGAGTCCAGGAAGAGGAAGAAACCAAGAAGGCCCCACGGTTCAAGCCGGCGTGGGAGATCGGGGAAAGCGTGCGGGTGGTAACCGGCCCGTTCGCCGATTTCAACGGCGTGATCGAAGACATGAACATCGATCAGCAGAAGGTGACCGTGCTGGTGAACATCTTCGGTCGGGATACCCCGGTCGAATTGGGATTCGGCGACATCCAGAAGCAATAGGAGTTATCAGTCTTCCGAACAAACGGATGACTGAGGAACTGAGAGGGCGGCCGCAGGCCGACCGACTGAAGACTGAAATACTGAGGACTGAAATCATGGGACGAAAACGACTAGCAGCCATCTTGAAGCTTCAAATCCCGGCCGGCCAGGCCAGCCCGGCGCCGCCGGTCGGTCCCGCACTCGGCCAGCACGGGGTGAACATCATGGACTTCGTGAAGGCGTACAACGCTGCCACGGAGAGCCAAACGGGCACCATCGTTCCCGTCGAGATCTCGATCTATGAGGATCGCAGTTTCACCTTCATCACCAAGACCCCCCCGGCGGCGGTCTTGCTTCGGCAGGCCGCCCGGTTGGAGAAAGGTTCGCCGGAACCCCACAAGGAAAAAGTCGGGTCGGTCACCAGCGATCAGGTCCGTCAGATCGCCGAAACGAAGATGGTCGACCTGAACGCCAACGATATCGAAGGGGCGA
The DNA here is from genome assembly GCA_963718995.1 of uncultured Actinomycetota bacterium. Lineage (GTDB taxonomy): Bacteria > Actinomycetota > Acidimicrobiia > Spongiisociales > UBA4744 > UBA4744. The sequence continues at coordinate 55,411 of CAVRAP010000006.1, forward strand.
TGAAGATCATCGCCGGAACCGCCCGTTCGATGGGGATTGTTGTCAAGGGTTGATGCCTTTGGCAGTGATCAGTACTCAGTCTTCAGTCGTCAGTACTGATAACTGGCAACTGACAACTGCGGCACGAAGTGCCGCTCTAGGAATTGGGAGGCTGCGGGCACAAAGTCCGGGCCGTTTGAACCACAGGAGGAAAGATGCCGAAGCACGGCAAGAAATACAACGATGCGTTGAAACTCTTCGACGCTACGACCGCCTATCCGGCCGCTGCGGCAGTTCAGCTGGTCAAGTCCATGTCCTTCGTCAAGTTCGATGAAACGGTCGAAGCTGTCTTCAAGCTCAGCATCGATCCCCGCAAGGCCGATCAGTTGGTGCGCGGCACCGTCAGCCTGCCACACGGCACCGGTAAAGATGTTCGGGTCGCAGTCTTTGCGCAAGGCGACAAAGTGCGCGAAGCCGAGGCGGCCGGGGCCGACCTCGTCGGCGGCGCCGAATTAGTTGCAGAATTCCAGGGCGGTCGAGCTCTCGAATTCGAAGTCGCCATCGCCACCCCCGATCTCATGGCCGAGGTCGGAAAGCTCGGGCGCGTGTTGGGCCCCCGCGGCCTGATGCCGAATCCCAAAGCCGGCACCGTCACGTTCGACGTGGGCAAGGCGGTCGAGGAGTTCAAGGCCGGCCGTATCGAGTATCGCAACGATCGGTACGGCAATGTGCATGCTCCGATCGGCAAGGTCTCATTCACCGATGAGCAACTGGATGAGAATCTGGCGGCACTCACCGCCGAAATTGTCCGGGCGCGTCCGGCGTCGGCCAAGGGGCGGTTCGTTCGCAACCTCTCGGTCTCGTCGACGATGGGTCCGGGGGTACGGGTCGACGTCGGCAAGATGCTGTAGACAGTCTGGATCAGTTTTCAGTCGGGCGGCCCTCCGGGGCCGCCCGAGCTTTGTTGGTGGTGTGCCGGCCTGAGCTTTGTTGGTGGTGTGCCGTCCCCCCTCCGCCTCGCTGCGCTCGGCACCTCCCCCCTTCCTACTCACTTCGTTCGCAGGGGGGAGGGGTTCGCAGGGGGGAGGGCTTCGCAGGGCGGGGAGGGAGGTTGGGGAGAGGGCTTGGGGGTCCTCGTTCTCGAGCGAGGGCACGGTGGTTCCTTGGTGGGAACCTGGACTGACGGCGGTGCGAAGGCCGTCCCGCTGCCGCTCTTCTACGGCGATACGTCAGGGTAGGGGCTGTCGTATCGCCGGAGTGACACCGGTGCCCGTTCGTGCCTCGGTCTTGGGTGGGGGCGGTTGACAACCACCCTTGGACAAGGACCCCCAAAGCAAAACGTTGAGTTGTCAACCGGAGTGTCGCGCAATGCGCGGCGTGTGTCTACTCGTTTTGGTGTTGAAGGTCTGCGGGTCTTTGTTGGTGGGAACCATCCCCCCTCCGCCTCGCTGCGCTCGGCACCTCCCCCCGTCTTGCTCACTTCGTTCGCCGGGGGGCGCGAGGCATCCCCTCTCCGCCTGGCTGCGTCGGCACCTCCCCCCGTCTTGCTCACTTCGTTCGCCGGGGGGAGGGCGCGAGGCATCCCCTCTCCGCCTGGCTGCGCTCGGCACCTCCCCCCGTCTTGCTCACTTCGTTCGCCGGGGGGCGCGAGGCATCCCCTCTCCGCCTGGCTGCGTCGGCACCTCCCCCCGTCTTGCTCACTTCGTTCGCCGGGGGGAGGGGAGCGAGGCATCGACTTGGCGTTGACCAACACCGATTGGTACTGTTTGGTTCACAACTCCAATACCTCGGCCGAAGACCGCCGGTGCCTCAGGGCTCAAAGGGAAATTCCCGCCTGCGCAGGTTGGACCTCACAAGGGGCCATTCGTCTTCGGCGAGGGCCCCCGTTTTGATGAGGAGGAGTAATGCCAAGACCTGAGAAGGTCCAGGCAGTTGAAAAGATACGAGAGCAGTTCGGCGAAGCCCGGGCTACCTTCGTGACCGAGTATCGCGGTCTGACGGTCGGCGAGCAGCAAGAGTTGCGCCGGAGCGTGCGGAAGGCCCAGGGCGAGTACCAGGTTCTCAAAATGTCCCTGGCGCGCAGAGCTGTCGAGGACATGTCCCTCGAAAGCCTGTCGGAACTGCTCGTCGGACCGACCGCCCTTGCGTTTGCCAACCACGACGCGGTTTCGGTTGCGAAAGTCCTTCGGGATTTTGCATCCGAGCATGACAAGCTGATCATCAAGGGAGGAATCCTCGGCGAGGTCTTTTTGCCGCCCGAGCAGATCTCTCGATTGGCCGACATTGAACCGCGAGACGTCTTGCTGTCCAAGATCGCCGGCGGTTTCAAGGCACCGTTGTCCAAGATGGCCGGATTGCTCGGCGCCAAGATACGTGACGCTGCATCGATGTTTTCTCAACTGCTGGAAAAGAAGGAAGCAGAAGCGCCGGAGGTTGAAGAGGCTCCCGTCGCGGTTGCCGTCCCAACCGACGTAGTGACTGAGGAGGCTCCTGCCGCTGTGGTTGAGGAGGTTGCCGAGGTTGTGACTGAGGAGGCTCCTGCCGCTGTGGTTGAGGAGGTTGCCGAGGTTGTGACTGAGGAGGCTCCTGCCGCTGTGGTTGAGGAGGTTGCCGAGGTTGTGACTGAGGAGGCTCCTGCCGCTGTGGTTGAGGAGGTTGCCGAGGTTGTGACTGAGGAGGCTCCTGCCGCTGTGGTTGAGGAGGTTGCCGAGGTTGTGACTGAGGAGGCTCCTGCCGCTGTGGTTGAGGAGGTTGCTGAGGTTGTGACTGAGGAGGCTCCTGCCGCTGTGGTTGAGGAGGTTGCTGAGGTTGTGACTGAGGAGGCTCCTGCCGCTAAGGCCGAAGCACCTAAGAAACCGGCACCAAAGAAATCGGCACCCAAGAAACCGGCACCAAAGAAACCGGCACCAAAGAAGAAGCCCGCTCCCAAGGCCAAGGCCGAAACGAGTACGGCAACAGCAGATGCTGACACGGCACCTGCTGACGGATCCGACGACACCGCCAAGGAGGAATAGACACCATGGCAAAGATGAAGACAGACGAGCTCCTTGCGGTCTTCGAAGAGATGACCGTGCTCGAGCTCAAGGAATTCCTCGACTCGTTCGAGGAGCGGTTCGATGTCACGGCAGCCGCCCCGATGGCCATGGCAATGCCTGCCGCGGCCGGAGCTGCCGCCCCTGTGGAGGAAGAGCAGGACGAATTCGACGTCATGCTCATTGCCGCAGGCGACAAGAAGATCCAGACCATCAAAGAGGTTCGGTCTTTGACCAGCCTTGGTCTGAAAGAAGCCAAGGACGTGGTCGACAACGCCCCGAGCGCCGTGCTCGAAGGCGTGGACAAAGAGACCGCCGAAAAGGCCAAGGCCCAACTCGAGGGCGCAGGCGCTACGGTCGAACTGAAGTAATCGATTCGACTGCGTCGAATCTCAGTCAGGGCGGCCCTTCGGGGCCGCCCTGACAGTTTCCAGTCGGTCGGCCTGCGGCCGACCTCTCAGTTTCCAGTATCCAGTATCTGGCTATCCCAGGCCCGGGTAACTGGTAACCGGCAACCGCCAACTGCCAACTGGCGACGCTTACCCTTGACCTGGCCCTCCCGGATGCGGTAGGTTCTACTTCACAAGCCCCGCAGATGGGCAGCTGTTTGCGGATGCAAATCTTTAGTTGTCGCCTCGTTAGTCGCGTGCTAACCTGGCGTTTCGTCGTCTGCAGCCATCCCAGGGCCCAAGGAGCAACACTTGACTTCGCGCGTCGCTGACCGCTTCTCTTTTGGCAAAATCCCCGAAGTACTACCACTACCCGACCTGCTTGCGGTTCAATACGAATCGTTTCAATGGTTCATCGAAGAAGGCCTGAAAGAGATTTTCGTTGGCATCTCGCCGATCGAGGACTTCACGGGCGAGCTTGCGTTGGAATTGACCGACCATCGCTTCGGCGACCCGCCGAGGACGTTGGAGGAATGCAAGGAACGGGACGCTCACTTCTCGCGACCGTTGTTCGTGACCGCCCGGTTCGTGAACCGCAAGACCGGTGAGATCAAGGAGCAGCAGGTATTCCTCGGCGACTTCCCGATCATGACCGAAAACGGCGTGTTCATCATCAACGGCACCGAGCGGGTGGTCGTCAGTCAGCTGGTTCGTTCGCCCGGCGTCTACTTCGACAGCACCCCCGACAAGACCTCTGACCGCGAGATCTTCACAACCAAACTGATTCCTGGTCGGGGCGCCTGGCTGGAATTCGACACCGACAAGCGCGACACGATCGGGGTGCGCGTTGATCGCAAGCGCCGCCAGTACGTCAGCGCCTTCCTGCGCGCCCTGGGGATCGCAGATTCCGATGAAGAGATCCTCGAGTTGTTCAACGGTGCCGAGTCGATCCGCAACACGCTGGCGCGTGACACGGCGGCCGACAAGGACGAGGCGCTGCTGGACTTGTACCGGAAGTTGCGGCCCGGCGAGCCAACCACGGTTGAGTCGGCGCGTGGTCTCATCCAAACGCTTTTCAAGAACCCGAAGCGGTACGACCTGACGCGAGTTGGCCGCTACAAGATGAATCAGAAGTTCGGATGGCCGATTCCCACGGACTACGACCCCGAATCCCAGGGCCTCCTCACCAACGACGACATCCTCGACTCGATTCGTTACCTCGTGCACTTGCACGCTGGTGCGAAGACGTTCCTGACGTCCGCGGGTACCGAGGTGCCCGTCCAGACCGACGATATCGATCACTTCGGCAACCGGCGCATCCGGACGGTCGGAGAACTGATCCAGAATCAGGTACGCGTGGGTCTCACCCGACTCGAGCGGGTTGTGCGCGAGCGGATGACTACCCAGGATCCTGAGTCGATCACTCCGCAAAGCCTGATCAATATTCGTCCGGTGGTTTCCGCCATCAACGAGTTTTTCGGCTCCAGCCAGCTCAGCCAGTTCATGGATCAGCCCAACCCTCTGGCCGGCCTGACCCACCGACGTCGTCTCTCGGCGCTCGGTCCCGGCGGTCTTTCGCGGGAACGGGCCGGATTCGAGGTACGCGACGTTCATCCTTCCCACTACGGGCGGATGTGTCCGATCGAAACCCCTGAGGGTCCCAACATTGGTCTCATCGGGTCACTCGCGACATTCGCCCGGGTCAACCGGTACGGGTTCATCGAGACGCCGTATCGCAAGGTTGAAGGAGGGACGGTCACGAAGAAGATCGACTTCCTGACGGCGAGCGAGGAAGAGCGATTCGTGATTGCCCAGGCCAATGCGCCGCTGAAGGAGAACGGGGCGTTCCTCAACGACCGGGTGCTCGTGCGCAAGGCAGGTGGCGGCGGCGAGATCGATCAGGTGCCGCCCAAAGAAGTCGACTACATGGATGTGTCGCCGAAGCAGATCGTATCGGTCGCCACCGCCCTCATCCCGTTCCTCGAACACGACGATGCGAACCGGGCGCTCATGGGTTCCAATATGCAGCGTCAAGCCGTGCCGCTCCTTCGCGCCGAAGCGCCGCTGGTCGGGACCGGAGTGGAAGCCCGGGCCGCCAAGGATTCGGGTGACATGGTCATCAGCACGGTTGCTGGTGAAGTCGTCGATGTCGATGGCAACAGCATCGTCGTCAAAGAGACCGGCACGAACGCCAAGCACACCTTCCCCGTGCTGAAGTTCATCCGCTCCAACCAGGGAACGTGCATGAACCAGAAGGCATTGGTGCGGGTCGGCGACAAGGTCAAGGTCGGCGACGTCCTGGCCGACGGGCACAGCACCGATCAGGGAGAGTTGGCCCTCGGGCGCAACTTGCTGGTTGCGTTCATGCCGTGGGAGGGCCACAACTACGAAGACGCCATCATCATCTCCGAGCGTCTCGTCAAAGATGACGTGCTGACTTCGATTCACATCGAAGAGCACGAAATCGAGGCACGGGACACCAAACTTGGAGCGGAGGAGATCACCCGCGACATTCCGAATGTTGCCGAAGAAGTCCTCCACGACCTCGACGAGAACGGCATCATCCGCATCGGAGCCGAAGTCGGACCGGGTGACTACCTGGTCGGCAAAGTGACCCCGAAGGGTGAGACCGAGCTGACCCCCGAAGAACGCCTGCTGCGCGCGATTTTCGGTGAGAAAGCCCGGGAAGTTCGCGACACGTCACTCAAAGTTCCTCACGGTGAGGCCGGCAAGGTCACCGACGTGAAGGTGCTGCGGCGTTCCGAGGGCTACGACCTCAAACCGGGTGTCAATGAGCTCGTGCGGGTCCATGTCGCTCAGCAGCGGAAGATCTCTGAAGGCGACAAACTGGCCGGACGCCACGGCAACAAGGGGGTCATCGCCAAGATCCTCCCTGAAGAGGATATGCCCTTCATGGAGGACGGGACCCCGGTCGACATCATCCTTTCGCCGCTGGGGGTTCCCTCTCGCATGAACCTCGGTCAGGTGCTCGAGACCCACTTGGGCTGGGCAGCCGGCCAGGGATGGGCTCCTTTCGAGTCCGATAGCCCGGCGGCGGTCGGGGCCAAGCCCTGGACCAGGGTGGCAACCCCGGTGTTCGACGGTGCCCGTGAAGGGGAGATCGCCGACGTCCTGGCGAACAGCTTCCCGAACCGGGACGGCCAGCAGCTGGTCGATGGGACGGGCAAGGCCTTTCTCACCGACGGGCGCAGCGGCCGGCGGTACGACCGTCGCATCACGATCGGGCAGATCTATATCTTGAAACTCGTCCACCTGGTTGACGACAAGATTCACGCCCGGTCCACCGGCCCGTACTCAATGATCACGCAGCAGCCCCTCGGCGGTAAAGCCCAGTTCGGTGGCCAGCGCTTCGGAGAAATGGAAGTCTGGGCTCTCGAGGCTTACGGCGCTGCCTATGCCCTGCAAGAGCTCCTGACGATCAAATCCGACGACGTGGCCGGCCGTGTGAAGGTCTATGAGGCCATCGTCAAGGGCGAAAACATCCCCGAACCCGGTATCCCGGAATCGTTCAAGGTGCTGGTCAAGGAAATGCAGAGTCTTTGCCTCAACGTCGAGATGCTCTCGGCCGGTGAGGAAATCGAACTGCGGGAGCTCGATGAGGATGTGTTCCGCACTGCGGAATCCCTCGGAATCGATCTCTCCCGGCCGGAACGCCGCGAATCAGAAATCGACGTATAACCAAAGTAAACAACGGCCGTGACCACCTGGAAGGAGCGCCGTGCATCAGCTCTTCGATGAACTGAAGATCAGCCTCGCAACATCCGATCAGATTCGTGCCTGGTCGTATGGCGAAGTGAAGAAGCCCGAGACCATCAACTACCGGACCCTGAAGCCCGAGAAGGATGGTCTGTTCGACGAGCGCATCTTTGGTCCCCAGAAGGACTGGGAGTGCTACTGCGGCAAGTACAAGCGGATCCGCTATCGCGGCATTGTCTGTGAGCGTTGTGGTGTCGAGGTAACCAGGTCCAAGGTTCGTCGTGAGCGCATGGGCCACATCGAACTCGCCGCTCCCGTTACGCACATTTGGTTCTTCAAGGGTGTCCCGAGCCGCCTCGGGTATCTGCTCGACATGTCCCCGAAGGAACTCGAAAAGGTCATCTACTTCGCGGCTTATCTGGTTACGCACGTCGACGACGAGAAGCGCCAGAAAGAGTTGCCAGAACTCGAAGAGAATCTGCACGCGGAGATCCAGGTCATCCGCGAGGAATTCGACGAGTGGAAGTCCGGTCGCTTGGAGCGGCTGGAGCAAGAACTGACCCAGATGGAAGAGGGCGGTGCCAAGGCACAGGAGATCTCCGCTCGTCGGCGCGAAGTCGAAAAGGAGATCCGGGAGCGTGAGGACCGGGCCGAGCGCGAGGCCGATCTCGTCGAGGAAGCTTTCGACACCTTCCGCACGATGGCCCCCAAGAAGCTGATCGAGTCGGAGCCTCTGTGGCGTCAGATCGTTGACCGTTATGACGGTTTCTACTCGGGCGGTATGGGAGCCGAGTCCATCAAAGACCTGCTGGCCCGCCTTGACCTCGATGCGGAGATGGAGCGCCTCCAGGAAGACCTCAATGCCAACTCGGCGCAGAAACGCCAGCGTGCCACGCAGCGGCTCAAGGTCGTCAAGCCGTTCTGGGAGGGCAATAACTCTCCGACGGCGATGATTCTCGAGACGGTGCCGGTGATCCCGCCGGAACTGCGTCCCATGGTTCAGCTGGACGGTGGCCGTTTTGCGACCTCCGACCTGAATGATCTCTATCGCCGGGTGATCAACCGGAATAACCGCCTCAAGCGGCTGCTCGATCTGGGTGCACCAGAGATCATCGTCAACAACGAGAAGCGCATGCTGCAGGAAGCAGTCGACGCTCTCTTCGACAACGGGCGCCGTGGCCGGGCAGTGACCGGACCGGGCAACCGCCCCCTGAAATCGCTGTCCGACATGCTGAAGGGCAAGCAAGGGCGTTTTCGCCAGAACCTGCTTGGCAAGCGGGTCGACTACTCGGGCCGTTCCGTGATCGTCGTCGGTCCCCAACTGAAGCTGTATCAGTGCGGCCTGCCAAAGGTCATGGCGCTGGAACTGTTCAAGCCTTTCGTCATGAAGCGGCTGGTCGACAAGGACGTAGCTCAGAACATCAAGTCGGCGAAGCGCATGGTCGAACGACAGCGTCCGCAGGTTTGGGACATCCTCGCCGATGTCATCCAGGAGCACGCCGTGCTGCTCAACCGGGCGCCGACGTTGCACAGACTGGGCATCCAGGCTTTCGAGCCCGTCCTGGTCGAGGGCAAGGCGATTCAGATTCACCCGTTGGTCTGCGAGGCATTCAACGCGGACTTCGACGGAGATCAGATGGCCGTCCACCTGCCCCTGTCGGCAGAAGCCCAGGCTGAAGCGCGCATCTTGATGCTGTCGGCGAACAATGTGCTGTCGCCGGCCAGCGGTCGACCGATCGTCACGCCGAGCCAGGACATGGTGATCGGTGTCTACTACCTGTCTGAACTCGTTGAGGACGCCAAGGGAGCCGGACGCTATTTTGCCGATGTCGACGAGGCATTCATGGCCTATGAAGCTGGAGACTTGTCGCTGCATGCCCCGGTGAAGATTCGGGTAGGCGATTTGGCCGGATCTGCCGAGATGCATGAGAACCTGGCCCGTTCACTGCACGGTTTGATCACCGAGGAGCCGGTCGACGGTACTAAGCCGTTCGAGACCACGATTGGTCGCGCGTTACTCAACCAGGCCTTCCCCGACAGCTTCCCGTACGTCGAGGCCGTGATCTTCAAGGCGGATGTTCGTCGCCTGATCGAGGACATCATTGAGCGCTACAACAAGGCCGAGGTCCAGGGGGTGCTCGACGCCATCAAGACGATGGGTTTCCATTACGCCACCGTGGCCGGGTTGACCATCGGTCTGGACGACGTCAAGACCCCGGCCAACAAAGCTGAGATCCTCGAGGAGTTCGAGGCACGGGCCGACAAGGTCCAGGACCAGTACCAGAAGGGCATCATCACCGACGACGAACGTCGCCAGGAACTCATCGAAATCTGGACTGAAGCCACCGACCAGGTCAAAGACGCGATGGAGTTGACGCTCAAGGCGGAGAAGTTCAATCCGATCGACATGATGATTCGTTCGGGTGCTCGCGGAAACATCATGCAGGCCCGTCAGATCGCCGGTATGCGCGGGTTGGTCGCGAACCCGAAGGGTGACATCATCCCGAGGCCGATCATCTCGAACTTCCGCGAAGGCTTGTCGGTCCTCGAGTACTTCATCTCGACGCACGGCGCTCGCAAGGGTCTCGCCGATACGGCGCTCCGGACGGCCGACTCCGGCTATCTGACCCGGCGTCTCGTTGACGTGAGCCAGGAAGTGATCATCAAGCAGCACGACTGCGAAACCGACCGGGGTATCCGCCTCGCGATTCGCACCGACGGACGGACCATCCGCAACCTGCGGAACCGGGTGTTCGGCCGGGTCCTGGCGGACGACGTGAAGATCGAGCGCAAGCTGGTCGAGACCTATGAGGGTGTGAAGCTGAGGGCCGGGACGCTGATCCGTCGATCAGAACAGCAGGCGCTTGACCAAGCCGTCGAGGTTGAAACCGTCCGGGTGCGCTCGGTGCTGACCTGCGACGCACCCATCGGGGTGTGTGCCATGTGCTACGGGTTGAGCCTGGCGACCGGTAAGCCGGTCGAGATGGGCGAAGCCGTCGGCATTATGGCCGCTCAGTCGATCGGTGAACCTGGAACCCAGCTGACCATGCGTACCTTCCACACGGGGGGCGTTGCCGGTGAGGACATCACCCACGGTTTGCCGCGAGTCGTCGAGCTCTTCGAAGCTCGCGCTCCCAAGGGTAAAGCCGTGCTCTCCGAGGCCGGTGGAACCATCCGCCTCGAAGAGGACGAAACCGGACGCAAGGTCGTCGTTTCCGATAAGGATGTCGAGGCGGATTACAAGATCTCCCGCCGGGCCCGCCTCCGTGTGCGTGCGGGCGAGACCATCGATCCAGGTACTCCACTGACCGAGGGTCCGCTCGACCCCAAGGAAGTCCTCGAATACCAGGGCGTCCGGGCGGCCCAGCAATACCTGGTTGATCAGGTGCAGGAGGTGTACCGCTCGCAGGGTGTTGACATTCACGACAAGCACATCGAGCTGATCGTGCGGCAGATGTTGCGCCGCGTGCGGATCGTCAACGCGCACGATTCAGCCTTCTTGCCTGCCGAACTGGTCGACGAAAAGCGGTTCCGGGAAAGCAACAAGGCGCTCGTCGCCGATGGCAAAACCCCGGCTGAAGGTCGACCGGAGCTGATGGGTATCACCAAAGCCTCTTTGGCAACGGACTCTTGGTTGTCGGCTGCCTCCTTCCAGGAGACCACCCGGGTACTTACCGAAGCTTCGATCCAGGGCAAGTCCGACTTCATGGTCGGGCTCAAGGAGAACGTCATCATCGGCAAGCTGATCCCGGCCGGGACTGGGGCGAAGACGTACCAGGTCCTCCAGCCGGTATTGCCCGGTGCTGCCGCCATCTCAGCCTTGGGGATCTTTGGCGAGGCCAGTCCCGAGCGCCAGGAGGATGCTCTCCCGGCCAACCCGGCCGAGTGGCTCGCCTCACTTGGCAAGCAGGAAGATGTGACGGTCGACCTGGCGGAAGCTCCCGCAGACGAGAGCTAACGACTATCGGCGCTATTGATGGAGAGCCCCGGGCGGTTGCCCGGGGCTCTCTCCGTTCCCCTATAGTTCACCCGGTCGACCCGGCGGCAAGGGGCCTTCGACCCTACGCAAGATGCTGGAGCGTCTGCAAGAGTTACTGCAGAATTGGCAGCTTGACAAGAGGAGCGATGATGACACGGAAATGGGCTTGGCTGGCCATCGTGCTGGTGTTAGCGCTGGTGGTAGCTGCGTGCGGCAGCACGGCGGACGAAACAACGACTACTGCGGACGGAGACACCGGGACTACAGCCTCATCGGAGGAGCCGCTCCGGGTGGCGTTTGTCTACGTTGGTCCGGTCGGTGATGCCGGGTGGACCTGGGCCCATGATCAGGGTCGGCTCTACCTCGAAGCCAACGTTCCCAACGTCGAGACGAGGTTCTTGGAGAGCATCCCGGAGGGGTCGGAGTCGCAACGCGTATTTGAAGAACTGGCCGCCGACGGAGTCGATCTGATCTTCGGTACTTCCTTCGGGTACATGGAACCGATGCTGGCTGCCGCCGAGAAATACCCGGATACCGTGTTCATGCACGCAACGGGATACAAAACCTCGGCGAACATGGGAACCTACTTCGGCGCCGCGGAGGAGGGCCGGTACCTGACCGGAATGGCGGCCGGGGATGTTACCGAATCCAACCTGGTCGGCTACGTTGCAGCGTTTCCGATCCCCGAGGTGCTGCGCGGCATCAATGCCTTCGCACTCGGCGTGAAAGAAGTGAATCCCGATGCCAAAGTACAGGTTGTCTGGTCGAACACGTGGCTCGATCCCAACCTCGAACGGCAAGCGGCTGAAGCGCTGCTCGATGCTGGAGCCGATGTTCTGGCCATGCACCAGGACACTCCTGCCACCGGCCAGGCGGCAGAGGGCGTTGGTGCGAAGTGGGTCGGCTACAACTCTGACGGTGAACGGTTCGCCACAGACGCGTGGCTGACCGCGCCGGTCTGGGACTGGGGACCGTTCTACGTCATGACCGCCGAGCAGGTACGCAACGGGACGTGGGTGTCCGAGCAGTTCTACGGCGACATGGCCGGCGGGATGGTCGACATTGCCCCCTTCGGGTCTTCGGTGCCTCAGGAAGTCCAGGATCTGATTCTGGAGAGGAAAGCACAGATCATCGACGGTTCCTTCGAGGAGTTCGCAGGTCCGATCGTTGATCAGGACGGCACCGAACGATACGCAGACGGCGTCGTTGCGCCGCTCGGCGAACTCCTGGGAATGGACTACTTGGTCGACAACGTGATTGGGAGTCCAACTGGCGGCTAATACCGACGATCGTCAGGGCGAGGAGCGGGACGTCCAACCGGACGCCCCGCCTCCTCCAGCCGTCCGTCTTGCTCTCGAAGCGCGCGGGATCGACAAGGAGTTCTACGGCGTCAAGGCCAACGAAGCGGTCGATTTCGAATTGCGGTGGGGCGAGGTCCACGCCCTCCTGGGTGAAAACGGCGCAGGGAAATCGACATTGTGCTCGGTGTTTGCCGGGCTTTACCACCCCGATGCAGGCGAACTGATCCTCGATGGTGAGCCGGTTTCTTTCCGATCACCAAGCGATGCGCTGGCCGCCGGCGTTGGCATGGTCTACCAGCACTTCCGGTTGGTCGAAAACCTTACGGTGGCTGAGAACCTGGCGCTCGGACATCCCGAGCAGGGCTTTGTGCTCTCCAAACGGGAGATCGAGACCCAGGCGGCCGAGCTCGCCAAGCGTTACAACCTGCCGGTGGATCCTTCGGCTCGCATCTGGCAGCTCTCGGTCGGAGAACAACAGCGGGTCGAGATCCTCAAGATGCTCTACCGGCGGGCCCGGATTCTCATCCTCGACGAGCCGACCGCGGTGCTGACTCCTCAAGAATCCGAAGCTTTGTTCGACACGGTCCGGCTCCTCGCCGCCGAGGGCAAGTCGATCATCATCGTTTCGCACAAACTGAACGAGATCCAGGCGGTGACCGACCGGGTAACGGTCCTTCGGGACGGCAAGAGCGTCGGCACCGTCAACACTGCGGATACCGACCAGAAGGGCCTGGCCAAGATGATGGTCGGACGTGACCTGGAGCTGCCCAAGCGGCATTCGGCGTCGCAGCCGGGGAACGTGGTGCTGAAGGCCAACGGGGTCACGGTGGCGGGCGACCGGACCGACGAAGCGGTCGCCGCCGTCAGTTTCGAGGTGCGAGAGGGCGAGATCGTTGGAATCGCCGGCGTGTCCGGGAACGGCCAGCGAGAACTGGCGGAAGCCCTCGCCGGACTGCGAGTCATCAGGAAGGGATCGGTCGAAATCGGGGGAGTCCCCATGGTCGTCGGCGTCTTGGAGCGCATCGGGAGCGGTTTGAGCTACGTGCCGGGAGACCGACTCGGGCGAGGGTTGGCGCCGGGTTTGACGATCGAAGAGAACAGCGCGCTGAAGGACTACCGGTATCCGCCTTTTTCGAAGGGGCCGATTCTGTCCACCCAGGCCTTCAGTGAGCACGCCAAAGACCTCATCGAACGGTTCGACATTCGTGGCGTCCGCGAAGGTCTGCCCATTCGTTTGCTCTCGGGTGGCAATCTCCAGAAAGCCCTCGTAGCTCGCGAAGTGGCCCGCGATCCAAAGGTACTCATTGCAGCTTCGCCTACTCGCGGACTCGATGTGGGTGCAACCGAAGCGGTCAGGAACCTGCTGCTGGCGCAGCGGGACGCGGGAGTCGGAGTACTCATGATCTCCGAGGATCTCGATGAGGTTATGGCTCTTTCCGATCGGATCCTGGTGATGTTCGACGGCCGTGTCGTTGGTGAGGTATCCGGTGACGACGCACAGGTCGAACAGATCGGATTGATGATGGGTGGCACCGTGTCGGAGGCGACCGCATGAAGAGCTTCACCCTCGGCAGCCGTCGGTTCACGATCTCCCCTCGACCCAATCCCACGGGACTCAACTCGCTGGTGGTCTTCTTCATCGCGGTGATCGGCGCTCTTCTCGTCGGCGCCGTGTTTCTGGCGGTCACGGGCTTCGCCCCATTCAAGGTATATGCCGAAATGGCCGATTCGGCCCTCGGCGGCAGCCGGGCCATTTCGGAGACACTGCTCGCGGCCGGCCCGTTGATTCTGGTCGGTCTGGCGGCGGCAATCGCCTTCAAAATGCTGATCTGGAATATCGGCGGCGAAGGCCAGTTGCTGGTGGGGGCCATCGTGGCGGCAGGAGCCGGTATAGCGCTCGGTGACAGCTTTCCCGGATGGATCGGCATTCCCATCGTCCTGCTGGCCGGGGCGCTCGGCGGTGCTTTGTGGGCTTCGCTGTCAGCGGTGCCCCGGGTGTTTCTGGGCACGAACGAGATTCTGACCACGTTGATGCTCAACTTCATCGCGCTCGAGATCATGAACTACCTCATTTTCGGCAGTTTCAGCCCCTGGCGTGATCCGGCGGCGACCCAGTTCCCGCAGGGCAGGCCGTTGGCCGGAGACTTGCGACTTCCGGAGATTTGGGGACGCCTCGATATCGGGCTGTTCGTCGCCATCGCCGTGGCGCTGGTGGTTTGGTGGCTGGTGAAATCGACCCGCTGGGGTTACGAAGTTCGCGTGGCAGGCGACTCGTCACGGGTCGCTGAGTACGGCGGCATCAAGGTGAAGAGGAAGATCTTGTCGGTGTTTCTCCTCTCAGGTGCGATGGCCGGTCTGGCCGGCGCGGTCCTGGTCGACGGAGTCGTCGGCGCCATGGAGCCACGGTCGCTGCAGTTGGGGCTCGGATTCACCGGCATCATCGTCGCAGCGCTGGCCCGGCTCAACGCGGCCGCCGTGATACCGGTGGCGCTGTTCATCGGGGCTCTCACCAACTCCCGGTCGGCATTGCAGATCGCCGGGGTACCGGACTCGACGGTGATCATCCTGCAGGGCGCCATCTTCATCTTTGCGGTATCCGGTGAGTGGTTGCTCCGCAACCAGTTCACGATGGGGCGAGTGGACGAAACAAGAGCGGAAGGCCAGCCAGCATGAACGACGCTCAGATCATCCAGATCATTCAGGCGGCGATCCTGGCCGGCACGCCGCTCGTATTCGCCTCCGTTGGTGAACTGCTCACCGAGAGATCGGGCGTGCTCAACCTGGGCGTCAACGGGATGATGCTGGTTGGGGCGATTTCCGGATTCTGGGCTACGTTCGCTACCAGCAGCCTCACGCTGGGGGTGCTGGCGGGACTGGTAGCGGGAGCCGTTTTCTCGATGATCCACGCATTCACGTCGGTGACCCTGCGGGTCAACCAGATCGTCTCAGGCCTTGCCCTGGCGATCTTTGGGCGAGGCCTGGCCAACTTCATCGGGCGGACCACCTCACCACCACTCGTCGGTGAGCCTTCCAAGGCACAGTTCAAGCAGCTTTTCGGCAGTGAACTTTCGGACCTGCCCATCGTCGGACCGCTGATCTTCGGACACGACGCCATGGTGTACGTTTCCTGGATCGTTGTGGCGGCAGCCAGCTACTACCTCTTCCACACCCGGGCGGGGTTGTCACTGCGGAGTGTTGGTGAGAACCCGGCCGGGGCCGACTCAGCAGGCCTCAACGTCAACCGAATCCGCTACGTCCATGTGCTGATCGGCGGTGGGCTTTCCGGGGTAGCCGGGGCCTATATCCCCCTGGCGCTGAACCCATCCTGGGCGGACGACGCAACCAACCTGGGATGGATCGCCATCGCGCTGGTCATCATCGCCGCCTGGCGGCCCTGGCGGGCCCTGCTGGCCGGCTACCTATTCGGCGGCATGGTCAAGCTGGGCTTCACTCTGCAGGTGCTGGGACTCGAGGTCCCCGCCCAGTTCCTGTCGATGATTCCTTTCGTAGCCACCATCATCATTCTGATCGTCACGACCAGCGGAAAACGGGCCCGGCTCTTCGGAGCCCCCGCCGCCCTGGCTATTCCCTACGATCGGGAGAGTCGGTAGCTCGCTCCGCTCGCAGTTGTCAGTCGGGCGACCCTTCGGGCCGCCCTTTCAGTTGTCAGTCGGGCGACCCTTCGGGCCGCCCTGTCAAAAAGAAGCTAAACAAGATGCTGATAACTGATAACTGATAACTGCGCCCTTCGTTCGCTTGGGGGGAGGGCGGCTTCCCTAGTCCGTCTCGAACACGGTGCCCATGGCCGTGGGTGGTTCGCCGGCGAACATGGCTCTCAAGGTCGGGAACCGGTCCGTCAACCTCCTCAACCAGTCGCTGTAGATAATGACCAGCGTCAGAATCATCAGCGGGAACGGAATGGTGGGCAGCACCTGGGACAGATCCGGGAGCGGTTCCTGCAGCAATTGGGCGGCAGTCAAGAGACCGGCGAAGATATAGGCGCCGATGGCTGCCCGGATGGGCTGCCATCCGCCGAAGATGACGATGGCCAAAGCGATCCACCCGAGGTTGCGGGTGTGTTGGAACGACCAGCCGATCTTGACGGAGAGCGAATACGAAGCACCGCCGATGCCGATCAAGGCTCCGCCGAGGGCGGTGTAGCCGTAGCGAAGCCGGTTCACCCGGATTCCGCGTGAATGGGCTGCCTCGGGGCGCTCGCCAATGCCCTGTAGGCCGAGACCGGGGCGGGTGCGGAACATGAACCACCAGGCGCCGAATACGACCACATAGCTGAGATAGACCAGCAGGTTCTGTTCAAAGAAGATCGGGCCGACCACTGGTATGTCGGACAGCAGGGGTACTGACCAGGCCTGCACCGTGGGTCCCGGGATGCGGACATGCCCGTTGCCGAGGAAGGTGCTCAGATCCACACACAGCTGGAAGAGGACGAACCCGACGGCAACCTGGTTGAGCTTGAGGCGAATGCTCGAAAAGGCAATCAGCAGCGCGACCAGCATGCCAACAATTGCTCCGGCCAGGAAGCCGAGCAGGAGGCTGTTGGTCTCAAAAGCGATAACGAATCCCGCCATGGCCGACAACATGAGGCTGCCCTCCATGGAGAGGTTGATGACCCCGGCCTTTTCGCCGATGGTTTCACCCACGACGGCAAATACGAGCGGGGTGGCAGTGAAGATGAGGGTGTTGAGTTCGTTCATCCTTCACCGTCCGCTATCACGGGAGCCACCGGCGGTGCGTCGTCTGCGGCCAACCGGGAGCCTGCTCGCCTGGCTTGCCAACCTCCGAACAGCAACACGAAGAGTACGAGCACTCCTCGGAGAATTCCCCCCAGCGACGAATCGACCTGCATCTGGAGAGGTAGCTGGGAGGCGCCGACGGCAATCGCCGCAAAGAAGAAGGCGATGGGTGCGATCCACTTCGCCTGGAATCCGGCCAACAAGACGATCAAGATGCCCAGATACCCGTGTGCGCCGGAGGGCGTAGGTACCAGCTTGTGGTGGAAGCCCGTTACTCGAATCGTTCCGGCCAGGCCGGCCAGTGCCCCTCCGATGATGAACGCCAGGAGGAGGTAACGCTTGTTGGGGATCCCGAAGAGCGCGGCACTTCTGAGGTTCTGACCGACTGCTTTGAGGCGGAGTCCAAAACGGGTGCCGCGCATCATGTAATACACGGCTACCACGGCCAGCGCCGCGACGATCACGGACACGATCGACACCCGCAAGGTGCCAATGGTCGGCAGCCAGGCGTCCCGGGGGAACGGGTCGGTGCCTCCGGTGGACGCTACGCCGGCCCTCTTCCAGGGTCCGATGATCAAGTAGGTCGTGAGGCTGCTGGCTACGAACGTCAAACCCAACCCGCCAAAGATCTCGTTCACCTTTCCGTAAACCCGCAACACCCCGGCCAAGAGAGCCCAGAGGCCGCCGCCGATGATCCCGGCCAGCAGGGTGAGGATGATCATCACGGCGACGGGCCCCTCAACGGAGCGGGCGACAAACGCCGCGGCGATCGAGCCGGCAATGACCTGTCCCTCGACCCCGATGTTCCACAGACCAGCCCGGAAGGTCACCACCAGGCCGGCCGCGGCGAGGACCATCGTGACCCAGGCCGTGAGCGTGTCGGAGAGGTTCGTGGCCGACCCGACCGATCCTTCGACCAGCAACCCGAGAGCTTCGATGGGGTTCGCTCCGACCAGGAGCAGCAGGACAACGGAGAAAGCCAACGCCCCACCGATGGGGACCAGGGCCCGCCCCAGCGGCCGCATCCACTTCATGTCTGCTCCCGGACCTTCCCACCGATGAGGAAGCCCAGCTCTTCAACATCGGTTTCATCGGCGTTGACCTCGGCGATAACCCGTCCTGAGAAAAAGACGAGAATCCGGTTGCTGTAGCGCAACAGTTCGTCGAGGTCGACCGAGGCGAAGATGATGGCTGTGCCGTCCGTGCGTCGACTCAACAACTGGCTCCACACCCAGTTGGCCGATTCGATGTCCAACCCGCGGGTGGGGTGCTCCATCATCAGCAACCGGAGCCCCGGTCGGAGCATCGCCAGCAGCAGTCGTTGCATGTTCCCACCGGACAGCTCTTCGGCGTTGCTGTCCGGACGCCCTTTGATGAAATTGGCGGTTACGGCCTTGCCTGCGTGTTCGGCGGCGGTGTCCCAATCAACGAAGAACGGGGTGTTGGGATCGGCGAGGACGAAATGCTCCGTGATGCTGAGTCCCTGGACGAGGCCTTCTTCGAGGCGTCCGGCAGGTAGGTATTGGATGCCCACTTCGAGGAGATCGCGGTAGGGCATCCCCCCGATCCGTTTCCCATCGAGGTCTATCGTCCCGCCGGTCGGCGAGACCAGACCGGCAACGGATCGCATGAAGGTGTTTTGCCCGCTTCCCCCCAATCCGGCCAGGCCGATCACCTCTCCGGCGCGTACCTCGACGGAGAGGGAATCAATGGCGAGCAGCCGCTCCTTGACGCTGAGTTCTTTGACCCGGAGCACGGTTTCGCCCAGTGCGATCGGTTGAGCCGCCTCGACTTCCACCGGCGCCCCGAACATCATTTCGACCAGTTGAGCTGTCGGGGTTGGCATTTCGGCATGTCCCACTACCTTGCCCTGTCGCATCACCGTCACCCGCTGGCAAAGCTCTTCAACTTCTTCGAGCTTGTGGGACACAAAGATGACGCTCATCCCTTCTTCTGCAAGAGCCCTGAGGGTCGCGAAGAGCTTCAGTCGCTGCGGTGCTGAGATCCCGGTAGTCGGTTCGTCCAGAATCAACACACGGGCCCCGAGCCACAGAAGGCGAGCAATCTCGAGCTGTTGGCGCTCGCCCACCGTCAACGTTCGGACGGCGGCGGACGGATCAAGGCTGAATTGGAAGCGCTCGCATACCTCTTCGAACTGCCGACGGGCCGAGCGGCGGTTGAGCCGGAGACCTCCAGGGCTTTGCATCAGAAAGTTGTCGATCACGGAGAAAGGTAGAAAAACCAACGGGTCCTGGTGCAGCATTCCGATGCCGTGTCCGATCGCATCTTGTGGAGATGAAGCCCGGATCTGTTGGCCGTCCAGGATGATCTCGCCGGAATCCGGAGCGTGGAATCCGGAGAGGACCTTCATCAATGTTGACTTGCCGGCACCGTTCTCTCCGAGGAGGCCGTGCATGGTGCCGGCCTCGACGGTCAAGTTGATGCCGTCATTGGCCCGGATGGACCCGAAGTGCTTGTGGATGTCCCGTAGTTCGAGGCTCATCGTGGGAATAGGCTAGAGGTTTGCGTCGGTCGGCGCGAACAGCCGGGTCTTGCGGCAGACGACGGCGGACACCGAGACGAAACTAAGCGAGGGAAGGGCACCGGCCCTTCCCTCGCAGTGTCGAATCGGTTGTGGGGATGGTTACTCGCTCGGGCCGGTGACTCCTTCGAGCAGCTGCTTGGTGTACCACAGCTGCTGGTCGGTGGCCATCTCGCCGTCGGCGAGGTACACAGAACCGTCCTGATAGTTCAGCGGACCGACGAACGGATCGATGGAACCATCCGCCAGGCCGGCGATGAACTCGTCGATCGTGGCTTCATTCTCCGCAGAGAGTCCGTCACCCTTGATGAATCCAACCGCAGTCGTCTGGCTGTTGTTGAGATCGGTCCAGTCCGGGCCGTTCCAGGTCCACTCGGCGGCGAAGGTGCCGTCGGTGACCGACTGAGCGATGTCCAGGTACGCAGGTCCCCAGTTGAAATACGGAACGCCGAGACAAATCTCGGGCTTCAACTCACAGGCGCCTACGTAGTCATACGGAACCGCCCAGACCGCTTCGCCTGCGTCGGCTGCTTGGCCGGCCACGTCAAGTGCCTCCGTGGTGTCAATCCCGGAGATGATCACATCGGCACCTCCGTCGAGGAAGCCGTTGGCTACCTGGGTGGGGTCGAGCGTGAAGCCGGGAATGTTGAACCAGAACCCGATCCAGTTGACGGTGAAGTCGAGAGGCTCCGTCTCGCCCCGGTAGTTCTCCCAGCAGTACTTGGCGCCCAAGAACGCCGAGTTGACCAACCGGCGGGTTTCGTCGTTGATCAGGGGACCGAGGTAGGCAATGGACCCGGTCTGGGTCGTGAGCCCGGCCGCACAACCGGCAATGAACTTGCCGTAGTACATCCGGCCCATCACGTTGCCCAGGTTGTCGAACGGTGCGTATGCCTCGCCGTCTTGCCACGCACTGTCGCCGGAGGACCAGATCATCGGTACATCCGGGTTGCCAGTTCGGCGGCCAGCAAGCTTCCGTCGCGCATGTCGTCCGAGGTCGGAGAAGATCAATTGGGCGCCCTGGTTGACCATGTCCTGGGCGACCTGGTCGACGGTCTTGTCGGGAGGTCGGCCACGTTCACCTTGTCGAGGAAGATCATCTCGGCGCCGAGCTGCTCCTCGAGGTACTGGCCCGCCTCGAAGTGGGCCTGACTCCAGCCCCGGTCGTTGCTCGGTCCAGACGAGGATCATCCCGAACTTTTCAGCGGGTACCACTGCCGCTGTCGTCGTGGTGGTTTCACCGGCTGCTGTCGTCGTGGTGTCTCCACCGCCACCGGCCGTGGTGGTTGTGGTCTCGGTCGTCCACTGGTCTCCTCGGCACAGGCCGCGGCCACGAGCGAGAAGGCCCGGAGGACGATGGAGAATCACGCGACACTCCATTCCGTTCGCGCATCTCGATTCCTTCCTTCAAGGCGTCGAAGCCCTTGACCAGCGTCGTTCCTCCAGGATGTTCATGCCCGCCACGATCGCCATTCGTTCCTCGTGTTTGAGGCTCCGGTGTGGTTCGGCCATC
>CAVRAP010000007.1:0-79607 GCA_963718995.1 uncultured Actinomycetota bacterium
CGTCGAAGAGACGACCGAGGAGCGCCACCTGAGGATCGTGTCCTCCTCCTAGAGGTAGCCCGTGGACCAACCTGATCTCCAGCCACTCGAAGACGCTGCCCACGCGGAGCTCGATGACAAATACGCAGCTCGCGAGCGGGCACTGTTATTGAGCCGGAAGACCATTCGTTCATCTGCCAATGCCATCCGGTCTCTGCATCGCGGTGAGCTGGCGGAGGCGGAGCGTTTGATGGACGAGGCGGCGGCGCTGGTGACGGAAGCGGCGTCCATGCTCGCCGATCACGGCGATGTTCGATATGCAGGTTTTGTCGACGACGCCGCCAAAGAGTACGCCGAGGCTCGTACCACCTACGCACTGGCCCTCGGTCGACCGATTCCCTTGCCTGCCGATCTCGGTGTCGGCGTCACCCCCTACCTCAATGGGCTCGGTGAGGCCGTCGGCGAGCTGCGGCGCCGAATGCTTGACCTGTTGCGCGGCGAACAGCTCGACGAGGCGGAATCGGCCCTCGAGTCGATGGAGATCATTCACGGGCTCCTGGCCAGCCTCGACTATCCCGATGGGATGACGGGTGGGTTGCGGCGGACAACCGACGTAGCCCGGGCACTGATCGAGCGGAGCCGGGCCGATCTCACCGCCACCATTGTTCAAGAGCGGCTCCGGCGCGACCTCGCCCAGCGGCTCGGCGATACCTGATCAACCCGTTAAACTTCCGGCCGCCCTTGGGGGTGTAGCTCAGCCCGGCAGAGCGCTTCCCTCGCACGGAAGAAGCCAGGGGTTCAAATCCCCTCACCTCCACCCAAGAAAACCCCAGCTCAACTGGGGTTTTCTCGCGCCTGTGGGTGCAGCTCGGTGACGTTGGTTGGGGGTTCTGTCAACATCCTGTCAACAGGAAGTTTATGGAAGGCGGCATCAAGGCGCTCAGCGGCGGCCTCGTCGAGGCCTTCGAAGAGGTGCCCGTAGGTGTCGAGGGTGGTTCTGATGGACGCGTGTCCAAGGCGCTGCTGGATCACTTTCGGGTGCTCACCTTGGCCGATCAGCAGGGCGACGTGGGTGTGTCGCAAGTCATGGAACCGGCACGGTTCTCCCACGGAGGCACGGACGGCGGGCAGCCAGAAACGCTCACGGAAGGTGGTGTCGCTGCGCATCGTTATGCGCTGGCTGGGCTCGCTCATAGTCGCTAGTGGCAGATGATCCTCGATTCCCTGCTGCTCCCGGATCCCGGTTGGCTGATAGCGCATGTGGCGGAGGTGCTCCCCCGTTGACAAGAGCGGTCTGGGAGGATCTGTCGTTGCCCGACAAATCGGTTTATCCGCTCGGGCTTCTTACCGATAGATGCTGGATGGGGGCAATTAGTAGAGGAGCAATACCATGAGCACCGGCAAACATCGTGGGAAGGAATCCCGACGGGCTGGGTCTGCCAGAATGGCCCGTATGGGAGGCACCCTTCTTTCGTTTCTGTTGGTTGGTTTTCTCGTGATCACCGGGTCCCGAGCCGCCTTCACCGACAACACCGGCAACACCGGCAACTCGTTCACGGCCGGTGATGTTGATTTGGTGGACGACGATTCTGGTTCGGTGATGTTCACTGTCACCAACATGGAACCGGGTGATTCGTTGACCGACTGTATCCTGGTCACCTATCAGGGCACCATTGTGGACCCGTCAGCGGTGAAGCTGTATTCGGGCGGCTACATCGATTCGGGTGATTTCGCCGACTATCTGAACTTGACCGTTGAGGAGGGTTCCGGTGGGACGTTTGGTGATTGCACCGGTTTCTCGCTGGAGAACGCTATCGAGTCGGGTGGCACGGTGACCGCTTTCGACGCGACCCACACCGACTACGCCTCAGGGGCAGGGGTGTGGGACCCGTCGGGGACGCCCCAGTCGAAGACCTACCGGATCACCGTCGAACTGGATGCAGCTACCCCCAACGCCGAACAGGGGGAGTCGGTGTCCGCACTGACCTTCACCTGGGAAGTGCAGAGCTAGCGGTAAACCGCATCTCTGGGGTGAGGTTATGACCGGCGCCCGGTCGGGACACCCGACCCGAACCCGCTTCTCGGTTGGGTTGCTAGCCCTGTTTGTGGTGAACACCCTGGTCTGGCTGCTGGCATGGGCCACCATCCCTGCCCTTTTGGGATGGAAGCCGCTGGCGATCACCTCCGGTTCGATGGAGCCCGCCATACGATCCGGGGATGTCGTGGTGGCAGCACCACACACCGGAGAAGGGCTTGGACCGGGAACGGTCATCGTGTTCCAAGACCCTACAGGCGTGGGCCTAGTGACCCACCGGATTGTTGATGTTGCTCCAACCGGGGAGTACATCACCGGTGGCGACGCCAACGGTCCGAACGACTCCACTCCCGTCCGACCCGGCCAGGTGGTCGGTGTCGGACGGCTGCTGGTCCCACTGGTAGGCAACCCCCTCGTGTGGGCATGGGAAGACAGGTGGGGACAACTGATCCTGGCAGCGGTGGTGGCATTGGGGGCCGGTTGGTGCAGCCGCTGGGCGTTGCTTGATCGGTTCGACCCATGGAAGATGCCGCCTCCAGACCGAGAATCGGGCAGCAGGCATCGACCACATCCGAGACGGACGCTGCCCAACGTGCTGAACGTGTTCCTCCCGCTGCTGGCCATCGGCCTGATCCTCAGCGCCGCACCCGCCCGCAGCGGATTCGCCGCGGCTACCCCCAACAGTGGCAACAGCCTCGCCGCCGCCTCCAGCTTCGGCGGTGAGATCGTCTACTACCTCCACAACGATCCCACCCCACCGACCGGCAACACCGCCTCGCACGCGTTGTTGCCCATCGATCAGACCGGACCGACCGCCACCACTCTCTACAACTACGACACCGACCGCAACTCCGACGCTGGGCTGCTGATCGTCAAGAGCAAGGATGGATTGTCCGAGACCGATCTCAACAAGCACCAAACCTGGTCGGCTTCGGGACCTATCGACCTCGACGGCGGAGCGAGCCTCACCCTGTGGGGCGCCATCAAGAAGTTTGACACCAAGGTAAGAGGGGTGGTCCTGGCGGCGCTCCTCGACTGCGCTGCTGACGGATCGGACTGCAACACCATCACCACCGGCAACCTCGACTTCGATCCCTGGGACAGTGGCGAAACCGGCACCTGGGTGGAGCACACCGCGGACCTCGGCAACGTCACCCACTCGTTCATCACCGGTCGAACCCTCCGCATCAAGATTGTCGTAAGCGATGATGGCGGCGACATGTGGTTCGCCTATGATACGACTGGATACAACAGCCGACTCACCATCGGGCCCTAACACATCCCAACCCACACCCGGCTCCAACAAGCAGAACCCCACCGGCGGCATACCCGATCACCCTGTTATCGCGCCATATCGCCCATTTCGCCGCGTGCGCTGTATCGGCACCTACGCGCTCGGCTTGAATCAAGGCTGGGAACACGCTGGGTGGCTATTGACGATTACGGAGTGTCGGAGCAACATCGGCCGGCACCTCAAGGGCAGTCCCCTCAAGGTGACGAACGTGACTGCACCCAGTCCGGTGGGGGTGGGGGAGCAGGTTGTGGTGGACGTGCAGGTGGAGAACAAGGGGAATATCGCCACGAGCTTTGATCTGGTGTTGCGGGATACCACCACCGGGGTCGTCGTTGAGACCAGGACGGTGAGTCTGGCTCGGGAAGAGACGGCGTGGTTCGAGTTTGGGTGGGATACGGCCGGCGGGTCGGTGGGTGATCATGTGTTGCGGGTGGAGGCGGTGGTGGCCGGAGACGCCAACCCGGGTGACAACGTCAAGACGAAGACGGTCAAGCTGAACTCGGTGGTTTACGACCTCAAGGTGACGAACGTGGCTGCACCCAGTCCGGTCGTCAAAGGCACCGTCGTCCCTGTCGTCATCGATGTCGAGAACAAGGGAAACATCGCCACAACCTTCAATCTGATTCTGCGCGATACCACCGACAACATGATCGTTGAGACGCGAACAGTCACCGTGGCCCGCGGTTCCGTTGCATCCTTCACGTTCGAGTGGGACAGCACCACCGTTTCGCTCGGTGTGCACGTCCTCGAGAGCGAAGCCGTGCTGATCGGCGACGCGAATCCGGGCGATAACAAAAAGACGAAGGATGTAACGGTCAACGCCTAGGGCGCGGCTCCTCAACGAGGTCCCCGCAGTTCAAAGCCAGTTGCTACCGCGGTGCCGGGCGTTCACGGTCGGTGCGCGACAATGGGGCATGCTCGGATACGACGCGGTCGTGGTTGGCGCAGGCCCGAATGGCCTTGCTGCCGCGGCGCACATGACTCAGGCCGGGAAGCGGGTTCTGGTTGTGGAGCAAGCCGCCGAGATCGGGGGTGGCACCCGCACTGAGGAGTTGACCTTGCCCGGGTTTCTCCACGACGTTTGTTCGGCGATTCATCCGCTGGGGGTGGCGTCTCCGTTCTTTCGAGCCAGCGCACTCGAGGTTGATTGGGTGCACCCCGACATCCCGGTTTCCCATCCACTTGGCGGAGGTCGCGCCGCAGGCTTGTTCCGCGACATGGACGAAAGCACGGCCCGGTTCGGTCGGGACGCGGATCGCTACCGGAGACTGATCGGGCCCCTGGTGGAGAGGGCAGACGAAGTCGTCGCAGGCTTTCTGGGGCCTCTCCGCATCCCTCCCCGGCACCCCATCCCCTTTGCCCGGCTGGCCCTTCCTGGGGCTCTCTCCGCCTCGACGATCATCAAGCGTTTCTCGAGCGACGAACTCCGGGCCGTCCTCGCCGGGATGGCCGCTCACGCGATCGCGCCCCTGAGCTCAAGTCTGACCGGGGGAGTAGCACTGCTCTTTGCGATGACGGCCCATGCCTACGGCTGGCCGATGGCGAAGGGTGGATCACAGCGCATCGCCGAAGGGCTCGCCCGGGTGGTAGTCGATGGGGGCGGGTCGATCGAAACCGGGCACCGGGTCGAGAGCCTCGACGAATTCGGCGAGGGGAGTGTCTTTTTCCTCGATGTGATGCCGGAGGCCGGACTCAAGCTGGCCGGTAGCCGGGTCGAGACGAGCCGGCGGCGGTGGTCGGGCCGGAAGGTGGGATCGTCTGTCTTCAAAGTCGACTGGGCGCTGGACGGGCGCATTCCCTGGTCGGACGAGCTCAGCGGCCGGGCGGGCACCGTCCATCTCGGGGGCACGTTCGAAGAGGTGATGGCCGCCGAAGATGCCGTCCATGCCGGACAACATCCCGAGCAACCGTTTGTGCTCCTTGCCCAGCAGTCTCCTTTCGACGCGACCCGGGCGCCCACCGGCAAGCACACCGCTTGGGCTTACTGCCATGTCCCGCGCGGTTCCGACCGAGACATGACCGATGCCATCGAGTCGCAGGTGGAGCGGTTTGCCCCCGGTTTCCGCGACTTGATCTTGGAGCGCCACACCATGGATCGCCTGGCCCTGGAAGCACACAACCCCAATTACGTGGATGGGGACATCGGCGGTGGGAGTTTTGGTTTCCGCAAGATCTTGCAGTTTGGGGGCACCCGCCCGTACCGGATGGGCGGGCGCGTATATCTGTGCTCTTCTGCCACCCCGCCGGGCGCTGGCGTGCACGGCATGTGCGGCTTTTTCGCTGCGCAGGCAGCCCTGGCGGAGATGGGTTGATCTTCCGGGCAAGGACGCGGTTGGTCTGGTTGGAGGCCGAAGGGCCCTACCTCACGACCCGGCTCTGAACCAGCGCCTCACCACCGACCGCCAGCGCGGCCGGTGGGCCATTTCCTGGTGGTGCAAGCACCGAAGCTGGCCATCCAGGGACAGGCCAACGACCCCGTTGCACGCGTCCGGTCCGTCTACACACGCCAGCGGTGTTTTTGCCGGGATGCGCTTCACCTTGAATGGAGTGGCCACGTGGTGGGCGGTGCATCGCAGTCGACCATCCGGGCGTTTCACCGGACGACCCTCGCAGCCGACCGGCCCGTCGACGCAGGTCGGGAAACTCAGCGATGTTTGATCTGCCTTGACCCGCGGTATTTCTCTCAGCCGTTTGCCACATTCCCGGCAGACGCCATCATCGTGGTGGTGGGCGGCTCCGCAGCGAGGGCACAGGGGCATAGGATCCCTTCTCCCTTGGGAACCTACTCGATTGAACCGGGTCGGGACTGATCGACGAGGCTGGTGCAGCTCGAGTGCGGGTGGCTTCGAGTTCTGCCCGGCCCTCTGGCATGGCTGAATCAGCCATTCGGTCAAGATCGGCCACTTTCCGGCCGATATTCCCTTGCCCGAAGCAGCCGGTAAGGTCTCCTCCATCATGTCTTGGAAGCGCAATCTCAGGTTGACCACGGCCGCGCTGGCCGCCGCCACATTGGCGTCCGCTTGCGCGGCCACGCCCGCGTCCCCATCACCTCGACCACCTCGACTACGGCAGCCCCGGAAACGACCGAAGGTTCGACGACCACGATCACCGCCGATCCAGTCCAGGCGGCCTTGCGAGCCCAGATCGACGAGCTCATCGAGACGACCGAAGACCTGCGCGAACTCGACTTCCTGGAGCCGCCCACCGTGACCATCGTGAGCGACGAGGAACTAGCTGCCAGAGTCCGGGAGCAGATCGAGGAAGAACTGGACCCGGCGGAACTTGCCCGTGATACCGCCGTCCAGGTATTGCTGGGTTTGATCAGTCCCGACCTGAATCTGCTGGATCTGTACACCGACCTGTACTCCGAACAGGTGGCCGGGTACTACGACGGTGAGGCGGGCGAGATGGTGGTACCGGCGGGTTCCGAGCTGAGCGGACTCCAGAAGGTGACGCTGGTCCACGAGCTCGTCCACGCCCTCACCGACCAGCACTTCGATTTCGATCAGGTCATTGAACAGCTCGACGATGAGGACCGGTTTGACGAGCTGAGCGCCCTGCAGGCGGTGATCGAAGGGGACGCGTCCTTCACGGAATTGCTGTACGTGACCGAGCTCTCGACGGAGGAGAAGGTCCAGATCGTCACCGAGTCGCTCGACCAGGACACGACGGTGTTCGCGACCACCCCGCGGTTCATCCAGGAACTCCTCTTCTTCCCGTATACCGAGGGGGCCAACTTCGTAGAGAGCTTATGGAGCAGCGAAACCGGTTTCGACCGTGTCAATACTGCCTATCAGGAGCCACCAACGACCACCGAACAGATCTTCCACCCCGATGTGTATCGAGTGGGCGAAGGGGCCATACCGGTCGCCCTTCCCGATACGCCGCTCGCAGGATATGAGGTGGGGGAGGAGGCCGTATGGGGAGAGATCTCGTTCCGGGTGATGTTTGAGCAAGGTTTGGGTGCTACGCAGGCCATCCCGGCAGCTACCGGATGGGGCGGCGACCTATACCGCGTTATGTGGAATGGTGAAGATGTGGTTTACACGCTGGTCTATGTCGGCGACACGGGCAAGGACGCCACCGAGATGTACGAAGCGTTGGTCGCCTACGCAACCAATGTGATGAATGTTGGAGAACCGGACGGGGACGAAACGAAGGTCAGCTTCATCGGTGCCGACTATGCCTACGCCGCCATTTCCGGAGACCGGGTGCTCTTTGTCGCTTCCTCCGATCCCGAAGTCGGGCCCGGAGTGGTGGCGGCCTTCACCGACTTCTGAGCCCACCCCTAAGGTGGCCTCATGACCGGCCGCCTTGTCGTGTGTGCAACCCCCATCGGGAATCTGGGAGATGCCTCGCCTCGCCTCGCTGAGACGTTGCGTGACGCCAACGTGGTGTATGCAGAGGACACAAGGCGATCCCGGGTGCTCCTCACTGCCCTGGGTATCGACCGGTCCCTGCGGTCCTACTTCCTCGGAAATGAGGATCAGCGGTCTGAGGAGCTGGCCGGACATCTCGACGCCGGGCACACGGTTGCCCTGATCACAGATGCCGGCATGCCCTCGATTTCCGATCCGGGGGTGAGCGCCGTGCAACGCGCCAGGAGCGTCGGAGCGGCCGTATACGTTATCCCCGGTCCGAGTGCAGTCACGGCTGCGTTGGCAGTGTCGGGTTTCGACGCACAACGGTTCGTATTCGAAGGTTTCCTGCCGAGGAAAGGGATGGAGCGAACAGCCCGGCTGACCGCCCTGGTGTCCGAAGAACGGACCCTCGTCCTGTTCAGCGCCACCCACCGGGTTGCCCGCGATATCGCTGATCTAGCGACACATCTTGGTTCCGACCGGCCCGTGGCCGTCTGCCGGGAATTGACCAAAATGCACGAGGAAGTCAGATGGGAAACCCTGGCGGCGGCGTTGGCCCATCTCGAGGAACGGCCAACCAAAGGCGAGTACACGCTGGTGATTGAGGGGGCGCCCCCCGTGGTACCGGATTTCGATGTGGCGCTAACGGAGGCGCTGCGACGGATTGAAGACGGTGAGAACCTGACGGTGGCCGTGCGGACGGTGGCCGCCGAATACGGGGTGCGGAGGAGAACCCTCTACGAGGCCGCTCTCGGCGCGACCAACCAGACCCCTTGAAGAGATACTGAAGAGAATCGAGCCTAGGCCAGCTGTGCCTTGCAGCCGGCGCAGAGGCCCTTGCCTTTGAAAGAGGCAACGTCGTCGGTTGATCCGCAAAAGGTGCACGTTGCTTCCAGTTTGCGAATGACGATGGCGTCTCCCTCGACGGCAATCCCCAGCTGATCGCCTTCGCGGATGTTGAACAGTCTGCGAGTCTCAGCGGGGATCACGATTCTCCCCAGGTCGTCGATCTTCCGGGCGATACCGGTGTCCATGCCACCTCCAAGATAGGGACAACCGTCCAGTTACCCGGGTCCCTGATGGGTGCCTGGTTCTTCCAGAGCATACCCAAGCAGTAGACCCATGTGGGAGGGTTCTTTTTGGATGCAACTACCCTCCCCGTATGTGGGTTGATTCGCATTGCCATCTGCAACTAGCCGGCGAAGAGGGCTCACTGCTTCTGGACCGGGCACCCGGGGTCGACTGGCTTGTTGTGCCCGGCATCGATGCGGAGTCGTCCGCAGCCGCCCTCGAGTTTGCGGAACGGTTTCCCGATCGAATCGTGGCCGCTGCGGGCCTCCACCCCCATGAGGCAGATCGATGGGCACGTGAGCGGACTCAGATCTTCGCGCAGGCTGAACGGGCTGCGGCGATCGGCGAGATCGGGCTGGATTTCTACCGTGACCTGTCTCCTCGCGACCAGCAAGTCGAGGCATTCGTCGAACAGCTCCGTCTGGCAGCCGATCTCGACAAACCGGCGATCGTGCACTGCCGCGATGCCTTTCGAGAGATCCACGACATCATCGAGACGACCGGCGTTGGGGATCGTGTGGTCATGCATTGCTGGACCGGCGGGTCGCGCTGGACCCGGCGGTTTCTCGATCTTGGAGTCATGATCTCATTTGCCGGGCCGATCGCTTTCGAAACCGGCGAAACTATTCGGCGGGCGGCAGCCGTTGTCCCGCCGGGCCGGGCGATGGTTGAGACCGACACGCCGTACCTGTCACCGCCCCCCTTCCGTGGCGAACCAAACGAGCCGGCCCGGGTTGCCCTGGTGGGCGCAGCCCTCGCCCGGGTCTGGGGAACAACCGACGAAGAAGTCGCCCGGATTACGGGTGAGAATGCCCGCCGCATCTTCCGGCCATGACGCAGGGCAAGCGGGCTATTCAGGAACTGTTGGAAAAGTACGACCTCGTGCCTCGTAAAGCGCTCGGCCAGCACTTCCTGGCCGATCCGAATCTGGTCCACAAGCTCGTCGGTCTCGCAGAACCGGGGCAACGGGTTGTGGAAGTCGGTGCCGGAACCGGGACGCTTACGAGAGCCCTGGGTGCGGCCGGCTTCGGGGTGGTTGCCTACGAAGTAGATGAGCGGTTCCGGCCCCTGCTGAAGGAGGTCTTGGACGGACTCGATAACGTCGAAGTTCGTTTCGCAGACGCTCTCGCAGCCCTCCCCGACGATCTTGGGGAAGGGCCGTGGACGATGGTGGCGAACCTTCCGTACAACGTTGGGACTCCCTTGCTCCTGAAGGTACTGACCAACGGGACCAACGTGGACCGGTTTGTGGTCATGGTCCAAAAAGAAGTGGCCGATCGCCTGATGGCCGGGCCGGGCTCGCGCACCTACGGGATTCCTTCGGTGGTGGCCGCCCTTCACGCCGATGTGCGCCGCCAGTTCACCATCGGACCACAGGTCTTCATCCCCGCCCCCCGAGTCGACTCCGTGGTCCTCACGCTGCAACGGCGGGTTCCTCCACTAGCCGCGCCTCGTGCCATCGAACTGGCTGCCGCGGCCTTCAATCAGCGCCGTAAGATGCTCAGACGTTCTCTGGCCGACACGGTTTCGTCGGTTTCCGAGGTGCTGGCCGAGGCCGGGATCCCCGGGGACTCGAGAGCCGAGCAGCTGTCGCCGGCCGAATATGTGACTCTTGCCGAGAAAGAGGCTCGTTTTGGAAGCTGAACTCCTGGTCGAAGCTGCTGCCAAGGTCAACCTGTCGCTGCGAATCAAGGCACCGGACGGCTCCGGCCTCCACCCGCTCCTGTCGCTGGTCCAGTCTTTTGATCGCTGTGACCGGCTCAGTGCTTCGCGAGCCGACGAAGACGAACTCGATCTCGGCGAGGTCGATCTGCCGACGAGCCGGGACAACCTGATCTGGCGAGCCGTCGACAGTCTCCGCTCTGAGACCGGCCATCGGCGCCCCCTGTGGTTTTCCCTTGTCAAGCAGATACCCGTCTCGGCCGGCTTGGCCGGCGGGAGTGCCGATGCCGCCGCCGCCCTGGTAGCGGCGGCGTCCCTGCTCGGAATACCCCGGGCCACGATCATGGACGTGGCGATCCGGGTGGGCGCAGACGTCCCCTTTTGCATCCAGGGCGGGTTCTCATGGATGGAGGGCTACGGCGAGGACCTCACGCCCATCCGGCAGGTCCCGACCGACTATGCGCTGGCCGTTGTCGTACCCCCGTTCCCCCTGGAAACGCCCGCCGTGTACCGGCGGTGGGATGAGATGGGCGAACCGGCCGGGCGGGCGGTTGCTGGCAAGCACCTGCCGCCCTCACTGCGGACCTTCGGTCCTCTGGTCAACGACCTGTACCCGGCCGCCCTCGACCTGCGGCCCGAATTGGGTGAATGGCAGGCGGAGCTGGCCGGTACATGGGAAAGACCGGTCATGCTGTCCGGGAGCGGTCCATCGCTCTTCGCCTATTTTGGCGACCGGAACGAAGCTGAAGAGGCGGCCGGACTGGGTCCTGCCGAGGCTCGCGCCAGGTTCGCGGCGTCGCCGGTGGCCTTTGGTGTTCGCGAGGTTGATTCCGTCGCCGGAGGCCGTTCGCATTAGACTCTTGCCCGGGCCGAGCCCTTCCGACTTCGTCGGTGGGGGGTGGTGTAATTGGCAGCACAACGGGTTTTGGTCCCGTCAGTAGGGGTTCGAGTCCTCTCCTCCCAGCCCACAACCGAGGAGGACAACTATGGCGGTGAAAGCCCTGGTGCTCGCCGCCGGTGCAGGCACCCGGATGAAGTCCAACGCCCCCAAGGTGTTGCACGACCTGGCCGGGTTGCCGCTCCTCCAATGGGTTCTCGACGCCATCGAGCCGCTCGCTCTCGACGAGGTAGTGGTAGTTGTCGGGCATGGAGCCGCAGAGGTCGAGAAGGTCCTCCCCGAAGGAGTGATGGCGCGCCTGCAGGATCAGCAGCTCGGCACCGGTCACGCAGTTCGGGCCGGGTTGACCGGTATGGAGATCAGCGGAAGCTCGATCCTCGTCCTGCCGGGTGATATGCCTCTCTTGACCGGGTCGACGATTCGGAACCTCGTCGAAACGCACCAGGAGGGAAGTGCAGCGGCGACTGTGTTGACAGCCGAAATCGATCACAGCGACTTTGGCCGGATGGTGCGCGACGAAACCGGGCGCCTTCTGAGCATCGTCGAATTGAAGGACGCCAACCAGGACCAGGTATCCGTGCGGGAGGTCAACGGCGGTGTCTACGTTTTTGACGGGAACCTGCTCGGAGAGGCTTTGGAGAGTCTCACCACCGAGAATGCGCAGGGCGAGTACTACCTGACCGACGTGATCGGGATGCTGGTGGGAGCGGGGCACACGGTCGACACCGTTATGACGAGCGCCGCCGAATTGACCGGCGTGAACAGCCATCAGCAGTTGGCCGATGCGGCTCGGTTGGTGCGGCGCCGGATCAACGAGCGCTGGATGTCGGAGGGCGTGTGGATGCAAGACCCCGAACGGGTCTACATCGGGGCTCGGGTGCGGCTCTCCCCGGGAGTTCGAATCTTCCCCGACGTCCATCTCGAGGGCACCACGGAGGTCGGAGGCGATACAGTCCTCGGGCCGGACGTATACGCCCTCGATACCCACATCGGAACCGGCAGCCGGGTGTGGTATTCAGTCATGCGAGGATCGTCCGTTGGAGATGGAGCCGAAGTCGGTCCCTACGCCTCGCTGCGGCCGGGAACGGTGCTCGAGGCACGGTCCAAACTGGGTACCTTCGTCGAGACCAAGAACACCCGGTTGGGGGAAGGGGCCAAAGTCCCCCACCTCGCCTACATGGGTGATGCGGACATCGGCGCCCGGGCCAACGTCGGCGCCGGTTCGATCACGTGCAACTACGACGGGGTTTCCAAGTATCCGACCAAGATCGGCGAGCGCGCCTTCATCGGATCGGACACCATGCTCGTTGCCCCCGTCACCATCGGCGATGATGCTTACACGGGAGCCGGTTCGGTCATAACCCAGGATGTTCCCCCGGGGGCGTTGGCGGTGGAGCGGAGCGAACAGAGAGAGATCCGCGACTACGCTGCCCGCGTAGAGGCACGCAAGAAGAAGAAACAGCAGGGTGAGTAACCCATGGAAGTCGTAGGCCGCAAACGGTTGATGCTGTTCTCCGGTAGCGCCAATCAAGCGCTGGCCGAAGAAGTTGCGGATCTGATGGGCGTTCGGGTCGGCGGTCTGCAACGGTCGGTTTTCGCCAACGGCGAGATCTACGTGCGCCCGACGGAGAGCGTGCGCGGGGCCGACTGCTTCGTGATGCAGAGCCACAGCCACCCGATCAACTTCCACATCATGGAGCAGTTGATCACCATCGATGCGCTCCACCGGGCTTCGGCCAAACGGATAACTGCCGTCATGCCGTACTACGGCTATTCGCGGGCCGACAAGAAGGTGTCCCCCCGGGAAGCTATCTCGGCCCGGATGGTCGGAGACCTGTTCATGGCGGCCGGGGCCGACCGTTTGGTGTCGGTCGATCTCCACACCGGCCAGATTCAGGGTTTCGTCTCGAAACCGTTCGACCACCTCACGGCTCTGCCGATCTTCGTTGAGTATCTGCAGGATGTCATCGATGGGCCGGCCACCGTCGTGTCTCCGGATGCCGGGGGAGTGAAGCGAGCCGAGAAGTACGCCCGGCATCTCGATGCCTACGTTGCGTTCGTCCACAAACGGCGCGAGCCCGAGAAGCACAATGTCTCGGCGGCCCTCACCGTCATCGGCAAGGTGGAAGGACGCCACGCCATCATTGTCGACGACATGATCGACACCGCCGGAACGGTGTGCAATGCTGCCGAGCTCCTCCGGGCCAAAGGCGCGGAGAGCGTACGGGTGGTGGCCACTCACGGGGTCCTGTCGCCACCCGCCATCGACCGTCTCAAGAACGCTCCCATCGAGAAGGTCATCCTTACCAACACGCTGCCGATCCCGGAAGAGGCAATGGGCTTCGACAAACTCGAGGTCCTGTCCGTGGCGCCGATCGTTGCCGAGGCCCTCCAGGCCATCTTCATCGACAGTTCGGTTTCGGAGATATTCCTCGGCGAAAACGTTTAGGTGCCGGGCCGGTGGCTGAAGAACTCGTCGCCGTAGCCACCTGTGCAACCCGGGAAGAGGCTTTTGCGGGTATGGCCGTCCTGACCGATCTCGGGATGGTGCCGGTACTCCGCGCGGCCGGGGAACGAACCGAAATCCTGGTCCCTGCCCCCGACGCTCCCGGCGCCCGGCGGGCGCTGCTCGACGATCGGCTCGAGAGCGAGGGAAGGGTTCCTCAGGAGATGTCCCTGATCATGAAGCTGGCGCTGGTGGTCGCCTTCCTGGCCGTGGTGGCGTTTGCAGTCCTGACCGTCACCCTGGGCTGAAGATGGGGTTGGCCGCTTCGGCGAAGGTGGCCATTGAGGGAAACTGCCAGGTCGGAGTGATCGACCCATCCTCTGGAGGTGGGGTGGCGCCGTAGCCGTCACGGTCGCGCCGCCGGTCGATCCATACGGTCGCCAGGCCCAGTCTTCGGGCAGGCTCGTGGTCGTGGAAGAGGCTCTGAGCTACGTGCAGGAGCTGGTTCTGCTGCAGGCCCCATGCTTCGATCTGGGCCAGGAGCGCCCTGAAGTGAGGTTCGTCCGGCTTGTAGGCGCCAACATCCTCGGCGGTGATGATGCGATCGAATGCGACCCCGAGACGACGGTTGCTGGCGGCGAACGACGCCCGGTCGATGTTCGAGACGATGATCAAACGATATTTCTGCTGCAAACGGTGGAGCGCGTCGATCGAATCGGCAAATGCAGGCCAGTCGCCTACCGATGCGCCAAAGGCGGCAGCGTCGGATTCGTCTACCTCTGCTCCAACCGTGGCGCCGATCCGGTGCAACGTCTCAGCCAGGACTGCGGGATAGAGGGGAGCCGGGTGAGTTTCACGCTCGATGCGGTTCTCAAACGTTGCGAACAGCTCCAACAGCTCGTCGTCGCCGACCGTAACGTGGCGGCGGGCCGCCCAACGTCGGAGGGCCATCCGGATACCCGGCTCCCAGTCGATCAGCGTCCCGTAGCAGTCGAAACTCAGCACCCGGAACCGATCGAATTCAGTCGCAGGAGTGGCTCGGTCCATGTTCTTCATGTTGACCATCCGCTGAGGGGCTGCGTTAGGTTTCATTGTATGGATACCACCACGATCTCGGTCCACACCGGCCACCAGCGCCGGACGGTGGACATAACCGCCCAGGCTGCCCAATTCGCCGCCGAGCGCGGGGATGGCCTCCTGTCGGTGTTCGTTCCCCACGCAACGGCGGGTCTGGCCATTGTGGAAACCGGAGCTGGCAGTGATGCGGACCTCATGGACGCGCTCGACAATATGCTCCCCCGGGACGACCGATGGCGGCACCAGCACGGTTCGTCCGGCCACGGCGCAGATCATGTCATGCCGGCCTTCATCAGTCCGAGCGTGACGATCCCGGTTCAAGCCGGACGGCTCCTGCTCGGGACCTGGCAATCACTCGTCCTGGTTGACCCGAACTCCGATAACCCGGAGAGGCGTATCCGCTTCAGCTGGATTCCCGCTTGATGCTTCCGGGTCAACGATCGACCCGGCCTCCACCCGCCCCCTGTCTCAGAGGGGTGGCATCTCGATGACCTCGCCGGCATAGATGAGATCGGGGTTTCCCGAGATCAGAACTGGCTGATTGCGGGCAATCACTCGTAGCCAATACGGGGCGATCTCCCCGCTGGTCGGGCGGTGGCCGAGCTCATGCAAGAGATGGCGACGGCACATCAGCCACAGGTTGTCGCCCGACTGCACCGTCACCTTCGCCGGAGACACCTCGCCATCAGGTGTCGGGTTTCCACTGGGAGGTAGGGGCAGGGGTGGCACGGTCCGGTCATCGGGGAGAAAGGCGTCTCCTGGTGCTTCGGGCAATTGTCCGGTCACCCCGGGAGGGAGCAGGGTGCCCCCGTCGTCGATCCTTACGGTTACGGGTGGGGGAGGATCAGCCCGCACCGGGCCGGCCGCCAAAGTGGCTGCAACCAGGATCGTACCCAGAACCCGCTCGGTTGCCCTTCTAACTATCGGGAGGGTCATCCACTCGACCGACCGGATGAGCATGGGGATCCGACTGGCTCGCGGAAACAGATACAGCAGCGTGGAACCGATCAGCCAGATGACGCATCCAACTGTCGCCAACCAGATGGCGGCGGCGATGGCGTCCTCGGCCGGTGTTATCCGGAGCCACGTGCCGAAATCAGACATGGGGACCCGAAGCCGGGGAGGTTGGCCCACGAAGAGCAGTGCGAATAGAGCGAGGGTCTGGCCCCCGACCGCTGCCGTCAATCTAAGGAAGCGTCGTCCGTTCATGGCCGGATGATCCTCCGAGATCATCCGTGCGTCAAGTGTTATCTATCGTTACATACGATAAACACATCTGAATAAGCTCAAGAACGAGTGATGCAGGCTGTCTCGAGGCTTCCCCGGTGGGCTGTGGGGAAACCCGGGCGAGGGTAGGGCTGGGCGGCTCGAAGGAGGGCGTCCGGTCACACCGACATCGGTCCGCCGATGGGGCCCACACGGCGAACTACTTCGTTACGATTGCGCTGGTTGTCACACAAGGAGCGAGCGTGCGCGTACGAATCGGAATCGGTGATACGTCCCGGGAGATCGAATTGGAGGTCGAAGACGGGGATGCTCTCATCGCTGAAATCGAGGCGGCGTTTAGCGGAGAAAACACCATTCTCTGGTTCACCGATGTTCGAGAGCGCCGGATCGGCGTCCCGGTGCTGCGCATCGCCTACGTCGAGTTAGAACCCGAGCAGCGGGTGTCGGTCGGGTTCACTGCATAGAAAGAACGCGGTCGAGACCCGAGTTGGATTAGACGGCGCGACGCCGACGTTCGGCCAGCCACCGCTTGCGGAGTCGCCGGCGCTCGTCCTCTGCGTAACCGCCCCACACGCCGGCCTCTTGGTTGGACTCCAGTGCGTACTGGAGGCACTCCTCCTGAACCGAACACTGCATGCAGATAGCCTTGGCTGCCGAGATGTGATCGAGGGCAGGTCCGGTAGTTCCAACCGGGAAGAAAAGGGACGGCTCAGAGTCGCGACACGTGGACATCTGCCGCCATTCAGTCATTGTTAACACGGGAAACCTCTACAGAATGTAAACATTGTGATTTGCTTCACAAACGATAATGGCCGCGCGGGCGGTAGGCAAGAGGTATTTTCTGGCGGACATGAAATTCTCAGAAGATGCATCAGTCCTGGTCGCCGGGCACCGCGGTTTGCCGCTCGAATACCCGGGTAACTCCATCGAAGGCATCCTCGCTGCCCGTTCGGTGTGCGATATGGTCGAGTTCGACGTACGGCGCACGCGGGACGGCGTTGCCGTGCTTTCTCACGATGCACACCTCGGCGGCCGGGCCATCTTCGACATGGATTGGCCGGAAGTTGCGGAGGTCGATATTGGCGGGGGCCTGCATCCGGCAAGGCTCCACGATGTGCTGGCGGCGGCCGGTGGGTTCCCCTGCAACTTGGAGATCAAGAACTCTCCCGTAGACCCCGACTTTGATGACACCTTCGCCTTCGCCTGCGAAGCGGCGAGCCGAGCGACTGAGCACGACCTCGTTACCAGTTTTCACTGGCCGACTGTTGACGCGGTGCGGAAAGCGTTCCCGGATCTCGCAACCGGACTCCTGGTCGACCCAACGGGCTCACTCGACGACGCCATCGCTTGGGCGGTCGGGCAGGGCCACGAGGTGATTGCGCCGCACTGGTCACTGCTGGCCGATCCCTCCGCTGCTTGGGCCAGGCAAGGTTTGGCGATAGTTGTGTGGACGGTCAATGATGAGGAAGTTGGTCGCAAACTGGCTGCGGAAGGGGCAGCGGCGATCATCACGGATGATCCGAGAAGGATGGTTGAGGCACTGAAGGGTGGGACGAGCGATGACGATCAAGGATGAGCTGGCTACGGAGCTTCGTGACGCCATGCGATCGGGCGACCGACCGCGCCGGGAAGTAGTTCGCGAAATCGAAACACTCGTATCCCGGAAGCGCTCGGAACCCGGCTTCGCAGGACACGTGGACGACGACCTGTATCTCGAAGTTATGGGCGCCTTCGCCAAGAAGATGGACAAAGCCGCGAGCGAGTATGAAGGTCTCGGTGAGCGGGGCGTAGACATGGCGGCCAAGTTGCGGTGGGAGGTCGGTTACCTGTCGCGCTGGCTGCCGACCAAGCGATCCGAGGAGGAAACCCGCCAGATCATCCGTGCGGCGATTGCCGAGTTGGGCGTCGACGACCCGAAGATGGCCGGGCGGGTGGTCGGCCATCTCATGAAAACGATGGGTGACGATCTCGACGGGGGTTTGGTCAACCGGGTCGTCCGGGAAGAACTCGAAACGGGGTGAGGCTGCCTCGCTTCGATCCGATGCTGGCCAGCCCCTGGGCAACACCATTCACCGACCCCGGATGGCTGTTCGAGATGAAGTGGGATGGCGTGCGGGCGATCCTCACGTGGGACGGTGCATCCCTCGTCATCCAATCGAGGAGCGGGCGGGATGTCACGGCCACCTATCCAGAGCTGAGCGGGTTGTCGTTGCGCCGCCCGGTAGTGCTCGACGGCGAGATCGTGGCATTCGACGACACCGGCCGCCCATCTTTCTCGGCGTTGCAGCAAAGGATGGGAATCGCCGGCGGGATGAGGGCGATTGAGGCAGCCCGGAACAATCCGGTCTCGTGCGTGGTCTTCGATCTTCTCTTCGACGGCGACGACGTGACCGGGCGACCCATCGAAGAGCGATTGGAGCGACTGCACGCCATGGACCTCCCCGCTCCGCTGGTGAACTCCGCGGTGATCCCGACCGACGGCGAGGCGCTGTTCGCGGCCGTTGGGGAGCGCGGGCTCGAGGGGGTTGTGGCCAAACGACGTGGATCGCTCTACCGGCCCGGAATGCGGTCGCCGGATTGGCGCAAGATCGCGCACGTCCTGACCGTGCGAGCGGTGGTGGGAGGCTTTACGCCGGGCGGCGGGGGCCGAGCCGGCACGTTCGGGTCGCTCGCCCTGGGGTTGTGGGATGGCCCCCTGCTGCGGTGGATCGGATCGGTCGGCACCGGTTTCGACGACTCTGCTCTGGAGGCGATTCGCAGTGCTCTGGATGAAATGAGCGTCGGAGAGAGCCCTTTTCGAACGGATACCGAACTTCCGGCGGGCATCACCTGGGTGGTTCCGCATCTCGTCGCCCGGGTCGCCTGCAAAGGATGGACCAACGCCGGAAGGCTGCGGGCTCCTTCGTTCAAGGGGTTCATTGCCGACCCGGTTGAGGAGCAGACCTGGGCATCCGAAGGGCCGGGGGAGTGAGCCAGTTCCCAGTTCCCAGTTCTCAGTTTCCAGTTTCCCGTTCCCAGTTCCCAGTTCCCAGTTCCCAGTTACCAGTTCCCAGTTTCCAGTTACCAGTTACCAGTTCCCAGTTCCCAGTTCCCAGTTCCCAGTTCGCGAGAATGGTATGCCTTTGACTACTGACTACTGACTACTGACTACTGACTACTGACTACTGACTGCTGACTGCTGGCTAGGCTGGCTGCTGACTATGGCCTGGCTACTGGCTACTGGCTACTGGCTACTGGCTACTGGCTACTGGCTACTGGCTACTGGCTACTGGCTACTGGCTACTGGCTACTGGTCTAGCTGGCGACTCGTTTTTCCTTCGTTGCTTCGACACTGGCTTTGAGAGCTTCGAGCAGATCAAGAACCTTGGTTGGCTCAGGGGTTTCCGGACTGACGATCTCTTCACCCTCGATCTTCATGCGGGCCAGCTCTTCGATGGCTCCCCGGGTTGGGTCTTGATATGCATCGGCATCGAACGGGGAGGTGAGGTTGTCGATGATCATCTCGGCCATCTTGACCTCCTCCTTTCGCACCTCGATATCCGTCTCGAGTTCCTCGAAAGCCGGCGCCCGGATCTCATCCGGCCAGAACATCGTCTCCAGGATCAGCACGTTCTCGTCGGCGCGGAGGGTGGCCAGGTACTCCTTTTCGCGGAGTGCGAATTTGGCGATACCAACGCGATCCTTTTCCCGGAGGGCCTGCAACAGGATGCGGTATGCCTTCAGGCCGGTCTGCTCGGGTACCAGGTAGTAGGACGACCGATAAAAGATCGGGTCGATCTCTTTGGTTTCGACGAACTGAACGACGTCGACGATCTTCGATCCGCCCCGGGAAGTGGCCGCTTCCAACTCTTCGTCGGTGAAGACCACGTACCTGCCCTTTTCCACCTCGTATCCGCGAACGATGTCGTCCCAGGTGACTTCCTTGCCGTCTGCTTCCGCCACCCGCTTGTATTTGATAGCGCTGCTATCGCCGGAGCGCAGCATCTTGAACTTCGGGGTCTTGTTCTCGGTTGCCGTGAACAGCGCAACCGGAATCGAAACCAGGCCGAAGCTGATGGCACCCTTCCAAATCGATCTAGCCATGGAGACAAGTTATCAGCTATGAGAAATCAGTGGTCAGAGAACCTTTCCAGTAGCCAGTAGCCAGTAGCCAGTAGCCAGTAGCCAGTAACCGGTAACGTCGATGCTGAACTGGGAACTGGGAACGGGAAACTGGAAACTGGAAACTGGGAACCGGGAACCGGCCCCCCTCCGTCCAGGCCTGGGGGCCCGGCCACCTCCCCCCTTCCCAACGAGCTTCGCTCGTCAGGGGGAAGTGCGCCCTCGGCAGGATTCGAACCTGCGCACCCGGCTCCGGAGGCCGGTGCTCTATCCCCTGAGCTACGAGGGCTCGAGTGCTGTGATCCAACGTGACAACGCACCCGGCGCGGCGGAGTGTACCAAAGGTGAGGCGTGCCCCCTCTGCCCTCGAGATGTGGCAACATCGGCCCAGACCGAACAATCGCGGGCCAGAAGAGGGCACGACATGAAGGTGGGGATAGGCATTCTTGGTGGAGGGACGGTTGGCGGCGCCCTTCTCCGATATCTGATCAACGAACAGAGAGCCATTGTTGCGAAGACGGGTCTCGAGCTCGAAGTGCGCCGGGTAGCCGTGCGCTCCATCTCCAAGGCCCGGACATTTCCGATTCCTGCGGAGCTCATCACCGATCAGCCCGAACAGCTGATCGACGACCCATCGGTCCACCTGGTGGTCGAGGTGATGGGTGGTTTGGAACCGGCCGGTGATCTGGTCATGCGGGCACTCCAGGCCGGGAAGCCGGTCGTCACAGCGAACAAGGAACTTGTTGCCACCCGTGGGGCGGAGTTGATTCGTCGAGCGGAAGAAAAAGGGGTGTCGCTTCTGTTCGAGGCTGCGGTCGGGGGTGGAATACCGATCATCCGGCCGCTCTCGGAATCGCTCGCAGGCGAGCAGATCACCAGGGTGCTTGGCATCGTCAACGGGACGACGAACTACATCCTGACTCGCATGGCTGATGATCTTGGCTATGCCGAGGCGGTCGCCGAGGCACAGACGCTCGGCTTTGCCGAAGCCGATCCCACCGCCGATGTGTCCGGAGCAGACGCCGCCGCCAAAACGGCGATTCTGGCCAGCCTGGCCTTCGGAACGTGGATCTCGGTCGACGCCGTCTACCGTGAGGGAATCGAGTCGCTCGACCCGATTGACCTGCGATTTGCAGCCGATCTTGGCTATGTGCCGAAGCTTCTGGCGATTGGTGAGGAGACCTCGCACGGTATCAGTGCCCGTGTCCACCCTGCCCTCGTGCCCGTCGATCATCCACTTGCATCCGTGCGCGGAGCGAACAATGCAGTGTTCATCGAGGGCCCCCAGGTTGGAGAATTGCTGTTCATGGGTCCGGGCGCTGGTGGAGGACCAACGGCCACCGCCGTGCTCGGTGACATCATCGACGCTGCCCGGGAATTTCTCGCCGAAGCGCAGGTTGCCCCCCGGATCCGCTTTGCTCCGGGTCGGTTGCGTGACTTCGGGGAGATCGAAACGAAATGGTACGTGCGGCTGGAGGTAGCGGATGCCCCGGGCGTCCTGGCTCTGGTCGCCGGGACCTTTGGTGACGCCGGCGTGAGCATCAAGTCGGTGTGGCAGGAGGGTCGCGGCGAGGACGCAACACTCCTCTTGATCACCCATGATGCCCTCGAGTCCAACCAGCGGGCGGCCGTGGCCGCATTGAGGTCTCTCGACGTGGTGACCGAAGTCGCTGCGACCATCCGGGTCCAGAGCAACGAGCCGTGATCCGATGAGGTATCTGTCGACCAGAGGGCTGGCGCCGACGCTCGGGTTCGATGACGTTCTTCTCAGCGGCCTGGCTCCGGACGGTGGCCTCTATGTCCCGGAAACGTGGCCCGAGTTCACCCGCTCGCAGATCGCATCAATGCAGGGCATGTCGTACCCAAACCTGGTGGCGGCGGTATCCGCACCTTTCCTCGATGGGTCGGTTACCGATCTGTCCGCTCTCGCCGAGGAGGCGTATGCTCCGTTCGAGCAATTGGTGCCGCTCACCCCCCTGCGCGACGGTCTGTGGCTTCTCGAGCTCTACTGGGGGCCGACATTGGCCTTCAAGGACTACGCACTGCAACTGCTGGGCCGGCTGTTCGACGCGAGCCTTGCGGCACGGGACACCCGGGCCCTTCTTCTCGGAGCTACGTCGGGAGATACCGGGTCGGCAGC
The DNA here is from genome assembly GCA_963718995.1 of uncultured Actinomycetota bacterium. Classification (GTDB taxonomy): domain Bacteria; phylum Actinomycetota; class Acidimicrobiia; order Spongiisociales; family UBA4744; genus UBA4744. The sequence goes on from CAVRAP010000007.1 coordinate 22,292, forward strand.
CATCGAGGCCTGCCGGGATCGGGAGCGACTCGACATCGTGATCCTGCATCCGTACGGACGCGTTTCGGACGTCCAACGCCGTCAGATGACCACCGTCGACGCGCCCAACGTGCACAACGTCGCAGTACAGGGCACCTTCGATGATTGCCAGAGCCTGGTCAAGGCCATGCTGGCCGACCCGGCCATGCGCAGTGAGTTGGGCGTGACCTCGGTCAATTCGATCAATTGGGTTCGGATCATGGCCCAGGTTGCCTATTACTTCGCAGCCGCTCTAGCGCTGGGCGCCCCGGACCGGGAAGTATCGTTCGCGGTGCCGACCGGCAATTTCGGCAACGTGTTCGCCGCCTATGTGGCGCGCCGCATGGGGCTGCCGATTCGCCGTCTCATCATCGGAACGAACCGCAACAACGCCGTGTTTCGGTTTTTCGAGACGGGTCGTCTGTCGATCGATGAGGTGGTTCCGACGATCACCCCGGCGATGGACATTCAGGTGCCAAGCAATCTCGAACGGCTGCTCTTCGATGTGTACCGGCAGGACGGCGAAACGGTCCGGCACCTGATGGAAAGCTTCGCCGAACATGGAAAGATAGAGATCGACCCAGTGCGCCTCCGGCAATTGCAGGAGATCGTGCAGGGAACGTGGTTCGGACAACCGGCCGTCGAGCAAACGATGGCCGACGTGCTCGGGGAGAACGGGTTTCTCGTTGATCCCCATACCGCCATCGGGATCGCCGCCGCCCGGGCTCAGGACCTGGACCCGGACATCCCCGTGATCTGTATCGGCACGGCTCACCCGGCTAAATTCCCCGACGCGGTCGAAGCTGCCACGGGCATCCGTCCTCCGCTCCCGGGTCATCTGGTCGACCTCATGGATCGCCCGGAGAATATGACCGTTCTGCCGCCGGATCGTGCGATCATCGAAGGGTTTGTTCGCTCGCTCGGTCGATAGGGCTTGGAACATTCCTGAAGAGGCCGTAGTATGCCTTCCGTACCTGAACACCTCGCTGCTAGACGCGTGGTGTAGGTCGCCCCCACACCCAGGCCGCGACGTTCGTGTCGTCCTGGATGTTGAGGTATTGAACCCTCAGCCTCTGCTCTCCCATTCAGATCAGGGTCGAGCGCCAGGGCTCGAGGGAATCCAAAGGCTGCGGCACGGCTCGGTACATCGAGCTACCCGTCGGAAAGGACGATATGACCAGCAGATCCGAACTCCAGGGGAAACCCGTCAAGGACCTCCGTGAGATCGCTGCATCAGTCGGTGTGGAGACCGATGGCCTCCAGAAGGCAAAACTCATCGAGGCGATCCTCGGTTCGCCGGACTTCGTCGTGACCGACGAACCGGCCGCCATCGATTTGCCCGCGACCGTCCCCACCCCGCCCGCGGACGCTGAACCAGCTGAACAAGCGGAAAAAACCGAAAAGGATTCGGAGAAGAGCGACCCGGAGGACGCGGAGGCGGAGGGGGACCGCGCAGGTGCCGAGCAGGGGTCAACCCAGGGTGGCGATGGCCGCCAACGGGGCGACTGGCAGGATGGGCCGCGTTCGGGTGATGACGGTCAGAACCGCAATCGCAACCGGCGCCGCCGGCGAGGCGGGGGCGGTGGTCAGCAGGAACAGATCCCGGAAGGCGATTTGGAGGAGCGACAGGGAATCCTGGACATTCTTCCCGAGGGATACGGGTTCCTGCGGGTCACGGGTTATCTGCCCGGAGACAAGGACGTCTATGTCTCTGCGAGCCAGGTTCGCAAGTTCGGACTCCGCAAAGGGGATCTCGTTAGTGGACCGATTCGCCCGCCGCGCTCCCAGGAGAAGTTTCCGGCGCTCACCCGTATTGAGACGATCAACCTCTTGTCGGCCGAGGAAGGCCGAAATCGGCCACGGTTCGAGAAACTGACACCGCTCTTTCCCGACATGCGGCTCCGGCTCGAGATCGAGGGCGAGCCCAATCAGGAGCTGGCCAGGATCATCGACCTCGTCGCGCCAATTGGTAAGGGTCAGCGCGGCATGATTGTCTCCCCGCCGAAGGCCGGTAAGACGACCGTGTTGAAAGAGATCGCCCACTCCATTACCGCCAACAATCCCGAGTGCTACCTGATGGTGGTTCTCGTTGATGAGCGGCCCGAGGAAGTCACGGACATGCAGCGCTCGGTTAAGGGCGAGGTCGTCTACTCGACCTTTGATCGACCGGCCGAGGAACACACCCAGGTTTCCGACCTGGCGCTGGAACGAGCCAAGCGGCTCGTCGAGATGGGCACCGATGTCGTGATTCTGCTGGACTCGGTGACCAGGCTCGCCCGGGCCCACAACCTGGCGACCCCGGCCAGCGGTCGGATCCTGTCAGGTGGCGTCGACTCGACCGCCCTATACCCGCCGAAACGGTTCTTCGGGGCGGCCCGGAATATCGAGGAAGGCGGAAGCCTCACGATCATGGGCACGGCGCTCGTTGAGACTGGCTCCCGTATGGACGAGGTGATCTTCGAAGAGTTCAAGGGAACCGGCAACATGGAGTTGCGGCTCGACCGGGGGTTGGCCGATCGCCGGATCTACCCGGCCGTCGATATCAGCCAGTCGGGAACAAGAAAAGAAGAGCTGTTGTTCAATCCTTCGGAACTTGCCCAGGTATGGAAGCTCCGGCGGGTGCTGTTGGCCCTCGAACCCGGTGCAGCCCTTGAGTTACTCATTGATCGGCTCAAGACCTCTAAGTCGAACGAAGAGTTCCTGGACGAAATCGCCAAGAGCACCGGATAAGCGGCATACTGCGGAGCACGAAGGAGAGAAGCAGTGAGAGCAGGAATTCATCCCGATTACAAAGAGACCTCGGTCAAGTGTTCGTGCGGCAATACGTTCACAACGCGGTCGACCGAAGCTGAGCTTCATGTTGAGTTGTGCAACGAATGTCATCCGTTCTTCACCGGAAAGCAGAAGCTGGTCGACACCGGTGGCCGGGTGGAGCGATTCCAGAAGCGGTACGGTCGTACGAGTTTCACCGCTGAGAAGAAGACCGACGCCTAATCGGTCCTAGTTTCTAGGAGGAGTCGTTGAGTCGCGCCCCCAATGCGAGTGTCGGTGGCCAAGCAGTCATCGAGGGCGTGATGATGCGCGCTCCGGCCGCCTGGGCGGTCGCCGTTCGGCGACCCGACGGTGTGATCGAAGCCGTGACGCACGAGCTGCCCCGACTCTCGTCGCGATCGCGGCTGGCCCGCATTCCTTTCATCCGGGGAGTGATGGTCCTCGGTGAGTCGCTCACCCTGGGATTCCGGTCCCTGTCGTGGTCGGCTCAGAAAGCGGTTGGAGAAGACGAAGAACCGCTGACGACTCGACAGATGGCCGTCTCGATGACGATCGCCCTGGTCGTCTTTGCCGCCCTCTTCATCATGCTGCCCCTCGGAGCAGCATCGCTGCTCGAGCCCTATCTCGGTGGTTCGAAGTTCTTGTTCAATCTTGTTGATGGTGCCGTGCGGGCTTTTCTGTTCGTGGGTTATGTCTGGGCCATTGGCCGCTCCAAGGAGATTCGCCGGGTATTCCAGTACCACGGCGCCGAGCACAAGACGATCCACGCCTACGAAGCCGGCGATCCGCTTTCGGTTGATCGAATCCAGCAATACCGACCCGAGCACCCCCGCTGCGGTACGAGTTTCCTCATGATTGTCGTGATCGGCTCGCTCGTCGTGTTCACGCTCATCGGGCGGCCTTCCTGGCCCATCCTCATAGCCAGCCGGATCGTCCTGATTCCGGTCATTGCCGGGGCCGCCTACGAGATCCTCAAATTCTCCGGAGCTCACGGTGGTGAGTTGGTAGGGCGCATCCTGGCCGCCCCCGGTCTCTGGTTACAGAGACTGACTACCGGCGAACCGGACGACGAGCAGGTGGAGGTGGCCGTAGCGAGCCTGTTGGCGGCCCTCGAACCCGACGCGCTCGATGAGGTCAAGGCGCGCGGTCCCGTCAATCCAGCGGCGCTGGCCGCGCTGGCGGGACTCGTGGGCGACTGATGGAACCGGGGTTTCAACAGCGCCTCAAGGAGATCGAGGCAGCCTTCGAAGAAACCGAGCGGCGCCTGTCCGATCAGGATGTGCTGGCGGATCAGGTGCACTACACGGAGCTGACCAAACGGCATGCAGAGCTACGCCCAGTGGTGGAAGGCTTTCATGCCTATCAGGAAGCCCTCCAGGATGCTCGCGAGGCGGAAGAATTGGCCGATGTGGAATCCGACTCGGAGATGACCTCCGATCTCCGGGCCATGGCGTCCGAGCGTCGACACACGGCCGAACGTATCGAGGGAGAACTGCGCCGCGGCCTCATTCCGAAAGACCCCAACGACGAAAAAGATGTCATCGTCGAAGTCCGTTCGGCAGCGGGTGGCGACGAAGCCGCGATTTGGGCGGGCGATCTTCTGGGGATGTACCGGGCGTACGCCGATCGGAGAGGGTTCAAAACCGAGATCCTCGAGGCTTCACCGTCGGAAACGGGTGGGGTGAAGGAGGTCATCTTTGCTATGAAAGGCAAAGGTGCCTACTCACGAATGAAATACGAAGCCGGCGTCCACCGGGTTCAGCGAGTGCCGAAGACCGAATCGCAGGGTCGGATCCACACCTCAACGGCGACCGTGGCGGTATTGCCGGAAGCGGAAGACGTTGAGGTTGAATTGGACCCGAACGACGTGCGGGTCGACGTGTACCGGTCGAGCGGTCCGGGTGGACAGTCGGTCAACACGACCGACTCTGCTGTTCGCCTGACGCACGAACCGACGGGCCTCGTGGTCAGTTGTCAGGATGAGAAATCTCAGCTGCAGAACAAGGAGAAGGCCTTCCGCATTTTGCGGGCCCGTCTCTACCAGATGCAACTCGAGGAGCACCTCGGAGAGATCGCCGACGCCCGCCGATCGCAGGTCGGGACCGGTGGCCGTTCGGAGAAGATCCGCACTTACAACTTCAAGGAGAACCGGGTAACCGATCACCGCATCGGGATGACGATCAAGCAACTCCCGGAAATCCTGGCAGGCGACCTCGATGCGTTCGTCGACTCGTTGACTGACGAGGAAGAAGCCAGAAAGCTCGTCGCGGGGGACTGAACCCTCCGCGGTCGAGAAGCCTCACCGGGGCAGTGCCGCGGCGCACCGTTAACCGGTGCTGTGTCGGCCTCGCACGACCGGAAAACACCCATGGTCTGCCAACATTGAGCTCGATGACCTCGATTCGCCAACTTCTCAACAAGCCGGACATCCCGCGCCATGAGGCCGAACGCCTCCTGGCCCTAGCGGCGGGTCGTACGCGACAGCAGCTTCTGGGAGGCACAGAGGTTGATGCAGAGGCTGCGCAGAGATACCTGGATCTGGTCCGGCAACGACTCGCCGGAGTTCCCCTGCAGCATCTCGAAGGGACGGTCCGGTTCGGCCCCATCGAGATGCGCAGCGACCGCAGAGCGTTGGTTCCCCGGCCGGAAACAGAACAGCTTTGGGATGAAGCCGTGACCGCACTCGGCGAGGCAGGACCCGGGACCGTCATCGTTGATCTCTGTACCGGGAGCGGCAATCTCGCCCTGGCTCTGAAACACCGATTTCCTCTTGCGCAGGTGTATGCAACCGATCTCTCCGGCGAAGCTTTGGTGCTCGCCAAAGAAAACGCCGTAGCGCTGCAGCTCGACGTGGCCTTTCTGCAAGGAGACCTGTTTGCCCCCCTGCCCCATGAGCTCTACGAACGAGTGGACTTGCTCGTAGCCAATCCTCCCTATGTGACAGAGGCGGAGTTCGATCTTCTTCCGGTTGACGTTCGTGACCACGATCCGCGCCGTGGCGCTGGTCGCCGGGCCGCATGGCGATGAAGTGCTTGCGCAGATTGCTGCCGATGCTTACTGGTGGATGGGCACCGGTGGATGGTTGTTCTGCGAGATCGGTGAGACGCAGTCTGAGCGGGCGTTGGAACTGTTCGGGGCGTACCTCGATGTTGAAGTTCGGGCCGATCTGGCCGGGCGCCCCCGCATGCTGGTCGGCCGCAAGGGTGGCCGTTGCTGCGTGTAGCCCGGGTTGCGGAAACCGGCGAGCTGGGGGAACCTGCCCTGATGCACATCAAAGAAGCCGTCGCCGCCATTCGCAGAGGCGCGATCGTAGGAGTGCCGACGGATACCGTCTACGGACTAGCGGTCGATCCCCTGCAGGCCGAAGCCGTTCGGACACTCTATGAGCTGAAGGGAAGGCCACGCCACAAGCCCATCGGCTTGCTCAGCGATACCCTCGACCACTTCCGTCCGCTCGTCGAAGTCACACATAGGGTCGAGGAACTGGTGGCAGACCATTGGCCAGGGCCGCTCACACTGGTGGCGCGCAGCCTGGTCCCGCTGCCCGATTGGGTCGGCGATCACGAACGCTATACCGTTGCCATCCGGGTCCCCGACCATCCACTCACCAGGGAGCTGTTGGCGCTGACCGGACCTCTGGCTGTGACCAGCGCCAACCCGACCGACCAAAAGCCTGCCGTCTCGCACGGAGAAGCGAAGGTCCTCTTCGGCGATGCGGTGGTGATCTACCTGCCGGGCATCTGTCCCGGCGGAACATCGTCAACGGTCGTTGATGTAACAGTTGAACCGCCCAGGGTGTTGAGGGAAGGACCGGTCGTGTGGAGCTCTGAACGTGGGACGTTCGAGGCGTGAGGGGGCCGGACCTCCCGCTACCCTACGGTGGCTGGGACCAGACAGGAAGGCGGACATCATGATTGACCCCCGTCCACTCGATGAGGTCGACGCACAGGTCGCCGACCTCATCAGGGCCGACACGGCCCGCCAGAACTCACATATTCACCTGATCGCTTCGGAGAACTTCGTTTCGCGTGCGGTGATGGAAGCCTCGGGGTCGGTCTTCACCAACAAGTACGCGGAGGGTTATCCGGGTCGTCGTTACTACGAGGGTTGCGAGGTGGTCGACCAGGTCGAGGATCTCGCCCGTGATCGGGCCAAGACCTTGTTTGGAGCGGACCACGCCAATGTTCAACCGCATTCGGGAGCCCAGGCCAACATGGCCGCATATTTCGCCTTCCTCGATCACGGTGACAAGGTGCTCGGCATGCGGCTCGATCAGGGTGGTCACCTGACCCATGGTTCACCGGTCAACGCCTCCGGTGAACTCTATGAGTTCATCGCCTACGGGGTCGACCCGGACACCGACCTGATCGATATGGATGATGTTCGGCGTTTGGCCCTCGAGCACCGGCCCAAAATCGTCCTGGCCGGGTATACCGCTTACTCGCGGGTGCTCGACTACGCAGCTTTCCGATCCATCGCCGACGAGATCGGCGCTCTGCTGATGGTTGATGCCGCACACTTCATCGGATTGGTTGCCGGCGGCGCCTACCCCAATCCGGTCCCGTACGCCGATCTGGTTACGGCAACAACCCATAAGGCTCTTCGCGGACCCAGGGGCGGCTTGATCTTGAGTCGCGCAGAACACGCCAAGGCCATCGACAAAGCGGTCTTTCCAGGTATGCAGGGAGGCGGGCTCTTCAATCAGGTCGCCGCCAAGGCGGTGTGTTTCCTGGAGGCGTCCACTGCAGAGTTCCAGGAGTATGCCGCACAAATCGTGGCCAACGCCCGCGCCATGGCCGGCCGGTTGACGGCCGAAGGGGTGAAGGTGGTCGGCGGCGGTACCGACAACCACATGCTGCTGGCCGATATGCGCAGTGTCGATGAGGAATTGACCGGAAAGCAGGCGGCCAAACTCCTGGACTCGGTCGGCATTACCTGCAACTTCAACACGGTGCCATTCGATCCCCGTAAACCCTTCATCGGAAGCGGCATCAGGATCGGCACGCCGGCCATGACAACGCAGGGGATGAAAGAGCCGCAGGCGGACGAGACCGCCGGGTTGATCGCCGGGGTCCTTCGCCATCGCGACGATCCGGCTGCCCTCGTTGACCTGGAGAGCCGCATTCGCAAGCTGGCGGGCGATTTCCCTCCCTACCCGGAAGGCTTTCCCGGGCATGTGTAACGAACGAGGACGGGCTCGCCCCACCTTATGTGAAACACATCACAAGCCGGCGGGGTTATAGGTTCCAACGATGAAGAAACCGTCCGCCCATGAACAGGTGACCCAGGCCGTCAACGACGGGTGGGTCGCGGGCGGAAGCTTCTTTGCGTCGATCATGTCCGGGTTCCTGCTCGGGTATTTCGCAGATAAGTGGCTGGGCACCGAGCCGTGGCTGGTGATCATCGGCATTGTGGTCGGTGCCTATTCGGGATTCCTGCGGCTCTGGCACTACGCCAAGAGTGAAGGCGAGCGTCATGGACGTTGAGGCGACCATCGCCCGGCACACCGCACGTCGGGCCCTGTATCTGGGCCCGGTCATTCTGGTGGTCTTCTGGGCCACTCGCGGCGTTGATGGGCTGTTTGCTTCGGCGATCGGTCTGGCCATCGTGGTCGGGAATTTTCTCCTCGCCGGGGCCATGTTGTCGGTTGCCGCACGGGTTTCGTTGAGCCTCTATCATGCGGCCGCGTTGTTCGGGTTCTTCCTCCGACTTGGCCTGATCACCCTCACCGTGCTTATTATCAGTGAGGTGGTTGACCTGGACCGACTGGCTCTGGGGGTAACCGTGGTAGTGGCCTACCTGGGTTTGCTCACCTGGGAAGCGGTGGCAGTGGCCAAGGGTGCTGAAAGGGAGTTGGAGTGGAACTGATCCTGGCTATCGAAGAGTGCGACTACGTCAACGAGGTGGTCTGCAAACCGGCCAATGTCCTCGAGCTTTTTGAGTTCCCGGCCCTCTTTGGAGATATCAACCGCACGGTCTTCCTGATTGCCCTGGCCGCCCTGATTGTTATCGGGGTCCTCTTCTTTGCTTATCGGAAACCGCGCCTCATTCCCACCAAGTTCCAGGCGGCGGTCGAGTCGCTGGTTGGCTTTGTTCGAGACGAGATAGCCATAGGCATCATCGGTCCGGAGGGCGTCAAGTACGCCCCGTACCTGCTGTCGATTTTCCTCTTCATCCTTGTCGGCAACCTCTTCGAGGTGACACCCCTGATCAACTTCCCGATCACCTCCCGGATGGCCCTGCCCGGATTCCTCGCCCTGCTGACCTACGTGATCTTCGTGGTTGCCGGTGTCCGCAAGCAGGGGTTTGGCTACTTCAAGGGAATCGCCTGGCCGCCGGGAGTGCCGACCGCCATGAAACCACTGGTTGGAATCATCGAGCTTTTCTCGATCCTCTTCGTGCGTCCGTTCAGTCTGGCGGTCCGGCTCTTCGCCAACATGGTGGCCGGCCACGTGATGTTGAGCATCCTGTTGGTGTCCGGTGTCGTGTTCATCGGGGCGATCGGGGAGATCGGACTGCGGTCGACCATCGGGATCGCCTGGTTGGGGATGGGGATCCTCATCTTTGTGTTCGAGATCATCGTGGCGGTTCTGCAGGCATACATCTTCACCCTGCTCTCGGCGGTGTACATCCAGACATCGGTTCAACCAGAACACTGAGTTTGCGAAATAGAAAGGAAACGGAATGGTTCACACTCTTGCGACGGCGGTGACCCTGGTGCTTGCCCAGCTTACGGGGGACATCGGCGGCAGCCTGGCGCTGATCGGCTACGGCCTCGCCGCGATTGGCCCGGGGGTCGGCATCGGTATCGTGGTCGGCAATGCGGTGCAGGCAATGGCCCGTCAGCCCGAGGCGGCCGGCATGGTCCGTACCACCATGTTCCTCGGTATCGCGTTTACCGAAGCCCTGGCATTGATCGGCTTCGTGCTGTTCTTCCTGGCCGGATAGCAAGGAGATCGCATGCTGAACGCTGCAACGAGCCTATTACTCGCTGCTGAAGAGGAAAGCGGGGGAGGTATCGACCTGCTCCTGCCTGCTACGTCGGAGCTGATCGCAGGCATCATCGCGTTTGCCGTCGGTTTTCTTCTTCGTCTGGAAGTGGGCCTGGCCCGCCATCAACCGGTCTCTCGAGAGCCGCCAGCAGGCCATCGGCGGCCAATTGAAGGAAGCCGAGGCAACCAAACTCGAAGCGAAGAGCCTGCTCGACGACTATCGCGCCCAGATGGCCGATGCCAAGGCCGATGCCGGCCGGATCGTCGACGAGGCGCGAGCCCAGGCCGAAACCGTTCGTACTGATCTGGTTGCCAAGGCCGAGGCCGAAGCCGGCCAGATCGTCGGCAAGGCTCGCGAGGATGCCGCCAACGAGAAAGCCCGGGCACTGCAAGATGCCCGCCAGGAAGTGGCCGACCTTTCGATCGATCTGGCTGAGAAAGTGGTCGGGGAGAACCTGGACCGGGCCGCCCAACAAGGCTTGATCGAGCGCTACCTCGCCGATCTCGAGAGGATGGCGTAGTCGATGGAAGATCGCGTACAGGGCTATGCGGCCGGCTTCTTTGAGATTGCGCGGGCCGAGGGCGAGTTGGAGAGGGTGCAGAGTGAGCTCCTGCAGATCGTCGGCGCCTTCCGCACTTCCGACGAGCTACGCGACTCCCTCAGCAACCCGCAATTGCCCGCTGATCGCAAGAAGTCGATTGTCGACGGCTTGCTCAAGTCGCGGGCTTCCGAGCTGACCGTCTCCTTTGTGAACTTCATCGTTGGAATGGGCCGGGCGTCGTCCCTGCCGGACATCGTGGATGAACTGGCCAACACGGCGGCGGCCGCAGTGAGCCGGGAGGTAGCTGAGATCCGCACTGCGGTGGAGCTTGATCCTGCCACCGTAGAGCGCCTGGTTGCCGCTCTGGCCCGCAAGACCGGAAAGCAACTCGAACCAAAAGTAATTGTTGACCCCTCCGTCATCGGCGGCATCGTCGCCCGGGTCGGGGATACCGTCATCGACGGCTCTGTGCAGAAGCGGCTCTCCGGTCTGCGCGAGGCGTTGAAGGCCCGATAAGGAATTGGCAGGAGATTCGATGTCAGAGATGACCATCAAGCCCGAAGACATCACCGCAGCGCTCAAGGAGAGCCTGGCGGGCTGGCACCCGTCGGTCGAGGCGGAGACCGTTGGCTTCGTCGCGGTCGAGCGCCGACGGGGTTGCCCGCGTCAAGGGCCTCCCCAGGGCCATGGCTTCGGAGCTTCTCGAGTTTCCCGGCGGCTTGCTGGGCGTAGCCCTCAACATCGATGAGGACGACCTTGGTGTTGTCTTCCTGGGTGAGGCAAACCATATCGAGGAAGGGAACCCCGTCAAGCAGACCGGCCGGGTTTTGTCGGTTCCAGTCGGTGATGCACTGCTGGGACGGGTCGTCGACCCGCTCGGTAATCCACTGGACGGCAAAGGTCCGATCAACTCCACCGAATCGCGCTTGCTCGAAACCCAGGCTCCTTCAGTGGTGCAGCGCCAACCGGTGAAAGAGCCACTCCAGACCGGTATCAAGGCCATCGATTCCATGATCCCGGTCGGTCGCGGCCAGCGCGAGCTCATCATCGGCGACCGCCAGACCGGCAAAACGGCCATCGCGGTTGACACCATCATCAATCAAAAAGGCCTCGATGTTAAGTGCGTCTACGTTGCCATTGGACAGAAGGCTTCGACGGTCGCCGAGGTGGTCGACGTGCTCACAGAGGCCGGGGCCATGGAGTACACCGTCATTGTCCAGGCCTCCGCCGCAGCGCCTGCTGCGTTGCAGATGTATGCGCCTTACTCGGGCTCGGCCATCGGTCAGTACTGGATGTACAACGGCCAGCACGCTCTGGTGATCTTCGATGACCTTTCCAAGCAGGCGGTTGCCTATCGCGAGATCTCCCTGCTGCTGCGCCGCCCGCCGGGTCGTGAGGCGTATCCCGGTGATGTGTTCTATCTGCACTCCCGGCTGTTGGAACGGTGCGCCAAGCTCAGTGACGAGCTGGGTGGCGGCTCGCTCACCGGGCTGCCGATCATCGAGACCAAAGCCGGCGACGTTTCCGCCTACATCCCGACCAACGTGATCTCGATCACGGACGGGCAGATCTTCCTGGAGTCCGACCTTTTCTACTCGGGGATCCGGCCGGCCATCAACGCCGGTATCTCTGTCTCCCGGGTCGGAGGCAACGCCCAGATCAAGGCGATGAAGAAGGTGGCCGGTCCGCTCCGTCTCAACCTCGCCCAGTTCCGGGAGCTGGAAGCCTTCGCCGAATTTGGCTCCGAGCTCGACGCCGCTTCTCTCGCCCAGCTCGAGCGAGGTCGTCGGGTCGTTGAAGTGTTGAAGCAGGACCAGTTCTCGCCGGTCAAAGTGGAAGCGCAGGTCGTGGCCATCTACGCCGTAACCGAGGGGCACATGGATTCGATCCCCGTCGAGAAGGTGGAAGACTTCGAAGCCGGTCTGCTCGACTACGTGCGCACGCGGAATCCTGAGCTGCTCGACCACATCGTCTCGACCGGAGAGCTGCCGGATACCGAGGCACTGGTGGCGGCCATCGCAAGCTTCAAGGAAACCTTCGAGGGGTAGGGACCAGTGGCCAGCGCCGAACTTCGAGATACCAGGCGGCGGATCAAATCGGTCCAGTCGACGATGAAGATCACTCGTGCCATGGAGTTGATCGCTGCCTCTCGAATCCCCAAAGCCGTGGCCCGGGTGCAGGCCTCGAAGCCGTACGCTGCCAAGCTCGTCGACGTGATCCGCAATGTTGCAGGCGCCTCGGGTGGAGCATCACACATGCTTCTCGAAGAACGGCCGGTCAAGCGGGCTGGTATTCTGGTTGTTTCGTCCGACCGGGGCCTGGCAGGCGCCTACGCCTCGACGATCATTCGCGAAGCAGAGAGGCGCATCGTCTCGCTCGAACGATCGGGAACCCCCACCCGGGTGTTTGTGATTGGTAAGAAGGCCCAAACCTACTTCCAATATCGCAAGTACCACATCCAACGATCGTTTCTGGGGGTGACCGACACGCCCGGCTACGGGGACGCCCGGGCCATTGCCGCCACGCTCATGGATGCCTACGCCAGCGAGACTGTCGATTCGGTTGAGTGCTACTACACCCGTTTTCAATCGGCGATGACCCAGGTTCCCACCCATTTTCAGCTCCTGCCGATCGCCGCCCCGGACACCGGCGAAGCATCGACGTCGGCCGTCGACTATTCGTACGAGCCGTCACCGGCTCAGATCCTCGACCGTCTGCTGCCTCGCTACGTCGAGTCGACGGTATTCAGCATGCTGATCGAAGCATCCGCCTCGGAACATTCAGCCCGCCGCCGGGCCATGAAGGCGGCTACCGAGAACGCCGAGGAGCTGATCCGGGTCCTCACCCGCATTGCCAACCGGGCCCGGCAAGCCGAGATCACCACAGAGATTTCCGAGATCGTCGGCGGCGCCGAGGCGCTCGCTCCACAAAAGTAATGAAGGAGAAGGTTGCGTGACAGAAGTAAAGAGCGTCGGACGAATCACGAAAGTTGCCGGGCCGGTCGTTGACGTCGAGTTTCCGCCCGACGAGCTGCCGGAGATCCTGTACGCGCTCGAGATCGATCTGACCGTGTCTGGACAAACCAGCACGGTGGTGGCCGAGACTGCCCAGCACCTCGGCAACAATCGGGTCCGGGCGGTGGCCATGGCGCCGACGGACGGGTTGATCCGGGGCGCTGAAGTGCGAAACACGGGAGGCCCGATCACCGTGCCGGTCGGCGACCGGACCCTCGGTCACATCTTCAACGTGTGGGGTGCTCCTCTCGATGTTGGACCAGATCAGATTGAAGACGGGGAGAGCTGGCCGATCCACCGCCAGCCGCCGCGCTTTGAAGACGTCGAACCGCAACGCATAGTTTTCGAGACCGGCATCAAGGTTCTCGACCTCGTTTCCCCGTATCTGCAGGGTGGCAAGATCGGCCTGTTTGGCGGCGCCGGAGTCGGTAAAACGGTGCTGATCCAGGAGATGATCAACCGGGTTGCTACCCAGCACGGTGGCGTGTCGGTGTTCGCCGGCGTCGGCGAGCGGACCCGGGAAGGGAACGACCTCTTCCTGGAGATGAAGGACTCGGGCGTCATCGACAAGGCGGCGCTCGTGTTCGGTCAGATGGATGAGCCGCCGGGGGTCCGGCTGCGAGTGGCATTGTCTGCCCTGACCATGGCCGAGTACTTCCGGGATGTGCAAAACCAGGACGTGCTGTTGTTCATCGACAATATCTTCCGGTTCACCCAGGCCGGCTCCGAGGTATCCACGTTGCTCGGCCGAATGCCATCGGCGGTTGGTTACCAGCCGACCCTGGCCGGTGAGATGGGCCAGCTCCAGGAGCGGATCACCTCGCTCAAGGGCCGTTCCATTACCTCCTTGCAGGCTATCTACGTGCCGGCAGACGACATCACCGATCCGGCCCCGCATACCGCCTTCGCCCATCTCGACGCCACGACGGTGTTGAGCCGTCCGCTCACCGCGCTTGGTATCTACCCGGCCGTCGATCCGCTCGACTCGAGCAGCCGGGCCCTGGATCCGCAGATCGTCGGCGAAGAGCACTACGACGTGGCCACCCACGTCCAGCAGGTATTGCAGCGGTACAAGGATCTGCAGGACATCATCGCCATCCTCGGTATTGACGAGTTGTCCGAAGAGGACAAATTGATCGTGAGCCGCGCTCGCCGCGTTCAGCGATTCCTGTCCCAGCCCATGTTCGTGGCCGAGCAATTCACCGGTCAGGCGGGCGTGTATACCCCGCTCGAAGAGACGATCCGGGCCTTCAAGATGCTGCTGGCGGGAGAGATGGACCAGTACCCCGAGCAGGCCTTCTACATGGTCGGCGGAGCCGACGATGTTGCGGCGAAAGCGAAGAGCATGGAAACGGCAGGTGCGTGAGTGGGCTTCCAGGTCGACATCGTCGCTCCCGAATCCGTCGTGTGGTCCGGCGAAGCCGATTTCGTTGTGGCCCGGACTACCGAAGGCGAGATCGGCATCCTGGCCGGTCACGAACCACTGATGGCTGCCCTGGCCACCGGGGTGGTTGTCGTCGACAGCGGCAAGCAGAAGGTGACGATCGGCACCCACGGCGGGTTTCTCCAGGTGCTTGACAACCAGGTCACGCTGCTCACCGACCGCGCCGAGATCTCAACGGGTGATCGATCCGAAGCTCTGGCGGTAGCCGAGGAACTGCGAGCTCAAGAAGAGGCATCGCAAGAGGACTGAGGGTCTCCTCGCGACTGCGGCGGGGGTGACCTGGGGATGGGGTGGTAGCTCGCAGGTTGTTGGCGGCGACCCGCTCAATCTGTTGACCTGCTCGGACCGGACGATCTTCCTTGGTTCCGCTGGTGGATTCCTGACGGATCGGCGGCTCAGCTCTTCGGACGAGGGCTGGTTGGCCCGATGGTGTCGGGTCGAGATTGGGGATTCTCAGACCGTGAGACACCAACCAATGGCGAACCCTACTTAGACTCGATGTGTTCAGGGTCAATCTCATGAGATTAGGAACGTCGATGGCGCCGAATTGGCAGCGGAAACTCATAGTCGGCATGGCAGGAGTCGTGCTGATGGCGGCATGCACTTCGGGTAACGGGGAGACCACCACCAGTGTCGACGGCATGACTACAACGACCACGCTCACGGGAGATCCTGATCCCAACACTTCGCAACCGGTGGAGGACAAGACATTGCTCGTGTGGGTCGACGAGACCCGGGCGCCGGTCGTTGAGGCGGCCGCCGAACGCTTCGAAGCAGCCTCCGGCATTGTTGTCGAGGTTGAGGTGATGCCCTTCCGTGAGATCCGGGGAGCCGTCATGGATGCCGTTCCTGCGGGTCAGGGACCGGACCTGTTCATTGATTCGAATGAAGGCACCGGTGCGTTGGTCGAGGCGGGCATCATCGCTCCGCTAGACCTTGCCGGACGCCAAGCAGAGTTCGTCTCCGTCGCCGTTGACGCTCATTCGTACGGAGGTCAGGTATACGGTTTGCCCTTCGTGACAGAATCAGTCGGCCTGTTCTACAACAAGGACTTTGTTCAAGCACCACCAGGCGACTTCGATGCGCTGCGGGCGTCATGCGACGGTCTCGGTTTTCCCACTGCGGACGGTCTGCCGTGCCTGGCCATCCCGGTCGGTGAACCACTCCATCAGTTCCCGTTCATCGGGGGCTTTGGCGGGTACGTGTTCGGGTTTGGGAACGGAGCCTTCGACATGACCGACGTCGGCATCGACTCTCCGGAAGCCATTGCCGGGGCAACGTTTCTCAACGCTCTTTATCGGGATGGGTATGCCCAAAGCACTGTCGACTATTCGATGATGGCCGATTTGTTCAACCAGGGCGCAGTGCCGTTCATGTGGACGGGTCCCTGGCAGGTGGAAGCCGTCGACGCAGCGGGCATCAACTACGGAATAGCCCCCTTGCCGCTGATGGCGGGGAACGTACCCCGACCGTTTGTCGGATCACAGGGTTTCTTTCTGAACGCGATGACCCAGAAATCGGATTTGGCGATGTCGTTCCTCCTCGAGCACATCGCGACAACGGCGACCATGGTGCAACTTGCCGACATCACCGCCCGCCCGTCGGCCCTGTTGGCTGCTCTGGGGGATCCCGGGTTCGATGCGAACCTGCTGGCCTTCTCCGATTCGGGACGAGGTGGTATTCCCCTCCCCAATATTCAAGAGATGGATGCAGCCTGGGCGCCCCTCACTGAGGCTTTCGCCGCGCTTTCACAGCCAACGGCCGATCCGGGTTCGATCATGACGAATGCCGGCGGGTCGGTGCGCGCCGCGATTGGTGCCGGCTAGGAACCCCGAGGTCGCGAACTAGCCCTTCTCGATGCGGTCGGCGATCTCATCTATCTGTCTGGCGAAACCCGATCCGATCGCTTTGCTCACGATCGAAAAGAACATGATGGCCAACATCCCCCTCGGCCGAACCCTCAGGGACACGGTCATGTCGGTACCGTGCGGGTTCGAGGGGGCCAGCTCGGTGGTAATCGTCCCCTCGATCTCGGCCGCATCCACCGTGACCACCATGAGGGCCGGTGCGTCTGATTCGATGGTCCTGGCCGACCCCTCGTACGGCTTCTTGCCGGCCTCCGCCAGGAACCGATAGCTGCGCAGGGTCCCGTCCGGGTTGTGTTCGGCATCGAAGACCTGCTGGACGCCGGCGATACCACCCCAGGTTTCCGGCTGCTGGAGTATCACCCAGGCACGTTCGGGTGGCGTGCTGAGGTGGACGGTGTGTGTGAATCGGTCGGGGGCCACGGGGAAGAGCGTATGGTCACCGCCACCACAACGCAAGGCTTTGATACCCTCTCCGTCCATGATCAACCCGACGGATTATCTACGCCTGGCGCTTGATTCCGTTCGGCTCGCCGTACTGGGTGCTGCGGCCGTTGGGCCGGTCGACGCTGCCCGGTTGGGGTCGGCGTTGGGTGTTCAGACCAAAATTGTGTTGCTGGCGATCGTGAAGCTTCAGGAAACCGGGCTGCTCGATAGCGACCGTCGACTCAACCTGGAGACCCTGCAACGTCTGGGATCGGAGCTGCCGACCAGGGATGGGGCGGATGCCTCCGTGACCGAAGGCCCCTGGGACGGGCATGAAGCGGCGGTTCTCCGGAGGTTCTTCCACGGCACCCGGCTCACCCAGATCCCCGCTCAACATGCCAAGCGCTTGATCGTTCTCGAACGCCTGGCCCAGGAGTTCGAGCCGGGCCTCCGGTACACCGAACGCGAGGTCAGCTTCACACTGCAGCTCTGGTACCACGACTATGCCGCATTGCGGCGCTACCTGGTGGACGAAGGCTTCCTCACCCGGGCCGACGGCGTCTACTGGCGCACCGGCGGCCGCTCTATGGGCGATGGTGTTGAGGGAGACAAACTGGATGATCGTTGACGACGGATTCGATACCCGACGACGGATGACCGACAACTCCTGCCCTAGACATTCCCGGTTTTCTGACAGACAATGATGATGCAGGGTCCGCGGAAGCAAGGGCGGAGTTTGGGATTTCATCCGTGGGCCCTGCTTTCTGCATGGCCGGCCATCGGAGGCTCGTAGCTAAGATCCTCTTCTCATGGCCGGTCTCCTCGCTTTTCACGCTCACCCCGACGATGAAACCACCTCAACGGGAGGGACCCTGGCGCGCTATGCAGAAGCGGGTGAACCTGTCGTTGTCGTCACCGCCACCGATGGGGCAGTGGGGGAGATCCACAACTATGAAAACGCCGAAGAGCTGAAGCCGCGTCTCGCGGAGATTCGGGCGGAGGAGATGGCGAACGCGGCGGGCGTGTTGGGGATCACGAGTCATGAGTTCCTCGGATACCGTGACTCGGGGATGATGGGCACGGATGACAACCGGCATCCTGACGCTTTCTGGAACGCCGACTTCATGGAAGCCACCGGGCGCCTGGTGCACCTGATCCGTCGCTATCAACCAGAGGTGATCATCGCGTACGATCCCTTCGGGGGATACGGCCATCCCGATCACATCCAGGTCAACCGGGTTGGGACGGCCGCCTTCTTTGGTGCGGACGACGTCGGCCGTTTCCCGCCCGTCGACGGAGAGGGACTGTGGACCCCCGGCAAGCTGTACTGGGTCACCTTTCCACGTTCTCGCACCCTGGCCATTCGTCGGGCTCTCTTCGAGGCAGGTGAAATCACCGAGGAGGAATTCAACCGGCGACCGGCGGTCGGGATCCCGGACGAAGATATCACTGCCTGGGTAGACGTACGGGACTATGTCGATCGCAAGTTCGAGGCCTGGGCGGCGCACCGCAGCCAAATTCCCGAAGACTGGTGGCTCTTCCGCGTTCCGGAGGAAGCCCGACCGGAGGTGTTCGGACGGGAGAGCTACATGAGGATCGCCAGCCGGGTCGACGTGCCGGATCGTGAGGACGATCTCTTCGCCGGGCTCCGATGACCGAGTCGGCCACTTCCCGTTGGCGGCGCCTGCTCGAAGCATGGGCCATCCCCCAGGTACTGCTCGATGCCGTTGCGGATTCGCCGTACGGGTGGTCAACCGAACTCTGGACACGGCGTACGCAGATCGCTCGCGAACAAGGCTTCGAGACTCGAACCAGCGAAGTCGTTCGCTCCTTCCTTGGAAAAACCGGGAGTCTGCTCGATGTAGGGGCGGGAACGGGTCGGGCATCGCTCACCCTCGCCGGAGAAGGCCATTTGCTCACCGCGGTTGAGAAGGACCCGAACCTGGCAGAGGGGTTCCGCAACCATGCCCGTGAGGCACGTGTTGCCGCCGCCCTGGTCGAGGGTGCGTGGCCGGACGTGGCGGATGAGGTCGACCTCCATGATGTGGTCATGTGCGCCAACGTTGTCTACGACGTCCAGGACATCGGACCGTTTCTCGAGGCACTCGCCGGTCACGCCGGTAAGGGGGTTGTCGTCGAATTGACCCTTGATCATCCGTGGTCTGGGCTGGCGCGCTACTACCGGACGCTCCACGACCTCGACCGGCCGCAGGGACCTACCCCCCTGGATTTCATCAAGGTGGTCGAAGAAGTCTGCGGAATCCAGCCTCAGGATGACGTATGGACTCGAGGCGGGCAGGCGTGGTTCGAAACGTGGGATGAGATCCTCGAGCATTACGGGAAGCGCCTGGTGCTGCCCCGCCATCGCTGGTCCGAACTCAGAGCTTTGTTGGCTCCCGAAACGGAGATTGACGGCGATGGTCGCATCTACGTAGGAAGTCGAGAACGGAAGATGGTCACCGTCTGGTGGTCCGGCCGGGCATGACCCCACTGCAGGAATCCGCGCTGCAGGAAGGCGTTGCCGTTCTATCACGCCGCGACGCCGACCTGGCTGCAAGCGTCCGACAGCATGGTCAACCGCCGATGTGGGCCAGACAGCCGGGGTTTGCGACCCTCCTGAACATCATTCTTGAACAGCAGGTTTCCTTGGCCTCAGCCCGAGCCGCCTACGGGCGCCTTGCTGCCCTGATTCCGGCGGTTACTCCAGAGCACTTCCTGACGCTCGACGATGTCAGGCTCAGAGAGGTGGGATTCAGTCGCCAGAAGGCCGGATACGGACGTTTCCTGGCCTCAGCGCTGATCGACGGGACCTTCGACCTTGCAGCCATGGCGGAGCTGTCAGACGAACGGGCCCGTCAGGAACTGATCGAGCTGAAAGGAATCGGCTCCTGGACGGCCGATACGTACCTGTTGATGGCCCTCGGCCGGCGGGATGTCTGGCCCGCCGGGGATATCGCTCTGCAGACTGCCATGCAAGACATCAAAAGCCTTCCCGCCCGTCCCTCCCAAACCGAGATGATCGAACTAGCTGAGGGCTGGAGACCTTGGCGGGCAGTTGCCGCGCGCATCCTCTGGTTTCACTATCTCGGAGGACGGCCCTAGACCTGCTCGGAAGGAACCTCAAGAGCGGGGAGGTGGCTAGCCTTTCCGGCCCATGCTCATAGTTCGTGACGTTCGTATCGAAGTAGGCCCCCGCGTCTTGCTGGAGGGGGCTTCGTTCAGTCTGCAACCGGGCGACAAGGTCGGTCTGGTGGGTCGCAACGGAACCGGCAAAACCACGTTGATGCGCACGCTGGTCGGGTACCAATCGCCGGCGGCCGGATCGATCCTCCGGAGCGGCAACCTTGGATACTTCTCGCAGGAGGCTGCGCTCCCGGATCTCGAACATCCTGATGCCACCGGTTTGGAAAGGATCCTGGCTGCCCGCGAGATCGGCGCCGTCCAACGACGCATCGAAGATGCCCGCCGCAAGATCGAACGCCTCGATGGTGAGCGGCGTGACCGGGCTATCCGTAACCACGCGCGGCTGCAAGAGCAATTCGAATCACGAGGCGGCTACGCAGCCGAGGCCGAGGCGAAGAAGACTGCTGCCGCCCTCGGACTAGGCAATGAGGAACTGGCACAACCCGTTGCCACCATGTCGGGCGGGCAACGCCGCCGGGTCGAGTTGGCCCGGATACTTTTCGCCGAGACCGAAGTGATGCTGCTCGACGAGCCGACCAACCACCTCGACCTCGATGCCAAGGCATGGTTGATGGCCTACCTCGCCGACTACCGGGGGGCGCTTCTCGTGGTGAGCCACGATTTGCCCCTCCTCGATGAGGCCATCACCTCTGTATTGGCGTTGGACCACGGTGAACTCGAGTCCTACCGAGGTAACTACACCCACTTCCTCGGCGAACGGAAGCGCCGACGCGAGCAACGGGAGAAGGAACGTCGCCATCAGGACCAGAAGATCGCCCAGCTCGAGGCAACTGTCGCCCGCTTCAAAGGGACCACCGAGAAAATGGCTCGGAAGGCGAAGACCATGCAGACCCGGGCCGATCGCATCAAGCGGGATCTGGTTGAGGTTCGGGGCAGTGGCAAGAACGTGGCGGTTCGATTTCCCCAGCCGGAACCGTCGGGGCGTACACCCCTCAAGGCGCAGGGATTGGCCAAATCGTACGGCGACAATCTGGTCTTCATGGATGTCGACTTCGACCTGGATCGCGGCGAAGGGTTGTTGATCATGGGCCTCAACGGAGCTGGCAAGACCACCCTGCTTCGTATTCTGGCCGGGGTCGAGACGCCTGATCTTGGCGAAGTCGAAATCGGCTACAAGGCCTCGTTGGGCTACTACGCACAGGAACACGAGCAGATAAAGCCGGGTATATCGGTGTTCAACCACATGCGCGAGGTCTCGGATCAACCTGACCCGACGCTGCGGACGCTGCTCGGTCACTTCCTGTTGGGCGATAAGGTCGACCAGGATGCCGCGACCCTCTCCGGCGGTGAGAAGACCAAGCTGGCGCTCTGTCAACTGGTCGTGTCCCGCCCCAACGTGCTGCTCCTGGACGAGCCGACCAACAACCTCGACCCGCAGGCCAAGGAAGCGCTGGTCGAGGCCCTCCGTCTCTACCAGGGAACCATCGTCCTGGTGAGCCACGACACCGATTTCGTCGAGGAGCTTTCACCGGACCGGGTGATGATGATGCCCGATGGGGCAGTTGACTTTTTCGACGACTCGTTGCTCGAGCTGGTGGCGATGGCCTAGGAGCGGCAGGGAGCCCGGCCGCCGGACCGGGCTCCAGACCGAGATGTACCTGTCAACGACCTAACTGCCTCCCCGCCAGGTCTCATGGAATCTGATCAACATGGTTCCGTCCTGCTCGACGATGTTGAACAACTCCATTCCGTGCTCATCCGGGCTTGCCGCGTGCCATCCAGTGACGCTCTCGTAGATCACGAGATCGCCGACTGGTGCGACGGTGAATTCGCCGAGGTGGTCCACCTCAAACGCCAGTTCGTCGCCGCGATAGGTCTGGCCGTTGCCAGCAAGGACGGCACCGTCTTCAGTCAGAAGCGCGAGCACGGCTGCTCCGTCATTGGCCGACCAGGCCGCCCCATAGTCATCTATCAACGCTGTGATCTGGCGCTCGGTTGAGGTGCCGATGGCGTCGACGATCAACCAGGCACCGAACCCGGCCGCCAAAAGTACGGCCACCACCAACCCGATGATTAGGTAGCGGTTATTGCGTTCCAGCTTCTCAACCGGTGCAACCGGTTTCTCCATGGTGCGCATCTTCTTCTTCCTCCGTTCCCGTGTCTTGGCAATTCGTATTGGTTCCTGTGTCTTGCGGTGATGTTTCAAACCCACCACTGCAGCCCCTGCCAGGACGGCTAAGGCCCCGCTCCCCACGACGATGGCCATCACCGCCAGGCCTGTCGACGCCCCGCTAGCAGGGGAGACAGAGGGCCGGAGGACGGTCGACGCTGTGCCCAGCAGATCGACCAGGAGGCCGCCTACAAACATGAGGCCAATCGAGGCCAGCGCCACCAGTGCGCCGGCTACCGCCGACCGCACCGGGCGGTGGCCGGTCGGTTGCCTTGCCAGGCGTGTTTCGATCTCATCGAGACCGACCGCTGGTGCCCGGTCTCGAAGCACCGCCCCGAAGTGGGCCAGTTCACGCCCGAGATCTTGCATCAGCTCACACCTCCCAGATTCGCTCGCAGCCGCTTCATTCCTCGATCCAGGTGGTTGCGAACGGTGCTCACCGAGACATCGAGAAACTCGGCTACTTCGGCCGGCGTCCAGTCGAAGCAGTGCACCAGCACCACTGCGGATCGTTGCCTCGATGACAGACGGGCAATTGCTTTCGGCAGTCCCGGTTCGACCACCGGATCATTGTGATGAGGGACGTCGGGGAAGACGATCCGGCGGGGTTTGCGGAAGCCGGTATGTTGGCCCACCCTGTAGAGGTAACCGGCCGGGTTCTGCATCGAGCTGATCCTGTCCCAATGCTCCCAGCCGTACGCCAATGCTTCTGCCGTTGCCTCTCGCCCCCGTTCGGTCCCGAAGTGGGCGACCAGCGCAGCCCGAAGTTGGGGCTCAGTCTCTCTCACGAATGAGGTGAAACTCTGCTCCAGCACGGCGGGCACAATCACTTCGTTCCCCGTTTGGCTCTCAACCCATAAGGTCTCACGGATTGCCGATGTGCCACAGGGTATTTGGGCACCAAGTGAGAGCCCGGCGGGGCAGCCGGCAAGGAACTCGCCGTGTGCTGGAACCCGGGGCGGTACGATCTGCGTCGAAACACCATGAAGACAAGATTGTTCGTATCAATTATCGCCGTGACCGCCTTGATGACCGCCTGCGCGGGATCGGAGGTCGGCGCCCCCGATGCCAGTACGACGGTGCCCGACGGCGTTGAAGGTCCCGTGTTCGTCGATTCGACCGAAATCCTCTATCTCGAGAGTTTCCCGGTTCAGGTCCGATTGGTGGTGCGAGGGTCGCTGCCAACACCCTGTCATAAGGCGGTATGGGAGGTCGACGACCTCGGCCCCACGATCGATGTGAGGTTGTGGAGTTCAGTCTCGTTGGGTCAGAACTGCGCACAGGTGTTGGAACCGTTCGAGGTCTCGATACCGCTCGGATCGTTCGAGACCTCCACCAGCGCAGTCGTACTCAACGGGGAGGAGGTCGGCCGTTTGGAACTGGGTGCCGAGCCCGGGGGCGTGGCAGGAAGCCTGGTAGGGGCCGGTTGGTCCTTCGGCATGTGCCTGGGTCTCTGCAATGCGGACCTCGTCATCGACGGCGAGGAGCTGGTGCTGACCGCTCGCGATCGGGAAGCCACTGAGCCCCTGTACGAAAACCGTGGATTGCTGACCCCAGACGCCCGGAGTCGGATTGGAGCTGCTCTTGAGCAACTGAGCGGGGTCATGTTGGATCCGGTCTACGGCTGCCCTGATTGCGCCGACGGCGGCGCTGCCTATCTGGCGCTGGAGCGCGAGGGAGGCAACTTCCGCCACGATATGGAATTCGGCAGGCCACCACAGGTGCTGGCCGAGCTGCACGGGCTGGCGACCGCCATGATTGATGCGCTCGAGACCTGTATCTCAAATGAATTGGTTGCCGTGGCCGACGATTGCACGCCGTGGGAAGGTTTCTGAGTCACACCCGGTCGAGCCAGGTGGCAGGTGCGCTCCCAAAGGGTTCTGCGCCCGCTTCGACCTTCAGGACCAACTCGGCTGCCGTTGTGCGAGCTCGATCTACCAGCCAGGCCGGGTAGTTGAACCGCTCCTGGTGATCCAGGAACTCATCCTCGTCGAGGAGCTCAACGGAGCCGTCTTGGTAGCGGACCACATCGAGATCGATATCGACCATCTCGACACGTTGCTCATCGACCCACGTTGCGGTGGTCGCGATGTCGACGTACAAGGGGTACTTGTGATTTTCGCCGTTGTAGATGAGTGACCAGAACGTTCGCGGGAGGTATGAGCTGAACAAACGAGTGTTTGAGGATGATCGGCGGTTCCGTGCCCCGTTGCACGACGGTTCCCTTCGGGGCTCCAAGCCAGATGCCGTGCTCGTCCTCGCCGAGTCGGCGCATCTCGTGTCGCCAGTGGAGGCGATCCGGGTACTTGAAGAACTGAACGGTGATCATATGTTTCGGGGGTCGATGACCGATTACGGTAGCGACATGGAAGAGATGACTCGTTACCTGGCGGCCGAATTGGCCAAGATCGGCGATCCGGGCCGTGCCGCCGATATGGCCAGGTACATGAAGACGGACATGCCTTTCTACGGAGTGCACAAACCGGAATGGAGCAAGGTCTACCGGGAGATGCGCCGTCGGTTCCCGATCACCTCCCGTACCGGGTATCAGACTGCCGTGCGGGCGCTGTGGGCTCAGCCGCACCGGGAAGAGAAGCACTGCGCGATTCGATTGGCCGTCGATCACCCGCAATATGTGACGATTGGCACCGTGCCCCTCTACCGGCGGATGATCGTGGAAGGTGCCTGGTGGGACTTCGTCGATGACATTGCCGCGCGGCTGATCGGAAAGGTTTTGCTTGACGATCGGGCCCGGATGCATCCGAAACTGGACCGTTGGATCGACGACCAGAACCTGTGGGTTCGTCGCTCCGCCATCTTGAGCCAACTGAAACACAAGTCCGTAACCGACCAGGATCAACTGTTCGGCTATTGCCTCAAGCGAGCCGAGGAGAAGCAGTTCTTCATCCGCAAAGCCATCGGCTGGGCGTTCCGCGAGTACGCGAAAACCGAACCCGATGCGGTGCGCGCCTTCGCGCTCGAGCACCGCGAGCGTCTTTCCGGTCTCAGCTTCCGCGAAGCAACCAAACACCTCCTCTAAAGAGGGTTTTGGCGCCTAACTTGCTCGATATTCCGGCACGTTAGGCGCAATAACACGAGACTTGAGCGACGCCCCGACGGCCTGGGACAACTGGTGTCCTCCTGAGATTATGTCTGTGCGACGGGCAGCGATCACCGTCCATCCTGCCGCAATCAGACGGTTCCGCCGCACGTTGTCCCGGGCGAGGGCACCGGTGTCGGAATGATGAAGGTCGGAGTCATACTCGATCGCAATGCGGCTGCCGGGATAGGCCGCGTCGACCCGGGCAAGGAACGTCCCGGATTCGTCGTAGATCGAATACTGGGGTTGCGGCTCCGGCAACCCGTTTGAGACGAGTAGCGCCAGCAGAGCAGTTTCTTGCTCGCTTTCAGGAAAGGCAGTGTCCACCCGGGCGTGCAGGGCTTCACGAAGCTTGGTGACACCGGGGCGGCCGGATCGGGCTAGACGCTGCAAGGTGTCGTTTGTCCTCTCCCACGAGGTCATGCCTTCCCGAACTGCCCGATCGAAGGCCATCTGCACGGTTACGTAGCCGCGCACAGCACCCAGGTCCAGAAGGGTCCTTTCGACCGTAGTGGCTGGAATCCCCGGACCGAGCAGACGTCCTGGTCGTCCAGGGCCTGGCTTTCATGCACGATGATTCCGTCCCGGTGGCTGCGAGCCCAACGTCGGCACGCTATTTCGACGACCGACCGACTGCGTCCGGGCAGGCCGTGGAGCTCCGCAGCCGATCGATGAGATGCCGCAACGAGCTCACCTCCGGTAAGGCACGCGGCCATGAGGTGGCCCTCCAAGGTGTCGGGCACCGCCGCGTTTCGAAATACCCCCTCCGTTACCCGGATCCATGCGCCTACCCGCAGCTGGGTTTCGATTTGGGCTTTCGTCAGACCGGCGCGTAGCGCCTGACCTCGTTGGATCACTCCGTATTGATCTGTCGCGATCCTGGCCATGATTACTTGAGCTGTCTCCATCGCGACATCATGTCGCACAGCAGAGACAGAAGTTATTGCGCCTAACTTGCTCGATATTCCGGCAAGTTAGGCGCCAAAACGAGTCTTATGTGACCTTCCAGGTTCCCAGGGATCGGATCAGTTTCGACAGATCGCCGGGTCCCTTCTTCTCCTGGGCGTCGACCAGCTGCTGCGCAACGTCCTGCTCGTACGAGGAGCGGACGGCGTCCCGGAAGATGCCGACCGGGGTCGGTCCGTAAGGACCGTGCGATAGGCGGCTCAGGGCGAAGGCAGCGCTCGGGTTGGGAGCATGGACGTCATGGACCATGATCTCGCCGGCCGGGACACTGTCGGTTGGAACGATCTTGGCTGCTCCTCCGTCCATGACAACGGCGTGCTCGCCGTTCGGTCCGAAGGTAATCGGCTGGCCGTGCTCGAGGTTGATCCGGTTCTCGAGTCTGGTTTCCTTGCCCGTGAGTTCAATGAACGCCTTGTCGTTGAACACGTTGCAGTTCTGGTAGATCTCAATGAAGGAAGTGCCCTTGTGGTCCGAGGCCTTCTGCAGGATGTCCATCGTGAGTTTGCGGTCCATGTCAATGGTCCTGGCCACGAAGCTCGCCTCTGCCCCCAGGGCGAGGCTGACGGGGTTGAACGGAACGTCGGGTGAACCGGCCGGGCTCGACTTGGTTCGCTTGCCCTTCTCGCTGGTCGGCGAGTACTGACCCTTGGTCAAACCGTAGATCTGGTTGTTGAAGAGCAGGATCTTGAGGTTCATGTTGCGACGCAGAGCATGAATCAGGTGGTTCCCACCGATCGAAAGGGCGTCACCGTCACCCGTGACAACCCAAACCGACAGGTCCGGTCGCGCCACCGCAATACCCGACGCGATGGCGGGAGCGCGGCCGTGGATCGAGTGGATCCCATACGTGTTCATGTAGTAGGGGAACCGGGAGGAACAGCCGATACCCGACACGAAAACGATCTGTTCTTTTGGCATCCCCAGATCGGCCATAAAGGACTGGACCGCTGCAAGGATCGTGTAGTCCCCGCAGCCGGGGCACCAACGGACCTCCTGATCGGTCTGGAAATCGGCTCTCGTGTATTTGGTGGCGATGGTGTCAGTCATGATGCGAGGATCTCCCGGATCTTGTTCTCGATTTCGGACACCCGGAAGGGCAATCCTTTGACCTTGTTGAATCCCATGGCGGGGACGAGGAAATCAGCCCGAATCAGTTTTCGTAACTGACCCATGTTGATCTCCGGTATCAAGATGTACCGATACTCCCCAAGCACCTCGCCCAGATTGGAAGGGAAGGGATTCAGATAGCGGAGATGGGCCGTGGCAACTGAGAGCCCGTCTTTGCGCACCCGCTTGGCGGCAGCCCGGATGGAACCGAAGGTTGAGCCCCAACCGAGTACCAGCAGCTCGGCGCCCGCATCGCCGTCGACCTCCAGCGGGGGTATGTCGTTGGCGATATTGCGGATCTTCCATTCCCGCAACTCGGTCATGAGCTGATGGTTGTTGGTGTCGTAGGAGACGTTTCCAATCACTTCGTGTTTCTCGAGTCCTCCCAGTCGGTGCTCGAGGCCGGGTGTACCCGGTATCGCCCACTGGCGAGCCAGGGTCTGGGGGTCACGCAGGTAGGGGACATACCGACCGTCGGCGTTCGGCTCGGTCTGGAACGGAACGCTGATATCAGGGAGCGCGTCGAGATCGGGCAGCTGCCATGGTTCAGAACCGTTGGCGATGTAGTTGTCCGACAGGAGGATGACCGGCGTCATGTACTTGAGAGCGATGCGGGCTGCCTCGACGGTCACTTCGAAGGCATCGGACGCCGTTCGGGCCGCGAGGACCGGCAGGGGGGCTTCGCCGTGTCGTCCATACAGCGAGAACAACAGGTCGGATTGCTCGACCTTGGTGGGTAATCCGGTTGATGGACCTGCTCGCTGCACATCGATGACGACCAGCGGGAGCTCCATCGACAAGGCCAGGCTGATGGTTTCGCTCTTCAGCGCCAACCCGGGTCCCGACGTGCCGGTGACGGCCAGATGGCCGGCGAAAGCGGCTCCGACGGCGGCCCCGGCTCCGGCAATCTCATCTTCAGCCTGGTACGTACGTACACCGAAGTTCTTGTGCTTGGCCAGTTCGTGCAAGATATCCGAGGCCGGGGTGATGGGATAGGTGCCGTAGAACAGGGGGAGCTTGGCGGCCTGGCTGGCGGCAATCAGCCCCCAGGCCATGGCGGTATTGCCGGTCACATTCGTGTATTCGCCGGGCTTCAGCGCGGCGGGTTTGATGTTGTAGATATGGTGAAAGGCTTCGGTCGTGAGGCCGAAGTTGTGACCCGCCCGCAATGAGGCGATGTTGGCGGCGGCCACCTCCTCCCGCTTGGCGAACTTCTTCTCGACCCACTTGATGCTGGTATCAAGCGGCCGGTTGAACACCCAGGAGATCAAGCCAAGTGCAAAGAAGTTCTTGGAACGCAGAACGTCGCGGCCGGTCACGCCCGTGTCTTTCACCGCTTCCTTGGTCAGTCGCTCCATCGGTACCTTGAAGACCCGGTATCCGTCCAGGGAACCATCGTCGAGAGGATTCGTCGCAAACCCGGCTTTGGCCAGGTTTCTTTCCTCGAAGGCCTCTTCGTTGGCGATGATCATGCCACCAGGGCGCAGATCAACGAGGTTTGCCTTGAGCGCGGCCGGGTTCATGGTCACCAGGACGTCGGCCTCGTCGCCGGGGGTCAGGATGTCGAAATCGGCAATCTGCACCTGGAACGACGAAACACCAGGAATGGTGCCTGCCGGAGCCCGGATCTCCGCAGGGAAGTTCGGCAGGGTGGCCAGGTCGTTGCCGAAGATCGCGGAGTCGGCGGTGAACCGGGTTCCTGCCAGTTGCATGCCGTCGCCGGAGTCACCGGCAAAGCGGATGATGACCTTGTCGATCTCCTCGATTTCGATATCGGGCGACGCAGGCGTCTCGAGAATTGCAGTGTCGTCAGACACGACGAATCACTTCCTTGATTGCTTGTGGGAATGCGTGAGGGGACTTGAATGGATCATTTGGCTTGTGTATTCAAATCCACGCTCGGGTATGCCACGCTCCGTGGCTCGCCAAGTCTACCGAGATACGGAGAGTTACAAAGCACACTGGCGGGAAAGGAGTCCTTCGACCCTTTCACCCGCTCGGGGGAGGGCTGAAACCGGATATACCGGCCTCTTCCAGAGCCCGGCCGAGGTCGAGCAACCGGCCTTCTGACCACCAGGGTCCGATGAGTTGAAGGGAAGAGGGTGGAGAGCCGGTGTCCTGCAGGGGGAGCGCCAGGGCTGGTACTCCCATGTGGTTGACCAGGGACGAGAACCAGGACAGCACCAGGCGGTACGACGTTGGTCTATCGCCCACGAGGATGGCCGTCTCGCCGATGACCTTGCGGGTGGCGCCGACCGTTGGTGTGATCAAAACGTCCACCTCTGCAAACAGCCCGGCGACGGCATGGCGAAGTCCGGTCCTCCAGGCTTGCGCAGCGATGTAGTCGTCGAGGGAAACCTCCAAAGTCCGCTGCAGACGCTCGGCTACTTCCGCTCCGTACTGCTTGGTCGGGTCGGCCAGCCAACTCCGGTGGACTGAGGCAACCTCGGCGTTGATCAGGTCTGCCAACTGATCAGCAGGTTGCAGGAGAGGGTGGCGGACCTCGCGAACCGATGCCCCCTGGTTGGCGAGACGGTCAAGAGCTCCCGAAAAGGCGTCCCGGACCTGCCTGGTAATCGGAGCGTTTTCGACCCACGGCTGTGGCACTCCCACCACGAGCCCTTTGAGCGAAGGTGAGCGGTCCGCGGCTTCGACCGGATGTGAAGCGGACCACGGATCGGCCGGATCGTGCCCCGCCATTACCTCGTAGAGGGCGGCAACGTCGTCCGTGGTCCGGCCGAGGGGTCCGACCGTGTCCAGCGACGCCGCCAGCGGGAAGACTCCGGTGAGCGGAATCCGTCCATGGGTGACCTTGAGACCTACCGTGCCGCAGAGGGCGGCAGGTACGCGGACAGATCCACCGGTGTCGGTACCGATGGCTCCGGCGGCCAAGCCGGCCGCGACGGCGACCGCAGACCCGCCCGAGGAGCCGCCCGGGGAAGTGGCTGGGTTCCACGGGTTCCGTACGGGACCGAACCAGTCGTTCTCGCTCGAGAAACCGAATGCGAATTCGTGCAGTCCGGTCCGGCCGATGATGATGGCCCCGGCCGCTTCGAGTCTCCGGACCACGGTCGCCGACTGCGCGGCCTTGTGGCGATAGAACCCTGACCCGCACGTGGTGACCTGCCCGGCCTGATCGATGAGGTCCTTGATAGCGATCGGCACTCCGGCCAGTGGGCCCGGATCGCTGCCGGCCACCCACCCGTTGCTCCAGCTTCTGTCCAGCGCCTCTGCCCGGTCCAGAGCATTGTCGGCGATCTCCGTGTAGGCATTCAACTCCGGCTGGAGGCGGCGAGACCGGTCCACATAGTGGGCGGTTGCTTCTCTGGCCGAGATTTCCCGCCGCGAATTTGGGCGGCGAGTTCGACGAGGGATCTCTCGTGGATCACCAGGTGACGGAGCGGGTATCCGGGACCAGCGACATCCACGGCTTGCCCGGTGGCACCGTCAGCTCGTCCCCGTCGGCGTCACGCAACACAAACATCTCATCGATGGTGTCTCGCGCCCAGGTGCCCTCCGTAACCCCGCCGTCGAAGAAGACGAGGGCTCGTCCGGTCCCAACGGTTTCCATGGCAGGAACGGACGATCCGTTTCTTCCGGCGCCCGGCGAAGCGGTGTACTTGCGGACAAAGAGCACCACCAGGGTGTCCGCCGACAAGGGGCCGGTTTCGCCATCAAGGGTTATCCACTCATGGACCTCACCATTGGTGGTCCGCAGGTAGCGCTCGCCGTCCCACTCCCAGAGGGCCGTCGTCTCAGGCGAGAAACTCATCGTGATTGACTCAGCTCCGGTTGCGGCCGGGACGGCCGGGCCCCACGGGAACAGGTCGGGGGGCGGCTCGCTCGAGTAGCCGCGGACCTCGGCATAGTCACGCAGTTTGACCGTATCGACGTACAGGTTGTGGGGAGCACGGCGGCTCGAGATCCGAAACGTGGCCGGGCGAACCTCACCAATCAGAGGAACCCCGGCTCCGACGATCCGGGCGGCCACCCAATCCTGGG
Source organism: uncultured Actinomycetota bacterium (assembly GCA_963718995.1). Taxonomy (GTDB): domain Bacteria; phylum Actinomycetota; class Acidimicrobiia; order Spongiisociales; family UBA4744; genus UBA4744. Next base: position 53,854 of record CAVRAP010000007.1, read on the forward strand.
CCCCGCTGATCGTGAACGTCGCGCCAAGGGGGGCGAGCAGCGTCGGGTCGGTGGGTCGCCCCGATCTCATCGGCCCCATGTAGTCCGTGTCGTTGTCGTGGAAGAGAGCGATGAAACGGGTCAGCCCCGCTTCGACCACGAGTTCGTAGATGGCATCGGCTTCCTGCAGGCCGGATTGCGGCCGGGCATTCCAGTGGTTGTCGATCTTGACGGCCAGGACGCCTCGATCGAGTAAGGCCGGATCTTCCGCAGGCAAACCATTGAGGGGTGACGGCGGCCCCGGCACCTCGGTCGTCGTGGTCGCGACGGTTGTCGTGGTCGTGATAGTCGTCGTGGTTGTCGTGGCCAGGGTGCTCGTGGTTGTGGTGCTTTCCACAGCGTCCGCCCCGCTGCATGCAGCCAGGATGAGAGCGAACGCGACGAAAAACCACATGTGTGAACGTCGCATGGCGCGCAGTGTACCGGCTGGACGAGCTAGTTCGGCACCAATCAGCGGAGGAGAGGAATCACCTCTTCGGCGATCCGCTGGAGCTCCTCACGTTTGCTGCGAGAAGCTCATTGCCGGGAAATACGATCGGGCCACGAAGTGCAGCGGGACACCCACCCGGGCTTCGATTCTCCGCACATGTTCGGCGATCATTTCAGCGGGGCCGACGAGAACGCTTTCCCGCAAATGACCCCGCGGTGGGAGCATCGAGTGGCGGTGGGGCCGGGACGTTTCCGGTACGCGACGCCGATGCCTCCATATCGGAGTACTTCCAGCGCATGTGGTGCACGTGATCCTGGATTTCGCGCCATCCCGCTTCGGGATCGTCGCATGGATGGATGACGGCGTAGTAACCCCATTCAAAACCTGCCGGGTCGCGACCGTCCTCCTCCATCTGGGTGACGGGCGACCTCGACCTGCGTTTGAAAGCGTTCAGGGGAGGCGTTGGAGAAGAAGCCATTGGCGAGGCGCGCTGCACGGCGCACGGCTGCGTCGGCGCCACCGCCGATCCAGATGGGAATCTGTGATTCAGGAGTGGGACGTACGGCAACCGGCTCCAGGTCGTAGACAGACCCTCGATGCACAATCGCGTTCCCGGCCCACGCCTGAGGCAGGATGTCCAGGATCTCTTCCATGGCCCGTCCGCGGGTGCTCAAGTCGGTTTGGAGAGCCAGGAATTCAATAGGCGACCAACCGAGCCCGAGGCCGAGGATGAGCCGATGACTGCTCAGCAAGTCGACGGTTGCGGCATCTTCCGCAAGGCGCAGCGGATGGTGGAGCGGAGCCAGGATTACGCCGGTACCGAGGCGGATGCGGGAGGTGCGGGCGGCCATGGCTGCTGCCATAGGCAGGAGGGATGGCATGTAGCCATCATCGACGAAGTGGTGTTCGGTGGTCCATACGGAAGCGAAGCCCAGCCGTTCAGCTTCTACGGTGAGATCGAGTGCTTCCCGGTAGAGATCGGTCCACGAGCGCGGGTCATCGGCGGTCAGTTGGCACGAGATGAGGCCGTAGCCGACGTCCATCAGGTCTGGAGATGCTGGCGGGCGCGGTCCGGCTCGTTGACGGCTACGGCGTATTCGAGACCTTCCGCGCAGGAGTTCAACAGATACATCGCGTCAATGTTCACTCCACTGTCGGCAAGTGATCTCGTCATTTCGGCCAGAGAAGTTGGCCGGGGCGATAGCGTCGCGGTGAGTACCGTGCGTTCGGACGCGGTCAGGCCGGCCGACCTCAGGGCGTGACGGGTTGCTTCGGCGTTGTCGACGATGACCCGGACATGTCCCTCGTCATCCAGACCGAACGCGGCGAGGGCCTCGATCATGACCCCTGCTGCAGCCAGAGTCTCCGTGAGTGCAGCCAACATCCCGGGGCGGTTCGCAAGATTGACGGTGAACTCTGTCATTCCCAAATGATACGCCACGTTGACCGGGTTGGGGGCCGACGGTCCCGGAGATTGGTTACTCGCCACAGCCCTGGCCCCCGTCGACGGAGGTGATGAGGTCATTGTGCAGAGTCTCCGGTCAACCCTCCCCAGAGTCGGCCGGGTTCCGGGACGTCGATGGTGTACAGGTAGCCTTCGATGAAGTCTTCGTAGACAATCTCAACGGTGTTGCCGTAGGCGTCACGAAGTGTCTTGACGGTGTCGCCCAGTCCGATGCCGGCTTCGGTGAGCAGACCCAATGAGCGGGTTTCGGTTGGGGAAAACGCGTTGATGTAGGCGAAGAAATGGGGAACGCCGTCATCTCTCCACTCAGTGTCACCATCGGTCAGATACGCCCACATGGTTGCCCACCTGACCACTCTCACCTGTTCTCCCGGGCATGTCCCGAATCCGGAGAAGCTCGGTATCCAACCGGTGTCTTCGTCGGGAGTGCCAAGCGTGGTGGCCAGTACCTCGAGTGTGGCCTCTGCCTCCGTTCCGAAGGCCAGGATCTCGGGTCGTACGTCCGGCCTGGTAAGTCCGAAGCCATCCTCGCGCAATACCACCGTTGCGGGGACCGTGGTGGTTGTGGTCGTTGTGGTGGTGCTGGTGGAAGTGGTGGAGGAGGTCGGCTCTTCAGTCGTTGTGGTGGTCGTCGAGTCGGTGGCCGTCGCTTCTGATGTGGTCGACGTTGGTGTCGTTGAGGTGGTGGTTGTTTCCCCCGCGGTGTTGGAGTTGCCTTCTGCGTTGGTGAGTAGCGCGATGACGACGGCGACGAAGATGAGTCCGGTCAGGGTGGCCATGATCAAGACAGTTCGTTTCTGGCGCGGATTCATGTTGTGGTTGATTGTGGCGGCTGGAACGGTCTGCGTCCAGACTGTTTCTGCATGGAACGCACCGGGCCAAACCGATCGAGCGGCCAATACCGCATGACGATCCGCATGCTCAGATGCTCGAGGGGTACCGGACCTATCTCACGGCTGTCGGCGGAGGACAAGGATCGAGCATCACCGAGCACGAAGACCTCACCGGGGCCCAGGTCCCAGTTCCCGTCTGGGCTGGTTTCGTCAATGGTCCAGGGTTCACTGAGGGGGATCCCGTCGACCAGGACGCGCCCCGACTCGATCGTGAGCCGCTCTCCTGGCAGACCTACGATCCGTTTGACCAGGTGGAACGATGGCCGGTCCGGATGCTCGTACACCACGATGTCGCCGCGCTGAACCGGTCGGTGGGAGCGATCGGTGAGGACGTAGTCACCTTGCCGCAGCGAAGGCGACATCGATTCCTCCGATATTTCAAATCTCCTCAGGCGCGTATAGAGCGCTCGCGCAACCAACCCGGCTGCGGCGGCGGCGAGGAGCGCAGGCAGTCGAGCAGTTCTGGCCGGCACCTGTGTGTCTTCCAATCGGTAGCGCTCGGTGAAGTGTATCGTCGCATGAAGAAGCATCCTTCAGGAGGTACATCTATGGGTCTCTTCAGGCCGACCCGCATTGCACATGCCCACTGCGATCTCTTCTGCGGTGTCTACGACCCCGCCCAGGCGATGATCGAGGCCAAGTCGGTTCTCAACGCCTGCACCAAATATGCGGCGTCGGAAGATCCGGTCTTTCGAGACCGTTGCATCCTGATCAAGGAAGAGCGGGCGGAGTTGGTCAAACATCATCTGTCCGTGCTGTGGACCGACTTCTTCAAGCCCCACCACCTCGAAGCCTTCCCGGGTTTGCACGACCTCTTCTGGAAGACCCTCAAGCAAGCGAGCGATGCCAAGAAGTCGATGGACCCGGCCGTATCGCAGCAGCTGGTTGACCTGATCGGTGAAGTGTCAACGGTGTTCTGGCAGACCGAGGAATCCAAGGCAGCCGGCGTCTACCCGCCCGCCTAGGACCCCGGGCTTTTCGATACTGCAGCAGTCGTCGTCGGTGGCAACGGGTGTCTGCGGCTAGCGCCTTGCGTGAGTGATCGGCGCCCTTCGGATCGGCGCGGTTCTTGCGTCTCTTGAGCAGGCGCTCTAGTTGAGCTATTTCGATTTCCATCTTCCGGTGGTTGTCGATACGGCGCCGGTCAAGGTCGTTGCGTTCCATCGCGGCGTTCACGGCGCAACCCGGCTCCTCCTCGTGGTGGCAGTCGGCAAACTGGCAGTGGGCGGCAAGTTTGTCGATGTCCGGGAAGGCTTTGGTGAGGCCGTCTCTTCCGCCCCAGAAACCTATCGATCTCAGACCGGGGGTGTCGATGAGCACCCCTGCCCCCGGGATCACCGCCAGCTCTCGTGAAGAAGTGGTGTGCCGGCCTTTACCGTCACGGTTTCTGGTCGGTCCGGTGTCTTGCCGTTGCTCGTTGAGCAGATTATTGATGAGGGTTGACTTGCCGCTGCCTGATTCGCCCACGAACGCGCCGGTAACTCCGGGCGGTACGAGTCCGAGAAGCCGCTCGAGGCCCGAGCCGGTGACGTTGCTGATAGCGATTACCTCGACCCCCGGGGCGATCTTGCGGACGTCCCTTTCGACGTCCGCTACGTCTTCTGCGTTCGAGAGATCCGTCTTGGTGAGTACCAGTACCGGCGTCGCACCGCTTTCCCAGGCCATGACCAGCGTCCGTTCGAGTCGTGACAATTGCGTCGGACGATCGAGGGCGTGGACAACAAACACCACGTCCAGGTTGGCCACCAGGACCTGCTCTTGGGGTCGAGAGCCTGCTGTGGAGGGATCGAGCCGCCTGATCGTCGATGAACGGGGCAGGATGGCGGCAACGTAGGCGCGCTGGTCCGTTCCAACGGTCAGCCCGACCCAATCCCCGGTCACCGGAGAGCCGGATTCGGATCCCCGATCGTGCGGCCCTGCGTACGCGTCCGTCGTTCCGTGGGCGGTAGCGACGCGGTAGCGGATGCGATCCACTCGCACGATCCGGCCCGGGATCCGGTCCGGAAACGTGGTCATGAGTCGGGCAACCCGCTCGTTCCATCCAAAGGCCGCCAGGCCATACAGGTTTGGTTGAGAAGGATTGTCAGGTCTAGTCAAGAGTGAGCACTCCCTTGAGGGGGCGGGTGCTCCTGCCGATCAGAAACGGGGGAGCCCCGGAAGGCGATTGGTGCGAGTGGGCGCCTGCACTGTCATGATGTCGCCTCCTTCCGTCGTTGGGGCAAGTTAGCACCACAGCGAGAGCTATCCGGCCGAATAATCCGACCCGGGCTGCATCGGGGTTCCCTTGCCGGCACGCTGGTTGCTGACCGCTTCGCTCACCGGTCGAATCCCCCGGTCGGCAATGGCCGCCATGAGCCTGGCACCGTCCAATACGGATACGTAGGGCAGCAGGTTGTCTTCGTTCTCGAGCACGTAGTCGGTTAGCTGCTCTTTCACCACGGCATGCAGGTTCTCGAGCGTCCACGGTTTGGCGATGTAGTGGTCGAGGTCGGCTTCGTTCACGGCCCGGATGGTGTCCTCGAGGCCGGCCTGCCCGGTGATCAGCACCTTGCGGATCGCCCGGGTTTTTGGCTCCTCGTTGAGCTCAATGAGGTAGTCGACGCCCCTCTCGCCGGGGAGCAGGTGATCGCACAGAGCCAACCCAACCAGATCGCCACTCCCGGCCAGCTCGGCCATCACGATGCGGGCATCGGCCACATCCTCGGCCAGCTCGATGATGAATTGATCGCCGAAGCTCGCCAGGTCACGCGCAATGGCCTCCCGGACCTCCGGCTCATCTTCGATGACCAGGATCGCGATTCGATTCATGGCAAAACCCCCTGAGGTTCGTCGCCGGGTTGGCGGGTGGGCAGGTTGACGGTGAAGCACGTGCGACCCGGTTTGGATTCGACTTCGATACTTCCCCGGTGGCGGTGGACGATGTCCTGACAGATGCGCAGACCGAGTCCCAAACCAAACTCGACTCGACCTTCGCGGGTCGTGAAATGCATGTCGAACACCTGATCCAGATGGTCGGGGTTGATGCCGGGACCGGTGTCGATCAGGCGCACAGTGATGTGGTCCGGGTCGGGGGCATCGGTCTCAATGGTCAACGTACCGGAGCGGTCCATGGCTTGGATGGAATTGGAGATCAGGTTGGTCCACACCTGGTTGAGCTGTCCCGGATAGCCGTCGATAAGGGGAAGATCTCCGTATTCGCGGTTCACCTCGATCTCCCGCAGGTCGTGCCCAAAGAGGAGCAGGGTCTCTTCGAGGGATGCGTGGATGTCGATGTCGGTCGTCATTTCGCGACCCGCCCGGGCGTACGAGCGAAGGCTCTGGACGAGAGCTGCGATCCGGCCGGCCGAGGAGCGAAGGTTGCGCAGCGACAAGCCCAGCTGGTGGTACAGCTCCAGGCGATCAAGCTGGGCCGGCCCGGCATCTCCCAGCAGGCGGTGGTAATCGGCGCCGGACACAATGCCGATCCGGACCAGCCGGCGGGCGAGCGCATCGTCTCCCAGTTCTGCGGCGAGGTCGGAGCGGGATCGCCGCTCGTCACGGGTTGACAGTGGTCCGCTCGATTCGGCGGCGGCCAGCATCGCCAGCAATCTGGCGCCGTCCGGATGGTCGCCGGCGACCGACTCGATGTCGGTGCGCAGGAACTCGGTCGCCCGGCCGATGGCCGCGACAGGATTGTTGAGTTCATGACCGATACCTGCCACCAACTGGCCGAGGGTGGCCATCTTCTCGGTCTCGACGAGGTGCGCCTGGGTGTTCTCGAGTTCCCGCAGGGTTGCCGTCAGGCGGTCGCGGTCCTCGGCCAGATCACGATTGAGTTGATCAATGCGTACCTGCTGGTCGACCCCTCGCAGCATGCGTCTCGCCATGGAGCGGACCATGACCGTCACGAGATGAATTGCCAGAGTCGGGCTCAGCTGGAGCGCCGTGTCCAGATCGTCCAGGGAAACCGGGAGAACCGTCACGTCGGTGTCGGCGGTCACATTGAAGAACGACGGGCGGTTGCGGGCGACGGCCAGCAACCCGATGATCCGACCTGCCGTTTCAGCGTGGAAGACCACCTCCCGGCCTCCGACCTGGCGGGTCAGCTTCACCTTGCCCTCGACGAGAACCTTGATGCCGTCGACCTGGTCGCCCGACCGCAGGATCGGCGCGCCGGCCGGGAGGTGCTCGCGGGTCGTGTCTGCCAGGACGGCGTCGAGTTCGGCGATGAGTTGCCGTTCCACCTCATCGTCCGGCAATTCCCGATCGCTGAGGAAGCTCCTCTGCAGTCTGCGCAGCTGCCGGTCGGTGGTCCGCGCTTTTCGTTCCGCCGCCGAGAAGGCATCAGAGAGGAGCGTCACATCGACCACCTCGGGGATCCGATCGAGCTCTCCGGGGGCATGTTCGATGAAGAACTCGGTGATGAGGGCGTCCAGCATTCCCTCGAGGTACTCCTCGGTCCAGGGGAAAGGAAGCATGCCGTCGAGAGCCCGTTTGCCGATAGCCCGGCCGATATCTGCCATGGTCGGATCGGCGCTGAGCAGGATCTTGCGGGTACCGCGGTAACGCGTTTGACGGTGAACTTCCATGAGCAGGTCGATGCCCGTCGTATCGGGCAACCGGTCGGCGGCGACCATGAGCGGCACGAGTTGGTCGGAATCGTGCAGCTCATCCATGCGGGCGAGCGTCTGTTCGCCATCGGGATAGGCCTCGATCTCGAACTGGTCCCCGGCCAAACGGCCGATGTCGGCCTGGAGTGAAGCCCGGGTGGCCGCTTCTCCGTCGACGCAAACGATCAGGAACTTGGTCATAGAGCGACCCCCATGAAATCCCACAGGAGCGGAGCCACAAACACATAGAGGACCAACCCGACCACACCGATGATCGAACCGGCCACGGCCATGTCGCGGGTCGTAACAGCCCCCGTGCTGAAGGCGATCGCGTTCGGCGGGGTGCTGACCGGGAGCGCCATAGCCAGGGACGAGCCGACGGCAATGAAGAACGCGGCCAGGGCCGGTTGGGCTGCGACGGCGTCCGACAGGGCAAGGCTCAACCCGATCGGGATCAGGAGGTTGGCAGCCGCGCTGTTCGAGATGAAGGTGCTGAGGAGGAGGGCGACTACGGCCAAGGTCAGAATCAGGAGGGCCTGCCCGATCGACTCCCAGCCGACCAGGCCGACGAGCCAGAGATCTAGGCCGGAGGCGTTTACCCCGATCCCGAGGGCGATGCCTCCGGCGACCAGCCACAGCACATGCCACTGGATTGATTGCAGATCCCTGGTCGAAAAGACCCTGGTGGAGAGCAGAATGACGACCGGGAGGAATCCCACGATGTAGGAACTGATGCCGTGCAGCGGTTCTGTCATCCAGAGCCCGACCGTCAACGCGAAGGTCCCGTAGAAGATCTTGGCAGGGAGGGAGGTGTCGAACGTTGCCTCGATGCTCAGTTTCAGGACCTTCTGCTGAGCAGGAAACAAGCGGACCAGGACGTACCAGGCGATGAGGAGGAGGACCACCATCATCGGAACGGCCATGACCATCCATTTGACGAAGCTGATGGAGATACCTGCGTCGGCGAGGGAGCCGACCGCGATGGCGTTGGGTGGGGTCCCAACCGGTGTTCCGATTCCGCCGATGTTGGCCGCCACCGGAATCGAGAGAGCCAGTCCGGTTCGGAGTCGGTCTTCCGGTTCGAGCGTGGCAATGACCGGCAGCACAACCGCCAGGAGGGTGGCGGTGGTTGCGGTGTTGCTCATGAACATCGAGAACACCGCGGTGATCAGCATCAAGCCCAACATGATGCGCTGTGGGGAGTCTCCAAACGGGCGCAACAAGACCCGGGCCATGTTTCTGTCGAGCCGGAACTTGGCGGCTCCGTCGGCCAGGAAGAAACCGCCCAGGAACAACATGAGGACGGGATGGGCGAGGGCTGCGAAGAACGTGGAAAAATCCGGTGCTTCGAACCCGGCCGGCAGAGCCCCGAGCGCTTTGTCACTGATGAGCAAGATCTCCAACAGGATGATCAGCGCCGCGGTCGCATGCAGCGGGATGGCTTCGGTGACCCACAGCACGATGGCAAGCAGGAAGACCGAGAAGATCCGGTGTCCCGCCACGGACAACCCTTCGAATTGCACGACGTAGGGGAGCGCGAACACGATCGCCCCGAGCACCAGTCCGAGCGGGCGGGCCAGCTTGCCTTTCAGCGACATGCGGACGGGGCGTTTGAGCAGCGTCATCGCGGTTGCATGCTAGGAGAGCGGAGCGGCTCGCCTACGCCAGGTCCCGTTTACGAAGCGCCCACGTGGTGAAGGCAAGCGAAACGAGCGCCACTACGAGCATCTTCGTCAGCGCTTTCCCGACCCCCGGTTCCAGGGACCCCAACGAATCTACGAATTCCAGGCCCGGAGTCAGGTCGGCATAAGCGGACAGGGCGATGTGTCCCAGGGACGTTGGCGCCAGAGCGCCGACCGCATTGGCAAAGCTGGACTCCCAGAGGAATAGATAGATCAAGCCGATCACCGTGGCTCGCCGGGTGAGGAGGCCGATGGGAACGAAGATCGTGCCGTAACCGATGCACGTGACGAGTGCGGCGACCGCCGGTCCTTGCCCGATGGCCCACTCGCCGGTCGCAAACCCGGCGACCAACCAGCCGAGGCCCACGCCGACGAATGCCACGAAGCCGGTGGCCGCAACAGAGGCGAGCGTGGTGGAAAGGGCAATCTGCCAGCGGGGGATCGGTTTGAGCGCCAGGAACGGCATGGTGTGGGAGCGCCGCTCGTCTCCCAGGGCTCCGGTGGCATTGACGATGGCGATCACCGGGAGGGCCACTGCCAGCAAGATGGCGTACGTGGTGTTGTGGTAGAGATCAGCCAGGCTTTCCGTCGAGCGGTCGCCGGTCGAGGCAAAAAGCAAGACCAGGGCGGGAATGGAGGCGAACAGGATGAATCCGATCATCCGCTTGCGGGTGATCAGTCGCCGCAGCGTGACCTTCACAATGGTGAGCTGGGCGTTCATCGCCCCTCCACCAGGTAGCGGAAGACGCTCTCCAGCGATTCGTCCTCAGGGTCGACCCGGGTCATCCTGATGTCGAGGGTCTTGGCGAGACCGGGGAGGGCTCGCCCCAACTTCTCGGCGTCCAGGGAACGCACGTGGATCGAACCCTCTTCAACGTTGATTCCCCCCACCCAGTCGTGCTCGAGCAATGCGGCAGCCAGGCGGCGCGGCTGATCGCAGTCGATCCGGATTTGCAGCGGTATGTCGGACATGGCGGCACGGAGAGCGGGGACGGTCCCGGACGCGGCCAGTCGTCCGTCCACCATGGCAATGACCCGATCGGCCATCCGTTCGACCTCGTGGAGCACGTGGGAGGAGACGATCACCGTTCTGCCCTGGCGGCCCATATCGACGAACATCCTGGTCAGGTGGGCCCGTTGCACGGGGTCGGTTCCGTTGAGCGGTTCGTCGAGGATGACAACCTCAGGATCGTGGACGAGGGCCGCAGCTACCTTGGCGCGCTGTCGCATTCCCTTGCTGAAACCGGCCAGGTTGCGTTCCGCAACGTCGGTGAGGTCGACCATCGCCAAAGCCCGCCGGGCTGCCCCCTCAGGATCGGCGACTCCTTGCAGGCGGGCGTTATAGGCAACGAATTCGGTGGCTGAGAGGAAGCTGTAGACGTTCTCATCTTCGGGGACCAACGCGATCCGGCCGTACACCGAGTGGTCGGATCGGGGATCGACGCCGAGCACGGATACGGCGCCTTCGGACGCACGGATGAGCCCGGTGATAACTCTCAAGAGCGTCGTTTTGCCCGCTCCGTTGGGTCCCAGCAGCCCGGTCACGCCGGGGCCGAACTCGGCGGAGATCTCCGAGACGGCGACCTTCTGTCCGAACCAGCGCGATACGCCCTGCAGCGTCACCGTCGGTACGACGGATCCGGTGGTCGTCACGACAACCTCCGATATCGATTCCAGGCGACGGTGACGGCGAGCACCGAGATGCCGACGATGGCGGCTAGCGCCATCCAAGGTTCAAGGCCTGCCCGCGTGATCGGGTAGTCGTTGGTCGCCGCGCCGAAGATCCAGTCTCTGACCAGGTGGGGGTGGCTTTCGAAGGCCAGCAATGCTCCGTATTTCGATCCGGTGAAGTCGGCGAACTCGACAAAGAACTCGGCCAAGCCGTTGAACATGATCATCACACCCAGGAAGATCCCCGCCGCAAAGCCCACCCGGGGGATAAGGGTGGCAACGATCAGCGCAACCGAGGCGAATCCCAGGAAGTAGACGAGCGATGCGGCCGGTACCTGCCACAGCACGTCGAGATTGTCGGTCATGTATGTGGTGAACCCGTCCGGGGAGAACACTCCCAGCAGGAGATGGAAGATCGTCTGGGGGATCAAAAGGAATCCCAGGATGAGTATCCCTAACGACACACCTTTGGCTGCCAGGTAATCGATGGTGCGCAGCGGCCGGGAGAGGTAGACGGCCAGCACTCCCTGCTCCCGGTCGGGGACCAGGAGCTCGGGGGTGGCAAATGCCACGAAGAGCAGGGCAACCCGGGAGATGAACTCGAAGTACTCCCGTGCGTGCGGCAGTTCGTCTGCGACTAGATCGGTGACACCGACCCGATTGGCTGCGTAGTGAAGCGCTGAGAGCACGGCCACCGAGATGAGCATCATGGTGATCAGTGTCCAGGGCAAGATCTTGCGTCTTCCCTTGCGCCGGAGGCCGAGAACCCTGCGAAGTCCGTCACGAATCACGGCACTCATAGCGCCCCGGCGCCCCTTGCGAGTCCCTTCGAAATGGCGGTAGCCACGATCGACGATCACGGCTTCGGGGGGAAGATCAGCCACGACGTTCCTCTTCTTCCGCCTCCCGGATGAAGGCCTCCTCGAGCGTTACGGCACTCTGGCTGAGCCGCCGTACTCCGACGTTGGTGGCTACCAGGGCATCACGAACCAGGGTGAAGGCGTCACTGCCCGGAGAACGAACATCCAGGGTCGCTCCGCTGACGAGGACGGTTGCCCCCCGCTCGGTCATCCAGGCGGCGGCCGGCCCTGGATCACCCAGCACCTCGACCATCAGGCTTTCGGCAATCCCCAGATCTCCGATCGGCCCCGAGCGAATCACCTTGCCTCCGTCAAGCATGATGACCCAGTCGCAGGTTTGCTCGATGTCGGAGAGGATGTGTGAAGAAAACACGACGCTGATGCCGAACTCACCGAGGCGGCGGATCAAGTCGAGCATGTGGTCGCGCCCTTCCGGGTCCATCCCCGACGCGGGCTCATCGAGGAAGGCGACCTGGGGGTCGTGGACAATCGCCTGGGCGAGTTTGACTCGCTGGAACATGCCGGTTGAGAAGTCACCCAGGTAACGGAATCGTTCCTCGTGGAGGCCTACGAGGAAAAGGATCTCCGATGAGCGACGGCGTGCGGCGTCGCTCGGGAGCCCGGCCAGCTCGGCGGCGTAACCGACGAAGTCGGCCGCAGTTTGATCAAGGGGTAGGCAATTGCCTTCCGGCATGTATCCGACCTGAGACCGGATTTCGAGAGACTCGCGAGAAACCGGCCGCCCGAGGACTTCCATGCTTCCGCCGTTCGGTCGCAGCATGCCAAGGAGGTTGCGGATCAGGGTGGTCTTGCCGGCTCCGTTGGCCCCGACGAGCCCGATTCTGCCGCGAGGTACGTCGAGGGTGACATCTTCGAGCGCTTTGACATCGCCGTAGCTGTGCGTGAGATTCCGCGTGGAGAAGAGAGCTGTCACCCGGTTGAAACTAGCGGAGCGCTCAGGCGGCGAGGTCGTCGCGCCGCTCGCGTCGCCTGGTCATGGTGGTGGCGCGCCTCCTGGCACTGTCCGATAGGCGTTTCGCCCAGACGTACTCCGTGCTGAGTACGGCCAGTCCGGCGATGATCAGCAACCAGCCGGGCAGGAACGGTAGGACGAGCCCGATCAGGCCGATCAGCAGCAGGGTGAATCCCAGGATCCCAATGAGGAGTTTCCGAAATGGAGTGATATTCACGTGTTCCTTTGACGCATCACAGTATGCAACAGTTACGAAGCTACTCGAGTTCCGCAGTCTCGAGTTTCGTGAACAGCGGCCGGGGCGTTGGGAGCGACGTCCCCGGCTCGACGCCGGCTCGTCTCCACCCGCCTTCATCGACAGTCCCTGTCTGTCCGAGCATGGCGTGCACCGAGGCGCTCGTGAACGGGAGGTAGGGGGAGAACCCCGTCTTCAGCCCGTTGATGGCGCTGAGGGCCACGTACAGAGTGGTGGCGGTGCGCTCCGGGTCGGTCGCGGCCGTCTTCCATGGTGCCTTCTGGTTGAGGTACGCATTGACCTCCTGCGCTCCGTCCATGAGCGTGCGCAATGCGGCCCGCAGTTCAACCGCCTCGATCTGCGTGCCGGCTTCGGTCAGGGCGGTATCGATCCGTGCCAGCAGGGTGGTGTCCTCCGGATCGAGGGATCCGGGGTGGGGGATGGCCCCTTGGGCCGTCTTGGCCGTCATCGAAAGTACCCGGTTGACGAGGTTGCCCCAGGTGGCGACCAGTTCATCGTTGACTCGCCGCACGATCTCATCGTCTGAGAGGTCCGTGTCATTGTGCTCCGGCAGGATCGAAGCAATGGCGTAGCGGAGCGCGTCGGGTTCGAAACGCTCCAGATACCAGTCGAGGGAACGACCCACCCCTCGCGACTTGGAAGCTTTCGAACCGCCGAAGGTGACGTACTGGTTGCCGGGGACGTTGGTCGGGAGGTTGAGCCCACCGTGCCCCATCAACAGGGCCGGCCAGTAGACGGCATGGAACGGGATGTTGTCCTTGCCGACGAAGTAGTAGGACTCGGCCTCCGGATTCATCCACCAATCTTTCCACGCTTCCGGGGTCCCCTGGAGTTGTGCCCACTCCTGGGGAGCCGAGAAATAGCCCATGACGGCTTCCCACCAAACGTAGATCGACTTTCCGGGTCCGAGATCATCTACGGGAATGGGGATGCCCCAGTCGAGATCGCGAGTGAAGGCACGGTCGTTCAGACCGCCTTTGACCATGCCTATGGCGAAGTTCACGACGTGCGGGCGCCACTGCTCCCGGGAGCGAAGCCAATCGAGCAGCGGTTCTTGGAAGGCGCTCAGCTTCCAGTAGTAATGCTCCGTTTCGCGCTCAACGGGGGTCGTCCCGGACAGTTTCGACCGGGGGTCGATCAGCTCGTGAGGATCCAGGGTGCGCCCGCAATTGTCGCACTGATCCCCCCGAGCGTCGATGTACCCGCAGTGCGGGCAGGTACCTTCAACATATCGATCGGGGAGAAACCGCTGGGCCTCTTCGTCGTAGAACTGCATGGTGGTGTGGCGGTACAGATAGCCGTTTTCGAGGAGTTTCAAGAAGAAATCCTGGGCGACCCGCTTGTGGTTGTCCGTGCCGGTTGTGGTGAAGAGATCGAAGTTGATTCCGAGCTTCTCCCAGTACCCGAGGAACCTCGGGTGGTACTTGTTGACGATCTCCTCAGGGGTGATGCCTTCTTCGTCGGCTTTCACGGTGATCGGCGTTCCGTGCACGTCGCTTCCGGACACCATCAGGACCTTGTTTCCGGCCATTCGGTGGTAGCGAGCAAAGATGTCTGGAGGCAGATACGCCCCGGCGATATGGCCGAGATGGAGCGATCCGGTCGCATACGGCCAGGCAACGGCCACCAGAATGTGACGGGGTTCGCTCATGGGCGGTGAGGGTACCACCCGCGTCTGCAGGTCCGTTTTCGTTTTTCAACTGGTGGCGCCGATCAGTTAGCCTCCGGTCGGTCAGGGGGTTCATCGAACGTGCTGGAACTGAGCAACCTATCGAAGCGGTACGGCGACGTACGGGCGTTGGACGGGGCTTCGCTTTCGGTCGCGCCCGGGCACATGCTCGGCTTCCTCGGACCGAACGGAGCCGGCAAGACGACCGCGATGCGGTCGGTGTTCGGGCTCGTGCAACTCGATGCCGGTGAGGTCACCTGGGGCGGCGCCCCGATCGGCCCTGAGCAACGCCTTCATTTTGGGTATATGCCCGAACAGCGGGGCTTGTATCCACGGATGAAAGTCGGCGATCAGTTGATCTATTTCGCTGAGCTGCACGGCATGTCCCGCACGGAGGCGGGAGCCTCGGTTTCACGATGGCTGACCACCCTGGGACTGGCGGACCGGAGCGACGACCGGCTCGAACAACTGTCGCACGGAAACCAGCAGCGCGTGCAACTGGCAGCCGCCCTCGTCCACGATCCCGACCTGCTCATCCTCGACGAGCCTTTCTCCGGGCTCGATCCTGTGGCCGTCGAGACGCTGGCGGATTCGCTTCAGCGGGAGGCAGCCAAGGGCAAAGCGGTCGTGTTCTCCAGCCACCAGCTCGACCTCGTCGAGGACATGTGCGAGGACGTGGTGATCATCAATCGAGGGCGCAACGTCATGGAAGGCAACGTGGCCCGATTGAAGGAGCGTTCACCACACCGGCGGTTGGAGATCGACGTGGCCAACGGGGACGGAGCCTGGCTCCCCGACATTGCGGGTATCGAATCCAAAGAGATCGACGGCTCACTGGTCCGACTGCTGGTGCAGAAAGATGTCGATCTCGAAGGCGTGCTGGCAGCCGCGCAGGCGGCCGGCCCGATTCGCCATTTCAGTTTTGAAGCACCCAGCCTCTCGGAGATGTTCCTGCGGGCGGTGACCCAATGAAGGGCCTACGACCCATCTGGATGGTGGCCCGCCGCGAGTTGCGGGAGCGTTTCAAGAGCCGTACCTACCGGATCACCACGGTGATCCTCTTGCTGATCGTCCTGGGTGCCATTGTGATCCCGCAGATGGTGGGAGATGGTGACGGCACCACCTACGACCTGGGTCTGGTGGGAGATACGTCGTCGGACTTGCTGGCCACGCTCGAGGTGTTGGCGGCCACTGCAGACGTTCGCATCGACACGCAGGTGTTCGATGACACTTCCGCGGCAGAGGCTGCTCTGGAAGGTGGTGATGTCGACGCAATCCTGGTTGGTGGGATTGAATACGTCACGAAAGAACCGGGCGGTTCCGGGTTTTTCGTGACAGGAAGCACCGGACTTCCTGCCCTGGTGGGAGGAGCGGCCCAGACCATCCGATTGCAGGAAGTATCGGCTTCGGCCGGAATCTCGGTCGATGAGATCGCCGGCCTTCTCACGGAGAGCCCTCTCGAGTTCCGAAGCCTCGAACCCTTTGACCCGAACCGGGAAACCAACACCATTGTCAGTTTTGCCGGACTGATCTTGCTCTATGTGGGGATTCTCAGCTACGGGGCGTGGACGCTCAACGGCGTCATCGAGGAGAAGACCAATCGGGTAGTTGAGGTTCTGATGTCGGCACTGCGTCCCCACCAGTTGATGGCCGGCAAGGTCATCGGGATTGGCTTGCTAGGACTTGCGCAACTGCTGCTCATCGTCATTACGGCCGTTGCGGCCGCGCTGGCAGTCGATCTGGTCGATATTCCCGATGTGTCGGGTGGGCTGATCGTGTCTCTCCTCGTGTGGTTCGTGCTCGGCTTCTCGTTCTTCAGCGTCGCTTATGCGGCTGTCGGTGCCCTGGTTTCACGGATGGAAGAGGCTCAGAGCGTCGCCACCCCGCTGACCATGGTGGGGGTTGCCGGTTACCTGGCCGCGTTCGCCGTATTGGAGAATCCCGATGGTGTGGTGGCCAAGATCACCACGTTCCTGCCGCCGACCGCTCCATTTGTTGTGCCGATCCGTCAGGCGCAGGGCGCTATTGCCGGCTGGGAGTCCGGCCTGGCGATCGTTGTCATGCTCGCAGCAACCTACGGGTTGATCCGGCTGGCCGGCCGCGTGTACTCAGGGGCGATTCTCTCCCTCGGGGCCCGGGTGAAACTGCGCGATGCCTGGAGGTCCTCTGAGCTCTGAATTGGTTCGGCTCCTCGATGTGTGCGAGGCCGCGAAAAACTCTCAACCCCGGTCCCTTCCCACTGGGTATGCTCGGGTGCATGCCCTGGCAGCTGGCGGGAGGCAGCAGGAGTGAAGATCGAATCGGTAGGCGATCACGGTAGGACAAGGCGGGGTGCGGATCGGCGCAGCCGCAACGGCTCGTTTTTCTACCCGGAGCGGCGATACGGCTTTGAACGTCGCCGCCCGGCCGAAGGCACCTGGGGTGCTCGCTACCACGCCTGGTTAGAGCACTACCGGCACGATCACGACACGATCGCCGTGGCGCTTCTGGTGTTCGTCGTTCTCAACCTCGCCGATCTCCTGCTCACCGTGCGGGCAATGTCGATGGGCGCCGTCGAGGGCAATCCGATCATGGCGTATCTCTTTGCGGTAGATCCGGTGCTGGCAGCCGTTTTCAAAGTTGTGGTGGGTGCCGGGATTGCGATAGCAGTCTGGTCGGCACGCCGCTACAGGAGAATCCTGGAGACTTCGCTCATGATGGTGGCCGTCATGACCGCGGTGCTGCTCTATCACGGCTACAACGCCCTCATGGTCTTCTAGGACCTTCAGGCGATGGTTACCTCGGCGTCGAGATACACGTCCTGGATCGCGTTGAGAAGTCCGATCCCGTCGCTCATCGGGCGTTGGAAAGACTTGCGGCCGGAGATGAGCCCGGTCCCACCGGCCCGCTTGTTGATCACCGCCGTGCGGACGGCCTGAGCCAGGTCGCCTGCTCCCGATGATGCCCCCCCGGAGTTGATCAATCCAGCGCGGCCCATGTAACAGTTGGCTACCTGCCAGCGGGTCAGATCAATGGGGTGATCGGTGGTCAGCTCTGAGTACACCTTCGGGTGGGTCTTGCCGAAACCGATCGCCGTGTATCCGCCGTTGTTGTCCGGCTGCTTCTGCTTGATGATGTCGGCCTCGATCGTCACGCCGATGTGGTTCGCCTGGCCCGTCAGGTCCGCAGATCCTTCGTAGTTCACGCCGTCCTTGGTGAAGGCGGAGTTCCGGACGTAACACCAGAGGACCGTGAACATGCCGAGCTCGTGCGCCCGGGCAAAGGCATCGCTCACTTCCTGGATCTGGCGGGTTGATTCCTCAGAGCCGAAGTAGATGGTTGCGCCGACTCCGGCTGCGCCGAGATCAAATGCCTGATCGACCGAGCCGTACATCACCTGGTCATATGTGGCCGGATAAGTGAGCAGTTCGTTGTGGTTGATCTTGACGATGAAGGGGATCTTGTGGGCGTACCGGCGGGACACCATGCCCAGCACCCCGAAGGTCGTAGCGACGGCGTTGCAGCCGGCCTGGACGGCCAGCTCGACGATGTTCTTGGGATCGAAGTAGATCGGATTGGGCGCAAAGGAAGCGGCTCCCGAGTGCTCGATGCCCTGATCGACGGGGAGGATGGACAGATAGCCGGTGCGGCCCAGACGTCCGTGGTTGTACATCGAAGCCAGGTTGCGAAGGACCTGGGGGGAGCGGTCCGTCTGGATGAACACCCGATCGACGAAGTCGGGACCGGGCAACTCGAGCGTGTCGGCCGGGATGCCCGTCGAGTTGTGTGACAGGAGATCCTGGGCGTCTTCACCCAGCAGCTTTGTGTAGTCCATGTTGTTTCCTCCGTCGTGTCGAAATCTCGTATGGACATTATCGCGGGTTTTGGGCCGTCCGTCTCCGGTTGGCCCAAGGTCCTCTCTCGGACGCCTCCGGCCGCTTGGTTTGGGGCCCGTTGAACAGCCGTATAGAATGCTGAACATGCGTTCAATTGAGGTCCTCAGCGAAGGATCGTCGGCTGATGATCGGACCACCAAAGCACGCATCCGCGACGCGGCCATCGCGTGCTTTGCCGAGCACGGTATCAGCGGAACGACGGCCCGCAAGGTCGCAACCTCGGCCGGAGTATCTGCGGGGTTGGTTATGCACTATTTCGGATCGATGGATGGTCTCCGGGTGGCTTGCGACCAGCACGTCACGGCCATGATTCGACAGCTGAAGGGTGAGGCCATGGCCGCCGGTGCCGGGTTCGACCCTTTGGCGGCGCTCCGCTCGACCGGGGAAGGACCGCCGCTGGCCCGGTATCTGGCCCGTACCCTGGTGGACGGATCGCCCCATGTGGTCAGCCTCGTGGACGAAATCGTGGCTGATGCCATCGAATATTCCGAGACGGGTGTCGAGACCGGAATGCTCACCCCAACCCGGTACCCCCGGGAACGGGCGGCGATCATGACGATGTGGTCGCTCGGTGCGCTGGTGTTGCACGAACACCTGGAGCGTCTCATCGGCTACGACCTCACCGATCCCGTCTCCAATCCCAAGGCGGCTGCTTCCTACATGGCGCCGGCTTTGGAAATTCTCAGCGGACTCTTTACGCAAACGACGGTCGAACGAATGAAAGAGGCGTTCGACGACGCCACCACAGCGGAAGAAGGAACACCATGACCGACCAGATCACTATCCACGCCGAGAAGTTGACCAAGCACTACGGGGATGTCGAGGCGCTGGTGGATCTGGACCTCGACGTCCGGGCCGGAGAGATATTCGGGTTTCTCGGTCCCAACGGCGCGGGCAAGACGACCACCATCCGCACGATGCTGGATGAGATTCGTCCCACTTCGGGTTCCGCTTCGATTCTCGGATTGGATTCGCACGATGCTGCCGTGGAGATTCGTCGGCACATCGGCTACGTGCCGGGTGATCTGGCTCTCTATCCCAATCTCACCGGGCGGGACACGCTCACGTATTTCGCCAACCTGCGGGGTGGCGTCGATTGGGGTTACGTCGACGAGCTCACCGAACGCCTGGATGCGGATCTCTCGAAAAAAGTTGGCGATCTGTCCTCGGGTAACCGCCAGAAAGTTGGTTTGATCCAGGCATTCATGAATCGACCGAAGGTGCTGATCATGGACGAGCCCAGCAGCGGTCTCGATCCACTGATGCAGAGGGCATTCCAGAGGTTGATGAGGGAAGTGGCCGCCGACGGGACCACCGTGTTCCTGTCCAGCCATACCCTGTCGGAGGTGCAGCGGGTCGCCGATCGGGTCGGCATCATTCGCCACGGCAAGCTGATCGCCCTGGAGGCCGTGTCCAGTCTGCGCTCCAAAGCCATTCGCACGGTGAACATCTACTTCGACGGCCCGGTCGATGCGGCCGTTCTCGAACCTCTTCCCGGCGTACGGGATGTGAAGGTGGAGGATCATCACGCGATGCTGTCTTTTGATGGTCAGATGGAGACCTTGCTCAAGGTCGTCACCGAACGATTTCACGTCCTGGACATCTCCACTGAAGCGGCCGACCTCGAAGAGATCTTCCTTACCTACTACCGGGACGACGAGGGGGTGGTCTGATGCTTGCCTCAGTCTTTGCGAAAACCACCCGGGATCGCTGGAAGGGGATGGCGATCGCCATGTTCAGCCTCGGTCTGCTGCTTTGGATGGTGATGGCGGTCTATCAGGACATCGATATCTCTGCCTATTCGGAACTTCCCGAGGTGTTCTTGTCGATCATGGGTATCCCGGAGGGCGCAGATGTGGCCAGTTTGGCCGTCGGAGTTATGTACGGCTTCTACGGTGCTTTGACGCTGGCGGGCCTGGCCGTGTCGATGGGTTCGGCCTCGGTGGCAGGCGAAGAGCGCGACGGAACCATCGGTCTGTTGCTCGGTAACCCCAAGAGCCGCACCAACGTGCTGGTGTCCAAAGCGGCTTCGATGGTGTTGCTGGTGGGGTTGGGGGCGCTGGCTCTGTGGGGCGCGGCACCCCTGGTAGCAGGAATCCTGGATGTCCGCATGGGCGGCATGCAGATCGGGGCTTATGCCCTTCACTTGTTCGCCAATGCCATCTTCTACGGGTTCCTGGCTATGGCGATCGGCGCCTGGACAGGAAAGCGCGGGTTGGCGTCGGGAGTATCGGCCGGGATCATGGCCCTGGGCTTCGTGGCGGTCGGCATCTTCCCCATCATCGAGGGGTGGGAGAACGTTGCCAAAGTGTTCCCCTGGCACTACTTCGACAACGGGCAACCGGTGATCAACGGAATCCAGTGGAGTGATCTGGCTGTGCTGATTGGCGCCATAGTGGTTCTGGCCGGAATCGCTTCGGTCGGCATCAATCGTCGCGACCTGCGAAGCCAAAACGTGGGCGTCACTTTGCTGGACCGTCTGCGGGGCAATCCCCTTACGCAGAAGATCGTCGACCGGTTGGCCGGTGCCACCCGGGTTTCCCGGATCTGGATCAAGACTGCTTCTGAGCACCAGGGGTTGCTAGTTGTCACGGCTTACATCATGTTCTTTCTCATGGGTGTGCTCATGGGTCCGCTCTACGGATTGATGGACCAGACACTCCTGAACTTCACCAAACAGATCCCTGAGGAGCTCTGGGCCTTCGTGGGGGCTGCAGGCGGTGACATGAGCACCGCAGAAGGTTTCTACGAGGCTGAGACGTTCGGGCTGATGGCTCCCATTGCGGTCATCGTGGTTACCGCCGTCATCGGAGCCCGGGGACTGGCCGGCGAGGAACAGAACCGCACGATGGGTCTGCTCCTCGCCAATCCGATCAAGCGTTCCCGGGTCGTACTAGAAAAGGCCTTGGCCATGGTGGTGTATGCCATCGCCGTTGGGGTCTCGACCTTTCTCGGAGTCTGGCTGGGGTCGGTGCTCGGTGGGCTGGGTATAGACGTGGGAAACATCGCCGCCACCTCATTTCTGGCAACGCTGGTCGGCCTGGTCTTCGGGACGTTAGCGTTGGCTTTGAGCGCCGCCACCGGCCGGGTGAGAGTCGCAATCTTTGGGACGGTCGGGGCAGCTCTGGTCTTCCATCTGGTCAACTCTTTTGCGTCGCTCAACGACACGCTGGCCGGTTGGGCAAGGGTGTCACCGTTCAGCTACTACCTCAACACCCACCCGCTTGAGAACGGGATGGATTGGGGCAACGGGGCCATCCTCGCCGGTCTGACCGTCTTATTGGTAGCGGTTTCGGTTGTGTTGTTCCAACGACGAGATCTGCGCCAGACGGGCTGATCGGGTTTCGAGCCGGCACCCAAACAGCGCCAAGGGAGCGTCTGGAAAGGCTCTAGAGTCGACGTATGGACATCATTCTCATCGCTGGTTTGTGGCTACCCCGGTCCATCTGGGCGGATGTCGATGCTGAACTTAAGCAACTGGGGCATCGGGCTCTGCCGGTAGCTCTGCCTGGTGTTGATGATGCTTCGACAACCGCAACCCTGGCCGACCAGGTCGCGGCCACCCTGGCAGCAGTTGACGCAGCCGACCGCCCGATGGTCGTCGGCCACTCGGCCGCTTGCACCCTGGCCTGGATAATGGCCGACCAACGACCCGATGCGATCGATCGAGTAGTGCTGGTCGGCGGCTTCCCCTCCGACGACGGTGAGGCCTACGCCGACTTCTTCCCCGTTATCGACGGCGTCATGGCCTTCCCGGGTTGGGGCCCCTTCGAGGGCCCCGACGCGGCCGACCTCGGCGAGGTCGAGCGGGATCGGATCGTTTCGGTGGCCGTTCCCGTCCCCGAGGGTGTGTCCAGGGGTGTTGTGCGCTTGATCGACGACCGACGCTTCGAGGTTCCCGTGCTCTTGGTGTGCCCCGAGTACAGCCCCGACCAGGCCAGGGCCTGGATCGATGCCGGTGATGTCCCCGAACTCAGCCGGGCTGCCCACCTCGACTTTGAGGACATCGACTCAGGACACTGGCCGATGGTCACCCGACCCGCTGAACTGGCCAGGATTCTCGACTCGGCGGCCGGGCGAGCCTGAACCCGCCGACCTGCACGATTCGTAAGCCCGTCTGCCAACGCGACCGGTTGCGGGCCGCATCTTTCGTCGGCGCGAGCCTTTGATCACGGTTGGCGGCCGGCGACTCCGAGCACCCGAAGGGTGCGGATGGTTACCCAGGGGTTTGTCCGGGTTTTCCCGCCGGGCCCCCATTGGGCGAACGTGCAGTTGCTGCAGATCTCGCTTGCGGTCCGGGCCCGTCTCACCTCCATGGGGAACCCACCGTCCGCGGTGCGCTTGGAAAGAAGCAGGTCGAGGGCGCGATGGCAGCGCGGGTCCTCGAGGTGGCCGGTGTCGGCCATGAGCTCCAGAACAAGGAGAACGTCGAAGAAACGGATCGGGAATCCAATCTTGTCGGGTCGGGGCCCCCAACTGGGCACGAGCAGGGCGCCACTGCGGTGATAGAGCAGGTGGTGTCCCAACAGAAGCTCGACACCGCGTTCGAGCGTGTCCGTGGCGGTCCTGTCGCCCGTCGCCTGCACCCACGCCGCTAGCCCCCGCAGGCCCAGCACAGTCTCGACGAAGGATGATTGGCGCGCTTGAGGCCGCACATCACAATTCCAGCCCCCGTCCGGCCATTGCATTTCGCCGAGCCGATCCGCAAGAACCTGCAACCGCTCGTCCATCAGGCCCAGCTGCAGGCTCGCCCAGAGCACATTGCCCTCCATCGAGGCGCAACGCCGCACTCGATCAGGTTGTCCCTCGATCTGCCGGGTCCAGTTTGGCTTCAGAAACCCCGGAGAAAGGATCCATGCGAACACGAGTTCCTGGACCTGCTGGAGGCGTGAGTCTCCACCGGGATGCCCCCGTTCGGCCAGCTGTACGAGTGCCCAGTGAGCGCCCTGCCACTTGCGGTAGGCGTGGCGTGGGTCCACAAAACTGCCATCGATCACCGCACCGCAGTCTGGACTCGTGCGCACCTCGTCGGCCCGGGTACGCATCGCGACGGTGTCCGGCTCGAGCCCGTCCAACACGAGCCGGGCCTGATACCGCACCGCCGGATCGTCCCACGTGCGGAGCCGGTCGACCACTGTCTCCATATGCCGAGCCTAGAGCACGGCCTGCCCGGCAGGGCGCCCCCATTTGGATCTAGCGGCGTCGACCTTCAATCGAGTCCGGGTCCGGACTCTTGAAACTGAGGCAGCTCGCCTATTCGAGACGATGGGCTTCCAAAGGGTCGGAGAGCCCGAGGCAACACATTCGCTTGATCTTGGCGACAGGAGTCCCCGGGCAAGCCCACGCTGAGATCACATGATCTCGATCGGGACGTGATTGAGAGCCTGTCGATTGCCGCCCGACAATAATCAACCGGGGCAGTCAGCGGCGGACGGTCCAGACACGTGAACGTACCCGCCCGGGCCACAAGGAGGAGCACATGAAGGTAGCCATCACCGCCGCAAACGGTCAGTTGGGAACGCAAGTCGTCGAGGCGGTGCTCGCTCTGATCCCGAGCGCGAACATCGTCGGGTTGGCGCGGACGCCCGACAAGGCGAAGCATCTGGGCATCGAGATTCGTCCCGGTGACTACAACGAAAAGGACGCTCTGGAGAAGTCGCTGCAATCCGTTGATGCGGTTCTGTTGGTGTCGGGGATGGACGCTCCGGAACGCCGCCTCAAGCAGCACCGCAACGTGATCGAGGCTGCACGAAGCGCCGGGGTGAAGAAGATCGTCTACACCAGCGTCCAGGGGGCGGAAGAAGCCACGGCCTTCTCGCCGATTGTCCAGAGCAATCGGCAAACCGAAGAAGACGTGCGTCGCAGCGGGCTGGCCTGGGCGATCGGCCGCAACGGAATCTATATCGAGCCTGATGTCGAGTACCTCGAGACCTATAGGAAATCCGGCGGAATCACCAACTGCGCCGGTGACGGTCGATGTGGGTACACCACGCGCCCGGAGCTGGCTTACGCCTACGCGAGGCTGCTCACCGAAGAGAAGCACAACGGCCACACCTACAACCTGCACGGAGAGGCCATCACCCAGTACCAGCTGGCGGCCTACCTCAACAGCGCCTTCGGCACCGATCTGACCTACACCCCGATGACCGTCGAGGAATACCGCGAGAATCGGGTCGCCGAGCTGGGTGAATTCTTGGGCACGGTCATCACCGGCATCTATCAGGGCATTCGAGACGGAGAAGCCGACAACCCCAGCCACTATCTCGAGGCCGCAGGCAGAGAGCACGTGAGCTGGCCCACCTATTTCGCGAGCCTTGATGGACAGGGGAACACCTCGTGATCGAACCGAGCCCCCTCTGTTCAACATGACCGAGGGCCCGGCGACGCTGAGTCGACCTCTCTATCAGCGGTTCCGGCGTTTCCGGTTCTCCCAGCGGCGATAGAGATACAACCAGGCGGGGTCGAGGTCGTCGGAAGCGTCGGGCGTAGTCGGGCTCTGTGGATCAGACACCAGCCGGGGCGCCTCGGGCACGGGGGTAGGAGCCGGAGATGGCTCGGGGGCGACCACGGCTTCGGTCCGCTCGTCTGCCTGGATTCGCAGCTCGCTCAGTCGTTCGCGGAGGAATACCGCTTCGGTCTCGGCGCGGGCGGCCCGCTCCCGAGCCTCGGCAAGTTGCTGGCCGGCCTCATGGAGGTTGCCGAGCTGGTTGATCATCCGGTTCCAGGCGTCGATGGGGACGAGCACTGAGCCGTCGGGCACGTCCGAGGCCGGTTCGCTCGAGGTCGGGGAAGGCCTGGGTGGAGCAGGCGAAGTCCGGGCGGCCGGCGGGGGGCGGAGGCGTCCCAGATGGCGGGCTCTTGCAACGACCTCGTCGAGACCGACCAGGCGCACTTGACCCTCCGGTTCGAGTTCAAAACGAGTTGGAATCCGGTCTTTGCGGGCCCAATTGCGTACGGTTGAGGCAGGCACCCCGGTGGCCTCTTCTGCTTCGTGAAGCGTCACCCAGCGGATAGAAGGGGCGGGGCCTTGCGGCCTACGCGCAGGCTCCTCTGAGGGTGGTTTCATGGGGCGGCCCTCCCGAGCGAGTTGCTGCCAGACGAAAGCGGGATCTTCCATCTCCCCAGGATAGGTCCTGTTGTCGGCAGACTCCTAGGATGCTGGGAGAGCAGGAGAGCCCGAACCAACATGCCGTCCCAGGAAGAGATCCGAAAAGCCGTTGAGCGGGTGGTTGATGGGGTCCTGACCCGCACCGGCCAAAAGCTTCCTTCTCCACCAGTGACGGAACCGGCGTCGGAATCCGCGGGGGGGCCGAGGCGGATCGCCATTGGAGCCGATCACGGCGGTTACCCCC
>CAVRAP010000008.1:0-103138 GCA_963718995.1 uncultured Actinomycetota bacterium
CTCTCTGGAGACTCGATCAAGATGGTCTGGCAGAGGCGTTGGGAGCCACCCCCCACTCGAGCTTCCTCCTCGCTCTCGAGGAAGGCCGCCCGACCGGCTTCGCCATCGTCGGAGCAGGCTCAATCGCCGGCTATCTCCAGAGGGTGGCCGTCCATCCAGACTTCGCCCGCCAAGGTATCGGTCGATCGTTGGTCCGGGCCGCCAACCAATGGGCCAAACGTCGCAGGGCCCGTTCGATGATGCTCAACACCCAACCTGACAACGATTCGGCAGCCGGCTTGTACCTCTCGGAGGGATTCGAGAAGATGCTCGACCAACTCACCGTTTACCGTTACTCGCGTCGGTAACGTATCGACTGCAGCGAATGGAGCAACGGATGATCCGAGTGGTGACCGATTCGTCATGTGACCTGCCTGAGGAACTGGCAACACTGCACCGCATTGAGATCGTTCCTTTGAAGATCAGGTTCGGCGACCTCGAGTTCGAGGACCGAACGCAACTCGGGCAGGCTCAATTCTGGGAGCAGCTGGCTTCGTCCATCGATCTCCCGGAGACATCCGGCCCGAGCGCGGGCAACTTTCGGGACCGATACGAAAGTCTGGCGGCGGAAGGGGCAACCGGCATCGTCACTATTTGTCTGAGCTCGGACCTCAGCGGCACCTACCAGGCGGCAGTGATCGCTGCCGAGCAGACCACCTCGGTCCCGGTGCACGTGGTGGACTCGCGCAATGTATCGATGGCTCTGGGATTCCAAGTACTGGAAGCGGCCCGGGCAGCTGCTCAGGGCGACAACCTCGAAAAGGTGGCCGCGGCAGCCAATGCAGCTCGCCTTGGAACAAATTTTGTTGCAGCCGTCGACACCCTCGACTACCTCCAGCGGGGAGGGCGAATCGGGTCGGCTCAGGCCTTCCTGGGAGGGTTGCTCAATATCAAACCTCTCATCACCATGGAGAACGGGGTGGTTGCGGCACTCGGCCGGGTTAGAACACGGTCGCGCGCGGTTGCCGCCCTCATCGAGCAAGCCGCCGCATTGGGTCCGCAATTCGCGGAAGTCGCGATTTTGACCAGCGACCCGGCCGGGGTGGAAGAGTTCCGCCAACAGCTGTCTGCCGTTATCCCGACCCATCTCGTCGCTGGAGTAGGTCCCGTCGTTGGGACCCACACAGGTCCGGGGCTGCTCGGTTTCGCCTATCGCCTTGGGGAGGGGCGCCTTTAATGTGAAGACGACATCACTCCCCCGGAGATCCACGTGCCCCCACCGCTTCCAGACCGCTTCAGCCTAGAAGTCCGGCTGGGCCGCGATCACGACGTTGAGGAATGGCTTGCCACGGATACGGCCCTTGACCGACCGGTACTCATCCGGGTGCTCGGCCCGGAAACCTCAATCGATCGAAGGCAGGCCTTCGTCGACGATACGCGCTCCGGGGCAGCCCCAACGCACGTGCACCTCGTCTCCGTCTACGCAGCCGGTCTGATCGAAGAAGGCGCCTATTCGGTCACCGAGTGGGCAGGTGGTGTCTCCATGGCCGACCGCCTCGCCGCCGGAGAGACGATCCCCGCAGCAGAATTCCTCCCCAACGCCGCCGGGCTGGCCGACGGACTCGCGGCTTTCCATCAGGCCGGTGGGATTCACGGGGCGATAAGTGCGCGAGCGATCTACTACTCCGGGTCACACCCGGCCAAACTCGGTTCGTTTGGCCGCCCTCACTCCGGAGCGTCCGTTGCCGAAGACACACGCGCCCTGGCAGAGACCCTCGAGACCTGCATAACCGGTCGCCCGGTTGGAACGGCGACACCTTCCCAGGTGGTCGATGGGATTCCGGCGACGGTCGACGAGGCCCTGCAGGCTGCCCGCGTGGGGAACCTCGATGCCGCCGGTCTCGCTCAGGTACTCCACGCCACGACGCAGAATCCACCGACGAAGCCGCCCGAGCCAAAGTGGTCGTGGCGGTGGTTGGCCCCGGCCACCCTCCTCTCCTTCCTAGCCGTCGGGATCGTGGCCATTGGCCTGGTCCTTCCCTCCGGGCCCGGCTCGCCGATTCTGTTCCCGGATACGCCTGCTGCCAGCACAACCACCCTCACGCTGGCCACGACCTCGACCTCCGTCTCCGTCGTTGACGGCAGCCCGGCCCTGACCGTACGGGCCTTCTCCTACGACCCGGAAGGCGACGGTAGCGAGCACGACGAGAACGTTCCGCTGGTGATCGACGGTGATCCCGCCACCAGCTGGCGAACCGAGCGGTACTTCGACCCCCTTCCCCGCCTCAAGAGGGGGGTCGGCATCGTGTTCGAACTGACCGGTCGACCAAACCAGTTCCTGGCGACCGGCGTCAGCAACGCAACCGCCTACACCCTGATGTGGGCCGCCGAGTTACCGGCCAACGGTATCGAAGGATGGGAACGTCTGGCCAGCGGCACCGTGTCGGGAGAGCGTCTGAGTGCACAGATCCCGGAGCGGGAGAACGGTTATTGGCTGCTCTGGTTCACCGATCTCCCCACCCAGGAGGACGGCTTCTACGCATCGGTTGCGGAAGTACGCTTCCTTCCATGAGTTTTCGGGCCGTCGAAGATGCAGAACTGGTTGCGGCGTTCCTCGCGGGCGATCAACGAGCTTTCGATTCGCTCATGCGGGCCCACGAAGACCGGGTCTTTGCCATCTGCCTCCGCATCCTCACCCATCGGGACGCCGCCCTGGATGCTGTTCAAGAGACCTTCATCACCGTGTACCGGAAGGCTCAGCAGTTTTCGGGTGCTTCGGCTTTCAGCACCTGGTTGTACCGGATTGCGGTCAACACGTGTTACGACCAACTTCGTCGCAGCAAACGCCACCAGGCCCAGCCTCTCCCGGAAACCAGCGATCCGGCCGATGCTCGTTCCCAGGACCTCCTCGGATCGGTCGAACTACGACCCGACCTCGAACATGCCCTCGCGACGCTGGCCCCAGAGTTTCGCGTGGCCGTGGTGTTGAGCGACCTCGAAGGCCTCCCTCTCCAGGCGATAGCGGAAGCACTCGATGTGCCCATCGGAACGGTGAAGTCGCGGGTCTTTCGCGGCAGGCGACTTCTCGCTGAACATCTCAGGAACTTTTCGGGTCCCTCGGTTCATCAAAGAGGTGAACATGATGCATGAGCACGACTTCGATGTGATCGCCGCTATCGCCGAGGGCGACCTGGGACCCGCACAACAACAAGCCGCGGAGGCCCAACTCGAGTCTTGCCAGGATTGCCGCAAGGATCTGCAACTCCAACGGGAGGCGCTCGTTCTCCTTCGGTCGGCCCCGACGGTGAACATGACCGATCTCGAGCGAGCTTCGGTACACAGAGCCGTTGCACAGCACGTTGGCCCGGCCGCCCCAACGTCGCGCCTTCAGCCAAAAGCGCCGTGGTTCCAACGTTTGATGCCGGTGATGACCGCCGCTGCGGCCCTCCTGGTCGTCGTCGGGGTTGGTTCGGTTCTCGTCAGCGGCTCGAACGACGCCGGGTCTTCCTCCGAAACAACCTCCGCCGCGACCAGTGGTAGCGCAGAAAACAGCAACACCGAAGAGATGGCTGAGATCTCCGGGGCTCTCAGCGATGACGGTGCCGAGATGACGACCACAACCATGGCTTTGGCAGCACCAGGCGTTTCCACTATCCAAGAGTTTGGCTCTATTTCCCGAACCGATCTGGCAGATATCGCCACACAACTGAAGCAGTCGGAGCCAACCGCAACGGAGGATGACTACTCCGCTGACAACCTCCGCTCGCTCAGCCTCGAACCGGCTCTCGTCTGCTCCGACGTAGCCATAGCCGATGGCAGTGTCACGGCCATTGGGCGAGCGATCGTCGACGGTGACCCTGTTGAGATCTATCGAATCGCTGACCTCGTTGCGGTGTACTCCACTACGGATTGCAGCTTGATCGACCAATTCAAGTGATCGGCCGAAAATCCGTCCAGAGATCAAGCTAACCTGCAATCCATGGACGAACTTGCCACGCGCTTTGCTGATTTGCTCGAAAACACCGCGCTCAAGGTGCGGTCACTGACAATCGATCGCCTCGATCGGGCCGTCAAGCTCACGGCCCTGGGGATCATCGCCGCCACGCTCGGCGCCATTGCCGTCGTATTTCTGATTCGCGCCGTATTTCAAGCCGTAGCGGTTCCGCTCGGCGTGCTCGGCGCCTACGCCCTGTTCGGGGGACTTTTTGTGGTCGGCGGTGCGTTCATGTGGGCGATACGCAAGCGCCAACCGAAAGAAGACAATGGCTGAAAAAGTAATCATTATCGGCTCCGGGCCGGCCGGGTTGACCGCGGCCATCTACGCCGCCCGGGCCGACCTCGACCCCCTGCTGTTCGAAGGAAGCCAGGCCGGTGGACAGCTGATGCTGACGACCGAAGTCGAGAATTATCCGGGTTTCCCCGATGGGATCCTCGGACCCGATCTGATGGATCACATGCGCAAACAGGCGCAACGGTTTGAAACCCGGATCCAAACCGCCGACGTCAGCAAGGTCGATTTCAGCTCGCGTCCGTTCAAGGTGTGGGTCGGCGGTGATGAACACCTCGCAGAGTCGGTCATCATCTCAACGGGGGCGTCCGCCCGGTGGCTTGATGTTCCCGGAGAAGAACGGCTGCGTGGTCGCGGAGTTTCGGCCTGTGCAACGTGCGATGGTTTCTTCTTCCGCGACCGGCAGATCGCCGTCGTGGGTGGGGGCGACTCGGCCATGGAAGAGGCGATGTTTCTCACCAAGTTCGCTTCGAAGGTGACGATCATCCACCGCCGGGATGAATTTCGCGCCTCGGCCATCATGGCCAAGCGGGCTCTCGAACATCCCAAGATCGAAGTGATTTGGGATACCGTCGTCGAGGCGATGCTCGGAGATGATGAAATCTCCGGGCTCACCCTCCGCAACCTGAAGACCAACGAGATCACCGATTTCCCCACTGAGGGTGTCTTCGTTGCCATCGGCCACACCCCCAACACCGAGATCTTCCAGGGACAACTCGCCATGGACGCGGTGGGCTATCTGGCCCTGCGGGGCGACGGTTCCACGGCCACATCAGTCGAAGGGGTATTTGCGGCAGGCGACGTTGCAGATTCGATCTACCGACAAGCGGTTACGGCCGCCGGGACCGGATGCCAGGCGGCCATCGACGTGGAACGCTGGCTCGACCAGGAATGAACCCGCGTCGTTTGCTGTTTCTGGGTACTCATGAGCAAAGGGAGAATTTTGATGGGTGAAAACGCTATGACGGTTACCGACGCGAACTTTGAGGAGTCCGTCGCCGGGGATAAGGCCGTACTGGTCGATTTCTGGGCTGAATGGTGCGGGCCGTGCAGGATGGTTGCCCCTGTCCTGGAAGAAATAGGCAAGGAATATCCGGATCAGATCACCATCGCCAAACTGAATGTCGACGAAAATCCTGCCGTTGCGGCCAATTACGACGTGATGTCGATCCCAACCATGATCGTTTTCCAACAGGGCGTCGAAAAGAAACGCATCGTGGGAGCCCGACCCAAGCACATGATGGTGTCGGAACTCGCCCAGTTTCTGAACTGAGCCGTCGTATCTGCTCCGACGAGCGCTGGGACGTCGCCGCGCCCGTCGCGGCTTCTCGGGTCGCCTTTCCCTGGCCGGGTGCTGAACCGTCCTGAGCACCATCCGATCTTCGCCCATCTATCCGCGTATCAACCAAACCTGCGACGATAGAGACATGAGGCTCTACCGTTTGGGAGACGCGGGGACTGCGGTGCGGGATATCCAGGACCGGCTCAGCGCACTCGGCTACCCGTGCAGCGCGGACCCGCGCAGCGAGTACGGCCAAGCCACCCTTTCTGCGGTTGTTGGTTTCCAGCGCCGTCGCGGCCTTCCCGCTGATGGAATCGTCGGGTCGGAGACCTGGAGAGCGATCTACGAGGCCGGGTTTCGCCTGGGTGACCGTTTGCTCTACCTCCGCCGTCCGATGCTGCGCGGTGATGATGTCGCCGAACTTCAACGCAGGCTCAACTCACTCGGGTTTGATGCCGGCAAGATCGACGGGATACTCGGTTCCAATACGTTGCGGGCCCTGGTCGACTTCCAGCAGAACCGGCGAATGGCAGAAGACGGCATCGCAGGACCCCGCACGCTCGCCGAGCTTCGCCTCGTGGCAAGAGCCACGCAGAAGACGGGTCGCGAGGCTATCCGCGAGCGCGAGTGGCTCCGCGAACTTCCCCACTCGGTAGTCGGGGCCCACATCTTCCTCGATCCAGCCTGCCGTGACACAGACGAGGCCGACCGGACCTGGTCGGCGGCCAGCGCAACCGCCTCGATTTTGCAGCAACTGGGAGCAATCCCGCTCCTGTCACGAAGCAGCGACACCACGCTCCCCGAGCGGATTCGAGCGCGTCGCGCGAACCGCCTCGGCGCGTCGCTCATTGTCTCGTTTCAGCTTCCCTATGCCGAACCGGCGTCCGTATTCTTCTTCGCCTCACCGATGAGCAGGAGTGAGGCGGGGGCCATGCTGGCTGCGGCCATCTCCGAACGGCTCGGTCTGCCCGTCGAAGGCCGCGCCCACCCGATCCTCAAGGAGACGAGAGCGCCGGCCGTCGTGGTGGCGACCGACACAATGAACGAGGCAGCGGGCAAGGTCGTGGCTGAGGCGATCAGCGGGTTCTTCTCTTCCGCCCAGACCGACGTCGACAACCCTCCCCCCCACGGTTCTGGACTATCGGGCCTCCTCTAGGCTTTCACTATTACGTCACGTGACGTAATGCTCCCTGAGCCATTAGGCCGAAAAGAACTGCCGATAGATCCGCTCGAGATCGTCGAGGGAGCTGAAATCGATGACCAGCTTGCCGCGATCGTTGGCGTACTTGATCTTCACCCTGGTCGACAACTGGTTGCGAAGTCGCTGCTCGAGCTCGACGATGGCGGCCGGCCGCGCCGGGGTCGCCCGCCGGCCGCTGTGATCCTCGGACACTGCCTGGTTGCGCGATCGGACCGCATCCTCTACTTGACGTACAGACCAACCTTCTTCGACTGCCCGATCGGCGATGTGCTCTGCAAATTTACGGTCCTCGAGACCAAGCAACGCCCGTGCATGTCCCGCCGACAGCTCACCCCGTTCCAGCTTCCCCTGGATGGCAGCCGGAAGTTGCAGGAGACGGAGAGAGTTGGTGATCGCCGACCGACTCTTCCCAACCCGGTTGCCCACCTCTTCGTGGGTAAGCCCGAAATCTTCTAACAACTCCTGGTAGGCAGTGGCTTCCTCGAGAGCGCTGAGATCCTCCCGCTGGAGGTTTTCCACCAGAGCCTCGGTAAGAAGCGACCGATCGTCGCTCTCCCTGATAATGGCAGGGATTTCCGTGAGACCGACCTTCCTGGCAGCTCTCCACCGTCGTTCGCCGGCAACCAGCGTGTATGAACCCTCTTCCGCTTCGCGAACGATGATGGGCTGCAAAACCCCGACCTCTACGATCGACGCAGCCAATGAAGCGAGGGCCTCTTCGTCGAACATGGACCGGGGCTGATGGGGGTTTGCCGAGACACGGTCGATCGGAATAACCGCAAAGCCGAGGTGGTTCTCCTCGCCTTTCGGGATGAGCGCCTCGAGTCCTCGTCCAAGTCCACTCCTACGCGTTGCCATGGGTAGATGCCTCCTAGTCGCGACCGTGTCGCCTGCGAAACTCTCGTCCCAGTTCCCGATACACGATCGCCGCCCCTACTCATTGGATCAAATGCCTCGATGGGTTCTCCATAGGATGGCGCCTCGGACAAACGCACCGATCGGGGAATGACGGTCTTGAACGCCACATCGCCAAAGAAGTTCCTGACTTGCGCCACCACATCTCTCGAGAGGTTCGTGCGACCATCGAACATAGTCAGAACGACCCCGCCGATCTTGAGATCACGATTGAGGTTGCCGGAAACGAGTTCAATATTCTTCATCAATTGGCTGAGTCCCTCGAGGGCGTAGTACTCGCACTGAATCGGGATCAAAACTTCGCTCGAGGCGGCCAGGGCATTGATCGTCAAGAGGCCCAGGGATGGTGGGCAATCGATCAGAACGAAATCGAAGTCCTTCTCAATATGGGAAAAGGCTTCCCGTAGGCGCAATTTCGCGGGAGAACATCGAAACCAGTTCGATTTCCGAGCCTGCCAGGTCGATCGTAGCCGGAACAACAAAGAGATCACGGACGCTCGTTGGTTCGATAACATCCACCAGGGGAGCGTTCCGAATGATGACGTCGTAAATTGAAGAGGTTATGGCAGATCGGTCGATGCCGAGACCGGAGGTGCTGTTTCCCTGGGGATCGAGATCGACCACGAGGACCCGCTCGCCCTGATAGGACAGGGCGGCAGCCAGATTGATCGCGGTGGTTGACTTCCCCACGCCACCCTTCTGGTTGGTGATAGCGACAACGGTGAAGTCGTGTTCAGTGTTCACTGGGCTCCATGATAAGAAGTGAGACGGCGCCGTCAAGGACCGTTGCCGGAACCTCAACAATCCGCAGCGATCGTCCCGAGGCCGAAGGTCCGGCCACCGAGAGAACCGACCGCCGGCCGCGGATGCCCACCACGGCTCTGCCCTCCGGACGACACAACGCATCGGCAACGTCCCGCGCCCGGGCGGGTGGGAAAACAGCCCTGAATACGGCGCTTTCCCACCCCGAAGGCTCCTCGAGGGCGTCGCCCCGCTGCACATCGACATTCTCGAGGCCCAGTCGCCGTACGGCCCGCCGGGCCAGATCGAGTCGGCGGTCCGACCGATCCAAGAGGATGATCTGGGTCTGTGGCCAGAGAATCGCCAGGGGAATACCAGGGAGGCCAACGCCCGCACCAACGTCGAGCACCTGGCTAGGAGGACCATCCGGCCATCCGACGGCAAAACTGAGGGAGTCGGCGATATGGCGGGTCCAGATCCGCTCAGACTCGTGCGGTCCGATGCCCCCGGCTCGCACGGCCTCGTCGTTCAACCACGTCACGAATGATTCGAGTTGCGTCCACTGCGCTGAGGCCAGGGGTTCCGGCCATTTCAGCCAGCCGAGGATCCGCCCGACAGCCTCACGGCCCTCCTCAGCATGTTTCACGTGAAACTCGAGGGATGCCCCTACTTACTCGTCGGCCGCAATGACGACCGAGCGCCGTGGCTCTTCGCCTTCCGAATAGGTCCGGAGGCCTTCCATCTCGCCAATGGTGTCGTGAATGACCTTGCGCTCCGCAGCATTCATGGGTTCGACCATGACTTCACCGCCCTCGTCTAGGACCTGTTGGCCCAAGCGCTGGGCATAGATCTTCAGCGCTTCGCGCCGACGCTCTGCATATCCGGCAATATCGAGTCTGATTCGGGCAGATTCCTGGGTCTTTCGCTGCACAACCGTCTTGGCCAACTCGTGAATGGACTGCAGAATCACGCCTCGCGACCCCACCAGCGCCTCGGTTTCGCTCCCGAGCACATCCGCGTAGATGATATCGTCGTCAACTCGTGTCTCAACGGTTCCCTCGAGGCCGAACGCTCCGAGCAGACCCTCGAGGAATTCGCCCACGACGCTGGCCTGCTCTTCTCGGCTCACGCTTTTCTCCTTTGGTTGTGTATCAGATGTTTTGCCGTCGCCGGCCTTGGCGGAACTTGCTGGAGTTCGTTGCTTGCCCGACGGGTTCGACCGACGAGAGGACCCCGCTTGTTGGGCCTGGCCGGACTTCTTTTGTTGATCGCGCCCCTGCCCGGAACGGCCCACCCGGTCTCGACCTTGGCCAGAAGCTGATCGCTGATCGCCTCTTTGCCTGGAGCTGCCTGCTTGGGAACGCTCTTCCCGGGTGCCGTCGCCCTTACCCTTGGCAGAACGGGTGCGGCGCCGCTTCTTCGGACGGGGTTTCACACGGACGACGGCGTCGGTACGGCCAATGCCCAGAAAGCCTTTTTCGGGCTCCTGGAGCACCTCGACGTCTACATCATCACGGGATTCGATGCCCAACTCAGCCAACGCGGCCTCAACGGCTACCTCAACGGAAGGTCCTTTGACTTCTACCCACTCCACGGTCACTTCCTCCTGCGCCGTTTGCGCTTCTTGGCTGACACCGGCTGCGAGACCGGCTTAGGCGGTGTTTCTACGGGATCGGGTTCCGGTTCCCGGGGGGCCGGTGTTGGACGGCCATCCATCTTGAAGATCAACGCCTGTTGGCCGATCCGGAAGAAGTTGGCCGTGATGAAGTAGACGTTCAACCCTGCCGGGAAGGTGTACGCAAAGAAGCCGAACATCAGGGGCATGATCTTCGTGATCATTTGCATCTGCCGAGCCTGGTCGCTGTCCTGTTTCTGCCCGCGCGTCGTCTGCCATTGCTGGAAGTACGCGGTGCCCAGGACGACGAGCACGGCCGCGAAATAGGGGAGGGCCGTGCCGAGGTCGAAGCCCGTGTCGGCACCGACGATCTCGCTTGGCGCCTTGCTGAGGTCCATGCCGAGGAACCTCTGCGGCGCCGTACTCAGTGCCTGGTAGAGAGCGGAATCCGCCGGAACGAAGGGAATCTGCTCAACACCGTCGGTGGACACATTGAGCGGGTTTCTGAGCAACCGGAATAGCCCGAACCAGATAGGCATTTGGATCAGCATCGGGAAGAGGCAGCCGGCCGGGTTGACGCCCTTTTCCTTGTAGAGCGCCATCATCTCTTTCTGGAGCGTCTCCTGCTCGTCCTTGTATTTCTTCTGGAGTTTCTTGACTTCCGGCTGGATTTCGGTCATGGCCCTCGTCGAACGCGTCTGTTTGAGGGTCAAGGGGAACATCAGCACATTGACCACGAGCGTCAGGAAAATTATGGAAAGCCCGTAGTTTGGGATGATTTCGTAGAAGAACGTCATCGGAACGGCGATGATCCTGGCCAGTGTGTCGAGCATTAGCGGTCTTTCCTAGAGGTGGCGGGTACCGGGTCGTATCCGCCCTCAGCGAGCGGATGGCACCGGCCGATTCGTTTCATTCCCATCCACGTTCCCCGCATCAGCCCGAAACGGCCAATGGCCTCGTAGGAATAGCTGGAACAGGTAGGGGAGTAACGGCAGTTCTTGCCCATGGAGGGCGAAAAGGCTTTCTGGTAGGTGCGAATAGCGGCGCGCCCCAACCAGGCCGCCGGCCCGGTTCTTCTTGCTTCGAGATCATCCACCTGGTGTCTCCTCACCAACCGCCCCTTGCAACCATCGCACAACTTCGCCAAACGGTGCGGTCAGCACCGTTTCTGAAGCAATGACCACATAGTCATGGCCGTCTCGCAGGGGTATCCCCACAAGCGCTTCCCTGAGGCGGCGTTTCGCACGGTTGCGTTGCACGGCGCCGCCTATTCTCTTCTTCCCGGCCACCACGCCAACGCGCGGAGGACCCGGATCGCCCGATGCCACGATAACGACCACACCGCCCCTACGAAGACGTCTTCCTCTACGAAAGACCCGCTGGAAGGCGACACGACCACGAAGAGGAGCGTACGGCCGGCCGCTAGGCGGAGATACGCTGACGACCTTTGGCACGCCTGCGCTTCAGGATCGCCCGTCCGGAACGTGTACGCATCCGGGAACGAAAGCCATGCTTTCTCTTGCGTCGCCGAACGTTGGGTTGGTAGGTACGTTTCATCGAGACCCCGGTTTCGAAAGAAGAGGCAAACGAAAAGGTTACTGCGGGCTGGTCACTTGTCAAAGGCGTGGACGCCGGGCGACCGGCCGGTCAGGGCTACGGGTCGTGACGGAACGACCACCCGGGGAGGACCCCGCGAAGACTTTTCCTAGTGCGCGAAAAGCAGTCTTGCCCTGATTCGTGGGGGTAAGGGGGGGTTCGAGGGTTGTTCCAATCCGGCGAAAAGGAGTCCCAAGCTGGGCAAACTTAATCCGTCATAGCGTCGGAAAAGTCTGGGAAGAGCCGATTTCGCGTTTTTGTGGGTCACCCGGTCACGTCATATACTCGCTCACCGTTGGCACCCGTGGAGTGGCCCCACTTCCCCCGGATGGAATACATCCGGCTGTGGCCGCTTCGCCTGAGGGACCGACGTGCAGGCTGGTTTCTCCACATATTGTGGACAGGTCTGTGGATAGAGATGTTGTAAGCAGACGTAGTGACTCGGGAGGGGACACGTGGCGGAACCTCAGTCGCTGACGGGGGAAGTGGACTACTTCAGAAACGCGGTGCAATCCCGTGTGAGTCCCGTCAACTGGCAAACCTGGCTGGCTCCACTTGGAGTACGACCGAACGATGGTTCGGTCAGCATCACCGCACCAAGCGAATTCCATCTGCGGTGGGTCCGTGAGAAGCACTTGGCCGTTCTCGAGGAGGCCGCACTGGCAACGTTCGGGCCCGGGAGCGAACTGATCTTCGATATCGATCTCACCGACCTGGCGATGAGGGATACCAACTTCGAGGACGAGGAGGAAGGGCCGCCGGTCAGTGCCAACAGCCGCCCGCCCGAATTGGCGCCGGCAGAGCGGCGCCTCCAGGCCAAATACACCTTCGAAAATTTCGTCGTAGGACAATCAAACCGGTTCGCTCATGCAGCCGCGATGGCCGTCGCCGAACAACCCGGCGGGCATTACAACCCCCTCTTCATCTACGGCGGCGCCGGGCTGGGGAAGACCCATCTCCTCCACGCCGTCGGGCACCATGCTCTCGAGCTGCGGCCGGCCGCCGTTGTTCGCTACGTATCTTCAGAGAACTTCTTCAATGAATTCATCGACGGGATCCGCAAGAAACGCATGGATGAGTTCAAAGCCCGATATCGCACGACCGATGTATTGCTCCTCGACGACGTGCAGTTCTTTGAGCGGAAGGAACAGATCCTCGAGGAGTTCTTCCACACCTTCAACGACCTGTACGAGGCCGGCAAGCAAATGGTCATCAGCTCCGACCGGCATCCCAAACACCTCGCGACCCTCGAAGACCGTCTGCGGAGCCGGTTCGAGTGGGGCCTCCTGACCGATATCCAACCACCCGACGTGGAGACCCGTATTGCGATCCTTCGCAAGAACGCGGAGTTTGCTCCCAAGCCGGTTGGGGCCGACGTTCTTCATTTCATCGGTGAGCATGTCCAGGACAACATCCGGGAACTCGAAGGCGCTCTGACCCGCGTCACTGCTTATGCGGCCCTCACCAATCAGACCATTTCCCTCGAGATGGCCAAGGATGTACTGCAGGATCTGGTGCCGGCCGCATCACAACGACCCGTCACGGCCGAAGACATCATCAACGCCACTGCTGCTGCCTTCGGATTCTCTCCAGACGATCTCCGGAGCCCGAGCCGGCGTCAGCCCCTTGTCCTGTCTCGCCAGGTTGCGATGTACGTGTGTCGCGAACAAACCGATCTGTCTCTCCCGAAGATCGGGGCCCTGTTTGGCGGCCGGGACCACACCACCGTCATGCACGCCATCGACAAAGTGAAGCGACTCTTGCTCACCGATCACCAGGTCTTTGAGCGAGTCACCGCTCTCTCCCAACAGCTGAGGAGAACGTGATCTTGTCCACACGAAGCTGCGGTCTTGTCGCGGGTGCGGTGGATAACGCCGACACCTGTCCCCATGGGGTGTGGACGGACCGCAGGTAAGGTGACCAGCCCTTTTGGTGAGTTCTCCCCAATCCACAGGGCCTACTACAACTACTACCGTTTAGTTACAAAAACATAGAAGCAGAAGGGATGGGACAACTTGCGGATTCGAGCTGAAAGAGACGACCTGGCCGATGTGTTCTCGAGAGCCAATCGAGGAGTCGGGGTACGTCCTGCCCAGGCCATCCTGCAAGGCGTCTTGTGCGAGGTACAGGGCAACAACCTCAAAGTCACCGGGACCGACCTGGAGATGACCGTCAGGACCACCACAGAAGTGGAAGTCCTGGAGGAAGGTTCCATCGTGATCCCTGCCCGTTTGGCTACGGAGGCCATCAAGAAGATGCCGATCGGAGCAGTCACGCTTTCCTCGAGCGACGGCGAGGTCGAGATCATGGGAGCGGGACCGCGCTTCAGCCTGCGGGAGCTGCCGGTGGACGAATTCCCCCATCTCGGTGAGGTGGACTTCACAGGAGCGGTTGACGCCGATGGCGACGAGTTGATTGCCGCCATTGCCCAGGCCACCGTGGGAGCTTCGATTGACTCAGCCCGACCCATCTTGACCGGGGTTCTCTTTGAGAAAGACGACGAGGGCGTCCGCCTGGTCGCGACCGACTCGTATCGGTCTGGCTGTTCGCAAGCTGCCCGGCGTTGCTTTGAAAGATTCGGGACTCGTGCCCGCTCGCGGGCTGCGGGAAATGAGCCGGACGGTCGGCGCCGCCAAGATGCAGTTCTCGATCCAGCAGCGAGAGGCCGTCTTCGGCTCCTCGCGCGGGTCGCTGACCTTGCGCCTCATCGAGGGAACCTTCCCCAACTACCGGCAGCTCCTTCCCGAGTCCTACCCCAATCGCGTGGTTGTTACCAAGGAAGGGTTGCTCGAAGCGCTCGGAAGGGCGTCCCTTGTGGCCGAGGATCACATTCCGGTGCGGCTCCGGTTGATGGAAGGTGGCGTCGAGGTCACGGTCACCCGCCAGGACGTTGGAGGCGAAACGGAACACATCCCCGGCGAGTATCAGGGCGAAGCTGAGGACGTGACCATTGCGTTCAACCCGCGTTACCTGACGGACGGGGTAGCGGCTATCGATTCGGACAAGGTGCAGATCGAGGTCACCGATGGACTCAAGCCAAGCGTGATCCGCGGCGTTGATGATGATCGGTTCACCTATCTGTTGATGCCCGTTCGCATCTGAATGGAGTTCTCCTGGCTCGAGCTCAGGGATTTCCGCTCGTACCGTGAACTTCGGATCGAACCCGATCCCTCCATCAACGTGCTGGTTGGGGCAAATGGTGCGGGGAAAACCAACCTCCTCGAGGGTGCTGCGTATCTCAGCGCCCTCCGTTCGTTCCGGGGGGCACCCGACGAAGCCTTGATCAACGACGAGTCTGAAGCAGCGGTAGTTCGGGGTGAGGTGCGACATGCGGAAAGCACCTCACTCATCGAACTCGAGCTCCCGCGCAGCGGCCGGCGGCGTGTCCGGGTGAACGGCCAGCGTCCGGCTCGTTCGACAGATCTCCTGGGTCATGTGCGGGCGGTCATGTTCCTTCCCGATGACCTCGACATCGTCAAGAGGGGCCCGGCCTACAGACGGGACTTCCTCGATGCGGTCGCGGTGCAGCTCTGGCCGGGGGCCTACCTCGACCAGCAGGAATACGATCGGGCGTTGCGTCAGCGAAACTCACTGCTGCGGCAGTCGGGCTGGGACGTGGATCGGCCCACGCTGGCCGTCTGGGATCAACGGCTGTCACAGGCAGCCGGCAAAATGATGGTGCGTCGCGCCGGCGCAGCCGCTGCCCTGCGGGAACGTGTTGCGGAAACCTATGCCCGCCTTTCGGGGGCGGGGACGCCTGTTGAGATGCTCTATGCCTCGAAGTGGGGAGGCTCGTTGGAGGGACAACCAGCGGAGCATACGGCGGTCCGGCTGGCCGAAGCCCTGGAAGGCAGCCGTCGGGCGGATACCGAACGGAGGGTGACGACCATGGGACCCCATCGAGACGAACCCTGGTTCACGGTGGCGGGCCGCGACGCCAGGACCCGGGCCAGCCAAGGGGAGCAGCGAACGCTGGCCCTGAGCCTGCGCCTGGCTTCGCATGCGGCCATCAGTGAGGCCACCGGGGAAACGGCCTTGCTGCTCCTTGACGACGTTTTCTCCGAGTTGGATATGGAGCGAGCCAATGCATTGGCCGGCATGCTGCCACCGGCCCAGACTTTCATAACGACGGCTCGGGAAGAGGAAGTGCCGGTGCACGGCCGCACCTTCGTGGTCGAGCCGGGGAGGATCCGATGAGCAAACTCGAACCGATGGGCGGCCTGGTAGCCCGGGCCCTGAAGAACCTCGGCGTCGAGCGACTCGATGTGACGCTCAGTCTGGTCGCCGAGTGGGACGAGCTCACGCCCGAACCGTGGCGGTCGCACGCTACGCCGCTGCTCCTCAAGGGAGGAGAGCTTCTCGTCGAAGCAGACTCTCCGCCGGCGGTCAGTCTCCTCCGGTACGCCGTCGGCGACCTCCTGCGGAGCCTCGATGAACGCTTTGGCGAGGGCGTCATCGGGTCGGTCCGCGTGCAGTCTCCGCCCCCGGCGGGTCGACGCGCCTAGAGAGGGTCAAAGCATTTGGAATGGTCCGTAGGTATTGGCGTTTTCGCCTCTTCAGAGCTTGGGGTAGTCGGCCCAAACGGGTATACTTACATGCGTGTAAACAAGGGCTCTGGCGAGACTCGTCGGGTGGTTTCGCTGTCGGCCCGTTTTCTTTTTGAAGGAGCGTTGTGAGTACTGCGAATCGCGCCTCTGAGAGGTACGAGGCCGCCGATATCACCGTCCTCGAAGGCCTCGAGGCGGTCCGGCGCCGTCCGGGCATGTATATCGGATCGACCGGACCACGGGGCCTCCACCATCTCTTGTGGGAAGTGGTGGACAACTCGGTCGACGAGGCGATGGCCGGCTTCTGCACGCGTATTGATGTGACCATCCGCGAAGACGAAAGCGTGCAAGTACGGGACAACGGTCGCGGCATCCCGGTCGACAGACACAAGAAGACCAAACAGTCGGCACTGACCACCGTTCTGACCACCCTGCACGCCGGGGGTAAGTTCGAAGCGGGCGCCTACCAGGTCTCCGGCGGCTTGCATGGCGTCGGCGTTTCGGTCGTCAACGCCTTGTCGGCTCGACTTGAAGCCGAGATTGTGCGCGACGGGTTCCAATGGACGCAGATCTTCGAGGAAGGCTATCCCGATCGGTCCCGTCAAGAAGGGCAAACCCGCCAAACGGACCGGCACCCAGATCACCTATTGGCCGTCGCCGAAAACGTTCGTTGAAACCCGGTCCCTGGACCTGAGTATCGTGACGGCCCGGCTCCGCGAGATGGCATTCCTCAATCGGGGCCTGGAGATTCGACTCGTCGACGAACGAGAAGAAGAACCTGTCGAAGAGGTCTTTCACTACAAGGGTGGCCTGATCGACTACATCAAGCACCTCAACGCAACGAAGGATCCGCTGCACGCCCACATCATCTACTTCGACGATCAGAGCGAAGATGCCGAAGTCGAGGTGGCGATGCAGTGGACGTCCTCATATACCGAGACGGTTCTGAGCTTCGCCAACAACATCAACACCCATGAAGGCGGTACGCACGAGGAAGGGTTCAGAAAGGCACTGACGAGGGCGCTCAACGACTTCGCCAGATCCAAGGGGCTCCTCAAGGAGAAGGACGAAAACCTCACAGGCGAGGACGTGCGAGAAGGTTTGACGGCGGTGGTTTCGGTCAAGGTGCGCTCTCCGCAATTCGAGGGACAAACTAAGACCAAACTGGGGAACACCGAGATCCGTGGCTATGTAGAGAAGACGCTCAATCGCCTCCTGCCCGAATGGCTGGAGAGGTACGGCGGCGAGGGACGCTCGATTGCGGACAAGAGCCTCATGGCTTCCCGGGCCAGGTTGGCAGCCCGCAAGGCAAGGGAGCTGACCCGGCGCAAGAGCATGCTCGAGTCGGCCAGCCTGCCCGGCAAGCTCGCCGATTGTTCATCGCGCGACGCATCGGTGAGTGAATTGTTCATCGTCGAGGGGGACAGCGCCGCCGGTCCCGCCAAGCAGGGACGAAACAGCGAAACTCAGGCAATCCTCCCCATTCGCGGCAAGATCATCAACGTTGAGAAGGCCCGTCTCGCGAAAGCCCTGCAAAACACGGAGATCCAGTCGCTGATAACCGCCATCGGGACGAGCATCGGCGAGGAATTCGATATCGCGAAGGCTCGCTACCACAAGGTGATTTTGCTGACCGACGCCGACGTAGACGGGGCTCATATCCGCACCCTGCTGCTGACGTTCTTCTTCCGTCATATGCGGCCCCTCATCGAGGCCGGGTACGTCTACTTCGCC
This sequence comes from uncultured Actinomycetota bacterium, assembly GCA_963718995.1. Lineage (GTDB taxonomy): Bacteria > Actinomycetota > Acidimicrobiia > Spongiisociales > UBA4744 > UBA4744. The sequence continues at coordinate 17,899 of CAVRAP010000008.1, forward strand.
CAACCCCCGCTCTATAGGGTCAAGGCCGGCAAAGAAGTTCACTACCTCGGGTCCGACGAGGAACTCGAGCAGCTCAGAGAAGAACTGAGCGGGAGAAAGCTCGACGTCAGCCGATTCAAAGGCCTTGGTGAAATGAATGCCTCTGAGCTGCGAGACACCTCCATGGATCCCGCCCTGCGACATCTCGTCAGGGTCGAACTGGAGGACGCTGCGCTGTCGGAGGAGGTCTTCTCAACGCTGATGGGGGATGACGTCGCTTCCCGTAAACACTTTATCCAGCGCAATGCCAAGGACGTCCGGTTCCTCGACGTCTGATAGGGAGAGACGAACATGGTCGATGAAAGAACCTACGAAGAGAACAACCTCGTCGTCGACATCAACGATGAGGTCAAGAAGTCCTTTCTCGACTATGCCATGTCGGTCATCGTGTCGCGAGCCCTCCCCGACGTTCGGGACGGTTTGAAGCCGGTACAGCGTCGGATCGTGTATGCCATGTTCGAGGCCGGAATGCGGCCGGGGACCAGCTTTCGAAAGTGCGCGACCGTGGTCGGCAACGTCATGGGCAGCTATCACCCCCATGGCAACGATGCCATCTACGACGCCCTGGTTCGTCTCGGACAGGATTTCAGCTCTCGCTATCCCTTGATCTCGCCCCAGGGCAACTTCGGGACCATCGACGACCCGCCGGCGGCCATGCGGTACACCGAGAGTCGCCTGTCGCCGATTGCCATGCACCTGCTGGAAGGAATTCGCGAGAACACGGTCGACTTTCAGGACAACTACAGCGGCGAATCATCGGAGCCGATCGTCTTGCCCGCCCGATACCCGAACCTTCTGGCCAACGGGGCCACCGGGATCGCCGTAGGCATGGCTACCAACATCCCACCCCACAACCTCGGCGAAGTGATTGATGCGGTCATTTTTGCGATCGATAACCCGGACGCACCGATCGAGGACTTCCTGAAGATCGTTAAGGGGCCGGACTTCCCGACGGGCGCCTACCTGGTCGGTACGAGCGGCATCCGCGATGCGCTGACCACGGGACGAGGCTCGGTGAAGATGCGGGCCGTTACGGACGTTCAAGAGATCCGCAAGGGCCGCACGGCCATCATTGTCACCGAGCTGCCCTATCAGGTCTCTCAGGATCGGGTCCTGGCCAAGATCGCCGACCTCGTCCACGAGAAGAAGATCGCCGGAATATCCGATCTGCGCAACGAGAGTTCGGCCCGGCTCGGCACCCGGTTGGTCATCGAACTCAAGCGGGACGCCGTCCCGCAGGTGGTGGTCAACCAGCTCTTCAAGATGACCCAGCTGCAGGAGACATTCGGGGTGAACGCGGTAGCGCTGGTCGACGGCGTCCCGCGCACCTTGAATATCGCCGAGATGGTCGGTTACTACATCGACCATCAGATGGAAGTAGTTGAACGGCGCACGCTCCATCGATTGGAGGACGCGAAGGCGAAAGCACATGTCCTCGAAGGGCTGATTATTGCCGTCGACAACATCGACGAAGTTGTGCAGATCATTCGTTCGTCCGAAGACACCCCGACGGCCAAAAGCCGCTTGATCGAGCGGTTCGGGCTCTCGGAGATCCAGGCGAACGCCATCCTGGAGATGCCCCTCCGTCGTCTGACTGCCCTGGAAACGGGGAAACTACGCGAGGACCTGCAGCAATTGAAGGACCTCGTCGCCGAGCTGGAGGCCATTTTGGCCGATCCCGCTCGCCGGCGGTCCATCATCGTTGAGGAATTGACCGAAATCCGCCAGAAGTTCGCCGACAAGCGCCGGAGCAGGATCATTCCCGACGAAGGAGATCTCTCTCTGGAAGACCTCATTGCCGACGATGACCTCGTCGTGACGGTCTCCGCCAATGGATACCTCAAATCCGTGGAGGCCAGTATCTATCGAACCCAGGGCCGGGGGGGCCGGGGAGTCAAGGCGGCTTCGCTTCACGAGGACGACGTCGTCAACAAGCTCGTCCATACAACGGCGCATGCCTACCTGTTGTTCTTCACCAACCAGGGCAAGGTTCATCGGATCAGGACGCACGAAATCCCCCGCAAAGACCGAACCGCGAAGGGTGTGTTGGCGCAATCGGTGCTTCCCCTCGAACCCGAAGAACGGATCGAGGCCGTGATCGATACGCGCAACTATGAGACGTCGCGCTTTCTCGTGATGGTCACCAAGAAAGGCCTGGTCAAGAAGACGCCATTCAGCGACTACGACTCCCGGAATTCGACCCTGGTCGCCATCAACCTGGTTGAGGGAGATGAGCTGGTCGCCGTCCGTACCACCAATGGTGAGAACGACATGCTCCTATTCACCGAAATGGGCCAGGGGATCCGCTTCTCAGAGAAGGACCTGCGGCCGATGGGGCGGGCAACCCGTGGAGTGCGGGGCGTCAAGCTTCGTGAAGGAGACCGGGTCATCGGGGCCGCGTCGAGTTCCGATGGAGAGCAGGTCTTGCTCATCACCTCGGGCGGCTACGGAAAGCGCGTTGCGATGAGCGGGTTTCCCAATCAACGTCGCGGCGGTCTGGGAGTGAAGGCCATCAAGCTGACCAAGGTGCGCGGGACGCTCGTCGGTGCTCGAGCGATTCTCGACGGTACGCAGATCTTCGTTATCTCCTCGGACGGGGTGGTCATCCGGACCAAGGTGAATCAGATCAGCCGTCAGAAGCGGGAAGCCAGTGGTGTCAAGGTGATGAACATGCCTGCCGGTACGACCATCTCGGCATTTGCACCTATCCCGAAGGAAGAAGAGGAAGAGGTTCCGGGGAACTAGTCGACGGGCGACGTCGTTGCGTCGGGGGATGGATCACCGGGGTTACCGAGGTTGGGCGTTACACTCGCCCCCACACGAGGAGTTGGTGGATATGACATCCGTGCGGCGAGTACGCAGGGTCATACGAAAATTCGATCCGTGGACTGTTTTGAAGGTCTCGATCGTCTTCTACGCCGTGATGGCCGTTGCCATCGTTCTCGGCCTGGTCATCCTTTGGGCGGTGGTCAACAACGCCGGTATTCCCCAGGCCATCGAAGACTTCGGCAAGAAGATCACGCTGCTCGAGGCGGATGCGGAGTTGTTTGCCGACGGCGAGCGTTATCTGCGAGTCGCCGTCTTCCTCGGCGTCGTGTGGACCGTTCTCTTTACGGGGTTCACGACCCTGGCAGCCGTCATGTACAACCTCATCTCCGACATCGTCGGCGGGATTGAGATTGTCGTTCTGGAAGAGACCCTCAACGCTCCGCAGGGCATGCAATCGGGCGTTCGCATTCCGCGTAGCTGGCAGACGACTACTCCTCCACCCCCCTCAGCCCTCCCGGCCGATCAGGTCGACCTGGCGACCGAAGAAGTGGTACTCAGCGAAGAACCTGCCGCGGTCTTCTTTTGAGGTGCGCAGCTCGTAACGCACCCCGTCCTCCACGCGGCCGCAGTCGAGCGGCCGCTTTCGAGGCTGACGGCCCCGGCTATCGGTGCTCGACGAACGTTGCGACTTCCAAACCGGCTCTCACAGCCCCGTCGACATACGCACGGAAGGCAGCCGTTGGATAGTTGATTCCTACCGGGTACGCCCCCGACCCGGCCGCCAGGACTGCTGCGGCGAAGGCAATTCCCGCCAGGAAGGCAGCGTCGTCCGCCACACCCAGGGTTCGTACTTCAACTCCCGCCGAGGTTGCCGCCGTAACCCTGACGGCTAGTCCCATCCAGGGCCCTTCGACCGGTGCAACCAGGAACCGGGTAGCAGGAGGCGCTCCCGGCCACAGGTCTTGGCCCGGCTGAGCCCAGAGGTTTCCCACTGGTTGAGGAAATGCGAGCGGCTCGCCGCGCCGCAGGGGGCGACCCGGTTCCGTCCATCCGACGACGGTCTCCATGGTGGTGTCGTGGCGCGAGCACTCGTGAGCCGCCAGGCCGGCCGCCAGACCAAAGCTCGGGTTGGCACCCACAACGAATGGGATGTCGGGTGCAAACGAAAAGACCGCATCGCTGGTCGGGACAACGAGAGGAATGCCATGATCCGAAGCTTGCCGGTAACGACGTTCGAGGTGCTGGAGGTCGTCGCTGGCGACCACGTCCCACCCGGCGAGGTTGGTGATGGTGCTCACGCGAGGATCGCCGGATGTTGCACGACGACCGATGAGGCCGATCGCTTCCACCGATCGTTCGGCCAGAAGCACCCGGGCGGCTCGCGAACCGGTCTTGCCGGTGGCCTCCAGTGCAATCTTCATGGGTGTTTGGTCACCGTTCGAGGTCGACCGGTTCCCAGGCCCCGGTTTTCCCGGGAGGGCTGACCTGTCGCTTCTTGAATGCCAGGATGGCGGCGACCAACGCAGCCACGATCAAGATGGGTTTGCGGATCATCGGGCCAGTGTAGGGAGATTCTCTTGCCGGTCGGCAGGCGGCTAATCTTTGGACTGTCCGGTTGAGCCGGACACCGTGAAGGTCCCATCAGTGGCTAAGAGCGAAGTCCGGTGCAAATCCGGCGCTGTCCCGCAACTGTGATGCCCTCTCTGGAGGGATGAGCCAGGTCGCCTGCCGTCACGGTCACGAAAGTGCTCTCGTAGGAAGGGCGCTCGTGCGACCGTGTCGGACGAAGCGTTCTCCGAAGGATTGGAGGACTAGTGAAACGTCCGATGGGTTGCCTTCTGGCATTGGGTCTCCTGCTCGCCGCATGTGCGTCTCCCATCACGGTCGATAGTGATGGCGGCCGGGTGACACTTGACGATAACCCCGGGCGGATTGTCTCTCTATCGGCAACGCATACGGAGATGCTCTATGCGATCGATGCCGCCGAGTTGATCGTTGCCACAGACCTCACCTCGAATTACCCGGCCGCGGCCCAAACGACCACCAAGGTGGACGCCTTCAATTTCAACGTCGAAGAGATCGCGGCCGTCGAACCCGATCTTGTCGTGACCGGATTCAACTTCCAGGGAGAACTCGAAGCGCTCGAGGCGATCGGGATTCCGGTTCTGCTGCTCGCCCCGGCGGCGAACCTGGAGGAGGCCTACGAGCAAATCGAGATACTGGGTTCAGTCACGGGCAGGGAGCGGGAAGCTGCCGGCTTGATCTCGTCCATGCAGGCCAGGATCGACGCCCTGACCGGGTCGACTCCGGGGGGGTCGCTGACGGTGTATCACGAAGTCGATAACACCCTCTTCTCCGCTAGTTCAGCGACGTTCCTCGGGGACATCTACCGCCGGCTCGGAATGTCGAATATCGCCGACGCGGTCCCCGACGAATTCGGATCCGGGTATGTGCAGTTGTCGGAGGAGTACCTTTTCTCCGAAGATCCGGACCTGATCTTCCTCGGCGATGCTGGGTTCGGGGAGAGTTTGGAATCGGTCACCGCTCGCCCCGGTTGGGGCTCTCTCACTGCGGTCCAGAACGGTGCCGTGTTTGAACTGGACGGCGATATCGCAGGACGGTGGGGCCCGCGGACCGTTGATCTCGTCGAGGAGATCGTTGCGGCGATCAAGGCTGCTCCCTAGTGGCTACCCCGGCCGCAGTTCCGTCGAGCCGTCGGAAGCGCGCCTATGTCCTGGCTGTCTTGTCTCTCGTGGCGATGGCCATCCTGGGAGTCACGATTGGTCCTGTGCGAATCGGAGCCGGCGCTGCCCTTATGGAAATCGCCGACCGGGTGTTGCCACTGAACATCGATTCTGGTCTCAGCGATCAGGAGGCAGCGATCGTGTGGCAACTGCGCGCTCCTCGCGTTGTTTTGGGGAGCCTCGTCGGGGCGATGCTGGCGATTGCCGGGGGCGCTTACCAGGGAGTGTTCCGGAACCCGCTGGCGGATCCCTACCTGCTCGGTGTCGCCGCCGGAGCAGGTTTGGGAGCAACGGCCGCTCTAGCTTTCGGAGCAGGCGCCGTCGCCCTGCCGCCGGCGGCCTTTCTGGGTGCGGTCCTGGCCGTGGGGGCTACCTACTTCTTCGCCCGTGCGGCAGGCGGCCGCCGGACGGCCGCAACACTGATCCTGGCGGGAGTTGCTGTTGGGTCATTCCTGACGGCTATCCAGACCTTCGTGCAACAACAATCGTCCGACCGGATCAGAGAGGTCTTCACCTGGCTCCTGGGCCGTCTCAGCGCCGCCACCTGGTCGCAGGTCCGTACGGTGCTGCCCTATGTGGTTGTTGCCCTGGTTGTCCTGCTCGCCTACCGCAGGGTCCTCGACGTTCTCTCGGTTGGCGAAGAGGAGGCAGCGACTCTCGGTGTACGTCCGGCCAAAGCCCGTCTGGTGATTATCGGAGCCGCCACCCTTGGTTCGGCAGCCGTTGTTTCCGTCACAGGGCTGATCGGATTTGTCGGGATCGTGGTTCCGCACGCCGTGCGGTTGGTGGCCGGGGTGAGTTACCGGGTGATCCTGCCCCTCTCGATGGTTATCGGAGCGGGGTTCTTGCTGGCTGCGGACCTCCTGGCCCGTACGGTGATCTCTCCCGGCGAGTTGCCAATCGGCGTGGTGACGGCCTTCGTGGGAGCACCGTTCTTTGCCATCATTCTGCGACGGCGGGAGCCTGTCTGATGTCTCGCCTCGAGTGCTTCGGGTTGCGGGCCGGGTACGGCCAGAAGGAGGTGCTGCACGGGGTCGACCTCGATGTCGCAGAGGGCGAGTTTGTGGTGGTTATCGGGCCGAACGGATCCGGGAAATCGACGTTGCTGCGAGTGGTGGCCGGAACGTTGCCCGCAACCGCCGGCGAAGTGCGGGTCGCCGGTGGCCCGGGTGAGGGAGCCGGCGGGAAGCGCCGATCTCGTCAGATAGCCATGGTTCCGCAGAACCCCGTGATTCCAGATGGCATGACCGTGCTGGATTACGTTCTGCTGGGTCGGACCCCATACATCCCCTTCTGGGGGACGGAATCCGGCAGCGATCTGCGGGTCGCCGGGCGAGTCCTTGCGGAGCTCGATCTTGGACCCATGACGGATCGGGTGCTGCAGTCGCTCAGCGGAGGTGAGTTGCAGCGGGTGATTTTAGCCCGGGCCCTTGCTCAGGAAGCCCCGGTCTTGTTGCTCGACGAGCCGACCACGGCCCTGGACATTGGCCATCAGCAGCAGGTCCTCGAACTGGTCGACCAGTTGCGTGCGACCCGGTCAATCGCAGTCCTGGCTGCCATGCATGACCTCACCCTGGCCGCCCAGTACGCCGATCGTCTGGTGTTGCTCGTTGATGGACGCACCGCGGCTGCGGGGCCGGCAGAAGTGGTGCTCACCTCCGCCCTGCTCCGCCAGCATTACAGCGCCGAGGTGAACATCTTGAGAAGTCCGGATGGGAGCGTTGTGGTTGCGCCGAAACGAAAGACCGAATCAGCCCCGATCAGAGGTCGAACCCCCTAACCTGAGGGCTCGGGAGGGATGCATTGGAAGCGCTAGCGGAGACCCTGGGTCTCTCGACCGGTCAATTGAAAGCGATTCAGTCGACCGTAGTGATTCTGGTCCTGGTCTTGCTTCGCTGGGTGGTGCTGCGCATCATCCACCGCCGGATTCAGGATCCTGAGGTTTGGTACCGGGCCCGCAAGATCGCCACCTATACGGTGACCTTCCTGGCGCTCTTCTTCCTTCTGCGAATCTGGTTGATCCAGTTCGAGAACTTCGCCACCTTTCTCGGCCTCCTCTCGGCAGGTGTCGCGATTGCCCTCTCCGACGTCCTGAAGAACATGGCCGGATGGGCCTATATCCTCACCCGTCGGCCGTTCCGGACCGGCGACCGGATTGAGATCGGCGACCATGCCGGGGATGTGATCGACATTCGGGTCTTTCGCTTCAGCATTCTCGAGATCGGCAACTGGGTCCATGCCGATCAGTCGACGGGTCGGATCATCCATGTTCCGAACGGGCTCGTGTTCACGTCGCCGGTTGCCAACTTCACGGAGGGGTTCAGCTTCATCTGGCATGAAATCCCGTTCTTGATCACCTTCGAATCAGATTGGAAGCGGGCCGAAGTGGTCTTTGGCGCAGTTCTCGAAGAAGTTGCGCCGGGGATCACAGGAAAGGCCGCCGAGCGGATCAAGGCAACCGCCCGGGAGTATCGGATCAAGTACACCCACCTGACCCCAACGGTGTATGTGACCGTTCGGGACAGCGGCGTGCTGCTCACCGGCCGGGTCCTCGTCTCCGCCCGGCAACGCCGCGGCGTCGATCAGGACGTCTGGAAGAGGCTTCTGAACGCGATCGCCGTCGAACCGAACATCGAGCTCGCCTACCCAACCGTCCGTACGGTCCTCCAGGATCCCATCAGGCTCCAAGAGCCAGAGGCTTGAGGCAAGGGGAACCCTCCAGCAGGTTGCTGCTGTAACCATGCTCAGGCTCGTCTAGCCTGAAGGCATGGACCTATATGCTCGTGTCAATATTCTCGACGGACGGGCCGTGCGTCTACCGCACGGCGACGTCCACGAAGCCGCCATTGCTCTCGATGCCGATCCCGTCGCCCGGGCCCAGGGATGGGAGGCAAAGGGAGCCGATCACCTCCTGGTTGTGGACTTGAACGCCGCGGCCTACGGGGACTACTCAAACCGGCCGTTGATCGATCTGATTGTTTCCGAAGTCGAGATCCCGGTGCTCGTAGCCGGCGGAGTTCGGTCGCTTCAAGAAGTGGAGCGTCGCCTCGCGGCGGGTGCCTGGCGCATTGCGATGGGGACCACCGCGATCGAGGATCAGGTGGCTACCTGGGAGATCTGCCGGGCGTTCCCCGGCCAGGTCATGATCACCATGGATGTGAAACCCGACGAGGAGCTCATTGTGCGAGGTTGGACGGCGCATAGCGGCCGATATCTCGAAGAGGTGATCATCGAGCTGTCCTCGGCAGGGGCCGCCGGATTCATGGTCGCGGAAGCCAATCGCGATGCGCTTGCAGAACCGCCCAACTTCTTCATTCTGCGTGAAGCGATGTCGTATGTGGAAGATCCGGTCATTGCCGCCGGTGGCGTGCGTCACCTGTCCGACCTAAAAGGGTTGACCGAATTGGAGACGGACGGCAAGCACCTGGGCGGGGTGGTAGTTGGACGCGAAGTCACCGAAGGCCGATTCACGATGGAAGAGGCTGCCGGGCTCCTTTCCGGCTGAGGACGTCTGATTTCCGCACTCGAGCGGCGGTGACGAACTGAGGAGAGGAACCCCCTGCTTGCGAGGGCTATCCGTCTAGGCCGTTCTCGCCCGGAGGCGAGTAGGCAGCGACCGGATTCTGTTAGGTCGTTCTACTCGCCCGGAGGCGAGCAGGAAGCGACCGGCGTGGGCCCACCTGGACTTGAACCAGGGGCCTCATCCTTATCAGGGATGCGCTCTAACCAGGCTGAGCTATGGGCCCAAAACGGGAGCGTTATGGTAGCAAGCCAGGTGAACGACGAAAGCGGGTAACGCGATGGACCACGAGAGTTGGAACAGCCGCTATCAGGGGCGTGAGTTGGTCTGGACCGCTTCACCAAACCAGTTCCTGGTAGCTGAAGTTGATTCGCTCGTCCCCGGGCGGGCCTTGGACCTCGGCTGCGGTGAGGGTCGAAACTCCGTGTGGCTGGCGGAACAAGGTTGGACCGTCACCGCCGTTGACTTCTCCGATGTTGGTATCTCCAAAGGCCGGGAGATGGCGTCCAAGCGCGGGGTAGAGGTCACCTGGGTTGTTGAGGATCTCAATCGCTATGAACCGGCGGTGCAGGCCTTTGATCTGGTTATCGACTTCTACATACACATTCCCCCCGACCAGCGGAAGGCCCTGTTGCGCAAAGCCGCCGGGGCCGTCGCACCGGGGGGAACCCTGCTGGTAGTCGGTCACGATCTCACCAACCTGAAGGATGGATACGGCGGTCCCCAGGACCCGACCCTCTTGTTCACGCCGGACGAGGTCGGCGCAGCTCTGAGCGACCTGAAGGTGGTCACTTCCACCCGGGTCGGGCGGACCGTCGAGAACGAAGCAGGGCAGTTCGCGGCAGTCGATGCCCTCGTTCGAGCCGAACGGGTGCTCGTGCCCTAGCCGATGGTTCACCGGGTGAGCTGTTCGGCAAACCAGAGATCGGCGTGGGAGTTCGTCTCGAATGTGCGTGGTGCCTGGTAGGGCCGACCGTCGGGTCCCTTGGAGCGGCTTGGTAGTGGCCGGAGGGCTGTTGGGGTGGTTGGTGCGCTGTCGTCGGCCCAGGCGCCTGCAGCGCTCTTGAAAGTCGACCGACAAATAATACCAGCGGCCTGTCGCGCTGGAGCCTAATCCTGGTTAGCTTTTCTTTCCGGTCTTGCCCTAAGAATGAGTTCATTGGACTCTGATCGTCGGGCACGCAACGGACGAGAATCTGAATCGATGCGAGTTCACCTTGGCGGACAAGGCCTACGTTGGGCGCTGGCGCTATTGATCGGGTTGTCGGGGTGTAGTACGACGACCACCACCACGGCATTGACGACGACGACCACGGCACCCACGACAACCACTGTGGACCTGGATTCCACCTCTTCAGACCCGGACGGAACACTCCACGCTCGTCTGATAGGCGAATGGGAACTCGTACAGGCCGAATCCGAAGCGTTCAACCCAGATGTTGAGTGGGTGTCCATCACCGCAACGTTTACAGACACGGAGATGACCGGCTGGGAGTCCTGTGCGCCCTACTCCGCCCACTATCAACTGGACGGCAGCAGGTTGGAGATAATCGACTGGGAATCAACCGGCGAGGATTGTGGGGATTGGACCGATGACGGCGTATTCGTCAGGTCCCCAACCGAATCACTAACGGTTTCATTCGAGGGCTCCAGCCTGGTGCTCACCAACAGCAGGTGGGCCTTCTTTTTCGAACGGGTCGGTCCGTAAAGAGCCCCCTGTCCATGTGCGGTGCACGGCACTACTGCTCCGGTTGAAACTCGCCTACCGATTGTTTCCGTCTCTGGTATCCAGATCATCGGACCAGCTTCGATCTGGTTACGTTCTTGGACGGAAACGAGTGCGTCGGCTACCAAGGTGGCCCGCCGCCCGGCAGCCTCGCCCGGGCCGATCTCTGGTGTGAGAACCTGTGCAGCTGGGGGGAGTCGGGAAAGGCCCGATACATGCAAGAATGTTGACGAACAGCGAAGTTCATTGACAACGGGGATGTAGCTCAGTTGGAAGAGCACCTGCTTTGCAAGCAGGGGGTCGTCGGTTCAAGTCCGATCATCTCCACCCACCTCGCCCTCCTGGCGGCCTGCTCCTCGTGTGGCCCCTAGCATTGCCCCGGACGTAAAAGGAGCAACCATGCAAACCGCCGTCATCGTTGACGCCGTCCGGACACCAACCGGCAAACGCAACGGCAAGCTGAAGGATTGGCACGCGACGGACCTGGCCGCCCATTCGCTCGAGGCCCTGGTCGAGAGGAACGGGCTAGATCCCGGCTTGATCGACGACGTGATCATGGGGTGCGTTTCCCAAACTGGAGAACAGGGCGTCAACATCGGGCGCAATGCTGCTCTGGCGGCCGGGTTTCCCGAAGAAGTCCCGGGCATGACGATCGATCGTCAGTGTGGCTCGAGTCAGCAGGCCGCCCATTTCGCAGCTCAAGGGGTGATGGCCGGCGTCTATGACATCGCCATCGCCGCTGGAGTCGAATCCATGACGAGGGTACCGATGCTGGTCACCGCCCAGCAGGGTCCGGGTGTGCCGTTCGGGCCGAAGATGCTGGAGCGCTACGACCACGCGCTCGTCCCACAAGGGGTGAGCGCCGAGATGGTTGCAGAGAAGTGGAACATCGGCCGTGAGGAACTCGACCTTCTATCGCTGGAGTCGCACCACCGGGCGGCCCGGGCCACCAAGGAGGGACGTTTCGAAGGCCAGATCATCCCCGTGCCCGTCACGGTTGACGGCACCGCCGAACGGATGACCGTCGATGAGGGGATCCGTTGGGAGACGTCACTGGAGAAGCTGGCCTCGCTCAAGCCTGCGTTCAAGATGGACGGCGTGATCACCGCCGGGAACTCGTCGCAGATCTCCGACGGGTCCGCCGCCGTCTTGATCATGAGCGAGCAGAAGGCGGAGGACCTCGGCCTCCGGCCCCGGGCGCGATTCGTGAGTTTTGCCCTGGCCGGGGTCGATCCCGTGATGATGCTCACCGGCCCCATTCCGGCCACCCGGAAGGTGCTGGAACGGGCCGGACTCTCTATCGACGATATCGACCTCTTCGAGATCAACGAAGCCTTCTCGTCGGTTGTCGCTGCTTGGAAACGGGAGATGCCCGGCGACGCGACCGACCTCATGGAGCGCACGAATGTCAACGGCGGTGCCATTGCCCTTGGACATCCGCTCGGCTGTAGCGGCGCCAAGCTCTTGACCACGCTGGTCCACGAGCTCGAGCGGACCGGTGGCCGCTACGGGTTGCAGGCCATGTGCGAAGGGGGCGGCATGGCCAACGCCCTGATCATCGAAAGGATCTGAGCAAGGCGCCGGTTCCGGGTACGCTGCGATCCGTGGGCGACATACTCATTGCGATTGCCATCGGGGTGATGATTCTCTGGGTGACCAGGAAGATCCTTGTCATGTTGGCGACCCCGCCGCCAGAAGTAGATCCTGACGAGATCATCGAGGTGGAGCGGCACTATCGCTGCTCGATCTGCGGGACGGAACTGATCGTCACAGCCGCCTCGACTACCGAGACTGAGCCCCCCAAGCATTGTCGCGACGAGATGACCCTGACCTGGCAGGCCGGGAGCTGATCCACAGGCTGTTGACAGTTTTGGGGAAAACTACACGCATGTAATTCCGTTCTTGCGTGAGAAACCGCGACATAGTGCAGGAAAGTCACGCAAGAACGGAATGAGACGAGCCTATCGGTAGTTCGTCGTCATCAGGAACCCGGCGGCGATACCGAGCAGGCCCACCCACAGTCCCCATCCACCGAAGACGTCGGTGATCACGTAGTTCAGAACCACCAGTATGACTCCGAGAGCCATCAATCCGAACATCGTCACGACGTACCACATGGGCGATTCGCCCTTGACTTTTGAGGCCGGCGTCGAGGGGGGAGTCGGTCGTCCCGGCTGGCCCTTCTTCTTCTTGCGAACCTTGGATTTCGGCATGGCGGCAAGCGTAGTCCGCCATGATGGACCTGTCAGCCTCGGAGCAGGTAGGCTCACCGACCCATGAGAGTCCTCGTTCTCGACAATTACGACTCCTTCACCTTCAACCTGGTCCAATACTTGGGCGAGCTGGGAGCCGAGCCGCTCGTGGTTCGGAACGACGCGCTGGCACCGGCTGAGGCGCAGCTACTCAAACCTGATCGTCTGGTGGTCTCTCCGGGACCTGGCCGGCCGGAAGATGCCGGTTATTCGATCGAGTACATCAAGGAGCTTGGGCCAACCGTCCCCACTCTGGGAGTGTGCCTCGGCCATCAGGCGATCGTCGTCGCCTACGGGGGAGCGGTCGACCGGGCCCCGGAAATCCGTCATGGCAAGACTTCGGAGATCACGCACGACGGGCTAGGTGTGTTTGCGGGGCTCAGCAACCCATTCACGGCGACTCGCTATCACTCGTTGGCGACCACCCTCGTTCCCGATGAGCTGGAGGAGTGCGCATGGAGCGAGGAGGGGGTTGTACAAGGAGTCCGCCACCGGGAGCATCCGGTGGCAGGCGTCCAGTTCCACCCCGAGAGCATCCTCACTGTGGAGGGGAAAGCTCTGCTCGCGAACTTCCTCTCCGGATAGTCAGGAGCCGGGCAGCCGGAAGGATCCGGATTCAGTCTCCTCAATCATTCGGTCCTCCACAAGTGTTTTGAGAGCGGTATTCAGGCGTTGGCGATCCAGACCGGTTTCCCTGGATATCCGGGTCAGCGTTGCCGGGCCCCGCTGGACGAGGTGACGGATGATCGCTCCCCGGCTTTCCCGGTTGGAGCCCCGGAATCGGCCCTGGGGGGGCGGGGCCACGTAGGTTGTGGGTCCGGCACACCACCGCGCGACGGGACAATCGCCGCACAGGGGTTCGGTGGGTCGGCAGAGCCCGGCACCCAGATCCATAACGGCCTGATTCCAATCTGCTGCTCGACCCTCCGGCAGTTCGTTTCGGGCCGTCTCGGTCAACGAGCTTCCGCTCAAGGGCCGTCCATACCAGCGACTCACCACGCGCCGCACGTTGGTGTCTACAGCTGGTATCTGTTCCCCGAAGGCGAAACACGCCACGGCAGCCGCCGTATACGGGCCGATCCCCGGCAGCGCCTGCAAGCCGGCCGTGTCGGTTGACCATCCCCCGGCGGCGATGCGCCCGGCTGCTTCCTGCAGCCGCAGAGCGCGGCGGTTGTAGCCGAGGCCCGACCACAGGGCGAGGATCTCGCCAACCGTTGCCTCGGTGAGGGCCACCGGTGTTGGAAACCGGGCTATGAAGCGCTCGAAATAAGGCACAACGCGTCCGGCCTGAGTTTGCTGCAGCATCACTTCGCTGACCAGCACGGGCCAGGGTTCGCGGTTCGCCCGCCAGGGAAGTTCCCGCCGGTGGTCTCGGTACCACTCAAGGAGCGCGAGAGCCCTTCGGTCGCGGTCCGGGACGTTCAAGTTCCTAAGGGGCGGCGGTCGTGGTGGTCGTTGCCTGGGTTGTTGTGGTCACGGGTGCCCTCCCGAGCGTGATCGAGATCGTGCTGCCCGGCTCTACCTTTGCTCCGGCTGCGGGCAGTTGCTCGGCGACCAATCCGTCCTTGTCGGGCGCCACCTCAATCTTGGTCGCGTTGACCCTCAGAACAAGGCCGAGTGCTTGCAGAGCGGACCGCGCCTGGTCTTCCGTTGATCCGATGAGGTTGGGCACATCGACCGGTTCCGGGCCTTTCGAGACGTATACCGTAATCCGGTCGGCCTTGTTGACCGTAGCCCCGGCCGCCGGATCGGTTCTGATCACAAAACCTTTGAGAACCTCTGATGAGAACTCGGTATCGAATACAACCGTGAGGCCCAGATTGCCGAGAATGAATCCGACATCGCCCTCCGACCGGCCGGTCAGATCGTTGGGAACCGGGAATTCTTCGAGACCCGTGGAGACGACCAGATCGATAGCAGTGCCGGGGGCGGCATCCTCCCCGGCGGGCGGGTTCTGGGAGATCACTTGCCCCGCGGGTATCGCATCGTCGGGAATCTGCTCCACGGTACCCAGGACGAACTCGGCCTTCTCGATGAGCTCGGTCGCCCGGATCAAGTCCTGTCCGACCACGGGAGGAACCGGGAAGGCTTCCGCTCCGAGCGAAACGTAGACGATGATGAACGATCCGTCCTCGGCCTCCTCGCCGGCGGCGGGTTTGGTACCGATGACCCGGCCTTCCTCGACGGTTTCGCTGGCGTTGGGTTCGGGGATCACATTGAAACCCAGTTGCTGCAACTCCAACAACGCTTCAGCCTGAGTCATACCGGCCACATCAGGAATCAAGATGAGGGTTTGGTCGGGTGTCCCGGGCGCCAAAGCCCTGAGGAGCAGGAAGATGCCAACAGCCAACGCAATCACCAGGGCGAACGTGGTGATGATGAAGGGCAGTTGGCTGCTGTTGGGCTCGGTAGGGGCCACCTGGCGGTAGATCTCGTCGGGGGTGGCGGTGGCTGGCGGGATGGGCGCTGCTTGGATCAGGCGCGTTGGTGCCTCGGCTGATGGGACCGCAGCAGGGGTCTCGCCGCGTAGGAAGAGCAGGAGCGCCTGGCGCATATCGTCGGCCGTCTGATAGCGAGCGTCGGGGTTCTTGTCGATGGCCCGCATCACAATTGCGTCTAGCTCGGGGGGCACATCCGGGTTGTCTATGGACGGTTGAGCAGCCAGCGACGAAACGTGTTGATAGGCGACGGCCACCGGACTATCGCCCGAGAAGGGGGGCCGTCCGGTGAGCATCTCATACATGACCACACCGAGGGCGTAGATATCCGAGCGTTCGTCGGCGGGGGTTCCCTGCGCCTGTTCCGGGCTGAAGTACGTGGCCGTTCCGATGACGGCGCCGGTCTTGGTCAGCTCGGAAGAGTCGTCCCAGGCCCGTGCGATTCCGAAGTCGGTTACCTTCACCGTCCCATCCGAAGTCAGGAGCATGTTTCCGGGCTTGATATCACGGTGGACGAGACCGGAGCGGTGGGCCACACTCAACGCAGCCGCCACTTCAGCACTGATTTCGACGGCGCGACGCGGGAGAAGCGGGCCTTCGGCCCGCAGCACATCTCGCAGAGATCTGCCCTCGATCAGTTCCATCACGATGAAGTAGGTCGATCCTTCCTGTCCCCAGTCGTAGATGCCGACGATGTTGGGATGGCTGAGGTTGGCGGCGGCCTGGGCCTCCCGCCGGAATCGTTTGACGAAGGCTTCGTCGGAACTGAATTGTGAGTGGAGTACTTTGACCGCAACCCGGCGGCCCAGCAACGTGTCACGGGCCTCATAGACGTCGGCCATACCACCGCGAGCGATATGCCCGAGCAGTTCGTAGCGGTCGGCGAGCGTGCGGGAAGGTTCCATCGGCTGAGATTGTAGAGGGGGTTTATCCATTCGTTTGAACCCAGTAGGCAAGAATCTCTTGGGCGATGGGCGCTGCCACCGATCCACCCGTCGCGTTTTCACCCGCTTCGCCTCCCGATTCGACGAGGACGGCGAGCGCAATCGTTGGTTGTTCAACCGGGGCGAACCCGATGAACCACACGTGGGGAGGACCAATTCCGGTTTCAGCAGTACCGGTCTTTCCCGCTACTCGAACGCCGGGGACGGTCGCCCGGGTTCCCGTTCCCGACGCGACGACTCGCTCCATCAAGTCCGAGATGATGGCGGCAGTAGATGGCGACACGGCTCGTTGCAGCAGGGCCGGTTGGTTCTCGGTGAGTACGGCGCCCTCAACATCGAAGATGCGGGAGACCAGTCTCGGTTCCATGATGATGCCGTCGTTGGCGATGGCCGATGCTACGAGGGCCATCTGGAGGGGTGTGGCCCGTACGTCCCGCTGCCCGATGGCGCTCTGCGCCAGGGCAGGCAGATCGTTGGAGAATGCCGACGGTTGCGGGAAAACGGAATTGAGGACCGGAATCTCGAAGGGTGTGTCCTGATTGAATCCGAATGCTTCCGCTTCTGTGGTGAGCGCTTCAGCGCCCAGGAGCAATCCGAGTTCCCCGAAAACCGTGTTGCACGATCGGCGGAAAGCGGTCTGCAAGCTCACTTCGGGGCCATCGCTGCAAGTTTGTCGGTCGAAGTTTCGGATGACTTCTACGGTGCCAGGGAGTTCCAACTCGAGTGGATCGGGCAGCAGGGTTTCCGGCCCGGCCGTCCCGGACTCGATGGCGGCCGCCGCGACCACGACCTTGAAAGTCGAACCCGGTGGGTAGGTGCGATTGGTAGACCGGTTGGCGAGCGGTTCGAGTGGGTCGGCCAGCAGAAGGTCCCTGGCAGGAATGGCGTCCGGGCCTAGGAACACATTGGGGTCGAAGGAGGGCCGAGAAACCATGGCCAGAATCTCGCCCGTGTCGGGTCTGATCGCGACCACAGAGCCCCGCTGGTTTCCGAGAGCCTCGTAGGCGATCCTTTGGAGGTTGTGGTCGATGGTCAACTGGATGCTCTTCGGCCTGAGGTCGCCTCCGAGGAGAGCGCTCAAGAGGTCGGACACCGTCAGGTCTCGTTTTGACCGAAGGTCGGAGGCGTACACGAGCTCGAGGCCGTCATCGCCGAAGTTCAGCGACGAGAAGCCGATCAGGTGCGCGTACAGCTCCGCTTCGGGGTAGATCCGGCTGAACCTTTGCGGGTCACCGGGATCGGCTACCGACTGCGCCAGGATCTGCTCATCAGCCGAGAGGATAAGACCGCGCTCCTTCCCGGTGCGGCTGGCGATGACGCGGGGATTCCGCTCATCATCTCGATAGCGGGGTCCGGCGACGACCTGCAGGTACGTCACGTCGAGGATGAGCACCGCAAAAGCAACAAAGAGGACGGCGGCGAGGCGTCGCAACGGTTGGTTCATGCTCGTTCCTCATGAGAGACTCGGGCCAGGAGTGCCAGGAGGAGGAAATTTGCAACGAGCGAGGACCCGCCGTAGGACATGAAGGGCAGGGTGATGCCGGTGAGCGGCAACAGGCGCGTTACCCCGCCGATAATGAGGAAGGTTTGCAGACCGAGTACGAACGCCAAGCCGCCGGCTAGAAGTTTGCGAAAGGTGTCCCGGGAACGGAGGGAGATCCCGAACCCGACCGCCACGAGCAACGCATAGGTAGCGATCACGGCCACACTTCCGGCCAGGCCGAGCTCCTCCCCGACGGCGGCAAAGATGAAGTCCGTTGCCGCATTGGGGATCCGATCCGGGGCGCCCAGCCCCAATCCTGATCCAGACAGGCTTCCGCTTCCGAATGCAAACAGGCTCTGCGCGATCTGGTAGCCGGTGTCGGCGAAGTCGGCAAACGGGTCCAGCCAGGCACTGACTCGACGCTGGACGTGGGAGAACGAAAACCAAGCGGCGAAACCTCCTGCTGCGAAGAGGAGTCCGCCGCTGGTCAGATAGACAGCCCGCCCGGTTGATGCGTAGAGCATGGCAATGAACAGCGCGAAGAGGAGCAGGGATGCCCCGAGATCCCGTTGGTAGATGAGCACAACAAAGCTGGCCGCCCAGGCGATCACGAGCGGGGTCAGCTGGCGCATTTCGGGGAGTCGGTAGCGGCGCAGGGGGCGGGTCTGAACGCCAAGCACGGCCTGGCGTTCGCTGAGGTAGGACGCCAGAAACGTGGCCAGAACCAACTTGGCGATCTCGCCCGGCTGGAACTGCAAACGAAGCGGTCCGGCTTCGAATCGAATCCACAAGCGGGAACCGTTCTGCTCGAAGCCTCGCAACGGCAGGGACCAGTCGGTCGGGAGGAGCGGGAGGAGGAGCAACAGCAATCCCGAGAACAGAAATACGTATCGGTAGCGCCGAAGTGGAGCCAATCCGGTATTCCGGATGGCCAGCAGAAGCGACACGGCCAGGACGGTTGCAATGAGCAGCCACCACCGTTGCAGGGAGGCAAGTCCCGGGTCGAGTCGGTACACCTCGACGAATCCAATGGCGGTGAGGATGGCCGCCAGCGGCAGGAGATACGGGCTGGCTTCGGACGACCACTGTCGAATGGCCAGGTGGAAGCCACCAAACGAAGCGATCATCACGATGAACGTGAGGGCAACCTGCGCGTCAAGTCCGGCACCCCTGGCGAGGTTCACGAGGGCAACACCAAAGGCAGCAACGGCTGCCGCGCCGACCAGAAGCGCAGCTTCAGCGTTTCTGGTCACGGACCCACATCGACGATGGCCACCGTGATGTTGTCGTGGCCACCAGCTTGGTTGGCCGCCTCGATCAACGTCCACACTGCCTCTTCGGGAGCGCCAAGCCCGAGGGCACCGGTGAGCCGCTGGTGGTCGATCATGTTGGTCAACCCGTCCGAGCAAATCATCAACCGGTCGCCCTGGCGGGTCCTCGTCTCGAGGAGATCGACCTCGATGTGAGGATAGAGACCGAGCGCCCGGGTGAGCATGCTTCGCTGGGGATGGGTGGCAACGTCTTCCGGTCGAATGCTGCCTGCTCGCAGGTACTCGGCGACCACCGTGTGGTCACTCGTGAGCTGTTCGAGGATTTCGCTGCGCAAGAGATAGGCCCGGCTGTCGCCGACATGCGCGACGATGAGTGATCCATCCGGCGAAAGCTCCGCCGCGGTCAGGGTCGTACCCATTCCCCGCAGCTCTGGATTGGCCTGCACCTCCGCCAGGACCAGGTCATTGGCGGCCGACACGCGGCGAGCGATTGGCTCCTCCTTCCCCGTGGCGATCGCCTCGATGGCAATGCGGCTTGCGACCTCACCCCCGACGTGGCCACCCATGCCGTCGGCGACGGCTACCACGAGCGGGCCGTCGGTCTTGCCCCCGTTCTTGGGGTAGACAGAGTCTTCGTTGTTATCCCGGATACGGCCGCGGTGCGATCCGGTAGCCCATGTGAAGGTCATCGGACCTCCATGATGGTCTTGCCAACCTGGATGGCGTCTCCCTGGCTCAAAGCGACCGGCGGCCCGACCCGCCGCCCGTTGACGTAGGTTCCGTTCGTGCTTCCGAGGTCGTGCAGAACAATGCCGCCGTCCTGTCGTACCAGCCTCATATGGAACTCCGACGCATAGGGGTCTTCGAGCACGATATCTGCTTCGGCGCTCCGCCCCAATACGACTGCGTCCCGGACCGCGATATCCAGGCCGGCCTGAGTTTCAGATTTGATGATCACTACCTGTTTGCTGGGTCTGCGGCGCCGCGCCGTCTCACTGGTTCCCACGTGTGAGCCAACCGCTCTCGCGACCTGCCAAACGAAGAGGTAGACGAAGGCAACAAAGATGAACTTGAGAAGGGTCAGGAGAAGAGCGGGCATCAGAGGGTCACGAGGGTCTTGATGGAGAAGGCAGGGCCGACCGAAGCGTCGTGCATGATCAGTTGTCTCCAAGACGGAAAGCGAAACCGACGGGACCGAACGTGATGATCGAGTCGTCCGAGAGGACGAGGGGAGCATGGGAGGACCGACCGTCCACCCGGGTGCCATTCGCTGAGTTGAGGTCAAGGGCCCAGGCTTCGCCGCCCTCTCTCCACAGCAAGGCGTGCGTGCGGCTCACCCCGGGATCCACGATGGCGATGTCCGAGCTTTCGCCGCGCCCGACGATGCATCGGTTGTAGTGGAGCTCACGCCTCTCGCCGTCCGAAGATGTGAGGTCGGCCCACGATGGGCGCCGGCCTGGTGATCGATCGGTCCGGCAATCGACTGTGCCCGGCGAAACGGTCTCGGTGGGTTCCAGGGTTACTCGCACGGGTCCGTCCAGTCGCCACCCCCGGTCGGCCGCGGTTGACTCCAGCATCTTTTCCAGTTCGCTCACGAGCCCGGGAGGAACCGCGAAGTCGAGATCACGTGGATTGACCCGCAGGTTGTACACGTTGGCAACCGTTGGCCCGGCGGCGCTGTCCTCGACCGAAAGGTCGGCCTCTCGCACGAGCCGGGTTGCCAGCTCGACAGGTTGCAGCTTTCCCCGGAAGACTTTGCCCGCCATGCCGTCAACGAGCCTTTCGAGGCGTCTCTCGAAGTCGCGTACGAGCTTCATAGGGGTCAGTCTACGGCACGTGCGTCGGCTGATCGTGGCCCGGTCCACTCGATTGTCGACCGTGGAGCCGCCCATTTTCGGGCGTGGTACGATGCTCCCCCTCACAGATTCTGTGTCTCGTAACGACCGTGTGCGTGGATCGCAGGATTAGGGGCGAGTGGCGGAATTGGCAGACGCGCAGGCTTCAGGTGCCTGTGAGCTCAGGCTCGTGGGGGTTCAAGTCCCCCCTCGCCCACCACGTGTATCCCACGTATCCAAACCGTCGGCGCCGGCGCGGCGCGTTGTTAGTGCTGGTGCTCGTGTCG
Source organism: uncultured Actinomycetota bacterium (assembly GCA_963718995.1). GTDB lineage: Bacteria > Actinomycetota > Acidimicrobiia > Spongiisociales > UBA4744 > UBA4744. Next base: position 39,207 of record CAVRAP010000008.1, read on the forward strand.
ATCGTTGCGGTGGTGATCGTTGCGGCGGGCAGCCTGCGCTCCGACACGCGCGCCCTCGTTGCCTATCTCGAAGAAGCACGATCGTCGGCTCTCGATCACAGTGAGCGGTCGATCGACTTCACGAACCAGGTGATTTCGGGCCTGCAGAACCTCGACAGGGACCGGCTTGCTACCTTGATGACGCAGATGGTTGAGACGGCAACGGCAGTTACTGCCCGGCTGGATTCGATCGAAGTCCCACCCGCGGCCGCCGGCTCCGCAGCTGCGCTGACTCTGGCTACTTCGTCCTGGGAGACGGGGTTGACTGAATTCGAGGGGGCCTTGCTGGACGCAGTGGACGATCCCGAGAATGGCGTGGTGGTCGGGCGACTTGCGGAGGTGTTGGTCGATCTGGAGGTCGGCGACCGCGCCTATGCGCGCTTCGTAGCGGAAGCGGACAGGCTCCGCAGCGAGGCAGACGTTGAGATCGGCCAGTTCCCCGACGTCGGCTATGTGTCGGTGGCCCTTTCGTCATTGACCTATGCCGAACGGTTGGCGGGAGTCGCGTCTCGCTCAGAGGGTTTGGTGCTGAGCCGGGATCTGGCGATAGCCACGGTCCGGTTGGATCCCGAGGAGACCGGTGGGGTAACCGATGGAGCTCCCATTATCCCGAACACGGATACCTTGCTCATCCAGGTCGTCGTGGTGAATCAGGGCAATCGCGACGAGCAGGGCTTGACGGTCTCGCTGCTCATGCAGGACCAGGCAGGTGTCACGCTCGAGGACCGATCTGAGGAACTAGCCGAATTGAAGGCGGGGGGAAGCGTCACCATCGAGTTTGACCAATTGGCGGTGACGGCCGGCGAGAAGCTCACTGCGGTGATCAGCGTCACGCTCGTGAGCGGAGAATCGGACACAGACAACAACCGTCGCGAAGTCCCGTTCTTCGTTAATGAGCCGGCATGAACACGGGCCTGTGGATTCTGGCGGGGGTGTTGACGATCGCCGTTGCCTGGTTGGCCTGGGAAGTCGTCAATCTGAAACAAGCTATGTCCGGCGTGCCGATTGGCGACGATGAGCTGTACGACCTCATCCACCGGATCGATAACGAATTGGGGCTCCATTCCGCGGCGATTGCCGATCTGCAACAGCGATTGCTCTACGTCGAACAGCGATCCGTCACGTCCCTCCGACGGACCGGAGTGGTCAGCTACGACGCGTATGACAATGTCGGTGGGGCTCGTTCTCGTTCGATTGCCTTGTTGGACGACGAAGCCACTGGCCTGGTCGTGAGCGTTCTCGTCTCTCGAACCGAGACATCGTTCTACCTGAAGAGAATCGCGGCCGGGACTCCCGAGGAGGCACTTTCGCCGGAGGAGCAGCAGGCAGTCAACAGGGCGTTGCAGCAGTAGGATCCGAGGCGACATGATCGACCTGACCGTTTTGAGAGAAACTCCGACGGCTCTGCGCGAAGCCCTGCAACGCCGCCATTCCGATATTGACGTCGATCAGCTGATCGAGTTGGACGAGCGACGTCGGGAAGTGCGAACCGAAGCAGAGCAGGTCCGGGCCGATCAGAAAGTGGCCGGAAAGGAGATCTCCGGCCTCGACGGTGAAGCCCGCCAGCAGGCCATTGTGAACGCCGGGCAGTTGGCCGAGTCCTACAAGCGACTCCTGACCGCTGCAGACGATCTCGACGACCAGTTCCAGAAGCTGTGGATCAACGTTCCCAATATGGCCCACCCGTCGTCACCCGACGGCACCACGGAAGAAGATGCGGTCGAGGTCCGGCGGTGGGGGAGTCCTGCCGATTTTGGGTTTCCCGTTCGGGATCATCAGGATCTGGGTGAATCGCTCGGGATCATCGACATTGAGCGAGCCGTCCGGGTTTCCGGTTCGCGTTTTGCCTATCTGAAGGGGAGCGCCGCGGAACTGGAGCTCGGCTTGGTGCGGTTCGCCATGGACCGTCTCACCGCGAAGGGATTCACTCCTGTCATCCCTCCGGTGTTGGTGCGCGATGAGGCCCTGTTCGGTACCGGTTTCTTTCCCACTGAGCGGGATCAGGTCTATGCGGTCGAACGCGATGAACTATTCCTTGTTGGCACTTCGGAGGTCTCGCTGGCCGCACTGCATCTCGATGAGATCCTCGATGTCGACGAGCTCCCGATCCGGTACGCCGGGTATTCGAGCTGTTTTCGTCGGGAGGCGGGCACCTACGGCAAGGACACCCGGGGCATATTCCGGATGCATCAGTTCAACAAGGTTGAGATGTTCTCGTTCTGTCATCCCGAATCATCGTGGGACGAACACGAGTACATGCTGTCGATTGAAGAGCAAGTTTTGCAGGACCTCGAGCTTCCGTATCGCGTCGTGAACGTTGCGGTCGGCGACCTCGGCGCTCCGGCTGCCAAGAAGTACGACATCGAGGTGTGGGTCCCCTCTCAGGAAGCTTTTCGGGAGATCACCTCTTGTTCGAATACGACCGACTATCAGGCCCGCCGTCTCCGGGCCAGGTTCCGCGACGAAGCGGGCAATCACCTGGTACACACCCTCAACGGGACGGTTGTGACCAGTTCCCGTACGATGCTGGCCATCATCGAGAACCACCAGCAGGAGGACGGTTCGGTGCGTATCCCTGCCGCGCTCCGGCCGTACGTTGGTTTCGACGCCATCAGACCGTGAACGAGCGGGCCCAGGGCCAGGAGGTCTTCTCGGGGATCGCGGCTCGTTACGACACCCTGAACCGGATCCTCTCACTGGGGAGGGAGCAATCCTGGCGCCGGAGAGGTGCCGATCGGCTACCGCCCGGCCGGTTGCTCGATCTCGGCGCCGGGACGGGAGCAGCCCTGCCGGCTTTTGGCGATCGACACGTGGTCGCACTCGATCCGGTTTCCGAGATGCTGGCGCTCAACCCCGCCTCCGCGCGCGTTGTTGCCGTCGGCGAGGCGCTGCCCTTTGCCGACGGGTCGTTTGACGGTGTCTTCTCCGCGTTTGTATTCCGTAACCTGACGTCGATCCCTGCGACATTGCAGGAGATCGAGCGAGTGTTGCGTCCCGGCGGCAAGGTGGCTGTGATCGGATTGGGGCGACCGCAGGGTGCGGTAGCCGCAACGGTCCATCGTGCCGGTACCGCCGTGGTGCTGCCGCTGGCCGGGTCCCTCGTTGGGGCACGCCGGGAATACGCCTATCTCCACCAGTCCTTGGACAAGTTGCCACCACCGGAGGAGTTGTTCGGGTGCGGCCCCTTGCAGGTCGAGGACATATGGCGGATGGGTCCGCTCGGGTTTGTCTACGGCGCTCTCCTGGTCAAGCGCTAAGGACCACACCGCTCCGGCAGGCTCGGACAACCCAGGTTTCCGAAACACGAGAACACGTACGGCTCATCAAAGGTGAGCGCATGTACGACCGTGCACCTGCCGTCGAATGCCACCACCCGGCGCTTTCCGAGTCGCCGGCTCCAGCCAGGCACTCCTGCAACACCCGGGACCGAGCGCTTAGGGCTGCTTCCTTCCGGACCTGACCCATTTCACGAAGTCCCGCCGCGCAGGACCCGGCCTTCAACGCTGCGTGCTCGGTGCTGACCCGAATGGCGGACACCCTCGGGCAGGGATTCGGCCCCGCTTGTAGAGGTTTTCGGGTACAGGGCACCCCTAGCGCCCCGCCTAGCACGATCGGAGAGAAGGGTACTACGTGCCTTGAAGTCATCGGTCGTTAGTTCTCAGTTCTCAGTTCTCAGTCTGATTACTGAAAGTGAGGGGCTATCAGGCCCCGAGCGACTGACGGCTGAAAGCGGCCCGTCGGAGCGGGCCGCGAACTGAGGTCGGCCGAAGGCCGGCGTTGGCGGAGGGAGAGGGATTCGAACCCTCGAGGGCGGGTAAACGCCCTACGGCATTTCGAGTGCCGCGCACTAGGCCGGACTATGCGATCCCTCCGGTGGCGAGGATTGTACCGTGGGTTCGCCTGGCCTAAGAAGCCGACGGCGTGACACAATGGCCGTAACCAGGTGAGGAGCAGCAAATGGGTGGCGAGATTCGTTCCGAAGTGGGGCCGTTGCAGTCGGTCATCGTTCATCGTCCTGATCTGGAACTGCACCGTTTGACTCCGGGCAACAAGGATGAGTTGCTCTTCGATGAGCTGGTATGGGTCGAAAAAGCTCGCGAAGAGCACGATGTCTTCAGCGCAACGATTGCTCGGGCGGGGGCCGAGGTCCTCTATTTGTCGAAGCTCCTCGAAGATGTTCTGACCGACGCGGAGTTGGCGCTCGAATTTGTCGAAACTCATGTCAGTGAAGATCTGTGCGGGCGGCGTCTCGCTAATCGGGTTCGGCGCTTCCTGATCGAGTTACCCGTCCCGGAATTGGTACGCCACCTCATTGGGGGAGTAACCCTCGAGGAGGTGGGGGAGGCGCAGGGCTTGGTAGCCGCGCTCCACGGTCCCGACGATTTCATCCTGACCCCTCTCCCGAATGCGGTTTTCATGAGGGATTCGTCGGTTTGGGTGGGTGACGGCGTCATTCTGAGCCCCATGAACCGGCCGGTTCGTCAGAGGGAGACGGATCTCCTTCGCCTGGTCTATGGCCTGCATCCGTTGTTCGCAGGCACTCCCATCTGGTTCGGCGATCAGCCGGGCGAGCATTACCCCGCGTCTGTGGAGGGTGGCGACATCCTGGTGGTGGGCGAGCGGGGGCTCGCCATTGGGATCTCGGAGCGAACGACTCCATCGGGAGCGGCCGCGCTGGCAGCCCGTTTGTTCGATCAGAATGTGGTCGATCGGATTCTGGCGGTTGAGTTGCCGAAAGCCCGCAGCACCATGCACCTCGACACCGTGGTGACCATGGTCGACATCGACTCCGTTGTGCTCTATCCCAGGATCAGGCAGCAGGTGCGGTCGTTGGAGGTCACCCCCGGCGCCGAGGGGCATTTGAACGTATCGGAAGCACCCGATCTCCTAGCCGGGTTGAGGTGGGCGACGGGTCGCGGCGAGATTCACTCCATCGAGCCGCCGCTGCAGAGCGTTCAAGCCGAACGCGAGCAATGGAACGACGCCAATAACACCTTTGCCCTGGCGCCGGGAGAGGTGGTTGCGTACGAGCGAAATGTGGCTACCAATGAAGTTCTCGAAGACGCGGGCATCACGGTGCATCGGATCCCGTCCTACGAGTTATCACGAGGCCGGGGAGGCCCCCGCTGCATGACCTGTCCGGTACGGAGGGAACCGCTGCCGCTTTAGGCTCTGCGCGTTTCGAAGAACTCCTGCAACTGGTGGGCGCATTCGCTTTCGAGGAGCCCGCCCACCAGATCGATGTGGTGGTTGAGCCTCCGGTCTTGCGGGATGTTGTACAGGCTCCAGGCGGCACCGGCTTTCAGGTCCGGGGCACCAAACACGATCCGTTCGAGACGCGCCAAGACGGCCGCCCCGGCACACATGGCGCACGGTTCGAGGGTGACGACCAGGGTATGCCCGGTCATCCTCCAGTCGTCGCGGTTCCGGGCGGCTGCCGAGAGGACCAATATTTCCGCATGAGCGGTCGGGTCCTGCAGCTGTTCCCGACGATTGTGATCGGAGGCAACGACGGTGCCTTGCGGATCGAGCAAGACGGCGCCGACCGGCACGTCACCGTGTTCGGTGGCCCGGCCGGCCTCTGTCAGGGCAGCTCGCATCGCGGTTTCGAGTTGGGCTTGGTCCATGTCGCTTTACACTATGTCGCTGTTGGAGGGATCGCATAGTCTGGCCTAGTGCGCACGCCTGGAAAGCGTGTAGGGGGTTCACGCTCCCTCGAGGGTTCAAATCCCTCTCCCTCCGCGACGGGTCGGCCGTTGGCCGGCCCGAGTGCGCAGAGCGGCTAAGCCGATCTGCTGTCAGTTGTCAGTCCGCTCGGGGCCGAGTGCCCCTCGCTTCAGTCGTCAGACTGATAACTGATAACTGATAACTGCGGTGGCGTGGCCACCGTTATGGAGGGATGACCGAGCGGACGAAGGTGGCAGTCTTGAAAACTGCTGTGGGGTTCACGCCCTACCGTGGGTTCGAATCCCACTCCCTCCGCCGACCGCCTAGCTTCACGTAGCCGGATCCGAAGCGAAACGAGCACAACATCCGCTCGCACGGGATGGGGACTTCGGCGTTCGTTACCTGGGCTACTCGGGTCGCCGGGCTGGGGTACTGGGGATTGCCGGTCCTGGGAGGTGTTCAGTTGACTCGCGGCTCATCACCATCGGCCTGTTGGGCATTGCCGGTGTCGCCCTGGGCGGCCTCACCGCGGCCGTGCTGGGTGTTGTGGTGTGTCTGGTCGTTGTGACGGCCCTCAGCGTTGAGACGGTCCCACATCGGGATGCTCTCCGCCAGCTTCGGTGAGGGCGCTGCAAGACTGACGACGCACGATGACTAGAGCCAAAGGGGGCACCAAGGTTCTGTGAATCTGGGGTGTGACGGCGGCACCAAATACCTTCCCGGCGATAGCTACCACTGATCAGTGCCGACAAAGCGGATAGGTCACACCGGCGACCGGACCGTGATCAACTACCGTCTCTGTCGAGTGCTTTGAGAATTTCAGCACAGATTTGGGCAGACCGCCCGAGAGGAGATCCAGCCATGCCGCTCTTTATGGACCGTCACGACACGCCGGGGGCGACGGCGGCGGAGATTGCGCAGGCCCACGCCAGTGATATCGAAGTGTCGGCGAAACATGACGTCCAATTCATGTCGTATTGGTTCGATGAGGAAAACGGTGGTGTGTATTGCTTCGCTAGGGCTCCCGGCAAAGAGAACCTGACCGCCGTCCATCGAGAATCGCACGGAATGCTGCCCAACGAGATAATCAGCGTTTCAGAAGATGACGTCTTTCGATTCCTCGGAGGGATTCATGACCCCGTGGACGATTCGGAACTCAAAAGCCCCTTCCGAACCGTTCTGTTCACCGATCTGGAAGGCTCGACGTCGCTCCTCCAGGAGGTCGGAGAAGCCGCATTCATGGTCTTGCTCACTGAACACGATCTGATCATTCGTCGTGCGCTAGTGGCTTCTCGGGGACGTGAGGTGAAGCACACCGGGGACGGGATTATGGCCTCGTTCGAGGATGTGGGAGATGCCTTGACATGCTCCGTCGCCATTCAGGAAGGTTTTGAGGCGAGGGGGAACCAAGGAGGGACTCCGGAACTTCGAGTCCGTATCGGGCTGGCTGCGGGCGAGCCGGTCAGGCACAACGATGACATCTTTGGTTCGTCCGTGAACCTGGCGAGTCGGATCTGCGACGCTGCTAGTACCGGCGGCATTCTTGTGTCCGCTGTTGTCCACGACCTCGGGGTGGAGCAGGGGTTCTCCTTCGCAGTACCCGAAGAGCGAGTCCTGAAGGGCTTTGCCGGCCCCACCCAGGTCTTCGAGTTGGTGCCGAACCGGGGCTGAGTATCGAGCATGTAGCCGATCGACACGCAGATGGGGTGTTCGTTGGCCATGTCACTGGGACAGGGGTATTGACCAGCGGTCTCATTGCTTGATCCAGGTTGACCTTGGCGGCCCGGCGGGCTGCCGGCATGCATGTCTGCCGGGCTGCGACAATCGGGTGCAAGAAGAACCTCGGGGACCGCAACAACTATGAAACGTCGACGAGCGAAGGCCTTGGAGGCTCCGTTTTCTGATTCGTGGCGCGCCCTGCTGGGCGAGAGGTTGACTTGGTGGCCGGCTCTCGACGCTACGGATCGCCTCAACATGGAGGATCTGATTCGTACCTTCCTGGCCGAGAAGCTTTTCGAAGGCACCCGCGGATTTGAACCGACGGAAGACATGAAAGTCCTGGTCGCCGCCCAGGCATGTCTCCTGATCCTGGGTCTTGATTACGGCCTCTATCGCGACGTGACTTCCGTGATCATTTCGCCAACGATTGTGCATCAGGCCGGGCCGCGCCATCTCGACGGCGGGATCGTCAGCGGCGACCCTACCGCTCTGGCGGGTCAGGCCATGCTCCACGGCCCCGTCCTCATCGTCTGGGATCAGCTGTCCCGCCAATTTCGCCACCCCGGTCGAGGTCATAACGTGGTCTTTCACGAGTTTGCCCACAAGCTCGACATGCGAAATGGGGCCAGCGATGGGGTGCCACCTATGTCGGCAGAGCTGAAACGCCGCTGGGAACCGGCGCTGCGCTCGACCCTGCAACGGCTGCGGGACGGCGCACAGGTCGAGCTCGATGCGTATGCGGGCACGAATCCGGCCGAGTTGCTGGCAGTCGCCACCGAAGCATTCTTCGACACCCCCTCCCGCCTGTCGCAGGAGGAACCCGAGCTGTACGACCTGCTCAAGGCTTTCTACCGCCAGGATCCCGCCTCACGACGGGGAGACGACCGGTCCTGAAGGCTTCGGGCGGGTCGGTCTACAACGGGAGCGAGGGCGGCCGGGCTGATCATGATGGTGAGCCGTCCCGGTTCGTGGATCACCCGTCAACCAGAGGTCAGTCCGGTCGTCGCGTCACGCTCCCGTTCTCTCTGTATGACGGAGTGCTGCCGGTTAGCCGGGGTCGAGGGTTGGAGCTTGGAGCGAGGAACTTGTAACTTGGTCAGGCCACCGGTGAAAACCGGTGACCTGGAGAGGTGGCCGAGCGGTCGAAGGCGCTCGCCTGCTAAGCGAGTAGGGGGTTCACGCTCCCTCGAGGGTTCAAATCCCTCCCTCTCCGCCAGGGTGCATGCCGTTGGCCTTGCTGGGCCGAAATCGGGGATACGGGCCTTTGGAAGGCGGTTGCCCTCCTCTCACCTCAGCAGCGGGCGGCCGTGGCGTTCTTCTATCTCGAGGATCGTCCGGTCCGCGAGATCGCTGGTCTGCTCGGCTGTTCCGAAGCCACGGCGAAAGTCCATCTTCACAAAGGGCGGTTGGCGCTCGCCACTGCCCTCGACCACAACCTCGCGAAGGAGCGGTGATGAGCACCGACGACCGGAACCCGGATCCTCTCGACCGCAAGGTACAGCGAGGCGTTCCAAAGACAATCCAACCGTATCGCAGCTCACGTCGACGCCCGGGCCGGGCTCGAACACATAAAGGAGCCATCCACCATGGTCCGTCGTAATCTGACAGCCGCTTTGGCCGGTGCCGCAGTCAGTCGTTCTGGTCACGGGCGCGGTGGTCCTGTTCAACCCGTTCGACGGGGGCGTCGACCCCGCCGGGCAGTCTTCGACAACCACAACCAGCGAGGCGACGGCATCTACCACTGAAATGAGCCGTCCGTTCCGGTAGCAACCTTTTCTGCGGAAGGTCAGTGTGTGTTCCTCATCCCTGGCCGGCAACCCATTCATCGACCAGCCATTCGAGAGTCGACATGGTGACCGGGCCGGAGGTGAGGACGGTGTCGTGGAACCCTTTGATGTCGAATCGGTCCCCGAGGGCCGTGCGAGCCTTTTCGCGTAGGCGGAAGATCTCCCGCTGCCCGAGTCGGTAGGCGAGAGCCTGGCCGGGCCAGCCAACGTACCGGTCGACCTCCACTTCCGCTTCCGATCGGGCCACTGCGGTGTTCTCGACCAGGAAGTCGACCGCCTGATCGCGACCCCAGCCTTTGGCGTGCATCCCGGTGTCCACAACCAGACGCCCGGCCCGCCACGAGTCGGCGGACAGCATGCCGAGTCGCTGCAGGTCGCTCGAGTACAAACCCATCTCGTCGGCCAGCCGCTCGGCGTACAAACCCCAGCCCTCCATGAAGGAGGTGGCGCCCATGTACCGTTGGAAGGTGGGGATCTCCTCGAGTTCTCCTGCAATCGCCAGTTGGAGGTGGTGGCCCGGGATGGCCTCGTGGTATCCGATCGCCTCAGCCTGGAACTTCATCCGTTCGTGAGGGTCAACCAGATTCACGAAGTAGGTGCCGGGGCGTGATCCGTCCGGGGCCGGCGGCATGTAGTGCGCGGCCGGCAGATCCTTGGCCATGAACTCCGGGATGGCCGCAATCAGGCAGTCGGCTTGAGGGAGTACGCCGAACCAGTCCCCGATCGCTGCCTTGGCACGAGTCAGGATATTGCGGGCGGATTCCATGATTTCGTCGGCGGACGCGAAGCGGAGATCGAGGTCATCGCGAAGATGATCGAAGATCGCCGGCACCGAGCGGGTGCCGAAGACCTTTTCCCCAATCTCGGAGTATTCGGCTGCCAACCTGACCTCGATGTCGTCCATTCCGATCTCATGGATCTCGTCGGGGGTCAGCTCGAGACCGGTGTGCTGGGTGACCGCGGAAGCGTAGATTTCGTCGCCGCCCTCGACCCAGGTGAGTCCGCACCGATCATCCGGTCGTGCCACAGGTAGCAATTCGCTCTCAAAGGCGTCGCGGTAACGCTGAAAGGCCGGACGGAGGGTGCCGGCGACGATGGCGCCCAGCTCGTTCCGCCAGGCCGTTTCGCCGTCCCATTCCTGCGGTCCGCCGACCGTGGCAAACATGTCCGCGTCCGGAGGGGACGCAAGGTAGCCGTCCAGCATGCTGAGGCTACGGACGACCGTGATCCGGGCGGGTGGTCGCCCTTTCCGTATCGCTGTGCGAAAGCGATCGAACGCCTGGTCCAGGGATGCCGGAATGGCCCGGAGACGCTCGAGATAGGCCCCGGCGTGCTCAGGCTCGGGGAACATCCACTGTGATACGACATGCATCAGCGAAGCGTGGGGTGAAACCAGCTGATCGCTCTGCATCTCGGCGATCTCACTGTCAATCGCGGCTACGTTCTTCCGGCACTCTCCGATCATCACTTCCCGAGTGACTTGCTCCGCATGACTGAGGGTGGTGGGATCGATGGCTGCGGCCCGGTTGGCGAAATCGCTGAGCTGCTCGCGCTGAATCCCTTCCTGCTCCTCGGAGTAGTCCTCGATCAGGTGGTCGAACCGGTGATCTCCGAGCATCGTTGCCGAAGACGGTGAGTTCTCCAGACCGAAATTCCACAACTCGGTGGCGAGGCGGTCGAGTTCAGGATGCATCAGGTTCTCCCCGGGGTCGCGACGGGCGAAGTCTGGCACAGTCGCAGGCAGGTCGTTCTCCCAAGACCGCCGGATCACCTGGCTATGAAGTACTTGGCTCGCGGGTGGTGGCAGATGATGGCCGAGGTCGTTTGCTCCGGTTGGTACTGCCAGCCGGTCTCCTCACCGACGGTGATGCCGATCCGGGCGGCGTCGAGCAGGTCGGCCACCCTGGCATTGTCTTCGAGGTCGGGACAGGCCGGATAGCCCCAGGAGTAGCGACCCCCGCGGTACTGCTGACGAAACAAACCAGACAGCGAAGGCCCGTCCTCAGCGACGAAACCCCATTCGGTGCGGATCCGGTGATGCCAGAACTCGGCGAGAGCTTCGGCCATCTCCACCGCCAGACCATGCAGAAAGAGGTACTCGCGGTAGTGGTTGCCTGCGAAGAGCTCTGCGGCCCGTTCCGAAGCCCGATCTCCCATCGTGACAATGTGGAAGGCGGCGTAGTCGACCTCGCCCCCGACCGGTCGGTGGAAGTCGGCGATGCAGAGGTGTGGAGCCGATGGTTGTCGAGGAAAGGCGAACCGGGTCCGCTCCCGTGATCGGGATTCGTCCTCCCAGACGACGAGGTCGTTACCGTCGGAATTCACCGGGAAGTACCCGTAGACCACCTGGGGGACCAGGAGGTGCTCTTCTTTGGCCCGGATCAGTTGGTCCCTGACCATTGGCCGGATCCGGGCCTTGAACGACTGGTCGTCCTCGTCGGTTTCGGGCCGGAAGTGCCACTGGTTGCGAAACAGAGCGGTTTCGTTGAGGTAGGCGGCGATGTCATCGACGGCGATGCCTTTCACCACCCGCGATCCGAGAAACGGCGGTGTGAAGATCTCGTTGTCCGTCACAACTTCGGGGGATCGATCCGGGAGGGGTTCGATGGCCGCGGCGGGCCGCTCGCGGCGTGGGGGAAGGGGCCGGCCTTCTGCCCGGCGGCCGAATTCCGGATCATCGACATGGGCGTTGGCGGCGATCTGCTCCATAACGGCCAGCCCCGCAAAGGCGTTCTTGCCGTAGAACAGCGGCCCCGGATAGACCTCCCGCAGGTCCCTTTCCACATAGACCCTGGTCAGGGCCGCCCCGCCGAGGATGATCGGGAGGTGGGAGAGGCCCCGATCAATGAGTTCGGCCAGGTTGTCGCGCATGATCAGCGTGGATTTGACCAGCAATCCACTCATCCCGATCGCATCTGCGTTGGTTTCCAGTGCCTTCTCGATCATCTCTGATATGCCCACCTTGATCCCGAGGTTGTGGACCTGGTAGCCGTTGTTGGTGAGGATGATGTCCACCAGGTTCTTGCCGATGTCGTGGACGTCGCCCTTGACCGTGGCCAGCACGATCGATCCCCGGCCGGCGTCATCGGCACGTTCCATGTGCGGCTCGAGGTAGGCAACGGCCATCTTCATGGTCTCGGCCGACTGCAGCACGAACGGGAGCTGCATGTCGCCGGACGCAAACAGGGCCCCGACGGCTCGCATCCCGGTCAGCAGGACGTCGTTGATGATGCTGAGCGCGGACCTGCCGGCCGCGAGAGCTTCCTCGAGATCGTTGCTCAGCCCGTCCCGGTCGCCTTCCACAATGCGGTGCTCGAGGCGTTGTTCGACCGGCCAGCCGGTCCGGTCCTCCTGTTCGACGACGGTCGTCTGCACGTCGGCGAACAACTCGAGGATGTGAGCCAGCGGGTCATAGGTGTCCGTGCGACGGTCGTAGACGAGATCTAGCGCGGCGGCCTTCTGTTCGTCTGGAATGCGATGCAACGGTTGAATGCGGGCGGCGTGCACGATGGCTGCATCCAGCCCGTGTTCGACCGCCTCGTGGAGGAAGACGGAGTTGATGACGTGCCGGGCTGCCGGCTTGAGACCAAACGACGCGTTCGAAACGCCGAGGATGGTGTTCACTCCGGGCAACTCCGCTTTGATTCTTTGCAGAGCCTCCAGCGTGGCCAGGCCATCTCCCCGGAGGTCTTCGCCGCCGGTGCTCAGCGGGAAGGTGAGGGGATCGAAGATCAAATCCCCCGATTCCAGACCGTACCGGTCGATGGCCAGCTGATGGATGCGATGGGCTACGCGCATCTTCCATTCGACGTCACGGGCCTGGCCTTCCTCGTCGATGAGCAGGCATATCACGGCAGCCCCGTACTCGCGGGCCAGCGACATGACCCGGTCGAAACGGGATCCGGCTGCCTCGCCGTCCTCCAGGTTGGCCGAGTTCAGGACTGCCCGACCGCCGATCCACTGCAAACCCGCCTCGAGGACTTCCGGTTCTGTGGAGTCGAGCACGATCGGGACCCCGACCTGGCCGGTGAACCGTTTTGCCAGCTCGTTCATATCCCGGGTGCCGTCCCGGCCGACGTAATCGACACTGAGATCGACCAGGTGGGCGCCTTCCCGGATCTGATCCCGCCCTATCTGAACGCCGGTATCCCAATCTTCCGCCAGGAGCGCTTGGCGAAACTGCTTGGAGCCGTTGGCGTTGGTCCGTTCGCCGACGATCAGGAACGAGGTGTCTTGGTGGAACGGCACGAAACTGTAGGTGGAAGCCGCCCCGGGTTGATGATCGGGGGTTCTCCGGGCGGGAGCCAGATCCCGCACGGCTTCGACGACGGTGCGGAGATGCTCCGGGGTGGTACCGCAACAACCACCGACCACGGTGACCCCGAGTTCGGTAATGAACCGAGCGTGATGGTGAGCTAGCTGAGTGGGGGACAGGTCGTAGCAAACAGCTCCGTCCCGCACCTCGGGCAATCCGGCATTGGGGATGACCGCAATCGGCATCCGGGCATGGGCGGAAAGATGGCGGAGATGTTCGGTCATTTCGGCCGGGCCGGTTGCGCAGTTGATACCGAAAACATCGGGACGCATGGGGTCGATGGCGGCCAGGGCAGCTCCGATTTCCGTGCCGGGCAGCATCCTTCCGGTCGCCTCCATGGTTACCTGGGCCTGAATGGGTACCTTGCGATTGATCCGGGACATGGCCCGGCGGGCTCCGTTCATGGCCGCCTTCAGTCCCAGGAGATCGAACTGGGTCTCGATGATGAACAGATCCACACCGCCCTCGAGCAACCCGGCCGCTTGCTCCTCGTAGGCGTCCCGGAGGTCCCGGTAGGTGATCTGTCCCAAGGTGGCGAACTTGGTCCCGGGGCCGATCGAACCTGCCACCCAGCGGGGTTGGTCGGCCGTGCTGAACTCGACTGCCACCTTTTTGGCGATTCGGGCGGCGGCCACGTTCAGCTCGTGCACCCGGTCTTCCAGTCCGTACTCGGAAAGCGGCACCGAAAACCCGCCGAAGCTGTTGGTCTCGATGACGTCGACGCCAACCTCCAGAAATGAGGCATGGACGGTCCGGATGACATCCGGACGGGTGACGCTCAGCAGCTCATTGCAGCCTTCGAGGTCGTCGGAGCCAAAATCGTCCGCAGTGAGCCCTGCATTCTGAAGAGAAGTACCCATGGCGCCGTCGTAAACGACGACCCGGTTGGTCACTGCTTCGACGTAGTCCGCCATGCCGCTCCTTCGGATAGATCGAAGAGGAGCGAAAGCGCCACCTCATCGATCAGGCCTTGGCACCGTGATCCCGGGGATCGGTTGCCGCGGTTTCGTCGGGCCTGTCCCTCCACCGCTCAAGATGAGTTCGCAGAAGCATACCCTCGGTCGATCGATGGTCAACATGCGGGGTTTTCGTTTACTCCGGGGTCGACTACCTTTAGCGAGCAAACCCCTCGTGGGGATTGTGCGCCCGTAGCTCAATTTGGATAGAGCGTCTGACTACGGATCAGGAGGTTGGGGGTTCGAGTCCCTCCGGGCGTGCGCCGTTCGCTGCGCTCACGAACCGAGTTCGGCTTCGCCGAACATCGCCTTGCGTGGGCTTTGCGTTGTCAATCTCCGATGGCGCTGCGGGGTTTCGGTCATCTCCCGCCGAGTTCCAGGCTGCCTGGCCGGCGACCCGGGCAGGTGGCTGGTCATCTCGCACAGGACGTACCCATCCCCGGTCCTACACTCCTGTGATGCCCAATTCGTCCGCTGTTCCTGCGCGCTCCTTTGTGGGGTGGCGGATTCTTGCCTTGGCTGTTCTGACCGCCGCGTTGACCGGTCCGGGTCAGACCATCGGGGTCTCCGTCTTCGTTGACTCCTTCATCCAGGATCTCGACTTGCAGAGATCAGCGGTGGCCGCTGCCTATCTCATCGGAACACTGGCCGCTGCGCTTGCCTTGCCGACAGTGGGGCGCCGCATCGACTCGCTCGGCGTGCGCCGGGGCATGACGATCATTGGATCTGCCTTTGTATTGGCTCTCATCCTGATGTCACGGGTGTCAGGGTTCGTAACCCTGACGGCCGGATTTGTGCTGATCCGCATGCTGGGTCAGGGTTCGTTGTCGTTGGTCTCGACCGTGGCGGTGACCCTGTGGTTCGAGAGGCACCGCGGTCTAGTACTCGGAGTCCTGGCCACCGGATCAGGCATGCTCATGACCTTGGTCCCGATCGGTTCGAACGCTCTCATCGACTCCATCGGTTGGCGATCCGCCTGGTTGGTGCTTGCCGGTGTCGTGGCGCTGACCGTGGTTCCCATCGGATGGTTCGGCATGATCGACAGGCCCTCCGACCGAGGCCTCGCTCCCTACGGCGTGAAATCGTCGGACTCGACCGAAAGGCGCAGCGTTCGCCGGTCGTTCACTCGGCCCGAAGCCGTGCGGACTGCCCGATTCTGGATCCTCGTTGCGGGTTCTACGTCGGCTGGCATGCTCATCACCGCCCTGAACTTCCACCAGATCTCGCTGCTCGGGGACGCCGGCCTCACGACCGCCGAGGCGGCCGCTATGTTTCTCCCCCAGTTCGTCGGTACGGCCATGGCCGGGATCGCCTTCGGGTGGATCAGCGACAGGCTGACCGGTCGCACGCTCATTCCGTTAGTCATGGCGGTTCTCGCGATCACCTTGCTCCTGGCGGGGACACTGACCGATGGCCCAATCGTCCTGGTCTATGCCCTCTTGCTCGGCGCCACGGGCGGAGCCTCCCGGAGTGTTGGGAGCACATTGATGCCCCGCTGGTTCGGCGTCGACCACATCGGGTCGATCACGGGATTGGCAACGCTGGTCTCGGTGGCCGGCACGGCGGTCGGCCCTGTCGCGTACTCGCTGGCCCGGGACGTGACCGGTACCTACACCACGGTTTCTCTGGTCATGGTTTCTGTGCCGCTGCTGGTCGCCTTGGCAGCCATCGCCGCCGGGCAAAGGATGACGGCCGGAGCCGGGTAGCGAGTCTGTTACCCATGCTGCACCAGTGGTTGGTGGAGCGGGTGGTCACGTGGGTGGCCCGCTGGTCAGGGGTCGACAGGCCGTTTGAGTGAGGAACTCGGTCGAAACGGAATCCCCCTCGCTGGTGTGCCCGCCGCAGCCGTCAAGGTCCGTGTACGGATGTTTCCTTAGGGTTGCCGGAAAGGGACGGAGTCGGCGATCGGCAAAGAGATCCGGACTGTTGCGCCCCCGCCGGGCGTGCCGGTGATGGCGACGTCACCCTGGTGCGATGAGACAACCTCGCGGACGATGGCCAGTCCGAGGCCGGCGCCTCCCTTGGTTCGGTCCCGGCCCCGATCCGGTCGTGCGAATCGGTCGAACACCAACTCGCGTTCGGATTCGGCTATCCCCGGTCCATGGTCGGCGACGGTGATGTGAGCGTGGGCATCGGTGCGATGCGCCTCCAGCTCAATCGGGGTAGACGCTCCGCCGTAGGCGACGGCGTTGGTGATGAGGTTTTCGATGGCCTGCCGCAACCAGACGGGATCGGCGTCGACCATGATTGATCCGTCGGTGTCGACACGGATGTCGCAACCGGTGGAGATACGCATATCCTCGGCGATGTCCTTCACGAGGGCGCCGACATCCAGGCGCTCACGGCCGGAGCCGATCTCTCGATCGAGGCGGGCGAGCGCCAGCAGATCTTCAATCAACCGCCCGGCGCGATGGCTGGCTTCATTGATACGTTCCATCGCCCGATCGAGCTTCGGGCCCGGCTCCACCCCGCCTTCGGCGTAGAGCTCGGCGTATCCGGTGATGGCTGCAATCGGCGTCCGCAGCTCGTGGGAGGCATCGTCGGCAAAGCGGCGGAGGCGCTCGGCCTCGCGCAGGCGGTCCCGGTCGGCGCTCTCGATACGGGCGAGCATGTGGTCGAGTGCCGTCGCCAGTCTTCCGAGCTCGGTACTTGACTGGACCAGGTCGGCCCTTTTCGTGAGGTCACCCTCGGCGATGGCGCCGGCGGTGTCGATCATGTCGTCGACCGGTCGGAATCCTCTTCTGAGCAGCAACCACGCGACCGTGATTCCCGCCAGCGCCGCCATCAAGCTGACGGCCAGCGAGATCAAGACCGTTTGGCGGGCCGCCAAGTCCACTGAGTCCAGGGACCGGGCGAGCAGCTCATATCCATCGGGGCTCTCCCGGACCAAGGCGCGCACCGATCCCGAACCATCGATTGTCGCCCAGCGTGACGAAGGTTCCGGCGCTTCCACCCAGGTCTGCCTCGGTCAGATTGCTCACGTCCGGCAGGGGTTCAGGCTCGTCGGCGTACCCGGCGGGCTGTTCGAAGACGACCTCGCCATTCTGGTTGAAGCGAATCAGAGCGAAAGGTTGGAAGGGCTCGTCGCCGGGGGCGGGCACGGCCGGACTGGGACCGGGACCGGGTCGGGTGGAGAAGGCCAGCAGGTCTTCGTCCACCCGATCGATGAGAACCCGTCTGGTCGTCAGCGAAACGGCGGCGGCGATAGAGGCGCTGACAATGAGGATGATGAGCCCGACCACGATGGTCAGGCGACGCCGCAGCGTCCACGGCCGGCTCATGGACCGGAGGAGCGCAGGCAATAGCCGAACCCGCGCACGGTGTGGATGAGCTTGGGACGGCCTTCGTCGACCTTCTTGCGGAGCTGTGACACCGCGGTCTCGATCACCGAGTCGCTGTACTCGTACCCCCAGACGGCTTCCAGGATCTGCGCCCGGGACAGGACTTGTTCGGCGTTCGCCAGGAGGTAGCGGAGCAAACGGTATTCGACCGGCGAAAGGCTGATTTCGTCGTCTCCCCGCGACACGCGATGCTGCGCATCGTTCAGGACCAGATCGGCACAGATCAGCTCGATCGTTGGCCGCCGGATTCCGCCGCTACGCCGCAGGAGGGCCTCCACCCGCAACCGCAGTTCCTCCAGCCTGAACGGCTTCGTGAGGTAGTCATCGCCGCCGGCCTCAAACCCGGCTCGCAGGTCCTCGATGTTGGATCGGGCGGTGAGGAACAGCACCGGCAGGTCCGGGTCGGTGCTGCGCAAGCTCCTGGCCACCTGAAAGCCGTCGGGTTCTGGCATGTTGACGTCCAGAATCACCAGGTCCGGCCGCTGAGTTCGCACGGTGTTGAGGGCTGCGAGGCCGTCGGTCGCTACCACGATGTCGTACCCGGCGAAGCTCAGCGCGTCGCTGACCATGTCGAGCAGCATCTGCTCGTCGTCCACAACGAGGATCTGTGCCTTGGCAGCATCGGTCATCGCCACAACTCTAGGGTCGCCGGCTGCGTCCCCTTCATCGTTCGGTAGCGATCGCGATCGGCCAAACATCCCGGCCTACCTCTCGACCACGGTCTCGAGGAACGCCATCCGATCAGCGACCCATTGACGTTTCGCCGCTGCGGCTCTTTCGAGCTCGGTATCGGTCACGAACTGCCGGTCGGCATTGCTTGTAACCAGTAGCCCCGAGTACTCGTCGATGAGATCGGCGACGCCATCACCCGCAAACAGGATCTCGTAGAGCTCGGCGTAGCGCTGCTCGTAGGCAGCCAGGAACGAGTCGGTGGCCAGGAACCGATCGACCAGGGGGTTGTTGTAGTCGAAGGTCACGTCACCACCACCGACTCCGGGCTCATTGGCGATCCCGTCGAGGGGTGGGCCACCTCCTCCCGGCCCTGCCGGCCTCTCGCCGCCCGCACCATCTGCACCGCCGGCGCCGGATCCGGTGAGGTTGCTCCAATCTGGCAGCAACACGGTGCTGGGTTCGGTCGAGGCCATCCAGAAGCCGCCGAAGCTCTCGTTGAGGTCCCAGGCCAACACCGTGGACCGGTCATCACCGGCGTCGTACCACAGGTAGTAGTTGTTGCCGTTCCCGGGCATCGAATCGACGCTGACCAGCAGGTTGTTGACGGCGACGTAGTTCACGAACGATTCGATGTCGAGCCAGTCCTCCAGCTCGGCCTCGAACTCCTCGTCGGTGGAGGTGTCGACGAACTCGAGGAAGTCGATCAACGGCTCCAGATCCGCCTCATTCGTGGCGGTCTCCTGGGTGAAGGCGCCTTCATAGGCGGTCGGGTCGTGGCCGAGATAGGTGAACGAGTCCCCCGATTGGGCCTTGTAGAGCACTCCGTCATCGTCGAAGAGCCGTTCGACGTAGCCGTTGTCGAGGAGTTCGACCACCACCCGCAGGGTCTCGGCTTCACCGTTGATGGAGAGCCCGGTGTAGCTCGTCCCGGGGAACGGCAGTCCGGCGATCTCGAGGACCTCGGCGGTCACCATCTCCTCGAGAATCAGTTCATCTCCCCGGGGTCCCTCGGTGCGGAGGGCCAGTTCCGAGAACCCCTGATAGGTGACGCCCGAGGTGTACTCGTCCAGCTTCACCAGAAACGGAATGTCGTCGGGGTCGGCACCGCCCTGCAGCGCCGTGCGGAGCGTCGAGTTTCCCTTGATGCGCACTCCGACGTCTTCGATGGTGACGCCGTCGATGGTGATGTCGGCGAGGAAATACTCCTTCTCACCGGTCTGTGTGTAGATGGTGATGGCGGCCTCTAGATCGGACTGATCGAAGTCGAGCGCGATCGTGTGCACCACGGAGTCGTCGAATAGGTCAACAACATTGGTGTAGTCGACGCCAACGCTGGTGGATGACCCCGCCTCGTTGTCGCCTCCTGTACCTACATAGGCAATGATGCGCGTCTGGCCGCCCACCAGTGCCAGGGTCACCGCCAGCGCCACCATGCCCAGCGGGATCTTCCAATGTCTGCGCCACCTTGTGCTCATCATGTTCTCCTACAGATCAGAGCTGCCGTATCCCGTGAGCAGCGTCACCTTCTGGTTCTCGTTGAGGCGCTTGATCTCAGCCAGGAAGGCTTGCCGGTTGGTCGATGGTTTCAGGGCGATGGCGTACACCACCTCGGTCAACATCCCGCCGCGGACCGAATCGACGCTCACCAATTCGGCCCGTTCGGTGTTCCTGGTCAGGAGGTCGTCGAGCACCGTCTCGAAGGGGATGTCATTGGTGACCTGCACCTTCAGCATCTGGGAGACGCTGGTGCGGTCATACCAGTTGAACCTGCTCATCAGCATCACAACCATCGAGATGACGGCGGTGGCGATGATGGCCAGCAGGTAGAAGCGGGTGCCGGCGGCCATGCCGATGGCCATGGCAAAGAACACGAATCCGACATCGCGGGTCTCTTTGATCGCATTGCGGAACCGGATGATGGAAAGCGCACCGACCAGCGAAAAGGCCCGGGCGATGTTCGAGCCAACTACCAGCATGATGACACTGACGATCATTCCCATCAGTACCAGGGTCTGCACGTAGCTCTTCGTGTACGACGCTCCCTCGTGGGTGCGCATGTACACCCACCCGACGATGGCCGTGAGCACAAAGCTCAGGACCATGCTGATCACTACATCCGCCACCGTGAAGGTGCTGGTCAGGTCCTCGAACAGAAATAGCTCATCCATGGGTTCTTACCTTTCGTAGGTTCAGTCGTTGGTCGTCAAAGAAGAAAATCGAGCGGGGGGTCAGTTCGGCCGCTTCGAGGCTCTGGCAATACTTCGAGATCCGGATCAGCTCGCAGTCGTGGCGGGCAACCAGCTCGGTCAGCCAGAAGGGGATGCGTTCATTGACCTTGACCTCCATGACCTCCCACGAAGGGTTGATGGCCGGCAGGCCCGGCCCGGGAGAGGTCAGGTCGAGGTCCCGGGAGCGGTACCGGATGTCTTTGTCGAAGGTGACCCGGAGGCCTGGATCGGGCTCCCGGCCCACGTACGCCTCTCTCTCGTAGAGCGTGATCACCGCCCGCCGTAAGTCGTAGTACAGGGTCATGGAGGCAATCTCGTCATAGGTGGCCGTGTCCCTCGGGTCATGTGGGGGGACGATCCCGGAACCACACAGCGCCAGCGCCTCGGCGAGTGGCGCGACGATGCGCCGTTTCTGGGTCACCCGATTGACCCGCTGCTTGATCTCGGCGAACACCATGGTCGATGGCTCCGGAGCCGGGTCGTAGGAGCGGATTCTGAGCTTCCGACGGAACTTGATCCCGTCGAGTTTTTCCCAATAGAACCGGTGGTCTTCGGTGTCGTAGTACAACGATGCCAACGGATACGAACCGGTCGGTCCTGCGTGCGGGTCGAGGTCGACGTAGTGCACCAAGTCATCCCGAAAGGCGTTCGCCTGGTCCGACGTCAACAGATATTTGAGCTCGAACCGGTTGAACGACCGCACCGCGCTCGTCGGGTTGGGGTTGATGCTCAGGTGCGGTTGGGGTTTCTGGCGCGTCGTCATGCCACCACTGTCCACCACGCAACTGGTGGCCCCCCAAGCGCAAGCTCAGCGTTCCCTCACGATCGTGAATCGAGCGCGGTATCCAAAAGGAACGCCACGGTCGGTTCAACCTGGGAAGCGCCCCCGCCGGGAGCCAAGTTGGGAGCCATTCGCAGTGGACCTGTGTGGACGGCTGTGGACGCCGGTGAAATCGAAAGCCTTTCATTTCGGGCTGTGTGGACGTCTGTGGACGTCTGTGGACGCTGCTTGGAGATCTGCGGATCAGGAGGTTGGGGGTTCGAGTCCCTCCGGGCGTGCTAGTGAAACCCCTGCGAGAGCGGGGGTTTCGTCGCGAGCAGGGGTTGGCTCCCGGAAGCAGGTGGACCTTGGGAGCCTTTCTCCATCTGAGGCGGCTTTCGCTTCGAGGTTGCGGCTTGGTGAAGCGTGATATATGCGGATGCGTGAAGACGCTATTCCCGCCCGGGATCGGCCGTTTCGCCGAGCGACCGGACAATCTTGCGAGCCTCCTCGCCCCGAAGGGATTGAGACACGATCTTGGGCGTAATGTTGTTCGTGTTCAGGTTTTGGCCGCATTCGCTCCCTGTATAAGTGGAGGATCAGAGTGGTCGAGGCGCTCAACCGGGAGATCAACGTTTCGAGAGGGTCGGAACTCGATGGTTTCGACCGGCTGTATAGAGAACAGGCATCTCGCTTGTGGCGGGCGCTTACCGCGTACACGGGCAGTCGCGACGTGGCACAGGATGCGGTCGCTGAGGCTTTCGCGCAAGCGATTGCGCGCGGCGGAGAGATTCATTCACCGCTGCAGTGGGTGTGGAAGTCCGCATATCGAATCGCAGCTGGTGAGCTGAAGCGACGTGGAGCATTCACCGAGTTGGTGACCGATCATCCGACGACGGCAGACGAACCAGCGTCGGAGGTTCGAGCGGCGTTGATGAAGCTGTCGCCGATGCAGCGCTCGGCGGTGGTGTTGCACTACTACGCGGGTTATCCGGCTGCCGAGATCGCCCGAATCACCGGCTCGACCGCCGCTGCAGTGTGGGTGCACTTGAGTCGGGGACGGCGCCACATGGCCCAGTTGCTGGAGGTAGACGATGACTGACTTGCGGGAACGCCTCAGCGAATTGGATCGGCTCGATGCACCTGATATGCGGGTGAGCATCGATCGGCGTGTCGGCGAACTCCAATCTGCCACCCGTGTGTCACTTGTCCATTCAGCAAGTCCGGTGTGGCGGGGTCCGCTGATCGCATTGGCGACGGCTGTTGCGGCCATCCTGGTGGTTGCCGCGTCGATGCTGGTGTTGCGGACGGAACAGCCGGACATGGTCGACGAACCGGCTCCCACCTCTCCGACAACGATCGAGGCGCCCGAGACGAGCTCTCCGTCGGCGAATCAGGCTCCTCCGAGATCCCCGGCTTATTACGGTGCAGCCCTCATCGAGTGGATGTATGGCGTATGTGACGTTGCGGTTGCGCCGGATGGTCTGGTGTACGCGGCGGCCCCGGCGGGGATCGGCTCAATGGACGCAGCGGGCGAGTGGACCCTGATCGACATTGCCGGACTCCCGCAGGGCAGACCTCTGGACAACGGGTGGCCGGCTCCGAGGATCGGAAACGTCGCCATCGGCCCCGACGGCGCTCTGTGGGCGGGCGGCACCTCCTGGTCCACCGTCGACGATGAGGAGTTCGGGGGAGTTATCGCCGAGCCGTTGGGCTCCATGGCGCCGGCGGCCCGGTTCAAGACGTGGGCGGCACGCTACGACTGCGGTCGGGAACCATGCTCGTGGACGGTGTTCACTACGGACGTGGCTCCCGGAACGGACTTCGACATCGGCGATATGGCGGTGTCGAGCGACGGAACCGTCTACCTCACCACCGGTGACAACCTGTTGCTCATTCTCGACGGGACCGAATGGGAATCCCACACCGTCCCGGGGCTCCCGACCGGCTTCGGTAGCGGCGTGTCGCCGTGGTCGAGTTCGCTGGCGATCGATGCCGATGGTGTCGTGTGGGTGGGCACCAACGCCAATGACGATCCGGGGTGGGGGATCCCCAGCAGCGACTTTCGCGAAGGGCGCGGTCTGTTCGCTTTCGACGGTACCGATTTCACTCGATACACCACCGAGGACGGGCTTCCCAGCGATCGCGCCTTCCAGGTGTCGGTCGATGCAGATGGAACTATCTGGGTCGCCACCGACGGCCCTGATCACGTGAATCGGATCGTCGGGGAATATGGGTTTGTATGGTACGAGGGCCCTAACACGAGCCTGCCGCCGGAAGCAGCAGCCGGGATCGCCGGCTTCGACGGCACCACCTGGACCCCTTACACGGCCGCCGACGGACTGCTGTCGAACAACGCCGTACTGGCTGCAAGCCCTGACGGGACCATGTGGGCTCTTCACTCTGCGACAACCCCCTACGGGTACTCCCACTTCGACGGCACCGCATGGACCGCCTATCCGGCCGAACTCCCGGCTGGTGCGTTCCGGACCTTCCGGGCAGAAGTTGCTCCCGACGGGACCCTGTGGACGATCTCAGATCAGGGTGTGGGTAGCTTCGACGGCATCACCCCAACGATCCACACATCACTGTTTCCCCGCCCGTGACAACAAACAGCTAGGAGGTGTGAACGTGCCGGGCCAACTCCGCACCCCGACCAGGAGATGGATGTCATGGAGGCACTTTGTGAGACATCGTGCGGTTCTTCTACTGCCTGTTCTTACCCTGATTCTTGGAGCGTGTGGCGCCAGTTCCATCACAGGAGATCGGACCTTCGTCTACGGGACTGGCAACTGCGACTGCAACTTCGCTTCGGCGACCGCCGAGGGTGATACACAGATCCTCAATGGAACGTGTGTCTGCATAACTCACCTATCCGACCCGAGAGTCAATGGGTACGAAGAAATCCCTATGACCCTGACCATGTTTCCGGACCAGACCCCGGAAGTGCACTGGTTCGAGTACAACGACGCAACCCTCACCAGCGAAGAAGCCACATGGGGCAAAGGCGAGGGCTTCGGCAGTGAGTTCTTCGACAAGAGTGGCGGCTTGCTGACTAGTGGATACGCCAGATACCTCGGTGAAGGTACGTTTGACGGTCTCGTGTACGAGTACTTCTACTCGCAGGCTCCCGCCTTCGCTTCGGAGGACGACCCCCACGAGGGCTATCGGATCTCTGGATGGATCATGCAGGTCCCGGACGAAAAAAACTGAACCGCCCCATATCACGGGAATCTCGCACCAAAAAGAGCATGTCGCCGAGTGTCCCCGAGCGGCACGTCGGCGTGTGCTCGTCTGGGGCCTCATCCGCTCCCGGACATTCGTCACAGCATTACCGAGATGTGGAATCATGCGCAACGTGATGCAACCTACGCTTCGCGCTACCACGGAGTCCGGGGCCGTCTGGGACGATCCTTCGGAGGATCTGCTCTTCGAACTGCTCTCCGATGTGGAACAAGGAAGAGAGTTGTTTCTCGTTATTCACCGACTCGGCGCTACCGACATGTACATCCAGGTCTTATTGCAAGACGAATGGACTTACCTCGTCGAGCACCGTGATGGGGGACCGTCATCGCATTTCGCTGCGACGTCCCACGACAAGCGGACCGTGCACGAGGTCCTCACGACATGGGCCTACCAGCTTCCCGGTGGACGAGCCTGCTCGGTTGGACGTCCGTGAGTTTCTAGCTAGAGCCGTCACGCCGTGAAGGTGCTGGTCAGGTCCTCGAACAGAAATAGCTCATCCATGGGTTCTTACCTTTCGTAGGTTCAGTCGTTGGTCGTCAAAGAAGAAGATCGAGCGGGGGGTCAGTTCGGCCGCTTCGAGGCTCTGGCAATACTTCGAGATCCGGATCAGCTCGCAGTCGTGGCGGGCAACCAGCTCGGTCAGCCAGAAGGGGATGCGTTCATTGACCTTGACCTCCATGACCTCCCACGAAGGGTTGATGGCCGGCAGGCCCGGCCCGGGAGAGGTCAGGTCGAGGTCCCGGGAGCGGTACCGGATGTCTTTGTCGAAGGTGACCCGGAGGCCTGGATCGGGCTCCCGGCCCACGTACGCCTCTCTCTCGTAGAGCGTGATCACCGCCCGCCGTAAGTCGTAGTACAGGGTCATGGAGGCAATCTCGTCATAGGTGGCCGTGTCCCTCGGGTCATGTGGGGGGACGATCCCGGAACCACACAGCGCCAGCGCCTCGGCGAGTGGCGCGACGATGCGCCGTTTCTGGGTCACCCGATTGACCCGCTGCTTGATCTCGGCGAACACCATGGTCGATGGCTCCGGAGCCGGGTCGTAGGAGCGGATTCTGAGCTTCCGACGGAACTTGATCCCGTCGAGTTTTTCCCAATAGAACCGGTGGTCTTCGGTGTCGTAGTACAACGATGCCAACGGATACGAACCGGTCGGTCCTGCGTGCGGGTCGAGGTCGACGTAGTGCACCAAGTCATCCCGAAAGGCGTTCGCCTGGTCCGACGTCAACAGATATTTGAGCTCGAACCGGTTGAACGACCGCACCGCGCTCGTCGGGTTGGGGTTGATGCTCAGGTGCGGTTGGGGTTTCTGGCGCGTCGTCATGCCACCACTGTCCACCACGCAACTGGTGGCCCCCCAAGCGCAAGCTCAGCGTTCCCTCAGGGTTGCGAATTGATCTTGGTCTGCGATGAGATCCCACGGCGGGTCTCAGGTGTCGCTGGGCCCGGTTCGGGGCTGGGGACCTAGGTCCGGGAAGGAGGCTGTAGACACGCAATAACTTTCATGTTAATGTCGTTGACATGAAAGTTCAGGAAACCCGTCCATACCGGATGCAGGCTCGCGCCGAAGCCGCCGAAGAGACGGCGAACTCCATTCTCAGAGCCGCAACCACTGCGTTTGAGTCAACCCGGTTCGCCGACGTCACGCTGCGCCGGATAGCGGACGCGGCCGAGGTGTCCGTGCAGACGGTCATCCGGCGGTTCGGTTCAAAGGAAGGGCTGTTCGACGCCGTCGTCGAAAGGGAACGCACCCGAGTTGCGGCACAACGCGAGGTGCCGGACGGAGCAGAACTGCGCCGTCGCATTGAGATCCTCGTAGACCACTACGAGGAGGACGGCGACGTCGTCCTCCACCTCCTCTCGGAAGAGGACCGCTCACCCGAGATAGCACTGGTCGTGGCCGAAGGTCGCCGCACCCACCGAACCTGGGTCGAGACCCACTTGCCGGAGGTTTTCGCAAGCGCCCGGGGAGCTGAGCGCCGGCAATTGGTCGATGCTGCCGTGGCGGCGACCGATCTCTTCACCTGGAAGCTGCTGCGGCGTGATGTAGGTCGGAACACGATGGAGGTGGTCGAGGTGATGGTACGGATACTCGAGGGATTACGGAAGGAGACGCCATGAGCCGTGTGCTCATCTATACGTCGCCCGCCAAGGGCCATCTCACGCCGGTGAAGACTGCGGCGATCGAACTTGCCGGCCGGGGTCACACCGTGCATGTGAGGACGCTGGCGGGGGAGGTGGAAGGGATCCAAGCCCTTGGCATGGAGGCGTCGGCAATCGATCCTCGCATCGAAGATCGGGAAATGGACGACTGGAAGGCGACCAGCACCATGGCTGCGCTGAAACGCGGCCTGCAAACGTTTGCCGATCGGGCACCGTACGAGATCGAGGACATTCGGTCGGCCATCAGCGCCTTCTCCCCGGACTCGCTGATCGTCGATGCCAACACCTGGGGAGCGCAGGCGGCGGCGGAGGTTTCTGCCTTGCCCTGGGCGGTGTTCCAGCCCTACTTCACACCTCTGCCGGCAGCAGGTGTACCGCCCTTCGGACCTGGTCTTCCACGGATGACGGGCCCGCTCGGCCGACTCCGCGACGGGTTGCTCGGTAAGGCCATCGTCGGCAAACTCACCTCGCTCATGCTTCCATCGGTCAACGACGTCCGGTCCTCTCTGGGGCTGCCACCGGTTGAAAGCCTCAGTGATACCCTCACCCTGGCTCCGCTGGTGTTGTATTTCACGGTCCAGGAGCTCGACTACCCGAGGGACGAATGGCCGCCCTCGTACCGGTTCGTCGGACCTGGAGCCGCCGAAGACGCTCAGCCACCGCAGTGGCTCGACGAGGTCGACCAGCCCATCGTGCTCGTCACATGCTCGACCGAGCAACAGGGCGACCGAGCGCTCATCCAGACCGCCCTCGAGTCCCTGCCTGCAGCCGGCTACTTCGTCGTCGCAACAACAGGAGCCCACGACCCGGCTGATTTTGAGGTCTCGGCGGAAGGGATAGTCCTGGAGCGTTTCCTTCCCCACGGCTCGGTCCTCCCTCGCGCTGCTGCCGTCGTCTGTCATGGTGGGATGGGCATCACCCAGCGAGCACTTGCCTCGGGGGTGCCCGTAGTCGTGGTGCCGTATGGGCGCGATCAGTTGGAGGTTGCTCGTCGAGTCGAACACGCCGGTGTCGGCGTCCGGCTCCCTGCGAAGCGACTTGATCCGGAGGCACTCGCTGCCGCGGTGCGACAGGCCTCTGCCTTACGCGAAGGCGCTGTTCGCATGGCCGAGCACATCGCGGAGGCCGGGGGAGGTCGCGCAGCCGCAGACGCGGTTGAGGCTCTCATGAAAGCTCATGGGACCGAGACGGTGACCGAGGGCGACCGGGGTGGACGCTCGTAGGGCTACGTAGACTCCTCAGTCGGCACGGCCGCAGGAGTAAGTACGGAACTTCGCTGCTTGGCCGGGAACGCTCGAAACTGCCGGAGCCATTCGCCGTCAACGGGCTGGGGAATCGAATGCCTTCCGATCCGGACGTATGGACGGCTGTCCCTCCTTGCTCGCTTTCATTTGTCACCGAGTTTGATTCTCCGGCGCCACCTACTCCGTCATATGGAATGTCAGGGTGGTTGATCGCCGGTTCTGATCTGCTGGTGCCGAAACGGAGGCATTCCGCTGATCATCCACGAGGGAACATGGCTTCGAAGAGAGGTTGATTCGAAAGGACTGTGATGGCAACGATCGATCTGGCAGGCAAGAAGGTTCTGGTCCTCGGAGGTTCCGGACAGCTGGGACGACGTCTGGCAGCGGAGTTGCTCCGTCGAGGTTCCACCGTGATGCTGGCAGGGCGCAACTCAGGCAACCTCGAAAAGCGAGCCCAGCAGTTGGGGCCGGGTGTGGTCTATTCGTCCTTCGACCTGCGCGACGACAATCCGGGCATGATCATCGACGAGGCGGTTCGTCTCCTCGGGAGACTCGACGGCGTCGTCAATGCAGCCGGCGTTGTGGCCTTTGGACCCCTCGAGGCGCTTACCGACGGTGCCCTTGACGACCTGATTGCCGTCAACTTCTCAGGACCACTGCGTGTCATGCGGGCGGCCGTCCAGGCCATGGAGGGCGGGTTCCTGGTCAATCTCACCGGAGTTGTCGCCGAGCAACCGGTGGGAGGGATGGCCGCGTACTCGGCTGTGAAGGCAGGCCTGAGTGCCGCCACCCGGGCGCTGACCCGGGAACTGCGCACCAAGCGGATCCAGGTGCTCGACGCCCGGCCCCCGCACACCGAGACGGGCCTGGCCGGCCGTCCCATCGAAGGCGTGGCTCCCGCTCTTCCGGTCGGTCTTGATCCCGATGACGTGGCCGTGCGGGTCGTTGATGCGGTCGCCTCCGGGCGGCGGGAACTGGCCGCATCTGATTTCACTGCATGACCTGGTTGATCGTCCACGCCGCCGCTACCTGGTTCATGGTCGGCCTCATCTGGACGATCCAGACCGTTCACTACCCCCTGTTTGCCCTGGTGCAAGATGCCGACTTCGTCGGCTACGAAAATGAACACACCACCCGGATGAGCAAGCTTCTCGCGATTCCGGCCGGACTGGAGATCGCCACCGGGGCCGTCCTTGTCTGGATCCGCCCGGACGGAGTTTCCTTATGGCTCGTGCTGGTAGCCGGAGTACTCCTCGTCGCAATCTGGGGAGCAACGGCTTTCGTGCAGGTTCCCCTGCATCGGCTTCTCGGTAACGGCCGCAACGGTGCCGCACTCGACCAATTGGTGCGCAGCAACTGGTTCAGGACAGGACTGTGGACTGTCCGGGGGATGCTGGTTGCCGTGATGCTGTTGGTGTGAGCCGAAACCTCAGATGAGCGGCAACCTCAGGCGAGCCGCTCGACGAGGGCGGACGCGGCGGCCAGACCGGACAGCACGGCACCTTCGATTTTGGCCGCGGCAAAGACCTCTCCGGCCAGCACCACCGGTACTCGCGTGTCGAGCACGGCGCATCCTCGGTCGAGGATCGTGGAGGGCTCGGCGAAGCGCCACCGATGACCGACCGCTGCCGTGATGCGGCCGAGCAGGTGCGGTTGCGCGCCGGCCACGAGACGTTGTGTCCATCCTTCGGGGTCCGCGTCGAGATGTTCGGCGGCAAACCCGGGGGTGCTGTGCACCGTGACCGAGGGGATCGGTGACGTACCTTTGTGGGCGTTGTCGGCCATCCAGCCGATGGAAGCATCGACGGCAGAGCGATGGCCGTCGGGCAATCCGCTCGGGCCGTCGAGGTGCGCCAGGACCGCCAGGCAAGCGCCATATTCGATGGTCGCGAGGGCTTTTCTCAAAGAGGAAGGAACCTGGATTCGGCTGGCTTTGAGCAGGGCCAGAGTCTGGGGCACGGGCGGAGTGACGATGAAGGCGGACGCCGCTATCCGTTCGCCTCCGGTGCCGACCGCAGCAGGTTCGTCGTCGTCGAGATCGAGTCGAGCGACGGACGTCGCGGTTCGAACCTCGAGGGATGCGGCCAGGAATTCGGGAATCCGGCGCATCCCGCCCGACCCGACATACCGGGCCTCGAGTTTGTCGGTTTGATACCACTCCCGCATCTGGCCGGCTTCGCGCCACGTCCGGGTAACGGCCGCGAAGGCTTCCGACCGGATCCCGAAGTGCTGGGCCCCATGATCGAACCGGGCTTCCCCGATGGTGCGGGTGGCCATCCGTCCACCAACCGCCCGGCTCTTGTCGACCAGAACCGCCGCTACTCCGGCTCTCCGCAAGGCATGGGCGGCGGTGAGCCCGGCGATGCCCGCCCCGACGATGAGAACCCGTTCCTGCATGGTCCGATCATGGCACGCCCGAGCCGGTCTTCTGACCTGTGTCACAGTACGATGCATTCATGATTTCGGTCGATCGCTCAGACTGGCCGGCAGTGCTTTCCGCTTTCACGGCCTTTTTCGAGAGCCTGGGTACGGTAGTGACCGATGGTCAGACTGCCTCGTTCGCGGCACCGGAGGCCGGGACCGGATTGGTTCTCGGCCGCAACGGGACGTCGACGTCCTTCATGCCGCTCCACGGACTGACGGGCCGGTGGGAAGAAGTGACCTTCGACCGGGCGGGAAGGACCGTAACCGTTTCAGGCGAAGGTTTCGCCTACACCTATAGGGTCCCGCCCGGCCTGGGCGCCGGCTAAACGGCAGACCCCGATATGGTCTCGTTCATGAACGGATCCAAAGTTGCGGTTATCGGAGCGGGTGGCGTTGGTGCCACCATCGCATATGCGGGACTGCTCAACGGCGTGGCCCGGGAGATCGCCCTCTACGATATTGATGCTGCCAAGGTCCAGGCCGAGGTTCTCGACCTCAATCACGGTCTCAGGTTCACGCCCACCGCCCGGGTGGTGGGAAGCGACCACCTCGATATCTGCGTCGATGCCGACATCGTCGTGATCACCGCCGGTGCCAAACAACGGCCCGGTGAATCGAGGCTCGATTTGGCCGGCCGTAACACGGACATCTTCCGTGAACTCATTCCCGCCCTGGTCGATCGGGCGCCCCGGGCGGTGCTGCTGGTCGTCACCAACCCGGTCGATGTTCTCACCTACGTTGCGATGCGGCTCAGCGGCTTCCCCTCCTCGAGGGTGATCGGCTCGGGAACGGTGCTCGACACCTCTCGATTGCACTTCCTGCTGGCCGAGCGTTGCGGAGTAGCCGTCTCCAATGTTCACGCCACCATCGCCGGAGAGCACGGCGACTCGGAGTTCGCGCTGTGGAGTAGTGCCGCCATCGGGACCGTACCGCTCAATCAGTGGATCACGCCGACCGGGAACCCTTTGTCCGGCGACGAACTCGATGAGATTGCCGAGCGGGTCAAACACGCCGCCTATGACATCATCCGCGGCAAAGGCGCGACCACCTACGCCATCGGCCTGGCCGTCACCAACATCGTCGGGGCAATCCTCAACGATGAGCACCGCATCATGCCGGTGAGCACCCTCCAAGAAGGTGAACACGGGATTTCCGATGTGTACCTGTCGATGCCGGCGGTAGTCGGAAGCGGTGGTGTAGTGCGCCGCATGGAGGTCCCGCTGACTGGAGAAGAGCAACGCCGTTTGACCTCCAGCGCCGACACCATTCGCGAGACCATCCGCTCGGTGGGTTTCTGAGCACCCGATTCACCGGTTTCGCCATCCAAACCCCCTGCCGTCTCGTAGAAGAGGTGTGCTTAGAGAGGGGAACGTGATGAGTTTTCCAACCGTGACCGGATCGAACCTCGAACGGCGCCGCATGAACCTTCCCGCGGACCTCGAAGGTGATCTCAACCTGGTCATCCTGGCGTTCTGGCAGCGTCACCAGGCGCTTGTCAACACATGGATGCCCCTGGCCGGGCAACTCGAAAAGCGACATCCCGCGTTTGCCTTTTATGAACTGCCCGTGATTCAGAAGCGAAGCCGTCTCTCGGAATGGTTTATCGACAGTGGTATGAGGGCGGGGATCTCCGACCGCCGGGTACGAGAGCGAACGATCACGCTCTACCTGGACAAACCACCGTTTCTCGACGCGCTCGGGATAACCGACGACACGACCATCCATGCGGTGGTGATCGATCGAACCGGCCACATCCTGTGGCGCGCAAGCGGGCCGTTGATCGAGGAGAGGGAATTCGATCTCGTGGACTTCCTCGAGGATCGGCCTGTCGCCTGAGTTTGGGGAACACCCCGTCACCGTTTTCTGTTCTTACGAGCGGGTACGACGACCACCGAGCATCGCTCCGGTCCCACTACCCGAAGAAGGAGTCAACTCATGAACAACAGCATCAAACTGGGTCGCCTGGCCGGTGTTGCGGTCGAATTGAACTGGACCGTGCTGGCTATCGCAGCCCTCGTGACTTTCTCGGTGGCGGGCGGGATTCTCCCTGCCGCTGCGCCGGGTTATGAGACAACAACGTACGTCCTCGGCGGCGTGATAGCCGCAGCCGGACTGCTGGCCAGCATCCTGGCCCACGAGCTCGGCCACGCACTGGTCGCTCGTCGCAACGGTGTTGCGGTCAAGCGCATCAGCCTGTGGGCTTTTGGCGGGGTCGCGCAACTCGACGGTGAAGCGGCTACTCCCCGGGCCGAATTCAAGATTGCCGGAGTCGGCCCGGCGATAAGCCTGTTGCTCGGGTTTGCGCTCTTCCTTCCAGCCGCCGCTTTGTCGGGTATTGCCGGGGCGGTCCTGGGATGGCTGGCGTCGATCAACGTGATCCTGGCCGTCTTCAACCTGATTCCCGGCGCTCCCCTGGACGGCGGTCGACTGCTGCATGCCTGGTTGTGGAACCGGCATGGTGACAAGGCCCGGGCAACCGCCTCGGCGACCAAGGCCGGGCGTATCGTTGGCAGCGGGTTGATCGGTCTCGGTGCGGTCCAGTTCCTCCTCGGTGGGGCCGGGGGCCTCTGGACGGCCTTCATCGGCTGGTTCCTCCGCAATGCCGCAACCGCAGAAGGCCGTTACGGAGCGCTGCAGCGTGACCTGGTCGACGTCAGGATCGGCGACATCATGACGCCTTCCGGACCGCTGATCGGCGACTGGATGTCGGTAGGCGCCTTCATCGACCGCTATGCGGTGGAAGGCGATAGATCGACCTACCTGCTGGCCGGGACCGACGACCGGGCTGCCGGTCTCGTGACATTGCGCGATCTGGCAGAGACGCCGGTATCCGAGCGGTATACGACCTCAGTACGTACGGTCGCTCGCTCGCTGGAAGAGCTTCCGGCCGTTGCCGTCCACGAACCTGCGGCGGAGCTGCTGGGCAGAATCGGTTCGGCGCCGCTGGCCGTTGTTTGGGACGGAATCCTGCCCGTCGGGACGGTCACGGTCTCCCAATTCGGGGCAGCCGTCGAGTCGGCCCGACTCCTGGCGCGTCTGCGCGGGGAGCAGCAACCGGCTGCGTGAGCCGTTATCTCATCGAGAAGTGAGGGGCCCCCAGGGCCCCTCACTCTTTGGACACGTTCATCCAGACCGACCCCGGCGACCGTACAGGAGGCAAGGAGGTTTCACCATGACGACGCTTGTACCGACCATCCGTTCCTTGACTTCATTCCACCGCACCAAGCTGGTGTTTCTGGCAGCTGCCTTTGTCTCGTTCATCTTGTCCGTGACCTTGTGGTTCTTCGTTGACCGCGAGCTGGGCCTGTTCGTTGGCCTGTGGGTTCCCGCCATTCATTCCCTCGGGACCCTGGTCCTGACCGGTGAGCGGGATCCATCATGAGCGAAGGAGCCATATTCGCAGTCGGCGCGGTGTTGTTTATCGCCACGACGTGGGCAACTATTGCGTTTTTCCTCTCCAAATTGAACGACGTGCATCGCCGGGAGATTCTCGCTTCGCCGGAAATATCCGGGATCGAATCCGACACCTTCACCGAGGTCCACGTGCGGGCACCCGACTCCGGCTCATAGGCGGCCCTCCTCGAACGCCGCGATCATGGCTGATGCTGTTTTCCGCACGTCGCCCATATCCGGTAGGCGGTCGAGCGTGGCGTACTGCCGGGCCAACCGGTAGTTGGTTCCCAATAACTCCCGGTGCCGGTCCAGGAAGTCCCAATAGAGAACGGTGAACGGGCATGCATCATCACCACTGCGAGCCGACGGGCGGAATCGGCAATCCCGGCAATAATCGCTCATCCGGTTGATGTAGGCGCCTCCCGACACGTAGGGCTTGGTCGCCATCCGGCCACCATCGGCCCACAACCCCATTCCCACAACGTTGGGAACCATTACCCAGTCGGAAGCATCCACGAAACGCTCCCGCATCCACGCCAGCAGCAGCGAAGGCTCCATCCCGTACAGGTTGGCGAAGTTGGCGAGCACCATGAGTCGCTGAATGTGATGGGTCCAACCCCGCTCCTCGAGACCCTCCAGCGTGACCCGCAGGCAACGCATGTCCGTTGCCGCTGATCCCTCGAAGGCCGGAGGGAGAGAGCGGCGGTGGTCGAACACGTTGGCGTCTTTCTGGTCCGGCCACAACCAATAAATGCCCCAGATGAATTCCCGCCAACCGATGATCTGACGGATGACCCCTTCCGCCGAGTTGATCGGGACCCTTTCCGCCCGGTACGCCTCCTCGACTGCATCGCAGACCTCGGCGGGGAGCAGCAACCCGAGGTTGAGGTACGGGGATAGGAGAGAGTGAGCCAGATGCCAGCTATCGGTGACCATGGCGTCTTCGTGAGCGCCGAAGCCGGGCAAGACGTTGTCGATGAAATGCCGCAGGCGCACGAGGGCGGCCCGACGTGAAGTCGCCCACCAGCCGACCGGTTCGGCTCCCGGCAGACCATCGGGAAGTTGTTCCAGCACGCTCCGGTCGAGGGAATCAAGGCGGCTCCGCACGGGTAAAGGCCAGCCTCCGCCATCTGACGGAGGGGGTTCCCGGTTGTCGTGATCGAAGTTGAACCTTCCCCCGGCGGGCTGATCGCCATCCATGAGGTAGCCCAGGCTCCGTCGTTGATACCGGTAGAAGTCCTCCAACCGCAGCCGACTCCGTCCGCCGGCCCAGCGGGCGAAATCGTCCCGATGGGTAAGGAACTGATCGGAGGGCTCCAGCTCAACCCCGAGGTTGTGTACGACCCGGTCGACCTCTCGCGAGTTCGGCTCCGTCGCGACCACCCGGTCCGGGTCGTATTGGCTCTTGTGGTCTAGAAGGCCGGTCGCGAGGTTGGGGGCGCGGCGGTAGTCGACCACGAACCCAACGGCCCGCAGCGAATCTGCAAACCGCCGCATGGCACTCATCACCAGGTGAAGTCTCTGTCGGTGGAAGGGTCGCCCCGCCAGCATCGACTCACTCTCGACCATCAGCACCATCGAGTCGTGCGGACGGGCCGAAGCCAAGGCTCCGATTCGCCGGTTGAGCTGGTCACCGAAGACCCAGATGGTATTCATGCCGGTTCTTTCGAAGGTGCAGGTTCTGGCCTCTCGCGACATCCCGCGAGGTGTTGACTTCGAATATAGAGAGACATGACTGATTACCCCCCTTCGGCCGCGCGATCGGTCCGCCGCCCCGTCATGTTGCAGGGTTGGAAGGACCTCACCTTTGTTCACTTCCCGTACGACCCGGAAGTCGTACAGCGCCGCCTGCCTCCGGGATTGGTGGTCGACACCTTTGAAGGTCGTGCCTGGGTAGGGCTGGTGGCATTCCACATGGAGGGGATCCGCCTGCCCTACCTGCCACCGGTTCCCTATCTGGGTACCTTTCCGGAGACCAACGTGCGGACCTATGTGCGGGATTCCGGCGGCCGTCCAGGTGTGTGGTTCGATTCTCTCGACATCACCAGGCTCGTTCCGGTGCTCGTCGCCCTGGGTACCTATCGCCTCCCGTACCGTTGGGCCGAGATGAGCATCGAACACCAGGATGACGCGGTGATCTACCGAGCGAAACGGCGCTGGCCGGGGCCGCGTGGCGCAACCAGCACTATTGCCGCCCGGCCCGGTGCGCCGATCATTCCTACCCATCGGGAGCATTTCCTCACCGCCCGCTGGGGCCTCTACAGCGTCTTTGCACGGGGAATCGCATACGCTCCCGTCGAGCACGCCCCCTGGCCACTGCAGGACGCAACCTTGATCGACCTCGACGACCGGCTCATCGAGGCGGCCGGATACCCTCCACCTGCGGGAGACCCTCTCGTTCATTACTCGCCGGGAGTTGATGTGCGGATCGGCCTGCCCCGCAGGATTGGAGCCTGAACTGTGCCGGAGGGTCACACCATTCACCGTCATGCCCGCCTCCAGCGGAAGGTCCTGGGCGGCTCGCTGGTGCGAGCCTGGTCTCCGCAGGGTCGTTTCTCTGCCGGGGCGGAGCGTTTGGACGGGCGCCGCCTGGACGACATCGAGGCAGTGGGCAAGCACCTCTTCTACCGGTGGGAGGGAGACGAGACCCTGCACGTGCATCTCGGATTGTTCGGAAAATTCAAGACATTCCATGGCGAACTACCAGCGCCTACTGCCGCCACCCGCCTGGCGATGGCCAACGACCGGTCGGTGATCTATCTGGCCGGCCCCACGATCTGTGAGCTGATCGATCCCCAGGAAGAAGACCGTCTCCGGGCCCGTTTGGGACCCGATCCGTTGGGACGGCGCACGGTGTTCGAGCAGTTCGCAGACAATCTGGCCCGTCGCCGTATCCCGATCGGCGCGGGCTTGCTCGATCAGAAGGTGGTTGCAGGAATCGGCAATGTCTACCGGGCCGAAGTGCTCTTCAAGCGGGGTATCGACCCGCACCTGCCGGCCGACCAACTGAGTCCCGATCGGACCCGGGCGCTGTGGTCGACGATTGTTGCTGAACTTCGTCGTGGTGAGCGCGAGGGGAAGATCGTCACCGTTTCCCCACATGACGTGGGAGTCCGGGGACGATCGGACATACCCCGGGACGAGCGACTCTACGTGTACAAGCGGGATGGCCAAACCTGCCGAAAATGCGGCGACACGATCCGACTCGCCGAGATGGCCAACCGGCTGATCTGGTGGTGCCCGACGTGTCAGCCAGGATGAGCGGAAGAATGCGACATATGGTGCGGGACCGGTTGGTTGTCGGCGCCGTTGGTTTGGCCGAATCCGGCCTCGTTCCTGACACGCTGATCCGCGCGGGCATGCGCCGGGTGATCGCCGCCCGGGCCGCCTCGCTCGAGGGCCGTGACCCGGTTCAGGCCAAGGCAGTCATCGACCTGCTCGGTGCCGGGCGGGTTACCGAATCGGCGGATCTGGCCAACCGGCAGCACTACGAGGTGCCCGCTTCCCTCTTCGAGATCATGCTCGGACCCCGCCTCAAATACTCGAGTTGCCTGTGGGAAGCGCCGCATACGACGTTGGAGGCAGCCGAGGAAGCCATGCTGGAACTCACCTCCACCCGGGCCCGCCTCGAAGATGGGCAGCGGATTCTGGAGCTGGGTTGTGGCTGGGGATCTCTGACGTTGTGGATGGCCGAACGCCTCCCCAACAGCACGATCACGGCGGTGACGAATTCCGTGAGTCAGGCCACCCACATCGCCCGAAAAGCAATGGACGCCGGCCTCAGTGGAGTCGAGGTCGTCGTTTCCGACATTGCCGATTTCCACACGGACCGGCGCTTCGATCGGGTTGTCACCGTTGAGATGCTGGAACACGTGCGCAACTACCGGGAGATGTTTCGCCGGATCTCGAGTTGGCTGGAAGACGACGGCTTGGCCTTCGTGCACGTTTTCGCTCACGACGATGCGCCGTATCTCTTTGAAGACCGGGGTCCGGCCGACTGGATGGCCAGGGAATTCTTCAGCGGGGGAGTGATGCCATCGCATCGTCTCTTCGCTCGATTCGGTGAGGATCTCGAGGTTGAAGAGTCCTGGCGCCTCTCGGGTGTTCACTATCAGAAGACGCTCGAGGCGTGGTTGGAGAAACTCGACGGCAACCGGGCGGCCGCGCAAGCGGTGCTTGCGGAAGCGGGAGAGCCCGACGCAGCTAGGGCCCTCCAGCGTTGGAGGATGTTCTTGATGGCTTGCTCGGAGCTCTTCGGTTTCGAAGGCGGTCGGGTGTGGGGTGTCTCGCACTACCTCATGCGGCCCGTCTAATCGACTCGGGTGTGGGGATTCGGGCCCGAGACCAAGCAACTACGCCAGGCGTGACGGCAATGAACGCGCTCGGGCCGGTTGTCGGGTCAGCGCGGCAACCACAATGAAGCGGTAGTTCCGTCCGGGCCGCTGCCGACTATCTCCACATCACCACCGTGCGCCCGGGCGAGGCCCCGCGCGATCGACAACCCCAGGCCGCTCCCCGGGGAGTCTTCGG
Source organism: uncultured Actinomycetota bacterium (assembly GCA_963718995.1). Lineage (GTDB taxonomy): Bacteria > Actinomycetota > Acidimicrobiia > Spongiisociales > UBA4744 > UBA4744. The sequence goes on from CAVRAP010000008.1 coordinate 77,691, forward strand.
ATTTCACAAAGCGGCCGAATACTTCTTCGAGTTGAGCAGGGTCGATGCCCGGCCCGGTATCAATCACGTCGGTCTGGATCCGATCGTCCTCGACGGTCACCCTGAGCGTGATGCGACCTCCACCCGGCATGGCCCGGATCGAGTTCACCACCAGGTTGGTGAGTGCCTGGCGGACCCTCACCAGGTCCATCTCCACGTCCGGGACCCCCACCGCCGCCTCAACCAGGACTTCGATTCCGGAAGCAGCAGCCGTCGGCCGGTAGGAAGCTGCCACCTCTTCCACCAGGTTTAGAAGGTCGGCTGGTTCGGTTTCCAGCGGCAATTTCCCCGCTTCGGACAGAGTCAGGATCCGCAGGTCTTCAATCAATCTCTCCAAGATTTCGACCTCGTCGAGCATCGACGCCATGTGCTCGGGACCACCTTCGTGGACGCCATCGATGACCGCTTCGATCTCGCCCCTGATCACTGCCAGGGGAGTCCGCAACTCGTGACCGAGGTCGGACATCAATCGCCTGCGTTGCTCATCGGCCACCTCGAGCCTCTCCGCCATCGAGTTGAACGAAGACCCGACCGCCCGCATCGAGGCTGAGGACCGTTCGTCCACCCGGGCGCTGTAGTCGCCATCTGCCAGCCGGCCGGCGGCGCCGATGAGTTCGCGTACCGGGCTCCAGGTTCTCCGAACCAGTGCCCTGAGCAGTAGGCCACCCGCCACCAGCACCACCACGGTCGCCAGGAGGACGCCCGCCCGACCGACCGACGCCACTCCCGCGAAGCCGGTTGCGATCGTCGCTCCGATAAGGGCTGCAACCAACCCGAGGAAGATAAGGAAGGCGATCACACCCTTGAAGATCCGGCGTCCGAATCTTGCCCAATCCTGCTGACCCCGCCCTCCCCGCGGAGGCCATTGTTCGCCTTCCGGCCACCACTGCGGTCCGTCGCGGAATTGGCTACCCATCGGCATATTTGTACCCCACGCCGTATACGGTCAGCAGATACCTCGGATGGGCCGGATCCGGCTCCAGTTTGCGGCGCAGGTTCTTCACGTGGGCGTCGATGGCCCGCTCGTACGACTCGAAAGCCACGCCGTGCAGAGCATCGAGGAGCTGCGACCTCGTGTAGACCCGACCGGGCGACCTGGCGAATTGAAGCAGCAGCTCAAACTCGGTAGGAGTGAGATCGATCGCCCGGCCGTCCACCGTCACGGTGCGCTTCGCCGTGTCGATCTCGAGGTCCCCGGCCCGCACCAGATCGGGGGTTTCCACCGACGCGTCAACCCGGCGCAGCACGGCGCGGACCCGGGCGACCAGTTCCTTGGGGCTGAACGGTTTGACCAGGTAGTCATCGGCACCCAACTCCAGGCCGACGATCCGGTCGGCCTCTTCGGCCCGGGCGGTCAGCATGATGATCGGCACGTCCGAGGACTTCCGCAGTGTGCGGGTCACATCCAGGCCGTCCAGGCCGGGCAGTCCCAGGTCCAGGACGATCATGTCGGGTCGCTCGGCCCGGGCCACCATCAAGGCGGTCGGACCGTCGGCGGCGGTGACCACGCGGAAGCCCGCCTGCTGCAGATAATCGCGCAGCAGGCGGGTGATCTTCAGTTCGTCGTCAACGACCAGGATCGTCTTCATGACTCACAGTGTGGTCGCTCAGCCTTCGACCGGCGGCGTATGGTCGTCGACTTCCTGGCGGGCGTGGGCCATCCGGTGCCACTCTTCGAAGCGATCATTCTGGCTGATTCGTCCTTGGGCTTCTCAGACGATTGGATGCCTTCCAGACCAGGGCGACCGGGCCTCTTCAGACCACCATTGTGGGGATGGTCCGGACCAGTTCCTGGCTTCGCCTGATCTCGTCTGGCGGAGCCGGCGAACATCTTGGCCACCAATCCGAACAGCACGAAGAACAGAACGATCTTGAACATGAAACCCAGCACCAGGAACGGCGCAGCTACAACACTGCCGACCGCTCCGATGCCGCCGAACAGGGCAGCCCCGAACAGGACACCAAATCCCACCATCAGGAACAACCCGAACGGGCTTCGACGCCTCATCATCATCGATTCCTTTCTCGATTCGATGAGTCACAGGATGTCGCCCTGATGTGGAGAACTTGTGAACGCGGTGCGGAGACCTCAGGTTGCTCCTGCGACGTATCCGGGCGAGCAGGACCTTATAGGCCGGCTCACCAGTCGGTTGCTTCAACGCGACATCGGCTGACTAGCCAAGGCTCTTCAGCTGGAGATCGAGCGCCTCGCGGCGACACAAACCTGATGTTTTGAGTGGCGCCTATTCGGTCGGTGGGCACGGAGCTTGTCCAAAGGTGACGATTTTGCGGTTGTCCACTTCAGCGGTGTTGCACCACTGTATGGGTCCGGAATAGGTGCTCCATTCCTCACGCCATGTAACGACGCCTTCCGACGTTTCAATGTCCAAGAAGTCAGTCTTCTGAAACCAGAGGTTGTCGTCCCGGTACGTCAGCACATCGGCCATCAATTCGTTCCCCTGGAGAATTCTGGGCTTGGCTCCGATGACCATGACCAGCTCGGCTGTTGCATCGTCGGAGAACAGTGAACACACTGCGTGGGGATCGCGAGCGTTAATAGCGTCTTCGAACGCTCGGATGACTTCGACGGGGTCGTCCGATTCGACGGGAGGGCCCTGGCAGGTTGTCTCGAATCGGGCAGTGATCTCGATTCCGGGCAGCGCCCTCCCATCCGCGAAACAATGGGCCGAGAAGGTCCCGATGGTGAACCCTCGGCCGCGGCACTGCTCGGTTGCTCCGGGTAAGTCTTGGCGAAGGATCTCTGAGTTGTCGGGTTCGCCGGATTCGAGCTTTGTGAAGGTGACTTCTACCGGAGTATCTGCGTTGATGATCACATTGACGCGACGACATCACCGGCGCTACCTCGAGAGACCGCGGCGTCAGCCGAGCATGTTCTCCCGTCGAACGATCAGCGTGGCCGTCGCATCCGGTTCCCGAGTCCAGCGGGGTGGGTTCGGCCAGGGCGTGGGCGGAGCGATCGATCCTGCCGGAGGTCGGTCTTGATGTGTTCGAGGCTGGCGATGTGATCCTGCGGGAGAGCGCTACCTTCAGTCGAGTAGTCGAGGAAACCGCCTTCGAGGCCCGAGCTCTGGAGCCCGGGTAGGAGTTCATCCTCGAGGTAGCTCTGAGACTGCTGTCGACCACAACCCGGTCCCAGCGTTTCCACATTGAGGTGAGGAATCGGTCCCGGTACGCCGCAGGTGTAATCCGTCGTTCATCGACCTCTGAGCCGATGACCCAGCAATCCCTGCCGGTTCGGCGGTCATCTCGGCTGCGGCCATCGGAGTTCGGAGGCGGCCTCTCCGACCGAGTGGTGGATCACATCGACATCCGATCGATACATGACCTCGGCCGCCGCTCTCCCCGCTTCGACGTCCATATACGACCCGCTTCTGGCGTCGTGGTAGGGCCCCAAGTAGACCGAGTCGACTTCGATAACGGGATCTATGGAACGGGCCCCGGCCGTGTAAGCGGCGCGTGCGTTTCTCCGTAGTGTCCTGCTGGGCACCGCCTATGAACCCGATCCGGCCGGTCTTCGACTGGAGAGCAGCAGCCGCTCCGACGAGGTAGGACACTCCTTCCCGGACGAAATCGAACGTCGTGACGTTTTCCAGCGGGGATTCATCCCCGTCGATCTGCACGAAGCGGGTATCGGGGAAGTCCTTGGCGACGGAGTAGGCGGCATCTCCGTCGTCGAACATCCCGGAGATGATCAATTCATAACCGGCTTCCGCCAGGTCCTCATGTCCTCGACCGGGTCTATGAGAGAGATACTACCGTCGCTTCCTCGAAGTCGAGTTCTCGTTGGGCTTGTTCCCAGCCGTCCAGGATCAGGCTGGACGGCCCCAGTGCCTTCACCCAGAACACGAGGGCGATCTTCGGTCCTTCGGGGCGAGTTGCCCCAGCAAACCCGCCGATCACGACGACCATCAGGACAACCGCGCCCACCATGCCTCTCGTCCTCCAGCGGGCGGTCCGCTCCAACCGCTCCTGGGCAGCCAGACGATCTCGTTCCCTTTCCACCTCGTCTTGACGCCTGGCCATCCCGCGTCGAGGAACTCACGTTCTCCGCCGGTAAGGGTGATGGCACTCTCCTCGGCTCCAGCGCTGCGCCTCGTCCAAACGGCCGCCTACGTAGAGGTAGTCCCGGTCGCCTGCCGAGGCTTCCCACCGGGCGGCCGCGTTCGCCAGTTCCCGGCGACGGAGGAGGTCATCCCGGTTGAGTTCGATCCATTCCCTCAGCCGTTCCCAACCGGAGAGCAGCGCCTCGTGGGCGACTTCGACGGTGGGGGCGCCGCGAGACCTGGTCCCGATCGAGCGAGAGCAAACGGCGACGGGCGAAGAGCTCGATCACCTTCTGCATCGTGACGACATCGACGTCGAGCGCCACCAGCTCGGACGCGTGGACCCGGCGCCTGCTCCACTCATCGTGTTCGGCGATCGTTACCAGCCGCAGGAAGAGCTGCTTGGTCACCTCCTGCTCGAGCGGGTCAAGCTGCTCGTAGAGCTCCTCCGCACTGCGGGTCAGAGCGCCCTGCACGCCGCCGACGGACCGGTAGGTGTCGATGGTGAGCACGTCCCCGACCCGGCGGTCGAAGAGCTCGGTCAGGGTGTATTGGAACATCGGCAGAGCACCGGGTTGTCCAAGAACGTCGGCGATCAGCTCGGCCAGCAGAGCCGGTTCGAGGGTTACCCCGCTCCGGCGGGCCGGTTGAAGCGCGGCAGCCTCCAGCTCGTCCGAGGTGAGGGGCACGACATTGACGACGCCTGCCCCCATTCGGCTGCCGAATTCGGAGTGCTCGAGGGGCCGGCCGTAGAAATCGGCCCGGAGTGTGATCACCACTACCACACGTCCGTACGCGTCGTCCACTGCGCCGACGAGCTGGTCGAGGAACCTTCTCTGCACTGCCTCGTCCTCGACGAGGGTGAAGAGTTCTTCGAATTGATCGACCACGAGGACCATGCGGGACGACTCGGTGGGCAGGACGCGGAGCGCCGCCCGGACGAGTCCGGAACCGTCGTCGGCTTGAAGCGGTTCGGTCAGGCTGTCCGGGGCGTCGATCGTTGAACGCAGCAGTGCAGCTTCGAGCTCAATGAAAGGATCGGAGCCGGGCAGCATGTGGGCGATCAACCACTGGTCCGATCCGGCGACGGCACCCTTGCGAATCGCCGGGATCAGGCCGGCCCGGACTGCACTCGACTTGCCGGAACCGCTCGGTCCGATCAGGGCGATCAGCCGGTCGCCTTCTGAGACCCGCCGCACGATCTCTGCGATCAGCCGGTCCCGGCCGAAGAAGCTGTGGGCATCGTCCTCCGAGAAGGGCCGAAGACCGCGGAACGGGTTAGCTGCTGCACCCGATGCTGCGGTCCTAGCGGTAACGGGTCTGCGGAGCTGCAGGCGAGAGTCGTGGAGCAAGATCTGTTCTTCCAGCCGACACAGTTCTGGCGATGGATCAATACCAAGTTCCTCCCCTAGCATCCGGCGGAACCGTTCGAAGGTTCGGAGAGCGTCTGCGGAACGCCCGGCCCGATAGAGAGCCAGCATCAGCTGGCCAACCGGCCGCTCTCGCAGGGGATTCCTCTCGTGTAAAGGCTCCAGTTCGCCGATCAACTCGCCGGCCAGGCCGCTTCGCAGGTCTGCCTCGATCGCATCTTCAACTGCGCCGAGCCTTAGCTCCTCGAGCCGGGTGATCTCAGCCTGGGCGAAGCCATCGTAAGCGAACTCCTGCAGCGCCGATCCCCTCCACAGCTCCAGGGCTCTCCGCAGGACGCCGGATGCTGCGCTCGCATCGCCTTTGATGAGCGATCGGCCCCTGACGACGGCTTGCTCGAAGCGAAAGGCGTCAATCGAATCCTGATCAACCTGGAGGAGATAGCCGTGGTCGCGAGTGATGAGCACCTCGGGGTGCTCCTCCTTGCGGCGTTCCGGCTCGAGAATGGCTCGCAGGCGGGACACGTAGACCCACAGGGCGTTCTCCTTGCCTTCCGCCTCATCGCCCCACAGTTCTTCCAGGATGTGATCGGTGGTCACAACCCGGTTGGCATGCAGTAAGAGGAGTGCCAGCAGGGATCGCTGCTTGTGGGGACCGGCGTCGAGGAGTTCACCGTCCCTGAGAACCTCGAAGGGCCCAAGGATGTGGAACTCCACAGCGGAACCTCCTGACCATTCCAGGCTACGCACTTGTCGGCACCTCCGTCGGTCCTGATCAGCCGACCAGAAGCACCTTTCATATTCCTTAAACGCCTTTCCGTGTAGCTAAGGCCGCCGAAGGGAGGACGCAGGGCCGCAGCCGGATTCTGCGGGTATGAAATATGCGACCCGCATCCTCATCCCTCTCTTCGTTTCTCTGATCCTGCAGGCGGGCATCGAGCTTCCCGGGATCTCCCGCACGGAGCCGCCCTCCAGCCCGCCTCCGGCACCCATGCTCACCAGCCTCGAAGATCTCAACGATTCAACGGATTCCTCCGGAGTAGAGACAACGGTGACCGGTGGGACGGAGGAGCAACGAGCACTGCTTGCCTGGGCGCTGAAGCAATACGAGAATGCTGGTCTCGATCTGCCGGCCCTGGATTTCCGTCTCACCGGTAACGAGGCTGCGTGCGGCGGGAACAGCGGCCTGTTTGTCCTAGGTTCGGCTCCCTGGCGCATCATTCTGTGTAGCGAAGAACGCCTGGTCTTCCTCCATGAGATCGGCCACGCCTGGGCCGAGCACACGCTCTCCGATTCCGAGCGAGTTGACTATGTGGAGCGGCGCGGCATGGAGTCGTGGAACGACCCCGACACCCCGTGGCGGGCCCGGGGGAGCGAAGACGCCGCCAATACGCTGGCGTGGGGTCTGGTCGACGATCCGATTCGCGGCATGACACCAGATGGTCCACTGGCCCAGAAAAACCTGGCTTTCCGCCTTCTCACCGGCTTCGACAGCCCGCGGCTTACCGATTGATGGAGGCCGGCACCGACCGAAGGATCCACCCGTGAAGGTGGCGCCCTGGTGCGACCCGGGTCAGTGGCCGCTATCTCGTAGCCGGTGGCTGGGTTCTTGGCGTCAACGACCTCTAACGCAGGGGAAATGCTCGTCCAGAACTGTCGAAAAGGCTGCTCCGGTGCTGCTGATAGCAGCCGGATAGGAGCCTCGCGTCCCGGCGGAGAACAGTACGCCGTAGAGCTCCATACGTTCTGCCTATGTCGCAGCAGATAGGCTGTCCAACGAGGAGGTTGCGATGCCAAAGGCAGATACACAAGGATCGGGCACGAAGGCAGACCCCTGGGTGCTGCAGACACCCAGTCTCACATCGTCCTTTGAGATGTACCGTGATCCGGACGCCGATCCACCAATTCTGGTATGCACCGTCGGTAAGACCGTTCTTCACTACGACCTGCGCATCGTCGAGGACATGCAGGCCATGCTCAAAGAGCACGGGGACTGGATGCCACTCGGCAACGCCGACGAGCAGAAACCGGCCAAAGAGGGCTCGGTCGAAGCCTGGGCCCGATCGGCCGACAACCCGATCGGAGGCTGGTACGGCCTCAAGAAAGGCCTTCGGGGAAGGGTCGGCAACTACGTGACCCCGGTGCTCGAAGTGCTCGGCCTCGTCGAGTTGGAGCACAACGCCCGGAACAATCAGGTCCGAGCCGTTTGAACCGGGAAGGCGGGGTCACTCGCTCTGCCGGGTTTCGCTCTTGAAGGCCTTTGAGCACGGGTGAGCCGGCCATCTTTGGTCGGGACCTTCGGCACTAGGCACCAGCACCTCTCGATTCGATGATGATGGGAGGAGGGAGACGCCGCGGTACATACGAGGTGAGGCCCGTGAGAATCGCCATGATCGCGATGAGCGGTATTCGAGTTCAGAACCCGATTCTCTCCGAGATTGGACTCACCCTCCCGGGATTCGTTGAGCGGGGGAAGGCCATTGCTTCGCTTCCCAGCCTTTCACTCCTGACGCTGGCTGCCCTGACTCCTGAGCGCCATGAGGTTGAGTACGTCGAGGTTGCGGATATCCGCGACCTGGACGAACTGCCCGAATGTGACGTTGCCGCTTTCTCGTCCTACACGGCCCAAGTCAAGGACGCCTACCAGATGGCCGACCTGTACCGCGCCGAGGGGGTACCGACCGTGATCGGAGGGCTCCACGTGTCGTGTCTCCCGGACGAGGCGTTGGAGCATTGCAGCGCCGTGGTCGTTGGCGAAGGTGAGCCCACCTGGCCCCGCGTGATCGCCGACATGGAAGCGGGCCGGCTGAGCGGGGTGTACGCGTCGGATGGTGCCGACTACGACCTGGCCGACGCGCCGTTACCCCGGTTCGATCTGCTCGATGCGGAGAGGTACAACCGGCTGATGGTGCAGACCCAGCGGGGTTGTCCCTGGCACTGTGAGTTCTGCGCAGGTTCGATTCTCCTGACCGGCCGCTACAAACAGAAGCCTGTCCCCAGGGTCATCGCAGAGATCGAGGCCATCAAGGCGATCTGGACGGACGAGCCTTTCATCGAGTTGGCCGACGACAACACCTTCGTGAACAAGCACTACGGCCGCGAACTGGCCGAGGCCATGGGAGGGCTCGGTGTGCATTGGTTCACGGAAACAGACATCTCTGTCGCCGAAGACCCCGTGTTGCTCAGGCTCTTGAAGGACGGCGGCTGTCGGGAGCTGCTCATAGGATTCGAGAGCCCAACCCCAGAAGGCCTTGATGGGCTGGAGTTGAAGCACAACTGGAAACGCAAACAGATTGATCAATACCACCGGGCAATCGAGACAATTCAATCGCACGGAATTGCGGTGAATGCGTGCTTCATACTCGGCCTCGACGGTGACGGGCCGGAGGTTTTTGAAGCGGTGGAGAGGTTCGTTGAAGAGGCCCTGCCTTTCGACGTGCAAATCACGGCGCTCACTCCATTTCCAGGTACACCCCTGTACGCGCGACTCCTGGCCGAAGGACGCATTCTGCAACCGGGAGCGTGGGAGAAGTGCACATTGTTCGATGTCAACTTCGAGCCAAGACGTATGACCCTGGAGGAACTCGAGACGCGCGGTCTGGCGCTCGGCTTGCGTCTGTACTCGAAGGAAGCAACTGCCCGGCGCCGGCAGGGTTTCAAGAACCAGCTGGCAGCCGGTCCAGCGCCTGCGTAGGTATGCCGATGCCCAATTCTCTCATGCGGCGACGGGATCCGGGCTCGGTGGAGATGACCCTCGATCCCGGTTTCGTTGGGCGCCTCAAGCGGTTGAGTGGGATTAGCGCTGTGGCGCTTGGGTTGATCTTCCTTCTGGCGTACAGCACCACCGATGCTGGATGGTTTGCCTACGGTCTGCTGATCGGCGGGTGGGTTTCGATGCCGGTCCTTCTCGTCATCGGCTCGGTTCGGCCGCTGTGGCGTTACCTTCTGGTGATTCCGGCCGGCTTGATGTCGGTCGGTTTGGTCGTCGTGGCGCTCGAGTCCGGCGGTTCCGCTACTTCCCGGATTGGATGGTGGACGATAACGGCCGGACTCCTGGTGGGTGGAACGCTCGGAGCCTGGTTCTGGTACCGATGGGCGCCGGTGCCGCGGCCCCTCGACCAACCATTCGCGGCCGGGCGGTGGGTACTCGTCGCCCTCCACGCGGGGCTGGTGGTGGTCGGCGGCCTGCTCGTCGTGCTCGGCGAGTTGATGTGAGGCGCTACGGCGCGATGGACAGAGTGTTGTGCCCGGTTCCCGGTTCGGGCCGGTGGCGATACACATAGAGCAAACACTCGATCATCAACACCAGGAATACCCCGTCGGCTACCCCAAATCCCCAGAGAAACAGGGCGTGCGGTACCTCATCGGTGGCGGTGATGTAGAGGCCGACCCCGGTGTAGGCGAGTTTGTAGAGCGCCCCTACGGCTACCAGATCTCGGTTGCGCCACAGGTCACTCCGCCAGATCAGGTAGTAACCGATCCCGAGTACCAACACGAACGCTCCGACGAGCGGGAGGAACCCACCTTCGGGATACTTGTCGGCAATATCCAGAGCGTCGAAAGCCCACCGTCCAAAGAACAGGAAGACGATTCCCAACAAGATGTCGTAGAGGGCCGCCACGGCATAGAGAACCCGGTAGTACTGCTCCCGTTGACGGGTCATTGCCTGCCTCCTTTGCCTCTCCATCCTCCTCCCGCCGGGGCCCCGCTCCCAGGGGCTTTTGACCCATACCGCCGGATCGAATCCGCCGGGGGACAGAGTGGTTGGTGGAGTGCCGTGGCCGAGGCTCTCCCGCGGGCTATTTCGCCTGCCCGGCCGGTTCCCGTCGAGCGGCGAGAAGCGCACCAACGATGACCAATACGATTCCAATGATCGAGACAACGGTCACCGTGTCGTTCCGGAAGAGAACCCCGAGTCCGAGGGCAACCACCGGGATCATGTAGGTGATGAACGACGCTCTGGTTGAGCCGACCCGGCTGACGAGCGAGCCCATAATGACAAACGCCAGTCCGGTGCCGATCGCCCCCGCCGCAACGATGGCCAGGAATGAATCCCAGGCGAACGTTGATCGCAGAAGCCCTGTAACGCCGAGCGGTGCGGTCCACAGGGTGGCGTAAGCGAGCATGTGCGCATTGACCGCCAGCGAACCGTACTGCTGGGTGATCGGTGCGGCGATGTTGACCGCCAGGCCGTAACAGAAGGTAGCAAACAGGACCAGCGCTACCCCGAGCGCCTCAGACGATCCCCCCGACCCCGAAGACAAGCTGATGGCCCCGACGCCAACGAAACCCAGGAAGAGACCGACCAGCACGGCGCCGGACGGGAGTTTTCGCAGGAAGACGGTGGCGACAATAGCGGCGAAGATCGGCATGGCGCCGTTGAGCATCCCGGCCACGGCCGAGTTGATGTACTGCTGGGCGATCGGGAAGAGGGTGAACGGTATTGCCACCCAGATGAAGGACAGGGCGATCAACCGAGGACGGTCATATCGTTCGATGGGGCGTCGAGCTCCCGGCACAAAGGCAAGTACCAATGCGCCCAGCGCCACTCGCAGCCACGTGATCAGGCCCGGTCGAAAGGCTTCGAGGCCGATATCCATCAGCAGGAACGAAGACCCCCAGATCACTCCGATCGAAACAAAAAGTAGCCAGTCGCGTGGCGCGAAACCTTCCTGGTTCGTGCCTGCTGATGTGCTGAGAATCCGCGAGGCCATGTCAGCGCTCCATGGTTGAAGGCGTCAGGTTAAGCCGCCCGAGCGGCTGAGGGTTCACGATCGCCGTTCAGCGGAGGATCCGGTCGAACTCAACGTCTTCAGCAGCCAGTACATACGCAACTGCCGGCAGGTCTCGAGTTTGATTGATCAGATTGCGGAGATGGTCGGCGAAGGCCTCAACGTCGTCCGTCGGGCGCGGTAGCCCGATGAAGGTCAGGTCGGCTGCCGTTGAGGTTGTCCTGATGACCTCGAGCGGGGGGCGGTTATCGACGAGGACGTCGACGGCTGCGTCCATCCTGGTTGAGGAGATCAACTCGGCGAGATTCGCCCGGGCGCCGGCAGCTCCATCCTGGTCCGTCACAATCATCCGGACATGGAGACCCACGTTGCTCCAGGTGAGACTGCTGGAGATGAGGTGGCCAAGAGTGACCATCAGGCTCCCGTTTCCCCGCATGCTCTGCCACCAGACGTCAATGTGGCGGCGCCGCCCGAAGAGGCGCTCTTCGTCGGCTCTCACGATCACCACGTTGCGGTTGGCCCGGTAGAAACTCGAGATCATCTGCGCGTACTCGATCGGGTCATCGGTGGTCTCGCCATCCCCGAGCATCACGGTGTTGGGGACCAGGTAGCCCAACCCGTACGCCTCGACCAGAGTGGCTGCCCCTTTATACGGTGTTGTGGCGGACACCACCCGTACCAGGGCATCGACGTTGCGTTCTTCGAGGTGATCCCGAATCGTGGCGGCCAGGCTGTTCTTGCGTTCGATGGTAGCTACGGAGGCCGGCAGGATCGTCGCCACACTGAGTATCCCCCGGTCGTGGGAGATGGTATTGGCGAGGTCGATGAGATACCAGCGCTTCTGCGGGTTCCCGGCCAGCACCAGAAAATGGGGCCGCCAGCTGCGAGCCTCGACTTCGCCGCGGAGGTTGAAGAGCCCCCAGCGAATCATGGCCTGCCACACGCCTTGACGAACGTCGCCCCACGTGCTCTGCAGTCCGCGTCGCTTCAACCACAGGTAGACCCCGATGACAATGACCGCAGCCAGAGCGGTGGCAGGGGCGTCGATCAGGACCATCACCACCGAGCACCCGATGGCGCCGAGCATCGAAAGCGCCCAGTGCACCTTGAACGTCGGGCGGAATGAGGGGCTTTTCAGTAGTCGTTCGACCGCTGAGACGATGTTGACCACTGCATACGTGGCCAGGAAGAACATGGTCAGGATCGGGGCGATGATGTCCAGGTCGCCGAGTGCCACAGCGGTGAGCGCCAGACCGAGGGTTACGAACGTGCCGACCCGGGGTTCGTCGTTTGGACCGGTTCCCCGCCCCAGAAAGCGGAGCGGTTTGGGGAGGATGCCGTCGCGGGCAATGGCCTGCAAGATGCGGGGAGCCCCCAGGATGCTGCCCAGGGCGCTCGACAGGGTTGCCCCCCACACGCCGATCAAGATGGCATCCCCCCACACAGCAATATTCCTCATGATGAGGGGATCTGCCACCAGTTGTTCAGGTGTGGCCCGTCCCGCAAGAAACAAGGGGATAGTCATGTAGATGAGGTAGCTGACTCCGATGGCGGCCAGAGTGCCGCGCGGAATCGACCGGCGGGAATTGGCGAGGTCGCCGGACATGTTGACGCCGGCCATGATCCCGGTTACCGCCGGGAAGAAGACGGCGAACACCTGCCAGAACGGCACCTGTTCGAAGGTGGCGGCGGCTTCAACGGTTGCAGTGCTTCCGAAGAAGAATGAAAGCAGCGACAGGGCGATTCCACCCATGATGAAATATTGGGCGCGAATGGCCACCCGGGCGGAAATGAGCGCAACCGCGGTCACCAGGACGGTGGTCACCAGACCAATGATGCGCGCATCCAGGACCGGGAACACGCGGGCGACGCTTTCCGCGAACCCAATCGTGTAGAGGGCGACCGAAAGGGCCTGGGCAAGATAGAGCGGTATGCCAATAGCCCCTCCGATCTCGACCCCGAGCGCCCGGCTGATCATGTAGTACGCCCCGCCCGCCCTGACCCGCTGATCGGTGGCGATCTGGCTGATGGAGAGCCCCGTCAAGAGTGTGATCAGGGTGGCGATGGTGACGATGATCAACGAACCCGCCAACCCTGCCTGGCCGACCACCCAACCGAACCGCAGGTACATGATGACGCCGAGGATGGTCAGGATCGACGGCGTGAAAACCCCACCGAACGTGCCGAGGCTGGCACCGTTGGTAGGCGAACGGCCGGATGTTGTGCTCACAGACGCACTTCCTTCGGTATGGGCAGAGGGGCCCATGAGCCAAATCGGCCGCGAGTGTACTGGCGAACCGTCCACGGCGTGTCCCGGCGCGAGCTCTTGTGATCTGATCAGCATTGAGCGGGGTCGCCCCAGGTCGCCCGGGCAGGGGGCCGCTCCGTGTGGTAGACGGGAGATCCTGCTGGCGGGTCAGGACTATGTTGCCGTAACGGCTCTGCAGGTGCGCGAAGGCCGGGCGACCTTCTCTGGTCGGCTCGGTTCGTAGGACCGGCAACGAACAGATCATCGACCAGGGCGGTCACTCTTCGGTCATCGCTGCCTTCTCGGCGTCGGGTACCGACACCCGGGCGATGCGCTTGGAGAAGTAGTAGATCCTTTTCAGGGCGCCGATCACGTCGATCTCGAATCGATAGTGGGCTATCCGGTCGGGAGCATCGGCGACCAGCCGGGTGGCCTCGTGGGCAGCGGCCGAGCGTTCCATGCTGTTGATCTGCTTCTTCATGTTCCCAACCCGGCGGGCGGCGTCGGCGTTCTTCTGGGTGAGGGCCATCATCGCCAGATCGAGCGACTCGGCTACCGCTCCGTGCAATTCGGTCAAGACGGTCCGGGTCTTGGCGCTCACCGTCAGGCCTTCTTCCATGCGGGTCATGCCGAGCCCCACCAGGTTGGTCTCGATGAGGTCACCAATGGCTTCGAGATCGTTCGTCGCTTCCATCAAATCGATGAGTTCCTGGGTGCTCTCTCCCGTCAGTCGCGTCTGACTGATCTGTCCCAGGTAACTGATGATGTGGCCGTGCAGGGCGTCGACCTCGTCGTCCAGCGATTCGATGTCCAACAGCGTCCAACGGTCGCCGGTGAGCACGGCCGGGAGGATCTTGGCCAGCATGTCGCGCACCCGATCTGCCATGCGAAGCAGTTCGAGTCGGGCCCGGTCAAGGGCGAGTGTCGGCGTTCTGAGCAGCTCTCGATCGAGATACCGGGCGGTGATCACCTTCTCGACGCCTTCCGGTCGGTCCTTGACCACCCGCTGGACCAACCGGGCAAAGACCGGCACGAACCCGATCACGAGTACGGCGTTGAACAGATTGAAGATAGTGTGGGCGTTGGCAATTTCCCGGCCGATTCCGCCGCCGATATTGCTGACGATCGTCGCCAGCGCTCCGACGAGCGGCAGCCAGATGAGCACCCCACCGACATTGAACATGGTGTGGGCAACGCTGGCCCGGAGAGCCTCACGAGGTTTGCCTATGGCTGCAAGGAGTGCCGTCACCGAGGTTCCGATGTTGGCACCCAGGATGAGGGCAATTCCGGAATCGAGCGTGATCAAGCCCTGTTGGGCGAGGACGATGACGATTCCGGTGGTCGCCGCCGACGATTGAACGAGGGCGGTAAACGCGGCACCTACGGCGACACCGAGCAAGGGGTTTTCCATCCGGGCCATGGCGTCGATGAAGCTGTCAGCCGAACGGAGCGGCGACATGGCATCGCCCATGATGCTCATCCCGAAGAAGATCAGGCCGAGGCCCATGATGGCGTTCCCTTGGGCCTGGCGCGCTCCGTTCTTCGAGAGGAATGAGATCGCGTAGCCGATCACAACCGCCAGCAGCGAGTAACTCGTCACTTTGAATGCGATGAGTTGAGCGGTGACGGTTGACCCGATGTTGGCTCCGAGGATGACGGCGAGGGTCTGTTCGAACGTCATGAGTCCGGACGTGACGAACCCGACGAGGAGGACGGTGGTCACGGAGGAGGATTGGACGAGCGCCGTGATACCGGCACCGGTAGCGAGGCCCGCCAGTCGGCCCGACGTCATGCGAAGCAGGATGCCCCGCAATCGGCCGCCGGTGATCAGCTTCATGGACTCGGTCATCCGGTCCATTCCCAGCAAGAAGATGGCCAAGCCACCCAGCAAACCGACGATCAACAAGAAATAGTCGATGTCGTTGGCGTTTTCGGTCTGGGCTGCGGCTTGAAGAACGAAGTTGGTCACGGTGTCATTTCTGGCAAGGTCGGGACATTGTTGCTGATTTCATGAGGCCATGCATGAAATCAGAAGCCGGCCGCCACACGAATCTTCGATTCCGTCAATGGTTCAGAGAGGTGAGCCGGGCCGTGTACTCGACCCGGGAACGGACCGCAATCGGCGAAGCGAGAGCGCGACGGACTTCCTGCAAAGGGACATCGCTTGCGTAGAAGTGGTCGACCATTTCTACCAATGTGACGTTTGCCTCCGGTGCAGCCGTCCATTGCATGGCGTCGCCGGGTTGCACGATGCCGGCCCGCAGAACCCGGCAGTAGAAACCAGGTCGGCTGGCGTCACGAAAGCGGCGGATCCAGCCCTCCTCTCCCATCCGGGCGGCAAAGGTCGCGCAAGGAATGCGGGGAGAGGTGACTTCGAGCAAAGCATCTCCAATCTGGATGCGGTCGCCGATCCGGACTGTCTTGGGAACGGTCGAAACCGTCACGTTCTCGCCAAAGGTCCCGGGTTCCAGGGCCCGGTCGAGGTGTTGTTCCCACCAGGCATAGTCCGCGGCTGAGTACACGTAGACGGCCTGATCCGGTCCCCCGTGGTGTTTCGCGTTGATAACGGCATCGCCTGCAACCCCTCCGGCCTCGAGAACAATCTGGTCGACCGGGGTTTTGTTGATGCCTGTTTCGATGGTTCGCCCGCCCACCAGCAGTGAACCGGCGGACCCCACCTGGACTGAGACGACGTGCATCCCGGCAAACTACCGGGGTCCGACGCGAAAGACGACCAGGATCGCCGGATCCCGCAGCCGTTAAGGAGATCTTCCCGGCCGGCCGTCCTCGGGTAGATCGATCTCTGCGACATAGATTCCTTCCGTCATACAACGTTGCGAATTGGTAGTTTCCTGGTCTGGAGAGGGAGGAGCTCATGAGAGCGCGGCTCGGCAAGCTGTTTCATTCTGCGTTCCTGCGGCGCGTCATGTGGCACGTGCGGCGAGTCACCAAGCAGGTCGATCGACGGTTTTTCGTGGCGCTGCTGTTCGGCCTGGCGGTAGTCGTCTCGATCGCAGCCGTCGCTATCACGCTTCTTGAGAAAGAGCTCACGTTGGCGGCCTTTGGTGAGTCCTTCTACTGGGCGATCACCACCGTCCTCGGCCAGGGCGATGCATCCCATGTCACCACTCCGCTCGGTTGGGTGGTGAGCTGGGCTCTGGCCCTGTTCGGCATTGGAATTCTCGCCACGATCACCGGGGCATTGGTCGGGTTTGTCATCGATTTCTTGTTGAAGGAGGGTCAGGGCATGGGTGCAGCAGGACACAAAGGTCACATCGTCGTCTGCGGATGGAACGCAACTGCTCGCGACCTGATCGACGAGCTCCGCACGGATGAGTACGACCGGGAAGTCGTGGTCATCCACGAAGCCGACCGGAACCCCGCGGGTGACGACGCGTACTTCGTGCGAGGCGACACGACCAATGCCGACGATCTCAAGCGGGCCGGCATAGAGGAAGCGGCGGCTGCCATCATCTGCCCGACCGATAGTTCCAATGAGGCCGACATGCGTTCGATCCTCACCGTACTGGCCATTGAGGACCTGGCGCCGGCGGTGCGGACCGTTGTCGAGGTCAACAATCCGAAGCACGTGGAACACTTCAAGCGCGCCAAAGTAGATGAGGTGCTGGTCAGTTCCCGGTTGGCCGCCCACCTTCTCGCTCGCACGGCCATGTATCCGGGCCTTTCGCGAGTAGTGGCAGATATGGTCGCCGGGGGCGAAGGCAGCGAGCTCTATCGGGTCGAGCTCCCGGACGGCTATCTGGGTGTTTCCATCGATGAGCTTTCCACCCGCATGCGGCGCGATCACCAGGCCACAGTCTTGGCCGTGAGCAGGAACGGGTCTTCGTTCGTCAACCCCCCGAGTGACTTCCGCCTCGAACCCGGGGACGACGCGGTCGTGGTCGCGGAGTCGCTGGGGACGCTTTCACCTCTCAAGACGGCCAAACGGGCCGACGCGGAGATCGTGGTCGATCTCGATGATCGCCAGACGAGCGCACGCTCTTAGAAGTCCTGGCCGGCCAGGGTCTGCATTCCTTCGCGTACCGTAAACGCCCCTTCATAGAGGGCCCGCCCGACGATGACACCATCAAGAGGCAGCGATCTCAGCAAGCGGAGGTCGTCGAGCGTTCCGACTCCTCCCGACGCGATGATCGCCACGTCCGGCAGTCGGTCGATACTGTGGCCGAGGAGGTCGAAGGCCGGGCCGGTCAGCATTCCGTCCCCAGCGATTCCCGTGACCAGCGCCCGGACGACTCCGGCAGCAGCCAGTTGATCGAGCACCCGGTCGAGGGGTTGGCCTGCATCCGTCCAGCCGGCTCCAACGGCCATCCCGTCACGCACGTCGATGGCTGCTACGACCCGGTCGGCCCCAACCCTGGTGACGATCGAGGTCAGCAGGGCTGGATCCCAAACAACGGTTGAGCCAAGCACCACCCGGGCAGCACCCGCTGCGATGGTCTCCACCGCTGCATCGAGTGACCGGATGCCGCCCCCGGCCTGGAAGGCAACGCCCGTCCTGCCCAGGGCTTCCCAGAGATTATGGTTCCAGGAACCTGCAATGGCTCCGGAAAGATCGACGACGTGGACCAGCGAGGCACCTTCCTCTGCCCAGGTTCTGAGTTGGGAGGAAGGATCGTCGCCGTACACCGTCACGTCGTCGGCGCGTCCCTGCCGCAGTCGGACCACGGCTCCATCGAGTACGTCGATCGCCGGTATCAACTCCATGTTTCCTCTTCTCTAAATGTTTTAACATGCTAACGTGCTACCACGCTAAGACAGAACTTGAAACGGAGGGACTCATGACGAGTCCGGGTGACGATTGGCAGACGGCTGAGACCGTCCCGTTGCTGGAAGCGATCGTGTCGCTGAGCACAGTTGACGAAGCTGCTGCGTTCTTACGAGACCTCTGCACGTTCCGGGAGTTGGAGGAGATCACGCAACGCTGGTCGGTTGTGCGACTGCTGGCCGAAGGGATGTCCTATCGGGAGATTGCGGAACGGACCGGCGCCTCGACCGCGACCGTGACCCGGATCAACCAGTGGCGCCAGCACGGTACGGGTGGCTACCAGATGATGCTCGAGCGGCTGGCCGGAGGGACGCCATGACGGCGCTGCTGCGGTTGGCAATCCCCAACAAGGGACGTCTGCAGGGTTCAACAGCAGCCTTGCTTTCTCAGGCGGGGCTCATGTACGAACGAACTGAGCGAGCTCTCTCCGCTCCGGTCGCCAACGTCGACATGGAGTTGCTGTTTGTTCGAGCGGAGGATGTCTGCGAGATGGTGGCCGACGGGGTGGCGGCTCTGGGGGTAACCGGTCTCGACCTGCTCCAGGAAAGCGGTGCCGACCTCCAGGTCGTCGGCGAACTCGGTTTCGGGACCTGCCGGCTGACGGCAGCCGTTCCCAACGCCGCCGAAATAGAGAACCTCGCTCAGCTGGAGGGTTTGCGGGTGGCAACGGCCCATCCGCGAGTTACCGGGGAGTTCTTCGCCAAACTAGGCATCGATGTCACCATCATCCCGTTGCGGGGATCGGTCGAAGTTGCCCCCAAGCTGGACGTGGCCGACACGATCGTCGATCTCGTTTCGAGCGGCAGCACCATGATGGTCAACGGGCTTCGACCGATTGCTACCTTGCTCGAATCGCAGGCCGTTCTGGTAGCCCGCTCCTCGGTTGACGGACTGACGGCCGGCCAGCAAGAGGTGGTCACGATGCTGCTTGCTGCGGTGGCCGCCCGCAGCAAGCGGTACGTCGTGATGAATGCCCCGCTCGATGCACTCGAGGCGATTGAGCTGATCATCCCGGGAATCGAAGCCCCTTCCGTCGTACCACTGGCCCACAACGGCAAGGTCGCCATTCACTCGGTGGTCGACGCCCGGGACGTGTGGCAGGTGCTGCCCCGCCTGAAAGATGCAGGCGCCACCGGCATTCTGGTAATGCCCATCGAGTCGTTGATCGCCTAAGGGGGGCTGCCTGATGGACATACGCCGGATCGATCTCACCACGCTCAGCCCGACTGCCCGGTCCGCGCTGACCCGGCGCTCCGTCGTGCCGGACGAGGCAATTCGGGAGCGAGCCGCATCGATTGTGGAACTCGTTGCGGCCGGTGGCGACGCGGCAGTCGAGGCCGCCGGTCGTGAGTACGGTGGGGGACTCGCCTCTGGAGAGATAAGGATTCCGCCGGAGCGGATCGCCGCGGCGCTCACCAACCTGTCGGCGGAGACGGTCCGCGCCCTCGGGGCGGCGATCGCCACCATCCGTTCAGTCCATGAGCAGCAACGACCCCGGGACGACCTGGTCACCCCCGTACCGGGGGTAGAGATCGCCCGGGTGTGGAATCCTCTGCGCCGGGTCGGTGTGTATGCACCCGGGGGGAGGGCTGCCTATCCGTCCTCGGTGCTGATGGGAGTGATCCCCGCCCGGGTCGCAAGGGTGGAGAGCATCGCCGTGGTCAGCCCGGCCGGACCCGACGGTATGCCCAATGAGGCAACCCTCGGTGCGGCGGCCCTGCTGGGGATCGATGAGGTGTATGCCATGGGGGGAGCGCAAGCCATAGCCGCCCTTGCCTACGGGACCGAGACGATTGCTCCGGTCGACAAGATCGTCGGGCCCGGCAACGACTGGGTAACCGCCGCCAAGCTTGCTGTGTTCGGGGTGTGTGGGATAGATCTGCCCGCAGGGCCCAGCGAAGCTCTGATACTGACCGACGGTTCGGCGAAAGCCCGGATCGTGGCCGTCGATCTGCTGTGCCAGGCCGAACACGGTGCCGAGTCGCCCGTGGTGCTGCTCACCACCGCTCCGGAGCAGATTCCCGAAATCCTGAATGCTGCCGAAGAGATGCTGAAGGGTCTGGGGCGCGAAGGCATCATTCGAGCGGCTTTGGAGAACCACGGATGGGTGGTGACGGCCCCCGACCTTGACACTGCCGTTGCCTTTTCCAACGATTTCGCTCCAGAGCACCTGAGCGTCCACACCGAAGAAGCCAACTCTGTGGCGAAACGACTGACCTCGGCCGGATCGGTGTTCGTCGGGGAATGGGCTCCGGAGTCGGCCGGCGACTATGCAACCGGTGCGAACCATGTGCTCCCCACGGGCGGGCTGGCCCGGTCGTACGGACCTCTTTCGGTTGAGGACTTCGGCTCGTGGCGCCAGGTCCAGGAATTGACCCGGGACGGGTTGAGCGCGCTTCGCCCCACGATCGAGCAGCTGGCAAGCGTCGAGGGGCTCACCGCACACCGTCTGGCGATCGAGGTGCGTTTTGAGGAGAGCCGATGAGGTTTCCGAAGTATCAGTGGCAGCCGACGTCAGAGGAGATCGCCGCCGCGGCAGGTCTTGCCCTCGAACAGGTCGAACGTTTCGATCACAATACCTCGCCCGTTCCGACCGACTGGGCGGCCGATATTGCCGTCCGCGGGAGTGTTGGCCTCAACGAATACCCGGCTGCCAGCTATCTTTCGTTGCGGCAGGCAGTGGCTGCAGTTACTGGACTGGACCCCGAATCGGTGATCCCGGGGGCCGGAGCCGACGAGCTGATCTTGTTGGCCGCCCGGGCCTTCCTGGACCCCGGGCAGCACGCCGTCACGGTTGATCCCACCTACCCGATGTACAGCATCGCCACTGCCCAGGTACGCGGCCGGATCGTGAGCATCCAGGCAGTACCTCCGGATTTTGCATTCCCGGTCGATGAGGTGATCGCGGCCGCTCGCGACGCCGAGATCGTGTGGCTCTGCGTTCCCTCGAACCCGATTGGGAATCGACCCGGCGACGAAGAGATTGCTGCGGTCATCGCGGCCACCGATGGTGTGGTTGTGGTGGACGCGGCCTATGCGCAGTTCTCCGACGACGATTGGACGCCGTGGGTAGACCGGTACCACAACCTCCTGGTATTGCACACCATGTCGAAGGCATACGGGCTCGCCGGGGTGCGGGTCGGCTACGGACTCGGGCACCCGGACTTGATCGCGGCTCTGGACGGGGTTCGCCCACCGGGCAGCATTCCAAGCCTGTCGGTCGATCTGGCGGTCGCCGCCCTGGCCGCCCCCGACCGGATGCGGTCTTTTGTCGCCTCGATCATCGAAGAACGGGTTCGACTGGCCGGCGATCTGCATGACCTCGGATTGCGGGTGCTGCCGTCTACCACCAACTTCCTGCTGTGCGAGGTCGGGCCGCAGGCGCTTGCGGTGGCGGATGCGCTAATGAAGGAGGGATTGGTAACCAGAACCTTTCCCGTGGATGGCCCGCTGGCTTCCTACCTGCGTTTCACGGTGCGTTCACGCCCAGCCCACGACCGATTGCTTTCCGCTCTCCGAAGGAGATTGTCATGAGCCGATCTGCCCATGTCGAGCGAACCACTCGTGAAACGAGGGTCGACCTCACCCTGGAGCTGGACGGCCTGGGCCGGGCCGGGGTGGCGACCGGCGTTGGGTTTTTCGATCACTTGCTCACCTCCCTTGCCCACCACGGGCTCTTCGATCTGAACGTCACGACGCAAGGTGACCTCGACGTCGACGACCACCACACCGTTGAAGACACCGCTCTAGTTCTCGGGCAAGCGTTCGCCGAAGCCCTCGGTGATCGGGCCGGGATCGTGCGGTACGGCGACGCTTCCGTCCCGATGGACGAGGCGCTGGCCACCGCAGTGGTCGACGTCGGGGGCCGTCCCTACGCAGTTCTGGATCTGGCGTTTTCCTCTGATCGGATCGGGGCTTTGAGCACGCAGATGATCCCCCATGCGCTCGAAGCACTCGCCCGAACGGGCGGTTTCACCTTGCATCTGACCGCCCGGGGACAGAACGACCACCACGTGGCCGAAGCTGCCTTCAAAGCACTCGCCCGGGCGTTGCGGGAGGCCGTTGCAGACGATCCCCGTCGCGACGGCGTGCCAAGCACCAAGGGCACGACATGACCCGGATCGCGGTGATCGACCATGGGGCGGGAAACCTCGTCTCCATTGCGCAAGGCCTCCAGGATCAGGGTGCCCTGGTCACGATTGCGGCGGTTCCGACCGACCTGGCGGGCGTGGACGGCATTGTGCTTCCCGGCGTCGGGGCAACCGGGGCGGCCATGGAACGGATCCGGTCCGCCGGGCTGGTTGAGCCCCTGATCGCGTGGCAGGGACCCTTCCTGGGCATTTGTGTCGGTATGCAACTCTTCTTCACGACCTCGGAAGAAGACGGCGGGCAAGCGCTGGACCTGATTCCCGGTTCGGTGCGTCGACTCGTGTCCGCCCCCCGGCTCCCGCACATCGGGTGGAACGACCTCCGGACTGGAGCCGACCCGCTCTTCGCCGGGATTCCCGCCGCCTCGACGTTCTACTTCGTTCATAGTTTCGCTCCGGTTCCCGATGACCCTGCCACCGTTATCGCCACCTCCACGTATGGAAGCGAGTTCGTTGCGGCGGTCCGTTCGGGCAACCGGGTGGGGGTGCAATTCCACCCCGAACGAAGCGGCGCGGTTGGGCTGCGCATGCTCGGCAATTTCGTGCATGAATGCCGGGCGGCAGCCGATGCTGCGTAGGAGGATCATCCCCTGCCTCGATGTCCACGACGGCCGTGTCGTGAAAGGCGTGCAATTCGTCGATCTGACCGACGAGGGGGATCCGGTCGAACTAGCAGCCCGCTATGTGGCGGAAGGGGCCGACGAGATTTGCTTCCTCGACATAACTGCCTCGCATGAGGGCCGGGACACCATGCTCGACGTGGTGCGTCGGACTGCCGAGAAGGTCTTCGTGCCGCTCACGGTGGGCGGGGGAGTGAGAACGGCCGAGGACATGCGGGCCACCCTGCGGGCCGGAGCCGATCGGGTCACCGTCAATACCGCTGCGGTCGAAAGGCCCGCACTGATCGCCGAGTGTGCCGAAGCGTTTGGCGCCCAGTGCGTCGTCCTGGCCATCGACGCCAAACGTACCTCCGGAGAGGCATGGGAGGTGTACACGCACGGCGGGCGTCGCCCGACCGGTCTCGACGTGGTTGCCTGGGCCGTCGAGGGCGCCGACCGAGGGGCCGGCGAGATCTTGCTCACGTCCATGGACCGGGATGGGACCAAAGATGGATACGACCTCGAATTGCTCGAAGCGGTGCGGTCCGCCGTCCCGGTGCCGGTCATCGCTTCCGGCGGAGCGGGGACCATCGATCATTGCATACAGGCCCTGAACGGGAACCGGGCCGATGCGGTCCTGGCCGCCTCGATATTCCATCGTCGTGAGATCGCCATTGCCGACCTCAAGAATGGTCTGGCCGCCGCCGGGATCCCGATACGACCCATGGAGGTGGCCTCGTGACGGCCGTGCAGTTCGACGGGGCGGGCCTGGTTCCCGGGATCGTGCAGGATTCCCGGACCGGCCGCGTTTTGATGCTCGCCTACCTCAACGAGGAGAGCCTCGGGCTCACCCGGGAGACGGGCGAAGTGCACTTCTGGAGCCGCTCCCGCCGGGAGATTTGGCGCAAAGGCGCCACCAGCGGCAACACGATGACCGTTACCGCCATCACGAAGGATTGTGATGGAGACGCATTGCTCATTCAGGTGATCCCGTCCGGACCCGCCTGCCACACCGGTGCCGTCAGTTGCTTCGAGCTTTCCGGGCCGGTCGCCGAAGCTCTAGCCCCGCCCGAACTCTGGCCGCTCATCGCCGGCCGGGCGGCGGAACTGCCGGCGGGTTCCTACACAGCATCGCTCCTCGAGGGGGGAGTGGACGCCGTGGGTCGGAAACTGACCGAAGAAGCCACCGAGGTCCTCCTGGCCGCCAAGGATCACGCGTCCGGAACCGGATCAGCCGAACGGGTTACCGAAGAGGCAGCCGATCTGGTCTTCCACCTGCTCGTCCTGCTCGCCGAACGAGGCCTATCGCCGGCAAACGTAGCCGCAATCTTGGAGACCAGAAGCCGCTAGGCAACCAGCGACAGGCTTTCAGCCGCAACTGGCAACTGGCTACTGGAAACTGGCAACTGGAAACTGCCTTGCTGACTCACCATCTCTCCCATTCGAGCGTGTCGATCAAGTGCGGGGCGAACAGCTCCGGCTCGAGCAGAAACGAATCGTGGCCCTTATCGGAGTGGACGGTGATCCTTTGTACCGGTACCTCCGCTCGCTTCAGGGCCGTCACCATGTCTTCTTGTTCATCCGGGTAGTAGCAGACGTCTGAGTCGATGCTGAACACCATGAAGCGCTGATTGCGGCAGCGTCGAAGGATCGAATCCAGGTCGGGACCGTCGGCTTGCTCGACCAGGTCGAAGGTCTGCCACAGCTCCATGGTTCGCAGGTAGCTGTTGGCGTCAAATCGCTTGACGAACTTGGTGCCCTGGTGCCACATGTACGACTCGATCGGGTTGACGATCTGGATGTAGCCGCCCGTTTCGTTTCGGTCGACAATCTCTTTTCTGGCCCTTTCCTCGATTGCCTTCAGGGATACGAATGCTTTGTGTCCGATCATTCGCGCCAGGGCAAGCCCGCGATCCGGGCTGGGTCCGTCGTAGTAGTCGCCACCGGCGAAATGAGGGTCGTTCTCAATGGCGTTGCATTGCTCGAAGATGTGGATCCTCTGCAAGGCGGTGACGCTAAGACCTGCAGCGATCGGGATCACATTCTTGACGCGCTCCGGGTACCGGGTCGCCAGGTTCACGCACATCATGCCGCCCACCGAACCGCCTATGGCGGCGTGCAGCGTCTCGATTCCTAAATGATCCAAAAGCGCCATCTGCGAGTCGACTACATCGGTGATGGATATCCTCGGGAAGCTCGATCCGTACGGGCGACCGGTGGCCGGGTCGATGGACGCCGGACCGGTCGACCCATAGCATCCGCCCACGTAGTTGACGCAGATCACGAAGAACCGCTCCGTGTCCAAGGCCTTGCCGGATCCGATGAAACCGTCCCACCAGCCCTTGTGGGTTTCTTCGACCCAGAAAGGCTCGGCGGCCGGTACCGATGGGTTGAATCCGGCGGCGTGCTGGCTGCCCGTCAACGCGTGAAAAAGGAGGATGGCGTTGTCCCCGGCGTCGTTCAGA
>CAVRAP010000009.1:0-11812 GCA_963718995.1 uncultured Actinomycetota bacterium
CGTAGGTTTCGTAGGCAAGCGTGACGGCTGCCAGGGTCTCCCCACTGACAAGGACCACGGGTTCGGCCAGGGTTAAGAACTGAGTTTCGGTGGAACCGACCGTTGGCAAGTTCAACGTCATGCGACTCCCCCGGAATCGGGAGATCCGCTGCAACAGCTCTGTCGTTGGTGGATGGGGAAGGAGCTCAAGGTGTGTTTCTAGGTGGCCGGGTGCATGGTGTCAAGGGGCATCGCTGATGCACGGGTCGGCCCCCCGGTCCGGCCCGTCACCCGAGATCCGTTGTCAGCAGGTCATCGTACGTCTCGCGGCGGACCACCTCACGGACTTCACCGTCCCGGCAGAAGACAACGGCAGGCCGGAGAACTTTGTTGTAGTTGGAACCCATCGAATGTCCGTAGGCGCCGGTCACCGGCGTGGCCAGGACGTCGCCGACGGCCAGGTCGTCGGGCAGCCAGGCTTCCCGGACCAGCACATCGCCCGATTCGCAGTGCTTCCCGACGATCCGCACCGGACGGGAGCGTGGCGCCCCGGTGGCGCGCGGGAGAAATGCCTCGTAGCCGCTGCCGTACAGCACGGGGCGCGGGTTGTCGCTCATGCCGCCATCCACGGCGACGTACGTTCGGGTTCCCGGGATGTCCTTGATGGTCCCGGCCGTGTAGAGGGTCACCGCCGCCGTTGCCACAATGGCTCTCCCGGGTTCCGATGTCACACGGCCCGTTACGCCTTCGGCACGACAGGCAGCGATGATGGCTCGGCCCCACTCGGCTATCGAAGGCGCAGATTCCCCTGCGACATAGGGGACTCCAAGACCTCCCCCGAGCGATAGTTCTGGAAGTTCGTATGGTGCGGCTGCCCGGGCAACCACCCGGGCTGCTTCTTCAAACGAGTCCAACCGGAAGACCTGGCTCCCGATGTGCGCATGCAATCCCACCAGATCTAGCGATGGCGATGACCTTGCCAGCATGATCGCCCGGTCGGCGGCCCCGGTCGATACCGTGAACCCGAATTTGGTGTCGTCGTGGCCGGTAGAGACGAACTCGTGGGTGTGAGCTTCGACCCCGGGCGTGATCCGGATCAACACGGGGATCGGCTGGGCGCGCCCGGTGGCGAGGTCCTCGAGACGGCTGAGCTCGTCGAACGAATCGACCACGATCCTCCCGACACCGGCTTCAAGCGCCATGGTCAGTTCGGCCGCAGACTTGTTGTTTCCGTGCAGAACGAGCCGTCCGGCGGGGACCCCTGCCTGCAGCGCCACCCACATCTCTCCTCCGGTGGCTACGTCGAGGTGCATGCCTTCCTCGTGCGCGAGACCGGCCATGGCTTTGCACAAGAAGGCTTTGGTGGCGTAGGCGACTCCATCTCCGAACGTAGCCACCGCTTCGGCGCACCGAGCCCGCAGGTGCTGCTCGTCGTAGACGAACAGCGGGGTCCCGAACTGAGCGGCTAGATCGAGCGTGTCGCAACCACCGATCGTCAAGCGGCCGTTGACGATGGCGCTGGTATCAGGCAGCAAGTGATCGGGTAGTGGGAGGGCCATGGCGCAACAGCGTACTGCTAGTACCGTTGCAGCCGGGAGGATCCGATGAGCGAGCGACGACCGAAAACGAATCAGGTGCGCGGCGGACTGGAACGATCGGCGTTTGGCGAAACGGCTGAAGCGCTGTACCTGACCTCCGGATACGTGTACGAGACGGCCGAGGAGGCCGCGGCCGTCTTCAAAGGAGATCTCGACGGCTACATCTATAGCCGTTACGGAAACCCGACGGTGTCCGTTTTCGAAGAACGGTTGCGCCTGCTCGACGGTGCGGAAGCCTGCCGGGCGACGGCCAGCGGGATGGCCGCGGTCTTCGCCGCTTTGGCCTGCAACCTGGAGTCGGGGGATCGGGTCGTAGCCTCCCGTTCGCTGTTCGGGTCCACCCTGGCCATTCTCGGAACGCTCCTGCCCCGCTGGGGCATCGATACCCAACTCGTCGACGGACGGGACCTCGACGCCTGGGAAGCCGCCTTGACGACGCCGACCAAGATGGTGTTCCTCGAAACCCCTTCCAATCCGCTGCTGGAGATCATCGACATTGCCGCCGTGTCTGAGCGAGCGCACGCAGCCGGGGCACTGGTCGTTGCCGACAATGTGTTTGCCACCCCGGTCCTGCAGAGACCTATCGAACTGGGTGCTGATGTGGTGGTGTACTCCACGACGAAACACCTCGACGGACAGGGCCGCACGATGGGGGGCGCCGTCCTCGGGTCACTCGACTTCATCGACGGACCGTTCAAGGAATTCCAACGGCATACCGGGCCCACGATGAGCGCCTTTAACGCCTGGGTTCTGTCCAAGAGCCTGGAAACGCTCGATCTGCGGGTTGTCCAGCAATCAACAACGGCAGCCGAGTTGGCAAGATTCATCGAAAGTCGGCCGGGGGTACTCAGGACGCAGTATCCAACGGCGGATTCACATCCGCAGGCCGACCTGGCCCGGCGGCAGATGTCGCTGGGAGGCTCGATGGTGGCCGTCGAACTGGACGGGGGTCGAGCAGCTGCCTTCCGCTTCATGAATGCCCTGCAGCTTTTCGACATCTCCAACAACCTGGGGGATGCCAAGAGTCTGGCCACGCACCCGGCCACAACCACCCACTCGCGGCTGACGCCGGAAGAAAGGGCCACCGTCGGCATCACCGAGGGATTTGTGCGGTTGTCGGTCGGCCTGGAGGACGTGGAGGATCTGAAGGAAGATCTCGAGCAAGCCTTGGGCGGCTAGCTCAGGGAGCGACGGCCTCCGGTTGCACCCCGGCCATCATCAAGCCGATCGCTTCGCGAGTGGTGGTAGCCGGATCGACGATCCCCATGATGCGTCCCTCGTAGATCACGGCAATCCGATCGGCGAGGGCGAACACCTCGTCGAGGTCTTCGGAGATGACCAGGATGGCGGTGTCGGCTTCCCGCTGGCCCACCAGTCGCTTGTGGATGTACTCGGCGGCTCCGATGTCGACCCCCCGGGTCGGTTGAGAAGCCAGCAGCACCTTGGGAGTCCCCGAGATCTCCCGCGCCAGAATCACCTTCTGGATGTTCCCACCCGACAGACTGCGGGCGGTGGTCTCCAGAGTCGGGGTCTTGACCGCATACTCCTTGACCAGTTGAGCCGAATGCTCCTTGATGGCGCCAAAATCGAAGAGACCTCTCTTGACGAATCGGGGATCCTTGTGATCGACCAAGAGAAGGTTCTCGGAGATGGTGAACTCACCGATGCAGCCGTTCTTCATGCGCCCTTCGGGTACGTAGGAAAGGCCGGCCTGCCTGATCTCGACCGGCCTTTGGCCGGCCACATCGACGTCATCGATAAATATCGACCCGCTGGTCGGCTGCCGGAGTCCCCCGATGGTCTCGGCCATTTCCCGTTGACCGTTGCCGGAAACCCCGGCGAGGCCGAGGATCTCTCCGGCCCGAACTTCGAGGTTGAGACCGCGCACCGCTTCGTCGCCGCGGTCGCCGAGTACGGTCAAGCCTTCGATACGCAGACGCGCCTTGCCGGTTTCAACATGGGGTTTGTCGGGGGCCAGCTTCACCTCGCGGCCGACCATCATCCGGGCGAGGCTTTCCCGCGTTGCACCTTCGACGGGGACCTCACCGGTGATCGCGGCCTTGTCGCAGCACGGTTATGCGATCGCTCAGTGCCAGCACCTCGTGCAGCTTGTGCGAGATGAAGATCAAGCCACGGCCGTCGGCCGTCATTTGCCGCAGGGTCGCGAACAGTTGGTCCACCTCTTGCGGTGTCAGCACTGCGGTCGGTTCGTCGAGGATCAGCAGGTTGGCATTGCGGTAGAGCGCCTTGATGATCTCGACCCGCTGTTTCTGACCGACCGACAGTTGCCAGACGGTGGCACTCGGATCGATCTTCAGGCCGTACCGCGCGCCGAGTTCCGTGATCCGTTCGGAAACGGCGTCAAGATCGGTGCGGAACCCCCGGTTCGACGGCAAGCCCGAGAGCCACGTTCTCCGCCACGGTCAGGCTCTCCACCATCATGAAATGCTGGTGGATCATCCCGATGTTGAGGTCGATCGCATCGGTGGGGCTATGGATCTCAACCGGAGCACCGTTCAGCAGGACTTCTCCCTCGTCCTGCCGATAGAGCCCGTACAGGATCTTCATCAGCGTGCTCTTGCCGGCACCGTTCTCGCCGAGCAGCGTGTGGACCTCGCCGGCCCGCAAGTCGAAATCGACCCGGTCGTTGGCCAGGACACCGGGGAACCGCTTGGTGATAGCCCGCATCTCCAGCATCGGGGTTTCGCTCACGCTGCCTCCTCGTTGTTGTCGACCGGGGCGAACCCGAGAGGCTCGCCCCGGTCGACCAATCCCACTACGTCCTCCTAGCGGGTCGTAATCGATCCGTCGATAATGCCCGCAACGGTGTCGTCACCCAGTTGTTTGACGTCGGCAGGAACATCGAAGCCGTCGTTGTACTCGATCACCTCGCCACCATTGGCGAGATCGATGCTGTAGATCTCTCCACCCAGCGTTCCGGCCTGGATTTTGGCGATGATGTCACGGAGGACAACTTCCCAGTGATAGACCTGGGAAGCCACGACGATATCCGGCGCCAGGCTGGTCTGATTGGCCTGGGTTCCGAACCACAGGATTTCAGCATCGCTGGCCACCGTTACGGCACCAACCACCATCTGCGCGGTTCCAGACATCACGTCTGCACCGTTGGCAGCGAACGCCTGGGCAGCTTCCGATGCCAGGGCCACATCGCTGAACGAGTCTGTGTAGTTCACCAATACGTTCGCGCTGGGATTCTGGGCGAGCACACCCGCCTTGAATCCATCTACGTAGAGTTTCGCGTCGCCGACCTCGACCGGTCCGACGATGCCGATGGTGCCGCTCTCGCTCAAGGCTGCCGCCATGACGCCCATCACGTAGCCACCCTGGTCGGAGGCGGCTTCATAGGAGAACACATTGTCCAAACCAAATGTGTTTGCTGCCGTTCCCCAGGCGAATGATGTGTCCGGGAAGTCCGGAGCGATTTCCTGCAGCGAACCTCCGTACTGCGAACCGTGGGCAATCACCAGATCCACGCCGTCGGTCCGCGTACGCGCGAATGGCGGCGGCTGCGTCCTCAACAATGAACGTGCCGTCCGTGATCTCAATGTCGCTGTCCGCCAACCCCATCTCAGCTTTGATGACGTTCACGGCATCGACGATCGATTGGGTGAACGCCAGGTCGTTCTGCGCCGACGGGGCCACGATCGCAATGCGGAAAGGTTCTGCCATTGCAGCCGTTGTCGTTGTCTCGCCCGATGCAGCCGTTGTGGTTGTGGTTTCTCCTGGTTCGGCGGTGGTGGTTGTCTCGGCCGTGTCGCCGCAAGCCGCGGCGATCAGTGCCAGGGCCAGCACCAAGATCAGCCAGGTCATTCTTTGCTTTTTCAACGTTCCTCCTCGATATGGGACCGTTTGGTCCTTGTTCATTCTCCTCGTGAGTACGGCTTAGTGAGTGCCGCCGGTGCCTTGAAGCGGCGAGCGACGATCACCAGCGCCAGAATCGTAAAGATGGCAGGGGCCATTGCCGCGAAGTTCGACAAGTCCGGCGGGATGATGGACAGCGTCTTGAGTTGCAGCACGATAGCGTTGACAAACCCGTACAGCAGAGATCCCAGCATCACGCCGACCGGCCGCCAGGCCCCGAAATAGACCAGGGCAATGGCGATGAAGCCGGCTGCGTTGGTGAGGTTCTGCTGGAAGATGCCAAGGTCGATGGCCAGGGCGGCTCCTGCGACGCCGGCCAGGGTGCCGCCGATGGTGACGGTGGCATAGCGGATCCGGTTGACGCTGACCCCGAGGCTGTCGGCGGCCTCGGGGTTTTCGCCGACCGCCCGGATGTTCATCCCGAAGGTGGTCTTGTTGATGATGTACATGCTGACCGGGACGGCCAGGAAGGCCAGATAGACGACCGCGCTGTGCTGGAAGAGCAGTTCGCCGACGATCGGGATGTCGCTGAGAACCGGGATGTTCAGCTTGGGGAACTTGGTGATGGGCAACGGCGTGCCGACCAGTTTTTGGAACAACAGGTCGCTCATCCCCAGACCGAACAGATAGATACCGATTCCGCTGATTCCTTGCTCGGCGCTGCAGACGTGACGGAGATCACAGCGGAGATCAAGCCCATGAGTAGTCCAACAACAATGCCGATCAGCAACCCCAGCCACACATTGCCGGTCTTTAGCACCGCGTAGTAGCCGCCGAAGGCGCCGAGCAACATGATGCCGTCGACGCCCAGGTTGAGCACGCCGCTGCGTTGCCCGAAGGTCTCGCCGAGGGAGGCGAACAGCAACGGCACGGCCAAACGGATTCCGGAGGCAACCGTGGCAACCAGGACGGCGGTGGTGAAGAAATCACTCATGAGGTCTCTCCCTCATCGGGCGGGGCGGGGCCGTCCGTCGGCGGCGAGCCCGAGGGGGGTGCGAGCGGTTCCGGCACGTCGACCCGGACGTCCCTGGCGATCATGCGCTTGCGATATCGATCGGTCGCCACGACGAACACGACCACCAGCCCGTTCAGAGCGAGGATCAACGCGGAGGGCACTTGCACAGCCCGCTGCAAGGCGTTGCCGCCCACCAGCAGGCCTCCGAACAGGAACGAAGCGGGAATGGTCCAGATCGGATGGAGTCCTCCGAAGAGGGCGGCGACGATACCGTTGAAACCGGCACTGCCGGTGAAACCTGCCGTGGAGCCGTCGGTGACCATCCGGTGGCTTTCGCTGCCGAAGACCAGGACCGCTCCGGCCAGTCCGCACAAGGCGCCGCTGAGCGTCAGTGCCAGCACAATGGTCCGCTTCACCGGAATGCCCGCATACTTGGAGGCGTCCGGGTTCAAGCCGACGGCTCGCAGCCGGTATCCGAGGGGCGTACGCCACAAGAGGATGTATGCCGCGACAGCAGCGAGCACGGCCAGGAGCGGGCCAACGTGGAATCGGCCATCACCAAAGAGGAGCGGGAGGTCGGCGCCTTCCTGGAGACGGGCCGTCTGGGGGATGCGGGTGCCGCGTTCGAGCTCGCCCGGGTCGATGAGCGGTCCGCGCAGCAGGTAGTTCATCAGCTGCACGGCCACCACGTTGAGCATGATGGTGCTGAGGATTTCGTTGACCCCGAAGTACGCCTTCAGCGCGCCGGGAACAGCTCCCCAGAGGGCGCCGCCGATGAAGCCGGCGATCAGCACGGCCGGCAGCATGATCCAGGCGGAGAGGTCGGGCAGCGCCAGGGCAACCGTGGTGGCCAGCAAGCCGCCTGCGACCATCTGGCCCTCTCCGCCGATGTTGATGACGTTGGCCCGGAACGCGATCGTGATACCCACTCCGACGAAGAGCAGAGGGGTGGCTTTCAGTGCTGTCGAGATGAGTGCGTCTTTGCTGCCGAACGCTCCGTCGAACAGGGCGCGGAATCCTTCGAGCGGATTGGCGCCCAAAGCGACCAGCATGACGGCCCCCAGGAGGAGGGCGGCGAGCACGGCACCAACCGGGATCAAGAAAGCGAGATACTTGGACCGATTCTGTGGCTGCTCTGCCGCGCTAGTCACACCGATGCGTCTCCCTCCAGGCCCGAACCGACGCTACGTCGGTAGCGTTGTCGCTGGCTAACAAAATGTCAACTTCGCGGCGATCGTCCGCCGCTAATCACTCCTGATCACGTTCAAATAGTTGTAGATCGTGATGCGGCTCACACCCATGACGGCGGCCACGTCTTCGATTGCTTTTCTCAGAAGAAAGGCTCCCCGTTCGTCGAGCATGCGGATGGCCGCTTGCTTCTCCGTTCTGGGTAGGTCCACCAGCTTCCCACCAAGCTCCTCTTCAATGTTGGTCACAAGTCGATCGAGGGCGCCGGCGAGTGAGTCGAGGCGGACACCGCCGATCGCCTCACCGTCCCAGGTGATTGCGATGTCCCCTGATTCGGCTTGGTCGGCCGGCACGATGCTGCCACCTACGGCATCAAGGAGCGGTTGGATGGCCATCAGAACGGGGTGCGTCGTCGAAACGGTCATGGCTGATGGTCCAGATCAATGTGAAGGGTGATCCGGGATGCTCCGGATGTGCCGACGGTCGCAAGCATCGCCTGGACTGCTGAGATCACGCTTCCCCGATCCCCGTCGATCGAGGTTCCGAAAGGTCCCATCTCGGGTTCGAATCCATGGGCCCGGATGGCTTCGATGGCAGCCATGACGTGCGGCCCGGGTGAGCCTTCCGCGAAAGGTTCGATGGTGAACTCCGCTCGGCACGCCACACCTTCCTCCTTGGCTGGTTGCCAAGACTTTAACGCGTACAGAAGCGTCCTCTGTCGGGTCGAGACGAGCCCAAAAGAGCGTTGACAGATTGTTAAGCTGAGCTGAAGATGACACCAGGGAGCGAGCGCTCTACGGTTGCTTCCATTGGCTTTCTTGAGAGGGTGTGACATGACACTGACGACTCCGGGAATCAGTTCCTTCGTAGTGAACGGACGTCCTGTTTCAGTGGCTGCCGATCACCCCCATCTTCTGGCCGCGCTACGCGAGGAATTGGGGATCACGTCCCCCAAGGACGGGTGTTCACCCTCCGGTCAATGTGGTGCCTGCACCGTTCTCCTGGACGGCAAGGCCATCCAGAGCTGTCTCGTCACGCTGGAGAAGGCTGAAGGCAAGACGGTTACGACCCTCGAAGGCTTCGATCAGCAAGAGCGCGATCGGCTCTCGACGGCCTTCGCAGCTGCGGGAGCCTTGCAGTGTGGTTTCTGTACGCCCGGCATTCTCGTCCGTACGAAAGCCTTGCTCGACCAGAAGGGGAGCGACCTGACCATCGAGACCGCTGCAGGCCGGTTGGGCGCGCACCTGTGCCGCTGCACGGGGTACACCAAGATCTTCGAAGCCATCGAAATGCTGCGCGATGATGCCATCCCGGAGCTCGAGCCACTCGGCGGGCTCGGGTCGCGTGGCTCCAAATACGAGGCAGTGGGCCTGGCGCTCGGCGACCGCGGCTACGTGGATGACATGCGGGTCGACGGCATGTTGCACGCCGCGCTCCGCCTGGCGGACCACGCCCGGGCCGACATCGTCAGCATCGACGCCGCCCCGGCGCTGGCCATGGACGGTGTGGTGGCCGTGTATACGGGAGCGGATGTACCCGGTGAGCTCAAAGTGGGGATCATTCACCGCGACTGGCCGGTGTTCATCCCGGTCGGAGGACGCACCTCGTATCTCGGGGACGTCCTGGCGGTGGTGGTAGCCGACACGGTGGCCCAGGCGCGGGCGGCCACTGAGAAGGTGGAAGTCGAATACGTCGTGCATCCGCCGTTTGTGGATGCCGACTCGGCCCTGGCATCAGAGGAAGACGCGGTATGGGGACTCGACGGCAATGTGCTTTCCCGTTCGGTGTACGCCCGCGGCGACGTCGATGCCGCTCTCGCCGGCGCCGCCCACACGGTCAAGGAGACGTTCCTGACGCCGCGCGTCGAGCACGCTTTTCTCGAACCAGAATCGACCCTGGCCGTGCCGCACGACGACGGACCGATGATGGTGTATTCCGGTGGCCAGGGGGTGTGGGATGACCGCAATCAGATTGCCGAGGTACTGGCCATTACCAATGACGACGTCGTGGTTGAGCTGGTTTCCAACGGCGGTGCCTTCGGCGGCAAGGAAGACATGTCCAACCAGGCGCAGACTGCGCTCGCCGCCCACCTGCTCGGCCGACCGGTCAAATGCACGCTGACCCGCGAACAGTCTTTGCTGATGCACGCCAAGCGGCACCCCATCCGGATCGAGGCAACCGCCGCATGCGACGCCGACGGGAAGCTGACGGCGCTGCGGGCGCGGATGGTTGGCGACAGCGGTCCGTACGCCTCGGTGGGGATGAAGGTGCTGGAGCGGGCCGCCGGCCATGCCAGCGGACCGTATGTTTTCCCCAATATCGACGTCGAGGCGATCGCCGCTCGCACCAACAACCCGGTCTGTGGGGCTTTTCGCGGTTTCGGAGCCAACCAGGCTCAGTTTGCCACGGAGGGTCTGCTCGACAGACTGGCAGAGAAGGTAGGGATCACAGGATGGGAGATCCGGTCCCGCAACGTGGTAGCGCCGGGAGATGTGTGGGGTCCCGGTCAGATCATGGACGATGGCAGCCTCGGAGCTCGCCTGTGCTTGGACGCCATCAAAGGCCCCTACGACGCGGCCCGGGCGGCAGGCAAGGCGATCGGGCTGGGGATGGGAATCAAGAACTCCGGTCTCGGCAACGGCTTCAAAGAGATCTCCGGAGCGGTTGTCCGTTTCGAGGAAGACGGAACCGTTGAGGTTCGCCACTGCTGGACCGAGATGGGCCAGGGGGTCCATACCGTGGCGCTGCAAGTGGCCGTCGAGGAGTTGGGCATCGCACCAGAGCGAGTGCGGGTCGTCGTCGACACCACGCGAGAGCTGGGAGCCGGTCAGACGACCGGGTCCCGGGGCACGCTGATGGGAGCCGGCGGGGTCAAAGCCGCCTGCCAGGCTGCGTTGGAGAACGACTGCCGCCCCGGCGTCGACTACTACGGCGAGTACCGGGTTGATTGGACCAACTCCCTCGAAGAAGGCGTTGAGAACCCCATCATCCATTCAACCTTCGGGTACGCAGCCCAACTGGTGATTGCCGACCCCGAAACGGGCACGATCGAGAAGGTCGTTGCGGTCCACGATGTCGGGCGGGTTGTCAACCCGACATTGTGCGAGGGCCAGGTGCAGGGCGCCGTCCACATGGGGCTCGGGTACGCCCTCTCCGAAGAGTTCCCGACCGACGAGACCGGGATGCCGACCAACATGACCCTCCGGAGCCTGGGCATCCTGCGAGCCAAGGACATCCCGGAGATCGAGGTGCACCTGGTTGAGGCCCCGCAACCCGGCGCCCCCTACGGGATCAAAGGTGTCGGTGAGATCGGCCTGGTCCCAACGGCCGGGGCGGTGGCGGCCGCTTTCCACGAAGTGGATGGCACATGGCGCAACCGCCTCCCGATGGCCATCCACCAACCGATCGAGAAATGATGGTTTTGGCGCCTAACTTGCTCGATATGTGAGCAAGTTAGGCGCCAAAAACGAGATGAGGAACGCGGGTAGGTTGAAGTAGCGATTTCCGGGAGGAGAATATGACCGCCACGACACCGGGCCTGGTTTGTGCCCACCATCACCTCTACTCGGCACTGGCCCGGGGTATGCCCCCGCCCCCGAAAACCCCGACCAATTTCCAGGAGGTCCTCGATCAGATCTGGTGGCGGCTGGACACGGCGCTCGACCTGGACATGATCCGGTGGTCTGCCATGCTCGGCGCCCTGGAGGCTCTCGAGTCGGGTACCACCGCCATCGTCGATCATCACGAGTCCCCGAATGCCATCGAGGGAAGCCTCAGTGTCATCGCAGAAGCCTGCGCCGAGGTCGGCGTGCGGGTCTTACCCGCTTACGGGATCACCGACCGACACGGAGCCGACGGCGCCCGTCGGGGCCTCGAGGAGAACCGGCGCTTCGTCAAGGAGGGCAACAAAGCGCTCGTTGGTGTCCATGCGGCTTTCACCTGCACGGATGACTCGCTCCAAGCCGCCGCCGCCCTGGCCGAGGAACTCGGGGTGGGGGTACACATCCATGTCGCCGAAGGGATCGGCGATATCGACGCTCCCCAACGGCTTGACGGGTTGACCCGGGACGACTGGCTGCTCAGCCACTGCGTGCATCTTCCCACCGACCACACCCTGCGGGGAACGATCCTGCATAACCCGCGCTCGAACCTGAACAATGCCGTCGGCTACGCCAACCCGGCCCGGTTCAAGAACCCGGTGGCGTTGGGA
>CAVRAP010000010.1:0-183396 GCA_963718995.1 uncultured Actinomycetota bacterium
TGGCACCGATCTGGAGCACGCCGCCCCGGTAGACCCTTCCACCGACGCGGATCATGGCGTAGACGGCGGCCACAATCAGGCCGATCGACAGAGCGATCTCCCAAGCGGGCACCTGCGTGACGGACGACCGGATCGGCATGACCATCGGGGAGGTGGGCGGAATCAACGAGAAGAGCCGGACGGTCGCCAGCTCGGGGGAACTGGAAGCGATCAGCGAGAAGAAGTAGCCCGGGAGCATCAACATGATCGGGATCATCCCTGCGCTCATCGCGTCTTCCTGGCGGGACACCAGTGCGCCCATCGACGCGTACAGGACGCTGAAGAAGGCATAGCCGAGGAGGAACCAGAAGACGATACGGGCCAGCATCCCCGCCCCGATCCCGGCGAGGTCGATGCCGCTCACGTTGATCATATTGAGCATCAACACGGCGGCGACGCTGACGATGATCAGCTGAACCAGGCCGAGCAGACCGATCCCGAGCACCTTGCCGGTCAGGATCTGAGACGGCTGGACCCGGGACAGCACGACCTCGACCACCCGGTTGGATTTCTCCTCGAGCACTCCAAGCATGACGAACTGTCCGAACATCAAGATGGCCATGTACATGAGGAAGGCCCCCACGAGCCCGGCGATCCGCCGTGGTTCTGCCGCCGGGTCGGGCGCCTCCAGGAAGCGAGTGGCCAGCGGAGCGGGAGTCAACAACCGGGCTGCTTCGTCCGGGGTGAGGCCCAGCTCGGCGATCGCCGCGGTTCGTTCGGTTGCCTGCGAGGCGGTATCGATGATGGCGGCCAGGGTCTGGTTCGATTCGTTGAGCCAGACCAGCTCCCGGTCCGCGGTCAAGATCACCCGTAGGTCCCCATCGCGGAGGGCTGCTTCGCCGGCGTCGAGCGACGAGAACTGCGTGAAGTGGATGTCCAGGCCGAATCCGGCTGCGGCTGATCGGGCGACGGCTTCGAACCCGGGCTGCAACCCTCCGACAACACCAATCTCTCGGGGTGGTTGGTCTTTGGTGGCGTTCGCCAGGAGCGGGCCGACCGTCAATACCAGGAGAACAACGGCCCCGGTCGAGACCAGGAAGGCTTTGCTCTTCGCCCGCTGGGTGAAATCCCGCCGGGCGATCTCATACGTCTGGCGGAGCGGTTTCATGATTCCACCGCCTCGCGAAAGAGGTCGGTGAGGCTCGGGGGTTCCACGGTGAAGGTGGTCACCTCACCTTGCGCTTGAGCCTTGGCGAGAACCTCGTCGAGTCGGACGGAGGCGTTGACCAGGTAGCGGGGTTGGGTGGCCGATCCCGGAACCACGTTGATTCCATGTAGGTCGGGAACCCATGCCCTCCCATCGACGGAGACCTGGAGATGGCGGCGACCGGACGCCCGCTTGAGCGCCGCGACCGCGCCGGAGAGCACGACCCTTCCCTGGTTGATGATCACCACGTCCTCGCATACGTCTTCGACGAGGTCGAGTTGGTGGCTGGAGAACACAATGCCGACGCCATCTTCGGCCAGTTCTGCCAGCAATCCTGCCATGGTCTCCATTCCGAGCGGGTCGAGACCGGCGAACGGCTCGTCGAGGACCAACAGCCCGGGTTGGTGAATGAGGGCGGTGGCAAGCTGGACCCGCTGCTGGTTTCCGTGTGAGAGCCGCACGGTTTCATCGAGGGCCCGGTCGCTGAGGCCGAGCCGGCTCAGCCAGGAGTCGGCGCGTTCGGCTGCAGTGGCACGATCAAGTCCCGAAAGCCTCCCGAAGTAGGTCAATTGATCGTGGACCTTCATCTTCGTATACAGACCCCGTTCTTCGGGCATGTAACCGAACTGGAGCCGTTCGGCGGGACCGACCGGCCGATCGTTCCATAAGATCTGTCCCCGGTCGGGGCGGACGAGGCCGAAAACGGAACGCATCGCGGTGGTTTTGCCTGCTCCGTTCGGTCCGAGGAACCCGACGATCCTTCCGTCGGGTACGTCGAAGGAGGCTCCGTCGAGCGCGATGACCGATCCGTACCGTTTGTCGAGGCTTTGGAGCGAAAGCAAACAGCAGCCCCTTGGTCTGCCCTTCGATCATCGCGCTGAGCGACCCGGCTAGTCGAGAGGCCATCCGGCAGTATTCGTCGGGCCGAATGGCATGCCGAAGGTGCGCCCGGCGACCACCCGGGTTCATACCTCGTAGGTGCCTGCCGTTGTGTCGCCGCCCGTTCCCGTCCAGTTGGTGTGGAAGAACTCGCCGCGGGGCCGGTCGATCCGTTCGTATGTGTGAGCGCCGAAGTAGTCACGCTGGGCCTGGATCAGATTGGCGGGTAACCGTACGGACCGGTACGAGTCGTAGAAGGCCAGAGCGGTCGAATAGGCGGGGACGGGTATGCCGATCTTGACGGCTTGACGGACCGTCGCGCGGAGGCCCTTCTCCGATTCGGTGAGGGCCTGTCGGAAGAACGGGTCGAGCATCAGATTCGTCAGATGTGGCTCGTTCGTAAAAGCGGCGGTTATGTCATCCAGGAAAGCTGCCCGGATGATGCAACCCTCCCGCCACAACGAGGCGATTCTTCCGTAATCCAGGTCCCAGCCGTACTCGACGGCGGCAGCCCGCAGCAGCATGAAGCCCTGGGCGTAGGAGATGATCTTGGCGGCGTACACAGCCTGCTCGAGTTTCTCAACCCAGATCGACTTCTTGTGGGCGGCGATCTCCTGGCGGGTCTCGGCCGGCGTGTTGGGAGCGAGACCGTCGAGGACATCGCCACGCGGTCCGGTAAGCAGGCCGGAGGCGGTGATACGTTCGTCCTTCAACGCCGAAACGATCCGGGCGAACACCGCTTCGGCGACGAGCGTGGTCGGCATGCCCAGATCGAGGGCGGATATGGCGGTCCACTTGCCGGTGCCTTTTTGCCCGGCGGCGTCGAGAATCAACTCGAGGTGAGGCGAGTTGGGTTCCTCACGGTACGCGAGGATGTCGGCCGTGATGTCGATGAGGTACGAATCCAGGACGCCTTCTCCCCACTGCCGGAACACCCGGGACATCTCGTCGTTGGACAGATTGAGGCCGTCTTTCATGAAGTGATAAGCCTCGGCGATCACCTGCATATCGCCGTATTCGATGCCGTTGTGGACCATCTTCACGAAGTGTCCGGCCCCATCCGGGCCGACCCAATCACAACATGGCGTGCCATCGGAGACCTTGGCCGCAATGTCCTGGAAGATGGGACGGATATGAGGCCACGCCGCCGCGCTGCCGCCGGGCATGATGGACGGCCCGCGACGGGCACCTTCCTCTCCGCCCGAGACTCCCGTTCCCACATAGAGCACGCCGGCCGCTTCCACACGGGCCGTGCGGCGCACGGTGTCGGAGAACTGCGAGTTGCCTCCGTCGATGATGATGTCGCCCGCTTCGAGCATCGGAAGGAGTTCGTCGATCACCCCGTCGACCGCATCTCCGGCTTTCACCATGAGCATCACCTTGCGCGGGCTGGTGAGGGCGGCCACGAGTTCCTCGAGCGAGTGGGTACCGACGATCCTGGTGCCCAGGGCGGGTCCGACCAGGAAGTCGTCGACCCGGGCGGTCGTCCGATTGAAGACGGCCACCGTATAGCCGTGGTCGTCCATATTGAGGACGAGATTCTGGCCCATCACCGCCAGTCCGATGAGACCGATATCGGCAGTTGCGGTCATGAGAACTCCTTGGATATGGTCGATGATCGTTGAGGCTACTCCGGTGGACGGATGTGGCTAGAAACTCCCGGTGCGATACCGTATTACTCACTTCAGATCGTGAATCAAGCGCCGATATGACGTAGGTGACCGTGTCCCAGGCTGAAACCGAAAGCAAGAACATCGCGTTCGAAGGACGCATCCAGCTCAATGGGGACGCCGCGCCCGAACTCGATGTGATTGTCGAACTCACCGAGGCTTTCATCGTCCTCGGCCACCCGAGCGGTGAACTCGGCCGCTGGGACCGAAGCTCTGTGGCGGTGGCCCCCATCGGGCGTGGTTGGTTCACCATCAATGTCGAAGACGAAACGGTGACCTTTCTCCCACGCCGACCCGGTCACTTCGCAGCCTCCACCGTCGATCTCGTACCCGTTGAGGCCATCAAGAAGCATTGGTGGCAGCGAAGCAAAACCAAGCAGAACGAAACTCCTGCCTTGAGCCGCAAGGAACTGAAGCACCTCGAGCGGGAAGAAGCCGCCCGGCCGCCGTCCGCTCCGACCGATACGGCTATGGACATCGCGCCTCCTGCGGTCGAACCGGCCCCGCCGGCCCGCCCGGTCCCGGACCAGACTGCCCCTGCCCCAACACCGATCGAACGACCTGCCGCCCCGATAGCTCCAGAACCCGCTCCGGCTCCCGAGGTGTATGCCCCGGTCGCTCCAACCCAACCCCCGGCCGAACCAGCTTCGCCCTGGGATGACGTGCCCGTGCCGGAGATTCCGGGGCGTAAGGCAAGAGAGAAGAAGGGGCCTCGCAGCGTTCCCGAATCGGCGCCACGTCCCGACCCCGCGCCCGAGAAAAAACCGCTTCGCGAAAAGGCTCCTAAACCGCCCAAGCCGCCCCGGACCAAAGAACCCAGGGGCAGGGCCGTCGAACTGGCCGGAACGTCCCGGCCGGTCAAGCAGGCCGGACCGCGGAAAAGGAATCCCCTCAGCAGAGCCTTTGCCGGCTTCTGGTACGGCTTGAAAGGCATTCTTCTGCGGATCTCCGATGAGCTGCGCCAAACAGGCATCGTTCCATTCGACCGGCTCCCGGCCTCCCCCGCTCGTTCCCGGCCCAGCGAGAGCCACCAACACGTCTTCCAGGAACACCGTCTCCCGGGAGGGTTGACCCGCAACGTGTGCCACGCGTGCGGGCTGGTCTCTATCGGTGGGTCCGGTGAGGATGATTGACGTGGTCGATTACCCTGACCTAAGCCGTTAGAGGAAGCTCAGCGCATGGAGATTCTCGGTATCGACATCGGTGGGTCGGGCATCAAGGGAGCTCCGGTTGATCTCGAAACTGGACAGCTAGCCCGGAGCCGCCTCAAGGTCCTCACCCCTCAGCCTTCTACCCCGAAAGCGGTGGCTGCGGTCGTTGCCGAACTCGTCGATCACTTCGAGTGGCAGGGACCGATTGGCTGCACCCTGCCAACGGTAGTTCGGCATGGAATCGTTCACAGCGCCGCCAACATCGACAAGAGCTGGGTCGGTGTCGACGGAGAGAAACTCCTCCGCAAGGCCACCGGTCAGGACGTAACACTGCTCAACGACGCAGATGCAGCCGGGATCGCCGAGATGCGGTTCGGGGCCGGGCGAGACCGGGGTGGGGTGGTGTTCATCCTGACCTTCGGGACCGGCATCGGTAGTGGGGTGTTCGTCGATGGGCACTTGCATCCGAACACCGAACTCGGGCATCTCGAGTTCAAAGGCATGGACGCCGAGCGCTACGCCGCCGCACGAGTGCGCCAGGCCGAGAAACTCACCTACAAGAAGTGGGGCATCCGGGTGAATGAATACCTCGAGCATCTCGAGGACATTTTCTCGCCCGACCTGTTCATTATCGGTGGGGGCGTGAGCCGCAAGATGGAGAAGTTCAACGAATACCTGGTCCTCGAGACCGAGGTGGTGCCTGCCCAGCTGCGCAACGAAGCCGGCATAGTCGGAGCGGCCCTCACCGCCCGGGACCGTCTCTGACCTCAACCGGCGATGGGGTCACTGCGATCTGCAGAGTCAGCCTTTGTGGCGGCCCTCTGGTGGGCGAGCGGATGTCGCAAAATCGATGAATTCGGCGAGGCGCGATCCGGGGAGCCGGGCGTGGATCCGGGTCCCGTCCTCGAGATGTTCCTCTTTGATGACCTCACCGTCACGGTGGACGGCGGCCACGATGTCACCCCGGTCGTAGGGGATGGTCAATTCGATTTCTGTGAGCCTCTTGCGGATCAGATCATCAACCGCGGCGATGAGCTGCTCGGTCCCGTCTCCGTTGAGCGCAGAGAGGGCCACGGCGTCGGGATACAACCGGGTCAGCCGGGTTCGGGCCAGGTCGTCGACCGTGTCGATCTTGTTGAGGACCAGCAACTCGGGTAGGTGGGCCGCTCCGATCTCCTCCAGGACGGTCCGTACCGCCGCGATGTGGCCTTCCAGCGATGGCTCGGCTGCGTCGACAATATGCAGCATAAGGTCGGACTGGGTCACCTCCTCGAGGGTCGAGCGGAACGCCTCGACGAGGTTGTGCGGGAGGCGGCGCACAAACCCCACCGTGTCGGATAGCAGCACGGCCCTTCCGTTGCCGAGATCGAGCCGGCGAACGATTGGGTCGAGTGTCGAGAACAGTTGATCCTGGGTGAGGACCTCGGCGCCGGTCAGCTGATTGAGCAGCGTCGATTTCCCTGCGTTCGTGTATCCGACCAGGGCGACCTGAGCGAGTTCGGACTTGCGGCGGGCCTTGCGCTGCGTCGCCCGGGTCGAGTCGAGCGCCCGCAGGTCCCGTTCGAGTTTTGCGATCCGGCTCAAGATCCGCCGGCGATCCGATTCGAGCTTGGTTTCCCCAGGACCTCTGGTTCCGATGCCACCCGCCTGGCGGCTCAGCCGGGTGCCCTGGCCGTGGAGGCGGGGGAGGTGGTAGTGCAAGAGAGCCAACTCGACCTGGAGCATGCCCTCCCGGCTCGTGGCGTGCTGGGCGAAGATGTCCAGGATCAGGGCTTCCCGGTCGACGACATCGCACTCGAAGATCTCCTGAAGGTTGCGCTGCTGAGCGGGGCTCAACGAGTTGTCGAAGACCACAACGTCGATGTCGAGGGATTCGGTCGTCGCGGCCAGTTCCGCCGCCTTGCCGCGCCCGATGAACGTGGCCGGGTCGAGGAGCGGTCGGCGCACGAGTTCCGACTCGATCGGATCGGAGCCGGCCGTTTTGGTCAGCAAACCCAATTCGGTGAGGGATCGCTCGCGTTCTGCGCGGTCGTCGTCGTAGACGGCGATCAAGAACGCCCGCTGGCGCCCGACTTCGAGATCGGTAACGGTGGCGGTCAGCCGCCGCCGCTGTCGGCCGCCGTCCGTCATACGAGCTTTCTTGCGTGAGTTATCGGGAAATACCGCAGGAAACTCACGCAAGAACGGGGAAAGGTCATCACAGGTAGCGACCCTCGCCGGGGAGATCATCATCTTGTTGCTCGGCGATGATCGCCGACTCGCGCACCGCGATCACGACCCGCCCCGTCGACGGCCAGATGAACCGCCAGGCGTCCGCCGGGACCGCCCAGAACCGGTTGCCGTTCTCAACATCGATGAGGGAGAGGGCTTCGGTGGATCGCTCCGCGATGGCGGCGGCGGGGACCAGCAGACCCGAGGCTGTGGCGGATTCCTCCATGAGGTGACCGACCCGCCAACCGGGCATGACGCGATAGCCGTTGTCTTTTGTCTCGATAGGCCGTTCCTGCATCGCTCCTAGTGTGCCAGACGTTTCGCCGAAGCGGCAATGACTTGATTCCCAATCCCTCCGAACGCGTCCGCCTGCGGCTGTAGGTTGGTGACGAACACGGAGGATGAGACTGTTGCGCGACGACCAGCCTGCTGGAGAAGATCGACTGCCGGGCCCGCAGGGGGCCGGTCCGGTCGCGTCCGAGGTGCGTCCGCCCACCGGGACAATCACGTTTCTCTTCACCGATATCGAGGGATCCACGCGGTTCTGGGAGTACTACCCCGAAGCTATGCAGCGCACGCTGGTTCG
Organism: uncultured Actinomycetota bacterium; assembly: GCA_963718995.1. Taxonomy (GTDB): domain Bacteria; phylum Actinomycetota; class Acidimicrobiia; order Spongiisociales; family UBA4744; genus UBA4744. The sequence continues at coordinate 7,684 of CAVRAP010000010.1, forward strand.
CCACGACCGGCTCTTGAGGGAGGTCATCGCCCAACACGGTGGCTACATCTTCACGACCGCCGGCGATGCGTTTTCGGTTGCCTTCCAGTCACCGCAGGCTGCCGTCGATGCGGCCATCGATGCGCAGCGCTGGATTGCTGGAGAGGCTCCCGACGAGATGGGCCGGTTCCGCGTCCGGATGGCTCTCCATACCGGCGCCGCAGACGAAAGGGACGGCGACTACTTCGGACCGACCCTCAACCGTTGTGCTCGCCTGCTGGCGGCCGGCCACGGTGGTCAGGTCCTCGTCTCGCTGACCACCGGCGAGCTGATTCGAGACACCCTTCCAGAGGAAGTCGCTCTCCGCGACCTGGGTGAGCACCGCCTTCGAGACCTGGCCCGTTCCGAGCGGGTGTTCCAACTGCTCCACCCGGATCTTCCTGCCTCGTTCCCTTCGATCCGTTCCCTGGATACGTACGCGCACAACCTCCCGGTTCAGGTCACCAGCTTCATTGGCCGCAAGCGCGATCTGGAGGCCGTCGCAGAACTCATGCCGCAAACTCGCCTCCTGACGCTGACCGGGGTCGGCGGTTCGGGGAAGACCCGGTTGGCACTGCAGGCCGCCGCCGAGCTGGTCTCCGTGTTTCGCGACGGAGTGTGGCTGGTCGAGCTGGGGTCACTGCACGACGGTGCCCTGATCGCGGTCGAGGTGGCAGCAGCGCTCGGGGTCGAGCAACTCCCGGGCCGGGCCATGCAAGAGAGCTTGATCGAGTACCTTCGCTCTCGCCACACCCTCCTGGTGCTCGACAATTGTGAGCATTTGCTCGATGACACCGTGCAGCTGCTCGATGGTCTCCTTCGATCGTGTCCGCGCCTGCAGGTCATGGCAACTAGTCGAGAGGCACTGGGAATGGCAGGGGAGGTGCTGTATCTGGTCCCGTCACTCTCGGTTCCACCACCCGGGGACGAGCCAGATCTGAGTGCATTGAACGAACACGAAGCCGTACACCTCTTCATCGACCGGGCTGCCGCGGTGCGACCAGGGTTCTCACTCAATGCCGCGAACCGCCGGGCCGTGGCAGATATCTCGCGCCGGTTGGACGGGATCCCGCTGGCGATCGAGCTAGCCGCCTCACGGATCCGGGCGATGTCGGCCGAGCAGCTAAGTGCTCGCCTCGACGATCGGTTCGCGTTGCTGACCGGTGGCAGCCGCACGGCGCTGCCGCGCCAACAGACGCTGGAAGCGGCGATGGATTGGAGTTACGACCTCCTGACGGACCCCGAGCAACAGCTGCTCCAGCGCCTTTCCGTGTTCCGGGGCGGGTTCTCGATGGAAGCAGCTGAACGCGTGGGATCAGCCGGGGAGGTGGGACGTTTCGATGCGTTGGATCTGCTTTCCCGACTGGTCGATAAGTCCCTGGTCGTTGCCGAGGAACGGGGCGACGAGATGCGGTACCGGCTCATCGAAACGGTCCGCACCTACGCACGCAACAAGCTCGCTGAGACCGAAGACGGAGGACCTGTCTCCGCGCGGCACGCCGCCTATTACCTGGAGCTGGCCGAATCGGCCGAAACCCGGATGCGGGGTCCGGCGGAGACCACCTGGATGCGGAGGCTGGAAGCCGAACATGACAATCTTCGAGCGGCTGTCGAGTGGACTCTCGATGCGCGGCAAACGGAGATGACGCTGCGATTTTCCTGGGCGCTCCTCACCTACTGGGTGGCGCGCGGGTACTCCCAGGAAGGCCTTCGTTTGGTCGAGCGGGCTCTCGAAGGCGGCGAGGTCGTCGATCCGCTCATCAAGGCCCGTGGCATGGAGGCGGCTTCGATGCTCGTGCACATGCACGGTGACACTGCCCGGGCGGGCCGGCTTCTCGCCGAGAGCGAAGCGACGTTTGCGGCACTCGATGCTCATCACGACCAGGGGTTGGCGCTCCTCAGGATGGCTGCGCTCGTCGCTGCTCAGGGAGACCATGGGCGCGCCACCAAGCTCTACGAGCGGGCAATGGGGTTGCTCGACGGCGCCGGCGATCAATGGGGGGTAGCCAATTGCCTCGAAGGGCAAGGTGACATCGCCTTGATCGATGGTGATCTGGACGGGGCCCGGGCGGCCTTTCAGGAGAGTCTGGAGTTGCGACGAAGGTTCAACCATCCGCGCAGTGTTGCCCAGTCGCTGGTAGCCCTGGGTTCGATCGCTCTGGCCGAAGCGGAATACGAGCAGGCCGGTGAGTTGCTTGAAGAGGCCCTCGCCCTCTTCAAGGATGTTGGATCGAAGCATCAGATGACCTCAACGACACTCCGACTCGGCCAGGTGGAGAGCGTTCAAGGGGACCTGGACTGGGCGTTCTCGCTGCTCACCGAAGCGACCCGTCTGGCGATCGAGGCCGCAGGCAGTTCGATGGCACCTTCGTTCCTCGGGTCATGGGCGTTGCTGGCTCGCCGGCGCGAGAAGTACGACCGGGCGGTGCGTTTGTGGGCGGCTGAGTCGACCTTCCTCGCCACGCTCGGATTGCAGCGGGAAGTGTTCATCGGCGGTCTCTACGATGCCGAGATCGAGGCGCTGCGGACTGCGCTGCAGGTCGACGAATATGAGCAGTCCTGGGAGCAGGGCCTTTCGCTCGGCTGGCTGGAAGCCATAGAAATGAACTGAGAGCGGGTTGAACCCGTGCCCGGGACCCTCGATATCGGCCCCCTCCGGCCCGGCTCATACGAGCCGGAGGGACCTCCCCCACCTTCGGCGGGGGAGGACGTCAGACATGTTGGCCGGTCAGCGCCTCCGGAGCATGACGAAGAGGCCGCTCCCGATCAGGAGTGCGGGTAGGGCATATTCTCCGACTCGTCCGAACGATGAGCCGCTGATGTTCAGGATGCCTTCGAAGAAGAGGAAACCAGCCAGGAACATCACGAGACCAGCGAAGGCAGCGTTTCGTCCGTTTCGGGTAGCCTCATCGTCCCCGGACAAGGCCCCTCTGACCGCCTGACCGAGGCCGATCGAGGCGGGCCACACGAGTGCCCATCCGTACGCCCAGGTCTGCCACCAGCCGGTGAGGTTCTGGAAGAGCAACAGCAGCCCCAGCCCGGTCAGCTGGCTGCCGGTCACGGTGGCCGCCGTACCCGACCCGCCCGGCGCGGCGGCCAGCCCGGAGATCAGCATCACAACTCCGGGGATGAGAACGAAAAGCGGCCACAGGGCGCCAAGATCGAGATCGACGAGGCGTCCCAGGAGGAGCAGCAAACCCACCACGACGATGGCGCTCCCCACGACGATACGGGTAGGTCCCGGGCGATCAGGCTCCATATCCATCCTTCTGCGCTACTGCCGACGCTACCCGACGCGGCGCGGCGCGGGGCGCACCGGCCCGGAGCCGGGGGGGGCTCAGCCTCGAAAGCGGTCGTGCAGGTGAGCAGGATCGATGCCGGCTCCCGCTGCCGCGGTCACCACTGCGTCGATATCGAACGGAGTCCGGACGGGCAGCGGAGGCGGGTCGGCCAGTTGGTCGTCCATAGTCGCGATTTCCCAACCGTTGGGGATCGCCGTATGGAGCTCGTCCCATCGCAGTGGCGCAACGACGGAGGGGGTGGGGCGGGATCGCACCGAGTACGGGCAGGCGATGGATTGAGCCCATCGGTTGCGAAGCCAGTCGACGAACACACGCGTCCCGCGATTCTTCTTGAGGAACTCGGTGGTGGCGATCTCGGGATCCCGGGTGGCGACCAGTGCGGCCAGACACCAGGCTGCACGGCCTGCTGCATCGAAGTCATGGTTCGGCTCGATCGCCGCCCAGAGATGAAAGCCGCGCGAGCCGGAGGCGACCAGAACCGGCTCGAGTCCGAAGCTCTCCATCACGGCGCGACCGACCTCGGCGACGGCGCGCGTCTTGCCAAGGTCTCCGTCGGAAGGATCCAGATCCAGCACCAGGTGATCAGGATGGTCGAGATCGGGCACCTTCGACGTCCAGATGTGGAAGGTGATCGTCCCCTGGTTGGCCAGGTACGCGAGGTCGTCTCCCGCTTCGATCACCGGGTGGGTAACGGTGCCGTCGTTCTTGGGGACTGTTACGCGTTGGATCGAAGCCGGGAAGTGTTTCGAGGCGTTCTTCTGGAGGAAGCCCTTCTTCCCCGTACCATTGGGATACCGCTCGAGGGTGAGCGGACGGCCAGAAACCCAGGGGAGCATGAGCGGAGCCACTCGTTCGTAGTACGCAACGAGTTGAGCCTTCGTTGTTCCGGTTTCCGGAAACATGATCTTGTCGGGATTGGACACATGCACAGCTCGATTCTCGCCCTTCCCGGAAACCAATGTGGGATCGTTTGTTGCCGAACCGGCACGAAAGTGCCGGGGGTTTCTGTCACCTGCCCGACATGGGGCTCTGTTGATCGGTATCGTCGACGCAGGACGACCCTCCCTGAGCGTCCCTGGAGCCCCCATGCCGATCGCGACTCCCGAGGAACTCCGCCAACATCTCGCCCTGGCGATGCGTGTAGAGCTGACGACCGTGCCTCCCTACCTCTACGCGATGTATTCGATTGAGGATCAATCGTCGGAGGCGGCGCGCCTCATCAGGAGTGTCGTCGCCGAAGAGATGCTCCATGCGGCACTGGTCGCGAATCTCCTCGTGGCGGTAGGAGGACGACCGGACTTCGGGGATCCGGATCTGGTCCCTCGCTTTCCGGATCTGCTTCCCCACCACGTCCCGCCGCTCATGCTCAACCTGGCCCCCGCGTCTCCTCGTTTGGTTCGCGACGTTTTCATGGTGATCGAGAAGCCGGAAGCGCCGGGTGCTCCACCGGAAGATGATCAATTCGAGACCCTTGGTCAGTTCTACCTCGCCCTGGAGTTGGCTTTAGAGGACCTTTCCGAGCGTTTCGACCTGTTTGCCGACATTGGAGCAGACCGGCAGTTTGCCGATCCCCGTTTCTATCAGCCGGTGGAGTTCGACACCGAGGACAGCGGCGGCTTGATGTTGGTGAAAGATCTCGAAAGCGCTTGCGAGGCCATTGAAGTGGTTGTGCATCAAGGGGAGGGGGTCCGTGACGAGCGATACGCCGATCCTGGCCATCAAGAGCTGACGCACTATTACAAATTCGAACAGATCGCCAGCGGAGTGAGCTCGCTGGGCGAAGTCCGCCCTGCCATGGTCAACCCCAAGACGGCCGATCTGCCCGGCGCTCTCAAGCCGGTTTCCGATCTCGTGAACGCTCTTTACCGCTACACCTACCTGACGATGGATGAGCTGTACCAACCGGTGGCGGACAAGACACCGCTGGTTGGCCGCCTGTACGGTGTGATGTCCGGATTGCTCGGTCCGGCGGCCCGGTATCTGATGGAGCAACCCGTGGGGGCGGGCCTGGTGGCCGGGCCCAGCTTCGAGGTCTATCGCTTCGATCCTGGGTCGCCGGCCGTCGATCAGCTCAAGGATCTCGCCGTTCATGTCCTGGCCGAGCATCCGGGTCTGGCGCCGCTCGCGCCGGGTTTCGAACGCCTGTAGCCCGGGGCGGCGAACCCCTACTCGGTGATCGCGAGATGGAGGTCGAACACCCATTCGGTGTGGGGCAGCACAGGCGAGCTGATCAGCTCTTCGAGACACCGGCGTTGGTCGACCCGGTAGGGGCCGGCTTCTACCCACGCAGCCAGGCGGCCCCAGTCTTCCTCGATGGTGGCTAGACCATCGCAGCGCAGCACTCCGTAGAGGCCCCCTTCGAAGTGTTTGATCTCTACGTCGGCCAGGGGTTCGGTGTCGGGTCCGACCGTCATCCACTGTTCGTATCCGTAGTTAGGGGTTCCCGGCATCGGGTTCGGGTTGTTGAAGCCGAAGTACCGCTGGGTTCCGTCCAGGTAGTTCGTCGCCCGTGCCCAGGTCATCAGTTTGTCCCAAGCCTCTCGTTCCGGCTCAGGGCCGAAACCCAGGGCAGCCGCAACTCGCATCGGTTCGAGTTTGACGATGCTGACATTCCCGTCCGACACGTGATCTCCTCCTCGCTCGGATCAGTTTCGCGCCTCACCCGGCCCGTTGGCAACCCCTGATCAGAGGTGTTGATGGCCGCGTGGCGGTAGTCGCACGATCATCGCCGCGGCTACGGCCGCGGCTACGGAGAGCGAGGCTCCGGCTACGCTCCTTCCCGGAGGCGACCGAGCGCCTGGTGGGCTCCCCGGTCTTCAAAACCGGTGGGGGGTCGAAAGGTCCCCGGCGGGTTCGATTCCCGTCCGCCTCCGCTATTTGAGTTGCCATTTGGCCAGTAACCAGTTTCCAGTTCTGGCGGTCCATTGGCGGAGTTAGTTGCTGTCCTCTACAGCTTCCACGAACACGAAGCCGATTATGTCGTCGCCGTCTGGTGGGAGGACCCGGTCGTCGGCACGGGTGATCACGATCCCGAGACGGCTTGCCGCGCTTGCGAAGCCGGGGTGAGCGAAGTCATCACCTAGGCCTTCGACCCGTCGAAGTTGCGGGAGATCGTCGCCTGGCTCGCCTTCCCCGATGCGGCTCGCAGCCTCTAGCTAGAAGGCGTCCTGGCCTGGAGGAGTAGCCACGCCATCAGCACCAGCTCACCAATGAAGGTGAACATTGCCACGTTCAGCGAGTAGTCGGCTACGAGGAACGTCCCGAAGGTGTCGATCAGGTAGCCGATCCCGGCGATCGCAGTGAGGGCACCGATCACGCGGGGAGCTCCACCAAGTTGCCATGCCAGCCACCCGATGAGCAGGAGATGGACGGCGAAGAGGGCAAGCCCGGCATTCCAGATGTCCTGGAATGCCTCGACGCTGTCGAGCACCAAAGCGTCGGATACCGCACCGAGGGCCCCGAGCAGTTGTACGGTGGCAACGGCAAGTACGGCGCCGTATACGGCCCGCATCCAACCGGCGACTGCCGAGACGCTGCGGTTGACCGATTTGAACACCTCGTACAGCGCCCAGGCGACAACGACATCGAGGATCGCCACGAAGGCGAACGCCGCGACGCCAAGTCGGAAGGTGCCCTCGGAGGCGGCGATGTCTCGGGCGGTGGCGGCGGCGTCGCCCGGTGTGGTCAGGCCCTCGATGACGATGAAGTTGGCCCAGCCGGCGACAATAGCCATCACGAGCAGGGCGAGACCACCGATGAGCGCAGCTCGCCTCGGCACGGGGGAGTGCGGGCTGCTGGGGGTGGTTGCAGGTGGCGCCTTGATCGGTCCGGTTGTCATGATGTCCCTTCTCGTTCTCGTCCTGTCTACGGTTTCGTTGACACCGTAGCCCCGGTTCCTTTGTAAAACTCACCGGCACCCGGTGCCGAACCCGGTGCCACGCCGTCCGTCAGCCAAAGGAACTGCACGGCACGAGAAGGGTCTCGATCGCCGAAACAGCCAATACCGTCGGGAAGAGACGGGCATCGGCGGGTCTCAGCGGAACTGGAAGGGTCTGTGGAACACGGTCTTCAAAACCGGTGGGGGTCGAAAGGTCCCCGGCGGGTTCGATTCCCGTCCGCCTCCGCTATCGCTGCGGCTTCCTTGTCGTGCCCAATGCCATCTCCCCGCCGGGCCGCTGCGCTGCTCCTCCGGCGGGTTCGATGCCCGTCCGCCTCCGCCAACTGCGGCTTCCTTGTCGTGCCCAATGCCATCTCCCCGCCGGGCCGCTGCGCTGCTCCTCCGGCGGGTTCGATGCCCGTCCGCCTCCGCCAACTGCGGCTTCCTTGTCGTGCCCAATGCCATCTCCCCGCCGGGCCGCTGCGCTGCTCCTCCGGCGGGTTCGATGTCCGTCAGGTGGGCTTGTCCAGGGTCGTCATGAATTGCAGGCCCAATGCCCGAACAAACCTGCTTTCCCGGTATTCCAGGCCCGATCCCCGAGCCAGGTCCCGGAGATGCTTTGGCATGAGCCGGTGGAGGTGAATGCGGCGGGCTAGAAACGGGTTGCGGTACAGCCTCACGGCGGCGCCGATGGACTGCATCCCCCGAAAGAGCTCCCACGGGTACACGATGATGGCCAGTCCGCCCGGTTTGAGCACACGGCCGATTTCGGCGAGGAGTGCCCGGGGATCTTCTAGATGTTCGATGGTGTGCAGCGAGAAGACCTTGTCGAAGGTCCCGTCGGCGAAGCGGAGGTTGGTGGCGTCTCCCCACTCCACTCGCCGGCTCACGGCCTGCGACACGGAGACTTCGCTACTGTCCACGCCCATCACGTCAGCCGTGGATGCCTCCATCGCTTTCACATAGAAACCCCGTGAACAGCCGATATCCAGGATCTTCTCGCCCGGCTGAGGCTTCAGATGACGCACCAGGACGCCGAACAAAGAGCGGTTGAAGTCGAAGGCCATCCGGTAGCCCCTGGTTCGCTCCGCTCTCCATCCAGACACGAGATCTCCTCTTGCTTCGGCAGCGCCGGGGCGACTCCGTGATCGTATTCGTGGAGAAGTTGGAGCGCCCCTCGCTCGTTGCGCATTAACCTGGGCGCCACACGACCAGTCGATGCGTACTCCAGGGACCCAGTATGACCGCAGACACCTCATTCAGTGGACTCGTTAAACAACGCCGCGCGGCGCTGGGAATGAGTCAGGCTGGCCTGGCCGATCTGGTCGGGCGATCTGCATCGGCCATTCGGAGCTGGGAACGGGGAACTTCTACCCCGACAGATGAGAGCGTTGTCCGCTCATTGGCAGCCGTCCTCGGGGTTGAAGAAAGTACCTTGCGCGAGAGTGTTGGGATGCCTGCCGAATTCCCGGTCGAAGATCTCGAAGAGATCGGCGGGCCGGGCCTGACAGCCTTCGCAGGAGAACGGCCAGACGCACCACCGGACGGGGATGATGCTGAACCCGACAAGCCGTCTCCACAACGACAGACGGCTGAAGAGGCCAACGACGCCGACGAGATCAGCTGGGACGATGTCGCAGCGTCGGTATTGCGGGCCCCGGAGGTGCCGTCACCCGTCGCGGAATCGCCACCCGCCGATGCCTGGTCTGGCGAGCCGGAAGCAACCCTCGATGAGGAAGGGGAGGGCGAGGCGGTCGAGCAACCGCAAGGGGCGCGGGCGGCGGCGGTGCTGCTCGACGACGACCTCGAAATGGAAACGGCCGTTGAGACGCCGGTTGTACCGCAGGGTGAGCGGCTCACGGCCACCGCCGCCGACGAGCCGGCCACTACCGACTCCGCCCCGGTTGACCCGGCCCAAACAACCCCTGATGAAGCCGGCGAACCGGAAGCCGCCGAACCGGAAGCCGCCGAGCCCGAAGAAGATGCCATCGCAACTGCGCCTCCCGGGGGCGGCCGCTGGCAGGCACCGGAACCTCTTGTGCCGGTTGCCGCGGTTGCACGTGTTCCGCGCCCGGCAGCGGCGACTTCGGCCCGCACCTCGATGATGCCCATCAGTGAACCGACCGTCCAGCCGGGCGCCCCTTCGTACCTGGACGACCCCGATCAGATGATCACCTACTGGATCCGGGCAGCCCTCACGGTGGCGTTCGCCATGTTTCTGCTCGTCGTGCTCTTCTGGGCGCTCGGGAAACTCGGGGATTCGATCGGCGAGTTGTGGGAACTCATCAAGGCCGGCGCCTGAAAGTTGCCCACATAATGTCTTGACTAGCCCTCACCTAGAGTGGTATAACACCACTCATGGTGGTGGTCTACCCGGGGGGCAGTCCGGAGAGAGGACCGCCGTGGACGATCGCGAACTGTGGGATCCCGTCATGTTGGAGGAATACCTCCTCGGTGTTGAACTCGGCGTCGACGGAGATCAGGTTTTGGAACTTCGTCGGCGAGTACTCGCCCGGTCGATACCGATGCTGATTCGCGGGGACGACGAATACACGAGCTAGGCGGTCACCCGCCGGCAATGGTCCTGATCGCCAGAGCGGTGCCGGCGAGGGCCGAAACGATCAGAATCCCCCGACGGATGGTCGCATCGGCGATACGACCGGTGATCCAGCGACTCGAGTAGAGACCGATGGCTAACGCCGGAAGCAGTATCGCCGCCGTCACGATGTCGTCCCGATGGATCCGGCCGGCGACGGCCAGCGAGGTGACGTTGATCGTGATGCCCACAGAGAAGATGGCCGCCAGACTCGAGCGGAGTCGTTCTCCCGAGCTGTGCTGGTAGAGGAAGGCGAGTGGCGGCCCACCGATCGCGGAGGTGGTGCCGGAGATCCCGGAGGCCACTCCGGCGATGAATTGGTTTCTCCGGGTTTGCTGCACGGACCAACCGGCGGCCATCGCGACTGCTGCGGCCAGAACGATGCCGGCAATCATTCCGTCCAACGTCCGCTGTGCCAGGACTCCGAGCAAGATGACACCGGCGATCGCACCCGGGAGCCGGCCACTCAGCACCCACACGGCTCCCCGCAGATCGATGTGCTGACGCTCGCGAAGCACCATGTAGATGGTCATGGGAAAAGCCATCAACACCTGCGGGATAGGGGTAAAACCGCCGTTCACGAGGGTCAGAATGGGGACAGAAACCATGGCAAACCCCACCCCAACGGTGCCCTGCAGGGCGGCAGCCGCGGCGGTGATCAAAAGGGCGATCATCAATTCGAGTGGGCTGAACAAGAGACGTCTTCCCGGCGGAGGTCCTGGCAGTATGGCAGGGAGGCGCACGGCGTCTTGAATCGAAGTTCGGCAGATAGGTAGGCTCGCTGCGATGCCTCAGCCCATTGCCTTCGTGCGCTCGGTCCCCGATTCGTTCGCCGAAGCCCTCACGGGTGGTGCACCCGTTGCTGCCATCGATGTGGAGACGGCGCGCCACCAGCACCAACGGTACGTCGAGTGCCTCGGCGACGGTGGGTTCGAGGTCGAGCAACTCGACACGCCATCCGCTCTTGCTGATGGACCGTTCGTTGAGGATGCGGGTGTGTTGCTGGTCGGAACCCTGGTTCTTACCCGGCCCGGGGCGCCGTCGCGTCGGGGGGAAGTGGCCGGAGTCAGTGACGCTCTCGAGGACCGGTTCGAGATCCGCTCGATCGAAGCGCCGGGGACGCTCGAAGGCGGAGATGTCCTCCGGGTTGCCGGCCGCATCTACGTTGGGCGCTCATCTCGCACGAATGACGACGGCATCCAACAGCTGGCAGCGATCGCAGCCGAGCAAGGCATCGAGACGATTCCGGTCCCGGTTCGGAACGCTCTCCACCTGAAGTCGGTTGTGACCACCCTCAACAACTCGGTGCTGATCGCCGCACCCGGGCACTTCGATTCCGAGATCTTCAGCGGGTTCGAGGTGCGGTGGGTAACCGGGGAACGTGAGGTCAATGTGCTCGCGCTTCCGGATGGTCGGATTCTGGTTTCCTCCTCCAAACACCTGGTGCAAGAAGCGGCGGCGGCCGAAGGCTTCGAGGTGGTCACCGTCGACGTATCCGAGTTCGAGAAGGCCGATGGTGGCCTGACCTGTCTCTCACTCCGCACCAACGACGGGTAGCCGAACTCTTCCCCGCACGAGTCCCGTCGCCGTTCTGGGGCCGACGATTCTTGCCGTCCTCCCTCACCGACGGCGGGGGAGGGGGAACGGTCAGAAGGCCTCTGTCGATTGGCTCGTTGCCCTCTCAGCCTCGCTTCGCTCGGACAGCTCCTCCGTCTGCGCTAGGGGAACGACGTTGTGACCCGGCACGGCGGGAGGTCGGCTCTATCGCGCAACCCGTCACCTGCAAGGGAACGGGCGGGACGCACTGTTCCTACGCACTCCCCAAGGCCCGGTCCAGGTCTTCGAGGAGGTCGTCGATGTGTTCGAGACCAACGGAGAGCCTGACGAGGTCTTCGGGTACTTCGAGGGCGGTGCCCTGCACCGAAGCGTGGGTCATGACTGCCGGTACCTCTACCAGCGATTCCACCCCGCCCAGGCTTTCGGCCAGGCAGAAGATTCGGGTGGATGACGCTACCCGGCTCGCGGCCGCCGCCCCGCCCGCCGGGCGAAAGGAGATCATGCCGCCGAACCCATTCATCTGGCGGGCGGCCAAATCGTGCTGGGGATGGTCGGGCAACCCCGGGTAGATGACCTCGTCAACGGCTGGATGGCTGCCGAGGAATGCGGCAACGCGGGCTGCGTTGGCGCAGTGGCGTTCCATGCGGACGGCCAGGGTTTTGATCCCGCGGAGCACCAACCAGGCGTCAAACGGTCCCGGCACCGGTCCGGCAGCATTCAGCAGGAACCGGAGCTTTTCGTTGAGCTCCGGCTGCGCGGTGATCAGCGCACCGCCGACCGTGTCCGAGTGGCCACCCAGGTACTTCGTGGTGGAATGCAGAACGATGTCGGCGCCGGCGGCAATGGGCTGCTGCAGGTACGGCGTCGCAAAGGTGTTGTCCACGACCAGGCGGGCCCCCCTGTCGTGCGCAACCGTCGCCGCGTGCTCGATGTCGACCAGGCGCAGGAGCGGGTTGGTTGGAGTCTCGACCCAGACCAGCTTGGTCTCCGGTTTGACGGCGGTCTCCAGGAGGCGCCGGTCGGTCATATCGACGGCCGACCAGGCCACCCCGTGCTCGGCCAGCACCCGGGCGAAGAAACGAAACGTGCCGCCGTACGCGTCGTTGGGGAGCAATACGTGGTCACCCGGGTGGAGCAGGTATCCGACGAGGGCCGTGGCGGCCATTCCTGAGGCGGTGGCCACCGCCCCGCCTTCACCCTCTGGTGGGACTCCCTCCAGGGCCGCCAGCGCGACCTCCAATGCATGGCGGGTCGGGTTGTCGGTACGAGAGTATTCATAACCGCGATGGCGGCCCGGAGCGTCCTGCGCGAACGTGCTGGTGGCGTAGATCGGGACGGTGACGGCCCCCGTGGTCGGATCGGGTTCCTGCCCGGCATGGATGGCATCGGTCTCGAACCTCATTCAATCCTCCGTGAAGTTGTGGTCGCGCATCCAGTCGTCGTTGAAGACCTTCGACAGGTAGCCGCGTCCGGAATCGGGCAGGATGACCACCACCATGCGGTCCGGGTCGCGCTCGGCAACCTGGAGAGCGGCATGCGCTGCCAGGCCGCAGGAACCGCCGACCAGGAGCCCTTCGCGACGGGCGAGTCGCCTGGTCATGGCGAACGACTCGGCATCGGTCACCTTGATGAACTCGTCGACGACCGATCCGTCGTATGTCTCCGGCCAGAAGTCCTCGCCGACCCCCTCTACCTGGTACTGGTGGATGTCTTCAGGCGAAGGAGCAGTGAAGATGGAACCTTCCGGGTCGGCGCCAACGATGAGAACATCGGGGTTCTGCTCTTTGAGGTATCTACCCACCCCGGTGATCGTGCCGCCGGTACCGACGCCTATGACCACGGCCTGAACCTGTCCGTCGGTTTGCTCCCAGATCTCCGGCCCGGTCGTCTGATAGTGCGTGTCCGGGTTGGCCGGGTTCGAGTACTGGTCGGGGTGGTAGGCACCCGGAATTTCGGCCGCAAGACGACGGGCTACTCCGTAGTACGAATCGGGATGATCGGGCAGGAGTTCGGTGGGTGTCACGATGACCTCTACACCGTAGGCCTTGAGGAGGTCCTGTTTCTCTTGGGAAACCTTATCGGGGACGGTGCAGATGACCCGATAGCCCCGTACGGCCCCCACGATCGCCAAACCCACGCCGGTATTGCCGCTGGTCGGTTCCACGATGGTGCCTCCCGGTTGCAGCAGACCGAGTTGTTCCGCCCGGTCGATCATCGTCACCGCGATGCGCTCCTTGATCGAACCTCCGACACTGACGTGTTCGGCCTTGGCGATGAGATTCCCCGGAGGATGGAGGCGGGCCAGACGGATGAGCGGAGTGTGTCCGATTGCTGCGACGGCACTTTCGTAAATAGCCACGAAGCAGCAATCTAGTTGCCGGTTGCGAGTTGTCGGCGGCCAGTTTCCAGTTCCCAGGGTGCGTCTCCCCCTGGCGAGCGCAGCTCGCTGGGAAGGGGGGAGTCCCGGCGTAGCCGGGGAGGGGGGCTCGTTCCCACCAATCGAGCCTCCTACCGAGTACTGACAACTGATTACTGTTTCCCCATGCGTCCGCTCGCCAAGTACGCCTGGGCCACCCTCGCCGTCAATATCGGCGTCATCCTTTTCGGCGCGTTTGTTCGGGCTACGGGTTCCGGGGCCGGTTGCGGAGCCCATTGGCCCAGCTGCGACGGTCAGCTCGTCCCGACCGGCCTCGAGGGGGCGAGGGCGATTGAGTTCACGCATCGAGTCACCAGCGGCTTGGCCCTCGTCATGGTCGCCGTGTTGGTCTGGCGGGTGTGGCGTAGCTTTCCAGCCGGTCACCCGGCCCGGCGAGGTGCCGGCTTCTCGGGTGCGTTCATCATCGGCGAAGCGCTGATCGGCGCCATGATCGTTCTCTACGAATGGGTGGCCGAGGATGCTTCGGTGGCTCGTACCGTGGCGGTGCCACTCCACCTCGTCAACACGCTGCTCTTGCTGGGTGCTTTGACGCTGACCGCCTGGTGGTTGTCCGGGGGCGGTCCCATTCGTTTGGAGCGCGATGTCCTTTTCTCACGGCGTTGGGTCGGCGGAGCGGTCGGCGTCGTTGTCCTGGCCGCCACCGGTGCAATCACGGCGCTGGCCGACACCTTGTTTCCTGCCGAGTCGGTGCTGGCCGGGCTCCGTCAGGATTTCAGCGGCACAGAACACTTCCTCACCAATTTGCGGGTGGCCCATCCGATCGTGGCGATTGCCGTAGGCATCTATTTGTTCTGGCTGGCGCGCCGGTTCGGGCGAACCGAAGTCGGGTTGCAGACTTCCGCGTGGGCCATCCTGATCCTGGTCGGCCTGCAGTTAGTGGCCGGCGCTCTCAATATTGCCCTGCTCACCCCGGTCTGGATGCAACTCGTCCACCTGCTGCTGGCCGACCTCGTCTGGGTGGCGTTGATCTTGTTGGGGGCGCAGACGCTCAGCGAGCGAACGTTGACCGCACCGGTCTACCCCTAGCGCTCGGCCCCGGGCGGGCGGGCGTCGGCCTTCTTGGCGTACTTGTTCAGCTCCTTGGTCAGCTTCGCCATGCGCGCAGCACTCTCGTCGTTGATCGAACGGCGCCCGCAGGCCGGGCAGGTCAAGACCGCTTCGGGGTGCGGGCACACCCAGTCGGCTTGCAGGGCCCGGATCTGATGCTGGCACCGGTCGTGGACTTGCTGTCCGCAGGCCCGGCAATGGAGCCACTCGTCGGGGTCTGCTTCGTGGTCGGCCAATTCCTGGCGGTATTCAGCCCCGCACCAGAAACACAGGTTGCGCCGGACCGATGAAGTGCGGCGCCTGGCGGTGAGGCGGCCGATCAGGATGTGGACGACTATCCCAAGCGCGACGGTTGCCGCCAGCGCGGCGACAACCGCCCCGATCATGAGCAGCACGTCCCGACCCACTGATAGCGCCTTTCGGTAAGGCTGTCTCCAGCGTGGGCGCCTGTGGACTCATCTGCCAGGGTCCAAAGACCCGTTTTGGCGACACCCCGTTACCCGTCGAGCTGGAGGCGCAGCGACCCTGCATCGGATACCGGGAGTTCGCACACGAAATCCCGGCAAACAAACGCTCTCGTACCGGTAGTGCTAGTCCGGCCGGCCAGCAGGGGGACCACCGCTGCCGCGCCGCTCGGGTCGACGGCCAGGGCCACATCGGGCCGGAACGTTTCCCACACCACCCGGGCGAGTTGCCGGGCGTCCGGCCCCACGATGGCTACTTCGCGGGGTGGCCGGAGCAGCGAGGTGAGCACGGCCAGGAGATGCCCGACCCCGGTCGGTGCACCTTCGATCAGCCTTCCTCCCGCTCGAATCGCTCCCTCGGCGAGTGCCGGAGGTTGCCGTCGCCCGTGTACAGCGAGGCGATCAGGGTGGCCTCGGCCGCCATGGAATTGGCCGACGGATGGGGGCTGTCGTACTGGTCTTTGAGTCGAGTGATGAGAACCTCGGCATCTGCCCCGGTCGTGAAGAAGCCACCGTCCGGTGCGGCGAACAACTCGACCATCTGTTCGACCAGGGCCATCGCCTCGCTATACCAAGCCGCTTCCCCGGTTGCCTGGTAGAGCGTGAAGAGCCCGACGGCCAGGGTGGCGTAATCCTCGCTGAACCCGGGCCGGCCCGGCCTTCCCTTGCCCCAGCTTCGGAGCAGCCTGCCGGATTCGCTGCGATTGTGTTCAAGAATGAACTGTGCCGCTCCCTTGGCCAGATCGAGGTAGCGCGGGTCGTCGAGGATCGCCCCCGCCTCCGCCAGGGCGCGAATGGCGAGGCCATTCCACGAGGTGACGACCTTGTCGTCGAGGCCGGGGCGGACTCGAGCATTCCGAGCGTCCAGGAGCCTCTCGCGGGCCGTAGCGACGGCATCCGCAACCTGCTGGATACTCACATCCCTGGTCGGCCGCAACCTCTTCGAGCGAACGTGCCTCGTAGAGGTGATTGGCCCCTTCGAAGTTGCCGCCGGTCGTCACGCCGAAGTAGGCACCGGCCAGGTCCGCCGCGTCCTTGCCGACGATGGTCCGGAACTCGGCTGCCGACCACACGTAGAACTTCCCTTCGGTACCTTCGGAGTCGGCGTCCTCGGCGGAGGCGAATCCACCGCCCGGAAGCAGGAGGTCCCGGGCCAGGTACTCGAGGGTGGCTACTCGCCACTGTTCGAAACCGCTCTTCCCCGGTCAGTTGCCAGGCGCGGAGATAGAGGCGGGCGAGCTGGGCGTTGGTGTAGAGCATCTTCTCGAAGTGCGGGATCAGCCAGTGCCGGTCAACCGCATACCGGGCGAAACCCCCGCCGACGTGGTCGAAAATTCCGCCCTTGGCCATGCCGTCGAGCGTGGCCCGGGCCATGTCGAGCGCTCCGGCCGCCCACGGTTCGCCTGCGACCCTCAACAGGAACTCCAGTACCGGTTCCTGGGGGAATTTCGGGGCGCCGCCGAAGCCGCCGTGCGTATCGTCGAAGAGACCAGCGAGAACCCCCACTGCCTGTTCCAAAGCTGCGCGGGTTGGGAGGTCGTTCGTGGGGGGCAGAGTCCGGTCGATGGTTTCCACGAGTTGTTGGGCCTGACTCTCGACATCGGCGCGCCGGTTGTTCCAGGCGTCGGCCACGGCCAGCATGATCCGCTCGAAGGAAGGCATTCCGGGCCGGTCTTCCTTGGGGAAATAGGTACCTGCGTAGAACGGCTCCCCGGTCGGAGTCAAGAACACGGTCATGGGCCAACCGCCCCGGCCGGTCAACCGCTGCACGGCCTCCATGTAGATGGCGTCGACATCGGGCCTCTCCTCGCGATCGACCTTGACGTTGACGAAGAGGCGGTTCATCAGAGCCGCCGTCTCGTCGTCTTCGAAGGACTCATGGGCCATGACATGACACCAGTGACAGGCCGAGTATCCGACGGAAAGCAGGATGGGCTTGTCCTCCCGTCTGGCTCGTTCACTTGCTTCCTCACCCCACGGGTACCAGTCGACGGGATTGTCCTGATGTTGGAGGAGATACGGGGAGGTTTCGGCGGCGAGGTGATTGGTCATGGGAGAAAACGTAGTGAGGTTCGGGGGTAAAGCTATTGCGGCAACCGCCGATGTTGATCCACGTGCGATGCTCCTTCCATGTCAAGCCCCTCGAGCGGCTAGCGGAGCAATCCCTGTTCGACTTTGTGAACCCCCTGCGGAAGCTTCCAAAAGAAAAGGGGTTCACAAACCCAG
The DNA here is from genome assembly GCA_963718995.1 of uncultured Actinomycetota bacterium. Lineage (GTDB taxonomy): Bacteria > Actinomycetota > Acidimicrobiia > Spongiisociales > UBA4744 > UBA4744. The sequence continues at coordinate 25,208 of CAVRAP010000010.1, forward strand.
AGATATATGTCATATTGCATTCGATGCCTCGCATGGACTTGTTCCCCGCGAGACCGAACCCTTGACCGGAGGACACCCCAACATGCCAGCAGCCGAGAAGACGCGTCGCGTCCGCTCCAACGGGAACGGAAATGGCGCCGATCCGAAGTCGGACGTCCGAGCCCGCCGTGAAAAAGAGCGCGACAAGCAGCGCAACAAACTGACCGACGAACGAGGCCGTCTCACGACCGATCTCGTCAGCCAGTACCTGACCGCTATCGGCGAGTACGACCTGCTGACGGCCGAACAGGAAGTGGAGCTCGCCCAGAAGATCGAGAGCGGCGAGGATGCTGCGGTCCGGTTGGAAGCAGGGGAGTACAAGGACAAGAAGCAGGAAATCGAACTGCGGCGCAAGGCGCGCCATGGCAAGGAAGCCAAGGATGCTTTCCTGACCGCCAACCTCCGCCTGGTGGTCGCGAATGCCCGCCGGTATGCCAACACGTCGGGAATCGACTTTCTCGATCTCATTCAGGAGGGCAACCTCGGCCTCATCCGCGCCGTCGAGAAGTTCGACTGGCGGAAAGGCTTCAAGTTCTCCACCTATGCGACGTGGTGGATTCGACAGGCCATCACCCGGGCGATCGCCGACAAATCACGCACGGTGCGGATTCCGGTCCATCTGCACGACACGCTCGCAGCAGTCCGCGCCGCCCAGGCCAGCCTGAAAGCGGAACTCGGTCGCGATCCCAAGCCTGAGGAGATCGCCGAAGAAGCCGGCGTCACCGTCGACAAGGTTGAGCTGGCGCTCGGCGTGGCCGACACCGTCTCGCTCGAGCAGCCGGTCGGTGAGGACGGCGCCCAGCTGGGTGACTTCATCGAAGATGAGGATGCCACGGATCCGGTGCAGATCACGGAAGAACTCGACGTTGCCCAGAGCTTGCGCGTTTCCATTGAGCGCCTCCCCGATCGAGAAGGCCGCATCCTTGCTTTGCGCTACGGCTTCTACGATGGCGTTCCGCGGACCCTCGAAGAGATCGGCGACGAGTTCAGCTTGACGCGGGAACGGATCCGACAGCTCGAGAAGCTGGCGCTGTGCCGGCTCCGTCATCCCTCCTTCGGGATCCGGGAACAAGACCTGATCTAAGCGACAACCTGACTGAGCATGAGGGGCAAGCCGACCGGCTTGCCCCTTCTCGCGTAGGTCTACTATGGCCACCATGAGTGACCACTATGACGTAGCGATTGTCGGCGGAGGCATTGTTGGGCTGGCGACGGCCCTCGGCTTGCTCGATGCCAAACCGGGAATCCGGCTGGTTGTGCTCGAGAAGGAAGCCAGGGTCGGCCAGCATCAGACAGGACATAACAGCGGGGTCGTGCACACCGGTGTCTATTACAAACCGGGTTCGCTGAAGGCGAAACTCTGCGTCGATGGGGTCCACAAGCTCCGCGCGTTCTGTGAGACCGAGGGCCTGGCGTTCGAGGCGTATGGCAAAGTCCTGGTGGCGGTGGACCGATCGGAGATACCGGCACTCGAGGAGATCCATCGGCGGGGGATCGAGAACGGTGTCGCGGGACTTCGCGAACTGGACCCGGCCGCGATCAGGGAGATCGAGCCGCATGCCGTTGGCGTGGCCGGCTTGCATGTGCCCGGCACTGCCTCAGTTGACTTCCAACAGATAGCCGAAGCGATGGCACGCCGGATCCAACAACACGGCGGAGTGGTCCGGCTCAACTCCGAGGTCGTTTCGATCGTCAACGGGGCATCGCAAGTCGGGATCAGCACCACCTCTGGAGACCTCTCGGCGGGCTACCTGGTGAACTGTGCCGGCCTGCAGTGCGATCGTGTGGCCCGGATGGCGGGTGCGGATCCGCACGTGCAGATCGTCCCGTTCCGGGGCGAGTATTACGAGATCAAGGACGAGCGGGCGTATCTCGTCAACGGCATGATCTACCCGGTGCCAGATCCCCGGTTCCCCTTCCTGGGCGTGCACTTCACCAAGACGGTGACCGGTGATATCGAGGCAGGCCCCAACGCGGTTCTGGCGCTGTCCCGGGAGGGTTACCGGTGGGGATCCGTCGACAAGGGCGACCTCTGGGAGACCGTCCGAAATCCCGGGATGTGGGTAGTGGCCCGCAGGTACTGGAAGACCGGCATCGGCGAGATGGTCCGCTCGGCCAGTTCCCGAGCTTTTGTGGCTGCATTGCAACGACTGGTCCCCGCCATCCGGGTGGACGACGTCGTCCGCGCCGGTGCGGGCGTCCGTGCCCAGGCCATGGACCGGGCAGGCAATCTCCTCGACGACTTCGCGATCGAAGAGTCGCCGCGGGCTCTCCACGTGCTCAACGCTCCGTCACCTGCTGCGACTGCCTCATTGGCCATTGGAGAACACTTAGCCGGAGTGGTGCTGGAGCGGTCACCGTAGGTTGGCGACGTTGCTGCGATCCCGGTGCTCCTGGCCGGCCGGGAGACTTGTCGCGAGAGACTTGGGCGGAAAAGGTAGGTCAAGGGTGGGAGCTCTTCCGCAGACGGTGTTTGCTGCCGACTTTGATGAGAGCAGAGTCAACATGTGCGCTCAGACGGCTGCCGCCGCTTTGCGCCATCAGACGGAGAGTTCGTAACATCGGACAACCGATCGACAGCACGGATGAAGGATGCACGAGGAGAAGCTTTCTCTCAAGGATCTGGTACATTCAGGTAGAGGTTTACCACTATGAGTGACATTTCGTACCTAGAGGTTCGCGCGCGCCGCATGCGAAAAATGCGCTACGTGCGGTTGCTCCGGGGTTTGCTACTGCTGGTCGTTCTGGCCGCGATTCCGCTCAGCGTTGCGCTTCTCCTGCCCGGTCCGGAAGACGACCTCCCCGTCACATCTTCCAGCGAGCTGGTCAAGGTGATGGTTCGCACTTTCGACGGCAGCGGATCTGACTCTACGGGTGTCTTCGTGGTTGCAACCGGGTGGGTGCTCGAGTGGACGCTCGACGGGCTTGCCTCTGACTCGCTCCGGATCACGGTTCGCTCATCTGACGGTGCAGTAGCCGGGGTCATCACGCAACCAGGCCTTGGTGAAGGGGAACAGGTATTCGAAGATGGTGGGGCGTTTCGGCTGACGATCGACTCGACCGGTGACTGGGAGGTACGGGTGTCCCAAATGGCTGCGTTGACAGGCGAACAGGAGCGCTAGCATGCTTCCGGCCCGTCCGAATGGGCTCATTCTGTGGGAAGGACGCAAGGGGCGATGAGCAGCAATACTTTGACCGACCCGACGCTGTTCAGTGCTGCCTGGAGGTATCGATGGCTCGTGGCGGTCTTGACCGCTGTCGCGGTCGCCCTCGGCATCGCGTACGTGACCGTGTTTCCGCCGGAGACTCTGTATTCGGCCAAGGCATCGATGGTTGTCCAGGAAACCGCCGGTGGTCTGGACATCGGCTCCTCGGGGAACCCGCAGCGGTTTGTCTCAAACCAGGTTGAGATCATCAACTCGAATTCTGTGTTTCAGCTGGCCGGCGACCTTGCCGAGCAGAACGATCCGCCCGTCATCTTGGGAACCGATGATCTCGAACAGGGCATCGTCATAGGGTTTTCCAATGACAGCGACCTCATCGACATTATCTTCATCGCCGATGAACGGGCAATCGCGATAACAGGAGCGAATGCTTTGGCTGCTGCCTACCAGGAACTCGTGTCCCTGGAGACGAGCGCAGCTGCCGACGCCGCCCTGGAGAGAATCGACAGCCAGCTCGAGACGCTGCAAGAACGCGCGGATACCATCAAGAGCGATATCGAAGCCCTGCTGGCTGCAGACCTATCGAGAACCGAGTTGCTCGCCCAATACGAACTGGCGCTTGGCGAGATCGTCAAACTACAGTCGGAATTGCCCATTGCGACGCAGAACCGGGCGGATCTGATTCGGGATCGGTTGAGCGACCTCCGTGACCAGATTTTCACATATCAGACTATCGCCGGGATCGGGCCCGGTAACGATGAGCTAGCGAAGTTGCAGGTCGACGAGGATCAGGTTCTGACCCGAAGAGAGGCGTTGCTGGAGCGTCGCGATCAGATAACGGTTGACATCGAACTGGCTCCAGAAGTCGTCGCTTTCCTTTCAACAGCTAAGAACGCTGAGATCTACGAGGAGGGGTCGGCCGGAAGAGTTGTCGCCGTAGCTTTGGTGGCAGGCTTGCTCGCGGGAGTATCGCTCGCTTACCTGCTCGCTTCCCGCCGCCGGATTTTCCACGATCGCATGGAACCGCAATCCGTTATCGGGGTTCCTCTGCTGGCAGACATCCCCAGCTTCGCTGAGGAGGGTCTCAAGACTCGATTGCCGGTGCTGGATCAGCCCCGATCGGCCTCCGCCGAGGCCTTCCGCTTCGCAGCGGCATCGCTCGAACTCAAGATGGCCAGCCAACAAGTGAAATCTCTCGTAGTGATCTCCGGAACTCTTGGAACCGGGAAGAGCACCGTTGTTGCGAACCTGGCCATGGCCGCGGCCCGGGAAGGTAGCCGGGTGTTGCTCATTGATGCCGACTTTGGTAACCAGGACCTGGCGGCGCTCCTCACCGGCGAACAATCGACCGGCTCCCATGGCCTTACCGACATCGTGAGCGCCGGGATGCCGTTCACCGAGGCGATTCGCTCTATCGATATCGGTCCTGATATGAATCTGTCGCTCCTCGCCCGGGGACGTCAGCCGGTGGTTGCCGCCGACCTGCTCCGCTCCCCCAAGGTGCGCCAGTTGTTCGACACGGTCCGTGAGGCATTCGATGTCATCATCGTTGATGCGCCGCCTTTGCTGCAGGTTGCCTATACGAGCACATTGGCCTCGTACGTCGATGCAGCCTTGGTGGTTGTGGCCCACAGCGGGTCGGTTGGTCAGTTGGAGGAAGTAGGGTCGCGGTTGAGCCTCATCGGAAGAGACGCAATCGGTTACATCTACAACAAGTCACCGCTCCGGCGTGAGATGACATTCACCGAAGGGTCGATGACCGATATCCTCGGTGATATGGGTGGGCCGGAAAAGGTCGTGAAGCTCAAGACCGAGACGAACCAGTCGAGTAAGAAACCTCGCTAGCGCTGTGCGGAGCAGGCCAAGGACTGGTCCCGGCCATCGCCAACGGATCGGGATCTGATCGTGGAGTCTCTTCGAGTCCTGCAGCTGCATAATTCGTATCGTGAACCCGGCGGCGAAGATACCGTCGCGGCAAAAGAGGCGGCGCTCCTCCGGCAAGCCGGGCACGTAGTCCTCGAGTACGGAGTCGACAATCCAGGAGCGATGCTTCCTGCTGTGACCTCGCTGCTCGCCGCTCCGTGGAATCCGAGATCGAGCGCGCAAAGTACGGGACTTCGTGGCCGCGCAGCAGCCGGACGTCGCGCATGTCCATAACACGTGGTGGGCGCTCAGTCCGTCGGTGGTGCACACGCTCTCCGAGTTGGGCGTGCCTGTTGTGGTCACACTCCATAACTACCGGTTGCTGTGCGCGAACGCGCTTCTGTTCCGAAATGGGGCGCCCTGTGAAGATTGTGTGGGTACCGGTCCCTGGGATGGTGTTCGGCACCGCTGCTACCGCAACTCGCTCCCTGAATCCTTCATGGCTGCAAGCACGATCGCCCTCAATCGCCGGCTCGGAACGTGGGACTCCGTAGCCTTGTTTCTTGCGCTGACGGGCTTCGCAAAAGGCAGATTCGTTGCCGGGGGTCTTCCGGAGTCGAAGCTGGCAGTCAAGCCCAACTTCGTTGACGACCCGGGAGTTCGATCCGGTCGTCCGTCCGAAAGCAACATGATCCTCTACGTTGGGCGCTTGAGCAATGAGAAGGGCATTCCGGTGCTTCTCGAAGCCTGGTCAAAGATGGGGAAGTCCGATGTGCAGCTGGTCTTCGTTGGCGATGGGCCGCTTCGCTCGAGTTTGGGCGCCACCGATCTGCCGAACGTCCAGATTCTGGGTTCGCAATCATCCGCGGAGGTCCGAAAGCTCATGCTGAGTGCCAGAGCTCTGGTGTTTCCTTCGGTCGTGTACGAAGGCCAACCGATGGTTCTCCTCGAAGCGCTGGCCGCCGGGCTGCCCATGGCGGTATCCGATATCGCCGGGAACCCCGGGACGATCGGCAACTCCCACGCGGCGCGATGGGCGACTCCGGGTGATGTGGATGCCTGGATTATCGCCCTGTCCGGGTTGCACGACGATGGGTGGGTCGACTCCGCGGGAGCGGCAGGCCGGGCGGTGTTCGAGGAACGATACACGCCTGCCATTGGGCTGGCAGAGCTCCAGGTTGCCTATGCCCGGGCCATGGGCGCGATAGGTTGACCGTCAGTCGCGGTCCGCTCGATGTTTTCGCCGCGAGCGCAGGATGCTGACTGCCAACAGGGTCAGAAAAGCGGGGTTGTTGATCAGATAGCGTCGCCACAGTCGACCTGGTTGCTGGGCGAACCGATGTAGCCACTCGAGGCCGGCCGATTGCATCCATCCCGGCGCGCGCGCAGTCGTTCCGGCCACGAAGTCGAAGGCTGCCCCTACACCCAGAAGTGCAGTACCCGGGAGGTGGGCGGCCGCCTGGCTCATCCAGATTTCCTGTTTGGGCATCCCCAGTCCTACCCAAACCATATCTGCGCCGGTCGCTCGTATCCGGGCTGTGTCTGATTCCAGGTCCTCGGCCGACGCGCCTCTGAATGGTGGCGAGAAACTACCGACGATGTGAATCCCCGGCGCGATTCGATGAGCGGCTTCGACCAGTCGAGCCAGGGTATCGTCGGTGCTCCCGTAGAAGAAGTGCTTCCATCCCGCATCGACACCATGGCGCAGGGCGGTCTCCATGAACGTGGGTCCCGGGACGCGAGGTTGGTCCGGGTGGCCCGAAACTCGTAATCCCCATGCGACCGGCATTCCGTCCGGTGCGGTCACATGAGCAGCGCGTAGCGCCGAAGCGACCTCGGGTTGCCGGCGTGCCGTCATTACGGAGTGGACGTTGCAGAAGGCAACAATGCTTGCCTGATCGGTGGGGCGCCGATCGAGGAGTTCGAGCAGAGCGCCATTCGAAGTGACGGAAATTGGTGTTCCGACTACGGGTACCCGATCGGGCCACTGCACGGGGGTGCTCAACGGTCCACCTGCTGCTTCCACCATGCGATGGTCTTGCGGAGGCCCTCTTCGAGGTCGACTTCCGGTTTGAACCCGAAGTACTGCTCAGCACGGGTGGTGTCGAGCATGCGACGCGGCTGACCGTCGGGTTTCGAGGTGTCCCAATGGACTTCACCCTCAAATCCGGTGTATTCGGCAATCAACGACACGAGATCGCGAATGGTGATCTCGCGGTGCGTTCCGATATTGACGGGCTCTGGACCGTCGTAGTGTTTCGTAGCGAGCAGGATCGCACGGGCAGCATCATCCACGTACAGGAATTCGCGGCTGGCGGAACCTGTACCCCAAACCTCGACCCGGGCATCTCCGGACTCCTGGGCGGTTACGAATTTCCGGATCAATGCAGGGATGACGTGGCTCGACTCGAGATCGAAATTGTCCCTTGGGCCGTACAGGTTGACCGGCAGCACGAAGATGCCGTTGAAGCCGTACTGGTCCCGGTAGGACTGCAACATCACCAGCAGCGACTTTTTTGGCAATGCCGTAGGGAGCATTGGTTTCTTCGGGGTAGCCGTTCCAGAGGTCATCCTCCTTGAAAGGAACGGGCGTGAACTTGGGGTAGGCACAGACCGTGCCCACCTGCACCAGTTTCTCGACACCGGCGCGTCGGCTCTCTTCAATGACGTGGATACCCATCGCCGCGTTTGCATAGAAATAGCGCCCCGGGTTGGCTCGGTTGGCCCCGATCCCACCAACCTCGGCGGCAAGATGAAGAACCGCGTCCGGTTGCTCCGTCTCGATCAGGCGCCGCACTGCCAATTGTTCGGTCAGGTCGAAGTCGACCCGCCGGGGGATGATCGGTTCGGCACCTTCAACTCTGAGAAGTTCGCACAGGTGGGAGCCGAGAAAGCCGGCGCCGCCCGTCACCAGTATCCGCTTGCCGTTGATATCCACTATTCGGGTCTCCCGTTGCGCCACTCGATTTCCTTGAGACCGGCATCGACCAAAGCGCGCTCCTGCTTCGCCAACGCGAGGTCAGAGGCGACCATCATCTCGACCAACTCGGAGAAACCCACCTCCGGTTCCCATCCAAGGACTTTCCTGGCCTTGGAAGCATCACCCTCCAGTAACTCGACTTCTGCCGGACGAAAGTACCGGCTGTCGACTTCCACGTGCTCCCGGTAGTCGAGGTCCAACAACGAGAAGGTGCGTTCGCACATCTCCCGTACCGAATGGCGCTCACCGGTTGCTATCACGTAGTCATCGGGAGCGTCTTGCTGGAGCATCAGCCACATTGCCCGTACGAAGTCTCCGGCGAAGCCCCAGTCTCGTTCGGCTTCGAGATTCCCCAGGAAGAGCTTGTCCTGCAACCCCAGCTTGATGCGGGTGGCAGCCCGGGTGATCTTGCGGGTCACGAAGGTCTCGCCTCGCCGCGGGGACTCGTGGTTGAAGAGGATCCCGTTGCAGGCGTACATCGAATAGGCCTCGCGGTAGTTGACGGTTTGCCAGAACGCGTACACCTTGGCCACTCCGTAGGGACTGCGGGGGTGAAACGGCGTTGACTCGGACTGAGGTATCTCGGCCACCTGCCCGTACATCTCCGAAGATGACGCCTGGTAGAAACGCACCGGATGTTCGAGTTGTCGAACTGCCTCGAGCAGGCGCAAGGTGCCGAGAGCTACGACGTCTGCCGTATAGATCGGGTTGTTGAAGGAGACTCCCACATGCGACTGTGCACCCAGGTTGTAGACCTCGGTGGGAGCAATGGTCTGGACGAGGCGGCTCAGTGTGTTGCCGTCGGACAGATCTGCGTAGTGAAGAAAGAGCCGGGTGTTTTCGCTGTGCGGGTCAATGTAGAGGTGATCGATCCGTTCCGTGCCGAACGTACTCGAGCGACGCACGAGTCCGTGGACCTCGTAACCCTTATCGAGCAAGAACTCGGCCAAATATGAACCGTCTTGGCCCGTAATACCCGTCAGCAGAGCCCGCTCCGCCATGTTACCTCCCAGTGAGATCTCGTGACCACGTAAAGTAGCATTAGTCTAGTTCAACCGGTAGGACGGTAGACCGGAATGCTCTCTTGATCATAGGGAGCGCGAGGCCGGTAACCTTCTGAAACGTTTGCAAGGGGTGGCGGTGCTGTGGATGGATTGATGTGGACCCTTCTGGTCTGGGGCATTGCGGTGGTAGTCATCGCCCCCCAAGGTCTGCGCGGCTTCATCAAGACCGGCAGAATTCCGTTGAGCCGTGAACAGATTGCCATCGTGCTGGCCTTGCTGGGGACGCACACATTTGCACCTGTCACCACCGGGGCTGAGGTCCTGGCCAACCCGATCGTTGTCGAACGCATCGTGCGTGGGGTTCTCTCCGTGCTGTCGCTCGTAGTGATTTTTCCGGTTCTCATGGAGCGAAGCCGGTTGTCGGAAAGCAGACTCGGGCGCGGACTGGGCGCAGTGATGGCGTATGGATTCGTCGCCCTCGTGTCGACGCTGTACTCGGTTTCTGCATTGGTATCCGGAGCGAAGACTCTGGAGCTGGCGGCGGGCCTGGCTGTTGTTGTTGCGGTGGCGCTGAGCGCCAGGTCTGGTTCGGAATTGCGCGACACAGTGAGGTTCGTTGTGGCATTGGAGGCCGCCCTGGTGGTTGGGGCGATGGTCGGCTATGTGGCTATTCCCGAGTTATTCCAAGCGCGCGTTTGGAGGCCGGGGTTCGTCTTGCGATACGCAATGGTTGCTCCCTTCAACCACTCGAATGAACTCTCGGCCAGTGCGGCGTTGGTGTCCGCATACGCGTTGGCAACCTTCTTCACGACCGACGAGACAAAGACGAGGCGTTCCTGGATGGCCCTCTTCATTCTCGCGACGGCCGGCCTGATTCTGGCGTCGGGTCGCCAGGGCTTGATCATGTGGCTGGCAAGTGTCCTCCTCATCCTCTGGGTGCTCCGCCGGCGCCTCTTGATCATGCTGGTCGGGCCTGCCGGCGTGTTGGCCTTTCTTGCCTTCTCGGATGCCTTCTGGACTGCCTTCGTCAGAAACCAACCAGAGCAGCTGGCCAATCTGAGCGATCGAACCGTGTTCTGGCAGGCTGCGTACGATGCCTGGCTCCGCCACCCCTGGACGGGATACGGGTTTGGTGCCGGCGGGCGTTTCGTAGCGCTCGAAGTGGTCAACGAGGGGCAGATCACCAGCCTCCACAGTGGCTACATGGAAGCTCTGGTCGGGGTTGGGCTTCTCGGGTTGGTGCCTCTGGCCTATGGGGTGTTTCGGGCGATGGTTTGGGCATTGAAGGCTCTGAGAGATCGCGTGGATGTACCGATAGCGATTCTGATCGTTCCCCTCCTTCTCCACGCCTCGGTCAGCCTGGGTTTTGCTGCATGGCTGACTGCCGACTTCATCGTGCTCGTGGCCATGGTTGCCCTGAGCGATCTGCAATCACGGGAGCGGCATCGAGTCCCTGGAGATCTTGTCCATGAAGGTCTTCGCTAGGGTGCTGCGGCCTTCAGTGCCTCATGCCAGAACGCGAGAATGCGCTGCGCCAGCGGCGCCGGACCAAAGCTCTCGAGCGATGTCCTTTGACCTTCTTTGCCGAGCTTGCGGCGAAGGTCCTGGTCGCGTATCAAGGTGCTGAGTGCCTCCGTCAACGCCGGTCGGTCGTCTTCCGGCACCACAATTCCGGCCTCGCCGACGACTTCTGGGAGGGACCCTGAATCGCTCGAGACTACGGTGGTTCCGGCGAACATCGCTTCCATGACCACCCGGCCGAATTGCTCTGCCCAAGCGTCGGTTGTCAACGACGGCACCACCAGGATGTCGCAGCTTGCCATGATCGCGGGTATGCGCTCCGGATTGATCCCGCCCAGGAACCGGGCATCGAGGCCAAGCTCCCCCGCCAACTGTTCGTAATGTCCTTGGAGTGGGCCGGAGCCAACCACGAGGAGCAGCGTGTCGGGGAGACCGGTCTGGGCCAGTGCCTCGATGAGCCAACCGAGCCCCTTCTCCGGCACGAGCCGCCCTACGAACCCGACGACGCTCTTGTCACTCAGGTTCAAGACGGCACGGTGTTCTTCTCGGCTGGCGAGCTGCATTCTTGAACGGTTCCGGATCGGGAATCCGGTTGGGGGCGACGAGGGTTGGGCGTTCGGACGAAAAACCGAATTCCCGGGCTAGCTCGATCCCCGCCGAATTCCAGGACGCATAGCCCGACAATTTCCCCAGAATTGATCGTGCCCTGGCGATCCTCAGCTTCGTTTCCAGAAAGCTGCCGTGGACCCAGATGTTGTCGGCTCCGTGTGCCACGGTCGGGATCCCTGATGGGAGAACCTGGGAGAAGAAGAGGGCCCACGGCTCCGCACCCACATGGATCACATCCGGTTTCAGACGTTGCACCACATCGCGTAGACCCGGGAAGACCCACCAGTGCTGACCCCGTTTGACCCAACCGCGGGGATTGAGGACGTGGGTCGTGATGTCGGCGACCTGCCCCGTGGTCCACCAGTCGTCATCGGGAGCGGCCAGGCCGCCGACCATGTGGAGGTCTACTCCGATGTTCGAGAAGGCTGCCCAATGTGCAGCCTGTGAGGGCAGAAGTGGTCCTTCGACGACCAGGGCGCGTTGTACGTCCATCGTCCCACTAGCCTAGGACCGGTCCAATCGTCCGTGTGAAGTTGTCACCGGCAGGTCGCGGGCTTTTGTGGGTATACGGGGGCTTTCATGACAATCCGGCGGCGCATTGCTTTGCTCTTGTTGGTTGGCAGCTTGCTTGCCGTCCTGCTCGTAGCGGTGCTGAGTTCATCCGGGGAGGGCGGCGGAACCCCGGGGGTTACTTCCTCACAGCCGGATGCTGCTGCATCGACGACTACCTGGTCGATTCCCGTTACCACCGCACACATCGCGGTCGAAGGGGCGGTGGTGGTTTCTCCTGGTGCGTCGATTCAGGCGGCGGTGGATGCTCATGGTGCGGGGACGACGTTTTTGATCAAGTCGGGGGTGCATCGGGGTCAGCATGTGGTTCCGAAGGATGGGGATGTGTTTGTTGGTGAGCCGGGAGCGGTGTTGTCGGGTGAGGGTATCGACGAGTACGCGTTTTCGGGGATGGGTGCTGACAATGTGCGGATTCAGGGGTTGGTGGTTGAGGGGTATGCCAGTCCGTTACAGACGGGAGCGATCCGGTATGTGAATGGGCACGACTCCCACGGTTGGGTGGTTGAGGGCAATGAGGTCCGGTCGAATACCGGGATTGGGATTCAGGCGGGGCCGTTGTGGCGGGTGTTGGGGAACTATGTGCATCACAACGGGCAGATGGGGTTGTCGGGTTCGGGTGGGGAGATCCTGGTGCAGGGTAATGAGATTGCTTTCAACAACACGGATGGCAATAACCCGTATTGGGAGGCGGGTGGCACCAAGTTTGTGTTCACGAGCCAGTTGGTGTTGCGGGATAACTATGTCCATGACAACAAGGGTCCGGGGTTGTGGTGTGACATCAACAACATTGATGTTCTGTATGAGAACAACCGGGTGGTGAACAATGATGGGCCGGGGATCTTCCATGAGGTCAGTTACGACGGCGGTGATCCGTAACAACGTGGTGGAGGGGAACGGGTTCAATTTCACTGGTTGGATTGATGGGGCGGGGATTTTGGTTTCGTCTTCGCCCAATGTTGAGGTGTATGGGAATACGGTGCGGGGCAATAACGATGGGATTGCCGGTAAGCATGTTTCTCGTCCTGATGCGGCGGTGGCTAATCATGGACCGTGGGAGTTGAGGAACCTGTGGGTGCATGACAATGTGATCTCGATGAATGTTGGTCAGACGGGGATTGTTGCCAACACCGGCAATGGTGAGGTGTACTCGAGTTGGGGTAACCGTTTCGACCGGAACACCTACACCCTGAGCGGCAACGCCAACTACTACGAATGGGGCGGCAAGACGCTTTCCACCGCAAAATGGAAACAAGCCGGCCAGGACCCCAACGGCACCTGGAACTAGCCGGTCGGGACGGATCACCCCGACCTGAGCCGTCTCCGCGAGGCTCCGGCCCGGGCAGCGCCGATCCGGCCTGCGCGTAGATGCCCCGCAGGACTATCCTCTTGGAAAGCCCTCCGGTCCATGTGGTGCAGCTGCCACTGACCGGGAGGATGGTGGTTCTCAACCACTTTGGGGTTTGAGAGCAGTGCTGATGAGAAGACTCGTCAGGCTTGGGAGGCCTGAGCGAGTCGGGCAAAAGGGAGGCGATGACGTGTCACCGCCAACGCGCGGCGTACACAAGCGGGGGCGCTTGGCTCTGTTCACACGCGGCCGGCATCGACGGCTGTACGGCCGGCATCGCCAACCCAGACGTCACCCTGCAACTCGAGTCCTGCTGGCTTCATCAGTAGTTGCATTGCTCGGCCTGACCGGCGCAGTCGCATTTACCGACGCAAACTCGGAAGGCCAACGCGTCGTGGAGGCGCCAGGAGGGCGGACTCTCGAGAAAAGGGTTACGTTGTCCGAGACGTCGCCTTCGTCAGTGCAAGACGGCCCGGTTCGCATCGACCAAGACGTTCGGCTTCCGGAGAACCTCGTCGGTGAGTTCGACAGGTCGGTTTCCCGGTTGTTCAGGACAGGGATCGATGGTGTTCTTGCGTCTCTGTCACAGCGAGAGCCATCGTCGGTGACATCGGTCGCCGACCCGGACGTTCGTCGACGCGAGAGAAGCCGCCGTATTGCCGCCGCCGCCGACCTCTGCCGGTGATTCGTCCTCGCTTGTCGTTCCTGTTGCTGCGTCGTCTTCGGGTTCGGTTTCTGTTGTGACGACGACGACGACGCGGTCGTCTTCGGGTTCGGCTTCGGTGACGACGACGACGCGGCCGGTGTCGAGTACTCCTGCTCCTGCGTCGGTGTCGGTGGCGGGGGCGGTGGTGGTTTCTCCTGGTGCTTCGATTCAGGCGGCGGTGGATGCTCATGGTGCGGGGACGACGTTTTTGATCAAGTCGGGGGTGCATCGGGGTCAGCATGTGGTTCCGAAGGATGGGGATGTGTTTGTTGGTGAGTCGGGAGCGGTGTTGGCGGGTGGGGGTATCCCGTATGCGTTTTCGGGGATGGGTGCTGACAATGTGCGGATTCAGGGGTTGGTGGTTGAGGGGTATGCCAGTCCGTTACAGACGGGAGCGATCCGGTATGTGACTGGTCAGGGTTCGCAGGGTTGGGTGGTTGAGGGCAATGAGGTCCGGTCGAATAAGGGGATTGGGATTCAGGCGGGGCCGTTGTGGCGGGTGTTGGGGAACTATGTGCATCACAACGGGCAGATGGGGTTGTCGGGTTCGGGTGGGGAGATCCTGGTGCAGGGTAATGAGATTGCTTTCAACAACACGGATGGCAATAACCCGTATTGGGAGGCGGGTGGCACCAAGTTTGTGTTCACGAGCCAGTTGGTGTTGCGGGATAACTATGTCCATGACAACAAGGGTCCGGGGTTGTGGTGTGACATCAACAACATTGATGTTCTGTATGAGAACAACCGGGTGGTGAACAATGATGGGCCGGGGATCTTCCATGAGGTCAGTTACGACGGCGGTGATCCGTAACAACGTGGTGGAGGGGAACGGGTTCAATTTCACTGGTTGGATTGATGGGGCGGGGATTTTGGTTTCGTCTTCGCCCAATGTTGAGGTGTATGGGAATACGGTGCGGGGCAATAACGATGGGATTGCCGGTAAGCATGTTTCTCGTCCTGATGCGGCGGTGGCTAATCATGGACCGTGGGAGTTGAGGAACCTGTGGGTGCATGACAATGTGATCTCGATGAATGTTGGTCAGACGGGGATTGTTGCCAACACCGGCAATGGTGAGGTGTACTCGAGTTGGGGCAACCGTTTCGACCGGAACACCTACACCCTGAGCGGCAACGCCAACTACTACTGGGGTGAGAACGAACTCTCTACCAGTGAGTGGAAACAGACCGGCCAGGACCCCAACGGCACCTGGAAATAGAGGACTCGGCGCCTAAGGTGTCCCCTTCGGAGCGAGACTCCTCGCCGGAAAGGGGATGTGCGTGAACGCCATTGTCGTTCTACTTCTTTCTTGGTTTGTCCTCTTCTGGCTTTTCGCGGGACTTGGCCTTTTGGTCCGGATGGTTGCCGGTCGACGCGTCGTTTCCTCGAGTGACCTATTCATCTCGTTTTGGTGTGGGTGGGGTAGTGCACTGGCCGTGTTGCAGATCTGGCATCTTTTCCTGGCGGTTCGGTCGATCGTGTGGGTCGGCCTCGCGGTGGGTTCGTTGGTCGGGCTGCTCGCCCATCGTTTGGAGTTCATGCAGTGGTTCCGGGCCATCTGGTCGCCCGAGAAGCGCCGTGCGACGATCGCCAAATCAGTTGTTTTCCTTCTGGTTGCGGCCCTCGTTGCGGACTTCGCGATCGGGACGATTGCGTACGACACGGGTCTCTATCATGTGAATACCGTTGGATGGGAGACCGCCTACCCGATCGTACCCGGACTTGCGAATCTCCATGCGAGGCTGGGTTTCAACAGTTCAAGCCTCCTCTACTTCGCAATGTTGGAATCGGGACCCTGGAATGGAATCTCCCAGCACGTTGGTATCGGTTTGCTGGCGGTTTCGTTGCTTGGCGCCGGGATGCTTGCCCTTCACCGGTTTTGGGCCAAGGGGCAGCTGGCCGATGCCTTCCTCGCCGTTGCCCTCGTACCAGCTCTGATTGCTGCCGGGGAAGACTCGTCGGGAATGTCGACCGATTACCCGGCATTTGCGCTGGCCATCGTCCTGGGGTATCTCCTCCTGAGGGTCTGGGAATCTCGCCCGGAGCAACGGCGTGAGGCACATCATTTCCTTGTGGTTATGGTCTTTCTGGCCGCGGTTGCAGTTTCCGTGAAGTTGTCGGTTGGTGTCTATGCCGGGTTGGTGATCGTTCTGGCGTATCGGCGGTTCCGCAATACTGGACCGCTACCGATTCGTCGAAAGTGGCCCGCTGTGCGGGTGTTTGTGATCGCGTTCGTTGTTTTAGGACCCTGGCTGACCCGCGGATTCATGTTGAGTGGATATCCCGCATTCCCCGTCGCATTAGGTGGCCTTGGTCTTGATTGGCAGGTTCCCCGTGCTCTCGCGATGGCCGAGCAAGAGACAACAGTTCAGTGGGCCCGCTGGGTCGGTTCAATTCCTGATCAGCCGGGGAGTGGATTGGCGTGGCTCGGACCCTGGATCCGATACACGGTACCGAGAATGCACGCCTTCATGATTCCTCTCGGTCTGGCGATGGTGGGTCTCACATGGCTCTTCCAGGCACGTAGACACGCCGAAAAGAAGTCGAGGTCCGAGATGATTGCAGTATTCGCGTTGACCCTGCCCATCCTCTTCTGGTTCTTGACCGTACCGACCTTGCGATTCGTGCAAGGGCCGATCTGGTCGCTGGGCGGTATCTCTCTCGTGCTCGGCGCCGGCGCTCTCAGAGATCCGGGGTGGGAGCGAAACCGGAGGAGATACCTGCTGTGGATCATCAACGTGCTTGTCCTGGGCAGTCTTGCCGTCACGATCGGCTACATCAATCCACCGGAAGCAAACAGCGTGTTTCCCGCCTTTCCGGTGGCGGATCTCGTGCCGGTGCAAACGAAATCGGGTTTGACCATCTACACGTTGCCGGATCTCGATCGGGAAGACAGGATCTTTGGAGACGAACTGCTGTCCACGCCGAGCTTCAATCCCAACCTCCGGTTGCGGAGAGATGGGGAGCTCAGTTCCGGATTCACGGTGCAGGCTCCAAGTCCCTAGCGGGTTCTCGGTCACCAGCGCTGCTCCTCAGGGAGCGTCCCGGCGATGGCGATCGGGTCACTCGAATCTTCGTGTGCGAATGTTTGCCGGGTTTGCAGTGTCATGGGAACGGGGAACGCGACCTCTAGATGTGCCGTCGGAGTGCGGCTGTTCTCTCCGGGCAGGGGAGGTTTGGAGAATCTGCAGGTCTTGGTGGCCATCCAAGTATCCCCAGGCGCGTAGGCCTAAAGGCCTATGCGGGTGTGCCGATACCTCAGGAGCGGGTTGGGACTCCACAAGAGTCATCAACACCTCCGGGAGGGATTCGTGTCAACTTTCATGCGAGCCGGCCTGGCACTCGCGGCTATTGCTTTGGTAGCTGTGCCAACGGCCTTCATCGTCGGTGGGTCAAAAGAACCACCGACAATCCAAGACTTCAACACACGGCAAATGGAGAACGAACAACTTCCAGACGAAGAGCTTGCGGGCCGACTGGACTCGGCCGCGGGAGAGGAATCTCCGTCCGGACTGAATGATCAGCTGCTGGCGACCGCGGATCCCGAATGGACGCCGTCGCAATCAGATTCCAGTACATCAAGCACAGCAGCATCATCCACTACATCGCAAGCTTCAACGCCGGCCGATTCGATCAGCGGATCGCTTGCGAGTGTCACACCGACCACGGTGTCGTCGGGGCCGGCCTTGACGTGGTCCCCCAATATGGGCGACTTCTTGTCGGGGAAACCTTTCACAGACGGAATCCACATCCCGTATGACGAGTTCTTCGTTTTCCTCTCGCCGCAAAAGGCTTCTTCGGTCACGTGGAACTCTGACAACGGCAAAGACGTATATCACGATAATGGCTATCCATGGCGGCAATGGCCCAAAGTTCGCGACCTGGGAACAGGCCAGCATGTCATAACGGCGACCATCGACGGTTCGGTTACTTTGACGGTTCGCTACACAATGGGCGCAGGGTCAGAAGCTCAAGCGGCTGCGCAGCGTTCTGCTGCTGTTCCTGCTGCTGCGTCTGCTTCTCCGTCTGCTGCTGCGTCGTCTTCGGGTTCGGTTTCTGTTGTGACGACGACGACGACTCGGTCGTCTTCGGGTTCGGCTTCGGTGACGACGACGACGCGGCCGGTGTCGAGTACTCCTGCTCCTGCGTCGGTGTCGGTGGCGGGGGCGGTGGTGGTTTCTCCTGGTGCTTCGATTCAGGCGGCGGTGGATGCTCATGGTGCGGGGACGACGTTTTTGATCAAGTCGGGGGTGCATCGGGGTCAGCATGTGGTTCCGAAGGATGGGGATGTGTTTGTTGGTGAGCCGGGAGCGGTGTTGGCGGGTGGGGGTATCCCGTATGCGTTTTCGGGGATGGGTGCTGACAATGTGCGGATTCAGGGGTTGGTGGTTGAGGGGTATGCCAGTCCGTTACAGACGGGAGCGATCCGGTATGTGACTGGTCAGGGTTCGCAGGGTTGGGTGGTTGAGGGCAATGAGGTCCGGTCGAATAAGGGGATTGGGATTCAGGCGGGGCCGTTGTGGCGGGTGTTGGGGAACTATGTGCATCACAACGGGCAGATGGGGTTGTCGGGTTCGGGTGGGGAGATCCTGGTGCAGGGTAATGAGATTGCTTTCAACAACACGGATGGCAATAACCCGTATTGGGAGGCGGGTGGCACCAAGTTTGTGTTCACGAGCCAGTTGGTGTTGCGGGATAACTATGTCCATGACAACAAGGGTCCGGGGTTGTGGTGTGACATCAACAACATTGATGTTCTGTATGAGAACAACCGGGTGGTGAACAATGATGGGCCGGGGATCTTCCATGAGGTCAGTTACGCGGCGGTGATCCGTAACAACGTGGTGGAGGGGAACGGGTTCAATTTCACTGGTTGGATTGATGGGGCGGGGATTTTGGTTTCGTCTTCGCCCAATGTTGAGGTGTATGGGAATACGGTGCGGGGCAATAACGATGGGATTGCCGGTAAGCATGTTTCTCGTCCTGATGCGGCGGTGGCTAATCATGGACCGTGGGAGTTGAGGAACCTGTGGGTGCATGACAATGTGATCTCGATGAATGTTGGTCAGACGGGGATTGTTGCCAACACCGGAAATGGTGAGGTGTACTCGAGTTGGGGCAACCGTTTCGACCGGAACACCTACACCCTGAGCGGCAACGCCAACTACTACGTATGGGGCGGTCCCCTGCTGTCGACGGCTCAATGGAAACAGGCCGGCCAGGACCCCAACGGCACCTGGAAATAGAGGACTCGGGGCTAGGAACCCGGGAAGGCTGAATAGCGATTCCACCCGGACACCGCCACTGCGGCGGGTTCCGGGTGGTTTCGCGCGGCGGGTACCTACCGATCAACGGGTCGCAGCGAGTATCGACTGCACGTAGCGGTCGAAGGAGTGATATTTCCGAATAAACGGGGGACCTGCGGCGCCGGCCATCGCTTGAAGGTCCTCGACCTGATCGACCGCATCCTCCAAGGCGGCGCTCAACGCTTCGGCTCCATTCCCGGCGGCGACTATCGCGCCTCCGTACGCGGCCGGGAGTTGGTCCTGCACGGCCGGGGTGATGACCACGGGTACTCCGTGCGCCAGAGCCTCCAGCAGGATGCCGGATGCTCCTCCATCTGCAAGAAAGCTCGATCGGTACGGAACCACAACTGCTGCTGCCTCCCGGTAGTAGTCGGCGAGTTCCTCGTCGTCGACATACCGGTCAATCCACCGCACGCTTTTCATGGTGAATCGCTCTTCCAAACCTTTGCGTATCACGGGGTCTTGCCTTCCGACCACGTCGAGCGGAACCTCGTTGTTCACCAACTCGAGGGCTTCGAGAAGGAGATCAAGGCCCTTTTCCCTGCGGGCATTGCCAACGAACAGCAGTCGGCCGGAATTACCGCGTTGCCGGGTCTCCGCCTCACCGGATGCTGATTCGACCAGTGGGTACCCGCAACGGAGGATGGCTTCCTGGGGGAGGAAGCCGGACAACACATCGAAGGCTCTTTGGGTGTGGACGACGAGCAGATCGTCCGAAGCGACCAAAGAGCGGAGACGTTGTCTGGCGAGGGCCGTGCGCAGGCGAGCAGAGCCTGAACGGTTCCGAAAGGAGTACTGGGTCGAATGGTGGAGAACGTGTACCCGCCGGTCAAACTGCCGAAGGCGCCATGGCAGCGCCCAGATGTTTTTGTCCAAATAGAGGTCCCAGAACTGCGAAGGGGAGCCTTGGAGGCAGGCCTTCGCAGCCAGCTTCACATTGCGACGCCCCCGAGCTACCTGTCGCACGGTCGCCGGCAGAACGGGGACCCAATCGTTGCGGCCTTGCACAGCCGGGGGTTCATGAGGAGTGAACACCTTGGGTTCGAGACCCGCGCGGAGCAGGGCGGCTGCTATGCCATTGGTATAGCCCGGGTGGTGCCCGCCTTCCACATCGTCGAAGATTGCTATGCACATGGCGCCGCTCCGGAACCACGTTGCGCTTCTCGCGACCACCCATCGAGCCACCTGCGCGGTTGCCCGAAGCCCAATGAGAGACAGGGCGTTGCGATGATCCTGCCTCCTCTATTGTCGACGGTGAACCGGAAGGTTTCGCGAACGGTTGAACTGAGCCAGCTCGCAAGCAGCCTGAGCCAGAAAGAATAACGGTTTGCGCCTGCGCACCCGGGTATGTCGAACGTCTCGTTCGTTGCTGCGTGCAGAAACGTCTGTCAGGTCGTCGATCGGGGCGTCGATTCGCCGGGTTCGGAAGAAGAGCGCGAGGAGCCGGCTCCACCGAAAGCGCTCAACAGGCCCCTCACAC
The DNA here is from genome assembly GCA_963718995.1 of uncultured Actinomycetota bacterium. Taxonomy (GTDB): domain Bacteria; phylum Actinomycetota; class Acidimicrobiia; order Spongiisociales; family UBA4744; genus UBA4744. The sequence continues at coordinate 45,793 of CAVRAP010000010.1, forward strand.
CGACCGCGATCCACTGAAGGGTCCCGACCACGGCTTCCTTGGCCAGTCGTTTCCAACGATGAGCCGCGTATCCCGGCAGCACCGCCGTCATGGAGACCTTCGACCGGACACTTGCAGGCGACCGCCAAAACACGAGGAAGTATTCGCGAAGCCGGCGCCAATGCGGGAACACCACTTTCAAGCTCTGGTTGGCCGGATCAAACCATTCTGCAGCCCATTTGGTCTCGGTTCCGAAGATCCTGGCCAGACCTTTCCGGTCCCGCTGCCGAGCCTCGTGCCATGCATCGGGATGCGTCCTCAGTACGTACAATTCTTCCGGGATCTGTGCAACCTTGCCCCTCACGACCACCTCGAGGGTGACATAATCGTCTGCTCCGATGAGGGGCCGGAGGAGCTGGGTTTCGCCCAGCACACTGCGTCGATACAAACCGAAGATCGGCCAGTTCGGGCCGATGAGCTGTTCCTGGAAGTAGACCCGGATCCGCTCGTGGGCGCTCGGGAGTCGCAGGTTGGCATCCCGCCCGGCTAGAAGCGGCGTTGGCTCCTCGGATGCTTGCCTGATCTGGAAGTAAGGGTAGGCGAGGACTACGTCCGGTTCCGCGTCAAGAACCTCGACACACCGCTCCAGAAACTCCGGCAACATCGCGTCGTCATGTGGCATCCAGCAGAAAAACTCGCCGCGTGCTTCGTCAAACGTGCGCCGGTAGTTGGGAGATGCGCCCAGGTTGTTGTCATTTCTGAAGTAGCGAACCCGGCCATCCCGCTCGGCAAAGGACGTGCAGATCTCCTCCGTGCCATCGGTCGACGCATTGTCTGAGATGACAATCTCGAAATCACCGTACGTCTGCGCGAGGGCGGATTCGATCGCTTTGGCCAGATAGTTCTCGCCGTTATAGACCGGAATCCCGATAGTCACTCGTGGAGTATGCCCGTCCACGTTCACCCCCCCTTTTTCGCCCATTGTCTCAGAACTAGCTCGAGCCGGCTCTCTGCCACTCAGAATAGTCATAGTACCGCGCTGCGCACAAGGCGGAACAAATCGCGTCGAACCGGACAAGACCCTGCAGCGCTGGCATAATGTCGCAGTACTGCCGGCGCCTTCGGGCAAACGAAGATCCGTTGTGTTCCGCTAGCATTACCACGCTGGGTGGTCGGGCTGGGGACCGGTTCTTTGCATCGTTCTCCCGTAGCACCGACGTCCTGGTGGGCGAAAGCAAACAACACGAGGAGCACGGGAACCATCGAAGAAGTGAATCAACCCGGCCGCCTGCGTCGCGCGGCTCATTGGATCCTGCAGCCCGGTGACAGCCTTGGCTCCCGTACTGCCAAGGCAGGTTTCTGGTCGTTCGCGTTGACCGTAACGGAACGGATGCATCCGGATCCTCCGAACGGTGATATCTGGCCAGATTTCTGGCGCCTAATGACTTTGGCTTGATGGGGGTCGCTTTGCTGACGCTCGGCATTCTCGAGACCTTCACCATCACCGGATTCGATCAGGCCCTGGTGCAGCGCAAGGGAGACATCAAGGGTCACCTCAATGCCGCCTGGACGGTGTCGGTTCTGCGCGGCCTGGTTCTGGCCGTGCTGATGCTTCTCGCCGCTCCCTTGGTTGGAGAGTTTTTCGATACCCCTGCAGCGGCGATGCTCATTCGGGCGCTCGGTCTGGTCATGGTGCTGAGTGGGCTCAAGAACGTGGGGGTTATCTACCTCGACAGAGAACTTCAGTTTCGGCAGCGTTTCGTCTACCTGTCCCTTCCAACCCTGATCGACTTTGTCGTGTCGCTGGTGGCCGTGTTGATTCTGCGAAGCGTGTGGGCACTTGTTATCGGGAGGGTGGCTCGCGAACTTGCGCTCGTGATCGGGTCTTACCTCGCACATCCTTACCGGCCGCGCTTTCAACCAGACTGGCAAAGAGCGAGGGAACTCTTTCGATTCGGTGCCTGGATCTTCTGGTCGAGCATCCTCGTCTATCTCATGTTCAACCTCGATGACATCGTGGTGGGCAGGGTGCTCAGCGCGACCGACCTCGGCCTGTATCAGATGGCTTTCACCATCTCCGCCCTCATCACGACGCAGGTTACGACGGTGGTCGCAGACGTTGCCTTCCCGGTCTTCTCCATGCTCCAGAGCGATCTCGATCGGTTGCGAGGCGCCTTTGCGAAGGCTCTTCAACTCGTCGCCGTTGTTGCATTTCCTTTTGCGGCAGGACTCTGGTTCGTTGGACCGACGGCGATCGAGATGTTCCTTGGACCTAACTGGTTGCCTTTGCTGGCGGCTTTCAACGGATTAATGATCTGGGGTTTGGTGCGATCCGTGAGCGGCATCACCGACCCGCTCTTCAACAGTATGGGCAAGCCGTACGTGAACACGTTCATCTGGCTCACTACGGTCGGGATGGTTGCGATTCTCATCTACCCAATGACAGTCACCTGGGGTATTGCAGGGGCTGCCTGGGCGACGGTTATCGCGTCCATACCGTTTGTAGCCGGCCTCGTCATCGCCGGGCGGCTCCTGGCTACTCCATGGTTCGAGATACCACGCATAGTCACGATCCCGGCGGTTGGAGCCGGCCTGATGATCGGCGTTCTCATTGCTCTCCGCGAGGCCGTGCCTGCTCTCGAGGGGCCGGAGCTTCTCCTCTGGGCACCCCTGGTCGGCGCAAGCGTCTATGTGGCAGTTTTGTTGTTCGCTCGCCGGTTTCTCGGCTATGAGTTTGGCAGTCTCATTCCCCGGGCCTCGACCCTCGACACGGGTGCGGAGGGCGTCGACTGAACCCGGGCTTGCCGCACGATAAAAGTGCCGGTCGTGTGAGCCGGGTCAATCCGGCTTGGTGTTTCCGAGGAAGACCAGCTTGGCTCCATAGAAGGCTTCGGCGTAGCCGCTTGGCGCCTTGCACTCGATACCCCGCACGCTCATGAAGGAGCGAATGGTGCTGTCGGTGAACCAGTATTTGGTGCCTTGCGAAGCAAACGTGGAGAGCAGATGCTCAACTTTGGTGTCTACCTGGTCCGCTGACACCGGGACGTACACGTTGGGTGAGCCGAGACCGCCGTCATATTTGAGGATCTCGTACTCGAGGATGAGGTGATCCCGAAAGGTCTGTCCCGTCAACTCGGCGATGAGGCGGTGATCTTGGTGCAAGTCATGGCGCCAGTGGGTGAATACGAGATCGGGATCCACGGTCTGGCGAAGGGACCGGAAGCTTTCCTTGATCTCCGCGAAAGATCCGGGAAAGAAACCATCTCGGAAATGATGTTGTTCTATGGAACCCAGGTTGTCGCCGGCCAGGAGCGCAGCACTGCGACGGGCCTCATCCGCCCGGTCCCCTTCGCCGCTGAACACCACCCAGTGAACGGAAGCGTCCGGAGCCTGGTCGAGGAGTTGGAGCAAGGTAGCCCCCGCGCCGATCTCGATGTCGTCACTGTGTGCACCGAGGCACAGAATGGTCGGCGCCGCTTTGTCCAGCAGTAATCGTCTCATGGTCGACCGGCTTTCCTAGACACCGTTTTGGTCCCGCCATACCTGCCATGGAGCAACTCCGGATGCATGCAGATCGTCGAGCCGCTGTTTGTCCTTGAAGGTGTCCATTGGGGCCCAGAATCCGTCGATAGCGGTGGGCAACGAGTTGGTCGGCCTCGATGAGCCGATGAAAGGGCTTCTGCACCAACTCCTCACCCGGTTGCATGTAGTCGAAGATGGCCGCTTTGAAGATGAAGTATCCACCGTTGATCCAGGATCCTGACTCGCTGATCGGCTTCGTTCCCGTCACCCGGCCGGTATCGTCAACTTCGGCAGTGTGGTAGCTGCCGGGAGGCGGTATCGCCAGGAAGCTGGCCACCTTGTCGCGACGCTGGACTTCCTCGATGTACCCCGCCAGATCGAGGTCGGTGACGCCGTCGCTGTAGTTGGCCATGAACATCTCTTCCCCCTCCAGGTAGGGACGGAGGCGGGTGAGGCGTTGGCCGATGTTCGATTTGGCGCCGGTGTCGACAAAGGTAATGGTCCAGTCGTGGATGTCGCTGTTGGCCAGCTCTACCTTCTTCCCCCCTTGGGACATGACGAAATCATTGGAAACGGTCTCGTCGTAGTTGAGGAAGAAATCTTTGATGGCGTCGGCTCGATAGCCCAGCGCCAGGATGAAATCCTTGTGGCCGAAATGGGCGTAGTACTTCATGACATGCCACAGAATCGGGCGGTAGCCGACCGGCACCATGGGTTTGGGAATCGTCTCCGAGAAATCCCGGAGGCGGGTCCCTTCGCCGCCGCAGAACAGGACTACTTTCACGTTGGCTTCCTCCTCAATGCAAAACCTCGACTTCCGGGATGGGCACCACCAGTCTGGCTCCCCAGCCTCGCGTGTACGAAAGCTGGTCGGCAATCTCATCCTTGAGGTTCCAGGGCAGGATCAGGATGTAGTCGGGTCTGCTCTCGGCAAGTCGCTCGGGCGGGTAGATGGGGATATGCGTGCCGGGCAGAAACGATCCCTGTTTGAATGGGTTCAGGTCGACGGTGTACTCGACCAGGTCGGTCCGTATTCCGCAATAGTTCAGCAATGTGTTGCCCTTCCCGGGCGCACCGTAGGCTGCCACTCGCTTTCCGTCTTCTCGGGCTTCGATCAAGAACGTGAGAAGCTTCCGCTTGGTCGATTGGACCCGCTCTTGAAACGACTCGTAGATCGCGAGTGCGTCGAGACCGGCTTCTTGTTCCTGTTGCCTCATCCTCAAGACACGATCGGATACCGGGCGAGATGCGTCCTCGAAATGCCTGGCGTAGATCCGCAGGGAGCCACCGTGAGTCGGCAACTCGTCAACATCAAAGAGGGTGAGGCCGTGAGACGCGAAGATCCTCTCTGCACTCATGAAGGAGAAGTAGGAGAAATGCTCGTGGTAGATCGTATCGAACTGGTTGCCCTCGATCATCCGGAGGAGATGGGGGAATTCGAAAGTCGCCACTCCCGTCGGTGCCAGCAGGGTCTCGACACCGCGGACGAACGAGTTGAGGTTGGGAACCTGGGCCAGGACGTTGTTGCCGATCATCAGATCCGCTTGCAGACCGTCACTCTTCAATCTCTCCGCCAGCCCGGCGTTGAAGAACTCGACGAGTGTATCGATCCCCTTTTCCCGAGCAACGATGGCCACGTTGCCGGCCGGCTCAATGCCAAGCGCCGGAATACCCTTTTCGACAAAGCACTGGAGGAGGTATCCGTCGTTGCTGCCGACCTCGACCACCTGCGAGGCGTCGTTGAGTCTCAACAGTTCCGTGATGTCTTCCACGTAGGCCTTGGCGTGTGCCAACCAGCTCTCGGAAAATGAGGAGAAATACGCGTAGTCCGTAAAGATTTCGCGTGCGGAAACGTAGCGAGGCACCTGCATGAGATGGCACCCGGTGCAAACAAACACTCGCAACGGATAGAACGTTTCCCTCGTGTCCAGATTGTCGGCCGTGACGAAGCTCTCGCACAGCGGCGACATTCCGAGATCCACCACCACGTGACCGAGTTCCAGGCCGCAGAAGAGACAGCTTCTCTCGGCAGTCGGGTCGACAATCTCCAGCTCCCGGAAGTCCGACTGTGGCGGCGGATCCTGGTCGGTTTTCGGAAGCGGCCCGTGCATGGCCGGTTCGCTCAATTAGTGCCCCCAATTGCTTCTTGCGCACTGCTGATTCCATAGGTTCCAGGCTATGGAGCCGGCAGGTATCTCTATGTCCATCATGGTCAATGGCTGATCCTTGGCTACCGGTCGCACCACGGTGCATTGATCGGTGAGGCCTTCCGGGACCAGGTCTTCCGCCCGGGCTTGCGGGCTGTTCTCCATGATGCCGTACACCGTGAAACCCCCAATGCCGTCGAGAACGTCGCCGGGTTGCAGGTCCTTCTTGGCGTAGGCAACCACATCCGTGACCGGCGCCCCGAGCGGCGTCATCGCCGCGTCCCCGAACAGCGCCGCCCGGGCGATCGTGACCGGTGTCTCGAGTGGCCCCAGGTGGGATGGCACGTAGAAGGTGTACAGAGGACCTTCGCCCATCTTGTAGACCTTCATGTATCGTCGCATCCATTTCTCATCGTTGTAACCCATCACGAAGACGCCAAAACTCGGCTCCGCTCCGAGGATGTAGTCGACGTAGCCGGGGCCGTTGATCAGCTGATCGTGGTCGAACACGTCAGGTGCTTCTTCGACCCGGCTGCAGCGAGGCCCGTACATGCCCCTCGTCATCACGCCGAAACCGGTTCCGTTGGCCAGCGTGGCCATTTCGAAGGCGATTTTCGAGCCATCGGCGAAACTGGTGATCATCTTGGGCCGTTGCCACACGTTGCGGGCGAACTCGGCCTGGGTTTTCGGGGTGCGGTAGTAGTCGAGCAGCGACTTGATGTTGCCCAGCAGCACCGGGCGAAAGCCCAGAGTCTTCACCTGCCGCATCAGGTTCATCAGGACGGCCGGTTGGTCGCCGTCCATATCGGTCAACACAACGCCGGCTGCATCGGCCTTGGTTTTGAGAATCGGTCCGAGGGTGGCGTCCAACTCCGCGTTGACCAAGACGATGTGCTTGTGAGCTTCGATGCCCGCCAGCACGACCCGGGCGGCGTGCTCCACCTCGCCGGTGGCATCTACCAGCACGTCGGTACCGGGAGCTGACGCGGCCAGGAGAGGATCGGTCGTCACGGCTAGCCGATCGGCCGCAATGGCTGCCCGGAGGCCGTCTTCATCGCCAACGACGACGTAGTCGTCGATCTCCAGGTTGGCGAGGAGGCGCTCAAGTGAGGGCATCGTTCGATTGGCGATGACCGATAGGCGGATGCCGGGTGTGGGTCGTATCAACTGGAGGGCCAAACCCTGGGCGGCGAACCCGGCGCCGCTGAGGGCCACCCGGATCGGGTTGCCATCCGCTTCGCGTTGCGCCAGAGCTTCGTCGACGATGATCATGTTGTTCCTTCCGCCCGCGACGTGAAGTCGGGCCAATTCTGGTCCTTTTCGGAAACGATCACCGACTCCTTGATCGGCCACTCGATTCCGAAGGAGGGATCATTCCAGCGGGCCCCGATCTCAACTCCTGGTACAAAAGGCGCTGAGGCGGTGTAGAGCACCTCACTGTTGTCCTCGAGAGCCTGGTAGGCGTGGGCGCATCCGGCCGGTACCGATAGGGCCAACCGGTTTTCCGGAGACAATTCGACACCGACCCAGCGGAGGAATGTTGGCGATTCGGGTCGAACGTCAACGCACACATCGAAGATGCGTCCGGCGATGCAGCGCACGAACTTCGCTTCCGGGTAGGGATCCGGGCGCCAATGCAAGCCGCGAATCGTCCCGGCCTGGTTCGACCTTGACATGTTGACCTGGGCAATGTGGTTTTCCACGCCCTCCGCGGTCATCTCATCTGCGCACCACGCCCGGGCGAAGTATCCCCGCTCGTCCGCGAAAGGCTCCAACTCAACAATCCTGCACCCGTGCACCTCGGTCGGTGTGAATCGCACCTCTATACCTTCCAGAAGAACTGGTCGTCGATCTGGCCGGTGTCAAGCAGATACTGGATCTGCTTGAGACGTCGATGCCTTCTGGAGTGCAGGATCGCGGAATCAAACTCGATCCGATCGAAGATCTCTCTCAGTTCGGCGACGCCTTTGCGAACATCCCAATCGCATGAGAAGCCGGGTAATTGTGTATTGATCTTGGTGAAATCGACGCGGTAGTTGCGCGTATCGCCACCCAACTCGCCGATGATGACTTCGCACCCGGGGATTTCTTCACCGATGATATTGCAGATATCGCGCACCTGATAGTTGGCGCGGGAATCACCGACATTGAACGCCTGGCCACTGACGGCCGCAGCAGGGGCTTCTATGGCACACATCATCGCTTTGGAAATGTCCCGGATGTGGACGAACGGCCGCCAGGGTGTGCCATCGCTCTCCAACACGAGCTTGCGATCCAGGTAGGCCATAGCCGTCAGCTCGTTGACAACGAGATCGAACCGCATGCGCGGACTGGCGCCAAACGCCGTGGCATTGCGGAGAAAGACCGGGGTGAAAGCCTCGTCCGCCATCGGACGGAGGTCATTTTCAACCCGTACCTTGCACTTTGCATAGGCTGTGATCGGTGCCGTAGGTGACTCCTCGGTGCTCAGTTCGTCGCTGTCGCCCCCGCTCGCTCCGTAGACGCTGCATGAGGACGCATACACGAAACGCTCGATGCCCGCCTGCTTGGCCATGCGGGCCAAACGCACCGTAGCTTCGTGGTTGATCTTGAAGGTCAGTTCGGGGTCGAGCTCGCCGACCGGGTCATTGGAAAGGTCGGCGAGATGAATGATGGCTTCGAATCCCTCGATATGGCGCGGTTCGGTGATCCGGGTATCGAGGCGTTTCCACTGTGGGGCGGCTTCGACACCGTCATAGAGCCACCCGACGCGGTGGTAGCCGGTGTCGTAGACGTGGACATCGTGACCCTGCTCCAGCAGCATCGGCCCCAATTGGGTTCCGATGTAACCCTCGCCCCCGGTCAGCAATACCTTCATACTCGATCCCTCCTGGTCTTGGTCGGCCAATGCGGACGGCCCCCGACACGCGGCAATCCAAATGGAAGCATAGGCGCACCAATACCTCCGCATTCGCCCGCCTTTGTGACCACTCCGAGTGGTCGCAAGGGGCAAGACTAGACGATGCGGGCGCGCGTGAAAAGTGCACGATCACCCGGCTGCAACCGCGTAGAGCGCGCACCCGGTAAGGTAGCCAGGCGAGATCATGAACAAACCAAAACGGCGTCCGGTGTACGACAGGATCAGGCTTCTGGCTCGGATTTGGTTCGTGTATCTGCAGGTGGTTCTGATGTCACGCCGGTCTTTGCCTGAGCAGATCAAGACGCTCAATGCCAGATCTGTTCGAGGGGCGCGGCCGGTAGCTCCGGAGCGGCTGGGCAGTGCCATCCATCGGGGTCTGAGGCTCGGACCCTTCGCCCCGCGGTGTCTGCAGAAAGCGCTGGTCATGTTCGAAATCCTCCGACGTCAGGGTGAGACCCCCGAACTCGTGATCGGTTTGCCTCTTCAGGCGAGCAGCCATGAAGCTCACGCCTGGGTTGAATTGGGCTCAGTTGATGTCGGGCCTCCGCCCGGACAGGCCGGACATGAAGAGTTGGCGAGGTATCCTCGAGGGCTCTCCTAAAACGGTTGTAGCACTCAATCCAAAGCTGTGACCGACCGGCGGCGTCGGGATGTGTTTTCGAGTACATTTGGTGTCAAGGAAAGGGAGGGTGGAGCTGATCGCCGACGTCGCCGTGGTCCGGCACAATCCAAGAGCGGAATACCGGGGATTGGATGAGGGCGGTGTCTTGACGCAGCTCGACACCGGCCAGTACCACGGGCTCAATCCTGTTGGAGCACTGATCTGGTCGCTTATCGAGGGCCAGACCTTTGGTGAACTCGTCGACGCTGTTCGGGTCCAGCTGGCGGATCCGCCTTCCGGGCTTGCCGAGGACATGTCTGATTTCATGGAGGCGCTCATCGCGCGCAACCTGGTCGATATCTCCAGCCCCAGACCCGATTGAGAGCATGGCACGTCCCCACCCGGCATTGATTGAACTTGCCGCCGGTCGTGTCTTGCCGCACTTCGACGATGGAGCACAATTGGTTGCTTCGGCGGTAGAACACCACATGGCCGGTCTTCTCTTTCACCGGATGCAGGGGGCACATCTCACACCTGAACCCGCCGTCGAGCGAGACCTCCTGGCAATCAATCTTTACGTCGAAGCTTGGAATCGCCGGGTCATGAAGGCTCTGGCCGGCATCAGCGAACGGCTCCAGACTGCAGGAATCGACGTAGCAACCTTCAAGGGCGTCGCGGCCGAACTGCGCTGGTACGACCACATTGGTGACCGCCCTTGTTCGGATGTTGATCTTCTGGTCGCTCCCCATGATGTGCATCGGGTCGGCGCTCTCGTTGAGCTACTGGAACCCGACCATCGTTTGGGAGGGAAGGCAACGCAGCGATTAGTCGACGAGGGAGCTCTCCAGAGCCTCGATTTTCGGTTTGGCGGGGTGTCGATCGACGTCCATTTCGATCTGATCAAGCTTGGATTTCCCGGCCGGCAGCCGGAGGTCGTATGGAACCGGACAGTTCCGATAAGCCTGCCGGAGGGAGGGAGTAGCCGGATGCTCGACCCTGAACTCTCATTGGTCCACTTCCTCGTGCACCTCAATCGAGACAAGTTCAGAAGCCTCCTGGGTTATACGGACATCGCGAGGATTCTCGAACGGGAAGAACTGGACTGGGATTTTATTGCCCGATTCGTTCATCGAGAAGGCCTGGAGACACAGCAGGCACTGGCTCTCCAGGCTGTAGTGGATACGCTCTCGTTGGGTGGGCCGGATCAGACGGCCCCGGCGGGGTGGCGCGCCACCGTCTGGCGCATCGCGTGGAGACCCGAGACTCGTTTGCTCGGGGAGATAGCGGGGACGCGCTACATGCGGCGCGGACCGCTTCTGCTGCCTTTGCTGGTGCACGGCAGGGGTCGCGACGCACTCCGCTACTGGTTGCGCAGGCTATTTCCCCCGGCCGCACTCGTGGACATCAAACACCCCGCCACCCATGGCCCTTATCTGTGGCGACTCATCAGCGGTCGGGTTGGACAGAGGCGCGAACTGGCGGCCGACCGTTTAGCGCTCCACAGAAGCTCGAATCAGAAAGACGGTGCGGCAAGCTGAGGAAACGCTTGCAGCGTTTCCTCCTTTTAGTACGCCCCGCGCCCCGACCACACGGCCGGCATGGTCTTGAGAAGCAGCTTGAATTCCATACCCAGACTCCAGGACTGGATGTACTCCAGGTCCATCCCTACCCAGGTCGCGAAGTCGACATCGGATCGACCACTCACCTGCCAGATGCAGGTGAGGCCCGGCTTAGCGAGGAGACGTTGGAACTCCCACTCGCCGTATTCCTCGACCTCGGAGGGAATTGGGGGGCGGGGCCCCACCAGGCTCATCTTCCCGGAGAGCACGTGGAACAGCTGGGGTAATTCGTCGAGGCTCAGCTTGCGAATCAGCTTCCCGACGGGCGTAATACGCGGGTCCTCGCGTATCTTGAAGATCGGACCGTCTGCCTCATTGACATCCTGGAGGTCGGTGAGCCAGCTCTCTGCGTCCATGCGCATGGAACGGAACTTGAAGAAACGGAACGGAACGCCGTGTCGGCCAATGCGTTCGCTCACGTATAGCAAAGGTCCCGGTGACGTGACGGCAATGGCCAGCGAAGTAAGAAGGAACAAGGGGGAAAACAACAAGATGGCAACCGTGGCGCCGATGAGGTCGAGAACGCGTTTGGTCCGGAGCTTCCAGACCGGGGCGGACAGGAGGTTGGCGGTCTCGTCGAGGTAGGGACGTGTGTCGGTTCCGACGGCGTCGGTTTCCGGACGCAAGTCAATGACGATGTGTACATCGTCGGTGTTGCGATCAGCACCCGGTGTGAACCCGGCGTTGCCGTCTCTCGATTGCCGTGGGAACAACTCCACAACCCGATCGGGTTCGGAGATGGTTGCCCTTTCAGATGTCATCTCAAGCCCCTTTGGCCCTGGCGGGCCGCCTCCCGTAACTTGCCTCCCATGTCACAACCGCACCGCGCTCAACCGTTCCCGACGTTCGCACATCGGTCCCCACAATCGACCACGTTCCGCTGTAGCCGACCAGCTTTCAGCCACGCATAGCGGTTATGTGTCCACCCTATCCGATCCTGCTCGGTTAGGACAATGGGGCGCTCGCCCTATTTCCCGGGCCCGCTTGGTGACTAGTGACGAGTCTTCTGATCCAAGGCTACGCCGTTAGCATCGTTGTGCAAGCATCTGTGAAAGAAAGGAGATGGAGTGTCACCCACCGACGTTCAGGACCGGCACGCCGTCGTTCTGGGAGGAGCCGGTTTCCTTGGTTCGCACCTCAGCGACCGCCTGGTTGATCTTGGCGCCAGGGTCACGGTCATCGACAACTTGATCACGGGGGACGAAGATAACATCGCTCCACTGATCGGTCGACCCGGTTTCCGGTTTATTCACTACGACGTCACCGACTTCCTCCATGTGCCGGGCGACGTTGATTATGTGCTCCATTTCGCATCGCCGGCTTCACCGATCGACTATCTCCGCTGGCCCATTCAGACGATGAAAGTCGGATCCTTGGGAACGCACAAGGCGCTGGGCATGAGCCGTGCCAAGCGTGCCAGGTTCCTGCTCGCCTCAACGAGCGAGGTCTACGGCAATCCTCTCGTGAACCCCCAACCGGAGACCTATTGGGGAAACGTCAATCCGATTGGCCCGCGCGGCGTGTACGACGAGGCGAAACGCTTTGCCGAGGCGCTGGCTCTGGCTTATCACCGTGAGCATGGCGTCGATGTCCGCATCGCCCGGATCTTCAATACCTACGGCCCTCGCATGCGGCTCGATGACGGGCGCGCCGTGCCTGCGTTCGTTGATGCGGCGCTGAAGAACAAGCCTTTGCCGGTGTTCGGGGATGGTTCTCAAACACGTTCCCTCTGCTACGTGGACGATCTCATCGAAGGCATCTTGCGTCTGCTGGTTAGCGACTATGTAGGCCCGGTCAATCTTGGCAATTCTGACGAAGTGACGATCCTGCATCTCGCTGAGGTCGTGCAGGAGGCCATTGGCAATCACCCGGGGATCGAGTTTCGGCCCCTTCCTCAGGATGACCCCTTGGTACGTTGCCCCGACTCCCGTCTCGCCGAGCGGGTGCTTGACTGGACTGCGCAGGTAGCCCTACGCGACGGCATTGAGCGGACCGTCCAGTGGTTCCGCCAGAACAAACCTTGAGGTTGCCCACCTGTGGCCGCTGAAATCACTAGGGTTTGCCGCGAAGGAGGTATCCCGTGAAGCTCCGAGCAATGGTTGGTGGGCGGGCCGCGGTGTGCGGTCCCGAAACGACCCTTCAGGACGTGTCGGAGGCGATGCTGGAAGCTCAGGTCGGCTCGGTCGGCGTGGTCGAAGGCCGAAGACTGACCGGCATCATCACCGAGCGGGACGTGTTACGCGCGGCAGCCGACGGCGTAGATCCGGTGTCGGAAATCGTGCGTGACTGGATGACGGCGGACCCCGATGTCTTCTCACCGGAAGCGCAGGTGCGGGAGGCGGCCGAGTGGCTGCTCGAGACGGGCTACCGGCACATGCCGATCATGGAGGACGGTGAGTTGCTGGGGATCGTCAGTATCAAGGACATCCTCTGGGCCATGGTCGGTCCAGGCCCGGCAGACGATTGATCAACGATCGGGTATCCAGTCGGTGATCGTTATGAGGCTGAGTGCGTAGATCGCAGACAGCGATAAGACACTCCGTTCCCCGATTTCTTCGATCAGGAGTATTGCCAGGCTCTGTTCGGCTGCCGTTACGAGATCGATCACCACGGCGAAGAAGAACAGAGCTATGAGGAGAGCGGTGAAGATCATTCGTGCAGTGTGCAATCGTTGATCGGCCGGTCGCCGGCCGTACCAGATCAAGACGAAGGCAATTGCGGCGACGATCGCCATGGCAACAAATTCTCCGATGTTGTCGGCACCATAACTCCCGATTCCGGGAATCCAGCGGTCGAAGGCAAACACGTCTGCCAACGCTTGTCCCACCATGCCGTGCACCGCGATTCTGTCCTCGATACCGATGATGAGAAAGAGAACTCCGATTGTTCCGAATGCTCGCGACTCGGATCTCCCCGCCGTGAAGATCAGGGAGGTGCCAATGGCTACAGCCATCGTCAGGTCCCAAAAAGCGACCAGGTTGTCCGTGCCGCCCAGCGCCTCTCTTCCGTACGTGCGCAGGGTGAAAAACTGGATGGCGGCGTTGACCAGCAATATCACCCAGAAAAGGGCAACGGCCCGCCTTCGAGCGTAGGCCGGAAGTCCGCTCCAATGCGGGGACTCCCCGCCAGGAGTTATTGGGTCGGTATCCACACCAGGGCCACTTCATCGATAGCGATGTCGGTTTTCTCCAACCCGATCTCGATGGTCTGGACCTCTCGGGCGGCATCATTCCATCGTTCGGTGATCTCCATGAGGTCGTTGGCCAATTCGTCCTCGAGATCTTCGAGATCCGCCGCCTTGTCGGTCAGCTTCGCTTCCGCAGACCTGAGTCGTTCCTGGGTGCGGACGGTTTGGGACCGTCGGGAAGCCGCTCCGGACAGGCTTCGGGAACGCCGTTTGCCACCGAGGAACACGGACAGGAGGTCCCCGGCGCCCGCCACCAACTCCTGTTGCTTTCGACTCTGCGTATCGACCTCCAGCTCGCGCGCCCGCCGTTCGGCGGTCGCCAGTTGGTCCTTCACGCGATCGATCTTGACTTTGTACCTGTCGTGCAGTTTGGCCACATCGACGTCGGCGGCGTCCTCGGCGGCGTCCTCGCAGCGGGTGCCGAAGTCGTCGGCGGATTCCCCGATCCGTGAGTAGAGCTTGAGCGGCTCGTTCTTGAACACCTCGACCTTGCGATTGCGATACAGCCACTCCTTCAGGTCCGCTTGGGCCTGTTTGAAGTATGCCGCAGAATCGATCGGCGCTTCGCCGAGTACAAACGTTCCGCTTGCAGGAGCACCGGGGCGCAGGTCACGGCTGTCGTAGTCGACGCTGAAGTGGTCGGCAGGATCAAAGGACTCTTCGAGCGGGAAGAACACGGCTTCCCATTCCTCCTGGTGATTGACCTTGGCGTACGGTCGTCGTAGATGAGGTTCACGCGAGCGACCAATCCGGCCTGGTGGCGTTGCCCTCCTTTTACGGCTCCGATTTCGCCTGCCCACGGCGCGGCCGCGTCCAGGTGATAGACCGAGACGGCCGGCGCAACCTTCGGGGCAACCACGGTTTCGTCGTCGGGGACGTCGGCGCTGCGGCGCTCGGCGCCGGGGCGGAGTGCCTGAATTGCTTCCCGTTCCGGGGAGTCTTTGGTGAGGCGAGTCACTTCATCGCGGGTCAGAGGCCCGCGCAGGTAGGACATGGCCCACCGGGTTGTCATGAGCGCCGGGGCCGTGGATCGGGTGGTGTGCAGGACGAACTGGCGCTTGTCGAGGTCGCCGATCAGCTTGTCGAATTGGGCAACATCGACGGTTCCCGATGCCGACTTCATCCCCTCCAGGATCCGGGCTTTGTCCCGTTCGGTTTGGAGGCGCCCGATCAACCAGGTCCCGGCATTCGACATCGCTTTGTAGTCGAGGTCGACCGGATTCTGGGTCGACAGGATCATCCCGACGCCGTGTGCTCTGGCCTGTTTGAAGATCGTCAGAATGGGCTTCTTCGAAGGTGGCTCAGCAGTGGGCGGAGCGAAACCGAAGACTTCGTCCATGTAGATCAATGCCCGTAGGTCGGACGTGCCCGGCTGGCGGCGTAACCACGTCACCATCTTGGACAACAACAGTGTCACGATGAACTGTCGTTCTTGCTCACTGAGGTGCTGGAGGTAGACGACGGCCGCCCGTGGCTTGCCTTCCGGCGTGAAGAGGATCGATTGGATATCGACCGGCGGGCCTTCCATCCAGGCGCTGAACGAGGGTGAGGCCACCAGGCCGTTGAGGCGCATCGCCAGGGCCGTCCGATCCTTCGGTGGGAAGAACGTGTCGACCTCGAAAACCCCGAGTTTCCGAATCGGCGGGTCCTGCACCTGGGCGATCAGTTGGGCCAGGTCGAGGTCCGTCCCGGCTCGCCAGGCCTTCTCGATGATGTTGGAGAGGAGGATGTGCTCCCGGCTCGAGATCGGGTCGGCTTCGATGCCCGCCAGGACCAGCAGGCTCGAAACAAACCCTTCGATCTCGTCGCGACCGGTCTCTGCCTCAGTCTCCCAATCGAGGTCCGGCGCGGCCAGGGAACCGACGATATTCAGAGGGATCCCGGCCCCTGAACCGGGCGTGTAGATGGCGAACTCGGCACCGGTACCGAGTTGCGTGAGCCGGTCCGAGCCGATCTCCCATTTCTCGAGCCCACTCTTCCACAGGTCCGCGGTACTTGCGGCGAATTCGTCTGGGGTGACTCCCTTGCGTTGCGCCTCGCCCTCGTCGATCCAGGGTCGGAAGTCTCCCGGCTGGAAATTGGGGAAATTCAGGAGGAGGTTTCCCATGTCGCCTTTGGGGTCGATGATGAGCGACGGGATGCCGGACAGCAGCGCTTCTTCTAAGAAGATTATGCCAAGGCCGGTCTTCCCGGAACCGGTCATGCCGACGATGACTCCGTGCGTGGTCAGGTCGTGGGCGTCGTAGAAGCGGTGATCGCCGGTACGCTCCCCGGAAGCTGGATCGATATCACCGCCGATGTAGAACCGGCCCCGCTCGATGTCGACCATGCATGCTCCTTGGTTTCGGGACATCGATTGTAGGGAAGCTTTGTGTCATTGGGCCAAGCGGCCCGTGAATTTGAAAACAACTGCGAAACCAGATCTAGATTCCGTGGCAGGAAGAAATCATGCCGGCACTTTTCAGCCGGCCATCGTTAGGGAGTCATGATGAACGGCCGCAAGTGGTTGAAGTGGGGCATGCTCGGTTTGGTCGGCTTGCTGGTGGTTATCCAGGCGGTCCCGTACGGACGTGCCCACGACAATCCTCCGGTAGTCGCCGAGCCGGCCTGGGATTCTCCGGCTACCCGGGACCTGGCGGTGCGCGCTTGCTACGACTGTCATAGCAACGAGACGGTCTGGCCCTGGTACTCGAACGTGGCTCCCGTCTCCTGGTTGGTCACCCGCGACGTCGAAGAAGGACGGAAGAAGCTCAACTTCTCGCAATGGGGTGACACCCAGGAAGTGGACGAGGTGGTTGAGACGATTCAAGACGGCGAGATGCCGCCGGTGTACTTCGGGTGGATGCACGCGGCGGCTCGCCTGAGTGATGCCGAGACCCAGCAACTCATGGCCGGGCTGGAGACGACCATCGGGAATCGGTGACGACCCGCTTCGCGTATTCGACTGCGAGCAGCCATCGAACAGCCGGGCCGGTAACAACAACCCCGATGGTGGCGCATCCTGGAGAGCCCTTCAGCGGCCCAATATCTCGATCAAGGCCTGCTTCAGTCGGGCCAAATCGTCACCGGAGTTATAGAAGTGAGGACCTACCCGGATTCCGGCCCCCGGTCGAGCATCGACGATGATCTGACGATCACCGAGTGCGGCCGCGACGCGGTCCTCGTCACCTACTTCGAGAGTGACCGTCCCGCCCCTTCTGTCGGGCGTGCGCTCTGACTTCACCGGGATTTCCAGATCATCGGCCATGTCGATAACCCATTGGGTCATGCGCAGTGACTTCTCCCGTATAGCCGGTACTCCAACCTCCCGGACGATGCGGTAACCGGCCCGGGCCGCATAGAGCGCCGGGACGTTCGGGGTGCCGGACAGGAACCGCCAGATTCCCGGCGCGTAGTCGATCTCTCCGGGGCGGAAGTCGAATGGTGCGCTGTCTCCCTGCCATCCGACCATACGCGGTTCGAGGACCTCCTGGAGGTCCGGTCGAACGTACAGCCAGCCGGCTCCCGGGCCGCCGCTCAGCCACTTGACCGAGCCACCGACGGCGAAATCGACCTCGAGGTCGGACAGGGAGAAGGGGACGGTGCCGGCTGATTGATAACAATCGAGGATTACCAGTGCACCGACCTCGTGGGCTCGCTCGGTGATCGCTTGTACGTCCTGGATGTAGGCGCTCTTGAAGAGGACATGCGATAACGGGACCACGGCCGTCCGCTCGTCGATGGCGGCCAGGAACGTCTCGGTTGGCACCGTCACGCCGTCCCAGCTGCGCACCGTGGAAATGTGGGCCCCCCGCACGTTGTGCCACGCATACATGACAGACGGGAAGTTGAGCTCGGAGAAGACAACGCGGTTGCGCGGACCGGACAACGTGAGGCAAGAGGCGATAACTGCCTGGGCGATCGCAACGTTCTGGACCATCGCAATCGATCCGGCCGGCGCACCGACCACGGGGGCGAGTTCGTTGCCGACCGAGACCGGTGTTTCCCACCACCCTTCAGCCCAGGCCCGAACCCCCCGCTCGGCCCATTCATCCGCGTAGCGGTTCAGTTCGTCCCGCGCAGACCGTGGCATCGCGCCAAGTGAGTGACTCACCAGATAGCTGGTGTCGGCCAGGATCGGGTAGCGATCCCGGTAGCTGTCCAGTTGGTCGACCATGAAGGGAGTCTACGAAAATCTAAGCCGGAGGAGGCAGGTACGTGGCTTGCACCAATCGGCCGCCTTCGGATGTGATGACCCAGACCGACCCCTTCTTGGTGTCGGTCGGGGTGGAGACCTCCAGGCCTTGTTGCTGGAGCCGATCGATGAGGGCCGGGATGATGTCACCGTGGGAGCAGAGCATGGCACTCGTCCCGGCCAGTTTCTCGACGAGTTCAAGGGCTCCATCTACGGGGATGTTCTCTTCCAACTCAGCCCGTTCTTCGATGTCCAGGTTGCGGTTCTTGGCGATCGGTTCCAACGTTTGACGGCAACGGACGTAGGGGCTCGTCAAGAGCCGGTCCACCGTGTGTCCGCCCAACAAGGCAACTAATCGCTTGGCCTGGCGACGCCCTCGCTTGGACAGAGGCCGGTGACGATCATCGCCATTCCAGGAGCTACGATCACCGGCTCTGGCATGCCGGACGAGATAGAGCGTTCCGCTAGATCTACTGTCCTTCTTCTTCTTGCCCATGGCGCGCCCGGAGTGTAGTGGCGGGCCTGTCTGATCAACGGTGGTGGAAGAGCTGGCGGCGCAGAATCGCAAAGGTCTTTCGCTCGTCCTGTGTCTTGAACAGCTGGGTTTCGGCGGGCTCGGTGATCTCGCGAAGGTCGAGGGAAACGGCCCCGCAATCCGCACACATAGCCCGGGTGATACCTCCACCGATGGGAGTTGCTTTGGGATACCGGTGGTGACCGGCCCGGCACTCGCGGCGCTGACTATGGAACACACTCCCGAAGGAGAGCACCAGACGACGCCACCGGCCGTGCTTGGCCCGGTGCCTTCCGGATGGCGCCCCGTTCTGAATGTGTGTCAAGCCGTCCCCGCATTCTTTCCGCGTGGGCGAGCAGTACCGACCAGCTCTCCCAGCGCCGCGGAGGATACCGTTCCGCCATCCGAATGCGTAGACAATCGATCTGTGCCCGCAGGTGGCCAGACCAGGGAACTATCCGGAGGAGCCCGGCGGGGGGACCCTTGTTTGGACGGCCGCCACTGCCTCCTCGACGGTGGCCACACATTGCACGAGATCGCCATCCGTAGCCAGACGTTCGGTGAGCACATCAACTAGCTCGGCCCACGTATCCCCGACGGCCATGATTGGCACGGGACGGCGGTCGCTGTACGGTGCCACGAGAGCCATATTCCAAGCGACGATGAGTTCGGCAAGGGTGCCCAGGCTGCCGGGCAAAGCAATGACGGCATCGGAGAGGGAGAGCAGATCGTGGATTCGTTCGGTGATGGTCGCGGCCGGCCGTTCTTCCGTCACATGCGAGTTGGAGCCCGCGCGACCCGGGAACACCTCCGGGGCGGTGACGCCAATGACCCGGCCTCCCACCTCTGCAGCGCCACGGGAGACGGCTTCCATCAGTCCACCGTACCCGCCGCTGGCGACTGCATATCCCGCCTCTACCAGCAGTCGACCCAGGCGGACACCGTCCCGGTAGTCGGCTTCCCCGGGTTGTGTCTTGGAAGCGCCGATGACGGCGATGATGGGTTGGTGCATCGGGCAAGTCTCGACTGCTCGCCACGCGGTTCCAAATTTCGCCGACGCTGAGAGCACGTGGCGCTGTCCGTTCCTGCTTCAGTCGGACCGTCGTCGCCCGCTTCGAAGCTTCAAGACTGGTGTCGAGAGCCGGCCCTCGACACGACGGATGCCTTGGGAACCATTCCATCCTCGGGAGAGAAGAGTCCAGCGACCCTGGTCGTGGAGGCCTCCGATGCGCGAGGATGGTGATCGCCTACGCAGCGGAGGGTCCATGAATCGCGGACGAATCCTGGTCGGCCTGGTGTTGATCACACTTGGCGTTCTCTTCCTGCTCGATCAAAACGATGTGCTCGACAGCGGTGACCTCATTGCTGATTGGTGGCCTATTGTGTTTGTCGCAGCCGGGTTTCTCTACCTGAGCTTCACCCCCAGGCATGTGATGGTTCCTGCGGTGCTGGTCATCATCGGTCTCGCCCTCCTGGCTCGATCTTTGGACTTTGTGCCGGATTGGGTACCGACGATCTTCTGGCCTTTGGTGCTGGTCGGGATCGGCCTCTGGGTGATGCTCGGAAGTGGCCTGGGAGCGCCCCATGTGCAACGCGGCGATCGAGTCAACTCGCTCGTGGCCTTCTTTGGCAGGGAAGTCGTCAATGAGTCGCAGCAATTTGGAGGCGGATCCATATTCAATGTATTCGGCGCTACCGAAGTGGACCTGCGTCGGGCCCGGCCGGTGCCGGATGGAGCCGCCATGGATGTGGTGGTTGCCTTCGGTGGTGTCGACATTGTGGTCCCCGAAGGTTGGAGAGTTGAGGTCAAAGGCATTCCGTTGTTCGGTGGCTGGTCGAACAAGACCAACCGTGCGTTGGCGGGAGGCGATGCGCCGCTGTTGTCCGTCGAAGCCCTGGTCGCCTTTGGCGGCCTCGACATCGGCCATCAACCCGACTGAGCTGCTTCAGACGGCAGGTTGGTCCGGTGCGTCGCGAAACTGCAGGTGGTACAGATCTGCGTACAAGCCGCCCGCGGCCAGCAGTTCGTCGTGATTGCCCTCCTGGACGATCCGACCGTCATCGATAACGGCCAGCCGGTCGGCGTTTCGCACCGTGCTGAGGCGGTGGGCGATGACCAGCGTCGTCCGTCCCAACATCAGCCGATCGAGAGCTTCCTGCACGGTGGCTTCCGATTCGCTATCGAGCGAGCTGGTGGCCTCATCGAGGATGAGAATGCGGGGGTCGTTGAGGAGAGCCCGGGCGATGGCCACCCGCTGGCGCTGGCCTCCCGAGAGTTTGACCCCCCGCTCACCGACGATGGTCTCATAGCCCGCCGGAAAACCCACGATGAAGTCGTGAGCGTTGGCGGCCTCAGCTGCCGCGTGGACCTCAGCGGCCGTAGCTTCCGGTTTGCCCAGAAGCAGGTTCTCCATGATCGTCCCTGAGAACAGTTGGGTTTCTTGCGGCACGGCTGCCATGCAGGAGCGGAGGTCGCGGAGACGAAGATCGCGCAGATCAATGCCGTCGATGAGGATGCGACCCGACGTTGGGTCGAAGAAGCGGGGGATGAGCTGTACGACGGTGCTCTTGCCCGCTCCACTCGGTCCGACCAGTGCCACCACCTCGCCCGGGGCCACGTCCAGGTTCATCGCGTCCAGGACGTCGATGTCACGATCCGAGTAGCGGAACCCCACATCATCGAAAGTGATCCGGCCTTCGATAGCGGTGAAGGTCACCGGGAACTCGGGATCTTCAATGCCGCGCTGCTCGCCGAGGAGCTCAAATATCCGTTGCGAAGCGCCCAGAGCTTCCTGCAGGTTGCCGTAGAGGCCGGTGAACGTCCCAATGGAGCTCGCCACCGTCAACGTGTACAGCAAGAAGGTGACGAGTTCTCCGGCGGTCAAGGAATTGTCCAGAACCTGACGGCCCCCGATCCACATCACCAGGGCGATGGTCCCGAAACCAACGAACTGAACAAACGGCGAGAAGAGAGCCCGGAGGCGGGCGCGTCGCAACGCCACCCGGTACGACTCCTGCACTTTGCTCACGTAGCGACGGATCTCGGTTTCCTCGGCGGTGAACCACTTCACGACCCGGTTCGCCGCGATCGCTTCTTCTGCGCTGGCGTTGGCGTCGGCCACTTTGTCCTGGTATTCGGTTGAGATGCGCCGGAGTCGCCTTCCAAAGACGGCGGCGGCCACTATCGCGAAGGGCAAGAACGAGAGCACCACTGCCGAGAGGGTGACACTGGCCACGAACATGAGTATCAGGCCGCCGATCAAAGTGATGCCCTGGGATATGGCAGAGGCCAGTGAGGACGAGACGGTGCTTTGCACCACACTCACGTCTGAGGTCAATCGGGAGGTGATCTCGCCGGTCTTGCGCGGCATCGAAGAATTTGACCGGCAGGGTCATGATGTGCGCATATACGTGGCTGCGGAGATCGGCAACGATTCCCTCACCCATGGCGGACAGGTAGTAGATCCTGAGGTAGTTGAAGGCACCCTGAGCGAAGAAGACTCCGAGCAAGAGGAGGGCGATGGAGTCGAGTCTCGAAGCGTTGTCTGCGACGGTTGGCACCAGAGCCGAGTCGACCAGGCTTCCCATGATGCGGGGGAAAACCAATCCGAGGCCGCTCGAAACCAGGACGCCAACCATGGCCAGGGCGAAGTAGCGCCGATAGGGGCGAATGAACGCCAACAGCCGCCGCAGTTGGCGCAAGGCGTCCCGGTCGATACCCCGGCCGCGAGGTTTCGGTTCTCGAGTCAACGGCGGATCGGATGCTTCCGGCACAAGGTCACCTCGGGCCGCATCCTAGAGAGGCCCGTGGGTAGTCAGTCGTCGGCGATCGGTCATCAGCAAGACCGGTAACCGGCAACCGGCAACTACTCGCCGCCGATGTCGACGCTGTAGGCCCTCCACACGAGGTCGGCACCTTTCTGGCGGTGGCGCGAGATGCGACCAAGCAGCATCAGCGCTGCTTCCCGTGTGTCTGCGCAGCAGTTGTCGTCCAACTCGTCTGGCAGCTCTTCGAGGGTGCTCAGGACACCGTTGATATCACCCTTCATCACGGTGTGTTCCTTGGCAAGTAACTTGACCAGCGTGCTCAGGCGGGGGGCATCGTTCTGCAGCTGTCCGTAGAGCCCGGCAGGTCCTTCCGTGTCCTGGATGTGTTGTTTCAGGGCTACCTGCACACGGGCCAGCGACTCACGCACCCGGTCGCGCCAGATCGTACCGGTCCCAACCGGGGCAGAAATAGCGAGCTCGAGATCAGAGGCAGCCTCACGGAGAGGAGCCCTCCGCCGTCGAGCACCTTCCCGGACTTCATGCTCCATAGGTATCGGTCCTTTCCGTGCGGGTAGTTCTGTTCGTCGTAGCTTCAGCATGGTCTAGCACAGCAGTCGCTGCAAGGGCCCATTGTCCGAATCTCATGCCGGCTGGTTTCCGCAGGTAGCCTGACCTGGTCGAGAGGAAGCGGATGACGTACCTGGTGGTAATTGATGGTGGGGCGCTGTCGATCGACGATGTGGCCGCCGTTGCGGAGCGCCGTGCCGAGGTAGTGGTTGATCACAAAGTGTGGGAGCGAATGGCGCCGGCCCGCGAGGTCATCGAGCGGGTGGTCGCTGAGGATCGGGTGGTGTACGGAGTCACGACCGGATTCGGGGCTCTCGCCAACACCCACATTGAACCAGCGCAAGCCGAGCGCCTCCAGATCAGCCTGCTCAGGAGCCACGCGGCCGGGGTTGGTGCTCCCTTGCCCGATCCGGTCGTCCGGGCAATGCTGCTGCTCCGGGCCCGCACGCTGGCTCAGGGCTACTCCGGTGTCCGACCGGTCCTGGTCGAGCGTTACATCGACTTCCTCCGCGAAGACTTGCTGCCCGTCGTTCCGTCGCGCGGGTCCGTCGGCGCGTCGGGTGACCTGGCCCCTTTCGCCCACCTGGCCCTTCCGTTGATTGGCGAAGGGCAGCTGCAAGATGGGGGAGTCCCCCGGGAAGCTGCTTCGGTACTGACGGCTCACGGCATGGCCCCGATCAAGCTGCGGGCCAAAGAAGGCCTGAGCCTGCTCAACGGAACGGAAGGGATGCTGGCGCTGGGAAGCCTGGCCGCCCACCTGGCCCGGCGCGTCGGCAAAGCCGCCGACCTCGCCTGCGCCTTGTCCATCGAGGCGCTGCTCGGCAGTGCCCGGCCTTTCCGGGCCGAGATCCATGAGCTGAGACCACATCCGGGGCAGTTGGCCTCGGCCGAGAATATCCGGAAGTTGCTGGCCGGTTCCGAGATCGTGGAGAGTCATCGCGATGATTTCATACACGCCGTTCAGGATGCCTACAGCCTGCGGTGTGCTCCCCAGGTGCACGGTGCCTGCCGGGACGCACTGACCTACGCAGAAGGGGTGTTCGGACGGGAACTCGGCAGCGTGGTCGACAATCCGATCGTCCTGGCCGAAACCGGCGAGGTCATTTCCGGGGGGAACTTCCACGGCCAGCCCCTGGCGCTGGCCATGGACACCATGGCTATCGCCATCACAGAACTGTCGAGTATTTCCGAACGCCGGATCGATCGCATGCTCGACCCGCAACACTCGGCCGGCCTTCCAGCCTTCCTTTCCCCGCATCCGGGCGTGAATAGCGGCTACATGCTGACCCAGTACACGGCCGCGGCGCTGGTAGCCGAGAATCGGGTGCTGTCGCATCCGGCCAGTGTCGAGAGCATTCCGACCTCGGGCAGTCAGGAAGACCATGTTTCGATGGGCTGGGGCGCCGGGCTGAAACTCACCGAGGTGCTCGACAACGCGGCGACGGTGGTGGCGCTCGAGATCCTTTGTGCGGTGCAGGGGATCGGGTACCGGATGCCGCTGCGATCCTCACCGGCCTGCGCGGCTGCGGTCGATCTGATTCGCACCCTGGTCCCACCCCTCGAGGACGATCGGCCGCTTTCCGCGGAGATAGAGACGGTGGCCGGTCTGGTGAGAAGCGGCGAGTTGCTGGAAGCTGCGCAGAGTGTCGTCGGGCCGCTCAACTAACTGCAGGGTGCGAGCTACCGCGGCAGCGACCGGGATGAGGTGCCATCTGTCGGGCGAGTAGGGATCGCCTCGCCCCGCAATCCGGTGTTGGCCTCGTACCGGGCCAGGGTTTCCGAGACGAAACTGTCGATGCGATCGGTCGCGACCAGCGCCACGCACGAGCCGCCGAAGCCACCACCGGTCATGCGCGCACCGTAGCAATCGGGGGAGGCCATGGCAGCTTCGACCATCGCATCCAGCGCCGCCGAGGAGATCTCGAAGTCGTCGCGCATGCTGTCGTGGCTGGCCTGCATCAACTCGCCGGCTTCGGTCAAGTTGCCCCGATTGAGGGCGCCGGCCATGGCGAGGGTCCGGGCATTCTCGAGTACCACGTGCCGGGCTCGTCGGAACGTGACCGGGTCCAGTCGGTCGTGTCCATTGCTGAGGGTGTCCCAGTCGAGATCGCGCAATGCCGGGACCCCGAAAGCGGCAGCGGCTTCTTCACAGGCGGCCACCCGGTTGTTGTACGCGGATCCAACCAGTTCTCGACGTGTGGAGGTATCGAGCACGATCACCATCGCCCCGGCAGGGACCGTGGCCGGCGTCCAGGTGAGGGCCCGGCAATCGATGAGCAACGCCTGGTCCTGGTGGCCTGCGGCGCAGATCAGCTGATCCATGATCCCGCACTTCATTCCGACCCAATTGTTCTCCGCACGCTGGCAGATGACGGCCATGTCCACCGGGTCCCAGACAAACGGCGAAACCTCCGAAAATGCCCGCGCCGCCCCCAGCTCGAGCGCGGCCGACGAGGACAGACCGGCGCCGGTGGGAATGTCGCTGAGAATGGCGCCTTCCCATCCCCTCAGTTCCTGGCCGGTTCCCTGTAGTTCGTTGGCTACGCCCTTCACGTATTCGCTCCACCCGCCGGAGTGGGCCAGCGCCGAAAGTGAGAATTCCGCCCACTGGTCTGCCAATCCAGACCAGATCCTTACCGTGTCGTCGGGTCGGGCTCGCAAGGCAATCCACAGTGCCCGCTCGATGGCCATGGGCAGCACAAACCCGTCGTTGTAGTCGGTGTGTTCACCGATCAAGTTCACCCGGCCCGGTGATCGGATCAGCAGATCGGGTTCGGCCCCGAAGTGCTCCCGAAAGGCCTCAATCGTCCTGGCGCCGATCACTTCTCGGTCCGCAGATAGTGAACCGGGTCGAGCTTCCCGGAACAGGGTCGTTTGGTTGTCCGTTCACCCACCAGGGTCCATGTGCCTGTCAGAGGGTTGAATCTGCGATGCGGATAGTCGTCGAAAGGCAGCATCAGGTCTCGTTTTGCGAGGGCTTCGAGGGCCCTACGATACTCGGGTAGAAACGAGTAGCCAGGCTGCCGGAGGTGCACGATGCCGGGCAGGTCAACACCCGCCGGACTAGGCCCCGAACAGCGGACACACGATCTTCAGCGCATGAAGTCGGAGCCGTTTGATGTGGTCGTGATCGGAGCGGGAGTCACCGGAGCAGGCACAGCCCTCGACGCAGCCACTCGAGGGTTGTCGGTAGCGCTCGTCGAGCAGCGTGACTACGCCTCCGGGACTTCCAGTCGCTCGTCCAAATTGTTCCACGGGGGATTGCGCTATTTGGAGCAGTTCAATTTCAAGCTGGTGATGGAAGCTCTCCATGAGCGCAACCTGATGCTCAACCTGCTCTGTCCCCACCTCGCCTCCCCGATCAGGTTCCTGTATCCGCTGCAGCATCCCGTGTGGGAACGCGCCTATGTAGGGGCCGGAGTGGCGACCTACGACCTGCTGGCGGCTCTGGGCAACAATCCGCTGCCCGGCCACCGGCATCTGAGCCGCAGCAAGGCTCTGCGGATGGCTCCGGCGCTACGGAGAGACACCCTGGTCGGTGCCATCGTCTATTCCGATGCCCTGGTCGATGATGCCCGCCACACCATGATGGTTTCCCGCACCGCATCGAAATACGGTGCGGCGCTGGTTCCCAGCGTGCGCGCCGTCGGGTTTGAGCGAGAAGGCGATCGAGTTGTTGGAGTGCAGGTGCGCGACCTGGAGCTGGGCGACGAGTTCGTGATCCGCGCAAACAGGTCGTCAACACGACGGGCGTGTGGACCGACCAAGTTCAGGAGAAGGCCGGGCGCGGTCGCATCCACGTAACCGCGTCGAAGGGCATTCACCTGGTGGTGCCGCGGGATCGGATCCATGCAGACACCGGCATGATCTTGCGAACGGAGAAGAGCGTCCTCTTTGTGATCCCCTGGGGTCGCCACTGGATCATCGGCACAACCGACACGGAGTGGAACCTCGATCTCGCTCATCCGGCGGCCAGCCGCGCCGATATCGACTATCTGCTCGAACATGTCAACACCGTCTTGAAGGAACCGCTCCGCCACGAAGACATTGAGGGCGTGTACGCCGGGCTTACGACCGCTTCTCCAGGGAGAGTCCGATGCCACCAGCCGTTTGAGCAGAGAGCATGCAGTATCCCAGGCAGTGCCAGGACTGATCTCGGTAGCCGGAGGTAAATACACCACGTACCGGGTCATGGCCGAAGATGCCGTTGATATGGTCGCCGCCAATCTCGACGGCAAAGTACCGGCGGCGGTGACGGCCGAGACCCCTCTGGTAGGGGCCGAAGGATACCGAGCGCTGTGGAACCAGCGCGACGAACTTGCCGAAGAGTCGGGTCTGCATACGGCCCGGATCGAGCATCTGCTGGGCCGGTACGGTTCTTTGGTTCTGGAGATCCTCGACCTGATCCGCGCTCGTCCCGAACTGGGCAAGCCGCTCGTCGGGGGAGAGGACTATCTGGCGGCCGAGATTCTCTACGCCACGTCACATGAGGGGGCACTGCACCTCGACGATGCCCTTACCCGGCGCACCCGGATCTCCATTGAGACGTGGGATAGGGGAGTCGCCGCCGCCGAACCGACGGCCCGGCTCATGGGCGAGGTTCTGGGGTGGAGCGAAGAAACTATCACCCGGGAGATCGATCACTACCTGGCGAGGGTGGCCGCTGAACGCGAATCACAAGAGCAACGGGACGATCAGACCGCCGATGCGGCCCGGCTCGGAGCGCCGGACGTGCGAACCGGCCGCAACGATTAGCCGGGCGGTCCGGGTTCGTTGGACGACCGAATCCTGGTTCGATCGGTAGCCTCAGCACTGTCACGATCACGGAGGTATTGATGTCCGGTCCCCGGCCGGTGCGCGCCCCGAGGGGAACCCAACTGCAAACCAAGGGCTGGCTGCAGGAGGCGGCCCTGCGCTGTCTCATGAACAACCTTGATCCCGAGGTGGCCGAGAACCCCGACGAGTTGGTCGTGTACGGCGGGCGTGGGAAAGCGGCACGTTCCTGGGAGGCTTTCGACGCCATCGTGCGGAGCCTGCAAAACCTCGAGAACGACGAAACCCTCCTTGTCCAGTCCGGCAAGCCGGTTGGCGTGTTCGGCACTCATGAGATGGCCCCCCGGGTACTGATCGCCAACAGCCTGCTGGTTCCCGACTGGGCGACCTGGGAGAAGTTCTGGGAGCTGGAGGCGGCCGGTCTGATCATGTACGGGCAGATGACGGCCGGTTCGTGGATCTACATTGGCACCCAGGGCATCCTGCAAGGCACTTTCCAAACCTTCGCAGCGATCGCTGAGCAGAAGTTTGGCGGGACACTGGCCGGGACGATCACCCTGACCGGTGGATTAGGTGGAATGGGTGGCGCTCAGCCGCTGGCCGTCACGATGAACGATGGCGTCGCCCTGGTCGTCGAGGTGGATCCCACCCGGATCCAGCGCAGACTCGAGACGAAGTATCTCGATGAAGCAGCAGACAGTCTCGACCAGGCCGTCGAGCTGGCCATGGCCGCGAAGCGGGACGGCCGGGCTCTCTCGATCGGCGTTTGCGGCAACGCCGCCGACATGTTCGGGGAGCTACTGCGACGCGGTGTTGAGATCGACATCGTGACCGATCAGACCTCGGCTCACGATCCGCTCAACGGCTATGTCCCGCAGGGTTACGACATGCAGGAGGCTGCGACGCTGCGGGTCAAAGACCCGCAGCGTTATGTTGAGGAGGCCCGCGCCTCGATGGCGGTTCATTGCCGCGCCATGGTCGGTTTTCTTACGGCCGGGGCCGAGGTCTTCGATTACGGGAACAACCTGCGGGGTGAAGCGATTCAGGGGGGTTTCGAGGACGCCTTCGCCTATCCAGGATTCATGCCCGCCTACCTGCGGCCATTGATGTGCGAAGGGATGGGCCCGTTCCGCTGGATGGCTCTTTCGGGCGATCCGGCCGACATCGCCGCCACCGATAGGGCGGTTGTCGACCTGTTTCCCGACAATCGCGGCTTGCAACGCTGGATGCGTTTGGCCGCCGAGCGGGTCGAGTTTCAGGGTCTCCCCGCTCGAATCTGCTGGCTGGGTTACGGCGAGCGCGAAAGGGCCGGTTTGGCTTTCAACGACCTGGTGCAATCCGGTCGGGTCTCAGCGCCCATCGTCATCGGCCGGGACCATCTCGACTCCGGCTCGGTGGCCTCCCCGTATCGAGAGACCGAAGCCATGGCAGACGGGTCGGACGCGATCGCCGACTGGCCCATCTTGAATGCGCTGCTCAACACTGCGTCGGGGGCAGCCTGGGTCGCCGTCCATCACGGGGGTGGGGTTGGTATCGGCAAATCGATTCACGCTGGAGCCCAGGTAGTCGCCGATGGGACGGCCAATGCCGCCCTCCGTCTCGAACGGGTCTTGACGAACGATCCCGGAACCGGAGTCATGCGCCACGCCGACGCTGGATATCAGCGGGCCATCGACGTGGCTGCGGAGCGGGGCGTGCGCATCCCGATGCTCGAGACATGATCGAACCCTCCGACCTTATCCTGCGCGGTATCGGCGAACTCGTCACCAACGACTCGAGTCGCGTCGGGGCAGGCTTGCTCGGGATCGTGGAGGACGCCGCAGTCGCCATTCTCAACGGCCGGGTGGCCTGGGCCGGGCCCCTGAAGGATCTGCCCGACGAGTATTTCGACCTGCCCGATCTTGCCTGTGATGGTCGTGCCGTGATGCCGGGTTTCGTCGACTCTCACACCCACGTTGTGTTCGCGGGCGAACGCGGCGATGAGTTCGCCCGACGTCTTGCCGGAGAGTCCTACGAGTCGATTCTGGCCGCCGGGGGTGGAATTCAGGCGACGGTCCGGGCTACTCGTAGCTCGGTACGGGAAACGGCGGCGGTCGGCCTGGTCGACAGCGCCAGGTCGCGGGTCGAACGGATGCTGGCCCACGGGACGACCACCGTGGAAATCAAGTCTGGCTACGGCCTCGATGTTCCCACCGAGCTGCGAATGCTGGAAGCAGCTAGCGCCCTCGGAAAGCTGGTTCCGATCGACACGGTGGCCACCGTGCTCGGTGCACACGTCGTGCCGCCTGAGTTTGCCGATGATCGCGAGGGCTACCTCCGGCTGGTCGAAGAGGAGATGCTGCCGTTGCTGGCGCCTCTGGCCCGGTACTGCGATGTGTTCTGCGACCGGGGAGCGTTCACCGTTGCCGAAGCGCGACGGGTTCTGGAGGCAGGCAAGCGCTACGGGTTGAAGCCGAGACTTCATGCCGAGCAGCTGGCCTCCACGGGAGCAGCCCGGCTGGCCGCCGAAGTGGGCGCGGTATCGGCCGATCATCTTGACCACATCGATGCCGGGGGAGCCGCAGCCCTAGCGGCGGCCGGCACCGTAGCGACGCTGTTGCCTCTGGCTTCGTTCTCCATGGGAGCCGCGCAGGCACCGGCGCGGCTGCTCTGGGATGCGGGCGCGAAAGTGGCGATCGCTACAGACTGCAACCCCGGCACCTCCTATGTCGAGAGCATGCAGCTCGTCGTTGCGGTTGCCGCTCTCGAAGCGGGGCTGTCACCGTCCGAGGCCCTGTGGGCCGCCACGCGAGGCGGGGCGTTCGCACTCGAAGAACCCGACAAAGGGTGGATCGGGCCCGGGTCGGTCGCAGATCTCGTGATTCTCGACGCGCCTTCCTTCGTTCATATCCCGTACCGGCCCGGATCAAATCTCGTCTGGAAGGTCATCAAGGACGGAATCGTGGTTGTGGGGGCGAGTTCGGAGACATCCCCGGAGAACCGAGGATCGACGACGGAAGGCTGACGAGCTACTCGGCTGCTCGCAAGACCTCGAGGAATGCTTCGCCGTACGTTTCCAGTTTCTTCGGACCGACGCCGCTCACGTTCAGCAGCTCAGCTTCGTCTCGAGGTCTGGCGGTGGCCATGGCGATGAGGGTGGCGTCGCTGAATACGACGTAGGCCGGCACTCCTTTGGCGTCGGCCAGATTGCGTCGCAGAGCCTTGAGCTCTTCAAAGAGAGGCGATGTCTTGGCCGGGGGGCCCGTGGCGAGGGTCGGCTTGGGGGACTTGGCCGTGAGGCCGGCCAGCAGGTCGGTCCCGGTGCAGAAATCGCACGAGCCCTGGCAACGATCCATGGCTTCGCCGAAATAGCGGGCAACCGTCTGGTGGCGGCAGGCGGCGCCGTCGGCCCAGTTGTACATGCCGCGAATCTGGCGGCGATGGGACTCGGCGACTCCACCTCCGCCCACCATCCTCTCCAGGTTCAGCACATCCGCCCACGAGTAGAACAGGATGCAGTCGCTGTCGACACCATCCCGCCCGGCCCGACCGATCTCCTGGTAGTACCCCTCGATCGACTTGGGCATATCGCGATGGATCACGTAGCGAACATTCGACTTGTCGATCCCCATTCCGAACGCCACCGTTGCGCACACGACGTCGACATCATCCCGGATGAAGGCATCCTGGGTCACGGTGCGATCCTCGGAGCTCAAGCCGGCGTGATAGGGGAGGGCCCGGATTCCGAGCTTGGTGAGGTATTCCGCAGTGGATTCGGCTGAGGCCCGCGAGAGTGTGTAGACGATGCCGCTTTCGCCCCGGCGGGCCAGGCACAGCTTGCCGATCGACTCTCGCACCTTGATCCGCCGCCCGTCGTGGTCGCCCTTCTTGAACACGCTGATCTTGAGGTTGGGCCGAAAGAATGACCCGCGAAACTGCAACGGGTTCGAGAGACCCAGCTGGTCCTCAATGTCGCGCACCACCTCGGAGGTGGCGGTTGCGGTCAACGCGAGGACCGGGACTCCGAACCGCGCTTTGAGGCCGGCGAGTTTGCGGTAGGCCGGCCGGAAGTCGTGACCCCACTGCGAGATGCAGTGAGCCTCATCAACGGCGATCAGGCTGAGGTCCACGGAGGCCAGCGCCGCCCCAACCGACGCTTCGAGTCCTTCCGGGGCGGCGTAGATCAGCTCGTACCCGCCGTTGCGCATCCGCTCCGTCCGGTCGGCCCGCTCCGCGGTGGTCAGGCTCGAATTGAGGAAGGTGGCCCGCATGCCCATCTCCTCGAGGGCGTCCACTTGATCCTTCATGAGCGCGATGAGCGGCGAGATCACCAAGGAGGTTCCGCCCAATACTCGAGCCGCTAGTTGGTAGGTGAGTGACTTGCCTGCGCCGGTTGGCATGATGCCGATGCAGTCCTGACCGGAAATGGCGGCTTCGATGATCTCTCGCTGGCCGGGGCGGAAGGACGAGTAGCCGAATGTTTCCTTCAACATGTCGTCGACTTCGCCGATCTGTGCGCGGTTGACCGCGGTTGCGTGGTCCTGGAGGGCCCGCACCAGTTCAGGTGTGAACGCGATGCTTTCGTGTCTCCAACGATTGCGCAGATGCGCGAGGAGGTCGGCGGCGGCCTTCACCGAACCTTCGGTCAGGAGGTCGGCCAGCTGCTCAATCTGTTCGAGGACTGGTGGCTCTGGCATGACCGTCCACGGTAACGCGGTGGTGTGACTCGGCGCGAGTTCGTCATCCTGCCGCCATCAGACCGATCCCGGCAACGGCGAGAAGTACGCCGCCCACCTGGGATCGGCTGAGGCGCTCGCGCAGGACCACCCTGGCCAACAACACCGTGACGGCCGGGTAGAGCGACGCAAGGACCGCGACGATCGTCAGCAGACCCCCGCGAGCGGCATAGAGGTAGAGCGCGTTGGCGACAATATCGAGCAGGCCGGCCCCCACGATCAGCGGGGTGGTCTCGGTCCGAATGGAAACCGTCCCGGGAAGCGCCACCAGGAGCAGCCAGACCAAGGCAAGGGATCCAAGCCGGGCACCGACCAGCGGCCAAACCCCGCTGGAGGGAGATGTGTTCGCCAGGAAGATGAAGAACGCCCCGAAGCCGACTCCGGCCACCATCGCCTCAGGGAGCCCGCGCGAACCCATCCATCCGGTAGCGAGCGTCGCATCCTGTTCATGGGGGGCCCGGCTCACGATGAAGATGGCGAGCAGGGCTGTGACCACACCGGCCGAAGCGACAACCGAAGGCCGATCGCCGGTGAGCAGCCCAAACAGGGCCGGCACCATCGCCCCAATGCCGGCTGTAACCGGGGCAACGACACCCATTCGGGCTCGCGCCAGACCGCGATAGAGAGCAACCAGGCCTGCGCCGCCGCTGATTCCGGCCGCCGCCCCCCACGCGAAGTCCCCGACGGAGTAGGTGTCGGGCGGAAACGCCGGGACGAGCAAGAGGATCAAGGCCAATCCGTAGAGCTGGGAGACTCCAACCACGCGCATGGGGCTGGAGCGACGCGAGGCGAGGCCGCCAAGGAAATCGCCTACGCCAAAAGAGGCGGCCGACAGCACGGCCAGGAAACTGGACAGGGCGGGCACCTTCGGGAGGGGTTCGAGGAGGTTAGTGCTGAAACTCGGCCGGGCCTCAGTATCCACCGATCAATAGACTCGATGTGGTGAAACGAGTCGACCCATTCGCAGGCGAACATCCGATCGCCTTTGCCCACAGGGGTGGGCGGCTGCGGTGGCCGGAAAATACCCTTCTGGCCTTCCGCAAGTCCGCAGATCTCGGTTTCCGGTGTTTCGAAACCGATCTGCGCCTTTCGGCCGACGGCGTTCTGATGGTTTTCCACGATGACACCATCGATCGGACCACCGACGGATCCGGTCCGATCAGCGACTACACGGCCGCTGAGCTGCAGGCCTTCGATGCCGCCTTCCGTTTCGGGTCGGACCGGGGGTGGCCCTATCGCGGTCAGGGCGTCACCATCCCGACCCTCGAGGAGCTACTGGAGGAGCTGCCCGATGCATCGTTCACCCTGGAGTTGAAACAGGCCGGGTTGGCGGATCCGCTGGTGCGGTTCATCGAACACCACGATCTGTGGGCGCGAGTGATGGTCGGGGGTTATGCCGACGATTGGATCAAGGAAGTCAGGCGTCTGTCCTCCGGCCGCGTTCCGACGTCGAGCCCTCAGCACGAAACCTTGCTGTTCTGGCTGTTCAGTCGGATCGGGATCGGGTTTCCTATCAAGGCCGACGCATTGCAGGTGCCGATAACCCATAACAACCTCACGGTGGTTGATCGCCGGTTCGTGCGTGCCGCCCATCAGGTCGGCAAGCACGTGCATGTGTGGACCGTCAACGAGCCTTCCGAGATGCACCGGTTGCTCGATCTCGGCGTGGATGGGCTGATGAGCGACACGCCCGACGTCCTGTTAGAAGTCTTGGCGGAACGAGGTGCCGGTGGCCCGCACCATTCGGTCTGAGTTCCCTCGCAGGCATGAGCCCACGTAGGTGTCCTGTATCCGGGGTGCCTATGGGTCTGAACTGTTCTGGTGTGACTACTTGCCGAATTTCAGGACTTTGTCATGATCGCTGGGGCGGAAAGCGATGATCTCAACCCCATCGAATTCGTCCAACGCGGCGCGAATCTTGGCTTCGTCCCCGCCCCGCTCCTTGACGTCGACATAGCCGTAGTCGCCGCTCTCCTCATAGGAGATCGCCACCGAGACGATATAGCTGTCGGCGTCCGAAAGCGCCTGGATAAAGGGAGCCAATCGTCCCTTTTGATTGGGCATCCGGGCTTCGATGCGCGATCCGGATTGGGTGCCGCCGGTGATTTCCACAAAAGTCTTGAAGATATCTGCATCGGTGATAATGCCGACCAATTTCGCCTCGCGCATGACCGGCAAACAGGTCACTTCGTTCGCAAGCATGAAGCTGGCGGCATTGGTAATGACACAAGATTCATCCACGGCAACCACGGGACTGGTCATGATCTTTTCCATCGTGACCTTTTCGAGCAGTGACGCCATCTCAAAAACGCTGAGCGTGGTCACCGGGGAGGGTTCGGTCCGGTGCATGTCGCCCTGCGTGACGATGCCGACCAACTTGCCATGACTATCAACAATGGGCAGGTGTTTGATTTCGTTCTGTTGCATCAACCGCAGAGCCTGGTTGTAATTGGTTTTCGGGCTGGCAACGATCGGATTGGGGGTCATTCGGTTCTTGACGCGCATGGTTTCTGTCCGTCCTTTTGTGTGGATGCGTTGTTCTACTTCACCGGCATTGATTTGCCATTGACCTCGATACTTACTGCCCATTTTCCTGGCATCGATCTGGTCTTCAGCCACCATTTGACGGATGCGGGCAGTCGTTACGCCAAGTCTTTCAGCGGCTTCTCGAGTCGTGATCCATTCTTCGAGGCTCATCACCAACTCCTTGCGCCAGCGTAAGTCAACCAGGATTATGGTTACCTTTACGCTAGCGTAAGTCAAGACCGAGTGTGATGCACAACAGTGATGAGGGATTGGATCTCAGGATCGGTTCCCTTTGTTCGAAGTGCTGCACCACTGCCGTGCTCGAGCGATACGGTCATCCACCCGGAGCCTTCTTGCTCACCCGAGGGTGGGTAGATATTCCGGACGCCGTTGCTCGAAGTCGTTGATCTCGGCTGCGTGTTGCAGGGTGATCTCGATGTCGTCGAGGCCGTGCAGGAGACGGTGCTTGATGTACGGATCGATGTCGAAGGTGGCCGCGAACCCTTCAGCCGTCACCGCCTGTTCGGTCAAGTCGATCTCGACCTCCGCCCCCGGGCGTTCCTGGGCGAGTTCGGTCAACCAGATGACTTCCTTGGGGGAGAGCTCGACCGGCAGCAGACCGATCTTGGTGCAGTTCGTCTTGAAGATATCGGCGAACGAGGGCGCCACGATGGCCCGGAAACCCCAGTCCTGCAATCCCCAGGGGGCATGCTCGCGGGAGGACCCGCTACCGAAGTTGCGGCCCGTCACCAGAATGCCAGCGTTGCGGTATTCCGGTTTGTTGAGCACGAAGTTGGGATCGAGCTCCCCGCTCGGAGTCCGGCTCCAGTCGAAGAAGAGGAACTCGCCGTAGCCGGTCCGTTCCACCCGCTTGAGGAATTGCTTGGGCATGATCTGGTCGGTGTCGATGTCGGCCCGGGCAAGCGGGGCCATCGTCGCCCGGAGCGAGATGATCGGCTCCATGTCTCACACCTCCCATTCGCGTATGTCGACGAAGTGGCCCGCGATGGCGGCTGCCGCTGCCATCGGCGGGCTGACGAGATGGGTGCGACCGTCCTTGCCCTGCCGCCCCTCAAAGTTCCGATTTGAGGTGGAAGCACATCGCTCTCCCGGCGCCAGAATGTCCGGGTTCATGCCGAGGCACATCGAACAACCCGCCTCGCGCCACTCGAACCCGGCTTCCGTAAAGATCCGATCGAGGCCTTCCTCCTCAGCCTGGAGTTTCACAAGCCCCGATCCGGGCACCACCATCGCCCCCACCGAGGCATGCACCTTCTTCCCTGCCACGACCCTGGCGGCTTCACGGAGATCTTCGATCCGGGCGTTGGTGCACGAGCCAATGAAAACCCGGTCCAGGGTGATGTCCGTGATGGGGGTTCCGGGTACGAGGCCCATGTACTCCAGTGCCCGGCTGGTTGCGTCGCGGTCGTGTGGGTCCTCGAACGAGTCGGGCGAGGGTACCGCTCCGGTGACCGGCAGGGTTTGGGCGGGATTCGTGCCCCAGGAGACATACGGGGAGAGGTCGGCGGCCTCGATGCGGATCTCCGCGTCGAAAGCGGCATCCGGGTCGGTCGGCAGTTGTCGCCATGCCTGAACCGCAGCGTCCCAATCCTTACCCTGCGGAGCGTGCGGCCGCCCCTGGAGGTAGGCGAAGGTCGTTTCGTCTGGTGCGATCATTCCCGCCCGTGCACCTGCTTCGATCGACATGTTGCAGATCGTCATGCGACCCGCCATCGACAGGGAGTGGATGGCCTCTCCCCGGTACTCGATCACATGCCCTACGCCTCCCGCCACCCCGATCTCGGCGATGATCCCGAGGATGATGTCCTTCGCGGTGATACCGGGCGGCAGGGTTCCGTTGATGGTCACGGCCATGCTCCTGGGTTTGGTCTGCGGCAGGGTCTGAGCCGCCAGGACGTGCTCAACCTCCGAAGTCCCGATGCCGAACGCCAACGCACCGAACGCCCCGTGGGTAGCCGTGTGACTATCGCCACACACGATGGTCATGCCCGGCTGGGTGATGCCTTGCTCGGGTCCGATGACGTGCACAATCCCCTGGCGGGGATCGTCGATGCCGTAGAGGGTGATCCCGAACTCCTCGCAGTTTCGAATGAGCGCGTCGATCTGGGTGCGGGACAGTGGGTCGGTGATCCCCAGGTGGCGGTCGGTGGTCGGGACGCCGTGATCGATGGTGGCGAGGCTCAGTCCGGGTCGCCGGACCCGACGGCCGGCCAGTCGAAGCCCCGCGAAAGCTTGCGGGGAGGTCACCTCGTGGACCAGATGCAGGTCGACGTACAGTAGGTCCGGTTCACCGGGTGCCCGGCGCACGACATGGCTATCCCACACTTTGTCAAACATCGTCCTGGGCTCCGTCATGGGACCCTCCATTCGTGAGCGCCAGAGCGTAGCGGGTTCGGCTTTTGGTTCAATAGTCTCATGGCTCTGCGAAGAGCCTGTACAGTCGCCGAATGGTTCATGTCCTGGCAGCCTTGATGGCTCTCATTGTGCTGGGCGGTCCCTTCGGGGAAGCAACCGTCAAGGGCGCCCTGAGCGGCGATCGCCTGCAGGTCGAGTTTGCGGTCGTGGTCGGAGGTACTCCGGCCGCCGTCGTCGTCCACATCGTGGACCCTGGTCAGGACCAGGAAACCATCAGCCTCGGGAATCGGGGCGGCGGTACGTGGGCGGGCATCACCGAGCTGGACCTGATGAACTTTGTTGTCGTCTTCGACGTGGTCTACGCCGACGGAGCGGGAGAGGTATCGGAGCCGACCACCCTGCTCGAGCTTGGCCTCGATCCGGCTTTGATCGGCATGGGGACGGTCGTCGAGGTGGATGCCGGCGACGGTAACCAGCCGCTGTCCCCGACCACGCGG
Organism: uncultured Actinomycetota bacterium; assembly: GCA_963718995.1. Lineage (GTDB taxonomy): Bacteria > Actinomycetota > Acidimicrobiia > Spongiisociales > UBA4744 > UBA4744. The sequence goes on from CAVRAP010000010.1 coordinate 83,657, forward strand.
CGCTGGGGATGGGGTGCTGCAGCCCTGGCCGCGATGGCCCTCGCCTTGCTGGCGTTCTGGGCGATGGGAGAACGGGCCAGGGGGAAACACGCCGCACCCCGGCGGGCCGTCCGGAAGCCGGCCAACCCGGATCCCGAAGATGCTCAACCTTCCTGAGACCCGGCGGCGTCGACCGTCCGGCGAGCCGACTCGATCTGGCCGTTGTTGAGGCGGGCTTGCTGTGCCGGAACCCGCCGGTCGAAACGATCCGGCGATCAAAAAGATCAGGGCTCGGAACGTTCCTGCGTCGATGAAGAACGGCAGAGCAAAACCGGCCGCGATCAACAGGCCGCCCACCGGAGGACCGACAAACGAGTTCATCACCATCTCGGCTCTCCACAGCCGCCCGTTGGCGGTTTCGAGGTGTTGCCGATCGACGATGCCGGGCATGAGCGTTTGGGCTGCGTTGTCGCTGAGGACCTCGGCGAACCCGAAGAGCAGCGATGTTGTGTAGAGCAACACCAGCAAGGGGGTTGCGTTTGGCGATGGGGTGACGGTTCCTGCGCCGATGTCCTGGGGGGTGGCCAGCCCGGCTCGACCCGCGAAAACGACGAGGCAGACGACCAGGGTGAGGAGGAACCGGAACGCGTCCATGGAAGCCACGATCTTGCGGCGATCGAACCGGTCGGTCAATACGCCCGCCGGGAGCGAGAAGAGCAGCCACGGCAGGCGGTTTGCCACACCGATGAGGGCGATCTGAATAGGGTCGCGGGTGATGGCGGAGGCCAGCCAGGGATAAGCGACTCCGGCCACTCCATCCCCAAAAGTGGAGACGGCGCTGGCGATCGAAAGGCGCCGGTAGTTGGAGCCGACTCGTGGTGGAGCTATCGGGGTTTCCGCGTCGCAGCGCAGGACACTCGGAACAACTCCCACGGCGTGGTTCGTTCCCGTACGCTCGGGCGGTGGCCCATATTCGGAACGCCCGACCGGCGGATGCCGGACGCCTGGCGGAGATCCATGCGTTCTCCTGGAAGGCCGCCTATCGCGGCTTGCTTTCTGAGGCGGTTCTCGAGGGGCTCACGGCAACAACCCGGCTCGATTGGTGGGAGTCTCGGCTCGCCCGGGTTCCACCCCGCTGGGCAATCCTGGTTGCGGAGGAGCCGGGAGAAGTATCCGGGTTCGTTACGACAGGTCATTGTGATGACGACGATCGCCGGGTTCCGGGAGCGGGGGAGTTGTACGCGATGTATGTGGACCCGGAACGCTGGGGCCGGGGCTTGGGAAGGGATCTCCTGCTCGCCGCCGAGGATCGCTTCCTGGCGGACGAGTATCACGACGCCAGCTTGTGGGTCCTGCGAGAGAACCTTCGGGCGCGACACTTCTACGAACGGGGTGGGTGGTTTGTCGACGGTGCCGAGCAGCGGATGGTCATCGGGACGCAAGCCATGATGGCGGTTCGCTATCTCCGGGCTCTGCCGGGCACCTGAGACGGCTGCCATCAGTCAAGAATCCTCGGTCACCCGCGCCCGACCACTTACCAACTGCGTTGTCGCGTTCGGAGGATCCACAGCACCACGGCACCAGCAACCGCCCCGGCCAGAGCGGCTCCGGAGATCAAGGGCACCGGCTTGGGCAGCGTGGCCAGGCGGGTGCGAATCGTCACCGGTCGCTCGAAGTCCATGGTCTGCCAGTCGCGCTCCGTGGCGATCTGGGCTAGTTCCTTGTCCGGGTTGACCACCACCGGATGACCGACCGTCTCCAACATGGGTAGGTCCGTCACGCTGTCCGAGTATGCGAATGAATCGGGCAACGCCAGACCCTCAGCCGCGGCCAGCTCGTAAATCGCTTCCGCCTTCCCCTCGGCGTATGCGTAGAACTCCATCGCTCCTGTATACCGGCCCTCCCCGTCGATCTCGGCCCGGGTAGCAATCACATGATCAACCCCGAGGTAGCGCGCCAGCGGCTTGACGATCTCCTCCGGGCTCGATGAGATGATCACGACCTTGCGCCCAACCCTGCGGTGCTCGTCGATCAAGGCAAGTGCCTCTGCGTACACGAGCGGAGAGACCACCTCGTCGACGATCTCGCGAACGAGTTCCTCGACGGCCACCTTGTCCCATCCCTTGGTCATCTCGAGCATCTCTTCGCGGGCCCGCTCCATTTGGGCGTGGTCGGCGCCGAATGTCATGTAGCTGATCTGCGCGATGCCCGCTTTGAGGAGGGACCGCCGGTTCAGGAACCCGGCCTGATAGAGGGGACGGCCGAACGCCAGGGCCGACGACTTGGCGATGATCGTCTTGTCCAGGTCGAAGAAGGCTGCGGCCGTCGGGGAGGATGTTGCTGAGTCGTTCACCGGTCATGAGTCTACAAACCTCTATTCATGCCACATCCAAAAGCCCCTGACAAGGGGTTGGCGCGGCCCGGGTTCATCCGTACGTTGCGACTGTTCGCTGCAAAGGATGTTCATGTCTGCCCTCGCCGTTTGGACTGCTGCCGACGGGTTGTTGTCGGCCGTCGCGCCGATAGGCCTGGCGGCTGCTGCAGGTACCGCTCTGGTGGTCGACCTCGATCCGCTTGGTCCCGCCTATCCGGGGAAGGCTTCGCTGGCGGACCTCGTCGTCGAGGGGCCCCGTCGAGCAGATCTGGTGCCCGGCCGTGCCGGGGTTGCGGTGCTGCGTAACGGCGGAGTTGGCGCGGTGGAGGCCCGGGAGGTGATGGACGCTCTGGTCATCGGTTGGCCACACCTGGTGGTGCGGGTTGCCAATCCTGGCCACGCAGAGGGTCTGGCTCCGGTGGTCCCGGTGTGGCCCTTGCTACCGGGGATCCTTGCACCTCAGGCGGAAACGCTGAGTGTCTATCAGAGGACCGGGTTCGTCACCAACCCTCCCGGCCCGGGACCGGTGTTGCCGAGGCTCCGGCCGGCTTTCCTGGCCGGTCTGCTCAACGGGACGCTGGCGCACCGCTCGCGATGGGTGGCGGCGTGGCGTGAAATCTGGAGGTTGCCGTGGCGTTGATCGACCGACTGGTCGACCAATTGGTCGAATCCGATGTTCCGCTGCAGCGCGAAGCCGTGACCCGGGCGGTCCGCGATATGCTCGCCGAAGAAGCACCGTTGGGCGGTCCTGAGTTGGCCGTGGCCGTAACCGACGCCCTGGTTGGGCTCGGTCCAATTGAAGCATTGCTTCGCGACCCGGACGTTTCGGATGTATTGGTCAACGGGCCGGACGAGATTTGGGTGGAACGGTCTGGGCGCCTCGAGCGATCTCCTCTCCGTTATCTGGATGCTGCTGCCGTTGTGGCTGCGGTTGAACGGGTCATCGCCCCCCTCGGGCTGCGACTCGACCGGGCCTCTCCATCCGTGGATGCCCGGCTCGCCGATGGCAGCCGACTCCACGCGGTCGTTCCGCCGGTTTCGGTCGACGGCCCGGTCGTCGCCATACGCCGCTTCACGCCCGCCGTGCCGGACCTCGAGTCGCTGGTCGCCACGGGAGCTCTACCGGCCGAGGGCGCCGACATGCTCGCGCAGGCCGTTCGGGAGCGGAGCAACATCCTGGTCGCCGGTGGAACCGGCGCCGGGAAGACCACGCTCCTCAATGTCCTGTCCGGCGAGATCGCGCCCGGCGAACGCGTGGTGACGATCGAGGATGCCGCCGAGCTGCAGTTGTCCGGCCATGTAGTCCGACTCGAGGCCCGACCGGCGAACGCCGAAGGGGCAGGGGAGATCACCCTCCAGCAACTTGTCAGATCGGCCCTCCGATTGCGTCCGGATCGCATCATCCTGGGAGAGGTTCGTGGTGCTGAAGCACTCGACCTCGTTTCGGCGCTCAACACCGGGCACCGGGGTTCGATGAGCACGGTGCATGCCAACAGCCCGGAGGAGGCCCTGTGGAGGATCGAGACCCTGGCGATGTCCGGAGATCGCCGGGTAGCGGAAAAGGCCGTGCGACGTCAGTTGATGAGCGCGGTCGATGTCGTGGTCCAGGTAGTCCGCCGGGATGAACAGCGCCGCGTGTGCACGATTGCCAGGGTCGAAGCCGGCGGAGTCCTGGAGGTGGCTGCGTGGTGATAGCCCTGGGGTTGGCAGCGGGTCTGGTGATCGGTGCGCCTATGCCTGCATTGGCGGCCCTGGGATTGGCAGTGTGGCAACCGGTCTGGGCCTTGGCCGCCATTCTGGCCTGGTCCGTGCTTGTTGTGCAGCGCAACGACGCGGGCGCTGAAGACGCCGAGGCCACATACCTGCGGGCGGTGGGAAGCGAATTGCGGGCGGGCTCGAGCCTGCGTCATTCCCTCAGCTCCGCCGCGCATCGAGCCGTCGACCTGCAGCTCGATCAGGTCGTGCGTTTAGCCGCCGCCGGCCGGCCCCTGGCGCAGGTAGCCCGCGCACTCGAACGAGCTTTGCCACGATTGGGAGCTCTGACCGCTTCGGCCGTGCGGACCGCTGGAGTTACTGGTGGCAGAACGGCTGATGTCTTTGATGCACTCTCGCTGCTTGCTGCTGAAGAGACGGCGCTGGTCCGTGAACGGCGGACGGCGACGGCGCAGGCGCGCGTCAGCGCCTGGGTCGTCGGGGGATTACCGGTGGCCTACCTGCTGTACGCCGCCATCAGTGGGAAGCTCGCAGTTCTGCTGAGCGTCGGACCGGTGGGGACGCTCCTGCTGGTGGTCGGATTGCTGTTGCTGGCCGGCGGCGTCGGGGCCATGTGGGTGATGCTGCGAAAGGCCGAGCGATGACCTACCTCGGGTCGTTGGTGATCGGCTTATTGGTACATCAGGGGGTCCGCGGGCGCTGGCCTGCCCGACGAGCTTGCGGGGCCGGGATCTGCGCGGCCATCGTGGCAGCCCGGCCGGCCAGCCTCCTCCTCGTCGCGTCCGGATGGGCGGTCGCACGCCTCTGGGCGTGGCGAAACCGGTCTTCCCGCTCCGCAGAACCCCGACCAGATCATCTCGGTCAGGTCCTGTTCGTCGCTTTGTCAGCCGGGTTGCCGGTGGCCGCTGCCCTCGAGTTCGCCGCGGGTGAGGTGGGCCCGGTTGAAGCCGGTGAAATTCGCTCGGTACTGAGAGCCGCGCGGCATCAGAGCCTGGCAGTAGCCCTTTCGGGAGCCGATGGTGCGACCGGGCGGTTGTTCGCAGTGCTCGCCGCGGCGCAAACAACCGGCGCTTCGTCGATCAGGGCGGTGGCCGCCTTCGTAGATGAAGATCGGAGAGTTCGGCGGGCCCGGGCAGCTGAGGCCGCCCAACGGTTGCCGGTCAAGCTCACGGTGCCGCTGGCCTTGCTCATCCTGCCTGGTTTCGTGCTTCTCACGTTCGGTCCGACGGTCGTCGCCACCGTGCAGAAATTGCTTGGGCCACTGCTCTCGTGACAAGTCAGCGCTTCCCCCGCACCGACCGGTCGTCGGTACTACGTAAGGAGAAAAGATGATGCATCTGCTGCATCGGATCATCTATCGAGAGAGAGGACAGGGAACCGTTGAGTACGTCCTGGTCATCCTGGCTGCCGCGGCGATCGCGCTGTCGTTGATCGCCTGGATCAGCGATACGAATCTGTTCAGCGGTCTGTTTGGAACCGTCCTCAAGAAAGTCATCGGATTCGCCAAGTGAGCGTTCGACGGGGAGAACAGGGATCGGCCGTGGTCGAATTTGCCCTCGTCCTACCCGTCGTGGTTCTGGTCCTGCTCGCAGTTGTCGAGGTGACGGTGGTTGCACGGACCCAATACGAACTGGTGCATGCGGCCCGGGAAGGAGCCAGGACGGCGGCAACCGTCGCGGATCCTTCCCGGGCCGTTGCGGCCGTGCAGGATGCGCTCGATCCGGTGGTGGCCGCCCGGGTGCGGGTGACCGTCGAGCGACCCGAAACGGTCGGGAGCAGTGCAGTGGTCACGGTCCTGCTTCCCCACCGGTTGGCAGGTGGCCTCTTCGGGGGTCTGCGGGTTGATCTTCGGGCTCGGTCGGTGATGCGGGTCGAGCGGTGAACGACCGGGGCTCGGTATCGGTGGTGATCCTGGGGCTGGTCGGATTTCTGGTCGTTCTGGGCGTCATGCTCGGCGCGGCCGGGCAATACCTGTCCTTCCACGGCCGGGCCCAGGCCGCAGCCGATGCGGCGGCGTTGGCCGCCGCCCCCGTCACCTTCCATCCTTTCGGTTCGGCTGGAGATCCAACCGCAGAAGCTGCTCGTTTCGCAGCTGCCAACGGGGCCCGTCTGATTCAGTGTGTGTGCGCCATCGATCGTTCCTGGGGGGCTCGCACCGTCCAGGTTGAGGTTGCGCGGGAAATCAGCCTCATTGGCTTGGGACGAATAGAGATCCGTGCGAGAGCCGCAGCCGAATTCGTCCCGATCGAGCTCCTCACCTTTCCATCGATGGACTGATATCGGGTATAGTTCGGAATATGACAACAATCCGAATTCAGTCCGTTGAGGAACCGTTCGATACCCCGGGGACCGTCAGGGCAGCTGTGTCATTCCTGTCGCGGGCGGAGACGATGGGATTCCTTGGTGAGGACTATGTTGATCATCTCGACATCGACGCCGTCCGGAGAGTGACAGATGCGATGACCCGGGCCGGATTGGGTTCCGGCCCAGGAGCCCTACTGCACGTTCCCGACGACGAGATCAGCGGGAGCGACATTGCTGCAGTTCTGGCGGAGCTCGAGGAGATTCTGGAGAGCTCTCCAGCCCCCGAACGGGAATGGCCGATCCTCAACGACATGTTCGGAATCGAGACGCTCGCCCCGCTCCTCGGCGTTTCGCCGGCCAGTGTGCGCCGCTATCTGCGAGGCGAGCGGGCTACCCCCGACCGCGTTGCCGGACGGCTGCACTTCCTCGCCATGGTGGTTTCCGATCTATCCGGCGCGTACAACGATTTTGGCATCCGCCGGTGGTTCGTACGGGGGCGTCGCGTTCTGGACGGGGCAGCTCCCCGGGAGCTCCTCAGCGATGACTGGGACCCCGATGACCCGGGACCCCGGCGGGTGCGGGGTCTGGCTCGCTCGCTCCTGGGTTCACCCGTGACATGATCCTCTTTCGCCACGTAGATCCCCGGTACCCGTTCCTCTGGGAGACTCCCGACCAGCCGCCCGCCCGCTGGCATGACGTTGGCGACGGGCCCGTCCACTACCTGTCGGATACGTCCGATGGTGCGTGGGCCGAGTTCCTCCGCCATGAGGAAATCACCGACCCGGCGGATCTGGCCGGGGTCGAACGCACGATGTGGGCAATTGAGATCGCCGAAACACCCTCGCGCCGCTCAGGTCTCCCGCTCCAGGTCGTGACCGGTGGATCGGAGACGTACCCAAGGTGTCGGCGGTACGCCCGGCGTCTCCGAGCCGAAGGTGAAGCGGGTTTCTCGGTGGAGGCAGCCGCGCTTCGGAGGGGCGGGGCGAGGGGGTGGAGAGTGGATAAGGGCCTGCAGCCGGGTCGAGACCGCAACGGCCGGGTTCTCGTGCTGTTCGGTCCTCGTCCGGATCTGGTCGGTTGGGCGTCGGCGTCGGCCGGCCGCCCACCGACCTATCTGCTCGATCGGGTTCGTCACTTCGAGGAGTAGGGCGTCGCGCTTCGAGGTCCGATCTGGGTGCCTCGATCGACCCGGTCAGCCGTTCCGTCGCTCAAGCGCTCCCCAACGCCGTATGCAGGAATCGGACTCCTCCTTCTTTCGAAAGGGGCTCGTTGAAGTTGCCGCACTTGGGTGACTGAACACATGATGGACAGCCGTCTTCGCAGGGACATCCGTCCACCATCTCCCTTGTGGCTTCGAGGTGGTCGGCGCCTTTCTCGAAAGCGATGGCTGAGATACCGGCACCCCCCGGGTACGCCTCGTAAATGAAGATCGTTCCGGTTCCGGTCTCGGGATGGAACGGGGTGGAGAGTCCGCCGATATCCCAGCGATCGCATATCGCAAACAGCGGCAACATGGCAATGGCCGCATGTTCCGCCGCATGAAGTGTTCCGGGGACGTCGCGATGATCCACGCCTGCCGCGGAGTACACATCGTCGGGGATCGTCCACCACACCGCGTCGGTTTCAAACTGGACCGGGGGCAGATCGAGGGCTTCGAAGCTGAGAACCTCCCCCGAACCGAGCTTCCGGCGCTTGAAGGCAACAACGTGGCTTTCGACCCGCACCGATCCAACGTGCTGGATCAACTGCCCGACGGGTCGCCGGTCACGGGTCTCGAGGATCTCGAGGTATTTCTCCTCTTGAGACTGGGTGTAGTAGCCCACCTTCTGCGGGTGTACACGGACTTCGCGGGCAGCGAGGTCGAGTTGGTCGACCACAAAGGTGTCGCCCTGGTGGAGATACACCGCACCGGCATGGGCCTGATTGAACGTCTGGCTCTCCTCCAGGGTCCCGAGCAGCTCATCGGCCGCCACGTCAACCACCGAAAACGGGGATCCCCCCGAGCTTCTGATGCTCACCGACCCGGCCGGACGGGTCCGCCGGGCCCAATACAGGCGCCCGTCCCGAAGCCGCAGATCGCCGGCCTGGACCAGCCGGTTGGCCGCCTCCTCCATCCCATCGCCGAGGAACTGCTGGTCGTCTGGTTGGAGGGGCAGCTCATGAGCTGCACAGGCCGTGTGGGCTTCCACGACGAGGGGATTGTCCGGGTTGATGACCGCGGCCTCCGGCGGGCGGGTGAAGAGCTGGCGGGGATGGGTCATGTAGTACTGATCGAGTGCGTCTTCACCCCCAACGAGCACTCCGAGCGAATGTTCCTGGCTGCGACCGGCCCGGCCGGCCTGCTGCCAGAACGAAGCCAGTGTCCCCGGGAACGTATTGATGATGGCCGCATCCAGATGTCCGACGTCGATGCCGAGCTCGAGTGCGTTGGTGGCCGTAACCCCGAGTAGCTCGCCGGCAAACAGCGCCGCTTCGATACGGCGCCGGTCCTGGGGAAGGTATCCACCTCGATAGGGGGCGATGCGCTCGGCGAGCGGCTCTTCCAGGCGATCATGTGCCCACTTGTAGATCAGCTCAGTCGCCTTCCTGCTGCGCGAGAAGACAATCGTGTGCTGGTGGTTGCGGATGAGGTCGACGAAGAGGTCCGTAGCTTCGGCCATAGCGCTGCGGCGCCGGCGCGGGCCGTCCTCGACCAGCGGTGGATTCCACAGTGCGATCAGTTTTTCGCCCTGGGGCGAGTCGTCGCCTTGCAGTACCTTCACCTCGAGGCCGCTCAAGCGCCCGGCGAGCTGGCCCGGATTTCCGATCGTCGCTGAGGCGAAGACCAGGGTCGGCTGAGCGCCGTAGTGGGCCGCGATTCTCCGCAGCCGTCGCACCACATGCGCGACGTGGCTACCGAAGATACCGCGCAAGACGTGCATCTCATCGATGACGACGTAGGTGAGCCGGAGGAAGAAGTCGGCCCACTTCCCGTGGTTGGGAAGCATGCCGAAGTGGAGCATGTCGGGATTGGTCAAGATGACATTGGCGTGGCGTCTGACCCAGCGCCGGTCCTCCGGAGATGTGTCGCCGTCGTAGGTAGCCGCCACCAGTCCGGGGATGCGGAGCGCGGTCAGGCTGCGAAGTTGGTCCTGGGCCAGGGCCTTGGTTGGAAACACGAGGAGGGCTGAGGTGCGGGGATTTGCGAGAATCGCCTCCGCCAACGGGATCTGAAAGCTGAGCGATTTCCCCGAGGCCGTTCCGGACACAAGGACGGTGTGCACGCCCGACCGGATGGACCGGACCGCCTCAGCCTGGTGACGGTAGAGGCGTTCGATACCGTGCTCCGCCAACCTCTGGGCAAGCGCACCGGGGAGGGGAGGGTCGAGATCGCCGAATCTGGCCGGGCGGGCGGCAACCCGCTCGAGATGCGCCAGTTCGCCCTCCAGGTCGGGATCGGCGACCCAGGCCTGTACCAACGTGTCGAGGTCCATGGGGCCACAGTCTGTCATCTCGGGGTGACAATCACCCGCGACGATCACTCCTCTTCCAGCACCCCGTCTGCGAGGTCGGCGAAGGTTGCGAATGCGGCATCGGTGAGGTAGACGACACTTGCGCTTCCAGCGGTCCCTACCTTTCCGTCGACAACCACATTGGGAAGGGTGTCGGGGTCCATTTCGTAGGTGATAGCCCCCAGCGTGAGCAGTTGTTCTGCCGAGAGATCCGTCCACACGTATTCGCCGATCAGTTCGAGCAGGCGTGGCAATTCCGCGATGCCGAGCGTTTGGACCTTGCGCAGCGCGGCGACCATCAGGAGACCCTGGTGATAGCTGCGGGTGAAGTCGCCACCGGACAGGGTGCGGTTGCGAGCGAAGGCGAGCGCGTCCGCTCCGCCGAACAACTGCAGTCCGGCCTGAAAGAAAGCTTTTGACTTCGGTTCGGACATGGCAAAGGGAACGTCGAATTCAAAACCGCCGAACGCATCGACTAGACCTTCGAATCCGAGAAAACCGGTCACGAGATATCCGTCGATCGGAAGCTCGGTCAGGTTGCGAGCCGTTTCGAGCACAACTTCGGGGCCGCGAGACGCCATGACATTGGTGAATTTGTTGTTGCCGCCGTAGGAGGCCTCGACCCAGGAGTCCCGAGGTATCCCGACGATCGAGCCCTCGCCGGTGCCGGGTACCACCCCAACCAGATGCAAGGAATCGGCCCGATACCCCAGGGCGTTCTGGCCCGGCCGGGCGTCCGATCCGATGATCAAAGCCAGTCGGGGACCTTCGCCGTACCAGGCCGACTTCTCGAAACTCGAGAGTCGGGCTCCGACCACCCTCCACCCGTCGTTCAGGTCGTTCACTGCCAGGATGATGTCCTCGTCGGCCACGACCACGGCTACTTCTGATTCGACGATGCGGCCGGTGGTCACCGTGCCCGATACGTTGATCTCACCCACGGTCTGGTCGAGGTCGCCGAGGTGGACGACCAAACCGGCCGGCAGGTCCTGGAGATTCTCTTCGGACGGGTCGGCGGCGTAGGTATACAGGTCCAGGACGGCAAGGTCGAGGCCGGCGGGCGCGTCGATGAGTTCCACGGAGACGGTGGTCTCGGGCAGCGTGGCGGTTGAGGTTGTTGCCGCGGTCGTTGCGGTCGTGCTGGGAGTCGTCGTGGTGGTGGTTGTTTCGGTCGCCGAGGAGCACCCGGCGAGAGCGAGGACAAAGACAAGGAGGATGGCCGGCGGCCGGATGGATTTCATCGAATTCGGGACTGTAGGGGCGTCGTCGACTTATCGGTACTCCATCGTCGAACGGGCCGCCGAGTCTCCTAGCATCTGAGCGGGTGCCCCCGGATGGGAGTTGCGGTGGAAGTCTTCGAGAGTCTTGTCGAGTTGCTGGTGATCCTGATCGCGGCCAAGGTCGGTGCCGAGGTCATGGCCCGGCTTCGTCAACCCGCAGTAATTGGGGAATTGTTGATCGGAGCCGTCATCGGGGCGAGCGTGCTCGGGTGGGTGGGTGGCGATGATGGGGGTCTGCTCTCCACCCTGGCTGAGATCGGCGTGATCCTGCTTCTCTTCGAGGTCGGTCTCGAGACCGATCTTCGCTCTTTCGCCCGGCTGGGGGCCTCGGCTTTGCTCGTCGCTCTGGTGGGTGTTGTTACTCCGTTTGCGTTGGGATTCTTTGCGGTCAAGTGGCTTTCGATCGGCGGTGGATCGACTGAGCTCGCAATTTTCATGGGTGCCGCGATGACCGCAACCAGCGTCGGGATCACCGCCCGGGTCTTCGCCGATTTGCGACGGCTCCACACCGACGAAGCCAAGACCATCATCGGCGCGGCCGTGATCGACGACGTCATCGGTCTGATCATCCTTGGAGTGGTGGCGGCTGTGCTCGGTGGGGAAGGGGAATTCTCAACCGGTACCCTCTTCAGTATCACGGCCAAGGCACTGGGGTTCCTGGTCATCGTGGTCGCGCGTAGGACACGTGATCGCCCCGTACTTCTTCCGTTTTCTCAAGTTCTTGCGGGTGGAGGGAAGCTTCGTGGTCGGATCCTTCGTCTTCGCCATCGCGATCGGCTTGGCAGCCGAGCATTTCGCGGGTCTCGAACCGATCGTCGGGGCCTTCGCCGCGGGCCTGATCGCCGGCCAGACCAGTTTCTCGGATCGAATCGAGGCTGAACTGCGGCCCATCTCCTTCCTTTTCGTGCCCATCTTCTTTCTCTTCATCGGCACTCAGGTCGACGTCGCCGCCCTCGCAGATCCCCAGGTTCTGCTGGCGGGCGGGCTCATCTCCGTGCTGGCCATCGTCGGGAAGCTGGTCGCCGGTCTTGGGGTCCTGACGAAGGGAGTCAACCGGAGAGTCGTTGGGGTGGGCATGGTGCCGCGTGGCGAAGTTGGGTTGATCTTTGCCGCACTGGGGGCCAGTACCCTCAGCGCAGTGGTGAGCCCCGGCGATAACGCCATCGTGGTGCTGATGGTGGTGGTTACTACCTTGATCGCTCCGGTCATTCTCAACCGGATGTTGCGCAAGCACCCCCTCGATGATGAAAGCGCCGCGGAAGACGAGTCCGTTGCATCGATGGGCAAGATCCTCGACTCTCCGGTGACCGGGTCGCCTGAGCAGGACGCCAGCCTGAGGCCTGCCCCCGAGGAATAGCCGTCATCTTGGTGGCCAAACGCTTGCCTCTTATACTCCGGTGGCTGGCCAGTAAACGAGGGGGAGATGTCAACCGACTTCTTTTTGGTAGCGGCAATCGTCGCGTCGGTCATGGCACTTGGCCTGGCCGTCTATTTCGCTCGGCACGTGCTGGCGATGGATCGTGGCTCCGATGTGATGGTGGCGATCTCGAACGCCATACGGGAAGGCGCCGACGCTTTCATGCGGCGCGAATACACCTGGGTGGCCGGTTTCGTTGTGATCCTGGCAGCGTTGATTGCAGCGTTGTTGCCAGACGGCGGGTGGAAGGCCGGGGCCTTTGTCTTTGGTGCCTTGCTGTCGGCCACCGCCGGATTCATTGGCATGCGGATCGCCACCGCTGCCAACTCGCGCACGACTGAAGCGGCCCGCACGGGCGGCACGGCTAAGGCCCTACCGGTCGCTTTCCGGGGCGGGGCCGTGATGGGTTTCACCGTTGCCGGGTTGGGCCTCCTCGGTGTCGGCATCGGATTCTGGCTGTTCAATACCGATTTTCTCGGTGTCGGCAATCTCGAGCTGACCTGGGCCGAGGTACTGGCTGCGATTGGTCTTGGTGGCTCTTCCATCGCATTGTTCGCAAGGGTGGGCGGTGGTATCTATACGAAGGCTGCCGATATCGGCGCCGATCTGGTCGGGAAAGTCGAGGCCGGGATTCCGGAAGACGATCCCCGCAACCCGGCCACAATTGCCGATAACGTCGGTGACAATGTCGGTGACGTGGCAGGCATGGGTGCCGACCTATTCGAGAGCTATGTGGGATCTCTCGTAGCTCCGATCGTGTATGCAGTGATCGTGTTTCAGGGAAGCTCGTTCCTGCCGCAAGCGGTGATCTTTCCGCTGGCCGTTGCTGCGCTCGGCATGTTCGCTTCGATCGGCAGTTCCTTTCTCGTCCGAGCCAATGGAGAGAACCTGGCCGCCGGTCTCCATCGCGGGACCTGGGCCGCCTCGGGCCTGACCGCGATAGGCGTGCTCGGGCTTTCCTTCTGGATCTTCGGTGGGGACGAGGGAGCCGACAACCCGATTGGCCTGTTTGTGGCCGTCGTGATCGGTTTGGTCGTTGGCATGCTGGTCGGCCAGATCTCCGAGTGGTTTACGTCCGACCACCACAAGAAGGTCAAGGAGATAGCTCGCCAGGCAGAGACAGGCCCGGCCACCGTGATCCTGGCGGGAATAGCCGAAGGTATGCGCTCCGCAGCCTTCAGTGTCATCGTGGTTGCCGTCGGTATCTTCGGTGCCTTCTGGGCGGGTGATTGGGCGCTCGGGGTCGGCGGTGGTGTCTACGGTGTCGCGATCGCCGCCATCGGAGTGCTTGCCACGCTTGGTATCACCGTGGCGGTTGATGCCTATGGGCCGATCGCCGACAACGCCGGCGGTATTGCCGAGATGGCCCACCTGCCGAAAGAGGTTCGCGAGGCAACCGACGCCCTCGACTCTCTAGGAAACACAACGGCGGCGATGGCAAAAGGATTTGCCATCGCTTCGGCCGCGGTCACTGCCCTGGCGCTGTTCTCGGCCTTCACGCAGGCCGTGAAACTCGAATCGATCGACCTCACCAATGTCGGCACGACGGTCGGCCTCTTTCTCGGAGCGATGTTCCCATTCTTGTTTGCAGCGATGACCATCAACGCTGTGGGTCGGGCGGCCAACAAGATGATCGAAGAAGTGCGCAGGCAGTTCCGGGAGATCCCCGGTTTGCGGGAAGGGCGCGAAGGGGTTCAGGCCGAATACGGCAAGTGCGTCGACATTGCCACGGGGGCTGCGTTGCGGGAGATGATTACTCCAGGACTGCTGGCGATTCTCTTCCCGATCGTGATCGGCTTCATCGATGTTGAGGCCCTGGGTGGATTCCTGGCCGGCGCCCTCGTCACCGGGTTCTTGCTGGCCATCTACATGGCAAATGCCGGTGGTGCCTGGGACAACGCCAAGAAGTTCATCGAGGCCGGTGCTTTCGGCGGCAAAGGGTCTGATGCGCACAAGGCGGCGGTGATCGGCGACACGGTCGGGGATCCTTTCAAGGACACCGCCGGTCCGGCCATGAACATCGTCATCAAAGTGATGACCATCGTCAGCCTGATTTTCGCTTCGGCGTTCATCGCGTAGTCGAATCCCAGGTCCCGGGCGGCTCCCGGTACCATCTTTGGTTCATGCGCACCATCACTTTTCTTCGTCACGGCGAGTCGACCGGCAACGCGGCCGGCTTCATACAGGGTCGCGGCTCAAGTCCTCTGAGTGAGCGGGGGCAGATGCAGGCGGCGGCCGTCGGCGAACGTATCCGGAAGCAAGCTTTCGATCTGATTGTGTCTTCGGACATGGAACGAGCCGTCGAAACCGCAGAGGCGCTCGATCGGCCTTTCACCACGGATGCCACCTGGCGGGAAATGGACGTCGGGGGTTGGGACGGGCTCACCAACGATGAGATCAGTGAGCAATTCGCCGAAGAACTGGCGGCTCTGCGCGACGGCCAGGATGTGCCGCTGGGCGGGACGGGTGAGCGGTATTCCGAGCTGGTCGATCGCGTGGCTGTTGCTCGAGATGCGGTCTTCGGCCGTCTCGAGGATGGTCAATCAGCCCTCGTGGTCTGCCACGGCGGGGTCATCGAAGCCGTCCTGGGTTTGACGCTGGGTATCCCCGATCCTCACCCACTGGTCGCCCGCGTGACCAACACTTCGTTGACGACGGTGGTTGCCAACGATGACTGGAATCAGCTCGTGCGGTTCAACGACGCAGCGCACTTGGGAGCGGTAACCGGGTGGGCGGGGAGCCGGCTTCGGAATGGGGGAAAGGTGGTTGGTCTCGTGCGGCACGGACGGACCGCCGCCAACACCACCGGCCACTGGCAAGGCCAGACCGACAACGGACTCAACGAGCTGGGGCGGCGCCAAGCCCGGGACCTGGCCAACTGGTACGGGGACTTCGGAGTGGTGGTTGCCTCACCCTTGGGGCGTGCCCGCCAAACCGCCGAAGCCCTCGCGAAGGGATCTGAGCCGGCGACGCATCCAGGTCTCGTCGAATTGGGCATGGGTGCCTGGGAAGGTCGCACTCGCGACGAGATCGTAACGGGGTGGCCTGAGTTGTGGGATCGAATCTACGAGCGGAGCGAGGACCTGCCGCGCGGAGACGACGGGGAGACCTGGTCGGGGATGCGGGATCGAGTGGCAAGGGCCGTTTCGGAAGTGATGGCGGCCCACCGCAACGGCCATATCGGCGTTGTTTCGCACGGAGCGGCCATCCGCAGCTATGTGTCTGACGTCCTCGGACTGGAACACACGACCCGATTACGACTCGGCGTACCGGCCAACACGTCGGTCAGCCATGTCGTTTTCGAGGACGGGCGGCGCGTCCTGGCCGACTACAACGTCGCTCCCCACCTCGAATGATCCCGTTCTTGCGTGAGAAACCCGCGCATTGCGCAGGAAATTCACGCAAGAACGGCTATTTCTTGCGGTCTCTTCGGGCCTGGAGGAGTTCGGCCGCCCGCTCGAGTGTGATGGTGTCGGGGTCGTCGCCCTTGCGGAGGGATCCGTTGACTTCACCATCCGTGACGTAGGGGCCGTAACGGCCGTTCTTCAGTACCACCGGCTTCTTCGAAACGGGATCGTCTCCCAGCTCGCGGAGCGGAGCGGCTGCTTGCTGGCCGCGGCGTTTCTTGGGCTGGGCCAGCAGCGCGAGTGCCTCTTCGAGACTGACGGTGAGCAGTTGTTCTTCGTTCTCGAGCGATCGGGTTTCGGTGCCCTTTTTGATGTACGGTCCGTAGCGGCCGTTCGAGGCGGTGATCTCCTCTTCGTCTGCCGGGTCTTTCCCGACCAGCCGGGGCAGTGAGAGCAGCTGGAGGGCGACTTCCAGTGTGACGTCCTCGGGATCCATTGACTTGAACAGGGACGCTCGCTTCGGCTTGCCCTTTTCTTCCTGTTCGCCCAGCTGGACGTACGGCCCGAATCTTCCCGTCCGAACGGAAACGGGCAGACCGGTCTCCGGATCGGTGCCCAGCTCACGGTCGTCGCTCGGGGCCGACAACAGCTCCAGGGCTCTCTCAACGGTCAGCTCATCGGGGGCCACTTGGTCAGGGATGCTGGCTGTATCTTCACCGCGTTGCAGGTACGGTCCGTAGCGCCCGGCCCGGGCGACAATCTCAACCCCGTCGGCGTCGGCGCCAATCGGGATCGAGTTGATCTCCCGGGCGTCGATGTCGGCCAGCCGGTCGGTGACCATGCTGTGCAGCCCGGGGTTTCCGTTGCCGAAGTAGAACCGGCCCAACCAGGGAGCTGAGGCTTCTTCGCCGCGGGCGATCTGGTCGAGGTCGTTTTCCATGCGGGCCGTGAATGTGTAGTCGATCAAGTTGGGGAAGTGCCGCTCCAGCAGGGTGACCTTGGCGAAGGCAGTGAACGATGGAACCATGGCGCTGGCCTTCTTCCAGACGTAGCCACGATCCTGGATGGTGGTGATGATGCTGGCATAGGTAGACGGCCTTCCAACCCCGAGTTCTTCAAGCCGTCGTACCAGAGATGCTTCCGTGAACCGGGCCGGCGGTTTGGTTTCGTGGGACTTGGCGGTGATCTCGGCCAGATCGAGCGGATCGTGTTCTGCCAGTGCCGGCAGCCTCCGCTCCTGATCGTCGAGGTCGGCATCCGGATCATCGCTGCCTTCGACGTAGGCGCGCAGGAAACCGGGAAACTCAATGACCTTGCCGCTCGTGGCGAACTCGGCATCCTGGCCGGTGGTCGAGGCACCGCCGAGCCGCACTTGAACACTCTCACCGACGGCGTCGGCCATTTGCGAGGCGATCGTTCGTTTCCAGATCAGCTCGTAGACCGCCGCCTCATCGCCGTCGATTTCGGCGGCTACCTCCTCCGGGGTTCGGAAGGTCTCACCGGTTGGGCGAATTGCCTCGTGCGCTTCCTGAGCGTTCTTGACCTTGCTCTTGTGTACGCGCGGTTTGGCAGGCACGTAGTCCTCGCCGTACATCTCTGCGATCTGGCGGCGGGCTGCCGCGACGGCCGTCTCCGAGAGGTCGGTGCTGTCGGTACGCATATAGGTGATGTATCCGTTTTCGTACAGCTTTTGGGCAGCCCGCATCGTTCGGGCGGTCCCGAACCGCAGCTTCCGGCCGGCCTCCTGTTGCAGGGTCGACGTACGAAAGGGTGGGTACGGCGAGCGTCGGTAGGGCTTCCGGATGACGCTGCGGACCTGTACGGCGGAGTCCGTCAGACCCTCAGCGAGAGCGGTGGCGGCCGATTCTTCAAGCAGGAGACCATCCCCGGTCAGCTCCCCCGTCTCGGAAAAGTCCTTGCCGGTTGCCAGGCGCTGCCCGTCCAGCATGACCAGGGTGGCCAGGAAGTCGTCGCCTGCTTCCGTCTTGAACAAGCCCTCCAGATCCCAGAACGCGGCAGATCGAAAGGCCATGCGCTCACGCTCGCGTTCCACCACGATCCGAACCGCGACGCTCTGGACCCGTCCCGCGGAGAGTTTGGGCTGGACCTTCTTCCAGAGGACCGGGCTCACCTCGTAGCCGTACAGGCGGTCGAGGATCCGGCGAGCCTCCTGAGCGTCGACCAAACCGGCGTCAATGTCGCGGGGTTGTTCAAGAGCATGGCCGATGGCTTCCGGTGTTATCTCATGGAACACCATCCGGCGGACCGGGACTTTGGGCTTGAGCACCTCGAGAAGATGCCAGGCAATCGATTCCCCCTCCCGGTCTTCATCGGTTGCGAGGAACACTTCCGAGGCATTCTTGAGTGCTGCCTTGAGCTTCTTGATCTGTTCCTTTTTCTCGCGCGGCACGATGTAGAGCGGTTTGAACTCGTTCTCGACGTCGACGCCAAGTTTTGACCAGGGCTTCTCGCGATAAGCCGCAGGGACCTCCGCGGCGTTGCGGGGGAGGTCGCGAATGTGTCCGATCGACGACTCGACGACGTAGTCGGAACCGAGGAAACGGGCAATCGTGCGCGCCTTGGCTGGGGATTCAACAATGATGAGTGGCTTGGACACAGAGGAAGGAATACTAAGCGGACTTCAGAAAAGTCAAGTCGTTGAGAAGAAATCGCCCTTCTCCAACGAATGGTACGAACGATTTCCCGGGGGAGGTAGCGAGCCCGGAAGGGCGTGAGAGCAGGGGGAGCTTCCGCAGTATCGAGGGTCCAAACGAGCCAGAACCACCAACAGTGAACGGCAAGGGAACCGTCGTGCCCGGTATTGTGTCATCCATGGTGGAAGGGGCAGGACAGAACGCGCGGCCGTTGAGCCTGGTGAGGAGGGGTCCGTTCGCTCGTCTGTGGTGGGCCGGCGTGGTGTCCAGCTTCGGTGACTGGGTGGCTTTGTTCGCCACGATTGCTCTGGCCGATCAAATCGGCGGCGTCACGGGAATCCTGGTTCCGCTAACGGCCAGGATGCTCCCCGGTTTGTTCGGGGCCGTGTCCGGAGTGTTGGCCGATCGCTTCAATCGTAAGATCACGATGATCACGGCCGACGTACTGAGGGCCCTGTTGGTGCTCTCTCTCGTTTTCGTCAACAACCTCCCGATGTTGTTTCTGGTCTCGTTTCTGATGGAGACCCTCACGCTTTTCTGGCAGCCGGCCCGGGATGCCAGCGTGCCCAACCTGGTCCCCTCCGGCCGACTGGTTGCCGCTAATTCGATCACGCTGGTTGCCACGTACGGCAGCCTGCCGGTCTCCTCCGCCTTCTTCTCGTTCTTGGTGACGGTTGGCGATTGGCTTCCCGACCTGGCCGGATTTGGCACGGATTTTGGTCCGGCGTTCACCTTCGATGCCCTCACGTTCCTGCTTTCCGCGTTTCTCGTGGCCAGGATCGCGATTCCCAAGCCGGAGGTCTCCGAGCATCGTAAGGCAAAAGGAGCTTTGGATTGGCGGGCACCACTGCGAGATCTGGCCGACGGTGTGCGATTCGTGGTTGGTGATCCGGGCGTTCGAAATGTGATCATCGGGATGGCCACTGCCCTGTTTGGGGCGGGAATCTTCTTCATCCTCGGGCAGCCGTTCTCCCGGAATGTCCTGGGAGGTGGCAAGGCGGGCTTCGGGGTCCTCATCACCGCTCTGGGCAGCGGCGTCGGTGGCGGAATGCTGGTGCTCGCCACGTTGGGGGCCCGGATCGGCAGGCGCGATCTCACCTTTGCGATCAGTCTCATCTTGACGGGCGCAGCCATCACTATGGTCACCACCATGAGCTCAGTGTTTGGCGCCGCCGGGTGGTTGTTCCTGGCGGGGATCGGCGCTGGATCGTCCTACGTGATGGGGTTCACGCATCTCCATGAAAGGGTCGATGACGAGATGCGCGGCAGGACCTTTGCCGCGCTGTACACCCTGGCGCGAACCTCGCTGCTCATATCTATCGCCCTTGGGGGTGTAGCTGCCAATGCTCTGGATGGAGTTCTCCCGGCTCCGTTCGACAACGGCATCCGCAATGCTCTTGCGATAGGAGGGGCCATTGTTCTGTCGGCCGGTTTGGTGACGCTGTGGAATCTGCGGAGCACCCTGTCGAGTCCTGAGTTCAGCGACGAGACCTACCGGACCCTCAAGGATGCGAGCGATGCATTCACCTCCGTCCGGGGCCGCCGGCGATCGAACGACGACCAATGATGAACCGCGGCCGCTACATCGCCCTCGAGGGAATCGAAGGCGCCGGAAAGTCGACTATTCAGGATTTCCTGGCAGTTGCACTGAGTGAGGACGGGAAGGAAGTTATCACCGTGCGAGAGCCGGGGGGCACGGCGATCGGCGAGGGGATCCGGACGCTTCTGCTCGACGGTGACGATATGGGGCCCTGGACGGAAGCGCTCCTGTTTGCCGCCCAGCGCTCGCAACTTGCCGGGGAAGTCATCGAACCGGCTTTGCATCGTGGCGCTTGGGTCATCGGCGACCGGTCGGTGTATTCATCGCTCGCCTACCAGGGCGGTGGCCGGGGGCTCGGGATCGAGGCCGTCAGCAAGGTCAATCGAGCCGGGTTGGGCAGCACCTGGCCTGATTTGGTGATCGTCCTGGCCGTCGACCCCCGGGCGGGTTTGGCCCGCCAGGACGGCGAAGACCGCATCGGGGGTCAAGGCTATGAGTTTCAGCGGCGAGTGGCCGGTTTCTATGAAGCGTTGGCCGTAGCCGACCCCGATCGGGTCGCGGTTATCGATGCAAACGGGGGAGTCGCTGAGGTGACCGAGCGTGTGGTTGATCTGGTGCGGAACCGATGGTGAACGGGCCGTTCGACGGTGTGATCGGACACGAACGTGTTGTCGGTTTGTTGGCGCGCGAGATCGTGGCTCCGGCTCACGCCTACCTCTTCGCCGGACCGTCCAACGTCGGGAAGGCGACCGTCGCCCGGCGGTTTGCGGCAGCCATACTTTGCCAACACGGGGGAGTGCACGACGTCCCGTGTTCCTCCTGCCGGAGGGCGGCATCGGGCAATCATCCCGACCTGATCTCCGTCGACCCGGACGCGAGAACGGCCCTGTCGGTTGAACAGGCTCGCGCCACCGTCGCCCAGGCACCTATGGCGCCCGTCGAAGGCGATAGAAAAGTCTTCGTATTCGATGAGGCAGGCTCGATGTCCGAACAGGCGGCCAGTGCCCTCTTGAAAACTATCGAGGAGCCGACGGCGAGCACGGTCTTTGTTCTGGTTGTCGAATCGGAGGATGATCTCCCTGCAACTATTGGTAGTCGCTGCCGGACGATTCAGTTCGGGCGGGTCCGCGAAGAGACACTCATCTCGGCGTTGGAATCGCACGGCCTCGGCGCCGAGCGAGCCGGGGAAGCCGCCAGAATTGCGGGTGGTCGCCCCGGCCTGGCCCTCGGTTTGGCGACGAACCCCGATCTGGCCTCCTACCGGGATCTGTGGCTCAGTCTCCCGGTCCGGGTGTCTCCACATCCCGGCGAGGCCTTCCGTCTCGCCGATGAGGTGCTCGAAGCGGCGGAGCCTTTGCTCAAGGCGCTCGACGCGCACCAAACCGGGGAACTGTCCGACGATCTCCCCTCGGGGCGGCTCAAAGCTCTCCGGGAGCGGCACGAACGGGACCGACGCCGTGAGAAGCGTGCCCTGCACGTGACCGGCCTGGAGATCCTGGCATCCTGGTATGCAGACGCGGCCTCGGCCCAGTTCGGAGGACCCGTTCGCAACCATGACATCCCGGCGGCGACACTGGCGATGATCAGGCCCGCCGCGGCGGTGAGGAACGCCGATCGGGTGTTGGACGCGGTGACTGAATTGGCGGCGAACCAGCGTCCGCAGCTGGTCTTCGCGACCCTGTTCGTTGAGCTGACCCCGGCCATCTGACCGGAGTTCCAAGGTTGGAGCCGGAGCGGGGATTTGAACCCCGGACCTGCTCATTACGAGTGAGCTGCTCTACCCCTGAGCTACTCCGGCGCGGCGCATAAGTTAGCACCGAGTTCCCGGCTACCCGGCTCCCCGACCTGTGACCGGCAGTGCGCTACGAGGAACAATGATCGACAAACTTCCTCGGGCACAACGGAAACCTTCAGAGTCCTGGCTGAACAGCATTGCTCGTGCAGCCTCCGCGCGATGTTCACCGGTAGGTGGCCGGCGATCGGATGGCGGAGAGCGAACAACCGGGAGCGTCAACTTCTTACTTCTCACTGCCTCGGGTATCGTCCTGACTGTCCGTAGGGGAGCCTCTTTGGCTGATCAAGCCGATTTTGAGAAAGACGCCATGGAGTTCGTGCCGCAGCTGTATTCGGCGGCCCTCCGTATGACACGCAATCCGGCCGACGCCGAGGATGTTGTGCAGGAGACCTTTCTCAAGGCCTACCGGGCCTATCACACCTTCCAGGCTGGCACCAACCTGAAGGCATGGTTGTACCGGATTCTCACCAACACGTACATCAACCGGTACCGGAAGCAAGTAAGGCGTCCCAATGAGGTCGACTTCGGTGAGGTCGAAGACCTCTATCTCTACAAGCGGCTCGGTTCGGCCGAATCGGGCCGGGCGTCGCGCAGCGCCGAGGATGAGGTACTCGAACAGTTCGTCGACGCAGATGTGAAAGAGGCCGTCGAGGAACTCCCGGAGCACTTCCGGATGCCGGTTCTGCTGGCCGATGTTGAAGGCTTTTCGTACAAAGAGATCGCTGAGATCCTCGATGTTCCTATCGGGACGGTCATGTCGCGCCTCCACCGGGGAAGAAAGGCACTCCAAAAGGCGTTATGGGGTTTTGCAGAGGAACGCGGTCTGACCGGAGAACAGGTGACAGGCGATGAGTAAGCACAACTGCGAAGATGCTGTGGCGCACGTCTACTTCTACCTCGATGACGAAATCGGATGGTTCAAGAAGGCCCGGATCAAGCGACACCTCAAGAAGTGCCCACCGTGCGAGGGCGCCTTCGGCTTTGAGAACCACCTGAAAGCCATCGTGCGGGAGCGCCTTCAGGAAGAACCACAGCCGGAAGTGATGGATCGTCTCCGCGCCTACCTAAAAGAAAACGAGTCGGGCTTTCCAGGCGCCGGGTAGGCTGTGCCGGCTATGCCAAACCTCCACCGTCGATCCCTGGTAGCAATGGTTGTCGGATTGCTCGTTCTGATCTTGGCCCCGGCTGGGCTCGCTCAGGAGGAGGCGCCGACGGACACCACGGTGCCGGTCGAACTAACCGTTCCGGCGGTCGACGTCCCGGTGCCTGCTGTGAAGATCTCGGATCCGGCACCGGCTGAGGTGCTCCAGCCGTGGACGTTCCGATACCTGATCCCGACCTCGCTGGTGATCGCCTTGCTGGTGGTGGTGGGGAGCATCGTGGCCTACTTCCTGAAAGTGGTGCGGACCAGGTACCGGCTGGTCCAGTGAGTGGCCGTATTCCCTGGTCGTCTGCCGCCGGCATGGCCGGGAAGATGGCAGGTCATTATCCGTTGGGGGACACCTATCACGAACGGCTCCTCCGCAGCCAGGCTCCGGAATTCGTAGAGCGGGCGGGCCGCGCCGTGATGGAGGAGACCGGCCTGACCGGTCCGGGTGTGCCAAACGTCGCTGTGGTGTCCCGGACTGAATGGGCGGAACGCAATATCCGGTTCTTCTCGAAGATGCTCGAACCCGCCGAAGAACGGTTGACCGAACGTTTCCAAGAGTCCGGGCTGGTCGGGAAGACCGCCGCCCGTGCCTCCCAACGGCTCGTTGCCGCCGAGATGGGAGCTCTGCTCGGGTTCATGGCCAGGCGCGTGCTTGGCCAGTATGAGCTGGTCCTGCCCGCCGACGAGGACAACGACGGTGACACGGTATTTCTCGTTGGAGAGAATGTGCTGAGCCTGGAGCGCACCCACCAGTTCCGACCCATCGAGTTCCGTTATTGGTTGGCGTTGCATGAGTGCACCCATCGTTTGCAGTTCGTAGGAATCCCCTGGATGCAGGACTACTTCCTCGGGCTGGTTCAGGAGCTGGTGGCAACGGCGCAACCCGAACCGGGCCGGTTCGGGCGTCTCCTCTCCGAGGCCCGGTCCGCCGCCGCTGAAGGCCGCCCACTGGTCGGTGAGACGGGACTGCTGGGTCTCTTCGCCTCCCATGACCAGCGGGCCATGTTGGATCAAGTTCAGGCACTGATGTCGTTTCTGGAAGGGCACGGGCACGTCGTGATGGACAGAATCGGTGAGCGCGTTCTCGTCACGCAGCGTCGCATGTCGGACACCTTGAAACAGCGTCGCAAGGACCCGCGGACGGCTGCTTTCTACCGTTTGACGGGTCTCGAGATGAAGATGCGTCAATACGAGCTGGGGGAGCGGTTCGTGCTCGGGGTGGAAAAGCTGGCCGGGTGGGAAGCGCTCGACCATGCCTGGCAGAGTCCCGAGCACCTGCCGACGTTGGATGAGATCGAGCATCCGGGACAATGGCTGGCTCGCGTCGCCTGACCGGCCTGAGCCGAGACGTTCTCGCTTGCGCTGAAGAACACCTGCCGGACGGACCGCTCGTGGTTGCGATGAGTGGGGGCGCCGACAGCGCTGTTTGTGCCTGGGCCGCCGCCCGGCTGGGGAGCGAGGTGCGGGCCGTGCACGTTGACCACGGGTGGCCCTCCTCTCCCGACTTGGAGCGGGCCGCCCTCGCCATTGCCGGGCGACTCGAGCTTGATCTCACGGTGGTCCGGATCAGCTCAACCGCAGGCGCATCCTCGGAGGGACAGGCCCGGTTGGCTCGCTACGACGTTCTGGATGGTGCGTTGGGGGACGATGCTTGGCTCCTCACCGGTCACACGATGGACGATCAAGCTGAGACCGTCATCGGCAACATTCTGCGAGGGGCGGGAGCCGCAGGTCTGTCGGGGATCCCCAGACGGAGGGGACGCATCGTTCGGCCCTTATTGGACGTCACCCGGGCCGAGACGCGTGAACTGGCTGCCTTGCTGGGTCTGCCCTGGACAGACGATCCGACCAACCTTGACACCTCGCTGCGCCGTAATTCGCTGCGCCGGGATGTCATTCCCTACCTCGAGACTCGATTCAATCCCTCCTTTCGGTCTGCACTGATCCGGATGGCGTCGTCCGTCGAAGAAGATGACCGGCTCCTCACCGGGGCGGCGGCGGCGGTTCCGGTTGAGGTTGGGGACTCGACGGTGCGTCTCCCTGCCCCGCTGCTGACCACCCTGCCGGGTCCGGTCGCCGCCCGGGCCATCCGGCGAGCCCTCCGGGAGGTTCGCGAGGGGTATCCCGGGTCGGCGGCCGATGTAGCTGCAATCCTTTCCGTTGCCGGGGGTGGCAGCCCGACCGAACTGTCCGGTTCGCTCCGGGTGGAGCGGACCGGACCCTGGGTGACACTGGTACCCAACCCGAACCCGCCTGAACTGGCTCCTATCGCCTGGTCGCTTCCCGGGAGGGTCCAGGTCGGGCCCTGGACCCTCGACGCCTGGTTGGAGGAGACTCCACCACTCGTGTTTCCGTTGTCTCCGTTCGCCGAAGTGTTCGACGCAGACGCCATGCCGGCTGCGGCAACAGTTCGCACCATGGAACCCGACGACCGGGTTGCGATCATCGGGGGCACCAAGCTCGTATCCGATGTGTTCGGCGAAATGCGAGCATCATCCGCCCAACGGGCGAAGTGGCCGGTGGTGGCCACCGATGACGGGGTGATCTGGGTACCGGGAGTGCGGCGGGCCTCCGCCGGTTGGGTGGGGATGGCAACGAGGCGCTACCTTTGGGTACGCGCCACATTGGAGGGAACCTGGTGAAAGTGGAGAAGGTGCTGATCTCCGCCGAGGAGATCGCTACGAAGCTCGCGGAGATGGGTAAGGCCATCACCGCGGACTATCAAGACAAGGACCTGTTGATCGTTGGTGTGCTGAAAGGCGCCTTCCTGGTCATGGCCGATCTCGCCCGTCAGATTGAACTCCCTGTGGAGTTCGATTTCATGGCCGTATCCTCCTACGGGGCCGCTACCCAGACTTCCGGCGTTGTGCGAATTCTGAAGGACCTCGATCAGGAGATCGCCGGACGCCATGTGCTCATCGTCGAGGACATCATCGATTCGGGACTCACGCTCAACTACCTGCTCAAGAGCCTGCGAGTCCGTCGTCCGGAGTCTCTCGAGGTGGCCGCCTTGCTCGTCAAAGAAGGCATCCAGCGCACCCCGCTCGACGTCAAGTACACGGGTTTCACGATCGGGCCGGAGTTCGTGATCGGTTATGGACTCGACTACGCGGGTAAGTTCCGCAACCTCCCCTACATCGGCGTTATGGACGAGAGCTCTCTGTAGAACGATGTGAGTCGATAGTCGGTCGGCCTGCGGCCGCTCTTTCTGTGATCAGTTCCGACGGATGACCGACAACTCCCCCGATGGCATATCGCCGGGATCTGCATACCATGGTGCCGAACCGCCGGGTTGCGCTGGTCACATACGGTGATACGGTGATGCCCGGCCAACCCACATAACTTGGCGAGGAGTCTCTTGACCCGCACGTTTCGTTCCATCTTGATCTACGGGCTCGTGGCGCTCGTCATGCTCATCGTTTTGCAGCAGTGGATGGGCGGTATCGCAGAACCCGAGGAAATCTCGTATAGCGAATTCTGGGACCGCGTGGACAGCGGTGACGTAGAGACGGCGTTGTTGATGACGAAATCAAATGTCGTCACGGGCGAGTTTGTCGATACCCCGGGCGATGAGCCCGACTACCGCATCGACTATCCGCCTGAAGAAGAGGATGAACTGTCCGCCCGTTTGCGGGGGGCAGGTGTCGAAGTTGAAATCGACGGAGAGCCGGCCGGAATCTGGGAAATCCTCTTGAGCTTCCTGCCATGGCTGTTCCTCATCGGTTTCATGGTTTTCATCTTCATGCAAATGCAGGGCAGCGGCAACCGGGTCATGCAGTTCGGGAAGTCACGTGCCAAGCAAGTCACCAAGGACATGCCCAAGGTCACGTTCCAGGACGTCGCCGGGCTCGACGAAGCCATCGAAGAGCTGGAAGAGCTGAAAGATTTCCTGCAGAACCCCGACAAGTTCCGGGCGATGGGGGCCAAGATCCCCAAAGGGGTCCTGCTGTACGGACCGCCTGGAACGGGCAAGACCCTGCTGGCGCGAGCCGTGGCAGGTGAGGCCGGGGTACCGTTCTTCACCATCTCCGGATCCGACTTCGTCGAGATGTTCGTCGGCGTCGGGGCCAGCCGGGTTCGCGACCTTTTCGAACAGGCGAAGGCGCAGGCGCCGGCCATCGTATTCATTGACGAGATCGACGCCGTCGGCAGGCACCGGGGAGCAGGTTTGGGTGGCGGGCATGACGAGCGTGAGCAGACCTTGAATCAGTTGCTGGTCGAACTGGACGGGTTCGACGTCAACAGCGGCGTGATCGTGATTGCCGGTACCAACCGCCCCGACATCCTTGACCCCGCTCTGCTGCGGCCGGGCCGTTTCGACCGCCAGATCGTGGTCGACCGGGCCGACCTGGCGGGCCGGAAGGCCATCCTGGCCGTACATTCGCGTGGCAAGCCTCTGGCGAAAGACATAGATCTCGAAGTGCTGGCACGGCAGACTCCTGGTTTCACCGGAGCGGATCTCGCCAACCTGATCAACGAGGCTGCCATTCTGGCGACACGCCGCGGCAAGACCGAGATCTCGATGGATGAGCTCGAAGAGTCCATCGAACGGGTCATCGCCGGTCCGGAACGGAAGAGCCGCTTGATATCTGATGAAGAGAAGCTTGTCATTGCCTACCACGAGACCGGTCACGCGCTCGTCGGATGGGCACTCCCCATGGCCGATCCCATCCACAAAGTGACGATCATCCCGCGTGGTCGGTCCCTCGGACATACACAAGCCTTACCGACCGAGGACAAGTACCTGATGCGGCGCAGCGAACTGGTCGATCAGCTTGCCATGCTGCTCGGCGGCCGAACGGCCGAAGAGTTGATCTTCGTTGATCCCACTACCGGGGCTGCCAACGATATTGAGAAGGCAACAGAGATCGCTCGCAAAATGGTGATGGAATATGGCATGAGCGATCGGTTGGGGCCCATGCAGTACGGCCACGCCAACGGCGAAGTGTTCCTCGGGCGCGACTACGGCCGCCAGCAGGACTACTCAGACGAAGTCGCCTCGTTCATCGATGCAGAAGTGCGCAAGCTCATCAGCCAGGCCCACGAGGAAGCTCGCCAGATCCTGACAACCCACCGCGATGCACTCGAGCGGATGGCCAACGTCCTGATAGAACGCGAGACCATTGACGCCAACGAGGTTGCTGAGGTCTTCGTCGACGTTCCCAAGTGGGAGCACGCCGAAAGTGGCGCTATGCGGATCCAGATTCCCAACGGCCATACCCGGACCAGTCCCGATGCGGTCGTCACCGACGGGGTGGCTGCAGCTCGGGACTCGAGCTCCTGAGCCGCAAGGAGCTTCCCGTGAGTACCAACAAACCCGTCGAAGTCCCCGATCTCAACGCGATTGCCGGAGCGGTTCGGACCATCCTGGAAGCCGTCGGCGAGGATCCTGATCGCGAGGGATTGATCGACACCCCCCGGCGGGTGGCCCGAATGTATGCGGAGGTGTTCGGCGGCCTCCACGAGGATGCGGGCACCGTAATTGAAACGGTCTTCGAAGATGAGGAGCATCACGAGATCGTGATGGTCAAGGACATCCCCTTCTACTCGATGTGCGAACACCACCTGATTCCCTTTCACGGAAAAGCGCATGTGGCCTATACACCACATGGCACGCTGACCGGTCTTTCCAAGCTGGCCAGGTTGGTCGACACCTTTGCCCGCCGACCGCAAATGCAGGAACGGCTGACCACCCAGGTCGCCGACACCCTCATGGAAACCCTGAAGCCCTACGGGGTCATGGTGGTCATTGAGGCAGAGCACCTGTGCATGAGCATGCGCGGCGTGAAGAAGCCGGGCTCCATGACGGTCACCTCGGCCGTACGAGGCGCGTTCTGTGACGATCCGGCCGTTCGATCCGAGGCCATGTCGCTGCTCTTCGGAGGGCGGTGAGCTTGGTCGATTGGGCCATAGGCGACCGGGTTCTTTCGACTGCAGATCGCACGCTGATCATGGGGGTTGTGAACGTCACTCCCGACTCGTTCTCTGACGGCGGGCTCTTCCTCGGTCCGGACCGCGCCGTCGCGCACGGTCGACGTCTCTTTGCCGATGGTGCCGATCTGGTGGACGTCGGCGGAGAGTCGAGCCGTCCTGGAGCCGAAGCGGTCTCGGCCGCCGAGGAGATCCGGAGGGTTGTTCCGGTGATTGCGGGACTCGTCGACGCCGGGGTTCCGGTCTCGGTGGATACTTCAAAACCCGAGGTGGCGTCTGTTGCGCTTGCCGAGGGGGCGGTCGTCGTCAACGACATAACCGCTTTCAGCCATCCGGATATGGCCCCGCTCGTTGGTGCGGCGGGCTGCGGGGTCGTTCTCATGCACATGCAAGGGACGCCTCAGGTGATGCAGGACAAACCGACCTACAAAGATGTGGTTGTCGAGGTCCGGGACTACCTCCTGGAGCGGGCTGCCCTCGTCGAACAGGCCGGGGTCGAGCGATCCTCGATCTGTGTAGACCCCGGGATAGGTTTTGGGAAGACGCAACGTCACAATCTCCAACTGCTGGCCCGTCTCGACGTACTGGTTGCGACCGGTTACCCGGTACTGGTGGGTACGTCCCGGAAATCGTTTCTCGGGAGGATTCTCGATCAACCCGACCCTGCTCAGCGCGACCTCGCAACGGCGGCTACGGTTGCCATTGCAGCGACCCGGGGGGCTGCGGTTGTCCGGGTGCACAACGTGGAGATGACCCGCCAGGCGCTTTTGGTTGCCGACGCCATTGTCCGCTCGATCGATGTGGAGGAAGGGCTTTGACCGGTCTCAAGCCAAGGGAATTCGTCTGGGTGATTCAGGATCGGTTGGCCGTGTCCGAACGGATCGGGGGGTACGGAATCCAACACCGGCGAGTCCGGCGGGAAGAGGAGATTCTCTGGCTGAAAGAAGAAGCCGGAATCTCAACGGTTTTCTCGCTGCTGGGCGGCACCCAGAATCTGGCCAGCTACCGGGACTCGGGGTTCGACGTTCGCGGTGAGCCGCTCACCGGCGATTATGAACCCGCGGATGTTCAGCGCGTGTTCAAAGGTCTCGACGAGGCTCTTCACGATCCCCGGGCGGTTGTCCTCGTCCATCGTGATCTGGTCGACGATACGCTGGCCGGAATCCTGGCCGGTTACCTCGTCCATTCTCAGCTGGTTGATGATCCGATCCTCGCTGCGGCCCTCATCCAGGAGATACTCAAACGTCCACTCGGCCCCGAAGGCCGGTCGCTGATACCGGTCCGTTCCTGAGGCTTTTTCTCGATCGCGATGTCCGACCATCACCAGCCACCGATTACGACCCGGCCGTCCGGCTGCCAACGGCACCGGCGATGAACACCGACACCATCAGCCTCGTCGGTCTGCGGATATTTGCGTATCACGGAGTGCTCGAGGAAGAGAAGTCGAACGGTCAGGAATTCGTGGTCGATGTCACGGTGAACGTCGATATGGCTCTTCCCGCTGCTTCGGATGATTTGGCCGACACCATCGACTACGGGGCACTGGCAGCTGCGATACACGAGCGGGTAGCCGGTGAGCGTTGGAATCTCATTGAGAAAGTGGCTGGACGGGTGGCGGATCTTGTCATGGATGATGAGCGGGTGCTCGGCGTTGAGGTACGAGTACACAAACCAGGCGCTCCGATCGCCGTCCCCTTCGAGGACGTCGTGGCCGAGATCCGGCGTTATCGATGACCAGGGCGGCTGTCGCCCTGGGCTCGAACCTGGGTGATCGTCGGGCGTCCCTTCATGTTGCGGCTGATGCACTCACCGCGCTGGGATCGGTGGTCTCGGTCTCCTCGCTCTACGAAACGGCTCCGATCGGTGGCCCCGAGCAAGAACCCTTCCTTAACGCGGTCATCGTGATCGATACTCCGCTTGGTCCGCGCGAGCTGCTCGATCAGTTGCACCGCATCGAAGCGGAGGCCGGGCGGGTTCGCGAAGTTCGCTGGGGGCCGCGCCGGTTGGACCTCGATCTCATTCTCTACGGCACTGAGCAAGCCGAGGAGGCGGGAATGGTGGTTCCGCATCCGCGTTTTTCCGATCGGCGCTTTGTGCTCGAACCGCTGGTCGAGGCGTGGCCAGACGCCATGACGCCGGCCGGCCGGAAGGTTGCTGATCTTCTGCCTGCCGTTGCCGATCAGGAGGTGATCTCGGTCGGTTCCTGGTGGCCGGACGACCAGCAAGTTCTCGAGGTCTTCCCGGAAGCGGCACGTGGCGCAGAATCGGCGCAGGATGATGGCCGCCCGGCCCTGAGCTTCACGAGCCGTGGGGGATGGTGGGTGGTAGCGCAGGGGGTAATCGGAGCTGCAGTCATCTTGTCCGTGTTTCTCTTTGACGACACGATGGAAGCTGGTCGCTGGCTGGCCTGGTTCGGCGTTGCCCTGCTGGTGGCCGGAGCCGTCCAGGCCACGATGGGGTTGCTGCATCTGGGGGTGAGCTTGACGCCGTACCCGGAGCCCCTCGAACTCGGCAATCTGGTTCACGGTGGCGTTTACCGGTACGTCCGCCATCCTGTCTACGGAGGCCTGGCACTGGGCATGGTGGGTTTGGCGTTGTTTCAGTTGAGTTGGGCGGCCCTTTTCCTCGCCCTCGTGGGCAGCACGTTCTTCTGGTTCAAGGCCGGCTTCGAAGAACAACGGTTGCTTGCGAAATACCCGCACTATCGGGACTATCGATCCCAAACGCGGGCGCGCATGCTGCCCTTGATCTTTGTAGAGTTTCCAGTTTCCAGTTTCCAGTTTCGGCGAGAATGGTATGCCTTTGCTGGCTACTGGCTACTGGCTACTGCTATTAGCCTTCTCAACGGTCCGGTCCTAACCCCGGGACTGAGAGGAAGCGGTGGCAACATTCTTGCTGGTTGGCCCCGGGCGGGCCGGAATGTCACTTGGCATCGCTCTCCGGCGTGTCGGTCATCGGGCCGTCGGTGTGCTGGCGCGGAACCCCGATGATGCGTCCGGGGCTGCTCGCGAGCTCGAAGCGCCGGTGCTGGCCTGGGACGACGACTTCCCGCCGGCAGATCTGTTGGTCATTGCCGTTCGCGACGACGTCATCGGAGAGGTAGCTACCCGGCTTGCTCCCGGCGCGGGCGAGATACGATTTGCCGTGCACCTGTCCGGGCTGCAACCGGTTGCACTTCTCTCTCCGCTGTCGGCAGCCGGCGTGAAGCTTGGTTCTTTCCACCCGCTGCAGAGCCTGCCTAATGCGCCAGATGGTGCGGCAGCACTTCCTGGCTCCTGGGTAGCGGTCACGGCTGATGACCCGGGACTGCAGGGATTCCTCGAAGAGTTGGCCCGTTCCTTCGATGCTCATCCGTTTCTCCTGGCTGACGCGAAGAAGGACCTCTACCACGCTGCGGCGGCTGCCTCGTCGAACTACGTGATCACCGCCCTGGCACTCGCTGAGGGCTTGTTCGGGCTGGCCGGAGTTCCTTTCGTCGCCGCTCGTCCTCTCGTGGAGGCGGTCACAGACAATGCTTTCCGATTGGGCGCGTCGGGTGCTCTGACCGGACCAATCGCACGCGGCGACGTCGGAACGGTGCGCGGCCAACTGGCGGCAGTCGAGCGATGGGCGCCCGACCTGGAAGACGACTTCCGGGCGTTTGCTAAGGCGACGGCCCGGTTGGCCGGGACCGGACCCACTTTCGAGGGGATCCTGTGAAAGTCTTAGAGACCTTCGATGAAATCCGACAGGCCTCCCGGGGGAGTACCGGCCTGGTTCCCACGATGGGGTATCTCCATGAGGGGCACCTGTCGCTCATCGAGGCCGCCCTTGAAACATCCGATATGGTGATGATGAGCCTCTTCGTGAACCCGCTGCAGTTCAACGAGCAACGAGACCTTGATCGTTATCCGCGAGACTCGGATCGAGATTTCGAGCTGGCTGCGGCAGCCGGCGTTGACCTCTTGTTTGCTCCGCCTCTGGACATCATGTACCCGGCCCCGGCCCTTACGCGGGTCTCGGTGCCGCCGCTGGAAGTTGAGATGGAAGCTGCTCACCGGCCCGGCCACTTTGCCGGCGTTGCCACTGTTGTTGCCAAGCTCCTCGCCGGACTCCAGCCGCACCGTGCGTATTTTGGTCGCAAGGACGCCCAGCAACTTGCGGTAATTCGACAGATGGTGTTCGACCTGTCGTTTCCGGTTGAGATTGTGGGCGGTTCGACGGTTCGGGAGTCCGACGGCCTGGCCCTGTCGAGCCGGAACGTCTTCCTCAGTCCCGAGGAGCGGAGTCGCGCTCTCGAGATTTCCCGAGGACTGATGGAGGCCGCAGACGCGTTTGACTCGGGCGTCCGAGACGCCGACACCCTCGAGCACATGGTGCGAGAGATGGTGACGGGCGCCGACATCGACTACGTCACGATGGCTGATGCCCGAACGGCTACGCGATTGCCGGTGGCAGACCGGGAAGCTTTCCTGGCGATAGCCGCCCGGGTGGGGCCAACCCGGCTGATCGACAATGTCCCTTTCCTCGCCGGAGCGAGCGGAGCGATGACCGTCGATCGGGGCGTTCGACTCGACCACCCGAGCATTCTCTATGGAGGCCACCATGCTGTTGACCATTGACCTGGGGAATACCCAAACCGTCGTTGGCCTGTTCGAAGGCGACGCCCTTGCCTTCCACTGGCGCTTGTCCACGGTCCGCGAGAGGACTGCGGACGAATATCGCCTTCTGCTGCACGGGCTCTTCGAACAGGACGGAGTCGACTCTGAGCGTTTTCAAGGAGCAGTCATCTCCAGCGTGGTGCCGCGCGCCACTGTGGCCTTATCCGAAGCCCTCCGCCATTTTGTGACCGAGGGGACGCTCGTGGTCGGGCCCGGTATCAAGACCGGGATGCCGATCCTCATCGACAATCCAAGGGAAGTTGGAGCCGATCGGATCGTCAACTCCATTGCTGCCCGGGCCAGGTACGGCACGCCCGTCATCGTGGTTGATTTCGGGACTTCGACCAACTTCGACATCGTCGGCGCGAACGGGGAGTATCTGGGCGGGGTGATCGGGCCCGGCCTCGAGGTGTCGATGGACGCCCTGGTCGCCGCCACTGCCGCCCTACGTCGCGTCGAGTTGACCCCGCCCAGATCGGTCATCGGCAAGGGGACGGTCGAGGCAATTCAAGCGGGCCTGCTCTACGGCCACGCCGGGTACGTCGACGGCATCGTGGATCGGATTCGGGCAGAACTCGGAAGCGAGGTGAGGATCGTGGCTACGGGTGGACTGGCTCCGACGATCGTTCCGCACTGCCGTACCGTGGCAACGGTGGACGAAACCTTGACCCTCGACGGATTGCGAATGCTGTTCGAGATCAACCAGGACTGATGACTGAAGACTGGTGACTAAGGTCGCCGTGTTATGAGCGACGAAATCCTCGAACCCCAGGCCGAGATCGAGCTTTCCGATACCGATCCCCTTCAGGCTCATCCGCTGACGGCTCAGCGGCTCCAGAAGGTTGAGGAGCTGCGGGCTCGGGGAGTTGAGCCATATCCGGTGCGGTTTGAGCGAACGGCCACCTCGGCGGAATTGCAGGCCGAATACGAAGAGCTCGAGCCCGGTGTGGCGACCGGTCGGGTGGTGTCCGTGGCAGGGCGGGTACTCAACCTCCGCCGTTTGGGGAAGCTCATCTTTGTGGTGCTCCAGGATGCCTGGGGCACGATCCAGCTCTTTGTTGACCGGAAAACCCTTGGCGAGGAGGCCTTCGATGCCTTCGAGGGCATAGATTCCGGTGACTGGATCGGATGTGACGGCGAGGTGATGACCACCAGGCGGGGCGAGTTGAGCGTCAAGATCTCCGGGTTCCTCTTGCTGTCCAAGGCGTTACGCCCCCTGCCGGAGAAGTGGCATGGGCTCCAGGACAAGGAACGCCGTTATCGCCAGCGCTACCTCGACCTGATAGTCAATGAGGAAGCCCGCCGGGTAGCAACGGTGCGAGCCGGCGTCCTGTCAGAGCTCCGCAAGCAGTTTGAGGCCCGGGGGTTTCTCGAAGTCGAGACCCCCGTCCTGCAGAATCTGGCCGGCGGCGCATTGGCTCGTCCTTTCGTCACCCACCACAACACCCTCGACATCGACCTGTATCTGCGGATTGCCACCGAACTGCACCTCAAACGGTTGGTGATCGGCGGTTTCGAACGAGTTTTCGAATTGAGCCGGGTGTTTCGCAATGAAGGCATCGATGCCACCCACAATCCAGAGTTCACCACCCTGGAGGCCTATCAGGCACTGTCCGACTACAACGACATCATGGACCTGATGGAGGAAATCATTCCGGCGGTGGCAACCACGGCCACGGGAGGCACGGCCTTCGCCTACCAGGGTCGTATGGTCGATCTCGCTCCGCCGTATCGTCGAGTCGCTCTGCTCGACCTGGTTTCGGAGGCAGTCGGTGAGACGGTCGGCTTCGACTGGCCGGCCGATCGAATGAACGACCTCCTGCGCACTCATGGGATAGAGCCGCAAGCGAGTTGGGGGGCGGGCAAATCGATTACGGAGCTCTTTGAAACTCTTGTCGAGCCGCACCTGTGGGACCCGACCTTCGTCATCGACTACCCGAAAGAAACCTCTCCGCTGGCCAGGGTGCACCGATCAGATGCCAACCTCACCGAACGGTTTGAGTTGTTCGCGGCCAACATGGAACTTGCCAATGCTTTCAGTGAGCTGAACGACCCGATCGATCAGCGACTCCGGTTCGAGCAACAAGCCCGGGCCAAGGCCGGGGGCGATGAAGATGCCCACCCGATCGACGAGGATTACGTCAAGGCGCTCGAGTATGGGCTCCCTCCGACCGGCGGCCTGGGGATCGGCGTTGACCGCCTGGTCATGCTGCTCACCGACCAGACGACCATCCGCGAGGTCCTGCTCTTCCCAACGATGCGCCCGGAATAGACCGGCCGGAGGGGGGATCGGTCCCAACCAGGGGCATTTCTCGGCGCTTCTTCAACTGAGCCGGTTCAGACTATCCCCGCGCGGCCGTGACCCTTTCGAGGAGATACGTACCCAAGCTGCCCAGTACCTCTTTTGCCTCTCCTGGCGGGAGGTCCGTGATGGCCTGCTGCGCTGAGGCAACCCGGGCCACGGCAGCTTGCAACGCCGCGTCGACGTAGCCGCCCGACCGGACCAGGTGGATGACTTCGGTCACCGAGTCCTCCGGATAGGGAGGGGGCACCGAAAGGAGCTCGGCAATGCGGGTGCCTTCCGGTCCCTGCAAAGCGAGCAAGACCGGCAAGGTGAATTTGCCTTCGCCGATATCCGACCCGGCCGGCTTTCCCAGATACCCCTCGGTCGCAACGAGGTCAAGCGCATCGTCGGTGATCTGGAAAACCATGCCCAGTTCCCACGCCCAGGTACTGACGGCCTCGATCACCTCAGGCGTCGCATCGGAGGCCATGGCTCCGAGGCGTGCCGAAGTACGGATCAGGCTGGCGGTCTTGCCACCGATGATCCGGTAGTACTCCGCCGGTCCGTGCTTGAGGTTGTGGTCGACCTGGAGTTCCAGGGTCTGTCCCTCAACCAGTTCTGCGTACGTGCGGGCCAGCAGACGGACGGCTTCCTGCCCGAGTGTCGATGCGGCCACTTCCGAAGCTCGTGCCATCAGGAAGTCGCCGGCCAGAATGGCAATGGTGTTGCCCCAGTTGCTGTTCACCGAGGCGGCTCCGCGCCTGGTGACGGCTTCGTCGATGACATCGTCGTGGTAGAGGCTTCCCAGGTGGATCAGCTCGACGGAGGCTCCCGCATCGATGGCCCGGTGGTCGAGGTTGGGGCCGAACTCGGCAGCCAGTTGGGCCAAGAGTGGTCGAAATCGTTTCCCACCGGCGAGCAGCCCGTGCTGAGCGATCTCGGTGAGGAATGGATCGTCCGCTCGTGATGCCTCGATCAGACGCTTCTCGACGCGATCGAGGCGCTCCCAGACCTGGGGGCTCGCTATCAAGTCGGTGAGTTCGGGGGCATCCATCCGCGTCTCCGCTGAGTGGGGCGATGCATGGTAGTGATGTCCCGACCCTGGCAGGTCGGGATGAACGGCGGGCGGCCTAGTGTTATAGGAAGCACACATCCGGAAGTACTCAAGTGAACGTACAACAGGTCGAAGGCATAGCGACCGGTTCCGGGGTAGAAAAGCCCCATCGCTATACTGCCGGGGCGCATCCCCGTCACTTCGAGGGTGCCCATATTGGCTTAGGAGGCTGGCGCCGTGTTTGAACGGTTTACAGATCGAGCACGCAGAGTCGTGGTTCTCGCCCAGGAAGAAGCGCGCCTTCTCAATCACAATTACATCGGAACCGAACACATCCTCCTGGGTCTGATCCATGAGGGAGAAGGGGTGGCTGCCCGGGCCCTCGAGTCTCTCGGAATCAGCCTCGATTCGGTCCGCACGCAGGTCGTCGAAATCATCGGCCAGGGACAACAGTC
The DNA here is from genome assembly GCA_963718995.1 of uncultured Actinomycetota bacterium. Classification (GTDB taxonomy): domain Bacteria; phylum Actinomycetota; class Acidimicrobiia; order Spongiisociales; family UBA4744; genus UBA4744. Next base: position 121,065 of record CAVRAP010000010.1, read on the forward strand.
ACCCAGCGGGCACATCCCGTTCACGCCTCGTGCTAAGAAAGTTCTCGAACTGAGTCTTCGAGAAGCCCTGCAACTCGGCCACAATTACATCGGTACCGAGCACATTCTGCTTGGGCTCATTCGTGAAGGTGAAGGGGTTGCCGCCCAGGTACTGCAGAAGCTCGGCGCGGACCTTCCCAAGGTTCGACAGACGGTCATTCAATTGCTTTCGGGCGCACCGTCCGAGGAGCAGACGGCCGGCACGGGCGGGCGCGAGAGCGGTCCCTCCGGGTCGACGGTATTGGACCAGTTCGGCCGCAACCTCACGCAGATGGCTCGCGATCGCAAACTCGATCCGGTGATCGGTCGGCAACGCGAAATCGAACGGGTTATGCAGATCCTCTCTCGCCGGACCAAGAACAATCCGGTGTTGATTGGTGAGCCGGGGGTTGGCAAGACGGCCATCGTCGAGGGCCTTGCCCAGCGAATCGTGGCCGGCGAGGTCCCCGAGACGCTTGAAGGCAAGCAGGTCTACACCCTCGACTTGGGAGCGCTGGTAGCCGGATCGCGCTATCGAGGCGACTTCGAAGAGCGCCTCAAGAAGGTGCTCAAAGAAATCCGCACTCGCGGCGACATCCTGCTCTTCATCGACGAGATTCACACCCTGGTCGGAGCCGGGGCCGCCGAGGGTGCGATCGACGCAGCCAGCATCCTCAAGCCGATGTTGGCGCGCGGCGAGCTGCAGACGATTGGTGCAACCACGCTCGAGGAATACAGGAAGTACCTCGAAAAGGATTCCGCCCTGGAGCGACGATTCCAACCGGTCCAGGTTGATGAGCCGACCGTCGCCGACACGATTCAGATCCTCGACGGGTTGAAAGACCGCTATGAGGCCCACCACAACGTCCGGTTCACCCAGGGCGCTTTGGTCAGCGCCGCCAATCTGGCCGACCGGTACATCTCGGACCGGCATCTCCCCGACAAGGCCATCGACCTCATCGACGAGGCCGGCAGCCGGATGCGCATCAACCGCACCGGGGCAACGCCCGAGCTGAAGGAACTCGACGAGAAGTTGACCGGCGTTCGCACCCAGAAGACCGAAGCAGTCCAATCCCAGCAATTCGAGCGTGCCGCTCAGTTGCGGGACCAGGAGCGGTTGCTCATCGCCGATCGAGCCGAACGAGAGCGCGAGCAGAAAGCCGCCGGCATCACCAACGACTGGGTCATCGACGAAGAAGAGATCGCCGAGGTCCTCGCCCTCTGGACGGGCATTCCCGTGCATCGTTTGACGGAAGAAGAGACCGCCCGTCTCGTGAACATGGAAGCCGAGCTGCACAAACGCATCGTCGGTCAGCACGACGCCATCGTGGCCGTTTCCAAAGCGATTCGCCGCACACGAGCCGGGTTGAAAGACCCGAAGCGTCCCTCGGGTTCGTTCATATTCCTGGGCCCCTCGGGAGTCGGGAAGACTGAGACCGCCAAGACGTTGGCCGAGTTCCTGTTCGGTGACGAAAACGCGTTGATTCAGCTCGACATGTCCGAGTATATGGAGAAGCACACGGTCAGCCGGCTGGTTGGCTCCCCGCCCGGTTATGTCGGATACGACGAGGGTGGGCAGCTGACCGAAGCCGTGCGACGCAAGCCGTTCTCCGTTGTCTTGTTCGATGAGATCGAGAAAGCCCACCCGGACGTCTTCAACACGCTCCTGCAAATCCTCGAAGACGGGCGCCTCACCGATGCGCAAGGGCGCCAGGTCGACTTCAAGAACACCGTCATCATCATGACGTCGAACCTCGGGACCGCCGATCTCCGCAAGAAGACGGTTGGATTCGTGGCCGAGGGCGAAGACGTGAGCTACGAAGCCATGAAGTCGAAGGTGACCGACCAGCTCAAGAAGCACTTCCGACCGGAATTCCTCAATCGCATCGACGAGGTCATCGTCTTCCACGAGCTCACCCTCGATGAGGTCAAGGAGATCGTCGATCTGATGCTGGTGCGGGTCCACGAGCAGCTCAAATCGCAAAGCTTGTCGCTGGCTCTATCGGACTCGGCGAAAGTGCATCTGGCCGAGAAGGGCTACGACCCCGAACTCGGGGCGCGCCCCTTGCGGCGGGCCATCCAGCGCATGCTGGAAGACCCCTTGTCCGAGCGGGTCCTGCTGGGTGACTTCAAGCCGGGCATCACGATCGTGGTCGACTTCGACGCCGAGACCGGAGAGCTGGATTTCGAAGAGGTCGAAGCGCCCGACCAACCGCCGGTCGAGATGGCGGAAAGCGAATAGGCGAAGCGCAGCTTCGAAGTTGTCAGTCGGGCGGCCCCTCGGGGCTCGCCCTTCCAGTTTCCAGTTTCCAGACGAGTCCTTTTGGGCCTCGGCGGAGGGGGTTGGTTCCCACCAAGCCGCTCGCTGTCTGATGATTTCGTTCAGTACGCCATCGTTATCGTTCGGTGGTGCTCGCCCATAGTTCCGGCTTGAGGGCCGAGGACGGCCTGGTGCCAGAGGAAGTAGTCGAGGGCCGGGGTCATGACGGAGTTGCCCAGGTTGTGGAGTGCTTCGGTCAGCTTCTGGCCGGCATAGACGGTCGCCCAGCGGATGGCCAGCTCCCAGTTGCCGCCGGCCGGGATCAGGTGGCGAGCGTCAACGGCTTTGGCCAACTCGGGCTCGTAGTGGATGACTCCGTAGTGGCGGAGCACCATGGGGAGCATGTAGTCGGGGTAAACGGGGAAGGTATCGATACCGGTGAACTCGATCTCGCTGCCGAGTGCCATCAGGGCGGCACTCAGGTGGGCGAGTTTGTTGAAAGCCAACACCCCCCGGTCCGAGGCCCACTCGTCCCGGTAGGGGGGAAAGGTCGATACGAGCCTCGCGACGACCGCCGGAGCGGAGAAGGCAGCGTCTTCCACGAGGTTGATGAAGTGGCCGTCCCAACGTTCGGCGAGGATGGTGCTGATCTGTTGCAGTACTCGACCCCGAGCGACGGTGAGCTGCAGCGCACCCGAGCCGGCGAAGAAGCGGACAGCGTCCTCGTCTTCCCAATCGGCAAATATCGATGTGTTCAAACCACGCTCATCGACCGGCACACCCCGGTCGAAACATGCAAAGAGAGCGGGGGCATCGAGGAGCTTCTGTCCGTGAAACTCCGTTGACCACATCTCATCGCCCTCCGGCGGCCAGAGGCAGGCGAGTACCGATACGGCGAGACCGGAGAAGTCAAACCATCGCGCCGGAGTCCGAACGGTCGGTAGTCCTGGATAGTCCCAGACCGGCAGAGGAAAGCCCTGCGTTCGCCAGGAGGAAGCCATCCGGTTGACTGCTTCAGTATCAACCCGGACACCCCAATCGGGGGGCGGGGCTTCATTTCGAATATCTACATGGTGCATAGGGCCATTATCCACGCCGAAAGGCGACCGGTTGCGGTTGATCACAGCTGGGAAGGATCAGGCAGCGCTACTACACTTCAAGGAGCGGGAGAAAGAACCCCGCTGGAGAATCCACTAGGAGGCTATCCAACCATGAAAAGTAAGAATTTGGTCGCGCTCATCGCATTGTTTGCGGTGTTTGCACTGGTTGCTGCCGCGTGCGGCGACAGCGCGACCACAACGACAGCTGACGGGGAAACGACGACCACCGCCGCGGTGATGGACAACGCCGTCAAGGCTTGCCTGGTCACGGACCTGGCGGGAGTCGACGACCGCAGCTTCAACGCCAGCGCCTGGCAGGGAGTCCAGGACGCAATGGCAGCCGGGTATGCGACGGCAGACTCGTTCTACCTGGAGTCAACGGATGCAGCGGACTGGCAACCGAATATCGACCAGTTCATTTCCCAGGGTTGCGAGCATATCGTTACCGTCGGTTTCGCCCTGGGCGAAGTCACGGCGATCAATGCAGCAGCCAATCCAGACATCATCTGGACGATGGTCGACAATGTCCTGACCGACGAGACCTTTGCGCCTTTGGCCCTCGCCAACGTGCGTGAGCTGGTCTACCAGACCGACCAGGCTGCGTTTGCGGCCGGTTACCTTGCGGCGGGCGTATCGACGACGAAAGTGTTGTGCACCTACGGAGGTGGCAACTTCCCAACTGTGTCCATCTTCATGGATGGGTTCACTCGTGGCGCGGCCTACTACAACGAGGTCAAAGGCACGGATGTCACAGTCCTCGGCTGGGACGTCGATGCAGCGGACGGGCAGTTCACCGGTAGCTTCACCGATATGGGACTGGCTCGCCAAACGGCTGAGTCCCAGTTCCAGGAAGGCTGCGACGTGAGCATCCCGGTCGGTGGTGCCATCAACCTGCCTGCCGGCGATGCCATCAACGACCTGGGCCTCGATGCCGCTCTGGTCGGCGTCGATGCCGATGCGTACTTCGCGATGGATGCGCAGTACCAGGGTGTTTGGCTGACAACGGTCGAGAAGGCCATTGCGCCGTTTGTTGGTCTGGCCATCCAGGAGCAAGTCGAAGACACCTGGACCGCAGGCGCCTTTGTCGGCGACCTCAGCAACAACGGAGTCGGGCTGTCGGACTACCACGACTGGGACTCCAAGGTGTCCGATGAGCTGAAGGCAGAAGTCGAGCAATTGCTCGAAGACATCAAGAGTGGCGCGGTCAAGGCCGACTACACACCGGTCGGCTACTAGCCCAAGCCGGAAACAAGCGACGAAGCGGGACCCCATCCGGGGTCCCGCTTCTTGTTGGGCGGGTGGCCTTCGGCGTTGTAGGGTAGGGAGGTGCGCCGCTGCCGGAGGGACGGTTGAAACTCGAACTGAGAGGTATCACCAAGCAGTTTCCCGGAGTGCTCGCCAACGACGATGTGCATCTCACCATCGGCGAGGGCGAGATTGTGGCATTACTTGGCGAAAACGGCGCCGGCAAGAGCACCCTGATGAATATCCTGTACGGGTTGTACACCCCCACATCGGGTGAGGTGCTCATCGATGACAAACCCATCGTGCTGCACTCCCCGGGTGATGCCATCGCCGCCGGGATCGGGATGGTGCACCAGCACTTCATGCTCGTACCGGTGTTCACCGTTGCCGAGAATGTAATTCTCGGGGACGAGCCGGTGAAGAGGATTGGGTGGCTCGACGCTCGGCGGGCGCGCAAGACCGTCAAGGAGATCTCCGGTCGCTACAGCCTCGACGTCGATCCGGATGCCATTATCGAAGATCTCCCCGTGGGTATCCAGCAGCGAGTCGAGATTATCAAGGTACTTGCTCGGGAGGCCCGGATTGTGGTGTTCGACGAACCCACCTCCGTGCTGACCCCAACCGAGGTCGATGGATTCTTCGAAATCGTTGCCGGCCTGAAGGCCGACGGCAAGGGCATTATCTTCATCAGCCACAAACTGGGCGAGGCGCTCGAAGTTGCCGATCGCATCGTGATCATGCGGCGCGGGAAGACTGTCGCGGAGGTGCTTCCGGCCGATGTCGACGAGGAGAAGCTCGCTGAACTGATGGTAGGCCGCCCCGTCGATCTGGTTGTAGAACGGGGGAAAGCCGATCCGAAAGACGTGGTTCTCTCTGTCGAGAGTCTTGTCGTGTTGGACGATCGGAGCCAGCGGGCCGTCGATGGGATTTCGTTCGAGGTTCGGGCCGGGGAAATCGTGGGGATCGCAGGCGTACAGGGGAACGGGCAGACTGAACTCGTTGAGTCGCTCACGGGATTGCGGCCTTCTCTGGGTGGCGTCGTGCGACTCAGTGGGGAAGACATCACCACCAAATCGCCACGGGCGATCCACAAACGCAACGTTGCGCATGTTCCCGAGGATCGACAGAAAAGCGGCTTGGTTCTGCCGTTCACGGTGACGGAGAACATTGTCTTGGACTCCTACTACGAGACTCCGATCTCGCGCGGCTTGCAGATGGACTGGTCGGCCGCCGAGGAGCGCGCTGTGCGACTGGTGGAGGAGTACGACGTGCGGACTCCGGGTGTCAACGTAGCGGTGTCGACGCTGTCGGGAGGCAACCAGCAGAAAGTCATCGTGGCGAGAGAGTTCGATCGCGACGTGGCGCTGGTTATCGCATCACAACCGACTCGCGGTATTGATGTTGGCTCGATTGAGTACATCCATTCCAGGATCGTCGAGGAGCGCGACAATCAATCGGCGGTGCTGATCGTGTCGTCTGAACTCGACGAGATCATGGCTCTGTCAGATCGGATTTTGGTGATGTATGACGGGAAGATCGCCGGTGAGTTCGATTCGTCGGCGACGCCGACTGAGATTGGGTTGGCAATGTTGGGTAGTCAGGGAGGGCAGGGAGCATCGTGACTGAGAGTGGAACTCCGCCAGAAAACGAAGTTCCCGAGCCACCGTCGCCGGATTGGTACGCACGCGTCACGGGGGTAGGAAGCTCACTTCGCCAGGCGTTGGTGATCCCGGCCCTGGCCTTGCTTACGGCTCTGATCATCGCCGCCTTCATCATTGCGGTCACCGACATCGACACGCTCCCTCTCTGGGGGACTGATCCCGGCGAGGCTTTCCGACTGACGATGACGGGGATCGGCAGTGCGTACAAGGCACTGTTTGTCGGCTCATTCGGGTCCGTTCGGGCGGTCACCGAAACGCTCTTTGCCGCGACGCCCTTGATCTTCGCCGGTCTGGCCGTTGCTCTTGGCTTCCAGGCCGGTCTCTTCAACATCGGGGTGAATGGCCAGATGCACATCGGCGGCATGGCGGCACTGTGGGTGGGGATCAGCCTCGCTGCCCCTGCCTTCATCCACATCCCGCTGGCGATCCTCGCCGCCATCGCCGGCGGCGCCCTCTGGGGCGGTATCGCCGGTCTCCTCAGGGCGCGCACCGGTGCGCATGAAGTGATCACCACCATCATGCTGAACTTCATCGCCCTCTTTCTCGTCGACTACCTGTTGAAGTCGACCCTGTTCCAGCAGCCCGGCCGGAACGATCCCATCTCAGAAAGAGCTGCGTCCACTGCGGAGTTCCCCATTCTCTTTGGTGGCTTCCGTCTGAATATTGGCTTCCTGCTGGCTCTGGCGGCGGTTTGGGGGGTGTGGTGGCTGCTGTACCGTTCCACCATCGGCTTTGAGTTCCGCGCCGTTGGCTCCAATCCCGACGGGGGCAAGTATGCCGGGATCAACGTCGCCTGGATCTACGTTGCCGTCATGGCAGTCTCCGGGGCGTTGGGCGGCATCGCGGGAGCCAATCAGACGCTCGGCCTCGAGCCCTATCGGGCGATATCCAACTTCGCGGGCAATATCGGCTTCGACGCGATCGCGCTTGCCCTCCTCGGGCGTTCTCATCCGATCGGGGTCCTCTTCGCCGGTCTCCTCTTTGGAGCGCTGCGTGCTGGAGGGCGCGAGATGCAGGGGGCGGCCGGTATTCCCATCGATCTGGTGCTGGTCGTCCAGGCCCTGGTCATCGTGTTCATTGCCGCTCCTGCGCTCGTACGCGCTATATACCGGATCAAGACGCCCGAACAAGAAGGCGGCACGACGATCTCGAAGGGATGGGGCGTATGACCGCCGCAGCGACGTCGGGAAAGGCGGAGGTCAAGATCCGGGCGACACCTGAGGAACGACAGCGCTACGGCCATCGGCATCGTCATGCTCTTGTTGGCGGCGTTCGTGGTCTGGGTGTTCGGGCTCGGGTTGGAGTCGGGGGTCAGGTCAACCTTCAATCTCTCCTTGCCGGGCGAACGGTTCCAGAATCTCGTCTGGGAGGTCAATTCTCAGTGGTTGGCCTTCGCGGTGGCCACCGTCATGGCGTTTCTCGGTGGCCTGGTTTTGCGTCGATCTCATGTCAAGTGGACGAATCTGGCGCTGGCCATAGGTCTGGCCTTGTTTGCTCTGGCGTTCTTGACGTGGGCGGCCGCGGAGCGGTCCTTCAGCTTGGTCGGCATGTTCCGTTCCACCGTACTTCTGTCGGTTCCTGTCACCCTGGGAGCCCTCAGCGGTCTCATGTGTGAGCGAGTGGCCGTGATCAATATCGCCATCGAAGGTCAATTACTGACGGCCGCTTTCGTCGGGACCATCATGGGCTCGGCTTGGGGGATCTGGGCAGGACTCGTCGGCGCCCTCCTCACCGGTGCCCTACTTGGTGCGGTGCTCGCCGTTCTGTCAATCCGCTATCGGATAGATCAGATCATTGCGGGGGTAGTGATCAACATCTTCGCCCTCGGTCTGACTTCGTTTCTCGCCCGGAGGATCCTTTCCGAGGCTCAGAACCTGAATTCGCCGGGCCGCTTCTCGTCCATCAAGATCCCCCTCCTGGGAGATATCCCGGTGCTCGGTTCTATGTTCTTCGACCACAACATCTTCGTGTACGTCATGTTCTTGTTGGTGATCATCATCCACTTCGGACTTTTCTATACACGATGGGGTCTCCGGTCGCGGGCCGTTGGGGAACACCCCAAGGCTGCAGACACGGTCGGCATCAACGTCTACCGGATCCGGTACCGCAATGTGATCCTGGGAGGCTTGATAGCCGGTTTCGGCGGGGCGTTCCTCACGTTGGCTCAGGTGTCCCGCTTTGAAGAGAATCTCACGGCCGGTATCGGATTCATCGGCTTGGCCGCAATGATCTTCGGGCGTTGGAAACCACTCGGCGTCCTTGGAGCCGGCCTCGTATTCGGCTTCGCGCGTGCCCTACAGCAGAAGCTTGGCATCCTGGGAACCCCGATACCGTCGGAGTTTCTGTCGATGACGCCGTACATCGTCACGATCATCGTGGTGGCGGGAGTGGTCGGTAAGGCCAGGCCTCCCGCGGCGGACGGTCAGCCGTATATCAAGGATTAGCCTGCTGCGCTTGAGCTCGCTGCGCTCGCAGTCTTCAGTCGCCAGTCGGGCGGCCCCACGGGGCCGCCCTTTCAGTTATCAAGGGGGGCGGCCGGAAGGCCGTCGTTTCTAACTGATAACTGACAACTGATAACTGACAGATGATGACTGACAACCGCAGCGCCCGAGGCGTTACTTCTATCCCGCCGGACGGCCGTAGAACTCGAACTCGTCGATGGCTAGTTCGTTGAAGGGTGTCTCGCCCGTTACCGCCTCCGCGGCGTACGTGCTCGTGACCCGGAAGGTGAGCTGACGGGTCCGGAGGGTGGCCAACAGAATCAGCTGAGATCGGTTGTCATCGTCGAGCTGATCGATGAACGGTCGATCCGGCAGATCGTCGGTGACGATCTCAAACCCCTTGACCCGGTAGTTCTTCCTGAAGCTCTCGTCGTCCACCACGTTCTTGAACACGATCTGTTCGATCGCAATAGGCTCCGCGAACGTGAATTCGATGAAGGCTTCCCGCCCTTGCGCCGACTGGTCGTTCCAATAGCGGTCGGTCCCGTCCACCAGGTTGAGACATGCGAAAGAACCCGAGGATGTTTCTAGCGTGCTGGAACAGGTCACGGAGATAGGATCGAACTGCTGGGAACTTGCAACCGGTGCGGTGGTGGATGTGGTTGAGGTTCCGTTCGTTGTCGGGTCATCACTACCACCGAAAAGCGCATTCCATGCAAAGGCCACCACGGCGACAACGGCCACGACCCCCAGAATTACGGCCAAGGCGCGCGCCCCGGCGGTCGTCCGGATCATCGGTTGGGGAGCGACCGGCAGGGGGCCCTGGGTGATACGGGCCCCACACTCTTCACAATGGCGATTATGTTCGGGGTTGGCAGCGCCGCACGAGGGGCAATTGATCAACTGTCGGATCGGAGCGACACTGGAGACGGCCCCCGACGGCTCGTCGTCGTGCACCGGTGGGGAGTCTCCCAGGGTGAATTCTTCGAAGTGGGTCTCGTCCAGGGGATCCACCCATTGGCCGCAATCGGGGCAGAACTGCTGATCCTCAAAGTTGGCCCCGCAATTACTGCAGGTTTGCTGCGTCAAGAGACATCCTTCCTCGTCGGCGGTATTGTGCCACGCGCGTGAACTACTTTGTGATCAGAACGGCCGAGAGTTGGACGGTGGGCAGTTTTCTTGCTGCACTCCTGTTCCTGGCCGCCCTGGTTGGCATCATAACCGCCATCTATTACGTCACTCGCGACCGATAAGATCCGACCGCATGACATATTCTTGTACAGCGTGCGGCTATCGATCGGCCAAGTGGATGGGGTTCTGCCCGCAGTGCCGTGTATCAGAAGCCCTGGTTCAGATACCAGATGGGCCGACGAGGCCGCGGCGTAGCTCACCCGGCCCGATTCCACTCGCCAAAGCCGGAGGAGCGACGGTTGCTCGCGTGGCTGCCGGAATCGGGGAGATCGATCGGGTACTCGGCGGGGGTTTTGTTCCCGGCGCGGTCGTGCTGCTCGGGGGCGAACCCGGCGTTGGCAAATCAACGCTCGTGCTGCAGGTCGCTGGTGCCCTGGCAGCCGGGGGCTCAAAGGTCCTCATAGCTACGGCCGAGGAGTCGGCGGAGCAGGTTGGCCTCCGGGCCGACCGACTCGAGATCGAGGGGAACGAAGTGTTTCTGCTCGCCGAGGCCGATATCGATGACATTCTGGGAGCGGCAGATGAGATGCGCCCCGACCTGCTCGTGATCGACTCCATTCAGACCGTCGTTGCTTCGGAGGTTGGCAGCACCCCGGGCTCGGTATCGCAGGTGCGCGAGTGCGCCGCCCGGGTCATGCGGTATGCCAAAAACTCAGGAACGGCCTCGGTTCTCGTCGGTCACGTCACGAAGGACGGGGGTATCGCCGGTCCGAAAACGCTCGAGCACATGGTCGATGTTGTCCTCTACCTGGAAGGCGAGAGTGAATCGGGGCTCCGGGGACTGCGGAGCCTCAAGAACCGTTTTGGCGCAACGCATCTGATGGGCTTCTTTGAGATGGCTCACGAGGGTTTGCGAGAGGTAGCGGACCCCTCCGCGGCTTTTCTTGCTGACTGGCGCGGAGCCGTGCCGGGGACCCTCGCTTTCCCAACCGTCGAAGGCCGGCGCCCGGTCCTGGTCGAGGTTCAGGCCCTGGCCTCGCCGACCACCCTTCCCCAACCGCGGCGGAGTGTGCGCGGCGTCGAACCATCCCGGGTGCACCAGATGCTGGCCATCCTGGACAGACACGCCAAGCTCTCATTCTCCGACCAGGAAGTGTATGTCAATATCGTCGGTGGGCTCCGGCTCACCGAGCCGGCGACCGACTTGCCCGTTGCTCTGGCCCTCGCCTCGTCGCGGCTCGACCGACCGCTTGGTCCACTGGCCGCCTGGGGGGAGGTCGGTCTCACGGGCGAATTGCGACCCGTCGCGCATGAGGCGCGCCGGGTGGAAGAGGCTGCTCGTTTGGGGATACCAACCACGGTTGCGCCTCACAAGGGAGCCCGGTTGGGCATTCGCGAAGCGCTCGACCAGGCGCTCCCCGGGTGGCGAGATCAGCTGCGCTAGCACATAGGGGCAACGAGGAACGAGCAACGGCTTGCAACCAACTATGATCTTTTCGATGCCACCGTCATCTTCCGGACTTCTGAACACCCTACAGCGCCTGGCGCCCGGTACCCCGCTGCGCGAGGCCTTGGGAAGGATCATCCAACATCGGAACGGCGCATTGATCGTTCTGGGTTACGGCCCCGCGGTTGAGAGTATTTGTTCGGGTGGCTTCCAGCTCACCGATTCGGATTTCTCGCCGGCACGTTTGGCCGAGCTTGCAAAGATGGATGGGGCCATCGTCCTCGATCATCAGTGGCAGAAGATCCTCCGGGTCAACGTTCACCTGCTTCCTGATCCTTCCGTGACCACGCAGGAGACGGGGGCTCGCTACCGAACCGCCGAGCGAGTAGCTCGTCAGACCGGTCTGCCGGTGGTGGCCGTCAGTGAGGACCGGAGGGTCGCCACGCTGTTCCTCGGAGGTGAGAAGCATGAGCTGCAGAGCCCATCGATTCTGGCCGCCGAGGTCAACCAGGAGTTGTTGACGCTCGAACGTTTCCGCCGCAGGTTGGACGAGGCTGAGGAACGGTTGACTCGCGAAGAGGTTGCCGATCTCATGACGTTCAGGGCGGTCGTGCAGGTCGTGCAGCGAGCCGAACTCGTGCGTCGCATCGGACAGGACATCGAGAAAGACGCTGTAGGGCTCGGCGGCGAGGGTGGCCTCATCACGCTGCAACTGGCTGATCTCCTCTACGGCACGACCGACCTGCGCGACCTCGTTATCAGGGATTATGTTCGCCCCGTAACGGCCAAAAGGCTGACCCAGGCATTGACCCAGCTGGAATTGCTCCCCACGGTCGATCTCAGCGACCCGGACGCGGTCGCGGCAGCTCTCGGATTCGACCATCCAGATAGCCACACCCGTCCGCTCGGTGTGCGGCTCCTCTCCCAGGTTCCCCGTCTCCCGACCCCCGTGCGAGATGGCATCGTCAAGCACTTCAAGGACTTCCAGAAGATGTTGCATGCATCGGTCGACGAATTGGACAAAGTTGCCGGGATCGGTCGCACGCGAGCTACACAGCTGCGCCTGCTCTTCGATCGCATGCTGGAAACGATTCGTGCCTGGGACCATTCGGACGAGCTCTGAGTGTCCCGCACGTAAGACAATCGACGACTGATGACTGACGGCTGATATCTGACTACTATTGCCGTCCCGACTCGACGCAGGGATCTATGGCGACCAAGAAGACCACAACCAGTACCAAACCCGCGCCCGTCAAGAAGCCTGCTGCGGCGGCTAAGAAGGCGCCTGTGAAGAAGCCTGCAACGGCGGCCAAGAAGCCTGCTGCGGCGGTAAAGAAGGCGCCTGTGAAGAAGCCTGCTGCGGCGGCCAAGAAGCCTGCTGCGGCGGTAAAGAAGGCGCCTGTGAAGAAGCCTGCAACGGCGGCCAAGAAGCCTGCTGCGGCGGCCAAGAAGCCTGCTGCGGCGGCCAAGAAGCCTGCTGCGGCGGCCAAGAAGCCTGCTGCGGCGGCCAAGAAGGCGCCTGTCAAGAAGCCTGCTGCGGCGGCCAAGAAGCCTGCTGCGGCGGCCAAGGCGCCCGCCAAGTCCCGGGCCGCGGCCAAACCAGCCGCTACGAAAACCGCGACTGCTGCGGCCAAGGCCGCTCCCGCCGCCAAGTCGTCTGCGGCAACCCGCAAGCCGGCCACCAAGAAAGGCGCCGAGGCTGCCGCTCCGCCGGCCGCCCGCTCCCGCAAACCTCCGGCGTTCTCCATAGGCGACAAGGTCGTCCATCCTCATCACGGTGCGGCCGTCATCGTGAAAAAGGTCAAACAGACTGTGGCCGGCAACCGCCAGGACTATTTCAAACTCGAGATCGCTACCGACCAGCTCACGGTCCTGTTGCCCATCGCCAACATCGAGGACACGATTCGTCCGGTTATCAGCAAGAACCAGGCCCGCAAGGTGTTCGCCTCGTTCAAGGAACCGCCCCAGGAGGCCGGCAGCAACTGGAGCCGCTGGTACAAGGTTCTCAACGAGAAGATGACCTCTGGCGATATCTACCAGGTGGCCGAGGTTGTTCGCGACCTGACGTATTCGCAACAGACCAAGGGGATTTCCCCAGCATTGAAGCGGATGCTCTCCAAGGCCCGTTTGACGCTGACGAGCGAGCTGCGGTTTGCGCTCAATGTGGATGAGGAGGAAGCAACCAGAAAACTGGATCGGGCGCTTCCCAAAGTTGAACCGCTCGACGAGAGCTAGCAGCTCTTGTTGATGAACGGAGCTGCGCTCCTCGGGAATGAGCCCGTTCAGGGCTAACCTCGGGACGTGATCGTCGAAGCAGTCCGGTTGCTCATCACGCTGGCCCTGACCGCTTTGGGATTCCAGCTTGGTTCTTCTGTGGAGTTCCCCAGTGCGGACGCAGCGCCGATCCTTGGTGCCGTGCTCGGTGCCGGGGTCGGATACGTGGCCGGCGGCGTGCTGGGCCGGATATTTCGCAAGAGTCTCGATGTCATGCCGGAGCGAGTCGCCGAACGGTCCTCGGGTCCGGAGCTGTTTGCCGGCGCTTTCGGCATGGTGGTTGGTCTCATTGTCGGCGTCATTCTCGGGGTTCCCATCGTGTTCTTCATGCCGCCTGCCGTGGCCTGGCCGCTGGCCTCGTTGGTTGTTCTGATTGCCGCCAGTCTGGGCACCCGCCTGTTTGCCTCCCGGACCGACGACCTGCTGGCGGTGACCGGATTGAGGAGGCGGGGGACACTGGTGAGCCGCAGCCTTGACCACCCGGAACGAGCTTTCCTCTTGGATTCGTCTGCAGCTATCGACGGTCGGATTCTGGAAATGGCCCGCGCCGGCCTTCTGCCCGGGCGCGTCTGGGTGCCCGAGTTTGTCCTCGATGAGATGCAAGGCCTCGCCGACGCGGTTGACAAGACGAGAAGACGGCGGGGACGGCGTGGGCTCGAAATAATTGAGGCCATGCGCGGCTCGGAAGTGTCCCAGGTGTACATCCTCGAGGAGACGGTGCCAGAATTTGAGGATGTCGATGCCAAGCTCCTGGCGTTGGCCATGCGCGCCGAAGCGACCCTGATCACCACGGATCACAACCTTGCCAAGGCAGCCGGTGCCCGGGGCATTGTGGTACTCAATCCCCATTCGCTGGCCGAATCACTCAAACCGGTTGTGGCCACCGGGGACCGGGTGCGGGTGGACATCACCAAGACTGGTTCTGAGCCGGGTCAGGGCGTCGGCTATCTCGACGACGGCAGCATGATCGTTGTGGAACAGGGCGCCGATCTCGTGGGGACGGCCGTCGATGTCGAGATCGTGAGCGTGACCCGCACGTCCATCGGACGCATGCTGTTCGGCCGCCCGGTCGCATGAACGCCTGGGGCATCGTCGTAGCGGCCGGGAGTGGAAGCAGGTTCGGCCGACCCAAGCACGAATTGGTTCTGCGCGGCCGCCCTCTGTGGGAGTGGGCCAGGCGTTCGCTTCTCGAGGGCGGAGTTGCGAAGGTGGTTGTCGTCGGTTCCGTGCCGGGCGGAATCCCGGGTGGCGATCGTCGCCGGGACTCGGTCGCGGCTGGCCTGGCCGTGATCCCCGACTCGGTATCTGCGGTAGTTGTTCACGACGCGGCCCGGCCTCTCGCCGGTTCCGAACTCGTCGTCCGGGTCCTCGCGAGGCTGGCGGTCGGCGACGTGGCGGGTGTCGTGCCGGGAGTGCCCGTACGCGACACACTCAAACGAGTTGAAGGAGACAGGGTTGTGATGACGGTGGACCGTGATCCCCTCATCAGCGTGCAAACCCCGCAGGCGTTTCTGGTCGCAGCGCTACGGGCGGCGCATGCATCAGACGATGCAGACGCCTCAGATGACGCGAGTCTATTGGAGCGCGCCGGCGAGCCCATTGCGTGGGTGCCAGGCGATCCCGGCAATCTCAAGGTCACCTATCCCGCGGACCTGCAGATTCTCGAGGCGATGAGCGCATGAGAGTCGGGTGGGGCTATGACGTCCATCGGTTTGGCGGGGATCCGCCCGTCCTGCTTGCCGGGGTTCTTGCAGACCGAACCCGGGGATTGCTCGGTACGTCCGACGCCGACGTGGTTGCGCATGCGGTGGCCGACGCTCTGCTCGGCGCCGCAACCCTCGGTGATGTTGGCATGCTCTTTCCGTCGTCAGATCCTCACTTCGAAGGTGCCGACAGCATGAAGCTGCTCAAGATTGTGGTGGAACGGGTCCATGCCGAGGGGTTGCGGGTAGCCCACCTCGACGTCACCGTTCTTGCAGAATCGGTCCGCCTGGCTCCGATCCGGGAGGCCGTTCGCGTCGCCCTCGCTGCTGTGCTGCTCGTAGACACCGCCAGTGTGTCCGTCAAGGCGACTACGACAGACGGCCTGGGGTTTCTTGGTCGCGACGAGGGTATCGCCGCTACGGCCGTCGTGACGTGCTCGGCACGGGAAGAAGTCTCCTAATATCGGGCCGCATGGAGGTATTCAATACGCTGGGTCGCCGCAAAGAGGAACTGATCCCGCGCAGCCCGGGCAAGATCTCCATGTATGTGTGTGGCGCAACCGTGCAGTCCGATCCCCATCTTGGACACGGCCGTTTCGCAGTGGCCTTCGACGCCGTCCGTCGATATCTCGAGTGGCGGGGCTACGAAGTCACCTACGTTCGGAACGTCACCGACGTTGAGGACAAGATCATCGCGGCGGCCGCCGAGCAGCGCATGCCGGTGGCGGAACTCGCCGGGATCATGAGCGACAAGTTTGATACCGCCTTCGCAGCGCTCGGCATCAAACCTCCCACGATCGAACCGCGCGCCACCGATCACATACCCCTGATGGTGACCCTCATCGAAACCCTGATCGACAAAGCCCTTGCCTATCCGGCTGGTGGCGACGTGTATTTCGCGGTGCGGTCACTTCCCGGCTACGGAAAGCTCTCCGGCCGCAACCTCGACGATCTGCTGGTTGGAGCCAGAGTTGCTCCGGGTGAGCAGAAACGTGACCCGCTCGACTTCGCCCTCTGGAAGGCGTCCAAGCCGGGAGAACCAGCCTGGGACTCTCCCTGGGGGAGCGGACGGCCCGGATGGCACATCGAGTGTTCGGCGATGGCTCTCGACTACTTGGGCAGCGGTTTCGACATACACGCCGGCGGCACCGATCTCATCTTCCCCCACCACGAGAATGAGATTGCTCAGTCTGAAGGTGCTACCGGGGAGCCATTCGCCAGGTACTGGCTTCACAACGAGATGCTCAACCTGAGCGGTGAGAAGATGTCCAAGTCCACCGGACACGTCATCGACCTGGCGGAGGCCATCGGTCGGTTTACGCCGATGGCCGTTCGCTTGTTCTACCTCCGCGCTCACTACCGGACACCCCAGGAGTACTCCGAGGAATTGCTGGCCGATGCGCGGTCCGCCGTCGAACGCCTCTGGGCATTTCGCCGCCGTTCCGAGACAACCGGTCCGCCAGACCCCTCCGTCATGGCAGCGTTCATCGAGGCCATGGACGACGACTTCAACACTGCCGCCGCCATCGGCATCCTTTTCGATACCGTTCGGGAGGGCAATCGTCGCCTCGATCTTGGTCAGGACGTCGTTTCTTTGGTCGGAGCCTTTGACGAGATCGTTGGTGTCCTGGGTTTTCAAGCGCCACCATCGGAGCTCTCCGAGATATCCGAAGGGATCCTTGCATTGCTCCGGTCGCTCGATCTGGTCCCGGCGGCTACGCCCGAAGAGAACGTTGCCCTCCTGCTGGTGGAGCGAGATCGAGCCAGGTCGGATTCTGATTGGGAGCGTGCGGATGCGGTTCGAGACGGCCTCGCCGCCCTTGGAGTTGTCGTGGAGGACACGCCCGATGGCGCACGCTGGCATCGGCGCTGACCTCGAGGGTCTCCACGTTATTTCCGCCGCGTTGCTGGCCGGGCGGCTCACCGAGTTATTCGTCGAGGCCTCCCGAGTCTCCCATCCCGAAGTTGCGACCCTGATCGAGCAAGCGAAGACTGCCGGAGTCGGCATCAAGGTGGTTGATGATGTCCGTCCGTTAGCCGTCACCTCGGTCCCGCAGGGACTCGTCGGACGGGCCCGGCCGTTGCAGACCTATTCCCTCGAAGCTCTTGTCGAACCTGCTCCCTGCCTGTTGGTGGTACTCGATCATCTGGAAGATCCCCACAATGTCGGCGCTATAGCTCGCTCGGCGTTGGCGGCCGGCGCGACGGGTCTCGTTGTGCCCGCTCGCCGGGCTGCCCCGATCGGACCGACCGCTTTCAAGGCCGGAGCCGGAGCACTGGAGCACCTGCGGGTCTCGATCCAATCGTCGACCGCCGATGTTGTGCAGCGACTCAAGCGGCTCGGGGTCTGGACACTCGGGTTGACGGCCGGGACCGGCGAGCGGCTTTTTGGTCTACCCATTCTGACGGAGGCAGTCGCCATTGTGGTCGGTGGGGAAGGTCGCGGGTTGGGCAGGCTGGTGGAAGAGCGGGTTGATGTGCGAGTCAACATCCCGATGACTACCGGCTCGGAGAGCCTCAATGCCTCTGTGGCTGCTGCATTGGCGGTCTTCGAGGTGGCAAGGGTTCGAGAGGCTTTGTGATGGTCAGATCTTGGGACTTGCGACTTTGCGCGGGAGACCTCAAACTGTTGGTCCGGCAACGGCCGGAAAACGTGCTGGCGTAGCTCAGTTGGCAGAGCAGCTGATTTGTAATCAGCAGGTCGTGGGTTCGATTCCCTCCGCCAGCTCGAAATACCCGATTCTTGGGGTATTCGGGAATACCCTGACGTGCATCATGCTGTCGAAACGCGACAAAGCGGTGCTCGATTTCGAACGTTCCTGGTGGTTGGTTCCCGGACCGAAGGACCGCGCCGTCCAGGAGCATCTTGGGATGAGCGCCGGTCGCTACTACCAGATTCTCCGGGACTTGCTCGATGATTCCGAAGCGATGTCGTACGATCCGCTCACCGTTCGAAGATTGCTGAAGGTTCGTGCGGTCCGGACCCGCCGCCGCCCGGAGCCACGGGTCATCGCCGACGGTATGGATCCGTCGGACACCTGATGTCCGGGCGGCATGCCGCTCCCGGCTACAGCGGGCTGTTCCGGGAACTGGCCATCTTCCTGGTCAAGGTGTTGTTCTGGGGTGCCATCATTTTCGGCGCCGTACTGCTCTTTCAGGCGATCTTCTCGGGGGACGACGGTCCTGACACCACAACCACATCCGGATCCGTCACGACCACCAGCGTGGCCACCACCGCTCCTCCGCTGGCAACGACTACCACGACGGTTGCCTCTACAACAACGACAACGGAAGCAACGACGACCACCATGGCCACGACGACCACCCTCGCCGGCCGCAGACCCGTCTGAGGTAACCGTATTGGTCCTCAACTCAACGAATCGAAGTGGTATCGCCGCCGACCTCGCCGAGACGCTCGCCGACGTCGGCTATCAGACGCTGGAACCGGAGAACTGGCAGACTCCGTTCAGTGTGTCGCGCATCTGGTACGTGGCGGGGTTCGACGCTGAAGCAAACGTCATTGCGCGCTACGTAGCATCCGACGCCATCGTGGAACTGTTCCAAGGGGTTACCCAGGCCGACATCATCATCGTGATTGGGGCATCATACGGAGGGTGACCACCGAAGACGCCACTCCCGCAGAGCGCAAGCCGTCGAGTCCATGGACACTGTGGGCATGGCTGATGGTGGCCGTGATCATCGTTTCCGTAGCGGCTGGCGTCGTCGGTGGGATTCTGGCCCCTTCGGTCGTGCTCGATGTGATCTCCCTCTGGCCCCTGGCGGTCGGGGCGTTCTTTGTGGCGGCTGCGTTGCTTCCGCTCCGCAAACACGGACCCGCCAGGATCACTGCGGTGCTCCCGCTCCTTCTGATCACCATGTTGGGTTCGAGCGTCGTGCTTCACCTCACCGGTTGGGAGCAGCTACCGTCGTCATCCGCCGATCTCAACGGGCCACGAGCCGCCGGTGTTCAAGATGCTGAACTAACTCTGGACCTGACCGGTCGCCTGTCGATTACCGCCGGGAGCGGTGACCTCTACTCGGCGCGAGTGGAACGACGGGGTGGCTCGACGGGAGTGCCGGAGGCCCTGGAGAGCAGCTTCGAGGAGGGCCCGACCTTTGTGGTGTTGCAAGAAGTTGACGGAGGGCGTTGGTTCCAGACGTCGGGGTGGGAGTTGGCCCTGGCCGGCGGACCCAGGTGGTCGCTGGTGCTCGGCTCGCCCGATCTGGACGCCGATCTGAGCGGACTGCAGCTGAAATCTATAAAGCTGAGCGGGCAAGGCACCGTTTCCCTGCCCCGCCCGGGGGAGATCGGCACGTCGGCGACCGTCGATGGTGTCTACGAGATCCACATACCGGCTGAAACGGGCGTGGTGGTGACCGGCGTGGCCGTCGTGCCGGGCGGATGGGCCGAAACGGTTGAGGGGTATCAGAGTCCGTTCGTTGGTCCAACTATCTCGATAACCGTGGTCGAGAGCGCCCGGGTGGAGATCCGCCAGCCCTAGCCACTCCTGATCGGTGGCCGACCCGCGTGGGTCCGGAGGTGGATCCCATTACACTCGCCACCGATGAACGATCCATCAAGCTCGTACGACAGACTGCGCCGCCTGGGTATCACCTCCTGGAGTATCGCCGGCATGGGGCTGGTGCTGGCCGGAGTTATCTGGTTGCTCTACTTGTTGCGCATCCTCTGGCCGCCGCTGGTGCTGGCCGGGGCGGTTGTGTACTTGATGAGCCCGCTCGTCGATCGGATGCAGAAATGGCACATTCACCGTCTGCTCGGCTCGTTCGTGTCGTACCTGCTGTTTCTGGGCCTCGCGGTACTCTTTGGGTTTCTCGTCGTGCCGGTCATTGGCGACCAGTTGGCCGCTTTCTCCGACCAGATTCCCCAGCTGGTGGATGACATCGGGGTGTTTCTGGTCGACCTGGGGGAGCGGCTGGGTTTGTCGGTCGGGGTCGGGTCGGCAGTTGACACCCTGCAGGAGTGGCTGGCCGACTTCTTCAATCAGGAAAACGTGCAGCAAATGCTCGGTCAGATCGGGACGTTTGCCAAGGCAGGTCTTGATGTCCTGATCATCCTGGCGCTCGGTCCCGTTCTCTCCTTCTACATCCTCGTTGATCTGCCCGGGTTCAAAGAACGGGCGCAACGATTGGTTCCCGAGCAGGCCCGTCCGGAAGTCGTCCACGTGGTTACCCAGGTGGCACGCGTGGTGGGTGGGTTCGTGCGGGGGCAGTTGCTGGTAGCGCTGATCGTCGGCGTGTTGTCGAGCGTCGGGCTGGCGCTCCTGGGTGTTCCGTTCTGGTTGTTGATCGGGCTCATCGCCGGTTTCCTGAACGTCATCCCCTTCATCGGCCCGTTCGCCGGCGGTTTCCTGGCTGCCGTGGTTTCGCTGGTGTTTCGCGATGTCAGCACCGCGCTGTGGGCGGTAGTGATGTTCACGGCCGTCCAGCAGTTCGACAATCATGTCATCAGCCCGAACGTCCTCAAGTCGCGGGTCCAGTTGAATCCGGTTTTCATTCTGCTGGCGCTGCTGCTGGGCAGTTCGATTGGCGGGTTCTTTGGCCTCCTGGTTGCTGTTCCGGTAGCGGCGGCTTTGCGAGTCATCGTGGGCCATCTGTGGCGCACGAGGGTGCTCGAGGAGTCATGGGATGAGGCGGCAGACGCCATGATTACCGAGTATGAGCCTCCGCAGCGTGAGAGCCTGGTCGGTAGACGCCGCCGGGTGCTCGAGTTGGGGGAGGAACTTCCGGTCGGCGAGGGGGACGGGTCCGAGAACCCCGATCAATAGGCCTATTCGAGTTCGCCGAGATAGGCATCCGACAGATTGGGATGCGCCAGCAATGCTTCGGCGGTATCTGCCAGAACAATGTTGCCGGTCTGCAACACGTAACCGCGATCGGCAATGGAAAGAGCGACATGGGCGTTTTGCTCGACCAGCAGGATGGTGACTCCTAGAGCGTTGATCTCCTTGATGGTTTCGAACACCTGCTCGACGAGAATCGGAGCCAGGCCCATGGAGGGCTCGTCCATCAGTAGCACTTTTGGTGCGGCCGTCAAGGCTCGCCCGATGGCCAGCATCTGCTGCTCACCGCCGGACAATGTCCCGGCCTTCTGGCTGATCCGTTCCTTGAGACGTGGGAACAGTTCGAACACACGGTCGATGTCCGCCTGAATCGCTTCCTTGTCCCTGCGGAGGTTGGCGCCGATGGTCAGATTCTCCTTGACGCTCATCTTTCCGAAGAGCCGTCGGTTTTCGGGGACCATCGTCAACCCGCGAGCGACGATGTCGCCGGTGGATAGCCGTTCGATCCGCTCGCCCTCGAAAAGGATCTCTCCTGCGTGCGCCCGCGTCATTCCGAGGATCGTGCGCAGGGTTGTGGACTTACCGGCTGCATTGGAGCCGAGCAGGCAAACGATCTCGCCCGGCTTGACTTCCAGGCTGACATTCTCGAGAGCCCGCACGGGGCCATAGGCGGCGCTGACGGAAACAAGATCGAGGATCGGAGCCGACGGTGTTTCGGTCATGCCGTCTCCTGGCTGGCAGATTTGCCGAGGTAGGCCTCGATGACCTGCTTGTTGGCCGCCACCTGATCGTAGGTGCCTTCGGCGATCTTCTTGCCATAGTCGAGAGCCACGACGCGGTCCGACACTCCGCTGATCACCGGCATGTCGTGTTCGATGAGCACGATCGAGTAGCCCCGCTCATCCCGCAACCGGCCGATCAACTCGATGAGCCCATCCTTTTCCGCCGGGTTCATGCCGGCGGCCGGCTCGTCCAAGAGCAAGAGCTGGGGTTCGGTAGCCATCGCTCTGGCGATTTCTAGACGTCGCCGGTCGGCATAGGCGAGCTCCGAGGCCAGTGAGTTGAGGCGGGGCGAAAGCCGGTCACCGAAGAAGTCGAGGGCGGCGCCTGCCTCGGCTTGGACCCGCTCCTCTTCTGCCTTGGTCGAACTGCCGTGGAAGAGGGCTCCGAGGACACCGGCCTTCGTCCGCGCGTGCTGGCCGACCATGGCGTTTTCCAAAACAGTCATCGCGCCGAACAGTCGGACGGCCTGGAAAGTGCGAGCAATGCCGACCTTGGTGATCTGATTGGGCTTGAGGCCGACCAGGTTGTGCCCGTCGAATCTGATCTTGCCGGCGTCGGGGGAGTAGAAGCCTGTGACGATGTTGAACAGAGTCGTTTTGCCGGCGCCGTTGGGGCCGATCACGCCAACGATTTCACCCTTGTCTGCGTAGAAGTCGACCTCATCGACGGCTTGGACTCCGCCGAAGCGCTTGGAAACGCCCTCGAGTTCGAGCAAATGGCTCATGCGGTTGTCCCGTCTGTCACGGTAGGACTCAAATCCGCCTCTATCTCCTTGGCATGGAGTTCTCGCTGCCGTCGCTTGTTGGGGATCAGACCTTCGGGGCGGAGGATCATGATGGCGACCAGGATGGCGCCGTAGATGAGCAGGCGGAACTCGGCGAACTCGCGCAGCAGCTCCGGAAGACCGACGAGAACCGCCGACCCGACGATCACGCCCGGAATGCTTCCGAGTCCACCCAGAATGATGACCGAGAGCACGTTGATCGACACGAGAAGCCCAAAGCTGTTCGGAAAGATCGAGCCGATCTTGGCTGCGAAGAAGACTCCGCCGAGGCTGCCCACCCCGGCACCCATGGCGAAGGCCAGCAGCTTATAGCGGATGACGCTGATGCCCATCGCCTCGGCGACCGATTCGTCCTCACGCATCGCTGCCCAGGCTCGTCCGACCCGGGAATCGGACAACCGCCAGGCGACAAAGGCGGCGATCCCGCAAAAGACCAGGATGAGGTAGTAGACGTTTTGCGGAGCGCGCAAGTCGAGAGCGTCGGGCGGGGCGGGGGGCACCCGCAGCAGTCCCTGAGCTCCCCCCAGATACGGGGAAAGCCAGTCGGAGAGAACCAGGGTGCGGATGATCTCACCGAATCCGAGCGTCACGATGGCCAGGTAGTCGCCGCGCAAGCGCAAAACCGGTGCTCCGATCAGGACACCGATGATGATGGCGATGATGACGACAAAGGGCAGTGCCACCCAGAAGTTCGTGAACCCTTTCTCGGCAAAGAGTTGCCCTTCCTCCCTGACCAGGAAGGAGGCGGGTGAGGTGAGAATCCCGGTCGCATAGGCGCCGACCGCAAAGAAGGCCACATAGCCAAGGTCCAACAGACCGGCATAGCCGACGACGATGTTGAGGCCCAGCCCGAGCAACACATAGAGCCCCACCGTTCCCAACACGTCGCTGATGAAACTCCCGACGATCCAGGGCAGGACGACCAGAAGGGCCACCGCCGCGAAGACGGCCAGCTTTCGATACAGGCTCCGGCGGTCGGCCGGCAAGAGGGCGACCGCTTCCTTCCTTTGCGGTTCCCGTTGCTTCCAGAACCAGCGAGCAGAACCGGCGATGACCACGGTCAAGATGGCCCCGAGCACGGTGAGGCCGCCTCCCTGATACAACCAGCGTTCGGAAAGGCTCAAACCGTCGAAGACGGCGCCCAGGATGGGCTCCATCAGGCTCATCAGAAGCAAACTGGTCAACGTGAAGGTCACCGTGTCACGAGCCTGGTCGGAGAGCAAGCGCAAAGCCCCGGTCCCGGCGCCGAGAGCGGCTCCGAGGGCGACCAGGATGGCGGCACCCCCGAACGAGCCCAAACCGAATTCCAGGGTGGAGAGCATGCCGGGAGTCACGCTGGCGAGCACGCTACGGACATCGGCCCCGGCGCTGATCAGCAATTCCAACACCAGGATGACGGCTCCGGCGAGAGCACCGGCCACCGCTCCTGCGACGAGCCCTGTGAGGGCCGGGTTGGCCGCAACAGGCTGCTGTCCGGGGCGTGGCTTTGGCGGGCGACTGGCCATGTACCCGGTGCCGGCCAGTCCGATCAAGATGAGCAGTGTGCCGAGGCCGATCACGCCGGTGATGACATCGCGATCCTGGAACCGTTCGATCATGCCGACCAGCGCCAGATAGAGGACGATGACGCCACCGATGAGGCCGGCGCGCACGTTGTCCCGGGTCAGCGCGGCTCGCATGATCAGGCTCGCTTCTCTTCAGGAGCGCCGAGGAATCCACCCGGCAGGAAGATGAGCACGAGGACCAGGATTCCGAAGGCCACGACCGGCTGCAGCTGATTTGGCGACGGCACTTCTGCTCCGGTGAGGAACAGATTGGGACCGACTGCTTCCAGCACGCCGAGCAGCAATCCGCCCATGGCTGCTCCGGTGACGCTGCCGATCCCGCCGAGGACTGCCGCCGTGAACGCCTTGATTCCCGGGAAGAAACCCATGGTGAAGATCACCTGATTGAACAGAAATACGTAGAGGATGCCGGCTGCTCCGGCCAGAGCTCCGCCGATGGCGAAGGTGGCGACGATGGTTCGGTCGACGTTGATGCCCATGAGCGCCGCGATCTCACGGTCTTCTCCAACGGCGCGCATCGACCGGCCGGTTCTCGTTTTGGCTACAAACGCGAACAGGGCTACCCACAGCAGCACGGCGGCGACGATGACGATGACCTGTTTGCGGAGGATGCTGGCGCCGAAGATTGTCCAGGTGCCCTCCAGGATGGTGATGGTGGGGTAGGCGCGGGCCTGGGCGCCGTACAGTCCCCGGAAGGTGTATTGGAGAAAGAAGGAGGCGCCGATGGCGGTAATCAGCGGAACCAGGCGCGGGGCTCCTCGCAAAGGGCGGTAGGCGACCCGCTCGAGGATGATGGCCACAAGGGTCGAGGTGACTATCGAAACAATCAGAATGGCTGCGATCGACATGAGGGGGTGTTCGTTGAGGTACCCGGACCCGCCGAAGGCGACGGCTACGAAGAAGGCTGTGTAGGCCCCGGCCATGAACACTTCTCCGTGGGCGAAGTTGATCATGAAGAGAATCCCGTACACCAGCGTGTAGCCGATGGCGATCAGGGCATAGACACTGCCGCGGGCGATGCCGTTGATGACCAGCGTCCGCCAATCGGCTGCGGTGAACGTGCCCATCCTGATCGTGGCCGCACTCCCCGCCACCACGCCGTAGACGATGGCGATGCTCAGTGCGACGAGAATGATGCGCCGCAGGGGCAGCCGCTCGAAGCGAAGCCGGCGGGATGATGACGTCGTGGGCGTGGCCATAACGTTAGGGGATCATCCGGGGGAGAGCCGGTGCCCTCCCCCGGAACAACCCCTCGTTAGCCTTCGAGGCTTGCTTGTTCGCTGTATACGGGAGTGGCCGGAAGACCCGAAGGGCTCTCGACCTGGTACACACCAATGACAGCCGTGCTCTGACAGTCGCCGTCGGCGTTGCAGTTCAACGTCCCGGTGATACCGACCAGGCCCTGAGTCTCGAACAGGGCGTCTTTGAGCGCCGTCCGCGGGATGTACAGGGTGTCACCGTCTTCGATCGCCACCTTTTTGATGGCTTCGAAGAGCATGACCGTGGCATCGTACGAGTGGGCATGGAATGCCGCGCCCGGTTCGCCACCGAACTGGGCTGCGTAGGCGGTCTTGAATGCGCCTTCATAGAAGGCGGCATCACCGCTGAAGGCAGACAGGTCCGGACCGGACAGGTACATGCCGACCGATGCCTCGCCTGCTGCATCCAGGAAGCCCTGGGTGAGCATGCCGTCTGAACCGACCAGAGTCGTGTTCTCCAGACCAGCCGTCTGGGCAGCCTGCTGGGCCATCAAGCCGCCTTCCGCGACGAAGATCGGGAAGTAGAGGACATCCGGCGGGTTCGCCGCCACGGTGGTCAGCACCGACGTGAAGTCGGTATCTCCGACCTGAATGGCGTCTTGCACGGTGATCGTCCCGCCCAGTTCCGCGAACTTCTCGGCGAATACGGCCTGAAGGCCGTCTGCATACGGGCTGCCGTCATGGATGGTGGCGGCGGTGCGGGCTCCCAGTTCGTTGTAGGCGAAGTTGGCCACTGCGGCACCCTGCAACTTGTCGTTGTGAGCGGTCCGCAGATAGAAGGGTTGGTGCTGGCTGGGCTCGGTCAACGCCGGTCCGGTGTTGGACGGCGAGATGATGGCGATGCCATTGTCGCTGAGGATCTTGTCGGCGACTCCGAGCGCGGCGCTCGAACAACTCGTCCCGATCACGGCAACCACGCTGGTGTCCGATG
Source organism: uncultured Actinomycetota bacterium (assembly GCA_963718995.1). Classification (GTDB taxonomy): domain Bacteria; phylum Actinomycetota; class Acidimicrobiia; order Spongiisociales; family UBA4744; genus UBA4744. The sequence goes on from CAVRAP010000010.1 coordinate 147,468, forward strand.
CCAGCGACTGGGCGCCGGCCTGGCCACCGTCGGCCGAGCAACCGTCGTCCTGATGGTTGAAGGAGATCGTATGACCGAAGAGCTCTCCGTTCACTCCATCGAAGGCTCCTACATCGCCTGCCTCGGCTTCCGCAGCCGTTGGCAGGTAGTCGGCCGCCAGGACTACACCGTTCTGGCTGTCCTGGCCCAGGAAGGCGTTGGCCCCGGTGATGACCAGCAAGGTACCGACCTCGATGGGTTCACCGGCCCCTACCTCGACGCACCCAAAGGGATCGTCTTCGCACTCGGCCGGGGCAGCCCCGCCACCCGTGCACGCAGCAGCGACGAGTGCAAGCACCGCCAGCAGCAGCGTCAGTTTCCATAGTCTTGAATTCCTCATTGCTCCTCCTTCAGTGCCGCCCATTAGCGGCACCCAACTTCCCTCATTCTGGGTTGTGCCCAGTGGTGGAGGAGTGTAGGCATGTGATGGTCCCGCGTGCGAGGGAACTTGGGGTAGTTCGCCGCCGGCCGGCGGGTACCCTGGCATGTGAAGTCGCGGCAAGGAGCTCGAATGGCCGAAGAGATTGCGGCGCGGGACGCTTACGCCCGCCAAATCGAGGCTGATGTGGTCGCGGTGACCGACGATGGCCTCGTGCTCGACCCAACCGTTTTCTATGCGCGAGGCGGGGGACAACCGGGCGATCAGGGGCTCGTTCGCTGGCCGGGTGGAGAGGTTCGAGTGGTCGATACCGTACGCAAGGGCGGGACCACCGTTCACGTGTACGAGGGCTCGCCTCCCGCTCCAGGAATCCGGGTTGTGGCGGAGATCGACTGGGACCGACGTTACCTCTTGATGAGAACCCACACGGCGCTGCACGCTCTCTCGGCCATCATCTGGCGGAACTTCGATGCCAAAGTCACAGGCGGCAACATGGAACCGGGCACCGCCAGGATGGATTTCGAGCTCGAGGGCATCTCGGTCGAATTCGGCCAGCAGGTAGAAGACAAGCTCAACGAGGAATTGGCAGCCGATCACCCGGTTGAGATCCTCTTCCTGCCTCGCTGCCGAGGCGCTCGCCGACCCGGATTTGATCCGGACCAAGGTCAATCTCCTTCCGGACTTCATCGATCCGATTCGGGTCGTCCACATCATCGGTCTCGACAAGCAAGCGGACGGAGGAACCCACGTCGCCTCTACCGTCGAAGTAGGTGCCGTACGAGTTGTCAAGACCGAGTCGAAGGGCAAAGCCAACAAGCGAATCCGCATTGAACTGACGTGAAGTTTCCAGTTCCCAGTTCCCAGTTCCCGGTTTCCAGACCCAAGTTCTGGGGACGCGCGCTCACCGATACCAGTTCCCGGTCGGCCGACTGTGCTGGCAACTGGCAACTGGCGACTGGTGACTGGTTACTGCGGGGACCGGAGGTTCCCGCGTGATCGATTTCCTGCTTGGTCTCTACTTCGCTGGTCTCTTCGTCCGTGGCTGGGTGCGTGGATTCACCCGCGAGGCGATGGACCTGGTCGGTCTTGTGGTGGGTATCGCCCTGGCATTCCGGTTCAGCGGTCCACTCGGGGACGGTTTGGCGGATTGGTTGGGGATTTCTCCAGAGTTGGGGCGCCTGGCGGGCGGCATTGCCCTCTTCCTGCTGGTCGGTATCGGTGCCTCCATCGGCTCGCATTACCTGCAGAAAGTGTTCACCCTGCCGGGGTTGGCCCTGACCCACCGCTTGCTTGGAGGTGGCCTGGCGCTGGCCTGGGCGCTCTTCGTCGCGATTTTGATCCTCTCGCTCGTGGTGGTGATCCCGCTGCCTGCATCGGTTGATGAGCGAATCGAAGAATCAAGCGTTGCCATCGCTCTGACGGATCCGGATGCTTTCCCGCAACGCATGTTCAACGCCGTTGCCGGAGATCGGGTTCTCGAAGCGCTCCTGAACCTCGATCGGCTGGTCGGGCGCGAGAAGATCATCCTCGAAGAAGACGAGACGCTTTCCTTACCGCCGGCCGACCCCGATGACCTTCGAGTAGATGCGCGGGCTGCTGAGGAGATCTTCGAACTCGTCAACCGCGCTCGCATCGAAGAAGGGCTCGACCCTCTGGCCTGGTCCGCACCACTGGCCGCCGTGGGTGAGGATCACGCAACCGAGATGTATGTCGAGGGCTACTTCAGTCACACTTCCCCAACGACCGGTTCGGTGGCCGATCGCATGGCCGCCGCCGGGATCCCCTACGTCATTGTCGGAGAGAACCTCGCTCTGGCGGCCACTGCCAGGACGGTGCATAAGGGCCTCATGGATAGCCCGGGCCATCGCGCCAACATCATGGGTTCGGGATTCACGCGTCTTGGCATCGGCGTCGTGAACGGTCCGCTCGGGCTCATGGTGGTGCAGGTTTTCTCGAGCTAGGGCCTGTGGCTGGTCCTCGTTCCTCGATCGGCGAAGCCGTTCCCGATGCCGAGAACCGTCCTACCCTGGCGACGTCATGAATGAAGCTGCACACGAGCTGATGACCAGCATGCTCTCTGCCTTCACCGGGTACGTCGAGCAGTGCATTCAGCATCTCGGCGTTGACCGCCCACCGTCTTTTGATGATGCTCTGACCGATGGCCTGGCCTGGCTCGAGACAAACCTCGAGGCATTGCTGATCCAGCCGTTCGATGAGCAACGGCGCGGCCCCCTCGAGGTGTTTCAAGAAGCGATGCGGTTTCCCACCGATTCTCTCGCCGCGGCAGGCACTGATGCCGTTCGACGTGACGCGGGAGCGGTAGCCGCCCTTCCGGGTGATCTCTACGGCCTTGCTCCGGCTTCTTCCCGACAGTTGGGCGATGAGGTTTGGATGGCGCACCTGGCTTGGGGAGCGCGCAAAGCCAGGTCTTTTCAGCGATCGCGACAGGTGGGGCTCCTGTCGGCGAACCTCATGGATCGGTCCAGAGTCGAACTGCCGGTCCAGCGAGCCGGTGCCGGACTGATCGTCTGGCCCACCTGGGTTGAAGGCAACCTTGACCCCAACGGGCCTTTGCCCGACCTCGTTCTGATCGATCTAGCCGCACCCGACGCTCTCGTGGCCACCGAAGCATTGGTGCGGGCCGGCGTGAGGGTTATCGCCTTCGGACCACATGTGGACCGGGAGGCATTGCGAAGTGCCCGACGGTTGGGAGCGGACCAGGTTCTGGCCAGATCACTCTTCTTCGAGAATCTCGGTGACTTGCTCACGTGATCGGAAGAGGTAGTCCGGTACGAGAACCACTGCGCCGAAGGCTTCCTCGGACTCAGCCCGTTGGTAGGCCGGAACCGCTTCCGAAAGCGGATAGATCGAGTCGATCACCGGCAAGAAGACCGCTTCACCGAGGAGCTTGTGTATGTGGTGCACATCGGCTGCATCGGTGTTGCCGACGGAACCTATGACCTGAGCTTGCGATTCGACCAACCGTCGGACATCGAGCATCTGTGGAGTGGCGCCGCCCATGACGACGAGGCGTCCATGAACATCCAGCATTTCCAGCGAATCTGGCAGGGCCATGCCCCGAACATTGACGACTAGCGATGCATTCCGCTTGCCGAGACCAACCCGGACGTGATCCGGCAGGTTCGGGGCAGATTGGGATATGACCCTGGTGGCGCCAAGAGCCTGCAGTCGCTTCGCGTGACGGCCGTTCGAGACCGCAATCACGCTGCCTTCCTTCCAGCGGCAGATCTGCACAGCTGCGATACCGACCAGGTCGGCTGCGCCCACGACGACTACCCGTTCGTTCATCGCGAGCCGACCGTCCCGGATGAGGCCCGTCCACGCTCTCGAGAAGGCCCGGCCGACGCTGGCGGAGCTAATGAAAGAAACACGGTCCGGGATCGGATGCAAGTCCGCTGCCGGAACAACCACGTAGTCCGCGCATCCACCCGGGCGGGGGCGCCCCAGCGCATCAACCAGCGCAAGGACCCGGTCGCCGGGAGAGCATTCCGTTACTCCCGGGCCAACCAGGACAACGTCACCGGCCACATCCGACCCGACCGGGAAAGGAAGGTCGACCGTATTCGCCCCCGAACGCATGCCGATGTCCAGCGGGCTGACAGTGGCTGCGTGGACTCGTACCAGGACCTCGCCGGGTCCGGGTCGGGGGATGGGCACGCCGATGACCTGCATCTGCTCCCCTGGAGCGGTTGCGACCACTGCTTGCATAACTGCGCGTGCCATCGCCGAAGCATAGGTAGCGCCGTAATTAGTGCGCCGCGCTCGATTCCAGGGTGGTCGCGGTCGGAGGTCGGACGCTGCCGCGTACGTTGATCGCCGTGACACCCAGGAGGATGATGGCCACGCCGGCGCCTTGCAGGGCCGATAACCGTTCGCTGAATATCAGGGCGCCCCAGATGATCGCACCGATGGGCTGCATCATGATCAGCACCGAGGTAGTGAGCGCCGGCAGCCTGGGAAGGGCATATCCAATCATGATCCAGCCGAACACCTGGGCGACCAGAGCAATGGCCATCAGCCAGCCGTGGGCGGGCCACACAAAGCCGAGATCGAGGGTTCCGGTGATCAATCCGAACAGACCGGTTCCGACGGCGACTCCGACGGTGGCGTCGAGCAGTGTCCCCACGGCGGAACTCTGGCTGCGATTTGCTGCCCGGAAGGTGAGGATGAAGGACGCGTAGGCGATGCCCGAAAATGCTCCGAGGATCACGCCCGCTACAGGGTCTGCGCCGTAGGCGTCCGCCCGACCGAGGCCCGACAGAAGGGCAACACCGGTGAAGACAACGGGAATGGCGACGAACGCCGTGGTGCTGGGCCGTTCGTCGTGGATGGCCCAGGCCGCGAGAGCGACAAACACGACCTGGATGTTGGCGAGTAGGGTGCCCAGTCCGGCACCGATGGCGGCGATGGCGGAGTGAAACAACCACAAGTCGATGGCCAGGATCAAACCTGAGACGAAGCCCAACCGCCGGTCGGCACGAGAGCGACTATCCGAGCCCCTGGTCAGCAACCACAATCCGAACAGGATCGGGAGTGCATACGCCGCGCGAAAGAAGCCGGCCGTCAGCGGGCTCACGTCGGCAAGACGGACCAGGACGGCCGTAAAGGAAATGGCCAGGACACCCAGAAGAGCGATGACACGAATCACCGGAGACACTGTAGAGCCGGAACTCAGCGGACCGGTTTCGAGCGTTCGCCTTTTAGACCTTCGACTTCTTGGACCCGTTCTTCTTGGCCTTCTTCTTGGGTTTGTCGAGTCCGGCCACGCGGCGCGCGTCCCGGTGAAGTTCTGCGAACGATGCACGCAGGTTGTCCGCAAAGGCCGAGATGTCCGGCACCGCATCCCAATCGGCGTTCAGGCCCCACGCCAGCTCACCGTTGTAGCTGAACAAGGCGATCCCCAGGCCGTGACCTGCCCACAGGGGCACGGCCGGATATTGGGCCAGTAGTTCTGAACCCAGCATGTACATGGGGAACTGCGGTCCCGGCACGTTCGTGACCGTCATATTGAACGGTCGGATCCGGGTGGCGCGGCGAGCCGCCATGCCGAGCAAGGTGGCAGGCGTTCCCGAGCTCAGCTGCACGATGGTCGATGCGCCGAGCGCCTGATTGGTGTTCTTCAAGTGGAGGGTGTGGTCCTGCACGATCGCATAGCGGCGGAGCGGATCCGGTTCGGCGATCGGCAACTGCACCAGCCACATGGCCACCTGATTACCCATTCGCCCTTTTTGGTCCTTGGACCGAACACTGACCGGAGCCATGACCCGGAACTCGAGGTCGTCGACCGGGAACCCGCGTTCCGCAATGAAGAAGTTGCGTACCGCTCCGGCCACCGTGGTGAGCACGACATCGTTCACGGTTCCGCCGATCAAGTCTTTGACCTCTTTGACATCGGCGAGGGGCAGTCTGAGCCACTCGAAGCGACGGTTGGGTCCGATCCGCTTGTTGATGGGAGTGCGCGAAGCCGGAGTCAACCAGCCTGAGGTCAGCGAGTACGAGACGGCCTTGGCTCGTCGTTGGATCTCAGCGCCGATCGCCATCGCCTCTTCGGCCATGTGCGGGATACCCTGCGCGGCCCGGAGGACCCGCCTGGCTCGTCGAAGCGACTCACCGACCAACAATTGCGCGCCGCCGGGGGCCGGGCGCGGCGCGAACGGCTTGATGTCTTCGACCTCATCCGTCCGGACGAAGTTGAGCAAGACGGCCATCAGGTCGACACCCGAGAGCCCGTCGATCATGCAATGGTGGATCTTGAAGACGAGAGCGAACCGGTCGCCTTCAAGTCCCTCTACCACCCACAGCTCCCACAACGGTTTGGCCCGGTTGAGTTGTTGGGAGAGCAGTCGCCCCATCATGGAGGCCAGTTGAGCTTCGGTTCCGGGTTTGGGAAGGCTGATATGTCGCACGTGGTAGTCGAGGTCGAAGTGCTCGTCGTCGACCCACACCGGGTTCTTCTCGATGGGCACCCGGGCCAGGTGTTGTCGGTAGCGGGGGACGTACTGAAGCTTCGACTCGATGAACGTGCGGATCTTGTCGATGTCGATGCCGCCGTCGGGTCTGGCCAGAGGGGCGGCTTCGAAGATCGACGCACCGGCCACGTGCATGTGGGTCGTTGGCGATTCGAGAGCGAGAAACGATCCGTCGAGGAAGGACAGCCGCTCGTAGTAGTGCTGGGACATCAGCACCAAGGCTAGTGGAGCGCAATCCCACGTAAAGCGGCCGTTGGTCGTCGTGAACGATCGGCCACCACGATCAGCGGTCGATTTCGACGCCACATCCCAGTTCTTCGGCGCGAGCGAGCGCAACCGCGGCGGCCGCCACATCCTGGGAAGCGATTCCGACCGATTTGAAAAGCGTTAGGCCGGAACCCGGAGGGCTCATCCGCCCGGCCAGAAGGTCGCCGAGCGTCGCATCGGGTTGTCGCCCCGCTTGGATGAGATCACCCGCTTCACGGGATGCCGCCGACAAATCGTCCACGACCACAAAAGCCCGGTTCACGGTATCCGGGGGGACCTCAGCCATCTGCGGCGTGAACGAGCCGATCGCATTGATGTGGGTTCCCGGTTGGACCGCGCTGTCCGCGAAGAGAGGCTCTCCGGCCGGCGTGGCGGTGGTGACGATGTCGGCGGCGGTCACCGCCACGTCAGGGTCATCGACCGCTTCGCCCCCCACATGCGCTGCGAAGGCTTCCGCCCTGGCCCGGTCGCGGCTCCACACCAGGACTCGATCGATCGTGCGTACGGCCCGAACGGCCGCTACCTGGTCGCCGGCCATCGATCCGCACCCCAGCATGGCCATGGTGCGGGCTTCCTGCCGAGCCAGAAGCCGGGTCGCAAGACCTGCTCCCGCCCCGGTCCGAATTGCGGTCAAGGTGGGTCCGTCGACCAGGCCCAGGGGATGCCCCGCTCTATCGAACACCACGACGATCCCGCACGGATCGCCCGGGACCGTCGACACCACTTTGATACCTGTCTCTTCGCCGACCCGGCCGGGCATGAACAGCGACGGCCCTATCTGAACGCGAGCGGGCACCTCTCGATCGTCGCCGAAGGCTGCGAGCATGGCCTCGATGGCCGCTGCCATGGGTAGCACGGCCCGCAGCTGGTCGGGGCCCAGGTATCTCACCTTGATCTCCTAGGCCAGAACGTTCTTGGCCTGGACACCCAGCGGTTCGCGGTCGACACCAAAGAACGACAAGGGGATGTCGGTATCGAACGGACGTGTGACGCCGGTGATGGCCTGGGCGATCATCGATCCGATCATGGGCGCGAGCTTGAACCCGTGGCCGCTGAAACCGTTCGCCACCCACCAGCCTTCAACTTCGGTTGGCCCCAGGACCGGGTGGACGTCCTCTTCGTTGATCGTATAGAGGCCGGCAATTCCGGTGAGGGTGCCCCGATAGGCCAGGTCGGGGAGGCGGTGGTGCAGTGCGTGGATCTTGGTGTTCAAGAACACGGCATCTGCCGCGGGGTTGAAGGTATCGGGATCCACGTGCTCCTTTTCGTCTTCAGCCAAGACCGAACCAAAGAGAATCTGCTGACCCGAAGCCTCCAGCCGTAGGTAGATCCCGGTGGATGCGTCGGCGACAATCGGGATAGGTCCGGGTACTTCAGCGGGGCGGAGGCGGTAACCGACCTGAACCCGGGTAGGTTCGATAGTCCATCCGAGCCGGGCGCCCGCCAAATCGTTGAGCCGGTTGCACCATGGTCCGGATGCGTTGATAACCAGCGGAGTGCGGATCGTGCGGCCGTCGGTGAGATCCACTCCTGAAACCCGGTTGCCGTCTTTGCGCACCGCCTGCACCTCGGATTTGAAGGAGACCTGAGCACCTGCCCGGCGGGCGGCTTCGATCAGATCCTGGGTGGCGCCGGTCGGGTCGGCGAACCCGGCATCGGGTTCGAACAGGGCTGCCTCCAGATCGCGACATTCATGGGGGACCTCGCCGGTGAGATCGAAGGGTTCGCCGCAGACCGAGAGCGCCGGGAAGCGGGCCCGCACACCTTCGGCATCGAGTACTTCAGCATTACCGCCCTCGTGGAGCAGCCGATCACGGGCCTCGGCGGCTTCGGTGTTGCTGTATCCCATCATCCAAACCATGCCGGCGGGATGGAACTTGGACCGGGGTTGGTCGAGTTGCGTGAACTCGTCCCACTGGCGGAACGCGGCCTGACCTCCCAATGCCAGCCGTATGGTCTCGGGCCGGCTGTAGAGGGTCCTGACGATCGAAGACGAAGCACCGGTAGATCCTTCCGCCGGCCCGGCTCCCCGCTCGACAACCATCACCCGACCGAAGTCCCGGACGGCGAGTTGGTAGGCGATGGCGGAACCGATGATGCCGCCCCCAATGACTACGACATCCACTTCGTCCATGAGAACCTCCTCATAGCCGTCGGTGCTCCCTATCTCGGCTGCGCCCTCGGCAGGATTCGAACCTGCGACCTACTGCTTAGGAGGCAGTTGCTCTATCCCCTGAGCTACGAGGGCGAAGCCTCAGGTTAGATCTCTTTGCGACAGGAAGGCTTTCCGGGTCATGGGTTCAGATCCTTCACGAACCGAAAGTGAGGTCCGGTCCCCGGTGTGACGAACTCCTCGCCAACAGGTTGAAAGCCGAGGCGTTCGTAGAATCGTGCGGCGGCCGTTCTTCCATTGCACCAGACCGTCGTTGCATCGCGCTTTCGCAAGAGGGCGATGCCATGTGCGGCCAGGTGGCCGCCGATGCCTTCGTTGCGGACGACCGGGAGTGTGACCATGCCTTGCAGTTGGTAGACCAGGCGGTCGAACTCGCCCGACGGGTTCTGTGGCAGGAACGACGCCACGCCCACCAATTCGTCACCGTCGTCCAGGTCGGCAAATGCTCCGAGGTGGATCGCATCAGGGAGATCGTCTCCGCCATAGCGAGACGCCCGGGCGGGCAGCATCGGTCGGAGGAGGCTTCGTCGCAGAGGGAATGCTTCTGCCGGCGTGATGGACCGAATGTGTATCGACGGAGCCTCACGTCCCGGATCCCCGTCGCTCCAGGTACGTGCGGTGCCAACCGGAACACCGCTCATGCACGCAGCCGACCCTGGCGGCGACCCAGGAAATACGTTGCCGTCGCACATCCGGCCGCACCGGCAAGCGCAGTGGTCGTCCGGATGACCTGCTTGGCTTTGCGGCTGAACACGACGATCGGCCAACCGCGGTGGTAGGCCAGTGACTGCAACGCTCGATCCGGGTTAACGGCAACCGGATGGCCGACCTTCTCGAGAAAGGGAAGGTCGCCAGCGGAGTCGCTGTACGCATACGACAGGCGCAGGTCGTAGCTGCGTTGCTCTGCCAGTTTGGTGATCGCCTGGGATTTGCCCTCGCCGTAACAGAAGGGTTCCGCCAGGCGCCCTGTGTAGACGCCGTCGATGACCTCGGCGACGGTTCCGATCCCGCCGGTCATGCCCATCGCGACGGCGAGATCCTCGACGATCTCGATAGGTGAGGCGGACACTATGAAGGTGTCCCGACCAGCGTCGTGATGGAGATCGATGAGGCCGCGCGACTCGAGTCGTACGTCCTTGAGGAGCCGGGGTATGACTTGATCGCCGAGCGCTCGCAGCTCGGCAACCGTCGTGCCTGCAATGGCACCGAGAATGCGATCCCGAACCGCGGCGGTCTTCTCATCGGAAGCTCCCGTTAACCGGAACCCGATGGCGTTGCGTGCATCGTGGATGAGGTCGCTGGTCGGCACGAACCCGGACCGCCACGCTGCAATTCCGAAAACAAAGACCGATGAACCGCTGATCAGGGTTCGATCGAGGTCGAAAAAGGCTGCCCCAGAATCTGTCATGAGCCCCCCGGGTCGTTCGTCGCACGCTACCAGACGATCGTTGGTGGCCTTCCGCTCCAGCGGGTTAGGCGCCGGGTGGAGTGCGGATCCGGCAGGGTCTACCCGCCGCATCCTTTCCCGGCCTCGATCGGTTCACTCCGCAGGGGCAGGCGGCGGCTACGCTGACGGTATGGCTGCTGAAGAAGAACGGATCGCGCTATTCCTCGACTACGAGAACCTCGCAATCGGCGCTCGCGACAACCTCGGTGGGTTTCAGTTCGACCTCAAACCCATTGCCGACGCCCTGGCCGAGCGGGGCCGGGTGATCGCTCGCAAGGCCTATGCGGATTGGTCCTACTTCGGCGATGACCGTCAGCGGCTCACGCATCACCATGTGGAACTCATCGAAATCCCCCAGCGGATGGGGGCGGCCCGGAAGAACGCCGCAGACATCAAGATGGCGGTCGATGCGCTGGAGATGGCTTTTGAACGCGACTACATCACCACCTTCGTGATCGCGACGGGAGACAGCGACTTCACGCCGTTGGTGCACAAACTCAGAGAACTCAATCGCCGTGTCATCGGTGTCGGCATCAAGGACTCGACTTCGGCGCTCCTGCCGCCCGCCTGCGACGAGTTTCTTTTCTACGACAGCCTCGAGGGAGTCGATGCCCCCCGACGCCGCACGCGACCGGAGCGAACGACCGAGCCGACCCCGGAAGCCGTCCCCGAGCCTTCCCCCCAACCGGCCGCGGCTTCGTTGGACGATCTGTCTGCCCTGGTTACCCAGACTCTGGCTGGTCTGCAGCGGACCAGTGGAGGAGTGGTGCTCGCCTCGTCGGTCAAACGAGCTTTGCTGCGCAAGGACCCCACCTTCAACGAACCGGACTACGGGTTTCGCGCTTTCGGCGAGTTGCTTCGTCATCTCGAAGGCCGGAAGGTCATCGAACTCAGCGAAGGTACCGCCAAGGGTGACCCCGAGGTCGGATTCCCTTCCGAAGGACGGGGCGAAGACGCGGCTTTTGCCTTGTTGGCACAAGTGGTTGCCGATCTCGAGAAGAAGAATGGTCGTCCGCTCATGTCGGGCCTCAAGAACCACCTGCGCAAGCGACAGCCGGATTTCTCCGAGAAGCTCTATGGCTTCGGGGGATTCCTTCAGTTCTGCAAAGCGGCCCGGGCTCGCGGCGTCATCGAGTTCGAGTGGGACGACGATGCGGGCGACTATGTCTTGAGTACTGCCGGTTAGGGCAGCACGAGAGGGTTTTCTTGGTGGGAACCGACCCCCCTCCGTCGAGCCCGCTGGGCTCGACACCTCCCCCTCGGTGCTCACTTCGTTCGGCGGGGGGAGGAACGACCCCCCCTCCGCCCGCTGCGCTCGACACCTCCCCCCTCGGTGCTCGCTCCGTTCGCCCGGCGAGGAAACTACCCCCCACGCGGAAACCCCCCACAGAGGGAGGTTGATGGTTGGGGAGTTTCCGCCGGTCCGGCAGCTTCTTAGGGCCGTCCCGACCGCGTTACATGCGTAGATTCGCACATCAGGGTCGGTGGGGCATAGAGGCAAACGGCCCTATGTGATAGATCCTTGGTCAGTGCCGTAGGCGGCGCACCAGACCGGCTAAAAGCAGCAAACTCGTCCAGGGCCAGACCCAGGCAAGATCGCCGGGGCCTCCTGATCCGGTACGGGCGGTGGTTCGCTCTAACCGCAGGAGTCGGTACTCCCCGGTCTTTTCCTGTAATTGCGAGTCGGTCCAACGTCGCGCGTCGATCCCGGCGACGTAGGCGGCGAAGCCGCTTCCGATCAGTACGGCCCGCATCAGCTCCATCCGCTCTGGTACAGCCGAGACATCGATGGCCGCAGCTTCCCACCAGCCATCGGGCAGCCACAGCTCAACCGTTGGGGCTGCAAGGGCATTGCGGTACCAGTCCGTTGCTCCGCCGAGCCCGGCCAAGCAGTGCACCTGACCGTCGACCACGGCGTAGTTGAGCGGGGTCCGGTACTCCTGCCCGGACCGTCTCCCGCGATGCACCAGCACCATCAGCCGTCCACCGACGGACGGCCATGAGTTGAGCAGGCCGCCCAGTCCCAGCCGCCACAAAGGAACCATGAACCGATTCAACAATCGGAAGGCTTTGCGCAATGCGTCGGCATTTCGAATAGCAGAGGACCCCTCGCCGGGCGAAGGGTCCTCTGTGGCCATCATGATGTCTGGCCTCTTCTACTGGTCGGATCAGTAACGATCGCGACCGCCGCCGCCGCCGCCACCGCCGTAGCCGCCGCCGCCGCCACCGCCGCCGTAGCCGCCGCCGCCGCCACCACCGCCGGAGCGAGGCTGACGCGGGCGAGCTTCGTTGACGGTCAATTTCCGTCCACCGACGTCCAAACCCTCGAGTTCCTGGATCGCCTTGCGGGCATCCTCGTCGGATTCCATTTCGATGAAACCAAACCCACGCGAACGATTGGTCGCCCGGTCCATGATCACGTTGGCAGACGTCACGACGCCATGCCCTTCGAACAGGCGCTCGAGGTCCTCATTCGAGTACGACCACGGCAGGTTTCCTACATAGATGTTCATTCTTCGACCTTCCTATCAACACTTACCAATCTCGAGGCCGATCTCATAAGAGCAAACCACGAGTGTTCCAATATCATCGTGTGGGGTAGTTTCGTCTCAACCACGCAACCGGTGACCCGGTGCGCTATACCCATCAACCACTCCTTTCCTGACGACGGATGCCGGAAAGTCGTGGTTCTTCTCCGGCCCCGAAATCCATACGAGCGCGGCACAGGGCCACGGTGGGTTGGAATGGAGCGGGAAGAATCAACTTTACAGAACCTGTCTCACCGGGCGGCATCGGTCTACCGCCGTGCGCACATTGTAGGCGAAAGAAACACGAGCGGTAGCCGATATCTGTTTTTCCCGGGTCGGTCGACGAGGCAAAGCCGGGGAGAACGTGGGACAACGTGTCGTCCCACCAGGCATGGCGATGTGCAAGACTTGCTGCATACCACCAGCTCAGGAGCCACTATGACCCACCGCAGTTGGGCCGAGCCCTACAAGATCAAGATGGTTGAGCCGATCCGGATGACCACTCGCGAGTACCGCGAGCAGGCCATCGAGGCAGCCGGGTACAACACGTTCCTTTTGAGATCCGAAGATGTGTACATCGATCTGCTGACGGATTCCGGTACCTCGGCGATGTCTGATTATCAGTGGGCCGGGCTCATGGTCGGAGACGAGGCGTATGCAGGCTCGAAGAGCTTCTACAACCTGGTCGACGCCGTCCGGGAGGTATACGGGTACGAAGAGCTGGTACCGACCCACCAGGGGCGCGGCGCCGAGCACATCCTGAGCCAGATACTGATCAAACCGGGCGATGTGGTTCCCGGCAACATGTACTTCACAACTACGCGATTCCATCAGGAGTATGCGGGCGGTTCGTTTGTGGATGTCATCATCGATGAAGCCCACCAGCCGAGCAGTGAGCATCCCTTCAAAGGCAACATCGACCTCGCCAAACTTCGGGCAGTTGTCGATGCATACGGCGCCGACCGGATTCCTTACGTCTCGTTTGAGACCAACGTGAATCTGGCCGGTGGTCAACCCGCCTCGATGGCCAACCTCCGCGAGGTATTTGAGTTCTGCCAGGAGCACGGCATTTTGGTGATGCTCGACGCAACCCGCGCTCTCGAGAACGCCTACTTCATCCAACAGCGCGAAGGCGGATACCACGACAAGTCCATCAAGGAGATCCTGGCCGAGATCTGCTCGTACTCCGATGGCGCGACCGTGTCGTCGAAGAAAGACAACCTGGTCAACATCGGGGGATTCCTGGCTCTCCGTGACCCGGAGCTGGCCCGACGGGCTCGCGCCCTGCTGGTGGCTTTCGAAGGATTGCACACCTACGGGGGGATGTCCGGGCGCGATATGGAAGCGTTGGCCCGCGGTATCCACGAAATGGTCGAACACGACGACCACGTAATGGCCCGGGTTGGTCAGGTCCAATACCTCGGCGACAAGCTCATCAAGGCTGGAGTGCCGATCGTCCGCCCGGTCGGCGGTCACGGCATCTTTCTCGATGCGGCAGCCATCCTGGCCCATGTGCCGCAGACAGAATTCCCGGCTGAGGCGCTCACCGCTGCACTGTATGTAGACGCAGGTGTGCGTGGCATGGAACGAGGAATCGTTTCGGCCGGTCGAGACCCGGCGACGGGTGATCACCACTATCCGAAGCTCGAACTGGTTCGTCTGGCCATACCGCGACGGGTCTACACGCAGGCCCACATGGATGTCGTGGCGGAGTCGGTCGTTTCCGTCTACGAGGACCGGGAGGCGATCAACGGTCTCCGTTTCACGTACGAGCCGCCGGAGCTGCGGTTCTTCCAGGCCCGCTTTGAACCGTTGAGCTGAACCGGTCACTTGGGACGCCGATCGTGGAAGTCCGTTTCGATGATCGGCTCAGTGGTCATCGGTATGGATTCCGCGGCCAAGGCGAGGTTGTTGCGGCACATCACATCGGCGAGGTGATCCCGGCTTTCGAATATGTCGAATCGGAAGTGGCCGGCGGGAGGTGGGCGGCCGGCTTTGTTTCCTACGAGGCAGCCCCTGCCTTCGACGACGTGCTGGTAGTTCGGTCGGACGGCCGCGGGCCTTCGGCGATCCCGTTGTTGTGGTTCGCTCTGTACGACGATCGGGTTGATCCGGGACCTGTTCCCCAGGGCCAATACGAGCTATCGGCCTGGGAAGCCGTCGAGAAGCGCGACCAGTACATGCGGTCGCTGGCCCGGATTCAGTCCCACATCGAGGCCGGCGACACGTACCAGGTCAATTACACCTATCAACAATCAGCCCGTTGGCGTGGCGATACGCGAGGGTTCTATGCGGATCTGCTCACCGCCCAGTCTGCGGCATACGGTGCGTACCTGGACACCGGTCGTTTCCAGATCCTGAGCGCTTCCCCCGAGCTGTTCTTTGTCCGAGACGACGATCACATCGTGTGCCGCCCCATGAAAGGCACGTCGGCCAGAGGCCGCTGGCCGACGGAGGACAGGGCTTTGCTGTCTGCCCTGCTCAGCTCCGAAAAGGAACGAGCTGAGAATGTGATGATTGTGGACCTCATCAGGAATGATCTCGGTCGCGTGGCCCGTTTCGGGACGGTCGAGGTTGACGAGCTGATCGCTGCCGAGCAGTACGAAACGGTGTGGCAGCTCGTCTCCTCAGTCTCGGCCGAACTGCTGCCCGCCACCAGCACCATCGATCTGTTTCGAGCTTTGTTCCCCTGTGGCTCGGTGACGGGTGCCCCCAAGGTTCGGACCATGGAGATCATTGCCGACGTCGAGGCCGCTCCGCGCGGCGTCTATTGCGGGACGATTGGCATGCTTTCGCCGCCGGGGTCCGGAGCGCCCGCGCCTCCTTCAGTGTTGCCATCAGAACGGTCACCGTTGACCAGCACTCGGGAACGGCGTTCTACGGGATCGGCGGCGGAATCACCCATGACTCACTACCTGATCAGGAATACGCGGAGACTCGCACGAAGGCGCGGGTTCTGGTGCGCAAGGCGGTGGAGTTCGAACTCATCGAAACCCTGCGGTGGGAATCCGGGAGCGGGTTCTCATTCCTCGTCGAACACCTTGACCGGCTGCAAGATTCGGCCGAATACTGCGGATTCCCTTTTGACCGCGCCGGGGTCGAACGGCAACTCGAGGTAACTGCACGAGAGATGGTTGCGGATCCTGCCCGCGTGAGGCTCACGCTGCATCACGACGGCCGGTTGAGCTTTGATACCGACGAGCTGATCGACTCCGGCGGGACTCTCCGGGTGGCCGTCGACCATGTGCTGGTCGATCCCTCAGATTGGCGGCTCTTTCACAAGACATCACTCCGAGATCGCTACCGGGAGGCCCGCCTTCGTCATCCGGAAGCCGATGATGTCTTGCTGGTAAACCTCGATGGTGAGATCACCGAATCCACTATTGCCAATGTGATCGTCCTTCTCGACGGCGAGTGGGTTACTCCACCCGTGGCGTCCGGGTGCCTGCCCGGTGTTCTCCGGAGGGTGCTGCTGGAGCAAGGGGAGATCAGGGAGATGCCGGTCTTCCTTGCAGACCTGGCGCGGGCAGACGGCCTTGCCCTGATCAACTCGGTGCGGATGCGGGTTCCGGCCGTGCTGGTTGTGTCGGTTGATCCGGAAGTGAATGGCTGATGGTCACGGTGACGTTGGCCGGGGTATCCAAGGTCTTCGGCAAGGATGAAAAGGTCCTCGAAGATCTCCACTTGTTTGTAGAGGAAGGGGAGTTGCTCGTCCTGCTGGGTCCATCAGGCTGTGGGAAGTCGACGATCTTGCGCCTCATCGCTGGTCTGGAGACGCCCACCGAAGGGCGGGTCCTCTTCGATGGCGATGACGTAACTGCGATGGCTACACGCGATCGACGTGTGGCGATGGTGCACCAGGACGGAACCCTCTATTCCCACTTCGACGTTCGCAAGAACATCGGCTTTCCCCTGGAAGTGCGCAAGGTGCCGAGGCTCGAGAGTGATCGGGAGATTGCGGCCGGAGCCTCCCACCTGGGGATCCTCGCACTGCTCGGCAAGATGCCGGCAGAGCTCTCCGCCGGCCACCGGAACTCTGTGGCCACCGCCCGGGCCCTAGTCCAACAGAGTCATGTCTTACTCATGGACGAACCGCTGGCCTCCCTCGACGCCAAGATTCGCGAACGCACCCGATTGGAGATCGTCCGCCTCCACAAGGAGCTTGGCACCACGATCGTTTACGTGACGAACGATGAGCGGGAGGCGATGGCGCTGGGGGACCGCGTGGCGGTGTTCGACGAATCGGGCAGCCTTCGACAGGTGGGCGCTCCTCAGGAGATGTACGCCCGGCCCCGTTCTCTCTTCGTTGCCGATTTCCTGGGCAAGATGAATCATCTGACCGTCCGTCCGGAACATGACACGCAGGGGTGGTGGTTACCGATCGGCAACGATCGGCTGCTCCTCGATCCGGCCATCGTTTCATCCCGGTCGGGATTGGACCGCCATCTGGGGAAGGATCTGGTGGTTGGGATACGGCCTGAACACGTGGCGGTTGCGGCGCCGGGAACTCCGTTCGTAGCCTGCCTCCACGGAAGGGTCGGCAGAGTGGAAGATGCGGGGTCGTTTGCCACGGCCTCGGTGACGGTTGGGACGTGGAGGCTCCAGGTTCGTGTTTCTCCGGATCGAATGCCTGTTCCAGGCAATCTGGTCGAGTTGACCCTCGACTCCCACCATCTTCACTTCTTTGAGACGGGTACCGGTCGGGCAATCTGAGGCAGCGGGCGTGAGTGCCGCCTGTTCCCATCGCATAGGCTTGGTGAGAACCGTTTCCAGTCTGCGATCGTTCTTATGGATATGGCCGAAGATCAGACCGGTTCACGTGTCACGGTGATGCAGCCGGCGAGGGAGGAGGGCCGCCCGCGCCGCCCGACCCGCTGGCCGCTGCTCCTGATTGTTGCGCTCGTATGGGGCGCCCTGTGGTTGTTGCGCGGCGGAGCGAATTCCGATCGACCCGATTCGCCCGGGTTGGACGCCGTCGGGTTGTCCACGACGACGACTCTGCAACCCATCGAGGGTGATCTGTCCGTTGGATGGATCTCGATCGATCTTCCTGGATCCGGTGAGGTTGTGGACATTCTCAACAGCAGGTTCGGTCTCCTGGCGGTGGCGGTGGACGGGGAACGCAGCAGCCTGTGGAGGTCACACGATGGAATAGCGTGGGAACTCGTTCCGGACGATGCGGGGGTCTTCGTCGGTGCTGAGGTCAATGCGTTGGTTGAGACCGAATCAGGCATTGCGGCCGTTGGGGGGCGGATCATCGAGGAAGTCAATCCCGACGACTTCACAGCAGAGCAAACCCGACCCGCCGTGTGGTTGTCTGCCGATGGCGCCTCCTGGGAGCGAATCCCCGATGACCGGATCGCATTCCCGGTGGATCGGGCTTCGCCGGACGTCACTCCGGTGCCGGGGTCGATGAGCGATGTAGTGGTCTGGGAGGAGCACCTGGTTGCAGTTGGATGGAGTACCTCGCGTAAGCATTTTGGTGCCGCCTGGGTTGCCGATCTGGACGGGCGAAGCTGGAAGGCCGCGCCCAAGGGTCTGATCGGATCTGAGAAGGCCTTCACAGAGGTCAACGCGGTTTCCGTGGTCGAAGGCCGTTTGGTAGCCGTGGGGACCACCCTGAGCAGACCGATCGTCTGGAGCTCGCCCGATGCCATGACCTGGTCGATCCCCAAGTCCGAGAATACCCTGGGTAACCGGCGTCACGAGCGCCCGGCACAGGTGGCGGCCGGCGGAGTCGGAGTGATAGCGATCGGAGTCCACCGTCGCCTCGTCGGTCCCTACCTCGACCCACAGGAGGAAGCCCGTTCCATCATCTGGCTGTCCAGCGATTCTGAGGAGTGGCTGCGGCTAGAACCCGAAGAGCTCGACGCGGTGGTGCTGGAAGATGTCCTGGCTGCGCAGCCCTGGCTCGTTGCTGCCGGTTATCGGGGCGACGGGTTCACCACTGAGCCGGGTGTTTGGTTCTCCACAACCGGTGCCGAGTGGCATGGCGTTGACCTTGGAACGTCCAATCAGGGGTGGGGCGAATCGAGAGTCAATGTGATCGTTCGTAGGGGCGCGGGCCTGGTGGCCGGGGGGAATCTCAACGGCAATCCGCAAGTATGGCTGTGGAGCTCTGATGGCCCGCCGGAGATCCCCGACAGTATCTGGGTGAGGCCGGATCCCGGCGGGTGGATGATGGTCTCGGACCTCCCCGACGGTTTCCCGGCCTGGTCGGTGCGTGCCATTCCGAACGGGTACATGGCAATTGGCGATGGGCGCGTATGGATCTCACCGGACGGTGTGGCCTGGGAGTGGCTACCCGAGCAGGAGGCCGGTTTGCTCTGGACCTGGGGCTGGTCGTACTCAGCACCGGTGACGATCGATGGAGTCGTGTACATCGTCGGCGGAGGCGTTCTCTGGTCCTCCCTCGACGGGCGGTCGTGGGAGGTCCTGGGCGGTGGCTTCGAGGGCTGGTTGGACGGACCGCGGCCGGGTCGCGACGGCGACCTGCTGGTGATCGAGTCTCCAGAGCATGGAGGGCGAGATGCCACTCGCCTCTGGCGCTCGATCGACGGAGTTCAGTGGATCGAAGTCCCGTTGCCGGAACTGGATTGGGTTTCGGACATTCAGGTCGTCGGTGACGCCTACGTCCTATCCGGGTGGTCACTGGATGGTCCCGTCTGGTGGGTTTCCACACAGGAAGGCCGATGGGATCCCCTGGTGTTCGATGGCGTGTTCGATTCCGCCGGGATGATGGTCACAATCGGCGATCGGCTGGTGATGCCCGTTGTCGTGGATTCCTTCGAACCGGTGACCCGGATTCTGTCGGCCGTCGATGGCTTGACTTGGGAGATGTCCGAATCTGAAATCAACGGCTGGCCCGGCCAGATCATCGAAAGCGGTCCGGGCCTCGTTTTAATGACGGAAACCGGTGAACACGAGTATTCGTCCCCGACCTTCAGTCTGTGGAGTTCAGTCGACGGGCTGCAGTGGGCGGAACTTGGACCATTGCCCACCTATCGTGATTCCTGGCCGCAGATGCTTCCCGGTGACCGGGCAGTCAGAATCGTCCTGCAATGGGACGATCACAGCAGCCTCTGGGAATGGAGACCGCCGGCCGGATGAGCCCGCTTAGCGCGGGTCCGAAGGGCGGAACCAACCGGCGGGCGATCAACGTAGCTGCCACCAGAACGACCCAGACTGCGCTGAGTCCGGCCATGGCCAGACCTCCGCCAATGACTGCCGTCATCAGGGATCCGCCCAGCAAGATCCAGCGGGCCGAACGAAGCCGGAAGAAGTCGAGCATCTCGCCCGTGTAGTCGGTCTTTGACATCGGTATGTAGCCCGGGAGAAAGAGTCCGGCTACCGCGCCGGCGGCAACCAACGCCAGGGCCGCAGGGGTGGGGGCTTGCCATCCTGATCCGAAGGCACCTGACAAGACCACCCCGGCCGAGGCGGTCGCCGACACGACGAAGGCCGCGATCAGGCTGTAGCCCTTCGTTGGATCGGGAAGCCGGTGGTCGTGGGCCAGGGCGTAGGCGAGGGTCAATGCCGCTATCCAGCCCGTGACCGTTCTGCCCGCCAGGAAGGCCGCCGTGGGCAAGAAAACCAATCCGTCCAACAACGTCGGCTTCAGCCCGGTGCTGCGGACGACGATGCGAGTCGCCAGGAGCAACATGAAGAGGGCAGCGAGGTTGCCGGGACCGACCAGCAGACACCCGACCACGGCCAGCATGGCTGCCAGGTTGGCCGTCCGTGCCTCGTCGGGATCAATTTCCCTCGCAATAGCCCACGCCAGAAATATGGTAACGCCGGCGGTTGCGGCAGGACCGAGGGCGTCGGCGAGGTTTCCGTTGTTCTCGATATCGACGGCCATCACGATCAGGGCGCCCAGCACGGCCACGGCAAGATGGAACTGGTGGGTGCGCAGTCTGGGGTCGATGATCCGGGCGATACCCGTGATGGAGGTCAGGCGGGACATAGGTTGAAGCTCGTTGTGTGCAGTTTTTTCGACGGTAACCGACCGTCAATCGGTTTGGGTCTCATCAGCTGAACCACCTCCGCCCAATGCGCTCCGCTGTTCCGTGCAATCAAGAACCAGCGACTTCTTTCTCAAGTTGGGCCTCGAGGTGGATGTTCATCTCTTGACCGACGGCCGCCATGTCCACCTGATAACTCAAGGTGGTCCCGGTTACCGACAGAGCCCGTTTCACGGCCGCAACCATCTTGGCGGTCGGGCTGACCCCTACCAGGGTGCTCATCATTTCGAGGCCGGATCCTGTTCGGGTCCCGGCGAGGATCTCCGTGATCCCGCTCGGTTGCGCCAGCACTAGTTCGACTCCGTTCTCCGAGACCGGCCGCAGGTACCCGGCCTCCGAGTGCATGGGGTAGCCGTCGGTGAGGTTCCAGGTCTTCTGCACGTAGAAGACAAACGGGCGGCCGTTGTGCGAGAACTCGATCTCTTCTCCGTAGGCGAACGGTTCGATAGTCGGATAGACACCACGGCCTTCACCGCGCCACCGGCCCAAGAGAAATGCCAGTGGCTCGACCGCCGGGTGTAGCTCGGCTGGGCTCAGAATGAATCGACCTCCTTGGAGAGTGACTAAGGGTAAACGCCAAGGTGCCGGTTGTCGTCGGGGCCCGGTACTAACTTGGTTGAACACCCGCCCACCAACCGACGAGTGACCATGAACACAGAGGAATCCTTCTTCCAGGGTGGCATGAGAGTCGCCTCAGCCCAGTTTGAGACTGCCCGGTTCCTCGGGCTCTCACTGCTGGTTGGGGTGCTGGTCGGCGCGGGAGCGGCGCTTCTCATTTGGGCGGTGGAATGGGTCGGCGCCGGTTCCGACTGGTTGGCCGACGGTACCAGCCTGGGCCGGTTGGCCATTCTGATCAGCGTGCCGCTCGGCCTGCTCCTGGCCTGGTGGATCGGCGCCAAAGTCGCCCCCGAGGTCGCCGGGGACGGGGTCCCCGAAGCGACGATCGGGCTAGCCGTGCATGCCGGGTATCTTCCAACCCGCTCGGTCCCGCTCAAACTCCTGGCGACCGCGTTGACCCTGGGTGGTGGAGGGTCGGCCGGACGGGAGGGCCCGATTGTTCAGATCGGGGCGACCATCGGTTCGTCGGTAGCGCGCCGCACCGGATTGGGTGAAGACAAGATCCGGAGCCTGGTTGCGGCCGGTGCCGGAGCGGCCATCGGCGCCAGTTTCAACGCCCCTATCGCCGGGATGCTCTTTGCGATGGAAGTGATGCTGCGCACGTTTTCGGTGCGGCATCTGAGTGCCGTTGTGGTGGCCTCCGTTGCCGCAGCCGTTACCAATAAGAGCCTGGTCGGCTCCGGGGAGCTGTTGCAGGCGAAGAGCTACGGGGTGATCGACGCCCGGGAATTGGCTCTGTACGCCGCCATCGGGTTGCTTTCTGTACTCGCAGGATACGGCCTCCTCAAGATGCTGAGCTTGACCGAGAACCTGGGTGAGCGGTTCGGAAAACGCGGGTGGATCCGACCCATCGTGGCAGGGCTGGCGGTCGCCGGTATTGGGCTCTTCGAACCACGCATTCTCGGCACCGGTCAGCGGTTTGTTGCCGAAGTCCTCGATTTCTCATTGCTTGGCCAGGAACTGTGGTGGACCCTGCTCCTCCTGGCGGTTCTGAAGATCATCGCCACCTCGGTGACTATCGGCTCGGGTGCGTCCGGAGGGGCGTTCATGCCCAGTCTCTTCATCGGTGCCTCGCTGGGAGCGGCCTTTGGGGAGTTGATGGCTCCAATCTGGAACATCTCGCCGCTGCGGCCGGGCGCCTTTGCGGTGGTCGGGATGGCTGCCACCTTCGCGGCGGTGGCCCGCGCTCCGCTCACCGCGATCCTGATCGTGTTCGAGATCACCCAGGACTACGGGCTGGTGTTGCCGCTCATGCTGGCCGTCGTGTTGGCGACTCTGATCACCGACGTCATCCATCCCGAGTCGGTGTATACGTTGCCGCTGGCCAAACGAGGTATCCAGCTGGTCAGATCGAGCGAGGTTGATCTGCTCGACACCGTCAAGGTGGGTGATGTCATGTCGCTCAATCCCCTGACCGTTCAGCTGGGTATGCGGGTACTCGAAGTCCAGGAGATTCTCGATCGGGGACGTCGCCACGGAGCAGCGGTACTCGATGAGAACGATCGCTTGGCCGGCATTGTGAGCATCAACGATGTGCTGCGCGCCGCGGGGCCCCGTGAATCGATGGACGTGGCTGAAGTGATGACCCGCCGGCCGGTGACCGTTTCACCCAACACGTTGGTCAGTATGGCCCTCGAGCGAATGGCCGCCCTGGGGGTGGGCCGTCTTCCCGTGGTTTCCCCTGAGGACGCCACCCGGTTGGTTGGCATGTTCCGGCGCGAAGACGCCGTCCGGGCCTATCACCAGGCCCTGGGTAAGACGACCAGCCACGAGCTGGCTCGCGATCGATTGCGGCGGCGGACCCATCCGGGAGCCGAGTTCTTCGACTTCCGCATTCCGCCCGGGTCGATGGCGGACAACAAGTTCCTGCGGGAGGTCCGGTGGCCGGAAGGCTGCACGATCGTCTCGGTGCGGCGCGATCGTATCGTTCACGTACCGACCGGGGATACCCGGCTCGGTCGCGACGACGTCATTACGGCTTTTGCAACACCGGCGGCTCGCCGGGCGGTCATCGACCGGCTCAACGCAACCGGAGACGAGCCCACCGCCGAAATCCCGATGATCGAGGTTGATGACGACGAGGCCGGACCGGCCTGACTCTCTCTTCCTGCCGGTCGACTCGCGGGTCCGAAGTCCCTCGAGCGCTCGGCCCGGGGCCCGGCTCCCGATCCGTATACTTCGCTGCAGGAGGAGGTGAGCAGACTTGCTACGGATTGGAACGCACGTACGGGAACTGACAAAGAAAGTCGGACAAACCGGTCGGACCGGCAAGGTCGTCAAGGTCCATGGCGATAACGTCGAGGTGCGTTGGGACGACGGCCACACCAGCTCGCTTTCGGGAGCGGTGTTGCAACCCGTCCACAAGGAAGCGCACTAGGCGTCGGCCGGTCTAGCGGTCAGAGGTAGACGCCCTCAGAGGTAGACGCCGGGGTAGGAGGTCTCGTCGGAGCTTCCCTCGAGCGCCTTCTTCTGGCGGACTTCGGCCAACTGGGCCTGGGCCGCCATCTGTTGACTCCACAAGCTCGCCTGGATCCCGTGAAACAGCCCCTCGAGCCATCCAACCAGCTGTGCCTCCGCGATGCGCAATTCCGACTCGGACGGAACCTCGGAGGTAAGTGGCAGGAAGACCTCGTCGAGCTCGTCCCGTAGATCAGGCGACAGCACTTCTTTCAGCTCGTCGAGAGATCGACGGTAGATGTCGAGAAGCCGCTTTCTCCCGGCTTCATCGAGCGGTGCCTGACGCACTTCGTCAAGGGTCGCCCTGGTCATCGAGGCAATGCGGATCAGCTTGCTCGGCCGGCTGATGGTCTCATCGCCTGCTTCGGTTGCTGCAACGATGTCGGGTTGGATAGGTTCGTCGACCATGTGCTCCCGTCCTCAATGCTGAAACTTTACTCCCCGGTGGAGCTGCCACCTGGATCGGGTGGCAGAGGCGGCCAATCCGCACGATCCGGGGTTCGGGGCCCCGTGATCTCCTGTGGGTCGACCGGGCGCAGCGTTCCTATGTCGTCGGCCAGTCTGCCCAGGTCAAACGGCTCACGCCGCGAGCGGAGGTCGAAGTACAGAACGGCTAGCACCGCAACCACAAACGGGGTGGTGGCCACGGCGACGGCCACGGAAATGACCACGCCCGACACCACTCCGCCACCGTCCGGGAGAAACGCCTCAATGATGCGGGAGGCGATCCCACTGAGAACGGCAACGATCAACCAGGTAGTGAGCAAGGTGCCGAAGGTCGGCCACCAGCGGCGCCGTACCAAATGAAACGACCTGGTCAGTGCGGCCGATGGCGAGGTCCCTTCGATCATGAGGACCGGAAAAGCCGGCGTCCACGAGATGGCCAGCCACGGCACGACGACCATCCAGGCGATGATCGATAGAGCTGCGAGGGCACCGGCACCGCTCGAAGCCGAGGCGGTGGCGGCCAACAGCCATACCCCGACGCTGAGAACTCCCAGCGCAACGACGATGAGCAAACCCGTGACCACAATGGCGGGCAGGCGTCGAGCCGCAGTTGCCAGCGAAGCTCGCCAATCCGGCTGGGCGCCTAGATAGATCTCGGCAACCGCGCGAACGCTGGCGGCCGAGGCCAACATTGCGGCTCCCGATTGGATCAGGGCGGCGAGAACTGCGGCGGTCAGAAACCGAAGCATGTCGCGCAGCAAAGCCTCATCGAGCACCGGGTTGGGATCGTTGAGCTGCTCGACCAGGTCCGGTGGCACGGCGGCATTCAGGATCAGAAACGAGGCTATCCCGGCGGGAATCACCACCACGGCTACCAACAGCAGCAAGGCCCGCCAGTGACGGGTGTAGATCTTGAAGGCAGTATCGATGATCTCGCCGAGGCCCAGTGGCCGCAGTGACTGGTTACTCATGGAGGGCAGCGTACTTCGTAACTCGTACTTCGTATCTCTTGCTGCCAACCTCGAGCTGCCAAGCGTCGTGTAGTACGAAGTACCGAGCACAGGGTACGAAGTACGTTTCTTCTTCTAGACTATCGGTAACCATTCAGGAGTCTGGATAATGGCCAACGACGAATACCCGCCGATCCTCGATGCCGCACATGTGGCCGAGTTGTTGGGTATGAACGTACAAATGGTTCGCAAGTATGCCCGGGAAGGTCGCATCCCCGCCTATCGACTGCCCGGCGGCCGTACCTTCAAGTTCTTTCGCGATGAGATCCTGGCTTTCTTGAAAGCCCACCCGGTGCAGGTACAAGAGGTAGAACAGTCATAGGCATCGCCCACGGCCCGGGAAACCCACCGCCGAATCAAAGATCCGGCAAGAGCACTCTGGCGGCCCAGGCGACCGGATCGTGCAGTTCGGCGAGGTTGGGGAACGAACTTGCCTCAGCCCACAATGTCTCGAGGGCGTCTTCGCCCCACCGCCGGACCACCTCCGAACAGAACTCGGCACCCAGGCGGTACTGTTCCTGCTTGAGCTCCAGGCCGAGCATTCGATTGATGATCTGCTCTCCCTGGGAAGGCTCCGCCCGTCGCCGGGTCATCGCTTCTCGCATGTTGGCGAGGTCCGGCAGCATCTTCATGGCAGCACGATCCATCAGATAGTCGGCATAGCCCTCGATGATGGCCATGAACGCCTGGATAGCCTCGAGGATCGGACGCTGTTCCGGAGTCGTGATGAGACCGGCCAAACCGGCCGGGTCGCTGAGGATGGATTCGAATTGTTCGGGGTCCGAGAAGCTCCCCAGTTTCTCGGTCAAGAGGGCTGGATCTAGCTCGAGACCATCCAGATAGCGAGCGATGAGGCCGACGAACTCAGGTCGGACCCAGGGCCGGGCGAATTCAGCCTGGTGCGTCACCTCGTGGAGCGCGACCCACAACCTCACCTGGCGCGCATCCAAACGATTCTCTGCGGCGAAGGCCTCAACATTGGGTACAACGAGGTAGAGGTCGCCCGCCTCCGCGGCCGGTAGACCAATATCAAACTGTCCGAGGATCCGGTGGCTGAGGAACCCCGTCATGATGCCCATCTGTGCTCCGAGAAGTGCAGGCCCGAGCGGAACCATCATGCCCTCGAGAGGGCCTCCTGCACCAGATGCCCCCAGTTTTTCGGCCAGTGGCTCAACCAGGTATCGGAAGCTCTCCAGATTGAGGGATGCCCAGGAAGCCCGATCGACCGGCATGGCGTCGATCGCGTCTCCGAGATCGAGATGAGTGACTTCCGCGATCTTCATCTGGGCGAGTCTCGTCGAGTCGCGGTATTCCTCAGCCAGCCACGGTTCGATTGGTTCCGGTTCACCGGCTAGATGTCGGGAAATCTCTCCTGCGAGTTTCCAGTTCACCGGGCCCGGTTGATTGAACAGCTCGATGAGCTTGGCGAATACATCGTCACTCACAGGTCATCGGGCCTTCTGTCCAGCACGACTTGGATCTTGGGTTTCTCGTCGCCGCGCAGCAAGCCAACCTCGACGGTGTCTCCCGCCCGGTAGGTCCGGAGCAGGGCGACCAGCTCGTTCATATTGGCGACGGGCTCTCCATCGAGGGTCACGATGGTGTCGCCGGGTTGGGCCCCGGCGTTGCCAATCGCCGACTCCGGCTCGATCGATGCGATACGGGCACCGGTTGGCAATCTGGCGTTGTCTTCGGTCAGCTGAAAAGCGTCCTCACCGACGATGCCGAGGAACGCATGTTGCACCTCGCCGTTGGCGATGAGGTCTTCGGCTATGCCGACGACGATGTTGACGGGGACGGCAAATCCGAGCCCTTCTGCCCCGACATCGCTGACCCCAATGGCGGTGGTAATGCCGATCAGGCGGCCTCTTCCATCGAGAAGTGCTCCTCCGCTCGAGCCAGCGCGTGATAGGCGCGTCGGTCTGGATGAGGCCGTACAGCTCCTCGGTGGCTGTAACGGTGAGCCTCCGGTTGAAGGCCGAGACGATGCCGGAGGTCACGGACGGTGTGCCTTGCAAGCCAAGCGGATTGCCGATGGCGATGGCGGGGTCGCCGACGCGAACGTCCGCGATGTCGGCGAGTTCGATGGGGGTCAGATTGGGAGTGGCGACCTTGATCACAGCCACATCGGTCAGCGGGTCGGTACCGACCACCTCGGCTTGGTAGATGCGACCATCCGGGAAAATCACCCGAACGAACTCTGCGTCCTCAACGACATGGTTGTTGGTGAGTATGTAGCCGTCGGCGCTGAACACCACGCCGGATCCTGATCCGTTAGCCCGTCCATCGATTCCGTTTCCGATACCAACCTCGACCGTAACGATCGATGGGCGCACGAGTTCGGCGACAGCGGCTACCGCCGTGGCTCCTTCGACGGGGACCGGCACTGTCACTGTCGCCGTGGCCGGTTCAACGGAAATCGTCGTTGTAGTCGTCGTTGCTACCGGGTCAGAATCGGAGAACACCCCGGTCACGGTGAGGGCCGCGACGGTGAGCAGCGAGCCGATCAGTCCACCGAGAATGGCTGCCAGGAGCGTTCTCCTGGTATCTGAACGACGGCGGGAACGGCCGGGGCGAACCGGCGAGGGTGGGGGTGTAGCCTGCGGCGGAGGTGGTGGTGGCGTCGAGGGAGCCGGGCGAGCGCCGGGGACGGGCTGATTGTTGGCCATGAGGTGATTGTATGAGCAAATCTCCGTTACAGAGTCGAATCGGGGTTTCCGAAGCCGCGATCGACCCGGGAAGGCTGTCCGCAGAGGTCGGATTCCCAGAGGTCGGGGCGATCGTGGTGTTTCTCGGGACGGTCCGCGATCACTCGCCGGGGAAGGTGGGGGTGACCCATCTCGAATACGAGGCATACACCGAACAGGTAGAGGGGAAGATCGCCGAGATCGTGGTTGAAGCTGGCGAGCGCTGGGCGTTGACGGCGGTGGTTGTAGAACACCGGACTGGAACGATCGAGGTCGGGGAGTCCTCGGTAGGGGTTGCGGTCTCTTCTGCGCACCGGGACGAGGCCTTTCAGGCCGCCCGGTATCTGATCGACGAGCTCAAGCAACGGGCTCCCATCTGGAAAAAGGAGCACTGGCCTGGTGGCGCCGAATGGGTAGAAGGTGCCTGACTCGTTCAATGTCGGGGCACCGGTGAGCGACCACATCCTCCCACCCTCGGTGTTATTGCTAGCAATAGCTAGCAGCCGTTTACCCGACATCACCTACAGCGCCGTTGATATAGTCGCGCAACGTTCGGACGGCTGGTCCGTTCGTCAGCCGACGGAGGGAACGGTTCCGCTTGCTGGAAGTGGCCAACCTGGAGGTCGTGTATCACGACGTCATCCTGGTGTTACGCGGGATCTCGTTCAGCGTTCCCGATGGGAAAATCGTCGCCCTACTGGGCGCCAACGGTGCGGGTAAGACCACGGTTCTGCGAGCCATTTCCGGCCTCCTCGATGTCCACGAAGGTGATATCACCAAGGGCTCGATACGCGTCGACGACGAGCCCATTCACAAGCTCAAGCCGGCGGCCATCGTCAACCGCGGCGTGACTCAGGTGATGGAGGGGCGGCGGGTGTTCGCCGAATTCACTGTGGAGGACAACCTGCGGGTGGGTGCTCACACGAATTCGGGGCAGCGTGACGAAAACCTCGAGCGCGTGTTTGAGTTGTTTCCCATTCTCAAGGAGCGGCGGAAGCGTACCGCCGGGTATCTGTCAGGTGGTGAGCAGCAGATGCTGGCGATGGGGCGCGGGTTGATGTCTAGCCCCAGGTTCCTGCTTCTCGACGAGCCAAGCCTGGGGCTGGCTCCGCTGTTGGTGCAACAAATCCGGGACCTGATCGTCGAGATCAACCGCCAGGGCACGGCGATCCTGCTCGTCGAGCAAAACGCGACGATGGCCCTTTCCATCGCCGAGCATGGCTACATCATGGAAACCGGCAAGATCGTCATGGACAAACCGGCCGCGGAATTGATGCGGGACGAGGATGTTCAGGAGTTCTATCTGGGGTTGCATGCCGGTGAGCGGAAGTCTTTTCGGGACATCAAGCACTACAAGCGGCGGAAACGGTGGTTGTCATGAGCCCGGCCCTGCTCGTGGTCAAAGATGTCCGGTTGTCGTTTGCCGGAGTGGTTGCCCTTGACGGAGTCTCGTTCCAGGTCAATCCCGGCGAACTATTCGCCATCATCGGGCCAAACGGAGCGGGCAAGACTTCGATCTTCAATTGTCTCAACGGCGTGTACCACCCCCAGGAGGGTTCGATCAGCCTCAACGGCAGCAGTCTCTTGGGCAAGAAACCCAACCGCATCGCCAAATTGGGTATCGCCAGGACCTTCCAGAACATCGAGTTGTTCGAGAACCTGACGGTGCTCGACAACATCCTGCTTGGTCGCCATCTGCACTTCACGTACGGTCCGCTGGCGGCCGCCATTTACAAGGGGCGCGCCAAGCGTGAGGAAACTGCCAACCGGGCACGGGCAGAAGACATCATCGATTTTCTCGAGATTCAGGCCTTCCGCAAGAGCCTGGTGGGGATGCTTCCGTACGGTGTACAGAAGCGGGTTGAATTGGGGCGGGCGCTGGCCATGGATCCCGAGCTGCTCCTTCTCGACGAGCCGGCTGCAGGGATGAACCTCGAGGAGACCGAAGACATTGCCCGGTTCATCCTCGACATCAAAGAAGAACTGGGCATCGCCATGATCCTGGTTGAACACGACATGGGTCTCGTGATGGACATTGCCGACCGGGTGATGGTGCTCGATTTTGGCCGCAAGATCGCAGACGGGGTGCCCGAGGCTATTCAGCGAGATCCTGAGGTTATCCGCGCCTACCTCGGCGAAGAATTTGAAGGGACCGACCTCCACGCCGCCGAGCTGGAAGCTGCCGAGGCAGCGGGATCTGGAGGAGAGACCCCATGACGACCACCGAACTGCGACCCCGCAGCGATGCTCCCGATCTGGCGTACACCAGCATGACTGCCTGGCTTCGCCAGATCGCCCGCGAGGAACCCGACCGGGTCGGCCTGCGCGAAAAAGAGTTCGGAATCTGGCAACAAACGACCTACGGGCAATACTGGGATCTGGTCAAGACCGCCGGAATGGCGCTATGGGCGCTCGGGGTGCGGCCCGGGGACCGGGTGGCGATCCAGTCGGAAAACCGGCTTGCCTGGGTGGTCTCCGACCTCGCCACCCAGGGGATTCAGGCGGTGTCGGTAGGGCTCTATTCGACCAACCCGGCCTCTGAGGTTGAGTACTTGTTGAGCCACTCCGAATCGAAGGTGTTGATCGCCGAAGATCAGGAACAGGTCGACAAAGCTCTGGAAGTCAGGCACCGCCTGCCCAAACTCGAGAAGATCATCTACGTTGAGCCGCGCGGGGTCCGCACCTATGACGACCCGACGCTCATGTCGTGGGAGATGTTCCTGGCTCTCGGCCGGCAACAGGTCGTCGAAACTCCCCGACGGTTCGGTGAACTGGTCGATGGGATCGACCTCGACGATACGGCCACGACGGTGTACACCTCCGGGACCACCGGACCGCCAAAAGGAGCCATGCTGTCGCACCGGAATCTGGTGTGGACTGCGGGGGAGACTCCCTCAATTGTCACAGGCGGCAAGGTTCCCAACCAGGTCGAGCTCCTTTCGTATCTCCCGCTTTGCCACGTGTTCGGAAGGCTGTACGACCTGATTTTCGCAATCGCATTTCGGGCGACGGTCAATTTCGCCGAATCCATCGATACGGTCGTTACCGACCTTCAGGAGATCCAACCGACGTACTTCCCGGCACCCCCCGCGGATTTGGGAAAAGATCAGCGCCGCCACGCAGATCCGGATGGCCGACGCTTCCCCCACCAAGAAACTGTTGTATCGGCGTATTTGTGAAGGCCGGAATGTGGAACGCCGACCGGATGCTGGCACGGGGGTCACGGGGCGTAATCGGCAACGTTGTGCACGGGGTGGGATGGCTGCTGGTCTACCGCTCGCTCCAGAAGAAGATGGGTATGTCCAGGTGTGTGCAAGCGGTGTCGGGTTCGGCCCCGATCGCACCTGAAGTGCTTGAAGTTCTTCATGGCGCTCGGGGTGCCGATCGTCGAAGGCTGGGGCATGACCGAGACAACCGCGCTGGGAACGGTCAACCGCAACGGCCGCGTCAAGCTGGGGACGATTGGAGAGCCGCTCGACGGCTGCGAGATCAGGATTGCCGACGATGGTGAGATCCTGACCCGGCATCCGGCCGTGTTCCAGGGGTATTTCAAGAATCCGGAGGCGACCGCCGAGGCCATCGACGAGGACGGGTGGCTTCGCACCGGCGACGTCGGTGAGTGGGACGGAACCCACGTCAAGATCGTCGATCGGAAGAAAGACATCATCATTACGGCCGGCGGCAAGAACATCTCACCCTCCGAGCTGGAGAACCGGCTCAAGGTTTCGCCGTTCATCAAAGAGGTGATGGTGATCGGCGACCGTCGCAAGTTCATCAGCGCGATGATCGGGATCGAATTCGACGTGGTTTCGAATTGGGCGCAACGGAAGGGGATCACCTTCACTACCTATCGCGACTTGAGCGAGAAGCAAGAAGTGATCGACCTCATCCGCAAACAGGTCGACGAGGCCAACCTCGATTTCGCCCGGGTCGAGCAGATCAAGAAATTCGTTTTGATTCCCAAAGAGCTAGATCACGATCAGGGTGAACTCACCGCCACCCAGAAAATCAAGCGCAAGGTCCTTGCCGACCAGTTCGCCGACCTGATCGAGGGGATGTATTCGTGACCCAGTTCCTCCAGGCCACCGTGGCGGGATTGTCGCTGGCCTCGATCTACATTCTGCTGGCTCTGGGTTTCGTGATCATCTACAAGTCGATGCAGGTGCTCAGTTTTGCCCATCCGGCAGTGATGATCTTCGGGGCCTATATGGTTTCGTACTTCGCCATTGACCGTAGTTGGAACTTCTGGCTTGCGCTGCTGGCGGGCGTCGTCGCCACGGCGCTGCTCGGTTGGGCCGCCCAGTGGGTCTTCATTCGTCCGATGATCGGAAAGCCGCGTGTTTGCGATCGCCATTCTCACCATCGGTCTGGACATCGCCATCCGCACCCCGGTCACGACCGCCATCGGACTCAATATCCGCACGGTCGGCGATCCATGGGGATTCAACACCTGGAACGTGGAAGGGGTGATCATCCAGCAGCGCGGAGCAGCCATGGTGGTGACTGCGGTCGTCGTTGTCGCCGCCATTTTTGCTTTCTTTCGTTACTCCAGGATGGGATTGGCGATGCGCGCCACCGCTTTCGATCAGGAGACGGCGCTGGCCCAGGGCATCAACGTCGGACGGATCTTCGCGGTGGCCTGGATGCTGGCCGGAGCCATGGCCGCTCTCGCCGGCATGTTTGCCTCTACCGATCTCAGCGGCCTCAACCAGAGCACCTGGGTGATCGCCCTCAAGGCTCTCCCGGCCATCGTGGTCGGCGGCCTCGATTCCATCGGCGGGGCGGTTGTTGGTGGTTTGATCATCGGGTTGGCCGAGGCCTACACGGCCACCTACCAGTCGCAATACCTGGGGTTCCTCGGCTTCAACTTCAGCCAGGTGGTTCCCTACGTCGTGATGCTGCTCGTGCTCCTCGTCCGCCCCTACGGGTTGTTCGGTACCCGCGAGGTTGAACGCGTATGAGAGGCCGTCCCGCCCTCTTCACCCGGTACGAAGCCGATTCGGCGATCTTCCGCAACAACACCCAGCGTGTTCTGTTCGGAATACTGCTGCTGATCGCCATCGTCCTGCCGTTCGGCTTGCCTCGCGATTGGATGATCCTGTTTGCTCAAGCCTTGATCGCCGCCATCGGCGTCATCGGTCTCAACCTGGTCACCGGTTACGCCGGGCAGGTGTCGCTGGGCCATGCGTTCTTTCTCGGCATCGGCGCCTACGCCGCCGCCGCGCTGGGGGGTGAAGGAACAGAAGAAGTGTGGGGTCTGGGTCTCGATATGCTCATCTGGATCCCGGCCGCCGGTCTGATCGCCGCCGCAGTCGGTGCGCTGGTGGCCCCAATCGCCATGCGCCTCCGGGGGCTCTATCTGGCCCTCGTCACTCTGGGTCTGGTCTTTCTCGGTGAGCACATCTTCCGGGAGTGGGACTCTTTGACGGGTGGGTCTTCTACGGGTCGCGAGCCCGCCCAACTGAAGCTGTTGGGATATCGCTTCGATCTCGACGGAAACTTCGGCAGCGTGGCCGTTACTCGCGAGCAGCAGATCTACTGGGTTGCCCTGGTGGTGCTGATCATTGCTGCTTTCTTCGCCAAGAACCTGGTCCGCTCACGGGTCGGGCGGGCATTTGCGGCGGTGCGCGACCGCGACATCGCCGCCGAGGTGATGGGTATCGACCTGACCAGGACCAAGATCCTGGCTTTTGCCATCTCCTCGTTCTACGCAGGAGTGGCCGGCGCGTTGCTCTTTACCGTCACGGGTTTTGTCAACGCCGTCTCATTCAACCTGCTGCTGTCGATCACCTACATCGCGATGGTGGTGATCGGCGGAGCGGCCAGCATCGCCGGTTCGATCATGGGCGCCCTCTTTCTCACGCTGCTGCCGCGTATCATCGATGCGTTGGGACGCGCCGTGCCATTCTTCGAAGTGTCGTCGTCCGGGTTGCTCAGCACCTCCCAGCTCGAGCGGGTCGTTTTCGGCCTCCTCATCGTGGGATTCTTGATCTTTGAGCCTCTGGGTTTGTACGGCATCTGGATTCGTGTCCGCAACTACTGGAAAGCTTGGCCGTTCTCGTATTGAGCGGCCATGAAACGAGCAAGGCATAGAGGAGGGGACGAGATGAGGAAATGGACCAAGCTGCTAGTGGTGCTCAGCGTATTGACGCTGATTGCCGCCGCCTGCAGCAACGAACCGGCTGAGACCACGACCACTGCTCCGACCGGAACAACTGCGGCGGAGACGACGACCACCGCAGGCGAAACGACGACCACCGAAGCGATGATGGAGATCGCCACCGACGTGGGGGTCACCGCAGAGCCGTGCCCGGGCGGGAACCCGGATCATGGCTGCATCTACCTCGGCGTACTGACCGATGAATCCGGCCCGTTTGCGGGCGCAGCCCCGGCTTTGTACGGCGGCCAGTCGATCTTCTGGGCGACCGTCAATGCCCAGGGCGGGATCGGCGGCGCCTATGACGTTGCGTTGCCTGCGGACCTGAAGAAGGACACCGGGTACAAGGACGACGTCATGGTGACGTCCTACGCGCAGATTGCCGAAGATGTGGCGGCTATTGCCCAATCGCTTGGGACGCCTCAGACGTTGGCGGTGCTCCCGGATTACGCGCGAGACAACACCGTGGCCGCCCCGATGTCGTGGTGGTCCGGTTGGGCGTTCGAGGACCGAATTCTCGAGTTCGGCACGGGTTACTGCTTCGAAGCGATGAATGCTGTCGATTGGGCTACGGTGGCTATTCCGGCCAGCGGCCGCGAGTTCGGAACCGCCGGTATTGCCTTCATTCCGAATGACTACGGACTCGACTACGGGGCCGGTGTGAAGATCGCCGCCGAAGCCAATGGGATCACCATTGCCTGGGAGCAGCCGGTCATTCCGGCTTCATCCGGTGGTGACCCAACCCAAACCGAAGCCGTGACCAAAATCGTGGCGGAACCCGTCGACGTTGTGTTCTTGGTAACGGGTCCCAATGAGACTGCGGCCATCGTTGGTGGCGCCGCCCAGCAGATGGGGGCCACCGTGCCGTTGTTCATCGGAGCCGGTCCCAGCTGGAATGTCGCTCTGTTGGGTTCCCCGGCAGCACCGGCCTTCCAGTCCGGGATCTTCTTCCAGTCGTCCTTCGTGCCTGGCTGGGACTACGACTCGGAGGGCCATGCGAAGCTGCGAGCTGGTGTCGAAGCAGCCGAGTTCCCGGCCAATGACTTCTTCGCAGCGGGTTGGGTGTCCCAGTACGCCATCAAGGCGGCCCTGGAAGCGGCCTACGGGATCGGCGACCTGACCCGGTTAGGGATCGAAACGGCCGCCTACGGGCTGACCGAGGTCGACTACGAAGGCATGATGCCGACCCGGTCCTTCGCCGGTGACCCGGATGACTCGTCGGTCTACCCGCGGACGTCGGTGATCGGCAAGTACAGCCCGGATGCAACGACGGGTATCGAAACGATCCAGGACGAGTCGACCAGCCCGTCCGGTTTCTTCGTTGGAAAAACGGCAACCGACTACGTGTTCAGCGCGGCCTGCGCCGGGTAACAAGGAAACGGACCAGCAAGCAAAGGAGAGGCCCCTTCGGGGGTCTCTCCTTTTGGGTTGTCGGTCATTAGTCGTCAGTTTCCAGTTCCCAGTTCCCAGTTCCCAGTTTCCTGTTTCCAGTTCCCAGTTTCCTGTTTCCGGTTTCCTGTTTCCAGTTTCTAGTTTCCGGTTTCCAGTTACCAGTTACCAGTTACCAGTTACCACCTATCAGTTCGCGAGAATGGTATGCCTTAACTGGCTACTGGCTACTGGCTACTGGCTACTGGCTACTGGCTACTGGCTACTGGCTACTGGCTACTGGCTACTGGCTACCGGGTGCCGGGTGCCGGCCAGCG
>CAVRAP010000011.1:0-61108 GCA_963718995.1 uncultured Actinomycetota bacterium
TCGAGGAGAAGAAGATCGGGCTGGATCAGCTTCACCCGGGCGAATTCCACCCGACGCTGCATCCCGTGTGATGAGTGATCGGCCCGGCGGTTCTTGG
The DNA here is from genome assembly GCA_963718995.1 of uncultured Actinomycetota bacterium. GTDB lineage: Bacteria > Actinomycetota > Acidimicrobiia > Spongiisociales > UBA4744 > UBA4744. The sequence continues at coordinate 98 of CAVRAP010000011.1, forward strand.
CTCCCCCCAGGCCAACCAATTCGAGTGCCCGATCTGCTCCGTCGGTCTGTGCTCCGGCGAGCCGCGCCACGAAGGTGAGGTTCTCGATCAATGTCAGCTCACCCCACAGGCCGGGATGGTGCCCGAGTAGGGCGATTCGCCGGCGGGCCGCCAGGATGCCGTTTGAGCCAACCCGGGCGCCGAGCACGGTGGCGTCGCCGACCGATGGTTTGAGCAGGGTGGCCAGAATCCGCAACAGGGTCGATTTGCCGGAGCCGTTGGGTCCGATGATGCCCACCACTTCTCCAGGTTTGATGATGAGGTCTATGCCGCGCAGGACCGGCATCCGTCCGAAACGGACACCGACTCCCGACAGTTCGGCGATAAGGGTTCCCTCTGTCACAGCGAGAAAGTGTAGGTGGTGCCGACTCCGACGAAGTTCGTCGTTCCGGCCAGCGCCCACGGAATACCCAGATGGGCCGACTTCCCGGCACCGGCGCTGCTATAAAGGTCGGGCGGGTTCTCGTCGAGGATTCGCGAGGGAGGTCTCTGATGGCCGATGACGCCGAACTTCCGGTTGCAGATCTGGACGGTTCCGGCCCGGGCTCCGGCGCGGATCCGGAGACCGGAGCGGATGGGGTGTCCCGCCGGAAACTGCTGATCGGGTCGGTCGGGGTGATGTCGGGGGCTATCGCCGCCGGTGTCGGTGTCCCGGCGATCTTCTACATCGCCGGACCGGCCCAGGAGCAAGGCGGCGAACAGGAGTGGATTCGTTTGGGCTCCGCTAGTTCCGTTGAAGTCGGAGCACAGACCCTCATGAAGGCGACGGTCGAGCGCAGAGCCGGCTATCTCACCACCGACGGAAGAGCTTTCGGTGTTCGTCTCGACCGAGAATGGATCCGACTTCATAGCGTTGTCCAACATTTGTACGCACCTCGGATGCCGGGTCCGCTGGGTCGAAGAACAGGACGGCTTCTTCTGTCCCTGCCACAACGCCATCTTCGGGCCGGACGGTTCTGTTCAAACGGGCCCCCCTCCCCGGCCCCTCGACCGGTTTGAAACCAAGGTCGAAGACGGCCAGATCTTCATCAGAAAGACTTGATCATGGTGTCCAAACTCGGTGAATGGCTGAACGAACGGACCGGCTGGCGGACCACCTATACGGCCGTCTTCCTGCGGAAGATCCCGAAGATCAATTGGGCCTATACGTTGGGCAGCGCCACGCTGTTCGCGATGGTCATCCAGATCGTTACGGGGATTCTCCTCACGCTGTACTACGTCCCCGAACCCCAGCAGGCGTACGCCAGTGTGAGCTACATCACCAACGAACTTCCGTTCGGTTGGTTGATCCGGGGGTTGCACCACTGGGGGGCCAGTGCGATGGTGCTGCTGGTCGTGCTGCATATGGTGCGGGTCATCATCTACGGCGCCTACAAATACCCGCGCGAATTCACCTGGATCACCGGCGTGGCGCTTCTCCTGTTGACCTTCTCGTTTGGTTTTACCGGGTATTTGCTGCCGTGGGATCAGCGTGCGTACTGGGCGACCGTGGTCGGAACTCAGATCGGCGAGGTGACGCCGGTGGTGGGCGACACGCTGCGGGCCGTCATGCTCGGCGGCGAAGAGATATCGGGGTTGACGCTCACCCGTTTCTACGGGGCGCACGTCTGGGTGCTGCCGTCGTTGTTCTTGCTCCTGGTCGGCATCCACCTCTATCTCGTCATTCGCAACGGCATAACTGCTGTGCCGAAACGAGGCGAGTAGCCCCATGAACAAGAGAGAAGAGCGCGAGGAATACCTCCGGGAGTACGAAGAAGAGAAGAAGAAGGGTGTTCCGTTTTGGCCGGACATCATCTTCAAGGACGCGCTGGTTGCTTTCATCCTCTTCGTAGTTCTTGTTGCTCTTGCTTACTTCCTCGGCTCCAGCCTGGAGGAAATTGCCGATCCAAGTGACTCCGACTACACGCCGCGGCCCGAGTGGTATTTCCTGTTCCTGTTCCAGCTGCTGAAGTTCTTCCCGGGTGATCTCGAGGTGATCGGGGTCATCGTCCTGCCGGTCATCGCCATCATCTTCTTGATCATGCTTCCCTGGTTGGATCGGTCGAGAAAGCGGCATCCCTCCAGCCGCCCCGTAGTGACCGGTATCACGGTGGCGGGAATAGCAGCAGCGGTTTTCCTCACCGTGCAAGCGATCGAGGAAGCCCCGCCTCCCGGCGGAACCACCGCAGAAGGGGACCGTGTCGCCGTCCTCTACGTGGACAACTGCGCTGGTTGTCACGGGTCGACCGTAGAAGTCGCTCAGGGCACAGACCTCTTCGCGGTCATTTCGGCAGGGACGCACGAGGGGATGCCGTCGTGGAACTCCGATCTGTCGGCCGACGAGATCGACGCCCTGGTCGGGTTCATCCTGGCGCCTCGCGGCAATGAGGTATTTGCGATTCGTGCGCTGCATGCCATACCGCCGAGCAACTCATTGAGGCCGACGCGATTGAATTGCGTAACGCTCTGGAAGCCGGTTCCACCTATCCGGCCCATATCGATCTGGATATTCCAGAGTGGTCCGAGGTGTTGAGCAGCGCCGAGCAGGGACAGCTACTCAACTTCCTGACCGCTCCGGACGGGCAGAGGCTGTGGACCCAGCAATGTTCGTCCTGTCACGGCCGGTCGGTGGCGTACGGCGGGACCGAAGAGGAGCTGCGTGAGGTCGTCGTGCAAGGCGGCGGTCATCTCGACATGCCGGCCTTTGGCTCGACGCTCGCTGAGGCCGATATCCAGACGCTGGCCAATTATGTGATGGATCCATCCTCGACGCCGGCGGGTGAGCAGTTGTTCGCCCAGAGCTGCACCTCCTGCCATGCGCAGACCATTCCGCGGGCAGGGACGCTCGAGGCGGCCGTGCAGGCCATTGCCGCCGGCGGGGCACACGAGGACATGCCGGTGTGGGGCGAGATCCTGACCGACGAGCAGATCGATGCTCTCGTTGCGTACATCGTGGAGGCCGCCGGGGCACCTGATCTGGTTGCCGCCCAAGCCTTATATGAGCAGAACTGCACGTCATGTCATGGCAATCTAGGTGAAGGTGGTCTCAATCCGGCCCGGGCCGGTGACATCATTGCCCCGATAAGCACCGCCGAGTACTTGCGTACCAGGGATGACCAGACGCTTCGGGCCATCATCTCCCAGGGACAGCCCAACTTCGGTATGTCACCTTTCGGTGACTCGTTCGGTGGGCCGCTCAACGATGAACAGGTCGACGCCATCGTCGCCTTCATGAGAGCCTGGGAGGCGAACCCACCCGTGGATCTGCCTCCTGAGGTTTCGGAAGTGCCGCAACCCACCGCCAGCGGGCGGGAGGTATACGCCCAGCTTTGCTCGCAATGCCATGGACAGAGAGGCGAAGGGGGGATCGGGACGGCCCTGGGTGCGCCGGTATGGCAAGCGGCCAATCAGGACACGGCCATTTTCGACGCCATCAATCTCGGTCATGAGGCAACGGCGATGATTGCGTGGGGCGAAATCCTGAGCTCGCAGCAAATCGAACAGTTGGTGAAACATATCCGTACGCTGAATTCATCCGGATCTAGCGCCGGGTCGCCGACCTTCGTTGGGGATGTGCAGCCGATCTTCCAGGCCAGCTGCACCGTGTGTCATGGGAGCCTGGGCGGGTGGACGGGAACCAGCTATCAGGAGGCCCTCACCACCGGTGACGGAGGCCCGACGATCATTCCGGGCGACCCCGACAACAGTCGTCTGGTGCAAACCATGCTCGGTACCCATCCTGACGGGGTCATCATGCCGCCGGCGGGTCTCCTGCCGGACGCAACAGTGCAGATCATCATCGATTGGATCGCCGCCGGCGCCAAGGAGCGGTAGGAAGACCGCGTACAGGGGGAAAACCCACCCTGGGAGCGGTGGATGCCGGTCGTCCAGGTCAGAACGAATCAACGACCGGCCGGACCGGCCCGGAGTCTTGCGACGAGAACCCCTATGACTCCAGCTGCGATAGCAGCGAGGTACCACCCGAGTGGACCCGACCCGAGGGATGGGCGGAGTGATTCGGTGGCTAACCGGATTGCTCCGGCGATGGCCAGGGCCATAGCACCGACCGTCCCGGCCGAACCGGAGCCCCGGCGCAGCATGCCGAGCAACATCAAACCGCCCGCGAGGAACAAGAGCGCGGCATAGATCTCAACCGGATGACGGGTGATGGTGCTGCCCTCCTGGGCAGCCGCCCAGGGCAAGGATGAAGCTGTGCCCAGGCAGGCTCCCCGGTAGAGGCATCCGGCATGCCAGCCGGCCAGCCCGGCCAGGGCGGCGGGTCCGAGGGCATCGATGGTGACGGCGAATTGGCGACGGGAGGAAAGCGAGACGAACGTCAGCGCTCCCAGGGATGCAAAGCCTGTGTCGACGCCGCTGCGGACGATGAGAATGTCGCCGGGATGGGTGAACGGGTTGGTGCCGGACAGGAACATGGCTGCGAGTCGACCCGAGATGAGACCGGCCACCGCCGCTCCCAGAACCAGGTCGCTCAGGCTTCCCGTTTCCTCGGGGATGAGGCCCAACCGTTCTTCCCACTTGCCCATGAAGACGGCCAGCCCGATCCCGGTGGCGGCCGCCCACAGCAGGGTGAACTCCACTAGGAGTCCGCCTGGCGGTTGAGCAACTCGTCGATCTGCAACGCCAGCGTCCGCTCGTCGATCACCCCCGGCTGGTAGTGAACCAGTTCTCCGCCGGGAGCGAAGAAGAAGGTCAGGGGGACGCCGGAGCCGCCGAATGCTGCAGGAACCGCCCGGGCGGCATCAAAGAGATTTTCGAACGTAAGACCGAATTCGGCGATGAATTGGCGGGCGCCGCTCTGCGTGTCGGCAACATTGACGCCGATGAACCGGATCTCGTCACCGAACTGGCTGTAGGCGCGCTCGATCAGTGGCGCTTCCGACCGGCAGGGAATGCACCACGACGCCCAGATATTGACGACAACGGGTTGGGTCGAACTCTCGAGCAGGGCAGCCATCGCGGCGGCATCGGTGGGGGGAAGCGGAGGGACGGTTGTCTGAAAATCGCCGTCCGTGCAACCGGATAGAGCGATGACCAGGGTTGCGACCATGGCGACGAGTCGTGAACGTGACATCGGGACCCGCATCGTAGGGCGGGACGGAGCCTACCTAGTATGTTGTGCACCAATGGCACCAACACGACATGTCCTGGCCATGGTGCTCGCCGGCGGCGAAGGTAAGCGCCTTTTTCCGCTGACGAGAGATCGGGCCAAGCCGGCCGTCCCCTTCGGGGGCCAGTACCGGCTCATCGACTTCGCCCTGTCGAATCTGGTGAATGCGGGATTCCGCCGGATCGTGGTACTCACCCAGTACAAGAGTCACAGCCTCGATACCCACCTCGCCCAGACCTGGCGGCTGTCGCCGATGCTCGGGTACTACGTAGCGCCCGTACCCGCCCAGATGCGACGCGGTCCACACTGGTTTTCCGGTTCGGCCGATGCCATCTTTCAGAACCTCAACCTCATTCGCGACGAGGAACCCGACTACGTCATTGTCTTCGGGGCCGATCACATCTATCGCATGGATCCAGGGCAAATGCTCGACCAGCACATCCAGAGCGGGGCCGCCGCCACAGTGGCCGGGATCAAGGTGCCGATCGGCGAGGCCAGCGAGTTCGGGATCATCGATGCCGGCCAAGACGGCAAGATCAAGTCATTCCTCGAGAAGCCGGCCGAACCTCCGCCCATGCCCGGCAATCCAGACTTCGCTTTTGCCTCGATGGGGAACTACATCTTTTCGACCGAGGCACTCATCGAGGCCGTCGTTGCGGATGCTGAGGATGAGAAATCCAAACACGATATGGGTGGGAGCATTGTTCCGCTGTTCGTCGACCAGGGCAGCGCGTATGTGTACAACTTCAATAACAATGTGGTTCCCGGGCAGACCGAGCGTGAATTCGGATATTGGCGCGATGTCGGGACCCTCGATGCGTACTTTCACGCCTCGATGGATCTCGTTACCGTCGATCCCGTGTTCGACCTCTACAACGAGGAGTGGCCCATCCTCACGTGGCTCTATCCGTATCCTCCTGCGAAGTTCGTCCATGACGAGGAAGGGCGGCGCGGGATGGCCATCGAGTCTCTCGTGTCGGCGGGAGCCATCGTTTCGGGAGCCACGGCGCGGCGGTCGATCATCTCACCCGACGTCCGTTTGCATTCCTACGCGCTGGTCGAGGATTCCGTCATATTTGGCGGCGTCGATGTCGGCCGGGATGCGGTCGTGAAGAAGGCGATTATCGACAAGGGTGTTTCGATTCCGCAGGGGTATCAGATCGGTGTTGACCAGGCGGCGGATCGTGAGCGGTTCACCGTTTCAGAAGGCGGCATCGTCGTGATCGGCAAGGGCGACAAACTCTCTTAGTCGTTAGTCGTCAGTCGTCAGTTCGAGAAACCGGGAGAGTCGCGTTCATGTCGCGATTGATCCCGGGAAGACCCTGGATCAATCGGTCACAGCGGGAAGGCTCAGCCGGTAACGGTCAACGCCAGGGTTCCATCGAACGTCTTGGCCTGGCCGGCCATGGTGTAGGACACCTTCAGGCCCAGGTTGTAGGTTCCCGGGGCAGCGCCTCGGGTGTCCACATGAATGGCGGCGAAATCGGTTTCGTTGTCCTCGAGGACATTGTTGAAGTAGAGGCTCGTCGACGAATGGGCCTGGGGATAGGTCACCGTCAGCCCTGCCGCATCGGAAACCACCACGTCGAAGTTGTCCATGACGGGGGCGAGACCGGTAAAGAGGACATCGAACCAGACCGCCTCGCCGCTGGCCATTGAGCCGATCGAGTCGGTGACCTGTGCAAGATCCTGGTCTGCCTTGTATTCGGCCACCGGAACAGTCAGGTCGAACTCGTTCTCGACGGTCGTGCCCTCAACGTCGTAGCTCACGAGCAGCGTGATCTTGAACTTCTTGGTTTGGGAATAGGGAACGGAAACCTGCAGAGCAGTGAAATCCATTTCCTTCTCCGACAGCACATGCCCGTTCATCAATCCGGTGTATCCGGGCGTGTTATCGGGATAGGTCACCTCGACGCCGCTCGGTGCTTCAGCGACGACTTTGAAATTCGTGACATCTCCGCCGTTGCCTTGCCAGTTGATGGCTACCCATGACGTGTCGCCGGCAACAATGGTGGCGGTCTTCTTGGTTTTGAGATCCGCCTCCGGGCCTTTGGCGATGGCGGGGGAAGCGGTCCCGATGACCAGGAGGCTGGCAAGTGCTGCGGTGATGATGCGATGTTTCATACTTCATGCATCGGCACGGGCGGCACCGAATCTTGATGGCTATCGGCGTGTTGACCCAACGGACTAGTCCTCTCCGCAGTAGGTGTCGTACTCCGTGAGAACTTGTTCGCGCAGGTCGATCTTTGTTTCCAGTTGGGCCTTGAAGGCTTCGTACTCGGCTCTGCTCAAGCCGCTGGCGGTGAGGCGGTCGTCGAGCGCTTGATTCAGGACTCCCAGATCGGAGAACGCGAAGCGTTGCACATCGCACATCCAGCGCGCTTCAATCGCTACCAGGAGGTCATCGCCGGTGAGGCTGGAGTCGAGTTCGGGCGGCGGCAAAGGTTCGGAGGAGAGCTGCGAACCTTCAATGGTGGTTGATGTCTCAGCAGCTAGCCCCGTGGTCGTCGTGGAGGGGGCGTTTTGATCAGATTCCGAGCACGCCGAGATCACCGATAGTCCGACGACGATGAGCACTATGACTCGCTCTTTTCTCATGCGTACGTGCCTCCGATTGGTCCTCATAGGTATCGGGGACTGGGTGGACGCCCCTGAGGGTTTGTTTGGGTTGGATGTGATCCGGATCAACCGGCCGGTTCGACGATCGCAAGAGTGACCGACCCGACGAGTTCGGCGGTTGTGGCATCTTTTCGGTACGTTGCCGTGATCGCGATCGTATACGTGCCGGCCGGGACGTCGTAGGCATCGACTCGGAACCTGGCAATATCGGTTTCCCCGTCCTCGAGGCGGGCATTGTGATGCAAGCTCGTCGATGTACCGTCGGCCGGATACACGATGGGCAGCCCGCCGCCGTCCGTCACCGTCACCTGGAAATCGTCGAGACGCGGCGCCAGACCAGCGTAGGAGACTCCCACCCAGGCGCTCTCACCGAGGGTCACCTCGCCGAGCGATGCCGTGACTTGCTGGAGATCCTCTCCGCCCGAGTACTGAACCACCGGCACGCGGACATTGAAAACGCCGGTTTTCTCCTTGCCGTCCCGCTCATACGAGAGGGCGAATTGCAGTTTGATATCACTGCCGGCCGCGTACGGGACGGTGACGTGGATGGCCGTGAAGTCGTATTCGTCGTCCGAAAGCGTGTCGTCGGCCCACAGCGATGTGTAGGTCCCCGTGTTATCCGGGTAGCGGACTTCCACGCCGGCTTCGGGCTTCTTGACGACCAGCCGGAAGTTCTCTACATCCCCGCCTCCGCCATGCCAGTTGAGCGCGATCCAGGCGCTGTCTCCGGCGACAATGGCCGCTGTCTCGTAGTTGGTCAGCTCGACGTCCTTGTCGACGTCGGGTTTTGGGGCGGCCGCCGCGGGCGCAGCGAGACCCATGATGAGGGCAAGAGCTATGGGAAGAACGAGGCGGGAGCGCATACCCTGAGTATCGGTCCGGATCGATGCAGAACTTGAGGTCGTTTGACGCCTACGAACCCGAATCGCAGTAAGCGGTGAACTCGACGGCAACTTCCGCACGGAGGTCGGGTTGGTCGATCAGGTCGTCCTTGAAGGCCCGGTACTGCTCGGCGGTGACGCCATTGCCGGTCAGGCGGGTGTCGAGCTCGGCCTGGATGTCTCCTACGTCGTCAAAGGTAAAGCGCTGGACGTCGCACATCCATCGACCTTCGATAGATGACAGAAGTTCAGCGTCGTACGACACACCACACCCTGCCAGGAGGAGCGACGCGACGATGATGCCGCCGGCAATTCGAGTCCGACTCATCTCGCAGGTATCGGATGTTCGGCGACCCATCTTGAAGGAAAGACGGCTACTCCTTGAACCGTTGCATGGCCTTCTCGATTTCGTCCCAACCCACCGAAAGCGCTGAGGCGTCGTTCCGCAACGCCGTGAGAGCGGCTTCCCGGAGCATTCCGTCGAGATCGGCGAAAGACAGGCCCTCGGTCTTCTGAGCAACCTGATCGAGATCGACGCCTTCGGCAAAGGGAACGTCCGAAAGGCCCAGGAGCGCCCGCCTACCTTCGACTCCCGGTAGGCCAAGCTCGATGTGGATCTCGAAACGCCCGGCTCGCAGCAAGGCAGGGTCGATCAGGTCCTTGCGGTTGGTGGCTCCGATTACGGCAACATCGCCACGTTCGGAAACACCGTCGATTTCCGTCAGCAACGCGGCCACCACCGAATCGGTTACGGAAGTTGAAGATCTGCCCCGCACAGGGGCGAGGGCGTCCACCTCGTCGAAGAAGAGGATGGCAGGCGCCGCCGCCCTGGCCCTGGCGAAAACCTCTCGGACACCTCGCTCGGACTCACCCACGAATTTGTCGAGCAGTTCGGCACCTTTGACCGAGAAGAAGGCGGCTCCCGACTCGTGAGCCAGCGCCCGGGTCACGAAGGTCTTGCCGGTGCCCGGCGGACCGTGCAGCAGGATGCCCCGTGGTGGTTCGATGCCCATGCGGGCGAAACGCTCGGGCTCGGTGATCGGCCAGATGACGGCTTCGGTGAGGCGCTGCTTGACTTCCGTCAGATTGGCAACTCTCTCGAATCCGTAGGACGGGATATCTCCCATCGGCACCGATCCCAGAGATGGCGATGTCCCATCGAGAGCGTCGATCATCAGATCGGTGGTCACTTTGCCTTTCGTTCGGGCGACCACCGCCGAGGCGTGTACGACCGACGCGACAATATCTGCCCCGGAGAATCCGGCAGTACGCGAAGCCAGCCGGTCGAAGTCCAGCTCCTCGGAGGGCACCCTCGACAGCGCCGCATCGAAAAGCAAACGGCGCCGGTTGAGGTCGGGAGGCGGGATGCTGAGGATGCGGGGAAGCAGGGGAGAGCGGACGATCGTGTCGTCGAGGTGACCAACCGAGGCGACGCCCAGCACACAGGCAAGCCCCTGCTTTTCTGCCACCGCATCGAGGAACCAGCGAAGTATGGCGCTCACCTGCGTTCGGAATGGGGCAAGGCCTTCTTCTCCCGCGACGGCCTCCAACCGGTCGACGAAAACAACAGCCGGGACGGCGGTGCTCTTGGCCTTTTCGAGAAGATCGAGGAGCCGCTCAGGTTTGAACACAAGATCGAGGGAGACCTCATGAACACGCGCCCCGGCTATCTCGGCGGCCGCGGCCACGAGTTCTGATTTCCCGCAGCCGATTGGACCTTCGACGATGACCCCCGCCACGTGGGGCAGACCCCACGCGGACGGCAAGTCTTGGGGGGAGGTCAGCAGCGAGAACCAGCCGGTCAGCATCTCCAGTTCGGTTTCGAGTCCGGCCAGAAGTGCTTCGGTGGTGGTCGGCGCCCCCGGTCTGGCCGGGGCGGCAGTCGCAGAGATCTCGGGAGCAACCATCGGAGCGCGATCGGCCTCGGCCTCACTCACGAAACTCGTTGCCATGCCGACGGTGGCGGCCGGATCCGGATCGACCTGGGCGATGCGGATATCCACCGGGGCGCCGCCCCCATCGCCGTATGCGGTATCAACCGTCAGGTGATCTCCGGTGCTGACCGGTCTCCCCTGCAAACCGTGCACGAGGGTTCGGACCTCGAGGGGGAGTTGGTCTCCCTGGATCACGACGCGGCGAGCGGTCGGCAAGATGGCCCGTTTGGCGTCGACCCCCTGTCCGGCCGTAAGGCCGGCATTTTCTAGGGCCTGCGGGCCGAGCAGCAATGCTGTGGGCTCGGAGGTCTCACGTGGACGGACGAGGACGTGGGAAGTGCCGACGGCGATGATGCCCCCGCCGGGCATGCCCATGGCGGCCAGGAGCGTGCGGTCGGCTCCGGCGACGGGGTCTCTGCCGGGTCGGACGGTAAAGCGCATGTGCGCATGGTAGATGGCCGGGTACAGCTTCGAGCGGCCCGGTCCGGTGTCTCACGCAACCAGGTGCAGTTCCGGGATGCGGGCAATCGGCGTGTGGAGAGGTTGAGAAGACTCGAGCAGCTTCGCGCCCGAACCGGTCAGCCATTGCCAGATCAGGTGGGCTTCCTCGGCATCTTGGACGGTGGGCGGAACCCGCGGCCAGGCAGGTTCCAGGTCGACGGCGGGGAAGAAGGCCGGTCGGTCACCCCCCGACCAGGAGAACGTGAGCCGGCCACGTTCGATGATCGCTCCATCCCCGCCGGCGGTTTCCGCCCACAGCAATCCGGCCTGGTTGAGGGTCTGCCACGCTCGCCGGCGTTCCAGTGACCGGGCCAGGGCCCGGTAACGGTCCCGCATCCAACCCGCTTCTTCGAAGCGCTGGTGAAGCGCCAGGTCGGTCATCTTGTCCTGGAGCGGAGCGAGGAGGAGTTGGGGGTCGTGCTCGACACCCGCCAGAAGTTTCTCGATGACCGGCCGGTAATCCGACTCGGACAGCGATCCGTCACACGGACAGACGGCCACCCCCAACTGGGCGAACGCGCATGCACCTCCCCGGGTTCCCGGTCGGCCCGAACAACGTCGGATGGGTACCGCATCCCACAGAGCGGTCATGACGAGTTCTGCGCTGCGGCGGCTCCGGTACGGGCCCAGGTAAACGAGCCCGTCCTCGCGCAAGGTGCGAACGAGAGAGAGTCTCGGGTACTTCTCGCTGGTCAGTTTCACGAAGTGCGAAGATTTCGGTGGCTTGGAGCGGCGGTTGTAGCGCGGGCGATGGGCGTGGATGAGTCGAAGTTCGGTGATCTCGGCTTCGAGTTCGGATGAACAAATACGGTGTTCGACAGAGTCGAGTTCCTTCAGCATCGACGAGACCGTCCGGCGGGTATCCCCGTAGAAGTAGCTGCGCACCCGGGTCCTCAGGTTCTTGGCTTTCCCGATGTAGAAGATGCCGCCGTTGCGGTCTTTGAAGATGTAGACGCCCGGTCTTCGGGGGAGGGCGTCCGCCAGCCGGATCTTTCCGTAGTCGGCCGAGCCGCGAGCGGTGGGGAGTTGCAGGAGGTCTTCGAGGGCCGTGACCCCGATCGTGCCGGCCCGCTCGAGCAACGAATGCAGGACCCAGGCGGTCGCCTTGGCGTCCTCGAGGGCCCGGTGGTTGGGAACGGTCGGGGAACGGAAGTAGGCGGCCAGCGTCTGCAGTTTGAGGTTACGAATCTCGTTGCGGATGAGGCGACGGGCGAGCGCATAGGTATCGACGGAGCGATTCGGCAGGCGCCCGTAGCCGAGCCGCATCGAATCTGCGTTGAGGAAGGAAAGGTCGAACCGGACGTTGTGGCCGACGATGACGGCGTCGCCGATGAACTCGAGGAAGGCGGGAAGAACTTCTTCGACCGGTGGCGCTTCGATCACCATCGACTGGGTGATTCCGGTGAGGATGGTGATGTACGGGGGGATCGGTGAACCGGGATTGACCAGCGTCTGGAAGGATCCCACCTCTTCACCACCCACGTACTTCACGGCACCGATTTCCGTGATGGAACAATTGGCCGGGGAACCCCCCGTCGTCTCCAGATCGAGCACGCAAAAGGGCACCTCGCTCAACGGTGCCCCCATGTCATCAAAACTCTGTTGGACGGCGCTGATCACCCCGTGAAAACTAGATCGAACATACGTTCGGTGTCAAGGATCCTCCCCCCTGTGAACGTAGTGAGCGGGGAGCGGGGAGGTGTTGCTCGCCTGATTGGCGAGAAACGGAGGGGGGCTGGTTCCCAACAAAGCGCCTACGTGCTCTTCTTTGCTTCTCCCTGCACCATGCTTCCGCTCTTGGATCTCCACAGCCTGGTTATCTCAAAGCCGTTGGCCTCGATGGTCTCGAGTGTTGAGCGGTTGGTATGGCACCCGCCCGACACCCGGCGCCAGTAGGGAGTGATCCAATCCTGAAACCTTGCGGTGGTGCGGCGGGGCGAGCGAATGTGCTCGAGGAAGATCAGCGATCCATCCGGTTTGAGCACCCGGTGGGCGCCTCGCAGAGCCAGTGCAGGATCGGGAATCGTGCACAGGATGAGGCTGATCACCACAGTGTCGAATCTGTCCGCGGGGAAGTGCATGTCCTCGCCGGGGAGCAGTTCGAGGTGCACCGGGCACGGAGCCTCGTTGGCGCGCCGTTTCGCCCGTTTCAACATGTGCGGGTCGGGATCGATGGCGACGACCTCGGTGGCGTTGGTGAAATGTGACAGGTTCAAACCGGTGCCAACGCCGATTTCCAGGACCTGGCCCGTGGCAGCCTCAGCCAGGCGGGCTCGCTGCCTGCGCAACCCCAACCAGTCGTTGGGGACCATGAGCACGTCGTACAGTGCCGCCACGACGGGATGCTCAGCCACTGGTGCGTGTCCATTCGGTTCGAGTGATCGGCTTTCACGATTGAGGAACCGGGCCCGGCCCGGCGATTGCACCAGACCGTTGGCGAACCGCTTCGAAGAGAACCACCCCGGCTGCCATAGCGGCGTTGAGGCTGTCCACCTGGCCTCCCATCGGAATTCGGATCTGCATCCCGGCCTCCCGCAGCCAGGTTTCGGTAAGCCCGTACTGCTCGCTCCCGACGGCGATGGCCGCCGGTCCGCTGAGGTCGGTCTGCCAGTGAAGTGCCGTTGCGCCGGGTGTGGTGGCGAACGTGGCGATCTCGTGCTCCGTCAGCCAGCGGAGGGCATCCGGGGTCGACGACACGGCCAGCGGAACCAGGAAGAGACAACCCAGCGAGGCCCGGACGACGTTTGGGTTGAACGGATCGGTGGTCGGCTCACACACGATGACGGCATCAACCCCGGCAGCATCGGCGGTACGCAACATGGTTCCAAGGTTGCCGGGCTTCTCGATCGATTCGACGACCAGGATCAGCGGGTTCGACGACGGCTCGAGCTGATCCAGAGTGGCCGGGAATTGATCGGCCAAGCCCAGGAGCCCTTCCGGACGATCTCGGTAGCTCACCTTCCGGAAGGCTTCGGAGCTCAGCTCGACGCCCTCGGCTCCTCCGTCCACCGCTCGTTCGATCAGCGAGGCTTCGTTCTCACCGAGGAAGAGATCCGGGCAGTAGTAGATCTCTCGAATCTCCAGCCCGGAGTCCACCGCCCTCGTCAGCTCTCGATAGCCCTCGACCAGAAAGACGCCCGACGCGTCTCGTTCTCGCCGATTCCTGAGCTTGACGAGCTGCTTGACCCTCTGGTTCGTAACGGAAGTGATGACCTCGTGCACGAGCCGACCTTACCGCAGTCTCTTCACGGTTTTGGCGCCTGGTTTGCTCGATATTTCGGCAAGATGAGCGCCAAAACCGCGAGAATCAGCGTTCGTCGACGTAGAGGCTCTGGAGGGAGCGGCCGAAGCGGCCTCGCCCGTCGAAAAGGACTGCCTCTGCCAGGCCGGAACCTTGCGTTTCGAGACGGGTGTTGGCGTCGAGTCCGATCCAGTCACCGTCGGCCGGCCGGTGCTGGTAGACCGTCAGGTCGGGATTGATGAACAGGTATCGGTGGATGTCGACCATCGAGGAGATGCCGTTTCCGCAGTCGGCGGCTACCAGAACCCGCTGCAGCGGCGTCGGGTCCTCACCCAGGACCACCGGTACCAGCAGGCGGATCCATGCAACAGAAGGGCCCGGTTCCGTCAGACCGCCGATCAGGGGTCGGGTATCGAGGGCGTCTCCGAAGTTCTCCCATGCCACCGGTACGAGCCGCACCGGACTGACGGTGTCGGGCGGCGCCAATGTCTCGGGAGGGCCCGCAGCTTCGAGTGGCAAGTCGATGCCCGCATGGATCCGGATGCGCAGCGCCATTGCCCGGGCGACGGGTTCGGCTGCGGTGCTCAGAGTTGCCTCGACCAGCTGCACCCGTTTTCCCGGCCGAACAACCCGGCTTACCAGGGTGAGCGGGGCGATCGGTACCGGGCGGATGAACTCGACGGTGAACCGGGCAACGAACATCGAGGCAGGTTCGGTTGCTTCGACGGCGCTGGCCAGGAGAGCCGCGGGTGGTCCACCGTGCTGGGCTTCCGGGCTCCACGGTCCGCGGGTCAAGGCGGTTGGCAGAAAGGCGCCGGATTCCGCTCGGGTGAATAGTGCGTCGGCCATGTCCCGATCTTACGACTACACGCCTTCCTCGCTGGTCCACCGCTCTCGGTGTACGACCTCCACCTCAGGCTTCCAGCCTCGTTTCAGCGAACCGGACTGCCGGTCGGGTGCGGCATAGCCGACAGTCACCACACCGATCGGGGTGATGTCGTCTGGAATCCCGAGCAGGGCTTGCAGACCGGGGATCGAATGAATTCCGAGCAGGCCGGCCGCCAGCCCCTCATCGACTGCGGCGAGCAGGAGCAGCATCATGGATGCCCCGGCGTCAACCCACCAGTAGGGGATCGGCCACGTGATCTCCCGACCCTGACGGTCGACCTTATCGGCCTCCTGGTAGCGGCGGTGGTAGTCGGCTTCGCTGGTGCATATGACGAAGTGGACCGGGGCGCGGGAGATCCAGGGTGCGAACCCGGCCGCTACGTACTCCGGTTCCCCGGATAGCTCGGCGATGGCCCGGCGCGTTTCCGGCGCCGTGATCACGACCAGATATTGACCCTGGCTGAAGCCGGCGCTGGGCGCCCGCCTGGTTGCCTCGATCAAACGATCGACGGTGCCGGCGTCCACAGGCTCATCGGTGTAGTTGCGCACCATCCGGCGTTTCCGGATGACATCTTGGAAGTCCATGCGAACACTTCCTCATTTTCGTACTTGGCTTCTCGGCCAACGCCCAGTCTGGCTCATGACGGATGTGCGACAACTGATAACTTGAAGGCCATGTCGGACCGTACATCGGCCTATCGAGCCATGCGTGATGTCGGCCTTGGGGTTGGAACCGTTGGCTTGGCGGTGCTGCTGACGTTCTGGGGAAGCCTGGCGGCCGTTCAGGCCGTCTTCCTGTTGATGGCACTTGCGGTCTTGATCTGGATCGCTACCACGAGGGTTGATCAGTTGCGCGGTGTCGCAGGATGGCCCCGTCCGCTGCTGTTTGGAGGTCTCATGGTGGTGGTAGCCGTCAACGCCTCGGCGTTCTCGTTCACCGGGTTTACGGCGCTGTTGTTGAGCACAGCCGTGTTCGCCCTCGCTCTGCTGGTCGGCGTCACGAGAGTGTTGCGCCGGGTGGGCGCCTGACGGCCCCGCCCTACGCCTCTTTGACGGCGGCCACCAGGTCGCTCATGGCTCGCTTGGCATCTGCGAAATACATCAGCGTGTTGTCCATATAGAACAGGGGATTGTCGATGCCGGCGAAGCCGGGGGAGAGACTGCGCTTGATCACGATCGCCGTCGTTGCCTTGTCAACATCGAGTATGGGCATGCCGTAGATCGGGCTGGTCTCGTCGTCGCGAGCCCCCGGATTGACTACGTCATTGGCCCCGACGATCAAGGCAACATCGGTCCGAGGGAATTCGTCCTGGATCTGGTCGAGATCGTAGAGCTTGTCGTATTCCACGTCCGCCTCGGCGAGGAGCACATTCATATGCCCTGGCATGCGTCCGGCCACCGGGTGGATGGCATAACGAACTTCGACGCCGCGCTCCTCGAGCAGGTTGGTCAGCTCCTTGAGGTTGTGCTGTGCCTGGGCAACCGCCAGGCCGTAGCCGGGGACCACGATCACCGAACCGGCATATGCCAGGGTCACGGCCACGTCGTCGGCCGTGGCCGAGCGCACCGGCTTCTCGCCGATCACGCCCGGTCCGCCCTCCATCGCCGCCGCCCCGAAAGCGCCGAACAGCACGTTGCCGAGGGAGCGGTTCATGGCTTTGACCATGATGTTGGTGAGGATCAGGCCAGACGCACCGACCAGGGCGCCGCTGATGATCAGAGCGTTCGATTCGATGACGAAACCGGCCATCGAGGCGGCCAATCCGGAAAAGGCATTCAGGAACGAAATAACCACCGGCATGTCGGCTCCACCGATCGGCAGAACCCGTATCACGCCCAGGACCATTGCGGTCAGCACCAGGAGCCACAGCACGAGCGCGCCTCCGCCCAGGACCACCCATATGCTCAAGCCGACGATGATGGCGGCAACGAGAGGATCCCCGAACTTCTGGCCGGGATACCCGACCGGTTGACCAGAGATAAGCCCCTGCAGCTTGCCGAACGCAACGAACGAACCGGAAAGGGTGACCGCGCCGATCACGGTCGACAGGACGATGGTGATGTCGGTGCGCAGTGGCAGGGAATCGACGGTGAGAAACTCGGCTGCCGCGACCAGTGCCGAGGCTCCGCCGCCGAAGCCGTTGAAAGCCGCCACCAGCTGCGGCATGGCAGTCATTTCGACCTTCTGAGCCAGGAACCCGCCAACGGCGCCACCGACCACGAGGCCGGCGACGACGATCCACGGGCTGATGATGTCGTTAGCGAGGAGCGTCACCACGATGGCAAGCAGCATGCCGAACGCCGCCAGCTGGTTGCCGCCCCGGGCCGTAACCGGCGACTGCAGACGCTTGAGCCCCACGATGAAAGCAACCGCTGCGATCAAGTACAGGAAGGCTGCCAGGGTTGTGTTCATGGCGTCTCCTTCCTGTCCTTCTTGTGATGGAACATCTCCAGCATCCGATCGGTCACGAGGAAGCCCCCAACGACGTTGATGGTGGCAAAGGCGACCGCCAGGAAGCCGAGTATCGACGCCGTAGTGGTATCCCCGGCCCCGGCCACTACCAGCGCACCGATGATCGTGACCCCGGAGATCGCGTTGGAGCCCGACATGAGCGGCGTATGGAGTTGGGGCGGTACCTTGGTGATCACCTCAAAGCCGATGAAGGCGGCGAGGACGAAGACCGTGATCTGAACGGCGAGATCGGCCATTAGCCGGACCCTCCTTCCAGCATGGATTTGACCCGTTCGTTGACAACCCGACCCTCATGGGTGATGCAGAGGCCGGCAGTGATTTCATCCGAGAAGTCGATGACGACCCCTTCCTCCTGGAGAAGGTGCACGAGTACTGAGGCAGCGTTCCTCGCATACATCTGGCTGGCGTGCGTGGCGACTCCCGAAACGAGATCCGTCGGGGCAATGACGATCACCCCGTTGTGGATCACCTGCTCGTCGGCCTTGCTCAGCTCGCAGTTGCCACCCGTCGCTACCGCCAGGTCGACGATCACCGAACCGGGTGCCATCTTCTCGACCATGTCACGGGTGACCAGCATCGGGGCCTTCCGCCCGGGGATTGCTGCTGTTGAGATGACAACATCGTGACGGGCCACATAGTCGCCGAGTTGCATGAGTAGTCGTGCCTGAGCGTCGGCCTCGAGCTCCCTGGCGTAGCCGCCCGTCTTGGTCTCGTCCTGTTGTTCCATCTCGAGATGAACGAACCGAGCCCCGAGGCTCTCGACTTGTTCCGCGGCAGCGGCCCGCACGTCGTACGCAGATACGATCGCTCCGAGGCGCTTGGCGGTGGCGATGGCTTGCAGGCCGGCCACGCCGGCCCCCAGGACCAGGGCTTTCGTCGGCCGGATCGTCCCTGCCGCGGTCGTGAGCATCGGAAAAAACTTGCCGTGCGCAACCGCCGCGATCAGGACTGCCTGATAACCGGCCGCGGTCGCTTGGGAGGAGAGGACGTCCATCGGTTGTGCCCTGGTGGTGCGGGGCAGCGTTTCGAAAGCCAGGGATGTCACGCCGGCCGCGGCGAGCGCCTCGGCCCGGTGCGGCTGGTCGAGAGGCTCCAGGAGGCCGAGGAGGATGCCACCGCGACGCAGGAGGCCTATCTGGTCATCGGTGGGAGCCGAGAGGCACACCACCAGCTCGGCGCCCCAAACAGCGGCAGCGTCGCCGATCGTCGCTCCGGCCTCCTCGTAGAAATGGTCGGGAAACCCGGCTGCGATTCCGGCTCCGGCTTCGACGACCACCGTGAAACCTTGTTTGGCAAGCCGGGTGGCCACATCCGGAGTGATCGAAACTCGCCGCTCGGTTGAGCTGATTTGGTTGGGTGAACCTAGTTGCATGTTGTTACCTCGCCGAGAAATCTACGACGCTTAGCTCTGATTCCCAAGTTAACGGTATGGTGACAGCCTGGGCGTTGAGTACACACCGAGGGTGAACCGTATGGCAGCTGCCTTTGAAAACCCCATCATGCCCGACAAACCGTTCCGGGTTGTGTGGACTCGTGGCAAAGGATGCGCGGAGTTGGCCGACCTGCTCGATGGAGGTTCGCCCACTCGCGTACAGGACGACATCCGGACGGAATGCATTGAGGGACGGGCGGATCTCCTGGTGACGCGTCGCATGCCTCCCGGTTTCGACTTCGTGAGCGTGGCCGTCCCCTCGGACTTTGTTGCCGAGAAGGTGGGGAGTGTTTCGGCGGCGGTCGGCAGCGGTCCCCATTCGGCACTGGCCGCCCGGATCGCCTGGCGGCTGGGCGACGCGCTTGGTGTTTCGGCCGAGATGGTGTCTGCCTATCCAACTCCCGACGACCTTCCGGCGGCTCGCAATATCGTCAAGACTCTGGCTGGAAAGATGCCGGGATTGTCGTACCGGGTTGTCGAGACCGCCGGGGCCCCGGAGCTGATCGAGGCGTTGCCCCCCGATGCGTTGCTGGTGCTAGGCGCACCGGGCGGTTGGTGGTTGCAACGGGCGTTTTTCGGGACGGGAGTCCGCCTGCGGCAAAGAGCGCCGGCGGGGGCCATCGTCGTTCAACAGGCGCCCGGTCGGGTCTACCACCGCATGGACGAACCCGCCTATGTCAGCACCCACCTCTTAGTTGGCGACGCCTTGCGGCTGATGGAGCATTCGGTCTCCGCCGTGGTCGACGCGGGGAAACTCGTTGGTCTGGTCCGCCGGGAAGCGTTGGTGGGGGCGGAACCGGGGGTCAGCGTGGGTGACTTGATGGAAGGCCCCGTCTTCCTGGACGTTGGAGACAGCTATGAAGAGGCACAACGGCTTACGGGCCTTTTCGGAGGTTCTCCGATTCCCGTCGTAGACCGTGATGGACGTCTCGTCGGTGGCGTGATCGCCCCCGAACGCTAACTTTGCTTCGTCTCTGAGGCGCCCACTCTCCGCGCGAATCGACGCTCAAGCTCTCCGGGGGTCTGCCGATGCCATACGGTAATGGCAGTCAACCGTTGTCGCGCTGGCACCGATCCGGCCGATGGTCGCCCCGTCTCAGTACGCCTGGCGGCCATCGTTCTGTTGGTCGTGGGATTCTTCGGGATCTCCACCGTTGCACAACCGATGCCCGCCTGGGCGGTCAGTAGCGAGGCTCAGCAACTCCTGAGCCTCATCAATCAGGAGCGGGCGGCAGTCGGCGCCCAACCGCTCTCCTTTCGTGACGATCTGGTGCAGATCGCCACCGATTATTCGGCGTGGATGGCTTCCACCGGCACGTTCCAGCATCGGTCAGATTTGTCCGCAGGAGTCACGGGTCCATGGACCAGGATTGGTGAGAACATCGCTTACGGGTGGGGCGTGTCGACCATCCACCGAATGTTCATGGAGTCCGAGGGTCACTGCAAGAACAATCTCTACGGCGGATTCAACCGCGTCGGAATCGAATTCGCGACCGCCGGCAACGGGGCTATGTATGTGACCGTCGTGTTCGTCCAGGAGTCGGGTGGTTCCGTCCCGGGAACCACCCTGTGCCCCTACGATTACAGCGCTACCACGACGACGACTGCTCCGCCCACCACGACGACGACTGCTCCGCCCACCACCTCGACGACTGCTCCGCCCACCACCTCGACGACTGCTCCGCCCACCACCTCGACGACTGCTCCGCCCACCACGACGACGACTGCTCCGCCCACCACGACGACGACTGCTCCGCCCACCACGACGACGACTGCTCCGCCCACCACGACGACGACTGCTCCGCCCACCACCTCGACGACGGCAACCGCCGGGGTCGTCCTGCCGATCACTTCGACAACGACGACCTCGGTGTCTGCTGCGACAACACCCGGGGATACCGAGGTGGATGACACGGTGACGGCTGCTGGGCTGGGCGAAGATTCAGGATCTTCAACCAAAGACGCTGAGGAATCCGGGGGATTCCCGGTCGCTCCGCTGGCCGGTGGGTCGGCTGCTCTCGCCGCGGGTGCCTGGTGGTTGATTGCGGCCAAACGTGCGGCAACTCGCGTTCCCGCAGTGGCCAGGTGGGGGATACCCCACGGTGGAGTCCGTCCCCCCCAGTAACCACGTGATCCCGATTCTCTGACGGGCATCATCGGCCTGGTCTCTTTTCTTGTGCCTCGCGGCAGGTGGGGCGCGCCTTTGTCCAACTGACGACTAAAAACTGAAGACTGACCACTCTGATTAGGCTGCTCCCACCCGTGGGAGCGCTATGACCAATGCCATGATTCGCCTTGAACACGTTTCGAAGACGTTTCCTGGCAGTCTTGCTCCAGCCGTCGGCGACCTTTCTTTCGAGGTTCCAGAAGGAGAGATCGTCGTACTCGTCGGTCCGTCCGGGTGTGGCAAGACGACCACCCTGAAGATGATCAACCGCATCATCGAACCGACTTCGGGCACCATCTGGGTAGCGGGAGTCAACGCGATCGAAACCGAACCGCACTTGTTGCGCAGGAACATCGGATATGTCATCCAGCAGACCGGTTTGTTCCCCCATCGGACCATTGCCCAGAACATCGCCACCGTGCCGAAACTGCTGGATTGGGATCGCGCCAAGATCGACGATCGGGTCGACGAATTGATCGATCTGGTCGGTTTGGAAGCCGATATGGCCGGCCGGTATCCGGCCGAGCTTTCGGGCGGTCAGCAACAACGGGTCGGGGTTGCCCGGGCCCTGGCCGCCGACCCCCCGGTGTTGTTGATGGACGAACCGTTTGGTGCGGTCGACCCGATCGTCCGCACCCGTCTTCAGGTTGAGCTGCTCAGCTTGCAGGCGCGGTTGCACAAGACCATCGTTTTTGTCACCCACGACATCGACGAAGCGATCCAACTTGGCGACCGGGTGGCCATTCTCAATGTCGGGGGAGTGCTCGAGCAGATGGGCCCCCCCGAGGACATCCTTCGCGAGCCCGCCACCGACTTTGTTGCCGAATTCCTGGGCACCGATCGGGGATTGAAGCGGCTGTCCTTGATCCCGATCCACGCTGTCGATCTCGATCCGGGACCGGTGGTAGCACCCGGGACCTCGTTGCAAGATGCCACAGCCATGGCAGCACGGTATGAGGTCGACTGGGTGGGCGTCGGAACAGAGAACACGCTGCTCGGCTGGTTGTACCTGACCGAGGTCGAGAGTTCGGGCGGGGTCCCGGAGCACGACCTCAGACCCTTCCGAAGCCGGCTAACCACTTCGGCAACCCTCAAGGAAGCGCTCAACGCCATCGTGAGCACCCGGGCAAAAGTGGCAGCAGTATTCGACGACGACCGTTACCTGGGAATGCTCACCGCCGAGCGCATCAGCGACGAGATCACCCAATGATTCTGGCCCAGCTGGAGGGCCAGCCCTTCATTCGGTGGGAGTGGATAGCGGAGCATCTTGACGATATCTGGGCTCGCACAACGGAGCATGTTGCGCTCACCGGCATCGCGTTGACCGTGGGCCTGGTCATTTCCCTGGGATTGTCCATGCTCGCAATCCGCTATCGGGTTACCTACAACCCAATCACCTGGATCACGGGAGTGCTGTACACGATTCCGAGCCTCGCGCTGTTTGCGTTCTTGGTTCCGTTCACCGGACTCTCGATTCTCACCGCGGAGATCGGGTTGGTTTCGTACACGCTGCTCATCTTGATCCGAAATATCGTCGCCGGGATCGACGGAGTCTCTCCTGCAGTCCTGGAGGCTGCTTACGGAATGGGATACCCCAGTCGCCAAGCGTTTTGGCAAGTCCAGATGCCGCTGGCCATCCCGGTCATCGTGGCCGGCCTGCGGGTCGCGTCGGTTACGACGGTTGGTCTGGTCACGGTGACGAGCTTGATCGGTCAAGGCGGATACGGCGCCTTCATCCTGCGCGGTCTCCGTCGAGATTTCCTCACCGAGATCCTGGTTGGCATTGTCCTCTCCGTCCTGCTGGCCGTGCTGCTCGACCTCCTTTTTTTGTACCTCGAGCGGCGAATGGCCCCGTGGGCTCATCGGAGACCGGCGTGAGTCTCCTCGCCGACGTTCTCGATTTCTTTCTATCAGCGCAGAGTTGGACCGGCGACGACGGGCTGCTGGTTCGGATTGTCGATCATCTTGGACTCTCACTATTTGCGACTCTGGTTGCTGTGACGATTGCGTTGCCACCTGCCGTCTGGATGGGCCATCGTCGGCGGGGCGCCTTCTTGGCCGTTGCGCTGGTCAACGTTGGGCGGGCGGTGCCGTCGTTTGGGATCGTCGCTCTCGCGTTCCCGTTGAGCCTCCGTCTCGGCCTCGGCCTGGGGCCCTGGCCGACCTTCGTGGCCCTGGTGGCTCTCGCCATGCCACCGGTTTTCACCAACACGTTCACCGGCGTCCGGGAGGTAGACCAGGCCACTGTCGAAGCAGCTAAGGGTATGGGGATGACCGACCGTCAGTTGCTCGTCGGCATCGAACTCCCGCTCGCCATGCCAGTGATTTGGACCGCGATTCGGGTGACGACCGTTCAAGTTATTGCCACAGCTACTTTGGGTGCGGTGATTGGATGGGGTGGTCTCGGTCGGTATCTCATCGACG
Organism: uncultured Actinomycetota bacterium; assembly: GCA_963718995.1. Lineage (GTDB taxonomy): Bacteria > Actinomycetota > Acidimicrobiia > Spongiisociales > UBA4744 > UBA4744. The sequence continues at coordinate 23,804 of CAVRAP010000011.1, forward strand.
GGTTTGCGCAAGGCAACGATGTGTGGGTACTCGCCGGCGGCCTGCTCGTCGCTGGTCTTGCCATCCTTGCCGATCTGGCTTTTTCGTTTGCCGAACGCTGGGTGCTGCCCCCGGGGATTAGTGCCCGGGGCCGTGCTCAGGTCGACTCCATTGCCGTGTGAAGGCAGGGTTGGGAATAGTCCCAACCCTGGGTAGGTTGTGGTCATGGGCCTCGATGGCCTTGTCAACTAGGAAGGGAGAACCCATGCGGATTTTGCGCCGCAGTGGTGTTATTGGGGCGATACTGCTCTCCTTCGCGCTGGTCGCGGCGGCATGCAGTTCGGGTGATGACACTGAGATCAGAATCGGTGCTCAGGACTTCGGCGAGTCGGCCATTCTGGCGGAGATCTACGCCCAGGCACTGGAGCCCGAAGGCTATCCGGTGTCGATTCAGCCGCTGGGTGGCTTTCGTGACATCGTGATTGCTTCATTCGAAAGCGGCGACATCAACTTGACCCCCGAGTACGCCGCTTCGATGCTCGAATTCTTGAATGGGTTCTCCGGTGAGGCAACCGGGGATGCCGCGGAGACAACCGAAAAGCTACGCGGCTACCTGGTGGATAAGGGCCTCGTGGCCTTCGATCCGTCTCCGGCCGTGGATACCAACGCATTTGTGATCACAGCCGAGACCAGCCAAACCCTCGGCATCACCACCCTCAGCGATCTGGCCGCCAAAGGTGCGGATCTCGCCCTCGGAGGTCCGCCAGATTGCGCGACGAACGCCTTCTGCATCCCGGGTCTCCAATCGGCCTACGGGCTCGATCTGAGCGCTGACTTCGTACCGCTGGATGCCGGCGCTATCACCGTGCAGGCCCTGGCCGCCGGAGAGATTGACGTCGCCGTGCTCTTTTCGACGAGCGGTGTGATCGCCGATCGCGGTTGGGTCTTGCTAGAGGACGACCAGAACCTGTTGGCCGCAGACAATGTCGTACCAGTTTTGACCGAAGTCCTGGCGGACGAGTACGGAGATGATCTCGAGTCGCTGCTCAACAGGTTGAGCGCGGCGCTCACCACGGCCGAGCTGACCGAGATGAACCGTCAGTTCGACATTGAGCAACTCGACCCGGAAGACATCGCGGCTACCTGGTTGACAGACAACGGGTTCGTCGACGGCTAATCCTGCCGGACTCGATTCGTAGTGAAGCCCCGGCCAATCCGGGGCTTCACTCTGTTTGGTCCTGCAGAGTGAACGGGTCCCGTTTAGCATCTCATCGACCCATTCGGAGCAGTTCCTGGAGGCCCCATGTCCGCTGATCTCGGTTACTACCGCCACCCGACCGTCCACGGCGACACGATTGTCTTCGCCAGCGAGGACGATCTGTGGTCGGTCCCGTCCGACGGAGGAGTGGCGCGCCGCCTCACGGCCAACCCGGGAACTACTTCCTTTCCGGTCTTCTCTCCCGACGGATCGAAAATCGCTTTCACCAGTAGGGATGAGGGCCACCCGGAAGCATGGGTCATGGACGCCGATGGGGGGCCCGCCACTCGGCTCACCTTCATGGGGGCCTTGACGCAGGTCGCCGGCTGGAGTCCCGACGGCAGTCGGGTCATCGTCGCGACCGACTGGAAACAGGCCTTCCGGGGCTTCATGCACCTTCATGCCGTACCCCTCTCCGGTGTTGCTCCTGAAGCGCTCAACGTCGGACCGGCGCGGGCGATCTCGTATCAACCGGACGGACCCGGGGTAGTCATCGGCCGCAACTCCTATGATCCGGCCCGCTGGAAACGGTACCGGGGCGGCACGGCCGGGACCTTGTGGATCGACCGGGCCGGGGACGGCACCTTTCGGCCTTTGATCAAACTCGAAGCCAACCTGGCCTCGCCCATGTGGATCGGTTCCCGCATCTACTTCGTCTCCGACCACGAGGGGACCGGCAACCTCTATTCCTGTACGCCGACCGGTCGGGGCCTCACCCGGCACACCCACGGCGATGAGTTCTATGCCCGCTTCCCCAACACGGATGGTCATCACGTCGTCTATCACGCGGGCGCCGATGTCTACCGTTTCGATCCGGAGAGCGGGACATCCGAGCCGGTTCCTGTGAAGGTCAACAGTTCCCGCAGCCAACGCAACCGGAAGTTCATCGGCCCCAACGGTTTTGTCGAGGGGTTCGACCTGCATCCTGAGGGGCATTCCCTCGTTGCGGCGGCACGGGGCGGCGTCTTCAGCATGCCCCTCTGGGAAGGAGCTCCGCTTCGCCACGGAAACATCTCTTCGGACCGCTATCGGCTCGCCTCCTGGCTTCCCGACGGGAAACGACTGGTTGCCATCACCGACGAAGAAGGCGAAGAGTCTGTGGTTGTCTTCAACGCCGATGGAAGCGGTGAGAAGACCCGGATCAGCGGAGACATCGGACGTCCCGATCAGCTGCAGGTGGCCCCTGCCGGCGCCGGACGAGTGGCCCTCACGAACCAACGGCAAGAAGTGGTGCTGGTCGATCTCGAAAGTGAGTCGGTCAAGGTGATCGCTCACAGCCCCTTCCAGAGGATCCTGGGCTTGACCTGGTCTGCAGACGGCCGGTGGCTGGCATTCGGGGCCTTCGTGTCACGCCGGAACGCCACCGTGCAGCTCTATGACTCGGCTTCCGGCAAGGTCACCGAGGTCACCCGTCCGGACTTTGTCGACGGGTATCCATCGTTCGATCCGGAGGGCCGGTATCTGTATTTCCTATCGTTGCGGGTCTTCGATCCGGTCTACGACAGCCAGTACTTCGATCTCGGGTTCCCCAAAGGCATGCGGCCCTATCTGATCCCGCTGCGGTCAGATACGGTCAATCCGTTCGCAACGGCCACCCGGCCCCCCCGACCGCCGGGCGCCCCCAACGATCAAAACGACGGGAAGCCGAGCGACGAAAAGGCTGACGACAAGAAGCCGGGCGACAAGAAAGACGAGAAACCCGAACCAGCGCCGGTCGAGATCGACCTTTCGGGGATCGAAGACCGGGTGGTGGCCTTTCCGGTTCCGGAAGGACGCTACGGCAAGATTTTAGGAGCACAAGGGCGAGTCCTTTTCTCATCGTTCCCGGTGGAAGGAAGCCTTGGGCAAGACTGGGCTTCGGGTGAGACGGCTCCCAAAGGCCGCCTGGAGGCATACGACTTCGCTCAGGAGAAGGTGGAAACCGTCACCGAGGGTATGTCGACGTTCTCTGTATCGCTCAACGGTCAAGTGCTCGGGCTTTGGGGCGCGAACAAACTGCGGGTCGTTCCCATTGCGTGGAAAGAAGCGGACAAGAAACCCGAAGAGCCCGGCCGAGAATCGGGCCTCGTCGATCTGGGCCGCATCCGCATAGAAGTGGCGCCGGCCCTGGAATGGCGGCAGATGTATCGGGAAGCCTGGCGGTTGCAGCGCGATCAATACTGGATCGCGAGCATGGCCGGGATCGATTGGACGGCCATCCATGATCGCTACCTCCCCCTGGTCGACCGGGTGGGTTCCCGGGCGGAGTTCTCCGACCTGATGTGGGAAATGCAGGGCGAACTCGGGACCTCGCACGCCTACGAGTTGCTGGGCGACTACCGGCCGGAACCTCGCTGGTTCCAGGGATTCCTGGGAGCCGATCTGGAATTGCGCGGCCGAACCTGGCGAGTGGCCCGCATCCCCCGCGGCGATTCATGGGATGGCAAGGCATCGTCCCCGTTGATGGCCCCCGGTCTGGACATTGCCGAGGGCGACGCCCTTCTGGCCGTCGACGGGCGGCCGGTGGACGGGACCGTCTCGCCGTACGAACGTCTCGTGGATCGGGCCGGCCGGACGGTGCACCTGACCGTACGCCGGGGGCGGCGCAACCCGCGGGTCGTGGCCGTCGATACGCTGCGATCTGAGGAGCTCCTCCGATACCGGGACTGGGTCGAGCAGAATCGGTCCCGCGTGCATTCTGAGACCGACGGCCTGGTTGGCTATGTGCACATACCCGACATGGGGCCGTGGGGGTACTCGGAATTCCACCGGTACTTCGGAACCGAGGTCGATCGGCCCGGGTTGATCATCGATGTCCGACAGAACCGGGGTGGCCATGTCTCCCAGCTGTTGTTGGAGAAACTGGTGCGGCGCCGGGTTGGCTACGACCTGACCCGCTGGGGCCAGCCCCAGTCGTATCCGGAGGACGCGCCGATGGGACCCATGGTGGCGCTCACCGACGAATACTCCGGTTCCGATGGTGACATCTTCAGCCATGCGTTCAAGCTGTTCGAGCTGGGTCCACTGATCGGCAAGCGAACCTGGGGTGGTGTCGTCGGCATCTTCCCGCGTCATGCGCTCGTTGATGGGACCATCACCACACAGCCCGAGTTCTCTTTCTGGTTTGAGGATGTTGGGTGGGGAGTGGAAAACTACGGGACCGATCCCGATATTGAGGTCGATATCAAGCCGCAGGACTATCGGGATGGGCGCGACCCGCAAATGGAACGAGCCGTCCGCGAGGTCACCAAGCTCATTCGCAAGCAGAAGCCTGCGGTGCCCGAGTTCGAACAGCCGCCCTCCCGGGTGGCTCCCCGGCTACCGCAGGTGTGATCTACGGTGGCTGTTGAGATCGTTGAGGTAGGGCCGCGCGACGGCCTGCAGAACGAGTCCGTCGTTCTAGGCACGGAGCCCAAGGTTGAGCTGATCGGGATGCTGGCGGCGGCCGGGTTGCGTCGCATTGAGATCGCCAGCTTCGTCAATCCGCGGCTGGTGCCGCAGATGGCCGACGGAGATGCGGTCATACAGTCACTGGCGGAAACGGCTGGATTCTCGAGAATCGGTCTGGCGTTGAACGGTCGTGGATTCACCCGGGCCCTGGCGGCCGGAGTCGACGAGATCAACTTCAGCGTGATGGCCACGGACACCTTCAACCAGAAGAACCAGGGTGCTACCACTTTCGAGACACTGACTGCCTTCGAGGAAGCAGTGGTCTCGGCCGCCGGGAAGGTGCCGGTGACACTCACCATTGGCGCTTCGTTCGGATGCCCGTACGAGGGAGAGACCCCGATATGGCGGGTCATCGAGATCGCCGAACGGGCGGCAGCGGCGGGTGCCTCCGAGCTGGCGTTGGGCGACACGATTGGCGTTGCCGACCCGCGTTCGGTTACCCGATTGGTCGCAGCGGTCCGGGAAGTGATCGGCGATGTCCCCATCCGCTGCCACTTCCACAACACCCGCAACACGGGTCTGGCCAACGCCTATGCGGCCTTCGAGGCTGGGGTGCGGGTCCTCGATGCATCGATCGGTGGCATCGGCGGGTGTCCGTTCGCTCCGGAAGCCACCGGCAACATCCCCACCGAGGACCTTGCCTACATGCTCGACCGGATGGGAATCGAGACCGGTGTGGATCTGGACCGCCTCCTCGAGATACCTCCCTGGCTCGGGGAGCGCCTCGGCAAACAAGTCCCCGGGATGCTCAGTCGCGCCGGTCCGTTCCCGCACGGACGGTCGTCCTGACGTTGTCTTAGCCTCGCCCGCTGGCGGGAGAGGCGCGGAGCTGCCAGAGGCGGCGAAGCGGAGAGGGTGGCTTTCGTCTCCCCCCTGACGAGCGGAGCTCGTTGGGAAGGGGGGAGTACCGCCGAAGGCGGGGAGGGGGGCTCGCTCCCATCAAGAAAACCCCTCGAGGTCCCGGTGGCCGAATAGGTCCCTCGGCCCTGGCGGATCCTGGATGCCTCGCGTACGGTCAATGGGACGGTCTCCCGAGAAACGGTGTTGCACTTTTCCCCCTCTCGGCCCCTATAGGGGTGACATGGAAGAAGAGTCGGTAGCTGTTTCGGATAGGAGCATCACATGGGGACCGTCGACGCGTTCGGCGAGGAGCCGCATGGAGGGTCAAGCCACAGCGGTGGCCACCCGGCCAGATCTCGAGACGGTGTACCGACAACACGGTACCCGATTGTGGCGAGCCGTCTTCGCCTACGCCCAGGACCGGCACGTTGCCGACGACGCAGTAGCCGAGGCTTTTGCCCAGGCGTTGCGGCGGGGGAGTGCCATCCGCTCGCCGGAAAGATGGGTGTGGAAGGCGGCGTTCCGGATTGCGGCCGGCCGCCTGCAGGAGCGGCGCCGATCGGCTCCGTTATTGGACGTGCCGTCGACGCGCAACCCCGAACCGGCCTGGGAACTCCTGGCCGCACTGCGAAGTGTTCCCGAGAAGTCCCGGGTCTGCCTGGTACTCCACTACTACGGCGGCTACGGAACGGCCGAGATCGCCCGGATGGTCGGCTCCACACCGGCCGGGGTTCGCATGCAGCTCACCCGGGGGCGCAGGCGTTTGCGGCAATTACTCGAGGGAGGTGAAGGCGATGCGTGATCTGCGAGAGCGGTTCGAAGCACTCGACCTCCTCGAAGCGCCTTACCAGTGGACGGACATCGAACGCCGGGCGGCCCGCCCGGAGGTGGCCAGGACGCCATCGTGGCTGCACGGAGTCTGGATAGCCGCAACCGCGGCTGCGGCGGTGCTGGTTTTCGTCGGTGGGGTCGTTGCCGGTCGCTGGCTGCTGGGCCCGGGCTCGGTCCTGGATGTGGCCTTCGGAGGTTCCGGGTTGTTCCGGGCGGTAACACCGGCCGACGTCAGCGTCCTGGCGCTGGTCGTGGCGGGCGCCAGCGGCGGAGCGGTGCTGCTTGCCACCACCCTGACCCTGGCCTGGCGATGGCGAAAAAGAAACGGTCGAGCCGCAAAGTTGGAAGCGAGAGGGGAAGTTATGGAAACCATGGAAAAGGCAATCGACAAACCGATGCGGACCATCGAGACCGTCACCCGCAATAACCGCTGGCTGATCCTGGCTCTAGTTGTTCTTTTGACGGTGATCGTTGCGGCCGGAGCTTGGTTGCTGGTGGACAACCTCGTTCTGAGCGACATGGAGGCGCTTGTTGAGGAGCACCAAGCGGCCTTTGCAGCCAATGATTTCGCAGCATGGTCGGCCACTGTGACTGACGACTTCACCGAGTTTGATAGCAATGCCGGCATGACGTACAGCCTGGCCCAGATGGAACAGAGAATGACCCAATTTCGTTCCCAGGGTTTCGCGGTCGAGCAGCTCGGGCCGATGTCAGTGAATGGGGCCTGGGTGTCGATACCACAATCGGTCACGTTCATGGACGTACTTGAGTTCGATTGCTTCTCGCTTTATGAGATCCAGGAGGGCCTTATCAAGCAACACCTGGCCATCTGCACACCGCCAACGTAGAAGCCTTCGCGACTGAAGAACCGGGGCCTACGAGCCCCGGTTCTTCTTTGCCTGTCCGACCCGCAGGAGGCGTTCGAGCAAAGCGAGCGGAGGGGGCTCGGACCCACCCGAGAAAGCTCGGACTGTCGGATTGCCTCCTAACAGCGTGCCCCCTCCGTAGGAACGGTCGGCACAGATCGCGGCCGGGGGAGCGTCCTTTTCCCTTCCCTCCGCCGTTCCCGTCAGGCAGGCTGGAAGAAACGAATTGCCACAAATCGAGCCTCCGCGGTGTCTAGAGGGTGAGAAGACCGGAGGGGATCCGTGGGCAACGTGACAAGCATGGGATTGGCCGCTGATGAGCGCACGCTCATCCGGCAGCTTTACCCCCCGCTGCAACGTTTCGCCGCAGTGATAGCTCCCGCCGACGTCGATCCCGAGGACCTCGTCCAGGATGCGTTCTTGCGAGTGATCCGGCGAGGTTCGCTAAGCAATCTGGAGCACCCGAACGCCTATTTGCGGAAGACGGTCTGCAACTTGGCTTCGAACAGCCGTCGGAAGTTCAGCCGTCAGCGACGAGCGATGATCAAGCTGGGCAGCGTCGACACCAAGATGCCGCACTATCCGTCGGATCTGGAGGATCTGCTCAGACTGAGCCCGATGGCGAGGGCCGTCCTGTACCTCCGAGAGGTTGAAGGAAGAACGTTCGAAGAGATCGCCGCACAGCTCGGGAAGACCGAAGTTGGTGTGCGGAGTATCGCTTCGCGGGCTCGGCGGCAGCTTCGGGCGGAGTTGACCGAGGAGGTTGAAAGTGCCACAGCTTGACCAACGCCTGGTCCGACTGGCAGAGCAGCGGCCTCCCGTCGGCGCCGGTGTCTTGATCCGGAGGATCGAGAGCCGTGTGGCCGATTCGCCCGTTCGCCGGGTTTCTCCTGCCCTCCATCCGATTCGAGCGATGACGATGGCGGCCCTCGGCGTACTCGTCTTCGTCGGTGGGGTAGCGGTCGGGCACTGGGCGTTCGGAAGCGTCGGATTGCTCGATGCAGCCTTCGGTGGAGCAGACGTTTGGACCACGACGGCAGACATCAGCGTCCTGGCGATGGTGGTGGCCGGCGCCGGCGGCGGCGTCGTCTTGCTGGCCGGGTCGTTGGGTTTGGCCTGGCGGTGGCGTCGTCGCCGACAGACCTACCGGTCTTCGACTGACCAAGGAGGAATCATGGAAACAATGGATAAGACGACACCGACATTTGATTCCACCGAACGGGTCCTTCGGATCAACCGGTGGATGGCCGTGGGCCTGGTGCTGGCACTCGCGGCCGTGGTGGCGATGGGAGCCTGGCTGTTGATTGACAACTTCGTGACAAGCGACGTTGAGGCCTTGATCGCCGACTACAACGATGCTTATGAAATCAACGACAGCGCGGCATGGGCGTCGCTGTTGGTTGATGACTTCCGGTTTGTGGACGCGAATACCGGCGAGACATTTAGGGGACTGGAAGCCTTCAATGCAAATGTGGCCCGCAACTTGTTTCTCGGTTTTGGGGCGGAGACCCTTGGCCCGGTATCGGTGAACGGCAACTGGGTGTCGGTGCCCGTACTGGTCACGTTTGCACATGGCGAGTTTGAGGGTTACTCGGTTTACGAGATCGAGGGGGACCGCATCAAGCAGCACATCGCAGCCCTCGCTCCAAAGCGATTGCCATAAGACTCGCGACTCAAAGAACCGGGGCCTACGGGCCCCGGTTTCAACGTGAGTCACGCCTGCCCGCTGGAGACGCTCGAGCAAAGCGAGCAGAGAAGGTGGACCTGACGACGGACAACTGTTTGCAAGCTCTGTTCCACCCGCCCCCTAACGCCCTCTCGCGGGCGGGAGGGGGAAGAGAACAACCGGGTGAGTGTTTGCCTCTCCCGCCGGCGGGAGAGGCGCGTAGCCGCTGTTGGCGGCGAAGCGGAGAGGGTGGACTGACAACTGATAACTGATAACTGATGACTCGTTTCAGTCCGCCCACCCCACCCGACGAGGCGAGGGCGACTAAATGCGCTCCGCTATCAGATCCCCGATCTCATCGGTGGACATGCCCATGTCGGGACCGCCCATGGATCCCAGCTCGGGGATCATCGAGGCGGCAGCTTGCTCGATCGCGGTCGCCGCTTCGTGCTCGCCGAGATGGTCCAGGCACATGGCTCCCGACAGGACGGCAGCGATCGGGTTGGCCCAACCCCGACCGGCGATGTCCGGGGCGGAACCGTGGACCGGCTCGAACATCGAGGGATGAGCGCCGCTCCGGGTCGAGATTGCCGGAAGCGGCGAGACCCATCCCGCCCTGTACCGCCGCTCCCAGGTCGGTGATGATGTCGCCGAACAAGTTGTCGGTGACGACCACGTCGAATCGCTCGGGTTGCGTGACCAGGTAGAGGCACATGGCGTCGACGTGGACGTAGTCGACCGTGACATCGGCGTAATCCACGGCCACCTCGTCGACGGTCCGTCTGCCACAGGTCACCGGCGTAGGTCAGCACGTTGGTCTTGTGGCACAGGGTCAGTCGGCCGCGTCGCTCGACGGCCCGATCGAAGGCGTAGCGGACAACCCGCTCGACTCCCCGGCGGGTGTTGACCGACTCCTGGATGGCGACCTCGTCGGCGGTGTCCTTTCTGGTGGAACGACCCGGCGCCCGGTATAGAGGCCTTCGGTGTTCTCCCGCACCACCACCAGATCACACCGGTCCGGTGTGAGGTCCGGCTGATCGGGGTCGGAGCGCCCGGGTACAGCTTCACCGGCCGCAGATTCACGTACTGGTCGAAATCGAAGCGAAGCTTCAAGAGCAATCCGCGTTCCAGCACTCCAGGAGGTACGTCCGGGGTGCCTACCGCTCCCAGCAAGATCGCGTCGTGGCCGGCGAGTTCGGCCTGGACGGACTCCGGCAGTACCTCGCCGGTGCGCAGGTAGCGGGCCCCTCCCAGGTCGTAGTCGGTCGAACTCGACCGTAAACCCGAACCGCTCGCCGGCCGCCTGAACCGCTTTCAGGGTCTGCGCGGTTACCTCGGGTCCCACTCCGTCGCCGCCGATGACGGCCAGTTGATAGGTCATCACCGGTCTCCGATCAGAGGTTGTCCATCACCGAGTCGGAGATAACCGTGCGGGCTGCTTTGTTGAGTGCGTGGACGAACGCCCGGGCCGAGCCTTCGACCACGTCGGTGGAGACGCTCCGACCGGCGTAGATCTCGCCGCTCATCCGCACAACCACGTTGATCTCGGCCATGGCATCGGCCCCTTTGGTGATGGGCACCACCCGGTAGTCGACGAGTTGGGCTTCGATCCCAAAGGCCTTTTTGAGGGCATCAAAGGTGGCATGGACCATTCCGTCGCCCTCACCCTCGAACTCGAGGGTCAGCCCGCGTGCCTCGACCTTCACAGATGCCTGCGGGTCGATGGCGCTGCCGCCTGCCACCTTCATGGACACGAATCGAACGACCTCATCAACATCGCCAGACTCATCGTTGACAATGGCCCGGATCTCTTGTTCGGTGATCTCGACCTTTCTGTCGGCCAGTTCCTTGACGCGGGAGAACACCCGCCTGAATTCATCTTCGTCCAGGGCGATGTCCATCTGGCGCAAGGCGTCCGCAAATCCTGCCCGTCCCGAGTGTTTGCCAACGATGATCTGACTCGTTTGACCGACAGACGCTGCGTCCATGATCTCGTAGGTCTCACGGTCCTGGAGGACTCCGTGCTGATGGATCCCCGACTCGTGAGCGAAGGCATTCCTTCCGACGACGGCCTTGTTGAATTGCACCGGATAGCCCGTCAGTCTCGATACCAGGCGGCTGGTCTCGAGGATCTGGGTGGTGTCGGCCCCGATTTCGACGCCGAAGCGATCCTGGCGGGTTTTGATCGCCATGATGATCTCTTCGGTCGATGTGTTCCCGGCCCGCTCGCCGATCCCGTTGATGGCCCCTTCGATTTGGCGGGCGCCCGCCGAAATCGCCGCCAATGAATTGGCAACCGCCAGGCCAAGATCGTTGTGACAGTGGGTGGAGATGATGACGTCCTCGCGTCCGCCCCGCACATCTGCGTAGACGCGGCTCATCAGTTCAACAAACTCGGTGGGTGTTGCGTATCCGACGGTGTCGGGGATATTGATGGTGGTTGCACCGGCTTCGACCGCAGCCCTGCAGACGGCTACGACAAAATCGGGATCTGAACGGGTGGCGTCTTGCGGCGAGAACTCGACGTTGTCGCAGTAGCTTCGGGCCCGTTTCACCCCTTCGATCACAGACTGCATGACCTCTTCCGGGGTCTTCTTCAGCATTCGTTCCATGTGGATCGGGGAGGTGGAGTTGAACACATGGATGCGCGCCTTCTCGGCACCTTTCAGCGCATCCCAGGCCCGGTCGATATCGTCGGGGTGCGTACGGGCCAGGCTGGCAATGACCGGACCCTTCACCTCGCGAGCGATGCGGGAAACCGACTCGAAGTCGCCCGGAGACGAGGCAGCGAACCCCGCTTCGATGACGTCGACCTTCAGCCGGGCCAACTGCCTGGCGATGGCTACCTTCTCGTCGGGGGTGAGTGCGATTCCGGGTGCTTGTTCTCCGTCTCGCAGGGTCGTGTCGAAAATGATGAGGCGATCTTGCATGTGAGTCTCCAGTTCCCAGTTTCGCAGTTTCCAGTGGTTGGCTGTTCGCCGCCGGTGGACGATTCGAAGCGATGAATTGATCGGCGGCAGCTCTTGGTCGGCCGGGTCGGTCTTGAGGCCGCCCGGCCATCAAAGCGCGAGTAGACCGCCCGCCGATTGGCAAACTGGGTACTGGGCACTGGGAACTGGGTACTTCATTTTGGCGGCACCTTCGGGGTGAGGAACGGCATCATGGTGCGAAGCTCGGCTCCCACCTTCTCGACCGGATGGTGGCGGTTGGAGTCGCGCTGTTCCAGCAGATACGGAGCGCCCTCGCGAGCCTGGGCCAGCCATTCGTTGGCAAAGGCACCCGATTGAATCTCGCCCAGGATCTTCTTCATTTCCGCTCTGCGTCTCATCCGTGACGATCCGCGGGCCGCGGGTGTAATCGCCATATTCGGCGGTGTCGGACACTGAGTACCGCATGTAGGAAAGCCCCCCTTCGTAGAGGAGGTCGACGATCAGCTTCAGCTCGTGGAGCGTTTCGAAATAGGCAGATTTCAGGCTGATAGCCGGCTTCAACCAGGGTTTCGAACGACGCTTTGATCAAGGATGAAACGCCACCGCACAGAATGACCTGCTCTCCAAAGAGATCCGTTTCCGTCTCTTCTTTGAACGTTGTCTCGAGCACGCCGGCCCGGGTCCCCCCGATCGCCCAGGCGTAGGACAAACCGAGCGCATGGGCCTTGCCGGTAGCGTCCTGGTGGACGGCCAGCAGGCAGGGCACCCCCGAGCCTTCCGTGTACGTGCGGCGCACCAGGTGACCGGGTCCTTTTGGTGCGACCATGACCACGTCGACATCGCCGGGAACGTCGATTACGTCGAAGTGGATATTGAATCCGTGCGCGAAGAACAGGGCGTCGTCGGCGTTGAGGTTGGGGGCGATCTCCTCGGTATACAGGTCGCCCATGTGTTGGTCCGGGACCAGCAACATGATCACGTCGGCGGCGGCCGCCGCCCCGGCAGGGGTCGTGACCTCGAGGCCGGCCTTTTCGGCTTCGGCCCAACTCGTCGAACCGTCCCGCAACCCGACCATCACGTCCACTCCGGACTCTTTCAGGTTGAGAGCGTGGGCATGGCCCTGGCTGCCGTAACCAATGACGGCAACCTTGCGGGCCTTGATGACCGACGGGTCGGCGTCCTGGTCGTAGTAGATCGTCGCCATGAGCTCTCCCTTACCCGATTGCCTTGAGTTTCCGGCTCTTGAAGTCGCGAGCCATCGCAATGCGACCCGACTTGACCAGCTCGACGATTCCGAAGGGCCGGACTGAGTTCAACGAAATCGTTGATCTTGCGCGGCTCACCGCTCACCGTAAATGCGATGCTGGTTGGTCCGACATCGATGGCAGTTGCCTTGAATATTGTGGCGATCTCCAGGATCTCGCCGCGCTTACCGGAGGTCGCAGATATCCGGACCAGCATGATCTCTCGTTCGAGCGACTCATCCGGATCGAGCTCAGTGATACGGACCACGTTGATGAGTTTGTGGAGCTGCTTCTTGACCTGCTCCATCTCCGGAGCGTCGACCACGATCGTCATACGGGACATGCCTTCGTCCGCGGTTGGACCAACCGCCATTGAATGAATGTTGAATCCCCGCCGGGCCAGCAATGAGGAAACCCGGGCCAGTACCGAAGGCTTGTTCTCCACGAGGACGGACAGGGTGTGCTGGGTCACGACAAGTCCTCCCGGCTCAGAATGATGTCGTCGTTTGATCCACCCGCCGGGACCATCGGGAACACCATCTCCTCTGTGTCGGTGACGAATTCGACCACAACCGGACGGTCGTCGATGGACAACGATTTCTCGATAGTGGGGCCAACCTCGTCGGGTGTTTCAGCCCGCAACCCGACGCACCCCATCGCTTCGGCCAGCATCACATAATTGGGCACGTCCCGGCCCAGCTCGACGGCCGACAGGCGGCCCCCGTAGAACAAGTTCTGCCATTGCTTGACCATGCCGTGTGCGCCGTTGTTGAGGATCGCCACCTTGATGGGGATCCCCTCGACCGACGCCGTGATGAGTTCCTGGGGGGTCATCTGGAAGCAGCCGTCGCCGTCGATGGCGTACACAAGTTCATCGGGTTTGCCGGCTTTGGCTCCGACGGCAGCCGGCACGGCGAAGCCCATGGTTCCGAGTCCGCCCGAGTTGATCCACTTGCGTGGTTGGGTGAACTTCCAATATTGCGAAGCCCACATCTGGTGCTGGCCGACCCCCGACACAACGATCGTGTCGGGTCCTGCCTGGCGGTAGAGCTCTTCGATCACATACTGCGGCTTGATCGGACCGTCGGGTTGCTGGTCGTAATGGAGCGGAAAGTCGCGCTGCCATCCGTGCACGGTGTCCAGCCACTCCTTACGGTCGGGGATCGTCTCGTGATCCCACTTTTCGAGGAGTTGCTGCAACACCCGTCGGGCGTCACCCACGATGGGGACGTCCGCGACGCGCACTTTGCCGATCTCCGCCGGGTCTACATCAGCATGAATGACCTTGGCGAGGGGTGCAAAGGTGGCCGGGTCTCCGGTGACCCGATCGTCGAAACGAACCCCGATGGAAACGAGGAGATCGGACTTCTGCATGGCGGTGACGGCCGTGTAGTTGCCGTGCATGCCGGGCATCCCGAGTGCCAGCGGATGGAGGTCTGGAATAGCGCCGCGCCCCATCAGGGTGGTCACCACCGGTATCTGGGTAGCTTCGGCGAACCGCAACAGTTCTTCGTGGGCGCACGCTTTGATGATTCCACCGCCCACGTACAGGACCGGCCGTTTCGCCGCGTTGATCAACTTGATGGCTTCCTTGATCGGCCGCGGGTGGGCGTCGACCGTCGGCTTGTAACCGGGCAGATTCAGCTGGGCCGGCTTGTGCCAGACCATCTCGGCGTTCAGCACATCCTTGGGAAGGTCGATCAGGACCGGGCCCGGTCGCCCCGTTGCGGCGATATGGAACGCCTCATGGACCACGTCGGGTATATCGCGAGCGTCGGTCACGAAATAGTTGTGCTTGGTAGCCGGCATCGTGATGCCGGTCGTGTATGCCTCCTGGAAAGCGTCGTTGCCGACGGCGGTCGTTGCCACCTGACCTGTGATGGCAACCATCGGGACCGAGTCGACCAACGCGTCGGCCAGCGGGGTGACCATGTTGGTGGCGGCCGGGCCGGAGGTAACCATCGCCACCCCGACCCGTCCGGTTGCCCAGGCGTATCCCTCGGCCATGTGGCCGGCGCCTTGCTCGTGACGGGCGAGGACGTGGCGGATGGGGCTGTCGAGGATCGGATCGTATGCAGGAAGGATGGCGCCGCCGGGTACGCCGAACACGATCTCGACCTCTTCGTGTTCGAGTGCCTTAATGAGGGCTTGTGCGCCGGAGATGGTGGTCATCGCCTGGATTCCTTCCTTGGGTATGAAAAAACCCTCCGGCTCTTGGCAACGGAGGGCGGCGCACACGTCTTGCGACGCGTGCGCTAGGTAAGTACGAGGACGGTGTTGGTTGCTTGCATGGCTTGGCGAGAGAGTATGCGGGAAAGGGACCGCTATGTCAAGGAGCCAGGTCGGCCGGGAGGGGTACGGTCGCCCGGCGGCTGAAACAGAACGGGCGAGTTCCGGCGGTGCGCTTGCCCGGGAGTCACCCCGGCACCTCCTCGCGAAGGTATTCGTTGCTCAAAGGGTTCATGGAGTGGGGCGTCCACGACGGTTGCGGGCATCACCGGGCCTCTCGGGCGTAGGATTCGTTGTGTCGTCAAGAACTGAGGTCATCACCATGGTGGAGAACCTCGAAGACGTTCTCGCTGAACTCCGCGATCTCCAGCAAACGCTCTCGGAGCTGCCGGAGGATGCTTTTGGGGAACGCTTGAACGTGATGGAGCGACGGCGGGCACTGCATAATCAGGCAGCGGAGTTGCGCAAAGCCGGCCGCTCGATGGAGGAGTTGGAAAAGGAGCTCGAGGGCTTGCGCAACCAGCGGGATGAGGTGTTCAACCGTCACTTGAGTCTCGGCAACATCGGCCCGGGTGGCGGCGAGGGTGGTGGCGGAATCGAGGTGCGCTACGTGATCGAGGTGAACCGAACGATCGACGAAGCGGGGGATCTTGCCAGCATCAACCGCCAGATTCGTGAGCTGGAAGTCGAGATGAACCGCCGTACGGTTCGCGACGTGGGGAATTGACAGCTGCGCCACGGTCGGGCAGAAGCCAGTGAGAAGCGTGGTCGAGTCGCCCCTCTGGTCGGCTCGAACCCACAGAGGGCAACCGCCAAAGTAGGCACGCTCGAGGCCTAGGTTTATCGCTATGGATTTCGATCGGGGTACCAAGCCTCGCACCAACCTCTTGCGGGTGGATGGCGCCATCAACCTCGTGCTGGGTGCGTTGCTGCTGGCGTTTCCCAGTGGGCTGGTTGAGACACTCGGGGTGCCGGCCCCAGAAGGGCGGTTCTATCCGTCGCTGCTCGGCGCGGTCCTGTTTGGGGTCGGGATCGCCCTGTTCCTCGAGGCACATCGGTTGCCGGGCGGCATTATCGGGCTGGGCCTCGGCGGGGCCATTGCCATCAACCTGGTTGCGGCATGCGCCCTCCTGTACTGGCTCCTGTGGGGCGATCTCGAAATCCCCACACGGGGCAGGGTGCTGCTGGGCGCCTTGACGGTCGGTCTGGTGGCGATCAGCAGTTCTGAGCTATGGGTGAGGTGGAGCCGGCGCCCCTAGGTCGCGAAACAATCTCTGCTTGGCGAAGTCTGTCATGGTCATGTGCCACCATGGGTGTGTGACCGATTGGATACCGCTTGAATTGCTCGCCCCGGCCTTCAAAGCCGTGCGGAAGGCCCTCCGTGACCTAGATCCGGACGAGGTTCCGGCTGTACTCCGTCGGATTGCGGCTCAAAGTGGCCGCCGGTTGCCGCCACCGTTGGCTCGCAAACTGGTCGAAACCCTCGACGAGAACGAATGGCTGCGTGACAAAGCGGCCGAAGCTGGATCCGACCTCGATCCGGCCAGCCCCGACCCGGCTCGAGCCGTGTCTGCTCTGTTCTTGGTGCGCCCCGATGGGTGGGAGGACCGGGCGAGGGAAGCTGCCGATCATCGAGCGACGGGCGCTCAGCAGGCCCTCATCGCCACCCTCCAACGAACCATCGTCGATCTCCAGAAGCAGTTGGAAGCTGCCCGGGACAAGGCGAAAGGTGCGCAGAAGAAGGCGGAGGCTGCTGTCGCCGACGCCGATCGCAAAGCGCAGGTGGCCCGGAGTGCGGTTGAGGCGGCCCGCCAGGAAGAGCGCGTAGCCGCCGACGAACAACGAAATGACTACGCGGTGCTCCGGGAACGCTTTGGAAGGCTGGTCCAGGATCTGGAAGAAGCCGGCGACCGGATCATGATGCTGCGCGAGGAGCTTTTGCGGGCCAGAAGAACCAATCGGGCCAATGCCGCTCCGACCGGTCCCCAAGCCTGGGCCGCTCGCGACCCCCTGGAGGTTGCGAGGATTCTGGACGAAATCGTCGAAGCGGTTCGTCCGGAAGCGGTTGCCGGTCACCAGGCGGCCATCTTGGGGGAGACAGCGCCGTTCGCGTTTCCCGCCGGGGTCAGCCCCGACAAGGACGACGCAGTCCTCTGGCTGGCTGGTCACGAGGAGCCGTATCGACTGGTCGTGGACGGATACAACGTCACGTTCCTTCTGGACGAACCGGGCTTCACGGATACGGCTGCACGCGACCGGCTCAACGAGGGATTGGCGCGATTTCGCCGGGCGGCCGCGGCACCCGTGCAGGTGATCGTTGTGTACGACTCGGCCCAATCGGGGGGAGTGACGTCCAGTTCTGGACCGGGGGGGATTGAGGTCCGTTTTACGGAGTCCGGGCACACCGCCGACGAGGAGATCCTCAACATCGCCGCAGGGACGTCGACCCGCCTGGCAGTGGTCAGCACGGACCGGCGAGTCAGAGAAGGTGCGGAGGAGTTGGGGGCCCTCGGGCTGTGGAGTCAGGCGCTGGTGGCCTGGCTGGAGCGCCGATGAGGCCGGTGCGTTAGCCGCTCGGGCGGACCGTGCCGGCCAGCCATAACTCCGTACCCACTACACAACGGTGCGGCTGATAGGCAGTGGCGTCGGCGGCGAAACTTCCGGTCAATTCGACCTGGTCGCCCTCCTGCGCCACGACCGTCCCGGCTGTGTCGACGATCCGCACGGGATTGAACTCCGCCGTGAACCCCGGCGGCCATAGGACGCTCAGGTCGGTGACGCCTTGTCTGAGCCATACGCATCCGCCATCCAGTTCCGCGTCGCCAACGAGGTTGGCGATGATTTTGGCATCTTTAGGCGGATCCGGGTTGTAGGGCAGGTCGACCGGGCCGACGACCGGAGCCGCGCTGGTGGTCGGCGGGGTCGAGGCTTCGCGGCAACCGGCTCCGGCCAGTATGGCCACCAGACCAAACGCGGCGAGAAGTTTCCGTCGATTGCGCAGGCCGTTCACGTTGGTCGATACCTCAGCTGTGGGATCGGAATCGTACCGGTTCCCGGGGCGGGCCGGTTACCTCGCGCTTTTTGTCACACCCGGTCTCTACGTTGTGTACCAGTACACGACCCGGAGGACCCATCATGCGGATCGACTGCGACGAATGCGCCATGCAGCACACCGCCACGTGCAACGACTGTGTGGTGGCGGTCCTCCTGCGTGAATCCGATGGGCCGCTCGAGATCGACACTGCCGAGGCAGTTGCGCTGAGCGCCATGGCGGATGTGGGTCTCGTGCCGCGTCTGCGCCTCGTGCGCCACGACGACGATCTGGAAGCTGCCGGATGAGGTTTCGACTCCGGTCGTGAAGCCGGCGGAGGGGCACCGGTGTGCTTGGGGAAGCCACGCCGGTGCCCTCGAGGGGCGAACAGTCGACGGGGCCGCTACTCGTCCGTGACGCAGCCCTCGGACGCCGACTTCACGTTCCGGATGTACTTGAAGAGGGTGCCCCGGGTGGCCTGCAATGGTGGTGGTACCCAGGCCTTGCGGCGGCGGGCCACTTCCGTCTCGTCGACTTCGAGTTCGATCGACCGGGTTTCCGAGTTGATGGTGACCGTATCCCCGTCCTCGACCAGCGCCAGGGGTCCACCTTCCTGTGCTTCAGGTGTCACGTGTCCGATGATGAACCCATGTGAGCCACCCGAGAAACGACCGTCGGTGATGAGGGCGACTTCGCCTCCCAAACCGGCTCCGACAATGGCGGAGGTCGGAGTCAACATTTCCGGCATGCCGGGTCCGCCTTTCGGGCCTTCGTAGCGGATGATCACCACATCGCCGGGATGGATGTCACCGCGCTCCAACGAAGCCAGCATGGCTTCTTCCCGATCAAACGGCCGGGCTCGTCCGGTGAATCGGAGGCCTTCCTTGCCGGTGATCTTGGCTACGGCACCGTCGGGAGCCAGGCTGCCACGCAGAATCGAGATGTGCCCGGTCGGCTTGATGGGTTCCGCCCACGGCCGGATCACATCCTGGTGATCGGCCAGGCCCGGCAGATCGGCCAGGTTCTCGGCCATCGTTCGTCCGGTCACCGTCAGACAATCGCCGTGCAGCACATCGTGCTCCAGAAGCACTTTGAGGACGGCCGGGGTTCCGCCCACCCGGTGGAGATCCTCCATCACGTACCGTCCGCTGGGTTTGAGGTCGGCCAGAAACGGAACCCGGTCGCTGATGGCCTGAAAATCATCGAGATCCAAAGACACGTCAACCGAGCGCGCCATGGCCAGCAGGTGCAGAACCGCATTGGTCGAGCCACCCAAAACCATGGTCAGAGTGATCGCATTCTCGAAAGCGGCCCGGGTCATGATGTCGGTCGGCGTGGTGTTGGTCTCGAGTAGGCCACGGATGGCCGCACCGGCCCGGAAACACTCGTCCAGCTTGGCCGGATCGTTGGCGGGGATCGACGAGCTGTAGGGCAGGCTCATGCCGAGGGCTTCGATGGCGGCTGCCATCGTGTTGGCCGTGTACATGCCGCCGCAGGCACCCGCGCCCGGGCAGGCATGGCGGACGATGTCGATTCGCTCGGATTCGGAGATGCGACCGGCGATGAACTCCCCGTACGACTGGAAGGCGGAGACGATGTCGAGCGGCACGCCGGAAAGGCCCATTCCCGCCCGGATGGTCCCCCCGTAGACCATCAGAGACGGGCGGTCGACGCGCCCCATCGCCATCAGCGCACCCGGCATGTTCTTGTCGCAGCCGGGAATGGAGATGTTGGCGTCGTACCACTGCGCCCGCATGACTGTCTCGATCGAGTCGGCGATGAGATCGCGCGACTGGAGCGAATAGCTCATCCCTTCCGTCCCCATCGAGATGCCGTCGGACACGCCGATCGTGTTGAAGCGCATCCCGACCATCCCGGCGGCCACCACGCCTTCTTTGGCTGCGGCGGCCAACTGGTCCAGGTGCATGTTGCAGGAGTTGCCCTCGTACCACATGCTGGCAATGCCCACCTGTGCCTTGGCCATGTCGGCTTCGCTCAGGCCGGTCGCGAACAGCATGGCTTGCGAGGCGCCTTGCGAGGCTGGTTCCGTGATACGTCGGCTGGTTCGATTGAGCTGGTCGGGCATCCTGGAATCATAGGTCCGATCGGCCGCCACACCCCCTTCGGTATCGGCTCCGATAACCTGCCCGGGTGTACGACATCGTTACCCGACTCCAGGAAACGGGCGCGGCCGGCGGGTTGATAGGTCTCGGGATCTGCGGCACCGGCCCCTTCGTCGATGTTCGGGCCGAAATGGACCGCCGCATAGCAGGCGGCCAATCGGGCCGGTTGCGGTTCACGTACGCCGATACGGTCGTCGCCACAGACATCAAACAGTCTTTTCCGTGGGCCGAACGTCTGGTCGTGGGAGCTTCGAGCTACGTGCCGGCGGCGGGATCCCCGGGTCCGTTCCGGCGGAATCACGGCCGGGTCGCCAGGTTTGCGACCTCGGATCACTATGCGCCGCTGCGGCGCGGACTCGAAGCGGTCGCTGACGTTCTGCGGAGTGCCGGCCATCGGGCCGAGATCCTGATCGATGACAACCGCCTGGTCGATCGGGCGGCGGCGGTTCGAGCCGGGATCGCCTGGTGGGGCAAGAGCACCATGGTGCTCACCCCCAAATATGGACCGTGGACCCTGCTCGGATCCGTGGCAACCGACGCCGAGCTGCCGGTAGCCGTGGCGATGAAAAGGGACTGCGGGACCTGCGTAGCCTGCATTCCGGCCTGTCCAACCGGGGCCCTCGACCAAGAGGGGACCATCGACGCGACCCTATGCATTTCCTATTGGGCGCAGATGCCGGGCGTCGTCCCCGTGCCGATCAGAGAAGCTTGGGGAGATCGGCTGTACGGGTGCGACGCATGTCTCGATGCTTGTCCGCCCGGCCGACGCTGGCTGGATCTTGCTCCCGCCGGGGGAGAAGGCGTTGATCTCCTCAAAGTGTTGGCCGAAGAGGATGCGACTCTCCTGAGCACCTATGCGCACTTCTACGTGCCCCGCAACGATCCGGACTACCTGCGCCGCAATGCGCTTATTGCGCTCGGCCATAGTGGTTCCTCCTCGGCCATTCCGATTGTGAGCAGCTACCTGGCTGCGAGCCGGCCGATGCTTCGCTCACATGCCGCGTGGGCCCTTGGGCGTATTGGTGGTGCCGTCGCGGCGGATGCCCTCGACGTTGCGCAGCTCTCCGAAACCGATCCGGCGGTCCGCTCCGAGATGCACAACGCCCTTGACAAAATGGATGCGGTTGGTTGACGGTCGGGGGCTGAAGACCGTGCTGGCGGAGGGTGGGCGGTTACCCTGTTCTCATGGCGGAACCGGTTGTTTGTAGTCAATGTGGCGCCCGCAACCCGCCCTCGGCCGTGTGGTGCGGGCAGTGCTTCGCGCCCCTCGGTGATCAGGTCGATGAGACCGAGGTTCTGGCCACGGCAGGAGATCTGGTCGAGCCTCCAACCGCCGCGCTCGAGGATGTTGTGACGCCGCCATCACCGGACGCTGTACCTGCCGATGGCCATCCAGAAGGTACGGCGCCACCGAGGAGCGACATCTGGGTTTGCTCGGTGTGTGAAGTCACCAACCCGCTGGCGGTGGAGGCGTGTGCCGCGTGTGGCACTTCCATCTTTCGCTCTTTTGGAGCTGTCGTCGAAGAGCGGGTCTTGGTCGATCCTCAACAAGCTCTGTTCCGTTCCGTCATGTTTCCGGGACTCGGACACGTCTACGCCAAGCAAAGTTTGCTTGGCTCGGCCATTAGTGGGCTCGCTCTCATGTCACTCGGTTTCGGGATTGGCCTGGTGGCAACCGGCGTCGGAAGCTTCGGGTGGCCTCTCCTTCTCCAAGCGCTTGGAGTATGGGTAGCGGCGGCGTTCGACGCGTATCGAATCGCCGAAGGCCAGGAGATGAAGTCGCTTCTGCTCAAGCCCAGAGTGATCACTGCGCTGGTGGGATCGGCGATGGTCACGATGATCCTGGCGGTGACGCTGCGGGGCCAGGCCTGATGCGGTGGGTATTCGCGATAGCTCTCGGCCTCGGCCTGCTGGCGTTGATCGCCTGGGCGATGCTGCAGGGCGGTCGCGGTTCCGAACGGCGCCGGGGTGCCAATGCCCAAAGAGGCATTGCCGCTTCAATCGCTTTTGGCATGGGCGGGCTATCTGCCGCGTACGCGGGTTGGAATCTCTGGCTTGCGACGGTCGGGGCGATGGCTGCCGCTGCGGTTGCCGCCTGGTACGCCGGAAGGACGGACGGGTCCGGTGGAGCGGGCCGGCTCTGATGCAGATAGTGGCCGATGTGCATGGTGCATTCGACGCGCTGGCGGAACTGGCTCGATCGGGCGAACCCCTCTTGGTACTCGGCGATCTCATCAACTACGTCGACTATCGGACGATGGATGGCATTGCTGCAGAGGTACTGGGCAAGGCGTTTGTCATGCAGGTAGCCCGCTTCCGCGCCATCGGCGACTACGAGGGGTCCCGGGCCTTGTGGCGGGAGCAGATGGCCGGGCGCGAGTCGGAGATCCGCAGGCAGATCGGAGAGCGGGTACGGGAGCAATATCAGGACACCGGTCGTGCGTTGGAAGGGGGCGTTTCCTATGTGACGTACGGCAACGTCGATTGGCCGGAGGCATTGCAGGCGTGTCTACCGGCAGGGTCGACCTTCGTCGATGGCGAAGTCGTTGAGATCGAGGGTTTTCGGGTTGGATTCGTCGGCGGAGGAGCCCCAACCCCACTGGGTGTGGCTGGGGAGGTATCCGAAGTGGACATGGCCGAAAAACTGGAGCGCCTCGGTCCGGTCGAGATCTTGTGTTCGCATATGCCGCCGGCCATTGCCTCCCTCCACACCGACGTCATCACCGGTCGAGCCGAAGGGAGCTCAGCTGCCATCCTTGACTACGTGATGGAACATCAACCGGGGTTCCATTACTTCGGAGATATTCACCAACCCCGGGCCAGCCGGTGGCGGCTTGGGAAGACGCATTGCGTGAATGTGGGGTACTTCCGCGCAACGAAGCGCGCGATGCACCACCCCTGATCACCCTTTTGTTCTCCGGCGGATCGCTACCCTTGACTGAACAAACGGTAGAAGGAGTACGAAGCATCATGGCGGAGGGAACTGTCCAAAGCATCGAAATCCCTGCTTCACCCGAATTCATCTTTGAGGTCCTTGCCGATCTCGAGCTGTATCCGGAGTGGATCACCGCGATGCGGGAAGTCGAGATCCTCGAACGCGGCGGAGACGATCGACCTAAGCGCGCCCACTTCCTGGTCGACGCCATGATCAAAGAAATCGCTTACGACCTCGACTACGTGCACGAACCGCCGTTGCGTATGTCCTGGACCGCCGTGCCGGGTGAGGACATCAAACAGATGGTTGGTTCCTACGAACTCACCGAACTCGAAGGTGGCGAAACCGACGTTGTATATGCGTTGATGGTTGAGCCGGAGTTCAAGGTACCCGGGTTCCTGCGCCGCCAGGCCGAGAAACAGCTGATCAGCACAGCCTTGCGAGGACTCAAGAGGCGGGTTGAAGAGCTCTCAGCCGACTGATGCGCATCGTTCTGGTCACCGGCAAGGGGGGCGTCGGAAAAACCACGGTGGCGGCCGCCACCGCTTTGCGCGCTGCCGATGCGGGTCATAGGACTCTGGTTCTATCAACCGATCCGGCCCACAGCCTTGCCGACGCCTTCGAGGTGGCCCTTGGCGACGAGCCCAGACACCTCAGCGGGGATCTCGATGGCCAGCAGATTGACACGCAGAGCAGGCTGGAGGCGTATTGGGGCGAGATCCGCGACCAGCTCATGGCCATCCTCGACTGGGGAGGCGTGCGAGGCCTTGAGGCCGAAGAGTTTCTCGTCTTCCCGGGAATGGACGAGTTGTTCGCCCTGGTCGAGGTCCAGCGTCACGCCGCGTCCGGCCACTACGACACGCTGATCGTCGATTGCGCCCCGACTGCCGAAACGCTCCGGTTGCTGAGCTTGCCTGAAGTGCTCTCGTGGTACTTCGATCGCGTATTCCTCACGCAGAAGCGAGTTATGAAGGCAGCCCGACCCGTATTGAGCCGGATGACGAGCATGCCGATTCCCGGCGACGAGGTGTACGACGCTGCCGAGAATGTCTTCTTTGCCATTGAGAGGGCCCGCCGGTTACTGCTCAACCCGGAGATCACGACTGCCCGTCTCGTCGTCAACCCGGAAAAGATGGTGGTGAGCGAAGCCAGGCGGACCTACACCTACCTTTCGCTGTTCGGCTACGCCATCGACAGCGTTGTCGTAAACCGGATCTTGCCCGACGATCTCTCGGACCCCTATTTCAGTCGCTGGCAGGAGATCCAGGGCGAACACTTGAAGGACATCGAGCGGTCATTTGCAGACGTGCCGGTGTTGCGCTTGCGTTTGTTCGATGAAGAGATGACCGGCGCCGACAAGCTCCGAATCCTCGGTGGCGAGCTCTACGGCGACAACGATCCTGCGGTCGGGTTCGCCGGTCGCCGGCCGTTTCGTGTGGTTGAGGAGCCGAATCAGATAGCGCTCGAGATCGACATGCCGTTCGTCGCCAAGGAAGAGGTCGACGTGGTTCGAGACGGACACGAGGTGTACATCACCGTGGGGGCCTATCGCCGGTCGTTTGTGTTGCCGGATTCGCTGCACCGTCGTGAGGTCATCGGTGCCAAACTGGACGACGGAGTCCTCAGGGTGAGATTCAGCGAGCATCGGGGGAAGTGACGTGACCGATACATCTTCGTTGGGACAAGGCCTGATCAGGGGAGGGCGGCGGGTGGCCATTCATCTGCTCAAGGCCGGCGTCGAAGTCTTGCGAGGTGTCGAGGGTTTCTTCGAGGAGTTGGCGTCGGCAACTCGCGCCGGGTCCGAGGACCCGCCTGAAAAAGGCCCGAAGCGGATCCCGCTCGAGTAACGGTCCAGCGCTTCCGGTCTGGAGAGAACGGCCGACCGATGCGCGGCCGGCTCCGGGGGAACGTTGAGCGGGTCAAGAGGGCCGTCTCGCTACTCTGAACGCCTGTGAAGACCATTGGCATTGACCTCGGCGGAACCAAGATGTCGGCCGGCCTCCTGGACGGCCCGGGCACTCTTGTCGAGAAGATCACGGTGGATAGACCGGTCCATCAGGCCGCCATGGAGGAGGATCCGCTCGAACTGGCCGCGAAGCTGATGCGGTCGGACGTTGCAGCGATCGGTCTGGGTGCAGCCGGACTGGTGAGTTGGCCGGATGGCCGGCTCGTGTGGGGTCCCAACGTGGTCGGCCGGGACATCCCGTTCAAGGAACTCCTCGAAGCTCGTTTCGGCCTTCCTGTTGTGGTGGACAACGATGCGAACCTGGCCGCCCTGGCCGAATCCCGGATGGGCGCCGGCCGCGGTCACCACCATGTGATGCTGGTGACGCTCGGGACCGGCATCGGGGGAGGCATCGTGATCGACGGGGACATCTATCGGGGGCGTTCCTTCGCCGGAGAGGTCGGGCATATGGTGATCGACGTCGGCGGCCCACAGTGCACGTGCGGACAGCGGGGCTGTTGGGAGACATTCGCCTCGGGACGGCGCCTCGATCAAATCGCCCGGGATCTCGTGGCTGCAGATCCATCGGGACTCACGGCGCAGCTTGCTGAGCATGAGTTGGCGGGCGGGGTCCACCTGACCGAGGCTGCGCTCCGGGGCGATGTACCGGCAGTCCACGCTGTGTCGGAGATGGGCTCATGGCTGGGCATAGGTCTTGCGAGCCTGGTCGTGCTCTTGGATCCGGATGTGATCGTCGTTGGCGGCGGGGCCGCCCGGGCAGGTGACCTGCTGCTCCAACCGGCCCGCGACGCGATGATCGAAGCTCTGGAGGGATCTCGTTTTCGCACACCTACCCCGCTCCTTCCGGCCCGGTTGGGCGAGGACGCCGGGATCGTTGGGGCAGGGTTGGCCGCAGCGGAGTTGGCTCGTGGATGAACCGTTGCGCCCCGATGCCGTCATCGGGCCTGAGGGACGGCGTTGGCCGGACACCCGCAACCGGGTGAAAGAAGCGACGCTGGCCCTGCCGAACCTGATCAAGCTGCTCGGCCGGTTGATTCGCGACCCCCGGGTCCCGGCTCGGAGCAAGGCTTTGGCCGGCGCCGCGCTCGCCTACGTCGCATCCCCCATCGACTTCGTGCCGGATCTCATCCCGGTGCTGGGCCGGTCGGACGACCTGTTCGTTGCCATTTTCGCCGTCCATCATCTGATCCGGACCGCCGGAGAGGACGTTGTTGTCGAGCATTGGGACGGGTCGCTCGACGTCCTCGAATTCGTCAACAACCTGTTCGATGTGGCCGTCCGTTTTGTGCCGATGCGAGTGCGTTGGACCCTCGACCGGCTGCTCGGGCGATGACCGCCAGAATCTCCGTAACGCTTCCACAATTCCGTGACGAGGCGGATCCCATGCTCGATGCGGCCCGGCGGGCGGAAAACCTCGGGTTCGATGGGGTGTACGTTTTTGACCATCTCTTTCCGCTGGGGAAACCCGATCGGCCGATTTTCGAAGGTTTTGTTGCCCTGGGCGCTGTCGCGGCGGCAACGAGTCGGATCAACATCGGGACGCTCGTGATCCGGGCGCCGATCCGGCCCGCCTGGACAACCGCAAAGGCAGCCTGGTCTGCTCAGGCCATCAGCGGTGGACGGCTGACTCTGGGGCTGGGAGCCGGGGACTCGATGTCGAAGCCTGAATTCGAGGCCTACGGCCTGCCTTTCCGCAGTGCCGACGAGAGGATCGGCTCGGTTCGGGAAACCATCGAGGCACTGCACGCTCCGCAGCTGCAGCTGCCGGGGATTGCCATCCCCAAGACCTGGGTGGGGGGACGTTCCATGGCCGTCCGGGCCGTAGCCGCGGATGTCGCCGATGGGTGGAACGCCTGGGGTGGCACTGCCGAGCAATTGGCTCGAGATGCCGCTGAGATTCGTGCCCAAGCCGGCCGACCTTTTGAAGTGAGCTGGGGGGGACAGGTCTTGCTGGCTCCCAATGAAGAACAGTTGGGGGAGTGGTTGGCGACGCGCGACGACGCGGACCGCCTGGTGGCGGGGACCGTTGAAGGCGTCGGGGACCAGCTGCGTGCATTCGTGGATGCGGGGGCGGACGAACTGGTCTTGTCTCTCCTGTCCGCACCGGGCTGGGACTCCTGGGGTCTTTTCGTCGATGAGGTTCGTCCACTGCTCGGATAGCAGGCGCGAACGCCGGGATCCCGAGCAACCGCCCCGCACATGGCACTACGCCCGAATGAGGGCCTCCGGCTCCGCTCGTCCGGCGCCAACGTCAGCAAAACGCATGACCCGGGTGGTGTCGTTCTCGCCGTCGAGGCGGGGATGGCCCGCTCCCTGTTCGAGATGCAACGGGCGGGCCGGATGAGTTGGTACCCTTGGCGTGCTCGGGAGGTCACCAGAGTGGAATTTCGCCGTATCAACAATCTGCCGCCGTATGTCTTTGCGACAGTCAACGAACTGAAGCTCCAGGCGCGTCGGGCGGGAGAAGACATCATCGACCTGGGGTTCGGCAACCCGGATATTCCCACCCGGCCCGAGGTGGTTGAGAAGCTGGTTGAGGCGGCCCGCAATCCTCGCAACCATCGCTATTCCGCCTCGCGAGGCATTCCGAATCTGCGGAAGGCCGTCGCCGATCGGTATCAGCGCCGCTTCGGCGTCGACCTGGATCCCGACACGGAGGTCATCACCACCATCGGCGCCAAGGAAGGGCTCTCGCACCTGATGTGGGCACTGGTGCAACCCGGCGACGTTGCGATGGTTCCGGAGCCCAGCTACCCGATTCATATCTACGCACCGGTGTTGGCAGGGGCAGAGGTGATCCGGGTCCCGCTTTCTCTGGACGACGACTTCTTCGAGCGCATGCAAGCGAGTTTCCAGGAGACCTGGCCGCGAGCCCGGGTGATCCTCACCTCTTTTCCGCACAATCCCACCACTGCTTGCGTCGATCTGTCCTTCTTCGAGAGGTTGGTTGACTTCGCCCGTGAGCACGAGATCATGCTGATTCATGACTTCGCCTACGCCGACATAGCGTTCGACGGATACAAGCCACCCAGCCTGCTCGAGGTCCCGGGAGCCAAAGAGGTAGGGGTTGAGTTGTACACCCTCACCAAAGGCCATTCGATGGCGGGGTGGCGGGTTGGATTTGTCGTCGGCAACCCCGAGATGGTGGCCGCCCTGGGCAAACTGAAGTCATACCTGGATTACGGGACGTTTCAACCCATCCAGATTGCCTCGATCATTGCTCTCAACGAGGGGGATGAGTTCGTCGGCGAAGTGAACGAGGTGTACCGACGCCGTCGCGACACGTTGGTCGACGGGCTCGATCGAGCCGGATGGAAGTTCCCGAAACCGCGCGGCACGATGTTCGTGTGGGCGCCGATCCCGGAGCCCTATGCGGAGATGGGATCGCTCGATTTCACCATCATGTTGATGAAGGAGGCGAAAGTCGCGGTGAGCCCAGGCATGGGGTTTGGTCCGCACGGCGAAGGGTTCGTCCGTTTTGCCCTGGTCGAGAATGAGCACCGTATCGGCCAGGCAGTGCGCGGCATTCGCACTGCGTTGGACAAACTCTGAAAGGAAATGAAGGAAGTGGGCTCGACTGAGTCCTAACGAGCTTCCACCCTCTAGCTCCCCAGTCGCTTGCCGAGCGGCACGTAGGCCTCTTCGGTGTACTGCTTGACCATCCGGTTGGTGCTGAAGTGCATCAATGTGGAGATCATGGCTTCTTTCATCATCTCCACCCAGGCGACGGGTGTTCCCGATTCGTCCCGGTCGTAGAAACGGGGAACGATCTCATCCTGCAGGATTCTGTACAGGGCCAGGGCATCCTCGTTGTCCTGAGCCTGGTGGTCGCCGTTGCCCCATTCCAGACCGAAGGCCCAGCCGTTCTTGCCGTTGAAGCCCTCGGCCCACCAGCCATCCAGGACCGAAAGGTTGAGGCTGCCGTTCATGGCTGCCTTCATACCCGACGTGCCGGATGCCTCCTGCGGCGGGCGGGGGTTGTTGAGCCAGACGTCGACACCCTGGGTCAGGAACCGGCCCATCCGGATGTCGTAGTCCTCGAGGAAATAGATGTGCCCGGTCAGCTCCGGGCTCTTGGACAACTCGACGATACGGCGGATGAACTCCTGACCCAGCTTGTCGGCCGGGTGGGCTTTCCCGGCGAAAACGACCTGGGCGGGTCGCTCGGGGTTGGTCAGGATGGCTTGGAGCCACGGAATGTTGTGGAACATCAGCACCGCTCGTTTGTACGTTGCGAAACGCCGGGCAAACCCGATGGTCAAGCGATCTGGTGGAAGCAAGGTGTCGATGGCTCGCAGCTCATCGGGCGAAGCACCGTGACGGGCGAATTGGCGCCGCATGCGACCGCGCCCGAAACGGGTCAGGAGCCTTTTTCTGGCCAGGTGATCCTCCCAGATCCGTGCGTCGGGCACGTCGCGCAGCTTCTCGACCACGGTCGGATCTTCGATGAGCTGGTCCAGCCAATCGGCTCCGACGACCTCGATGAGCAATCGCTTGTTTCCGCGGCTGATCCAGGACGGCGTATGAACGCCGTTGGTGATGCCGTGCACAACATCTCCTCCGAGAAGATGGCCCCAGTCATTGTTGGCCACGGCGGCATGCCGCTGGCTGACACCATTGACGAACGAGGAGAGCCGGATGGCGAGGGCACCCAGGTCAAAACGATCGTTCTCTCCGTCGCGGGAACTCCCCATGTGGGACATGTAGGCCATGTCGCGCCCGACCCGGTGCGGCCATTCGCTCAGGTATTTCTCGACGAGCGGCATGTCGAACACTTCGTTCCCGGCCGGCACCGGCGTGTGCAGTGTGAAGAGCGTGTTGGACTTCACATCAGTTTCGGCCTCTTCGAGAGTTGCACCCGATTTCACAATGTCGGCCAGGCGTTCGAGCAAGCTCATGGCTGCGTGACCTTCGTTTACGTGCCAGGTCGCAGGCTTGATATCGAGGGCCTTGAGGGCACGCACCGCGCCGACTCCGAGGATGTATTCCTGGGCGAAACGCATTTCGCGGCCCCGCACGTACAGCATGTGCGTGATGGGGCGGTCGGCGTCTGCGTTTTCCGGGATGTCCGTATCGAGGAGCAGGATGGGTACCCGGCCGACCTGCATCTTCCAGACGGCTGCGAGGACGGTGCGCCCCGGGAACTCGATTTCGACTTTGAGCTGGCCACCCCGGGCCGCAACGGGCAGAACGGGCAGACGCGTTGTGTCGAGAACGGGGTACATGTGCTGCTGATCGCCGGCTACTTCGATTTCCTGGCGAAAGTAGCCGCGCCGGTAGAGCAATCCGACGGCGACGAACGGCACACCGAGATCGGATGCGGACTTGGTGTGGTCACCGGCGAGTACACCAAGACCGCCGGAGTAGATGGGCATCGAGCTATGCACTCCATGCTCGGCACACAGATAGGCGACGGGACCACTGATCTCGTCGGCGTGGTGCCGATTCCACCATGTGTCCTTTGCGTCCATGTACTCATCGAACCGGCGGATCGTGTCGGCGTACTGATCTTGGAAAACCTCGCTGTCCTCGAGCGACTTCCAGGTCACCGGATCGACCGCCGACAGCATCTCGACCGGGTTGCGGTACTGGGTCCAGAGGTCCGGATTGATCGACCGCCAGATCTGGTTCATGGCATCCCACGACCACCAGAGGTTGTAGGCGATGTCGTACAAACGAGAAAAGGCCTGGGGAACCCGGAGTTCGACCCCGGGGAGGGTAGGAATGTCCACGCGGATGAAAGAAAATCCTTGTTGGGGTGAAGGTCGCGAGGTTACCTCTTTTGCGCTTGAGGAGCCACACATGAGCCACAGAGGGCGTTGATGGTGGCTCCCGATCCGGTGAGTACCCTGGCCGAAACGTCAACTAGGGAAGGTGCCGACGATGGCTTTCAGCGACGGGATCGCCGACTTTCGATCCGATACGGTCACCCGACCGACTAGGGAAATGCGCAAAGCCATGGCCGAAGCCGAGGTCGGCGACGATGTCTACGGGGAAGATCCGACGGTCAATGCCCTGGAAGAGGAGTCGGCGGCGGTGGTGGGGAAACCCGCGGCGGTGTTCGTGCCGACCGGCAGCATGGGTAACCAACTGGCCATCGGAGCGTTGACCCGACCGGGGGACGAGGTGCTCTGCGTCGAGGCCGCACACGTACGCAATCACGAGGTGGCGGCAGCCGCAGCCGTGTCGGGAGTCCAGTTTCGGACTCTTCCCGGGCCGGGAGGTCAGATGACAGCCGAAGAAGTTGGCGCTGCGATCGCTCAGTCCGACTTTCACATGCCGCGGATCTCGATGCTCGTCTGGGAGAACACCCACAACGTGTCGGGTGGGACCGTCGTGCCCTTCGACATGATGGTTGCGACCACATCAGTCGCTCGACAAGGGGGATTGTCGGTTCATATCGACGGGGCCCGCATCTTCAACGCGGCGACTGCCTCGGGGATCTCGGCTGCCGAATATGCCGCTCTGGCCGACACCATCCAGTTCTGTTTTTCGAAGGGACTTGGTGCACCGATCGGATCGGTTCTCTGCGGCACCGAAGAGGTGATCGGCGAAGCCCGGTACATCCGCAAGCGGCTGGGCGGGGGGATGCGCCAGGTAGGGGTTATCGCCGCGCCGGCCCGCATCGCATTGCGGGACCGCGCCCGGATCGGCGAAGACCACGAAGTCGCTCGCCGGCTAGCGGAAGGTCTTGCCGACCGCTACCCGGATGCGGTAGATGTAGCAAAGGTTCAAACCAATATGGTTGTCGTCGACGCCCGGACGTTTCCTTTTTCGGCGGCCGATCTGGCGGAGCGTTTACATCGCCAAGGCATCCTCATCGGGATGCTCGGACCTCACCTCGTACGATTGGTGACCCACCGGGACGTGGACGCCGCCGACGTCGACCGGCTATTGGCACTGGTCGACGCGATGGGCGGGTAACCCCCCTGCGTCTCTCCTAGTCTCACTCCCTATGCGGTTCGCAGTTCTCTTTCCCGGGCAGGGAAGCCAGCACGTCGGGATGGGAGCTGAGCTCTTCGAGCTTCGTCCCGATCTGTTGGGACCGGGTGCCGATGATCTTCTGGGCTGGTCGCTGCGCGACGTATGTCTCCGGGGCCCGGAAACGGAACTCACCCGGACCGATCGCGCCCAGCCGGCGCTATTCGCCGTGGCCTACGCGCTGTGGGACGAGTTCTCTCGCCTGCTGGGCCCGGCGAGCCCGTCCGCAGCAGCCGGCCACTCGCTCGGTGAGTACACGGCTCTGGTGGCGGCAGGCGTTTTCGACTTCGATACCGGCCTTCGGGTTGTGGCCGATCGGGGGCGGTCCATGGCCGAGGCGGCCGCCGGGCAGCGGTCCGGCATGGCCGCTCTGCTCGGATGCGACGCCGAGACCGCCGAAATGATCGCCCGCACCCGGCGTGAGGCGGGCGGCCGCTTGTGGGTAGCCAACGTGAACGCTCCCGGCCAGGTCGTGCTGGCGGGCGCAGAAGCAGATCTTGATTGGCTTGCCTCGCACGGTCGCGAGTTAGGCGCTCGCCGCATCGCTCGGCTCAACGTGGCCGGTGCGTTCCACTCTCCGCTGATGGCGTCTGCAACCGAAGACCTGAGAGAAACACTCCATACAGTGACACCTGGGTTATCGTCGTTTCCAGTGTGGGCGAACGTGACCGCTCGCCCCTCCACGCCTTCCGAGGTATGTGACCTCCTGGCCCGCCAGGTCGAGTCGCCGGTCCGGTTTTCCGAGAGCCTCGAAGACATGGCGGGGACGGTCGACGCGTTTGTGCATGTGGGACCGGGCGATGTGACCGCAGGCATGGCCAGACGTTCAACGTCGGACCGGGAAGTGCTGGTCGTCAACGACCTGGACTCGGCGGCCGCGGTCGCCGACCAACTGCAGCAGTCGAGCGGATGAGGAAGTGACGATGCGGTACGCGGAAATCACCGGGTGGGGGAAATGCATTCCACCCTCGGTTCTGTCGAACAGCGATCTCGAGGAATTGACAGACACGACCGACGACTGGATCACCACTCGTACCGGGATCAAGGAGCGCCGTGTTGCCCATGTCAACGTCTCTGATATGGCCGTGGTCGCATCTCGTCAGGCCCTCGCTGCGGCCGGTCTGCAGCCCACCGACATCGATCTGATTGTGCTGGCCACGTGCACCGCTGATGTTGTTATCCCGAGCGCTGCTTCCATCGTTCAGGCGAAACTTGGCGCAACCAATGCTGCGGTATTCGATCTCAACGCTGCATGTTCTGGATGGATTTACGCCTTGAATGTGGCAACCCAGATGGTCAAGGGTGGAGGGCACCACAAGGTCCTGGTGATCGGAGCGGAGAAACTCTCGCATCTCCTCGATTTCACCGACCGGGCAACCGCCGTGCTGTTTGGCGACGGTGCGGGAGCAGTGGTGCTCGAAGCAACCGATGAACCCGTCGGCCTGCAGACTGTTGAGATCGGAACCGATGGTTCCGTCGCCGGGATTCTCTGCGTACCCGGCGTCGGCACGGCCGGTAATCGATACCAAGGTGATCCGAGCGAATACGCGATCCATATGGACGGACCCGAAGTGTTCAAGCGGGCCGTGACGGCCATGGGTGAAGCTTCCGCCCGCGTTGTCGAGCAAGCGGGTCTTTCGGTCGAAGACGTCGATCTCCTCATTCCCCATCAGGCGAATATCCGCATCATCGATGCCACCGCCCGCAAGCTGAAGCTGACTCCCGAACAGGTCTTTGTGAACATCGCCTCCTACGGCAACACCTCGGCAGCCACCATTCCGATCGCCCTCACCGAAGCTCTCGAGGAAGGGCGGATCGCGCCGGGAGCCAACCTTGTCTTTGCCGCCTTCGGGGCCGGTCTCACCTGGGCGGCGGCCGTGGTGCGCTGGGGAGCCAGAGTCGAACCGCTCGGTTTGAGCGATGCTCACTTGCCCCCATCCGAAAAGACGGCTCAGCAGTTACTCGAATCCAATGTCGCCTTCTACGGGGACGGGCGGAGGGTCGGGTGACGCGGGTCGCACTCGTCACGGGAGGCTCGCGCGGCATCGGTCGGGCTGTCGCCCTCGAACTGGCTACCCGGGGGAATCGGGTCGCCATCAACTACGCAGGCAACGACGCCGCGGCCGCCAAAGTAGTGGAGGAAATCACGTCGACCGGGCGCGAGGCCATGGCCATCAAAGCGGACGTTGGAGACGTTGACGAAGTTAATCGGTTGTTCTCGGAAGTGACCGCTCAACTGGGTCCGGTCGAGGTCCTGGTCAACAACGCGGGTATCACACGCGACGGGTTGGTGCTTCGCATGGACCCGGCCGACTGGGACCGGGTCATGGTCACCAATCTTCGATCAGTGTTCCTGTGCAGCAAGGCGGCCCTCCGGCCCATGGTGCGCTCAAAATGGGGGAGGATCATCAACGTCAGCTCAGTGGCCGGTCTCGGCGGTAACGCCGGTCAGGCCAACTACGCAGCATCGAAAGCTGGCATTATCGGTTTCACCAAATCGGTGGCGAAAGAAGTGGGGTCGCGGGGAATCACCGTCAACGCGGTAGCTCCCGGCTTCATCGATACGGACATGACGAACGATCTGTCCGATGACGTACGCACAGCTGCATCCGCCTCGATCGCCGTTGGCAGGTTCGGACTTCCGCGCGAGGTCGCATCGACCGTCGGCTATCTTGCCTCGGACGAAGCTGCCTACGTCACCGGTCAGGTCCTGGTCGTGGACGGAGGAATGGCTCTCTAAGGGAGGAAATATGGAACGCTCGGAAATTGAAAGCCGGATCAAGAATCTGCTCGTTAGTGAGCTTGGTCTCGACGGGTCGAAAGTGTCCGCAGAAGCCAGGTTCGAAGAAGACCTCGAGGTTGATTCGCTCGGCGTGGTGGAACTCTTGATGGCGCTCGAGGACGAGTTCGGCGTCAAGATTCCCGACGAAGAAGCAGAAGAGATCGGCACGGTTGGCGAAGCGGTGGACATCGTCGTAGCGAAGCTGGCCGGCTGAGACCGCCATGCGAACGCGCGACCGGCGGGTGGTCGTAACCGGACTTGGTGCCGTTACCCCGGTCGGACTCACCGTCGACGACTTCTGGAAGGCTCTGCTTGCGGGCGAATCGGGTGTCGCTGAGATCTCTTCGTTCGACACGACGGGGTTTGCGGCGCGGATTGCCGGCGAGCTCAAGGATTTCGATCCTGAGGTTTACGTGAGCCGTCGCGAAGCCCGGACCATGGACCGGTTCGCTCAGTTGTTCTATGCCTCAACGGCGCAGGCGCTGGCCGACGCCGGAATCGATTACTCCGACGACCCGGACGCCGGCCTTCGCACGGGGGTGGTCCTCGGTGGCGGTATCGGCGGGATTATCTCCGTTCAGGAGTCCATGCAAACCCTGTTCACTCGCGGCGGCGACCGCATGAGCCCCTACACCATCACCCAAATCATCCCCAATATGGGAGCCGGGTATGTTTCCATCGGGTTCCATCTGCTGGGGCCGGTGAGTTGTACGGTGACGGCATGTGCCGCCTCCGCCAACGCCATCGGCGACGCTACTGAGTTGATCCGGCGGGGCGCGGCCGACGTCATGGTGGCCGGCGGCGTTGAAGCTCCGATCCGTGAGTATGCCATGGCCGGATTCGCTCAGGCCCGGGCTCTCTCAACCCGCAACGATGACCCGGCGGGGGCCTCCCGGCCGTTTGACGCGAATCGCGACGGGTTCGTGATGGCCGAAGGTGCGGCCTCGCTGATCCTCGAAGAGCGCGACTACGCACTGGCTCGTGGTGCGCACATCTATGCCGAGGTCCTCGGCTACGGCATGTCCTCGGATGCCTACCACATCACGCTCCCCAAACCAGGCGGCCGGGGCGCAGCCCGGGCCATGACCGCCGCCATCGAGGATGCCGCCATTCAACCTGAAGACATCGACTACATCAATGCTCACGGGACGTCGACGCCCGCCAACGATTCGACGGAAACCGCCGCCATCAAATTGGCTCTGGGCGAAGAGGCTGCCGGGCACGTGGCGATCTCGTCAACGAAGTCGATGACCGGCCATACCCTTGGAGGAGCAGGCGCCGTCGAAGCGGTAGCCAGCATCCTGGCAATCCGGGACGGAATCGTGCCTCCGACCATCAACTACACGACGCCCGATCCCGATTGCGACCTCGACTACGTGCCGAACACGGCCCGGCCCATGGAAGTATCCACCGTCATGAGCAACTCCTTCGGTTTCGGAGGGCACAACGTCGCCCTGATCTTCGGCAAACACGCGTAGGGCTTCCTGGTTGCGGTCTGGTGCCCTGGTGGAGAGGGTGTCCTCGCGCAGCGGCCCGGGCTGGATAGAGGCTGCAACCGCCGGTTGTCGTGAGGTCTTCTTACCTCGAAAGAAGGGATCATCCCGGCCCGGGTCAGGGGATTCAAGGAAACGGCGAGTCCCGTTCTTGGCCTTTCCCGATTGGCGGGAGAGGCGCGGCGCTGCCGGAGGCGGCGATGCGGAGAGGGTGGAGGCTTTGGGTTTTCCTGGCTTCTGCCGGTGCAACTCATCTCGAAGGGCGGCGTAGCTCGCTACCGGGTTTCTGATGACATGCCCGGGCTGGTGAGGGGGTTGTACCGGCCGATGGTCGTGCGGTCTCTTTTGCATCGAAGGAAACGGATGGCCTCCCACCGCGGGGGTTTGGTGCTGTGTGGTTGGCATCCCGCCGCTTGTGGGGTTGTTGTGGGTTGGCCTCTCCCGCTGGGGGGAGAGGCGCGGCGCTGCCGGAGGCGGCGACGCGGAGAGGGTGGAGGGTTTAGGTCTTCCCAGGCCTTCCCGTAGCCAAAGCTATGAGTTCCAGCCCGGGCTGGTTTGAAGGGGTCCACCCGCCGATGGTTGTGCGGTCTCTTTTGCATCGAAGGAACCGGATGGGTTCCCACCTCGGAGGTTGGGTGCTGTGAAGTTGGCCTCTCGCGTTGGGGGGAGAGGCGCGGCGCTGCCGGAGGCGGCGACGCGGAGAGGGTGGGCTGTCGACAAAG
>CAVRAP010000012.1:0-131738 GCA_963718995.1 uncultured Actinomycetota bacterium
TCGACGACGACTTCCGGCAGCCGGGCCCGATTCATGGGGACGACTCGGTGACGCTCCATCCACCGTCGACGGCGAGCACCTGGCCGGTCACGCGCTTGGAGCCGTCGCCGAGAAGGTAGGCGCCCGCTGCCGCGATGTCTTCGGCGTCGAGGAGACCACCGGCCAAGGGTTGTTTGCGGGTCGCGTAGGCCGAAATCTGCGGGT
Source organism: uncultured Actinomycetota bacterium (assembly GCA_963718995.1). Lineage (GTDB taxonomy): Bacteria > Actinomycetota > Acidimicrobiia > Spongiisociales > UBA4744 > UBA4744. Next base: position 205 of record CAVRAP010000012.1, read on the forward strand.
CTCCTGCGGCCCGCTCGGCCATTGGGGTCCTGACCAGTCCGGCCGCGATGGCATTGACCCGAATCCCCTCGGGGGCGTAGTAGGCGGCCAGGGCTTTGGTGAACGAGTTCTCGGCCCCTTTGATCGCGGCGTAGGCGTGGGTGGCAAAATGCCCGGGGGCCGGATGCTCGGCAAGGACGCTGGTGACCAGGACGATCGAACCTCGAATGCCATTCGCGTCCGGCTTCTGGGACCGCATCGCTCGCAGGGCGTTTCGCGCGGCCAGGAAGGCGGGGTGGCCGTTGAGCCGGAGCGTCGCCTCCCATCCACCCAGATCCATCTCGTGCAGGGGCCCGTCGCCAAAGCGCCGCCCGCTGCCGCCGGCTACTGCGAACAACCCGTCGATGCGACCAAATCGGTCGAGACACAGCCGGGTGGCCCGGTCGGACTCATCCTCCAGGGTCAAGTCGGCTCGAGCCCAACCACAGGCCCCGCCGGCGGCGACGATCTCGTCGGCCAACCGCACACACTTCTCCTCGGTCCTGGAAACAACGAACACCGGGGCCCCCCGTTCGGCAAAGAGCCTGGCCCCGGCGGCGGCAATACCCGAAGCCCCGGTGATCAGCACGACTCGGTTGGAGAGATCGCTCGTCATCGTGCACCGTTCTAGCAGAAACTCCGCGAGGAAGAACCGGGCCCGGCCGGGCCGGATCTAGCCTGGCCCCGTGACCCAACGCTTCCGAATACTGGTTGTCTGCTCCTACGGCTTTGTGCTGCTCGGGATGGGCACGAGTTCGTTTGGCGTGGTCTGGCCGTCGCTGGCCGACGAGTTTGGTCGCTCGACCGGCGAGCTCGGCTACGTCACCCTCGCCTACGGTGCCGGGTACACCGTGGCCTCGTTGCTCAGCGGGAGGATGGCCGCACGATCAAAGTTCGGTTCGCTGCTCATCTGGGCGGCACTGATTGCCTCAGGAGCGCTCACCACGCTGGCCATGTCACCCGGCTGGATCACGTTTCTGGTCGCTGCGACGGTTCTCGGGGCGGCGGGTGGTCAGATCGATGCGGCCACCAATACCTATGTTGCCGTGCGGCACGGCTCACGGGCCATGGGGTTCATCCACGGAGCCTTCGGCATTGGCACGATCATTGGACCGCTGATCGTCACGGCACTGCTCTACCTGGGGCTCTCGTGGCGGATAGCGTTCGCAATCCTTGCCGTCGGCCAGCTCTCCTACGCGGCCGGACTCTGGGCCTACACCCGATCGCTCGAGGTCGCCTCCGACCCGTTGCCCACCCTGACGTCTCCCCATCGGTCTGCGACATTGGCCTGGTCGATCACGTTCTTCTTCCTGTACGCCGGACTCGCCTCCGGGCTGGGCACCTGGGCCTTTACCTATCTCACCGAGGAGGGCGGACTGAGCGAAACAACCGGCGGATTGGTCGTGGCCGGATACTGGGTGGGTTTCACGGCTTCGCGCCTGCTCCTCGGAGTCGCCGGCCACGACGTCGATCCGACCCGCCTGTCACGCTGGTCGGCCGCCGCAACGGTGGCGGGGGTTGGTCTTTTTTGGTGGTCGCCGACGGTGTGGGTCGGGGTCATTGCCCTGGTGTTCGCCGGCTTCGCCCACGGTCCCCTGTTCCCGCTGCAAATGCTCTTGACGGCCCGACGGTTCGGCGCCGGCGTCGCCGCCACCTTTGTCGGATTTCAGATCGCAGCCGCCAATGTCGGAGGTGCAACGGTTCCTGGATTGATCGGCCTCTTCGTCGAACGCTACGGGCTGACCAGCGTTCCGGTGGTTCTGTTCGTCGCTGCCTGGTTGTTGTGGGCTTCCCTCGAACGACTCCGCTCTGCCGCAGCGGGTGACCTGGCCACTAGGACCGCGTGACGGGTCGCTTCATGAGCGGCTGCAGGAAGCGCGCTCCCCGAACCGGTTCGGCAGCTGCCGCGGCCATCACCCCACCCCCGAGCGCACCGGCGATGCCCGGGGCCGAAACGTCGGCTCCGCCCAGATAGAGGCCTTTGATCCCGGTGCGTGGCAGCACGGACTGATCGTCGAACCGGTCCGGTGTGGTGCCCAGCCCGTAAATCGACCCGCGGGCTGAGACGGCAAAGTGGTTGGTCGACAGCGGCGTGGACATCTCCACGTGATCGACCATCGAGGCCAGTCCCGGGTAGTGCTTGAGGTACTGGTCGAGCAAGGTCGAGGTGAGGGACTCCTTGAATGCGTCGTAGGCGGCTCCGCGTTTCTTCCATTTCGTATCGGACCACTGCGAGAAGGAGTCCCACGAGACGAACGTGATCAACTCGCCGGTGTTGCGCTGCTCGGGTCCCGGATCATGGGTCGGGTCTTTGAGCGAGGGGAAACTGCAGAACAAGACCGGAGCTTGCTCGATCGGGCGGTCAGGATGCACGTCCCAGGTATCTACCTCCATGTCCCACGTGTCGAAGTACCACTGGCAGTACCGCTCACCACCGTGCGCGGCGGTGTCGCCCTTGAACCCCAGGTAGACACTGACGTGAGCCGGACCTGCCTCGCGGTACGGGTCCCCGGGACCCGGCAGACCCTCCTCGAGCAGGTCGGAAGTGGGGATGGCACCGGCGGCGCTGATCACCCGCTTGGCGGCTATTTCCGACCCGTCCGCCAGGCGCACGCCGGCGACGCTGCCATTGCGAACCATGATCTCATCGACGGTGCGCCGCACTGCGGTCCAACCGCCGGCCCCGGCGACGGTTGCGAGCATCTCCCGGGCGATGCTCGACGCACCGCCGACCGGGTAGTACGCGCCGTGGAGGAAGTGGCGCACCATCAGAGCGTGCATGGCAAACGACGATCGGGCCGGGGTGGCTCCGTAGTACCCCCACTGGGCCGACAGCACCGCCCGCAGCCGGGGATCGTCGGTCAGCCGGGCCAGGACCTCGGCGGTCGTGGCATGGATGTGTTCGGCGGCGGCTTCCGTCGCCTTCTTGCCGCCCCCGGGAGCGAGCAGGCGGGGCATGGCCCGCACCTGCAGATATTTGGCGGCCGCCCGGGCGGCGGTGCGGGTCAATGCCAGGTACTCGTCGATCCCAGCCCGCTCGGCCGGGAAGTAGTCGATCAGGGTCTCCCGGAACTTCTCCGGCGTGTCGGGCAGCTGGATGGTGAAACCGTCGGGGAAGTTGAACTCGTCGTAGATCTCGCCCACCGACTCCCACTGCAGGCGGCCGTCGGTGAGGGCATCGAGGAGGCGGCCCGGGTAGCTCATGTGGGACATCTCCCCGACGATGTGGACTCCGACATCCCAGCGATAGCCGGGACGTTTGAACATCTGGGTAAACCCGCCCGGGATGTTGTGCTGTTCCAGCACCAGCACCCGCCGGCCAAGTTTGGCGAGCATCGCCGCTGCCGCCATCCCGCCGATGCCAGTCCCGATGACGACGTAGTCCCAGGGGCCGTCGGGGACCTCGTGACTCCACGGTCGGTCGGGTCGGTCCTCGGTCACGAGGTGCAGGCAGTGGAGATCAACCGGATTCCCGGTATGCCAGAGCTGTTGGATCCGAGATTGCCATGGCGATTCGCATCATTGCCCAAGCCTAACGACCCCAATGTTGGTGGCCATTCGTGGGGACTGGCTACCTGCCCCCGCAGGTGGCTTCCAGCGTCCCCGGGATCGACTCCCGCTCATCGGTCGTGCCGTCATCAAAGGATGCCTCGACCGTCACTGTGTTTCCGTCGACCTGGATCACGAAACTGGAAGCACCCACTATTCCCTCCACGGCGCCAAAATCCACGCTGGGGTTCTCAAAGTCCTCGATGTCGTTGAGGGTCACGCTCTGGATGGTGCCTTCCCCCTCATACCGACCTTGTTTGTCGACATCCTGAATCGAGGCGTCCAATTGCAGCCGGACACCGTCGGGGCTGCCGATCGAGCCGGACGAGAACGAGACCCGCTCGTTGCCGGTCTCCTCGGGCCCGAAAGCGCAGTAGTAGTTATCGAAGGTCCATGTTTGGTCGCCAATGATGAGCGTGGCGCTGCCCGCGTCTGGCGGGGTCGCAGCCGGCTCGCTGCCCGCCTCGGTCGTTGTCGTGGTGTCCTCCGACGCAACGGTGTCGCCAGACGAAGCCGCCGCTGTCGAGGTGGTGGTGTCATCTCCGTCCGATGGCGTGGCCTCCCCGCCCGAACACGCTCCTACAACCAACATCAACGCAACCATTGCAGCCAACCGGACCCATACTCTGCGACCCATCATTTCTCCCTCTTCGCATTTGGACGGCGAGCGTGACCCCGGTCGCCACGAATCGACGCCTCGGTCACGATATCGACATTACACAAACGCACAAGCGCGCGCGGCGCAAGACACCAATACCCCCTAGGCTCCCTCCATGCCTCTCTATATGGACGTCCACCCCGGCCTCGGCGACGCGACTCCCGACGACGTGGCGGAAGCCCATCGCCACGACCTCGAGATGCAGAGCGAGTTCGGGGTCAGATTTCTGAGCTACTGGTTCTCGGATCCCCAGGGGAAGGCCTTCTGCCTGGCCGAATCGCCCGACGTCGAATCGCTGGTCGCGTGCCACAAAGCAGCCCACGGCCTCATGCCCCACGAGGTCATCGAGGTTGCGGCACCGACCATGGCCCAGTTCATGGGGAACATCGCCAACGACGCAAACGACCGGGTTGTGGTCGAAGGCCAACCCGACACGGCACTGCGGGCCATCATGTTCACCGACATCGAAGGATCGACCGACATCAGCACCAGCCACGGCGACAAGGTGGCCGTCGGTCTGGTACGGCGGCACAACGACATCGTTCGGGATGCCCTCACGCAATACCGCGGACACGAGGTCAAGCACACCGGCGACGGACTCTTCGCCAGTTTCGTGTCGGTCACCAAGGCGGTGGAAGCCACCATCGCCATCCAGCAGCAGAGCGCGGCAGCATCCGATGCCGGCCCGAAACTCGCCATCAAGATCGGTCTCAGCGCCGGCGAACCGGTCGCGGACAGCCGTGACCTGTTCGGGGCGGCCGTCAATCTGGCCGCCCGGATCTGCGCCCACGCCCGGGGTGGCCAGACGCTGGTAGCCGGCACCGTACGGGACCTGGCCATCGGCAAGGACATCCGGTTCCTCGACCAGGGGTCGATCGGGTTGAAGGGCTTCCCCGACCCCGTCCCTCTCTACGAGGTCGACTGGCAACCAGCCGGAGCCTGAGATAAGACGAGGTTTATGCCGCCCTCTTCGGCTTCCTTCCGGTCTGCCGACCCGGACCGGCGACAGGTGCGATAAGCACCGGCACCCGCGAGTGGGCCACCGGGCCTCGCCAGCTGGGGCGGTGCGCCAGGCTTTTTGGTACAGCGATGGTCGTGGCGCCGACCCTCTCGGCGCTGGCGAAGACGGACCGGCCGGAGTGGTCGCCTTCGGCGATGATGGCCGACGTGTCCAGGCCGCCTAACCGGGAGGAGTAGATCCTGGAGAGTCGCTCGAGGTAGATCTCGCGAGCGCCGGGAAACGTGAGGTTCTCGGCCTCCGCAAAGTGGCGGATATCTTTGGCATTCGCGCCGTTGACGAGGATAACAACGGTGGCGCGCCCACCCCGTGCGACGACCTGGCGAGCCAGGTCGAGGGTCGAGTCCTCGCCGTGGGTCGAATCGACCACTGCGACGATGTGTTCTTGGTTGTTCATGTTCTTCCTTCTTGCTTAGTTGTCTGGTTGACCCGGTGGCCACGAAACAGCAACGATGAGATCCCATAGGTACTCATCGCTGATGGCGGCTCCGGTGAGAAGTATTCGGTAGTAGATGGGACCCAACAGGTGGTCCAAGATGACGTTGATCTCCTGGTCGGAGGTCTCCGGATCGACGATCCGCCGCACTATTCCGGCGGCGATACTGCGCCTTTCCTCCCAGAAGCGGCGGAAACCGTCGGCCAGTTTCGGATTGCGGGCCGATTCTCCAACAATCCCCGCAACGATCGCCCCGAAGTCGGACCGGCGATTCAGCCGCACGATGTCCTGCAGGAAGGCGAAGAGGGCGTACTTGGGATCGTCCTGGGCCGGAACCGGAACGCTTTCGGCGGCGAGCACGGACAGCAGATGCTGCACGAGTTGTTCCTTCGATTTCCACCGCCGGTACAGCGAGTCCTTGCCGACGCCGGCGGTGTGAGCAATCTCCTCCATCGAGGTGCCGGTGAAACCCTTGCGCGCCAGCACCGATCGGGCCGATTCGAGGATCGCACGGTCGATGGCCGGATCACGGGGGCGTCCCCGTCGCGGCGTACTGGCTTCTGGGCTTATCGTCATCGCTATTAAATTACCATACGGTCCCGTATTATATTGAATGATTCTCAAACATACCGGTCAAGAGCCGTTCAGAGGCCGCCCGGGAACCCACGTCCGAGCAAAGGGAGGACTGAGGGGGTAGCCAACCGAGCCGGGCTTGTGAGTGAGCGCTCACTCGGTTACAGTCGTCCGGTGCAAACCAAGCAACGCCGGGCCGAGCCCCTCCCCCGCGAAGATCGCAGGCGGGAGATTGTCGAGGCCGTCATTCCGCTCCTCGTCGAGCGGGGGGCGTCGGTGACCACCCGCCAGATGGCCGAAGCGGCCGGCATCGCCGAGGGCACCATCTTCGGGGTATTCGCCGACAAGAAGGCCGTCATCCACGAGGCCGTCAAGGTCAGCATGGATCCCGACCCGGTGTGCACTGCGCTGGCCGCCATCTCCCCCACCAAATCCCTCGAGAAGCAGCTCAGCGACGGGGCCCGCATCCTGCTGGACCACTTCGGCCGGGTCACCGTGCTGGTCGGCGTGCTCCGCACCATGCCGACGGCAACCCCGGGCCCGTCACCGGAAGCCAGGCGGTTCGTGGCCAGGTCGCACGCGGCGGTGCTGTCCGCCCTCACCGTCCTCCTCGAACGTCACGCCGACCGCCTCACCATCGAACCGGCCCGGGCGGCCGCCGCCCTGCAGGGGCTGCTCTTCGCCCGGTTGCAGCCGATGATGGCGCCCGGCGAGAAACTCACCATCGAGGAGATCGTTGCCATCCTGCTGAACGGCATCGCCGATCAGAAGGCGGCCACCTGATGCTGTGGCGCATACTCCGCACGTACCTCCAGCCCTACAAGCGGGAAATGGTCATCGTGGTATTCCTGCAGCTGGCCGGGACCATCGCATCGCTGTACCTACCCGCCCTCAACGCCGACATCATCGACAACGGGGTGGTGCTGGGCGACACCGGCTACATCATCCGAACCGGCGGGTTGATGCTGGCCGTTTCGCTGGTCCAGATCGTCAGCACGATCATCGCTGTGTACTTCGGAGCTCGCACCGCCATGGCCTTCGGGAGGGATCTGCGCTCCGGGACCTTCCACCAGGTGATGGCCTTCTCGCGCCGTGAGCTGGCCCGCTTCGGAGCACCGTCGCTGTTGACCCGCAATACCAACGATGTCCAGCAGATCCAGATGCTGGTCCTGATGAGCTTCACGATGCTGGTCACCGCCCCGATCATGATGGTCGGCGGGGTCATCATGGCCCTGCGCGAAGACGTCGGTCTGTCCTGGCTGGTCGGCGCCCTCGTCCCGATCCTGGCCGCCATCATCGGGTTCATCGTCAGCAGGATGGTGCCCGGGTTCCGGCTGATGCAGCGCCGGCTCGACACCGTCAACCAGGTGCTACGCGAACAGACCAGCGGCATCCGGGTAGTGCGGGCGTTCGTGCGGGAGAAGTTCGAGACCGCCCGCTTCGCCGAGGCCAACAACGACCTCACCGATGTGGCGATCAGCGTTGGTCGCTGGATGGCCGCCATCTTCCCGGCGGTGATGCTGGTGATGAACGCCTCGAGCGTTGCCGTGCTGTGGTTCGGAGGCATCCGGGTCGACAGCGGGGCCATGCAGGTCGGATCCCTGACCGCCTTCCTGTCCTATCTGATCCAGATCCTGATGGCGGTGATGATGTCCACCTTCATCTTCATGCTGCTCCCCCGGGCGTCGGTGTCGGCCGACCGGATCGGTGAAGTTCTCGACACCGAACCGTCGGTGGTGCCGCCCACCGACGGTGTCACCAAACTCCCCCGCCACGGCACCCTGGCGTTCGAACAGGTCGGTTTCCGCTACCCCGGGGCTGCCCAACCGGTCCTCAGCAACATCAGTTTCGCCGCCCTGCCCGGGCAGACCACCGCCGTCATCGGGTCGACCGGGACGGGCAAGACCACCCTGGTCAACCTGATCCCTCGCCTGTTCGACGCCACGGAAGGACGGGTGCTGGTCGACGGGATCGACGTGCGCGACATCGACCCGGACACCCTGTGGGCGACAATCGGCCTGGTTCCCCAGAAGTCCTATCTGTTCACCGGTACCGTCGCCTCCAACCTCCGCTACGGCAAACCCGACGCCACCGAAGCCGAGATGTGGGAAGCGCTCGAGATAGCCCAGGCCCGCGACTTCGTCGAAGCGATGCCCGAAGGGCTCGAAGCTCCTATCGCCCAGGGCGGGACCAATGTCTCGGGCGGCCAGCGGCAGCGTCTGGCCATCGCCCGGGCCTTGATCCGCCATCCCGAGGTGTACCTGTTCGACGATTCGTTCTCCGCCCTCGATGTAGCCACCGACGCCCGGCTCCGCCACGCCCTCGATGCGGTGACCGCCGACGCCACCGTCGTCATCGTCGCGCAGCGAGTGGCAACCATCATGGACGCCGACCAGATCGTGGTGCTCGAAGACGGCGGGGTGGTCGGGCTCGGCACCCACGATGAGCTGCTGGCCACCTGCGCTCCCTACGCCGAGATCGTCGACTCCCAGCTGGAAGCGGAGGCGTCATGACCGAGCCCCGCACCATGGAGAAGACCGAGCGCATCAGTGGAGGCGGCGGAGGACACGGACGGGGCGGCCCGTTCGGGGGCGGGATGGTCGGCCAGAAACCGCTCAATTTCGGCCCGTCCATCAAACGGCTCGTCAAGCGGCTCCGCCCCGAACGTCCCAAGGTGATCGCCGTGATCGTGGCCGGGGTGATCAGCGTCGCTCTCACCGCCGCCGGCCCCAAAGTGCTGGGAAGGGCTACCGACGTGATCTTCGCCGGGTTCATCGGGAAGAACCTGCAGGCCGGGATCAGCAAGGCAGAGGCCATCGAGGCCGCCCGGGCGCAGGGGCAGAACCAGTTCGCCGACTTGATCAGTGGCATCGACCTGATCCCCGGGCAGGGCATCGATTTCAACGCCCTGGGGACGGTCCTCCTCATCGTGATCGGCCTCTACGCCTTCTCCGCCCTGCTGGGATTCCTGCAGGGATACCTGCTCAACGACGTCGTTCAGCACACGGTGCTGCGGATGCGATCCGAAGTCGAAGACAAGCTCAACCGGCTCCCGCTCCGCTACTTCGATCGCCAGCCGCGCGGTGAACTCCTGAGCCGGGTAACCAACGACATCGACAACGTCTCCCAGAGTCTCCAGCAGACGATGAGCCAGCTGCTCACCTCGGTGCTGACGGTCGTGTTCATGGTCGGGATGATGATCTACATCTCCCCCACCCTCGCCCTCATCGCCCTGGTGACGATCCCGGTGACGATGGTGATCGCCGGGCTGATCATGAAACGGTCCCAGAGCCAGTTCATCACCCAGTGGCGACGCACCGGCACCCTCAACGCCCAGATCGAGGAAGCCTTCACCGGCCATTCTCTCGTCAAGGTGTTCGGCCGCCAGCGCGAAGTCCAGGCGACCTTCGAAGTCGAGAACGACGAACTGTTCAAGGCCAGCTTCATCGCCCAGTTCCTGTCCGGTCTGATCATGCCGATCACGATGTTCATCGGGAACCTGAACTACGTGATCATTGCCGTGTTGGGCGGCCTGCGGGTCGCCAGCGGGACCATGACCCTCGGCGACGTGCAGGCGTTCATCCAGTACTCCCGACAGTTCACCCGGCCCGTCACCCAAATAGCCTCGATGGCCAACCTCCTCCAATCCGGGGTCGCTTCGGCGGAACGGGTCTTCGAGCTGCTCGACGCCGAAGAGGAACCGGACGAGGAAGGCATCACCGCCACCCCCGCCGAGGCGCACGGCCGGGTGGGGTTCGAGGATGTGTCCTTCCGGTACGAGGAGGACCAGCCGCTGATCGAACATGTGAGCTTCTGCGTCGAGCCCGGCCAGACGGTCGCCATCGTCGGACCGACCGGCGCAGGCAAGACCACGCTGGTCAACCTCATCATGCGGTTCTACGACCTCGATGCCGGGCGTATCACCCTCGACGGCATCGACATTTCCGGGCTCCGCCGCGAAGACCTGCGGTCCCAGATCGGCATGGTGCTGCAGGACACCTGGCTCTTCAAAGGCACGATCCGCGAGAACATCGCCTACGGGCGTCCCGACGCCCCCGAAGAGGACATCCTCACCGCCGCCCGGGCCACGTTCGTCGACCGGTTCGTCGGGAGCCTCCCCGACGGATACGACACCGTCATCGACGACGAAGGTGGCAGCATCAGCGCCGGCGAGAAGCAGTTGATCACCATCGCCCGGGCCTTCCTGGCCGACCCCGCACTGCTGATCCTCGACGAGGCGACCAGCTCGGTCGACACCCGCACCGAACTGCTGGTTCAGCACGCCATGTCGGCGTTGCGGGCCGACCGGACCAGCTTCGTCATCGCCCACCGGCTTTCGACCATCCGCGACGCCGATCTGATCCTCGTGATGGAGGAGGGCCGAATCGTCGAACAGGGCGACCACCACCAGTTGCTCGAGATGGACGGTTCCTACGCCGCGCTCTACCACTCCCAGTTCAGCGGGCCCCGTCTTCCCGAAAACGGCGTCGCCCCGGTAGGCCCGTCACCGGCGTAGGAGAGAAAGAACCGCCCGGCCCTCGACGCTAGGTGCGGGGACTCAGCCTGCACGACGGACGACGACCGTGTCCTGGTAGACATCTGACTCCTGGCCGGACCAGCTGCCAAATCGCAGGGAGACGATCGACAAGCCGGCAGCTGCGACCTGGTGCTCGACCCAGTCCTGCTCGTAGGCGATTACGTGCAAAGGGTTGTCGGGGTTCATGAACCGGTACGGCCCATCACCCCGATACGGCAGCGGGAACTCCTGCTCCTCCCCCGCGTCGACCATGCGATACCAGCGGTCACTGAGAAGGAAGAAGGACAGATAGCCCCGGCCGCGACGCTTCAGCCCGGGCCCGACCTGCTTGAGGTAGTTGGACACCTCGCCCGGCCACATGTGCGTGAATACGCTCGTGGCCATCATCACGTCCGCCCATCCGGGTTGTAGCTTCAAGTCGACTGTGGCCGCGTCTCGTTGCCCATCCGGGTTATACCGCTCGTTGCGGACATCAAGATGCTCGAACTGGATCTGTGGATTACCAAGATTCTGGATGCACCATTCGATGTGCCTAGGCAAGATGTCGAAACCCCGATACACGCCCAGGAACCCGGATCTGATGAGCGCATGCGCCACCCGCCCGTATCCGCAGCCGATGTCAACAACGTGGCTGTTCCTGCGCAGGCCCCCGTGAGCTCGAAGATCCTCAAGCAACGTATCGCCAACCTCCATGAAGAGCTCGTCATCCTCGGCCATGAATCGCAAGTGCTCAGGCGGAAGGGGTACAACTCGAGGTTCAGACCGTGAAAAGAACCGCACAGGAACTCAGCCTACGCCAGGTGGTAGTTCTCCCACTTGACCGATTTCCAACGAAGCTGGGACAGGACGTACACACAAAGCCGGACCAACCGTCCGGTAAGCGCTGAAACCGGCTAACGTGGTGGTACACACGTACTCCATCCGGAGTACGTCGCCCGCTCCTCCCACAAGTTCCGTTTGGTGGAGCGACCGCAGGACAACGATGTTCTGGTCGGGCGATTCGCTCGACTCCGAAATCCGAGCCGGCGGGGCGGTAGGCCCCCTAACGGATCGACGCTTCGGAAGGAGCACAACTATGTCCAGCAATCTCTACGTGGGGAACCTTTCGTTCAACACGAGTTCGAGCGACCTGCAAACCCTCTTCGGCGAGCACGGCGAAGTAACCAAAGCGCAGGTCATCAGCGACCGTGAGACCGGCAGATCGCGTGGCTTCGGCTTCGTCGAGATGGCCACCTCCGAGGCCGCCGAGAAGGCGATCAGCTCGCTCAACGGCCACAGCCTCGACGGACGGAACCTGACCGTCAACGTCGCCAAGGAGCGCTCGCGCTGAAGTCAGATCCCCCCAGGACCATTGACGGTGGAAGACGCCGGTGTACGGGATGCGGACATCCCGAGCGCCAGCACTTCATGGAAGGCAAGTGCTCAGTTCCGAACTGTGACTGTGTCGACTACCAGCCGCCGGTGACCCCAGAACCAAAAGCCTCTAAAGGGGCTTAGCGCACAGCCCGTCGCGGGCTCATGCGCAACAACAACGAACGACCCTGCCAGGACGGTGTTCCGACCCGGCAGGGTCGTTTGGTTTGGGCGGTCCTACGGGTCCTGCGCAAGCGAGGGAAGCGTGATCGTGCCACCATTGCCAACGCCATGACGTCCTACCCGACTCCATCCCTGCAGATCGGCCCTCTCGAGGTCAACCCTCCCGTAGTGCTCGCCCCCATGGCGGGCGTCACGAACGCATCGTTCCGAACGCTGTGCAGACGGTTCGGCGCCGGGCTCTATGTCAGCGAGATGCTGGGCGCCCGGGCCATCGTCGAGAATCACGCCCGGACATTGCAGTCGGCCGAGTTCGGCGAGAACGAACCCATCCGCAGCATCCAGCTCTATGGCATCGACCCGCACACCGTGGCGGAAGCCGTCCGGCGACTCGTCGATCAAGATCACATAGACCATATTGACCTCAACTTTGGATGCCCGGCTCCCAAGGTCACCCGCCACGGTGGCGGGGCTGCCTTGCCATTCAAATGGCGGCGGTTCGAATCGATCGTCACCGCCGCCGTGCAGAGCGCCGGACCGGTTCCGGTCACCGTGAAGTTCCGGATGGGCATCGACGACGAACATCTGACGTTCCTCCAGGCCGGTCGGATCAGCGAGGCAGCCGGAGCTGCGGCGGTTGCCCTGCATGCCCGCACCGCTGAACAGCTCTACTCCGGGACCGCCCGGTGGGCGGCGATCGGCGAGTTGAAAGCGGCGGTCTCGTCTATTCCGGTCCTCGGGAATGGCGACATCTGGGAAGCTTCCGACGCCCTCACCATGATCGAACAGACCGGCTGTGACGGCGTGGTGGTCGGACGCGGATGTTTGGGACGACCCTGGCTGTTCCGGGAGCTTTCTGAAGCTTTCGCCGGACGGCCGATCACGCCACCGCCGGGGTTGCGGGACGTGGCCTCCATCATGATCGACCATGCCGGGTTGCTCGTCGCTCAATACGGGCGCGGGCGGGGTATCCGCAGCTTCCGCAAGCACACATCGTGGTATCTCAACGGATTCGTGGTCGGCCACGATGTGCGGCGCAGTCTCAACGCCGTGGACACGGTCGAGCGCATCGAGGAGCTCATGGCCGGGGTCGATCTGGACCAGGTCTTCCCGGCCGAAGCGGCCCGCCGGCCGCGCGGTCACACCCACGGCCCCCGCCCGGTCAAGCTCCCCCACAACTACCTCAACGACCCCGATGCCCTCGAGCGCCTCTCCCCCACCGCCGGCATCGCCGTCTCCGGAGGGTAGAGCGGCGGGTCGGTTGTCCCCCTCCGCTGTCAATCATGGACCAGATCGGGGTCAGCTTCCACAACCACAGCTGAGCACTTCGACCGGTCCGAGATCGTCGTTGATGTACTCCCAGGCCTGGAGGAAAGCCCCCTCCCAGACGGTCCCGTTGATGACGATCTCCATCCTTCCGTCGCCGTTCAAGTCGGCCACCGCCGCTACTTCGAAGACGGAGAGACCTCCGAACAGATCGTCGAGGTCCTCGACGATGCTCACCCCGAGGATGGCCGATTGCACGTCTCCTTCGATGACCTTGCGGAGATAGACAATGGAGTAGTCGCCCACCTGAGCAGAGAGGGGATCGTCCGGAATGGTGGTGGCGGCCACGATCACCTCTTCGATCCCGTCACCTTCGAGGTCGGTGCGGATCACCTGCGTGAGGTTGATCACGGGACTCCCGGCGATCCGAGAGGCCAGCAGTTCGGACGTGGCTTGGATGTAGGCGGGGATGGACAGACCCAACAACTCCACCGGATAGGGACGCACCTCCGATCCGGTTTGGATCGCCAGCGCATCGACCTCGAAGAAATCACCCGGGATGTCAGGGTCGAACTCAACACTCACCAGGTCGAGGGGCTCGCAGGATGGCCGGGCCTCGCTGCCCGTGGTCGAGGTGATCGGTTCATCGAGCTGCACCACCTGGTAGGACTCGCCCCCACTCACCGGCAGGTCGTCGCCGCTTTGCCAATTCCCATCCCACCAACCCAGCAGGCACGTCTTCCCCACCGTTAGAAACGTGCCGGGGTCGATCAGCGTGGTGGTCGTCGACGAGACGGTTGAGGTGGTCGTAGGATCGGTCGACGTGACCGGGAGGGTCGTGGTCGTGGTCGTGGTCGTGATCGCTGCTGTGGAGGTGGTGGTTGTGATGGCGGGGTCGGATGTACAGGCCGCCAGCAATCCCACTGCGGCCATCAGCACTGCAAGCTCCCGAAACACGGCCGGGGTGAGCCTCATCATCTGCCCAGCGTAACGTACGTGCGCAACGTGAACGGGGCTTTCCGCAATGCCGGCACTAGGGCTCACCCCGACTGATCGGGAGGTCAGCCCAGGCTGTCGCGGTAGACGGCCATCCGGCGAGCTAAATCGACCGGGACGCTGCGTAGATCGAGCGCCACGGCGAATTCAGCGTCATCCTTGATAGTGAGGACGAGGTCTTCACCACCCCGGCGGACATGGAATCCATCTTGTCTGGCGCTGATCCGGGCCTCACCGAGTTGCCACTCGGCGATCGGGATCCCCTCCGACGAGATCCGAACCCGTTCGTCCGACAAGTCGATCACCACGCGAACCGCCAACGCCGAACCTCGGGGAGTGCGGAGTGAACCATCGAAGGACGTCATAACCACCTCCATGGTCTGTCGACGCCCCCCTGCCCTATCCCCAAGATACCTCACCAAACGGATAGTCGACCAGGGGCTTTTGTAGAGTCGGGCCCGATCGTGCCGCAACGGATGGACAAAATCCCCACCTCCATTACGATCAAGGAACTATGAAACCCGTTGGAGGAGCAACCAGATGACCGCCACCCGCTTGATGGTTTGGATTGATCAGGATCTCTGCACCGGCGACGGCATCTGCGAGGAGATCGCCCCCGACGTCTTCGTAGGTCGCGACGACGGTTTGTGGGTCGTCAAAGAAGAGGCCAAGCACTTCGGCAGCTCCATCGTCTTCGACGCCGAGAGCGGTGACGGCCACGGCCCGGAAGGGTCGCGAGGCGTCGCCCGGGTCCCCGATGCGATGATCGACGACGTCGTCGAGGCCGCCGAGGAATGCCCCGGCGAGTGCATCATGATCGAGCCGTATAACGAGCAGATCATGAACGACCGGGGCGTCTAACGCGTGATCGGCAGGCGTTGAACGCGCTGATCCGGAAGGTGTTGCGTTGAGCGATCAACCAGCTTCGACGGTAGCCGTGGTTACCGGAGCAGGAAGTCCCGATGGGATTGGCTTCGCGTGCGCCCGCCGGCTTACCGAAGCAGGCAGCCGGGTCGCCCTCTGTTCGACCACCGATCGTATCCACGAACGGGCCGATGAGTTGCGGGCCGCCGGCGCCGAGGTCTGGTCGGCGGTAGTTGATCTCATGGATGCTGGTGCCGCTCAACAATTTGCCGGGAATGTCACTCGCGAACTTGGCAACATTTCCATCCTCGTCAACAACGCCGGGATGATCGCGCAGGGTATGGAGACGAGCGGTGGATCGATTACCGAAACCAGCGACGACCTATGGCTGGATGGACTGCATCGCAACCTCACTACCGCCTTCACGATGACCCGGGCGGTTCTGGAAGGCATGCAACGGCAGCGGTACGGGCGCATCGTCAACATCACCTCGGTGACCGGACCGGTGATGGCTATGCGCAATGAAGTGACCTATGCCTCCGCCAAGGCAGGGATGGTCGGTTTGACCCGGGCAACCGCCCTCGACTCGGCATCACACGGGGTGACCGTCAACGCCGTCGCTCCCGGCTGGATAGCGACGAGTTCGTCGAGCCGCGCGGAGATCGAAGAAGGCCGACTCAGCCCGATCGGGCGAGCCGGGCGAGCCGACGAGGTCGCTGCGGTGGTTGCCTTTCTCTGTTCCCCGGCCGCCTCGTATATCACCGGGCAGGTGATCGTGGTCGACGGAGCGAACTCGATCCACGAAGAGCGGCATTGACCTTCGCGCCGGTGTACGGGCGTAGGATCAGCCGCGCAGGATCAACCGGCGAGAGAGGGAACCATGTCTGGTGAAACCGAAGTGGGACCGGCGGCCGAGCTGACTCCCGGAACTGTCAAGGGTGCGGGCCGATATGCAGTCGGCAACGCCGATGGCGAACTGTTTGCGGTGACCAGGCGCTGCCGGCACCTCTACGCCGACCTGGCCGGCGGCACCATCGATGAGGAGGGCTGCCTCACGTGTCCCTGGCACGGTTCGAAATACGACGTGAAAACCGGCCGGATGGTGCTCGGGCCGCAGGGTATCTTCGCCAAGATCCCGGGCCTCGGTCTGGCGTTCAAAGCGCTGACGCTGGTGCTGCCGCTCGGGCGCGGCCGGATCGTCGAGCGGGACACGACCCTCTACGTCGAGTAGGGAACAGCCCGGCCTCAGCTGTTGAAAACGGCGACCGGACACGGGCTGTCGGTGAGGACCCGTTCAACCCGTGGACCCAGGTACAGGCGTTGCGTGCCGGTTCGCGCCGAGGTGCCCAGCACAATCAGATCGGCTCCGAGTTGTCGGGCCGCCGTGACGATCGTCTCAGCCACCTCGGGACCCATCTCCACCATCGTGGCGGTGGCCACCCCCAGGCCAACGCCCCGGTCGCGCAGTTCGCTGACGATCTGGTGGGCGAGGTCGAGCCTCTGGACCGGTCCCGTGTCGGTCATCGAGACCACCGGGCTCAGCTCGGAAGGCACCACATGCAGGGCCGTAACTGTGGTGTTTGGCCCGGCCAGGGCGAACGCGAGGTCTGCGGCACGCCGAGAAGCCGGAGTGCCGTCCGTGGGTACGAGGATGCGATTCGGTTGCCAGCCGGCCGCCACCGGGACTCCCCGCACGACCAGCGTCGGAATCGAGACCATCCGGATAATCTCATCGACGACGCTCCCAAACAGAGAATCGAGGTTGACGGTGACGTCGGTAGCTCCCAGCAGGACCAGGTCGTAGCCCTTCTCAGCCTCAGCCAGGACCGCCCGGACTGGATCATTCTGGACTACCCGGGTGGTGATATCCGCTCGGAACCGGACATCTCGCGCCGCGCTGCGGACGGTGCTCTCGGCCTCGGGCCGCTCCGCTCCCATCGCTGCCGACATGAACGTCACGGCCAGGGGTTGGGAGCCCGCCAGCCGGGCGAGTAGGGCAGCTTTCACGTCGAAACTGTCTCCCGGCTGGCGGGGAGGGCGGATCGGTACAAGGACCCGACCCACCCGCCGGGTCAGACTGCCGGCCGCCGCTTCCTCCCGGCGCAACCGGGCCGCCTCGTCCGGAGCCGGGGAGACCCGCCGGAGGGCAGCCTTGAGGGCAGGTGGGGTGAACAGCGAGGTGACCACCGCCATCACCACAATGATTGAGAAGACGTCCTGCGTGATGATCCCCAGGGACCTCCCGATGGTGGCTACCACAATGCCGATAGCTCCCCGGGCGGTGAGACCAATCCCGTAGGAGAGGCTCGTCCAATGGTCGGCGCCCGCCAGCAGCCTTCCTCCGGCATAGGCTCCCGCCATCTTGGCCACCACCGCCACCGCGATCACGGCCAGGGTCAACCCGGCCAAACGAGGTTCGGCGAGAGCGACGATGTCTACCTTCAGCCCGGCCACGGCAAAGAAGATGGGGGCGAACACGCCCAGGGCCATGGATTCCAGCGACTCCGCCACCGATACGGGCAAGCGCCGTACCCGCCCGAGCAGAATCCCCATGGCAAAGGCACCGATCACCGGCTCGAGATGTAGGGCCTGGCTGAACGCAGCCCAACCAAAGACGAGGACCAGCGTGACGGTCAGGAATCGGTGCGATGTGCCCGAGGATCTGTGCACAAAACGAATCGTCCGGTTGACCAGGAACGGGCCGATTACCACGGTCACAGACAGGAAGAACAGCACCGTGAGCACCGTTACTCCTACGGTGCCCAGCCCACCACCACCATCACCGGCCATGGCGATCACCACCCCGAGCACTGCCCAGCCGGCCAGGTCGTCGACCATGCCCGCGGCCAGCATCGTCTGACCGATGTCGCGGCGCATCAAACGGAGCTCCAGCAAAATGGAGGCCAGCACCGGGATCGCCGATACCGCCATGGCCGTGGCCAGGAACAGGGCGAACACCAACCGCTGGTCGGGATCGCCGAGCAGGTCGGCGGGGAACCACCACCCGAGGGCCAGACCGGCCGCGAACGGGAGCAGCAGACCGCCGACCGCCACCCCAACGGCCGTCC
Source organism: uncultured Actinomycetota bacterium (assembly GCA_963718995.1). GTDB lineage: Bacteria > Actinomycetota > Acidimicrobiia > Spongiisociales > UBA4744 > UBA4744. Next base: position 18,721 of record CAVRAP010000012.1, read on the forward strand.
CGGCCCGGCGGCGAATCAATCCGAGATCGGTCTCGAATCCGGTGACCACCATCAGCAGCATGACCCCGATCAAGGCAACGGTCTCGAGCAGCTGGGCCTGGACGGGCGAAGCGGGCAGCCAGAGAGCAGCAACCCCGGGGAGCAAGGCGCCCAAAACGGAAGGCCCCAGGATGACCCCAGCGAGGATCTCACCAACGACGGCAGGTTGGCCGACCCGGCGGGACAGTTCTCCAAGCAGACGAGCCAAACCCAACAGGAGGGTCAGCTGAATGACCAGTTGCAACACATCGCCGTGCGAAGACGGCGCGATCGGTACGTCCACCCACAGACTCCTTCCGCGGCGCCTCCGGGGTTAGCTGACGGGCTCGGGCTGGAAGGCTGCCCTACCCGGGCTTCCGCCGGGATTCGCCCCAAGAATCGGGTCCCCCGCCCCGGTTCGATCGATCCGGATTCGGCGTGACGAAACGTTACTCGACCGGTGGGGGTGGGAAGACGATTCCGGCGCATGGAAATCCGACACCACCATCTCCCGGGGAATCACGAAACGGCTGACCGCGTCTGTGGTCCTACCCCAGCGCCGGGATGATCTCCCGGCCGTAGGCCTCGAGGGTGGCTTCCTGAGCGTCGTGCATCAAGTAGATGGCGAACTGGTCGACACCCAGGTCGCGCAATTCGGTCAGCTTGGCGATGTGGTCGGTCGGGGTGCCCAGCACGCAGAACCGTTCGACGATGCCGTCCGGAACGAAATCGGCCGATGGGTTCTTTCGCTTCCCGTGGTGGAGGTAGTCGTAGTCCTGGCGCTCCTCGATGAAGTCGGTCAACGTGCGGGGCACGGTGCTGCCGTCCCCGCCGTAGCGGGCTACCAGATCCTCAACGTGGTTGCCCACCATCCCCCCGAACCAGCGCAGCTCTTCTCGCTGGTGGGCGAGATCGTCCCCGACGTAAGCGGGGGCCGCCACGCAGAACGAGATCTCCTCCGGGTCGCGTCCAGCGTCGGCGGCGGCGGACTTGACTGCCGCCATGGTCCACTCGAGGATCTTCGGGTCGGCCAGCTGCAGAATGAACCCGTCGGCCTCGCGGCCGATCAGATCGAGGGCCCGGGGTCCGTATCCGGCAACCCACATGGGGAGATCCCAGCCGTGCTCGTCGACCCAGCGAAGCCGCAGCCGGACGTCCCGGTACATGACGGAGTCGCCCGCCACCATGCCCTTGATCACTTTCATCGACTCGGACATCGTCGCCAGCGTGGCCGGTTTGCGTCCGATGAACCGCAGCGCCGAATCTCCACGACCCATCCCGCAGATCGTCCTGGGTCCATAGCTGCTGTTGAGCGTGGCGAACAGGGAGGCCAGCACCGTCCAATCCCGGGTGCCCGGGTTGGTCACCATCGGCCCGACGATGATCCGTTCGGTCGCAGCCAGCATCTTCTCGAAGACAATGAACGGTTCCTCCCAGAGCACATGGGAATCGAACGTCCACGCATACGAGAAACCGTGCCCCTCGGCAAGCTTGGTCAACTCGACGACGCGGGAGGCCGGCGGGTCGGTCTGCAGGACGACTCCAAAATCCATGGCTGAACCCCTAACTGTGTTGCGGGAACCCCAGATCGACGCCACGGTGGATCGGCTCCGGCCACCGGCTGATCACGACTTTGGGCCGTGTGTAGAAATGGATGCCTTCCGGTCCGTAGATCGAGTGGTCACCGAAGCTCGAGTCCTTCCAACCCCCGAACGAATAAAACCCGAGCGGGACCGGGATCGGGACGTTGATCCCGACCATGCCCACTTCGATCTCATTCTGGAACTTGCGGGCGGCCCCTCCATCGTTGGTGAAGATGGCGGTCCCGTTGCCCCACGGGTTGTCGTTGATCAGCTTGATGGCGTCCGCGTATGAATCGGTCCGGACCACCGACAGCACCGGTCCGAAGATCTCGTCCTGGTACACGGTCATATTCGTCTTCACATGGTCGAGCAGCGTGGCCCCGAGGAAGAATCCCTCCTCATGGCCGGGCACGGTCAGGCCCCGGCCGTCGGTCAGCGCCTCGGCGCCTTGTTCAATGCCTTTGGCTACGTAGGAAGCGACCCGATCACGGTGTTCTTTGGTGATGAGCGGGCCCATCTCCGAGTCGGACTCCATGCCCGGCCCCACCTTCAGTGCGGCGATCCGCTCCTGCACCTTGGGCAGCAGCTTGTCGGCCGCGTCGCCCACCGTCACGACTACCGAAATGGCCATGCACCGCTCCCCCGCTGAACCGAACCCGGCTGAAACGGCCGAATCGGCGGCCAGTTCCATGTCCGCGTCCGGCAGCACGATCATGTGGTTCTTGGCTCCGGCCAGGGCTTGCACCCGCTTGCCGTGCTTGGTGCCGGTCTCGTAAATATGGCGAGCCACCGGAGTCGAACCGACGAAGCTGATGGCCGCGATGTCGGGGTGCTCCAGCAGACGCTCGACGGCGACCCGGTCTCCGTGGAGCACGTTGAACACCCCATCCGGGAGCCCGGCCTCGGCAAACAGCTCGGCCGACAGCATCGACGCCGAGGGGTCCTTCTCGGACGGCTTCAACACGAAGGTGTTGCCACAGGCGATGGCGATCGGGTACATCCACATGGGCACCATCGCCGGAAAGTTGAACGGCGTGATCCCGGCCGCTACCCCCAAGGGCTGGCGAATGGTGTAGGTGTCGACTGCCGCCGACACGTTCTCGGAGAAATCGCCTTTGAGGAGATGCGGGATGTTGGTGGCGAACTCGATGACTTCGAGACCCCGGTTGACCTCGCCCAGGGCGTCCGGGAAAGTCTTGCCGTGCTCGGCGGTGAGCAGCCTGGCCAGATCCTCCTGATGGCGGTCGACCAGTTCCCGAAAAGCGAACATGATCTTCTGGCGCCTGGTCAACGACGTGTCCCGCCAACCGGGAAATGCTTCCCGGGCGGCCGCCACCGCCACGTCGACTTCTCCGACGTTGGCGAACGGCACCTCCGCGGTCACCTGCCCGGTGGCCGGGTCGTAGACCTGCCCGGTCCGTCCGCTCGAACCGGCGACCGGCTTGTTGTTGATCCAATGTTGCATTGTTTTCACTGTTGCACCTCTAGATGAGCATCTGACTGAGACTGCGCTTGAGATACGCACCGTCGCCTTTGGTACCGACATAACGGTCACCGTCGACGATCACCCTCCCCCTGGAGAGCACCATGTCTATCTTCGCGTTGATTTCCATTCCCTCGTAGGCCGTGTAATCGATGTTGCCGTGAATCGTGCCGGGCGCCGAATAGGTGAAGGACGCCCTTGGGTCGTACACCACCAGGTCGGCATCCGATCCGACGGCGATCGTGCCCTTGCGAGGGTAGAGGCCGAACATCTTGGCCGGAGCGGTCGCCACCAGCTCGACCCACCGGTTGATGTCGAAACGACCCCCGACGACGCCGCTCTGGTACATGACGTTGAACCGCTCCTCGACCCCCGGCAGGCCGTTGGGGATCAGGGTGAAGTTGCCTACGCCCAGCCGCTTCTGGCGGCCCATCTGCTCGTCGTCGTCGTAGAAGAAGCAGGCATGGTCGGTGGAGACGACCTGCAGGTCGCCCCGCGCCAGCGCATTCCACAGATACTCCTGGTGGCCCTCCCCCTTGAACCGGATGGGAGTCGAGCAGACATACTTCGCCCCTTCGAAACCGGGCAGCGACACGTGATCTTCGACCGACAGGTGCAGATACTGCGGACAGGTCTCGCCAAACACGTTGAGGCCCCGGTCCCGGGCCATGGTGAGCTCGGCCACGGCTTCCTTAGCCGACATATGTACGACATAGAGGGGGGCGCCGGCCAGTTCGGCCAGGGTGATGGCCCGGTGGACGGCCTCCGACTCGGTTGTTGGGGGTCGGGTAATGGAGTGGTACTTGGGATCCGTTTCGCCCCGCTCGATGGCCTGTCCACGGAGCACGTCGATGGCGATCCCGTTCTCGGCGTGCATCATGATCGTGGTTCCATCCACGGCGGCCTGTTGCATCGCCCGGAAGATCTCGCCGTCGTCGGAGTAGAGAACCCCCGGGTAGGCCATGAACAGCTTGAAGCTGGTGACGCCCTCGTCGACCATCGCCGACATCTCCTTCAGCGAAGAATCGTTCACGTCGCCGACGATCATGTGGAAGCCGTAGTCGATGGCACAATTGCCCTCCGCTTTGGCCATCCACGCCTCGAACCCGTCCCGGATCGTTTCTCCCTTCACCTGGACGGCGAAATCCACAACGGTGGTAGTGCCCCCGAAAGCTGCCGCCCGGGTTCCACTCTCGAAACTGTCCGAGACGAAGGTACCGCCGAAGGGCAGCTCAAAGTGGGTATGGACGTCGACCCCGCCGGGCACGACGTATTTTTCGGCGGCGTCGATGACCTTCGGGGAACCTTCGAGCCAGGTGTGCGAACCGGGCGCGGCTATGGCAACGATCTTCCCGCCGTCGATGAGGAGATCCGCTACCACGGTCTGGTCGGCCGTGACGACGGTTCCGTTGGTAATGACCGTTCTCATCCGCTGGCTCCTTCCGTATCCGCCGCGGTCGCCGCCACCGCCTCGCTCAGAGTCTCGAATCCTTCGTCTGCTTCTTCTTCGGTCAAGGTCAGCGGCGGAGCGATGCGCAGCACGTTTCCAAACATGCCGCCCTTGCCGATCAGCAGGCCACCCGCCCGGGTTTCCTCCATGATTCGCCCGGCCGCCTCCGGGTAGGGGTCCTTCCCACCGGGATGGACCAGTTCGACCCCGATCATCAGTCCCTTACCGCGCACGTCACCGACGATCTCAAACTGGTCGGCCAGGTGATCGATCCGGGAACGCAGATGCTGCCCGACTTTGAGGCTGTTGGTTTGCAGGTCGTGTTCGAGCAGATACTCGAGGTTGGCCAGCGCCCCGGCGGTCGAGAGCGGGTTGCCGCCGAAAGTGGAGATCGAATTTGCCGTCAAACAATCCATGATCTCGGCCCGGCCGATCACCCCGCCCAGGGCCAGACCGTTCCCGAGACCCTTGGCGAACGTAATGAGATCCGGAACGATACCGTGCGCCTGGTAGCCCCAGAAGTTCTCGCCGGTGCGGCCCCAACCGGTTTGGACCTCATCGGAGACGAAGAGAATCCCGTGCTTGTCGAGCTCCTCCTTCATCGCCCCGAAGAACCCGTCCGGCGGGGTCACAAAACCGCCCACCCCCTGGATCGGCTCGGCGATCATGCACGCCACATCGCCGGCCGTCGCCACGTTCAACATGTCGCGCAAATCGTCCACGCAAGCCGCAATGAAGTCCTCATCGAGAAGGTGCCCGAAGGGGCTCCGGTAGCGGTAGCCGCCGTGCACATAGGTCACGTTCAATGGTCCGAGGCTGCTCGGCGACCAGGATCGGTTGCCGGTCAGCGATACGGCGGCAAACGAGCGGCCGTGGTAGCTGTTGCGGATTGCCAGTACTTCATTGGACCGCCGGTACGTGGTGGCGAGCAGCATCGCCGCATCGTTCGCTTCGGTCCCCGAGTTAGTAAAAAACACCTTGGCGTCGGGGATCCCGGACAGCTCGGCCAGCTTCTCAGCCAATGCAATCTGCTGCTCGATGAGGTAGAGGGTCGATGAGTGCAGGATGCGTTCGCTTTGGCGCTGGATCGCCTCGACCACCTCCGGCAGGTTGTAACCGGTCATGGTGGTGAGGATGCCCCCGAAGAAATCAAGGTACTCGTTACCTTCCGCATCCCTGACCCGCCGGCCGTCGCCGCCGACCAGAGCGATGGGCTGCTGGTAGTAGAGCGCCAACCAGGCGGGCAGCACCTGCTTGTGCCGGGTGTGGAGGTCTTGATGAACGCCCATGGGTCCTCTCCGTTTCTGTCTCGGTTGGCTACGGAGCGACCAGATCGCCGTAGGCGTCTGGTCGCCGGTCACGGTAGAAGGCCCACTGTTTACGGACTTCTTCGACCATATCGAGATCCAGGTCGCGAACGACCAGTTCCTCGGCGGTATCGGAGGCTGCTCCCTCGACGATCTGACCGCGCGGATTGACGAAGTACGAGGACCCGTAGAAATCATTGTCACCGAGGGGCTCTTTGCCGACCCGGTTGATGGCCCCGATGAAATACTCGTTGGCGACCGCGGCGGCCGGTTGCTCGAGATTCCACAGATACATCGACAACCCCCGGCTGGTCGCCGAAGGGTTGAAGACGATCTTGGCCCCGGCCAGACCGAGCGCTCGCCATCCCTCCGGGAAATGGCGGTCGTAACAGATGTAGACACCGATCCGCCCAACGGCCGTATCGAAAATTGGGTAGCCCAGGTTGCCGGGCCGGAAGTAGAACTTCTCCCAGAAACCGCTCACCTGGGGGATATGGGTCTTGCGATATTTGCCCAGGTAGGAGCCATCGGCGTCGATCACGGCGGCAGTATTGAAGTAGAAGCCGTCGTCCTGTTTCTCGAAGATAGGAACGACGAGGACCATCCCGGTCTCTTTGGCGAGGTCCTGCATGCGGCGAGTGGTCGGGCCGTCGGGAATCGGTTCGGCGTAGTCGAAGTACTCGTCCTCCTGCACCTGACAGAAATAGGGGCCGTAGAAAAGCTCCTGAAAACACATCACCTGGGCCCCTTGCCGGGCGGCTTCGCGAGCGTACTCAACGGACTTATCAATCATCGAACCCTGGTCGCCGGTCCACTCGGTCTGGACGATGGCTGCTCGGACGACGTTCGCCATATAGGGCCTCCCTGTCGAGGGTCCCGGCGGGTGAGGGCGTCGACGCCCAACCACGGGACCACGCGGTCCCCCAAACCTAATGCACCAGGGCCTGCCGGTGACGGGAAGGCCCGGGTTCGCCTGGATCAGACGTCGAGGGCCTTGTCCATGCGCCGGAGGTGTCCGGAGAGGTTCATGAGGAGCTTCCGTGAGAAACCCGGCAGGTTGTCGACCAGGTATTGGAAGTCACGGCGGTGAATGACCAACAGCACGGAGTCCTCTTCGGCTGTCAGGGTGGCGCTCCGGGGCATTCCGTCGAGGAGCGCCATCTCGCCGATCACGGCCCCCCAGCGACCCGACGTGATACGCCGGCCGTTGCGGCTGACGCCGACCCTTCCCCGCAGGATCACAAAACACTGGCTGCCCTTCTCCCCCTCCTTGGCCAGAACGGTGCCTTGTTCGACCGATACTTCGTCGGCCCGTTTGGCCAGTTCGTTCAAGTCCTTCTTGCTGAGGTGGGAGAACAGGGGAATCGCGCGAAGCGCATCGATCCGATCCGATCGGCGACTGAGTACGACCATCGCGTGTCCTTCCCGGGTGCGTGTCGGCAGTGTAGGTGAGCTGTGCGCATCAGGTTCGAGTAGTCGGTACGGCTCCGCCCCGCTCCGTCGCACCTAGCCTGTACGAGATCGACATGCATACCGTCTACGAGCTTCGCCGCAAACCCCTCGAATCGAGTGCCACCAGGCGGCGGTACGCCAACCGGTTGGTCAATAGAGAGGGGAAGACGCTGTTCACGGGCGAGACCCGTCGCGGCTACGCCACCCGTCCCGTCGCATTCACAGCAGCAGGCGATCAGGATGGCCGGACGGAGATCACCTTCGGCAGGAACCGGCGGATGGCCGGCACGGCCTTCGAGTTGAAGGCTGCCGGCGATGTCCTGATCGCAAGAATCGAGACGGGCCTGATCCAGCACAGCTGGGGCGGACCTGCCTTTCCGGTCCAAGATGGACACGGCGATGAGCTATTCCATCTTGTACCCGCCGAGAGCCTCGTAGACGGAACCATCGCCTCTTTCGGGCTCTGGGCGGACGACGACCTGATCCTGCGGGAAGGAAATACCATGATCGGATACACCGGTAACGTCGATCCGGCAACGCAGACCAATCCGGCAGCCGACCTCGGCAAACGTCTCCTCCGCAATGCCGGCCGTCTCAGCGTTGAGTTGGGCGGCCGTGTGATTGATACCCTGCGCGGCAAGGAGATCGATCACCCCGAGGTGTGCGTCGGTCGGCTCACCGTGCTCCCGGAAGCCCGGAACGTCGACCCACCCCTGGCGCTGGCCATCTTGCTCTTCAAGGTGCACTTCTTCGAGCTCCGCACGCCTTCGTGATCAGGCAACCTGTTCGGCGACCTGCCGCTTGATCGCGGCGAGGATGGCGCTCATCCCGTTGAGGCGCATGGCCGATACTGCTTCGGCCAGGCCCATCTTCAGGTAGAAGTCGGGGGGAAGGGCCAGGATCTCTTCGGCCAATGCGTCCTGCAAACCATCGTGGAGGATTCCGGCGTAGCCCCGCACCGTCGGGGACTCCGGGGGCACATCGAAGAACAACCCCACCCGGCCATCTTTATCGATTTCCACCGCCAGGAAGAAGGGGGTCTGACACTCCCGTACCCGGTGTAAGCGTTCCGGGTGGTCGGCCAGCCGTTCGGGCAGGCCGGGCAGACGCTGCGAGTAGTCCAATAGCGCTTGCAGTTTCACGTCGCGGGGAACTTCCGAGAACATCCGCACGATCGTCTCGAGTCGTTCAGGAACAGCCAATCACTTCCCCACTTCCCACATAAACACTGTCTTGATAGTGTAAATATTCTGCGGTACAACCGAGAGGGAGGACCTCGTGTCGACCGACAAGTTTGCAGGATACGCCAGCCCCGAAAAACTGGTTTCGACCGAGTGGCTGGCCGAGCACCTCGACGACCCCAACGTGGTGGTGGTGGAGTCGGATGAAGATGTGCTGGTCTACTACACAGGGCACATTCCCGGAGCGGTGAAGGTCGATTGGCACACCGAACTCAACGACCAGGTGATCCGTGACTACCGCGACCCCAAGGGCTTCGCAGAGTTGATGTCCCAGAAGGGCATCCGCCGCGACCAGACCGTCGTGTTCTACGGGGACAACTTCAACTGGTGGGCTGCCTATGCGTTGTGGGTTTTCGCCTTGTTCGGCCACGCCGACACCCGGCTGCTCGACGGAGGAAGACAGAAGTGGGTGTCCGAAGAGCGGCCTCTCACGACCGAAGTTGCGGCCCGACCGGCCACCGACTACCCGGTGGTCGAGCGCCGGGACGCCCCGATCCGCGCCTTCCGGACCGACGTCGACAACCATCTGGCCGCGGGGCTGCCTTTGGTCGATGTCCGTTCCCCCGAAGAGTTCACGGGCGAGCTACTGCACATGCCCAACTACCCCCAGGAGGGTGCCTTGCGGGGCGGACACATCCCGGGTGCTCGAAACGTGCCCTGGAAACGGGCCGCCAACGAAGACGGCACCTTCAAGACGGCTGACGAACTTCGGACCATCTACCACGATCAGACCGGGCTGGGCGAAGCAGACGACATTGTTGCCTACTGCCGCATCGGAGAGCGCTCCAGCCACACCTGGTTCGTGCTGTACCACCTGCTGGGACACCAGAAGGTCCGCAACTACGACGGATCCTGGACCGAATGGGGCAACCTGGTCGGTGCCCCCATCGAAAAATAGGTTTTTGGCGCCTTATGTGCCGGAATATCGAGCAAGTTAGGCGCCTAAACGGGATCTAGACGGGGACGCGAGCGCGTATCTGGTCGAGCAGCTTGTCGAGGAATACCGAGCGGAGGGGCTTGACCGCCATTGCCGCCTTCCAGGGAGGCAGGCGTTCGATCAGCGACAGGGTATGGGCCACCGTCCGACTCAGGCCACCGCCGACATTGTCGTACAGGAGATCGCCCAGCTTGCCCCGCTCGATCGCCATGACCGCTACCCGTTCCATCGTGTCGGCCGGTACGAAGGGCCGGTCGTCGCGCGGTTCCATCCCGTGGGCGTCCCATCGGCACACATCCCCGCACACCCCGCAACCCAGGCAGCGGGCCGAATCGACGAGCGCCCAGTTCTTGCGGAGTCCCTTACCCTCCGTTGGCACGACCGCGATGGCTTCTACCGGGCAAGCCTTGGCGCAGGTAGCGCAACCCCGGCACTTGCTGTGGTCGATGGTGGCCAACCAATTGGACGGGACGATCCCGTCGTAGATGGAGAACCGCTTGATAGAGCGCATCATCCCGCAGCAACAACCGCAGCAGTTGCAGAGGTAGGAAACCTCATCGCGGACGTTGTCACCGGTCTGAGCCAGACCGGCCTCTTTGGCCTCAATGAGGATCTCCATGGCCTCGTCGTTGGTGACCGTCTCAGCGATGCCGGCGCGCACGAGAAGCTCGGCCGAGGTGCCAAAGGTCAAGCACGTTCGGATCGGGGCGTCGCATCCTTCCCCACGCAGGTTTGCATCGGTGCGGCACGGGCAGAGACTCACCGCAACTGTGTCCGCCATTCGGACCACTTCGGTGGCCCGTTCCCAGTCAAGGATCTCCGTCCCTCCGTCGGGCAAAACTTCCTCACGCACGAACGACCGGCCGATTTGGGTTGACCCCGAGAAGATGCTCCTGACAAAGCCCTCCTCATCGAACAGACCTTCAAACGCCTCGGCGTAGTCCTCCATCGGCGCCCCGGGCCGGGGCCGCATGAAGGTGAACTCGAAGAAGCCGATGACTATGGGCGTCGGCACCACGTAGCGGATCCCTTTGCGTTCGAAATCGAGCACCAGGCCCCGCTCCGCCATCGAGGTGATCCGCTCCCCTAGCTCGTCGACGTCAACGTCGAGCCGCTCGGCAAGCTTGAGCAGCGATATCAGTTGCGGCAACCGTCGGGCAATGTGTGCTTCTTCCGGCGTGAACAGCAGGCGTAACACGCGCATCATCGCGGCCGAGTCGGGTGCCCCGGTGACGTTCCGGTCGAGCCGCTCCTGCAGCAACCGGTACTCCGCATCGGCGTCCAGGTTGGGAATCAGCGTCGCGTGACCCATTGCGGACCTTCCTCAGGAAACGGGCTACCCCTGATCGTGCCCGAAGGGCGTTGATCGTGCCAGGGCCGAACGGCACTCTCGGATCAGAACCTCAAGACTTCGGAAGCTCTCGGCCGCAGGCCGGGCAGAAACGGAATCCCTCGCCCGATGATGAACCGCAGTAGGGGCAGAAGTTCACCACAGGAGAAGCGGTTCTGTCCGGAGGGAGATCGGCGACGGTTACCCCGGCCGGCTCGCCGGCAACCGTCGACAATCGGAACTGCTCCTCCGTCATCATCAGGGCCGTCACCAGGGTGCGCAGCTGCGCACGATCCACCTCGGCCCATTCGAATAGCGGCCGGCCGTCTGCCGGGTACCGAATCCGGAAGACCAGCGTCCGCCCGCCAACTCTCGAAACGTTGAGTGTCTGAGTCTTCACGGTCGCGTTCTCAATTACTGCCCGCGAGACTGCAAAGGACTTGTCGGGATACTCGGCCAGCATGTCGTGAGCCGCCGGGGAAGGTTCGAGGGCGCCTTCGACCGAACGAAGATGCCCATCGGCCAACAACCGATGGAGGACTAGTTCCACGGAATCATCAGATGTCGCCAACTCCTCGATGGCGGCTACTCCCGCGGTGGTCACAAACGGAGCCACCAAACCGCGAATGGTGGCCGAATCCCGCACCGTTTCCAGCAATCGTTGACGGGTCAACGGAACCGGAAACTCACGCAATTCCCTCATTGCGGCAGCAAACACGAAGGCCTGGGGAGCCGTACCGACGAACCGGAACCCGGTCGGTTCTGGCTCCGGTTCCGCGCTTGTCAGCGCATCTCCTATCAGGAGCATCAACTGAGATCTGCTCAACGGGAAGTAGAGCTTGGCGTTACCGTCGCCATCGACAGTGCACTCCGCCAGGAAGTCGTCATAGCGAACAACGGAAAACCCACGAGGACGGGGTTGCTGGCCCGTCCCAATGCTGATCACCTCGTGCGGCTCAAGGGAAGCCCGCAGGGCTGCACCCAAGAACCCGTTGACTCTCCAACCGTCCCCTTTGGCCTCCAGGGCGTGCAGGTCGAGGAGTTTGGTGAAGCCCGGGTGGTTGACGTGCAAAGGCTGAGCGTCTGGAGGTTGCGGGAAGAGCGGTGAGCCCGGACGGGGCAAACCCAACCCGCTTATCTCGATCAGGGTGGCCACTTGACCAGCAGTGAAGAGGAATCCAGGCACTAGTTCACCACATCTTCTTCAGATAGTCGTACACCCCGCCTACAGCATTACCGGCGGCTTCGTAAGCCTCCCCGGCCAAAGCCGAGCCTCCCTCGTACATCTCCTCCGCGAACCCGACGACTCCTTTGTCGCCGAGCCCAGAGGCGATCTGGTTGTAACCATCGACGACGGTCCCGACCAAGGGTGTCTTCTCGATCACATCCTTGGTGTGCTCCCAGGACTCTTCCCAGTAACCGTCGCCGACTCCGTGTGTAGCAATATTGCGGATGTCGTCGACGAACTGCCCGACCGTGCCGACCGGATCGACCACGGTCTCGGATGCGATGCTGGCGACGTGATCGAGACCCTGCAGTGCGACGCCATGCTTGCCGGCGGCGACTTCTTGTTGGAAATCGGACATCGATTCGTTGAGGACTTCGGTGCCGGCACCTGTATCAAGTATGCGTTGCATATCGGAGACGAGATTGCCGCCATCCGTGCGAGCCATCTCCTCGCCGAGCAACTGAGAAGCCTGGCCGATGCCTTTGAAGGGATCCGCTCCTTGTCTTTGAGTAACGCCTTCCGCGAAGTCGTCGAGAGCCCGCGTATCCAACTGACCGGAGGCAAGACTGTCGCTCACCGATTGGATAGCAGCGCCGCCGGCGTCGTAGGTCGTGCCAACCCAGTTCTCCACGGCCTGGTCGGGGAGCATGTTGTTCATCCCACCGGGCAGCAACGCCCCGCCTGCCATGCTGATCCGTGGGTCGGCGATACCGCTGGCCATGACGGCGTTGCCGGCCGCCGTCTGCGCTGTGGCCAAAGCAACCGCTTCGGCCGGATCCTTGCCGGCCGCTATGTGTTGACGGGCGTAGTGGTCAACGGTGGCGGCATCAGTCACCCGGCCAAACGTTTCGCCGACCACGCTCCTACCGCCAACTTCGGCGCGTTCGGCATCACCGGCAGTGGTCCGCGTTGGTTCAGTCGCACCCGCCGCCCGTTCGACGTCTCCGATTCGTGCCTGTCCAGATTTCAGGGAGCCCTCGAAATTGGAATCCACGATTCGGGTCGCCTTGTCCATGGTCATCCCCTCAACCTCGGGGACCGCCCGCGCGAGAGCCTGATCGACCTGGCCCGGTGAGATCTCCCCGCGACCCACCTTTTCGAGCACCTCACCGATGCGCTGCACCATGTCGACCTTGGCGGGATCGACGTTGGCGTTGCCGGCCATGTGCGGTGTGACCTTGGTGTTGATGTCCTTGGCATAGCCGCGCGCGGTTTCCTGGATCGCCTCACCCTGGGTGATCTTGCCGGTGTCGGCCAGATGCTGGTTCTCGGCAGCTTTCACCCTCGACACCGAAGCGGTCTGTTCGGCGGATCCCCGTTCGAATCTCTCGGCCTCACCGCTCAAAACCCCTTTGTCGCCATAAGCTTCCTGATGGTGGCGCTGGGTCACCGCCTGGTAAGCACCTTCAGCATCCCCTCCGGTGATGTCGGAAAACGAACGGCCGTAGGTCGAAACGGCGGCATCGTTCCATTTCGACGGAGAGATCTCAACAACCCCGCGACCGGCGCTCTCAGCCTGCACTCGGGTGAGTTCCGTCTGCAATTCGGCCGGACGGTTTCCCAAACGGTTGAGCTCTGACTGGATCCGCTGAGCTTCCGCGGATCCAGGGGTTACGCTGGCGAGATCACCCGACAGCCTTTCCAAGTCGGCGTTGGTGCGCGCTATCTCGTCCGAAAGGTGGTTCGTGTATTTGTCGTAGTCAACGGTGATTTTGGTGCGGTTGATCTCGGCGGCAAGCTCTCGAGTGACCTGTAGCGCTTCGTGTGAATTGGGAGGCAGCTTGTTGAGCTGGTTCGTCAGGTCGCGGAGCTTGCTCTCATCAAGCCCGATATCGCGATCCGCACCAACGGTGCCCTTGTTGGCGGCGTTCCGAAACTCAGTGATGTCATCGATGGTCCAGGGGCGCCCGCCGCGCTGTAACCCCATCTCGTTGAGACGGTTGATGAAGTCCTGGTCGACCCGGCTGTAGGTCTCGGACAACCGGGCGTCGTAGTCGGCTCCAACTGCCGTTCGCCCCTCGCCCTTGAGGATGTTCTTGCCGGAGTAGGACTCGTTGATCTTATTGGTCAATTCGTTGAGACGTTGATCTAGTTCGGCTCGCCGGGCCGGGTCGGTTTCGTTGGCCAGCTGCTCTCGGACGTTCTTGAAATCGTCGACCAGTTGTTGCCCGGTGGCCCGCGCATCGGCCCAGCCCTGATCGGTGGCGATGCGTTCTGCCGCCTGTTCGGGAGACATCCAACCATCGCCGTATTTGACGTTGCCTTCAGTATCGACCGGTAGAGTCCGTCCGGTTTTCGGGTCGACCAGGGGGGTGCCGTCCGGCCCAACCTGGACACGGTCGGGATCAACAAATCGATCGTCTTCCAGGCCGGGAGCGACTGTCGTGGCGGTGTCGACCGCATCGGGTTTGTCCCGATATCGGGGTGGTTTGTCGCTAACGGTCTCATTTCCATCAGCATCCACATCCGTAGTGATTGCCGTCCCGTCGACATCGACCGTCGTCGTCGATGTTGACCCATCCGGCCATGACGTCGTCTCCACCGAACTCCCGTCCGGGCGGATCTCAACTGTCGTCACCTGACCCGTCGACGGATCGGTATAGATATTGGTCGACGAACCATCAGACCGTTCCTCAGACACCACCGACGTTCCATCTGGATCGGTCGAGGTCGTCACAACCGTCCCATCCGGGCGCACCTCCTCGTCCGGAGGAGGCGGGAAATCGCCTCCTCCATCCGCATCGGTCCCGATCGCCGTACCGTCGGCATCGGCCGTCGTCGTCGACGTCGACGTCGACCCATCCGGCCACAATGTCGTCTGCACCGAACTCCCATCAGGCTGCGTCTCAACCGTGGTCACCTGACCCGTCGACGGATCGGTATAGATATCCGTAGACGAACCATCAGACCGTTCCTCAGACACCACCTGGATCCCATCCGGTCCGGTCGAGGTCGTCACAACCGTCCCATCCGGGCGCACCTCCTCGTCCGGAGGAGGCGGGAACTCATCGTCGGACGAAGACTCTGACGGTTCGGTCGAATCCGGTCCAGGTCCGGCCGGCGCATCGACCCCTGGTTCCGGTGGCGATGCCCCACCCGCCACCGCACTCCCGAGACCCGTGCCGAGAGCGGCACCCGCTCCGGAAGCCACTCCGCCACGCGAAGCGTCGATAATCACGTCGGTGGCTCCCGGTGATTGGGCCCAGTCGATGATGGAACAGTCGGTCCCGCACTCCTGCCAACCGCCGTCGTCGGCCAATACGGCGGTTGCGTCGAAAAGGTCCCGGAACACCATCACAACCACCAGGATGAGCAGCATCGCAGCAGCAGCGGGCGGAGTGACCGTTCTCGTCACGAGCAGATAAGCGAATACCCCGGCGGCCACGGCCAGAACGATCTTGGTGGGGGTCGACACCACCTGCCAGGCCAGCAGCATCCCGGCCGCCGTTCCGGCCACTCCTGCCACCGTGCCCCCCAGGTGGGGGATGTCGGTCTGTTTGGCAGGCGCGAACAGGCGGATCAGACCCATGAGCAAACGGCTGACGACCTTTCCGAGAATCGCCGAAATCGGCGAAGGGGCCGCCAGCAGCAAACCAACAGAGAGGATCCCGGCCACGGCCGGCCCGATCAACACTGCAGCAGCCAGGCTGATTGCTCCACCCCATAACAGCACGGCCCAAGCGGTCGCGCCCCCGGTGACGAACGTATCGCGCAAGACTCGTGGGATCGAAGCGATCTCCCGACCAAGCCGCCGCCAACCGGCCTGGCGCCCATAGGCGAAAAGCGAAAACACAATGGTGGAGAGGATTCCCCAGTACATGCCGCCGTTGCGCAGCATGGTGAAGAACCCGCCCGTCGTCCCCACCCCGGAAACCGCGTTGTTGCCTTCATAACGAACGGCGATGATGTAGGTGTTGATCACCCACCCGATCAGGAATCCGATGACGGCCATGAGGACTGTGCGCAGGAAGTTCTGACGGATCCAGACGCGAATGGTTGTGACCAGCCCTCCCCAGGAGAACTCGGTCGTGGCGCCGCCCGTCAAACCATCACCATGAACATATCGATTGAACATAGCGGACGGATGCTGGAGGTGTCCCTGTAGGGTGGGACCGCAGTGACCAACGAGCTTCGGCCTGCGGGCCTCGACACCAAGCAGCGGTTTGCGGCCGTTCTGGCTCTCGGACTCTGCGCCACATCTGTCGGTGCGCTCCTTGCCGATCTCTATGACGTCATGCCGATGGACGCGTTCGCTCGTCGGGTCACTCTGCCCGGACTCCTGTTGTTGATCGGCTCGGCCATCCGCACGGTTCCCGCCTACAGCAATCTCCAGCGGCGGATCCGTCTTGGAGCAATAGCCGGAGTGGTCGGCACTATCGCGTATGACCTGTTCCGAATCCCGTTTGCTTTGGCCGGACAGCGGATCTTCGCTCCGATATTCAGCTACGGACTTCTCATCGACGGTGGTGGGATGTCGTCGTCGTGGACCGATCTGCTCGGCTGGCTCTTTCATCTCTCCAACGGCGTGACCTTCGGGATCGCCTACGCGGTGGTCATGGCCGGTCGCCATTGGGGATTCGGCGTGCTGTGGGGCATGTTTCTGGAAGCTGTCGCGTTCCTTGGGCCCTTCACCGACATCTACGGTCTCACCGGCAAGTGGGCCTCGATCGGCATCGCGTTCGCCGCGCACGTCGCCTACGGCCTTCCGCTCGGCCTCATGGTGGCGAGGTTCAACAAGACTGAACGATTTCTCAGGCAGAACCTCGTCCGCCCGGCGCTGGTTGTGGTGGTGGTCTCTGTCATCGGCCTGACACTCTGGCACCGCCCGTGGTCGAATTCGGCCACTCTCGACCAGGCTCAAAGCATCTCGGCCACAACCGGGCAACCGGTGACCATTGTCTCGGTGGAGCGTTTCGAGCCTGAATGGCTCCGGGTCGAACCGGGAGGCTGCATCCTGGTCATCAGCGAATCGGCCGAGCCATTGGCGTCGGATTTCGGCTCCTTACCGGCCGGAGGAGAGACGGAATGGTGCTTCACCGAGCCCGGAGTGGAGCGAATCAAGCTCAACGATCGCCCGTACTCCGGCGGATTCGTGTTTGTGAACGAACGGTGATCTCCGACCGCTCGTGTCGCCCGAGTAAGCTCCGACTCGAGGGCTCATGAGCGATGAATTCTGGATCGAGACGAACCAACCCACCGATGTGGTCGACCGTGGGGGCACATCGGTAGTCGGCCATCTTGCCGCCGGCGCCACCCACCGGGCTATCGGCTCGAACGAGCACTGGTTCATGATCTCTCTCCCGGACGGGAAGACCGGATTTGTTGCTCGCGGCAAAGCAAGGATCGTCGACGGCCCCCCAACCGAATCTCCGCCACCGACCCCCCAACCGACGGTTGCTGCCGCCGTCCCCGCCCAACCGCCTCCCGCCCAACCAACTCCGCCGGCCCAACCGCCGTCGCAACCACCGGCCGCTCCACCGGCGAGTGGAGGTCGAGGCAAACGGGGATGGGCCATCGCCCTCGTGATCGTGCTGGTCGCCGGAGCTGCCGGTTGGTATTACTTCCTCCGGGACGACACTTTGGTCCTGGCTGAGGGCGAGGTGTTCCTCGAGCCGGCCGACGACCCTGGTCCAGAGGTATTCACCACCGCTCTCGACGTTCCGGATACTCCCGAGATCATCAACGCTGCCCCGGTATTGGCCGCCATCACCACCACTACGACCACCATCACCGAGAAAGCCGGTACGAGCGGTGGGGCGGCTCTCCCAACAGTCAGTGGCGGCGAACCGGGCCTCTACGGAGGCACCCAGGACACCGCCAGTTGCGACCCGAATCAGATGGCGAACTTCCTCAACGACAATCCCGACAAAGGACGGGCTTGGATACAAGGAGTCAACGCCGACCCCAACTTCCGCTGGAGCGGCGAGGGAGCCCTCCGCATTGACGACATCCCGGCATTCCTAGCGGAACTCACCCCCATCACCCTGGTGGCCGATACGCGAGTCACGAACAACGGCTATCGAAACGGCGTGCCGACTCCTCGCCAGGCCGTCCTCCAGGCGGGTACCTCCGTCCTGGTCGATACGTTCGGGATACCGCGGGCGAAGTGCAACTGCGGCAACCCGCTTTCCCCGCCGATCGCCCAGACGGCCGCAGTCACGTACACAGGAAAAAAGTGGGACAACTTCCAACCCGGGACAACCGTCGTCGTTCAACCCTCTCCAACGCCCCTGTCTGTCATCGAACTGGTCGACGTATTCACCGGTGAGTTGATCAGTCGCCCGGTCGGCACCACCGGATCGGCAGATGTTGCTACCGGGATCACCGTGAGCAAACCACTGGTCGACCCCGCCGCCATCATCGCCACCACCTCGACGACCCTCGCTGTGGCTTCAACCACCACCGCTACGCTCGGCACAACTGCCGCCACGACGACCTCAACAACGGCGCCGTCCGTACTCGCATCGGGCGATTTCTGCACCGCCTATTTCGAGTATGTCGCGATCGACGATGGCTGGACATCCCAATACGACGACCCCAACAGCGTCCCCGAGTATCGGACCTTCTTACTGGGTGCCCTGAACGACCTGGCCAACCTCGCCCCCGCGCCGGTGAACGCAGACTGGGCCTGGTACCGGGACGAGTACGACCGCAACCCTGAGTTCTTCCTCGAGGATGCCGGCCCGGAGGTGGAAGATCGGTTTGCCCGGATGCTCGAGCACCTGGATAGCGAGTGCGGGCTTGATATCTTCGGTGAAGGCTAGGGAGCGGCAGCAGCACTGCCGCCGGAAGCAACGGGAGTTTCTGGCGCTCAACTTGCCGGAATATCGAGCACGGTAGGCGCCAAAACGGGATTCAGTCGGGTGCAGTACCATCCCCGGTCCGCAACGAGGATCACATGCCCTTCTCCCCCACGCTGTTTCACCCTGAGCGCTACCACGGGCACCGGCGGCGGCCGCCGTTCTTCGAGGGCTGGTATTTCAAGCTCGTCGACGCCACGGAAACCTTTCGATATGCGGTGATCCCCGGCATCTTCTTGAGCAAAGACCCCGAACGCCACCATGCCTTCGTCCAGATCCTCGACGGGTCGACCGGAAACGCGACCTACCACCGTTATCCGGCCGACGAGTTCCGGGCGGCCACCGACCGGTTCGAGGTGGAGATCGGCCCGAATCGTTTCTCAGAACAGGAAGTGGTGCTCGACATCGCCGACGACACCCGGGTCGTCCGTGGCAGCGTCCGGCTCGGATCACCCGTGCCGTGGCCGATCTCACCAACCCGTCTGGGCATCATGGGCCCGTACGGTTGGGCTCCCTTCATGGAATGCAACCACGGGCTCGTCAGTTTCGACCACTCACTCGACGGGACCATGGCCGTCGATGGGCAGGAGATCGATTTTGCCGGAGGGCGCGGCTACACCGAGAAGGACTGGGGGAAAGCCTTCCCGGCCGGTTACGTCTGGATGCAGACCAACCATTTCGATACCCCCGGAACCAGCTTCGTCGCCTCGATCGCCATCATTCCCTGGATGGTCTCGGCCTTCCCCGGGTTCATCATCGGCCTGCGCCACCGGGGCAAGCTCCACCAGTTCGCCACCTATACCCGCGCCCGCACCACCGGTCTGGTTTTCACCGACGAAACGGTCGAATGGACGGTCGCCGACCGCCGGCATCAGCTGCACATCCGGGCTGAGCGGGCGCACGGGGGCCTCCTCTACGCACCTACCCGCCAGGAAATGAGTGACCGGGTGGGTGAGACCATGCTCTCC
Organism: uncultured Actinomycetota bacterium; assembly: GCA_963718995.1. GTDB lineage: Bacteria > Actinomycetota > Acidimicrobiia > Spongiisociales > UBA4744 > UBA4744. Next base: position 38,518 of record CAVRAP010000012.1, read on the forward strand.
AGGGTCGAGGTCACCCTCACCGACTCCCGGGGAAGCCGTCATCTTCAATGAGGTCGGCCGCAACGCCGGACTCGAGCTACACGGAGACATGAACAGACTGCTGGCCCTCCAAACCGAGGAAGCCGTCCGATAGACAGTCCGTTTTTGCGCCTAGCCTGCTCGATATTCCTGCAAGATAGGCGCCACAACCGGGGTTTTACCCCTCCGGCAGTTGATTCTCGCGGTTCATGGACGGATGTCCCTCGCGGAGGCTGGCGAAGACGCCCTTCGGGTCGATCTCCCCGGCTCGCTTCTTTCGAGCCAGCTCTGTGAGGGTCGGCCAGACCGCCACCCAGACCGCGAGGTTCACGATCACCGCGTAGAGCAGCGACGGCCAACCACCGTCGCGCCAGACGAACCACGGGATCAACCAGGCCACACCGGAGACATACGCAAGCATGGCGTTGCGAAGCACGGCCCCCGTCAGGATTCCGGCCACCGTCAGAACCGGTACCGCCAACCAGTCCAGGACCGCCAGCCCTCCCAGGTAGGGCGACATTCCTCCTCCACCGCGAAAGCGGTAGTACACCGGGAAGTTGTGACCGACGACGGCCATCGCAGCGGCGAGGAACTCATAGTCCTGGTCGGGAAATGCCAGTTTGAAGGCCAGTACCGGGAGAGCCGCCTTGGCCATATCGAGCAGACCGGTGAAGCACCCGTAGGCCGGCCCTTTCTTCATGGAGATGAGGCTCGCACTCGTGCGCTCGATGCGCAGGGTGGTGTCGCCCATCGGGAACTCGGAGTAGCTGAGGTCCTCGCCCGGCACGACGCGAGCCCCCACAATCCGGGTGAACGAGACGGCGCCGGCAAGGTAGCCGACGAACGCTGCTCCCAATCCGATCCAGATGTTCACAATCCGATCCCGCCCACGTCAGGATGTCATACTACCCAAAGTGAAAAAATCTACCACCGTCGGTGACGGACACACCCGACCGCGCACCGTGATTGGTAAGCGCGGAACGAGAGCTAATCTCCCTTCGGTCTGAAAGGTAGGACCATGAAACGACCAAGTATGTTGCTCCTGTCGACACTCCTGATGCTGCTGGCGGCCTGCAGTTCGGGCGAAACGGACCAAACCACCGACACGATCGCCACCCTCGAATCATCGACATCGACATCCGGTGCCACCACCACGACCGAGGCTCCCAGCCTGGAAGAAGTGGCCCTCGACTTCACCGCCTGCATGCGGGATAAGGGGATCGACATACCAGACATCACGTTCGACGCCGATGGACAGCCGGTGATTTCCGCAGCGCTGGCCGATGAGTTCGATCTGCTCGACACCGAGTTTCAGACGGCCCTGGGCGCCTGCCGGGGCATCTTCTCAGAAGCGGGAGAAGGCGTGGAGTTGCAGCTCGATCCCGAATTGCTCGCTTCCGTCACCGACCAGCTCAATGAGTACGCAGCCTGCATGCGGGACAACGGCGTTGAGATGTGGCCGGATCCTCTTCCGACTTTCTCTGGTTCCGAAATCCCCTTCCCGATGGCGGAAATGGCAGAAGCGTTCAACGATCCCGAGTTCGGCGATGCCCTCGAGGCCTGCCAGGACCTGGTTGCCTTCCCGGGGATCGGCGGTTGACATGAAACGGATCCTCGGCTGGGTTGGCGTCATCGTGCTGCTCGGCGCCGTCGGAGCGGGAGGCTTCTACGGCATCAACCAGCTCGTTGAGCAGCAAGACGATGAGCAACCAACCGAGAAACCGGAACTGATCACCAGAGCCATCGAGCGGGGCGACCTGGTGGAAACTGAGTCGCTCGCCGGGCGGCTCCGCTACCGCGACCCGGCCGTGGTGTATACCGCAGCCGGTGGGGTCATCACGCTGCTCCCCGACGAGGGCACCTCCGTCGCCCGCGGCGAAACCCTCTTTGAACTCAACGGCGCACCGGTCGTGCTCTTCTACGGCGACCGGCCGGCCTGGCGGACACTCGCCGACGGAACCGCAGAAGGGAGCGACGTCCGCCAACTCGAGGAGAACCTGTCCGAACTGGGCCTCGACCCCAACGGAGACCTCACTATTGACGAGGACTACACCGAAGTAACGGCGCGCATTGTCGAGGACTGGCAGGCCGAGCTCGGCCTGGCGGAAACCGGGATTGTCGAATTGGGCCGAATCGTCTTCGCAACCGGACCACTCAGGATCGGCCGCTGGTTGACGGAAACCGGGGCCACGACCGGCCCCGGCGCCCCGATCTTCGAGGTTTCGGGGACCGAACGAGAAATCGTCATTCAGCTCGCCATCGACCAAAGAGAGCTGGTCGTCCAGGGCGATACGGCCACGATCGTCCTGCCCGACGACACGGAAACCCCCGGCACGATCACGTCGATCTCCAACGTGGCGGTCGCCGATCCTCAAACCGGGCGGCAAACCGTCGAGATGACCGTCGCCTTCGACAAGCCGGGCGACGCGGCCGCGTTTGAACAGGCGGCCGTGGATGTCAGGGTCGTCTCCGAGCAGGTGTTGAATGCTCTCCTGGCCCCCGTTGAGGCAGTACTGGCCCTCGCCGAAGGCGGCTATGCAGTCGAGGTAGTGGAAGGTGGCTCCTCCCGGCTGGTCGCCATCCAGCTCGGAAAGTTCGCCGACGGTAAGGTCGAGATCAAGGGGGACGTCCAGGAAGGCGACCTCGTCGCCATCCCGCGATGAGCCTCATCGAGCTGTCAAAAGTCTCCAAGTCGTATCCCGGTCCGCCGCAGGTCGACGCCCTGATCGACGTAGACCTGCGCGCCGATGCCGGTGACTCGGTCGCGGTGGTCGGGCCATCCGGGTCGGGCAAGTCGACGCTGCTGCACATTCTGGGGGCACTCGACCGACCCACCGCCGGATCGGTCCGTATTGCCGGCCAGGACATCTCCGAGCTCTCCGACAAGCAACTCTCCGGGCTGAGAGCCAATCTGATCGGCTTCGTCTTCCAGGACTTCTTTCTGCTGGCGGGGACCACCGCCCTCGAGAACGTCGCCCAGGGATTGCTCTACCGGGGCGTGACCCCGACGGAGCGCCGGGAACGGGCCAAGTCGGCGCTATCGACGGTCGGCCTCGCCGCCCGCATGGATCACATGCCCAGTCAGCTATCGGGCGGGGAACGGCAACGGGTAGCCATTGCCCGGGCCATCGTCGGCAACCCCTCGGTGGTATACGCCGACGAGCCGACCGGCAACCTCGATACCAAAACGGGATCCGGCATCGTCGACGTGCTCTTGAACCTCAACGCAGCCGGGACGACAGTGGTCGTCATCACCCACGACCGGGAAGTGGCGGCCCGCTTCGACCGGGAGATCTCTATCCGGGACGGACGGATCGCTGGAGAACGATCCGCATGAAGAGCAGGCTGCTCTGGCGAGACACCATCGGTCTTGGCTATCGCGGAATCCTGACCCGGCGCGGCCGTTCCGTCTTGACGGCAGCCGGAATCGCTATCGGGATCGCCGCCATCGTGGCAGTGCTCGGCATTTCCGCCTCGGGACGAGCCGACTTGCTCGCCGTTCTGGATGATCTGGGTACCAATCTCCTCCGGGTTACCCAGGGCCAGGGAATCCTCGGGCAGTCGAACGGTTTCCCCGACGGTGCAGCCGAAATGGCCGGGCGGATCGGCCCGGTCAGCCGCTATAGCGCCACCACCCTGGTTGATACCTCGGTGCGGCGCTCTGCACTGATCCCCGAACTCCAAACGAGCGGCATCGGCGTCTTCACCGCCAAAAACAACCTCCTTGATGTGCTGGGCGGCACCATGGAAGAAGGGCATTTCCTCGATGGGGCCGCCGACCGACTGCCCGTCACCGTGCTGGGCAGTGTGGCCGCGCAGCGATTGGGCATCCGGACCCTGGACCCGCAACCTCGCGTCTACCTGGGCGACACCTGGTTCACGGTGATCGGAATCGTCGATGCACTACCGCTGCATCCGGACCTGGAGCGGGCTGCCTTCATCGGATCCACCATCGCCGCCGACCTGTTCGACACGACGGCAGCACCCAGCGCCATCTACCTGCGGGTCAATCCTGAGGTGGTCGACGACGTCGTCGACGTGCTCCCGGCCAGCGTCAACCCGGAGAGCCCCGATCAGGTCGAAATCACGAGGCCTTCCGACGCCCTGGCCGCTCGTAAAGCCGCCGAGGAAGCGCTCACCGGACTTCTCGTCGCCCTGGGCGCCGTGGCACTCCTGGTGGGCGGCGTGGCGATCGCCAACATCATGGTCATGTCAGTTCTGGAGCGGCGCATGGAGATTGGGGTGCGCCGGGCGCTCGGAGCCACTCGCGGTCATATCCGGGCCCAATTCCTTATCGAATCCACTCTCTTGGCAGCGGCGGGTGGCGTGGTGGGGGTCCTGCTCGGCGCCGGTATCACGGTGGCTTTCGCCATCAACCGGGACCTGACACTGGCAGTCCCGGTAGCCGGATTGTTCGGCAGCATCGGCGCGGCGCTGGCCGTCGGGGCCGTGGCCGGCCTCTACCCGGCTATCCGGGCCGCCAGGATCGAACCGGCCGAGGCGGTTCGGACCGGCTGACGCCGCCGGACTTGCGACGAGGGGCTTCGACGCGTCGGGCGATTCCCGTGCCGCTCACTCGGCCGGCACCTCATAGTCGGGGTACCTGGCGAAATCCTTCACCCGGACTCGCCACGGCCGTTTGTCCCTGCGCCAGGAGCGGGCCGCCGCTATCGCCTCCGATCGGCTGCGCCACCAGTACATGAGGTTGGCCAGCATCGCGAGACCAACCGCCCAAATGTCCCCCTGCCAGAGAAACCACGGAACCAGACCGACCGGCCAGGTCTCGATACCGAGGTAGGCGCTGCCGAAGACGAGTCCGAGCATCGCAAGAGCGGCGATGGCGACCAGAGGCGCCCGCCAGTCGATGACCAGCAGAGCGCCGAGGAGGGGAGAGATCCCGAACCCGCCTACGAACCGGTGATAGACCGGATAGACATGTCCGATCAACCCGCCGGCCGCTACCAGAAACATCTCCGGCCCCTCCGGCCATACGAGGCGAGCGGCCAACGTTGGCAACAGTGCCTTGAGGATGTCGATGGCTGCCGCCCGAAGACCACCGGCCCCCCCGGCCCGGGCCTGCAAAGCGGCAGGGCTCACCCCCCGGGTGATCACCGAAGCACCGGTTCCGTCGAGCACGACCTTGGTGCGGCTGAGGTCGAGCCCCGCCGCCCACGCCCGTCCCATGATCCGGGCTCCTGAGAGAGATCCGAACAGGTAGCCGGCGATCAGGGCGAGAGCTGCAGTCATCCGACCATATTCGCGGACGGGTCGACACAGCGGATGTTTATCGCCGGGTGGCGGCAGCCGGCGATCGGAACCGGTGTCAGCCCTGCCGCAACTCGTCGATGAGCGGTTCGATCCAGCGGGCACCCATCTCGAGCAGGAGCGGATCGTCGTTGAGGGTGGACAGGTGCACGGTCTCGACCCGGTCCCGGACTTTGTCGATCGTATAGCCGATGTCCAGTTGTGTTTCGTGATTCTCGGTAACAAACCCGATGGGCATGAAGACGAGGGCCCGGGCGCCGAGTTCCATGAGGTTGGCAGCCCCCTGATCCACGTCCGGGGTCGTCCACTTGCCGGGAACCGGATGGTTCATCCATCCGGCGCTCACCAGCGGGAACCGTCGGATGAGCCGCTCTTGCATCGCGTAGTACAGCGCCCGGCTCTCCCGAACACCGGTCTCCATGCCTTTGTTCTCGAGCGGGCAGCCGTGCAGGCACAGCACCAAACCGATCTGGGTCGGTGCGTATCTTTCGAGAAGCGGCGCAACGCCTTGGTCGATGTGAGCCACCAATTGCTCCTGGAAATCGGAACGCTCCCAGAATGACGGCAAGTACCGCATGTCCTTGACCCAGGTGCCATCCGGATGGAGTGCCTGGTTGATCTGCTCGAGGGCCAAACCGCCCGTGAAGACCGAATCGACCACCAACCACGGGTACACGACGACCCGTTCGTACCCTTGTTCCTTGATCTCCGCCAGCACCTGGTGCGGCATGAAGGGTTCAACGAAGTTGAAGGCCTTGAATACGCCAACCTCGTCGCCGTAGGTCTTCTTCAGGTGCTGTTCGATCCCGGCTCGCTGGCGCTCGAAGATGTCGTTGTGGGGTGAGTGGTAGTGATTGGCGGCATGCCATTCTTTACGTTGCTGACGTTCGAGCCGGCGGGAAAGCCAGGGAATCGAGAAGTCGGGGAACTTGATCGATTTGGAAACCAGCAACCGGAAAGATTTCTCGTTGTATTCGGCAAATTCCTCGTACTCTTCGACCTCGCCGTATCCGCACAGAAGTACCGCAACCTTGTCGCCCACCATCCACCTCTCACTGTGGCTACGTATCCTGTACGAAACCACCTAGCGTGGCGGATGAGCCTAACGGGCGAGGAGGCACATGAAAACTCATCTCTTGACGTCCTCGTCGGAGGCGCCGATGGCGATCGGCGGCAAGGCCGGCAGGATCCAGTGGTTGATCCAGCACCGGTACCGGGTGCCCGAAACCTGGGTGGTACCGGCAATCCAGCCATCTCCCGAAGCCGACGACGTGGAGGTTTGGCTGCCCGATCGCGGGCCTTGGGCGGTGCGATCCTCGGCGGCCGTCGAGGACGGTTTCGAGTCTTCGTATGCGGGCCAGTTCGCGACCGAACTGGATGTCTTCGATCCCGCCAATGTCGCAGAGGCAATCCGCCGGGTCCGCCTTTCGGCAGTCGGATCGACCGTGACCGCGTATCGAGAACGAACGGGGGACACCAGTCCGATCGCCATGTCGGTCATGGTGCAGCGCATGGTCACCCCCCGGGTATCAGGAGTGGCCTTTTCCCGCAATCCGACGACCGGCCTCAACGAGGTCGTGATCGAGGCGGTTGCCGGACGGGGCGACGCGCTGGTCGACGAGGGCGTGACGCCGCAACGATGGATCGAACGGTGGGGAGCTTGGAGCGCCCAGCCGGAAGACGGGGCGGTGCTGCCGGAACCGGTGGCTCGCGCCATCGCCGAAGAGACTGCTCAGATCGCCGGACGGTTCGGGTCCCCGGTTGACCTCGAGTGGGTATGGGACGGCACCGACGTGTGGTGGGTCCAGCTGCGTCCGATCACCGGCCTGGACAACGTCGCCGTTTACTCCAATCGGATATCCCGTGAGGTGATGCCCGGGATGATCAAACCGCTCGTATGGTCCATCAACGTACCCGTGGTGAACCGGGCCTGGATCGACCTCTTCTCCGAAGTCATCGGACCGAACGACCTCCGCCCCGACCAACTCGCCAAGGCGTTTGCCTACCGCTCGTACTTCGATATGGGAACCATCGGCGAGATCTTTGAAATCGTGGGGATGCCGCGCGACGCGCTCGAAATGTTGCTGGGCTTGCCAACGCAGGCGAAGCCGGGCTTCCGACCAACCCTCTCGACCGTACGGCACCTTCCCCGCTTCCTGGCAACGGCTACCCGCAAAGCCTTCTACGGCAGGCGGGTCGACGAGCAAGTTGACGAACTGCTGACCCAGTTCAGAACCTATGAACGGGAAGACCTCACCATCCTCAGCGACTCGGGACTCCTGGCCCAAATCGACGACCTGGCCGACCTGGCAACCAGGGCCGCCTACCGGAACATCGTCATTCCTTTGCTCGCCAACCTGTACGTCATGCTGTTGCGCAGGGCGTTGCAGAAACGCGAGGTCGATGTTGACGGACTCGATCTCCAACTGGGCGATCCGGCCAATCCCTACAACCCCAACCCGGCTCTGGGCCGTTTGGGAACCAGGGTGGCGAGCCTCGGACCCGAAGCCCTGGCGGACTTCGATCGGAATGGCCGCGAAGGCCTCCCCGACGACGTACGCCGTGAATTCGAATCCTTTCTCGATCGATTCGGCCACCTGTCGGACAGCGGCAACGACTTCTCGGTTCCGCCTTGGAACGAGCGACCCGCAGCCGTGATGCGATTGGCCCTCGACCATGCCGAGACCACCGGAACCCATGAGGCTACGCCCTGGCGAGAAGCGACCGGGCGGCTCAACCCGCTGTCGCGCCTGGCGTTGCAAGCTCTCCATCGACGGGCGAGCCGGTTTGTGGATTACCGGGAAGCCATCAGCTTTGTCTACACCTACGGGTACGGGCTCTTCCGCCCCTACCTGCTCGAAACCGGACGGCGTCTGGCCGTTCGAGGATTGCTAGTACAACCGGAAGACGTCATGTACCTGGACTTCGACGAGGTGCGGGAACTGTTCCAGGGCAGCGAGACGATCGGACCTGCCGGGTTGGTGCGGACCCGCCGAGCCGAGATGGCCGAGCTCGAAGATGTGGACATGCCCGAGACCATCTTCGGTGACGATTTCGTCCCCGCCCGCCTTGGCCCCAACCCGGCCGAGCGACTCTACGGGGTGGCCACTTCCCGGGGCCGCCACCGGGGCACCCTGCGGATCGTCAAAGGAATCGACGACTCACCCAAGGTCCAGCCCGGCGATGTGGTTGCCGTCCCGTTCAGCGATGTTGGCTGGACACCGTTGTTTGCCCGAGCGGGCGCCGTCATTGCTGAAGCCGGCGGCATGCTGTCGCACAGCAGCATCGTTGCCCGCGAGTACCGCATCCCATGTGTGGTCTCGGTTCCCGGGGCCACCCGCCTGCCCGACGGCGCCACAGTCGTGGTGGACGGTTACACCGGCACCATCATCGTCGAAGATCAGAGTTTTGGCGCTTAACGTGCTTGATATTCCGGCAAGATAGGCGCCAAAACCCGGATTTCTTACCAGGGGTGCTCGCTACCGTCCCAGGTCCAGAACCGGCCGTGGTGAGCCTCGGTGAGGCCGGCAACCAACTCGCGGATCCCGGCGACGCTCTCGTCAACGCTCAACGTCGCCGAGCTGCCCCCCATGTCCGTTCGAACCCAGCCGGGATGCAACACGATGGCAATCACGCCTTGCTCGGCCCAACCGGGGGCTACTCGACGGAACTCGTCGTTGAGGGCGGCTTTGGAATCGCCGTAGTCGCCCAGGCTCTCCTGCCGCCCGCGCCGGGCTCCCAACTGGGAGGTAACCAGCACCACCTTGCCACCCGGCGCGATGGCTCCAGCCTCCAGCAGTGCCTCGATCGCGCGAACAGGAGCCTCGGCGTTGACGGCCATCATCTCGGCCCGGGGAGTGCCCCGACCAACGCCGGCGTTGTGGATGACCAGGTCGAGCTTGCCGACGGACCGGACCAGTGAGGCGAGTTGCGCCTCGTCCCGGACGTCGAATGGATGAATGGTGAGATCGCCCGGCAGCTCACCGAGGTGGCCGGGTTGGTCCGGGGTCCGCGTGGTGGCATGGACGTCCCGGCCTTCGGCCAGGTACTGCCGGGTTAGTTCGAGTCCGATGCCCCGGCTGGCACCAATAATCAGGGCCCCGAATTGGTCCTTACCCGTCACGGACCCCTCCTTCCTGCGTTACCGCCTCGGCGTGTATCACTCGGCAGCATCCGATGGCATCCGAAGACCAAGCACGTGACCACGCGGACGGTGACGAATCCGATTCTCGTAGGCCAGCATCACCAAGATGATGGCCGTATCGGCTCCCAGCAGGACAAGGCCGCTGAACGACGCACCGACTACCGAAACAATTCCGATGGCGAGCGCGGCGCTGAGCCTGGTGTAGGGGACCTTCCGGAGCGCCCGGTACGCCGACGCCACAAACGAAAGCAACACCAGGGCGAATCCCACCGCTAGAAGCGTCCGGGACAGTGCGGGCAGCTCTTCGTTTGGATGAGCGGTTACTTCGGCCACCACGACCGAAAACAGGACAATGCCGGCAACCAACGGGTAGTGCAGGATCGTGTAGGCATCCCGGGCGAACGACCCCTGGGCAGTCCCGGAGAGGCTCCGCAGATGCGACTCGACCCGCTCGGCAGCCCAATCAAAATAGGACCACCACAACAAGGAGGTGGCCAGCGTGGCAACGATGAGTGTTGTCCCCAAGGTGAGGCCGAGCCGGCTGCTACTGATTCCTGCCCCGATGGCCACGATCGACTCCCCGAGCGCGATGATGACCAGAAGTCCATAGCGCTCCGCAAAGTGGCCGGCGTTGATCTCCCAGTCGCCTCGCTCCGCCGCTCGGGCCGCAACGAGATCGACCAGCAATGATGCCAGCCAAATCCAGGTGCGGGCCGGATCGGCGACGAACCCCCCGACCACGGCGATGAGGGTGGCCAGAACGGTGAGCGGGACGAACCGCGCCACAACCTTTCGCCGCTCAGGACTTGCCGATCGATACGAAAGGACATTGGCAATCAGACGAAACACGAAATAGGCACCCACGAAGTACGGGCCGCCCTCACCGAACGCGTCGGGAATCGCCCTTGCCATCAGCAAACTCATCGCCATCGCAACCAGGAGGCCAGCCCGGGCGTCCATCCGGTCGGTCCCAACCGCATTGAGCGTCCACGTGAACAGGGACCAGCCCCAGTAGATCATGGCGAGGACCAGGGCTCCTTTTGCGACCCCGACCGGGCTGAGGTCATGTTCAATGAGCGCCACGATCTGGGTGATGGCGAAGACAAACACAAGGTCAAAAAAGAGTTCGAGCGGTGAAACACCAATCTCTTCGGAATCGGGCATGAGATCCTCGCGGGCGGCTGACGTTGGACGCTAGCAACACAGACGGCCACCCCGAAGGGTGGCCGTCTTCACATCCGGCTTGTCGTCGACTTACAGGTCCGGCAACCCGAAGTCGAGGTTGTCCATCTCTGTGAAGTTCTCCGGGACCTCGATAACGATGTCTTCCCCGTAGTCGAACATCTCGAATTCCATGATCATCGACTCGAACGCTTCTTCCGGAGGTACGTCGACCTTCGTCCCGTCAATCTCGATGCGGTACTTGTGGACGAGCCCGTCGTCGGAAATCCACAGATCCATGGGCAACTCATCCACCGGCAGCTCCTGCGACTCGATCTCGGCGCGCTGTTCGGGCGTGGCGTTGGCCAACAGTTCCTCCATGTCGAAGATCACCAGGTAGTGCGTAGTCTCCACTCCGCGCAGCGTCTCGCGGCCCAACTCCTCGACAGTCCCGTTGGCTTCTTCAAAGAATTCGAGGAACTCGGCCGGATTGCTGGGTGTAGCACCGGTGAACCCGCCGGTGGCATCCGCCCCTTCCTCAACCGATGTGGCAACCCACTCGACGTCCGGACCCAGGAACATGGCGAAGAGACCGAATCGGATGTACGCGGTGTCCCCGATGGTGCGGATCTCCATCTCACTGAGCAGGCCGGCCAGTTCGGGCGGCACGTCTTCGCCGGATTGGGCGGCCATGGCGCTCAAGTCCATGAGGAAACTGAAGTTGCCCGCCTCATTGTCGAAAGCGCCACTGAAAGGCATAGTGAAGGTTCCACCCGGCAGGTCGGCCGATCCGGTGATGGAGATCATCCCTTCCATGCGACCCTTGGTCGCCTCGCGGGTCTGCGACAACGATTTCTGCAAACTGGCCAGGCTGGCGTTGGATCCTCCCCCGGCAGTCGTGGTAGTCACATCAGGCGCCGCGGTTGTGGTGGTTTCGCCGCCGGACGCCGTGGTCGTCGTCTCTGCGACCGGGTCGGTTCCACCACAGGCCGTGAGGACGAGGGCCAGAGCTGCGACGAGCAGCAACAAGATTCGGATTCTCATAGTCATATACCCCTTTGGTCTCCCCAGCCAGACTACGTCAATGGACGATCTAGAGGAGCTGTTTTCGTTGGTCCCTTATCGAACCGGCCCGTTCCACCCGGTTAGACGGCCGGATCCGCAGGCTCACTCGTCAGGGCTTCGACCGCCGGTCGGTACATCGTGCGTTTGATGGCTTCGAGAGTGGCGGAGTCGCCTGCGGCGAGCGCCGCGGCGGCTTCGATCGCCTTCGCAAGCACCTCATCTTCTGGCACAGCCTGGTCGACGATCCCGGCCTGGAGCGCCTGGCCTCCGCCAAAGCGATGAGCCGTTGTCATCGCCAGGTGAGCGACCTGGGGAGCGAGCCGCGCCTGAATGAGCGCGGCCATTCCTTCGGTAAACGGAATCTTGATGTTGATCTCGGGGAGGCTCCAGAAACCTCGATCGGCTCGCATCACCCGGAAATCGTGGGCGAGCGACCACATGGCCCCGGCCGCGAAGCAATGACCGTTAATCGCCGCCACAGTCGGGTGAGGAAAGGTCAGCGTGCGGGCCAGGAGCTTCTGCGTCTCGAGGGCTAGTGCGACAAAGCTCATATCGGCTTCGCCGGACATAGCCCAATCGAGATCAAGCCCGTTTGAAAAGAACTTGCCGGTCCCGGTGGTGACCAAGGCGGCCGGGCCGGCGACCGCCGCGACCTTGTCGAGGAGTTGGTTGATGCGCACCAGTGAGCTCCGATTGAATCGGTTCTCCCCGGCGTCCATAGTCAGCACGTACACATCGTCGTGTTGGGTGAGCTCGAACGACACAGACACTCCTCGATAATCGGTCGCGTCACGATATCGAGCAAGCCGGCCGTCACCCAAAACGACGACGTCCCGATCCGTGTTCGATCAGTGTCCGATCACGTAGGGCCCGCCGTTGATTCTCTCAACCGGCGCTGGTGCCCGACACCTCCGCCGGATGGTCGGCTTCCCGACGCTGTTCCGAGATCACCAGCGGATTGTCGCTGAACCCGACATCTCGATGGGACAGATCGCAGAAGGGCTGGTTCTGCGAGTGGCCGCAGCGACACAGGGTCATCCGGGACCCGGCCGCGATCAATGCACCCTCTGCATCACGAACCTCGACCCGGCCGCGCACATGAAGAGGCCCGTTGGGACTGGGCACGACGGTGGTGGTCTCGGGAGGAGCTTCGCCCGGCCCGGTCAAGCGAGTGTAGGTCAGCGCCCCCGAGGGGCATTTCTCGATCGTGGCAGCGATGTCCTCAGCAGAAGCTGCCTGAACGTCCACCCAGGGGGTCGCTCGAAGATTGAAGACGTCGTGGAGTGATCGCAGACAGATCCCGGTGTGAATACACCGACTCGAGTCCCAGTGAACGATGATTTCGTCGGTGCGGTAGTCCCGCTCGGCCATGGCCACCTCCTGTGCAGAAAAGTGACGCTAGCAACGACCGGTCCCGTCATGCCGGCCGTTCATTCGGTACGCTCTGTACTGCTCGCTGAGGGAGATGCGTATGGCAAGTGTGTCTGAAGTTCTCAAAGAAAAAGGAAACAAGGTCATCGGCGTTATCCCGACGGCCACCGTCTACGAAGCCATCGAGCAGATGGTCGAGCACAACTGCGGTTCACTGCTCGTCATGGAGGGCGACGACATCGCCGGGATCTTCACCGAGCGCGACTACCTGCGCAAGATCACGCTGCAGGGCCGGACCTCAAAGACCACCGCTGTGCAGGAAGTGATGAACAGTCCGGTGGTCGTGGTCGAATCCGGAGCCGAAGTCGACGAAGCCTTAGCCATGATGACCGACCGGCATATTCGCCACCTCCCGGTGGTGGAGGCGGGCCAGGTTATTGGCGTTGTCTCCATCGGTGACCTGGTCAAACACAAGACCAAAGAGCAAGAGTTCCGGATTGGATATCTCGAGGACTACATCGGCGCCCGGTAGGCGAGCTCGCCAACGACTGACGACTGCCTACGGTGACCACTGGTCGAGCGTGAGAGCGACGACCACGGGACGACCGTTTTCGTAATCGAACGACACGTACCAGGTCGTCCAATCCAACCCCCCGTAGTCAGGGTTGTCGCCAGGATCATGGATACCGACGTAATTGAGTCCGGTTAGCTCGAACGGGATGGCGTATTCCGCCAGGCGCCCGTTGCCCGCTTCGATCGGTTCGTTGAACGTCATCACCGTATCCGAGTCGAGATATGCCGATACGAAGCTGGCTGCGATCTCCTGGGCAAAGGTCCGGCTCGGAAGTTCGTTCGCTTGATCCGGATCGTTGACGTCGAGCGCATTGGACGGCCATTTGTAGGTCGTCGTGTCGGTCAGCAGTTGGTCGAGATCGCCGAACCGGACGGGATCGTCGTGGTGCGCGACGTACAGTCCTCGCCAGGACACAACCGGCGTCAGATCGGACAGATCGGCCATAACCTGGGCCATCTCATCGAGCACGGCACCGATCCGATCGTCCGCCGCAAAGGCGGCCGGTCCGACCACGGCGGCGAGATATCGCTCGTTGACCCAACCGAGGCCGGCGGGGGTGGCTACTTCAACCCACCGGGAGCTACTCACCGGTGTCGAGTTCCCGGTGGTTCGCACGACCGTCCCCGGGGCCAGCATCCCGAAGACCGAATTGTCTACGCCCGGCCCGGTCCGCACATTCAGGTTGTCATCTGCGGTAACCAGTACCACTCGACCCTGGCGGGCGGCCGGGACCCCGGTGAGGGCAGGCAGATCGGCCTGCATCCAGCGTGGAGCCGCGCCGACGGTGACCGGAACCAGGGGCAGGATTGAGGCGTAATCGCCACGCGTGACGGGTTCTTCGAGAAGAATCCCTTCGCCGGAGAATACGGTCACGGGTTGTCCGTCGAGATTGAATTGCACCTCGTTGATGGTCGAAAACTGCGTGAGGGTATAGACCACCTGGGCGAGACGACCGAGCATGGCGAACGAACCTCCGCCCGATTCGAATTCGCGGCCCAAATCGATCGTCGCCAGGCCATCGTCGATCCCGATGCCGAGCAAGAGAGTGTCCTCCGGTACGGCACTGGACAAGCCATCGTCCAGTTCTTCGTCGGAGGGTCCACCGATCAGCGCCCGGATGGCATTCGCGGCGACGGCGGGCGTGGCCGGCACGGACCTGGTCACAGCAACGGCGTAGGCCGAGTCTTTGATGAGGTAGATATCTACGAACCGTTCCTCAACCGGGACGACGGTCGTGGTAGTCGTCGACGTCTGGGAGTCGTCCGGCGTTGTCGACGAACTCGTCGCCGGCACCGTGGTATCGGAAGGCGGCTGCGTGCTCACCGGTCCAGCGTCCGTCGTACCCCCGGGGCCGCAGGAAGCGACCAGCAGAGCGAGGACCGTCATGAGCATGGCGGGCCGTCTGATGCGGTTGGTCTGATTCACCGTGATCTCCTCTCCTGATCACCAGATTCCCACAGCCGCATCTCATGTACATCACGAATACGTAACAGAACCGTTACAGAACGGTCTACCAGGCGAACCCTCCCAGGTAGTTCTCAACGGAGAACATGCTTTCGGCGGTTGCCGCCTGCGTATCTGAACCCCAGATCAGCCTGGTCCTGGTCGTGTCGGCCACCACATACGGCCATCCGACCGTCTGGGTGATGACTTCGCCTTCTTCCCCGGTGACGAGGTCCATCGCGATGATGTCGAACCCGCCCCACTCGTCGGGGGTCTCATCCCGAACGAGGTAGAGCGTGTCTCCGAGCAACGCTTGTGGAGCACCCCGGAGGCCCGCGACCACCGGCTCACCTGCGTTGATAGGCCCTTCTTGATCGAGGCTCAGCTCGTACACGTCCCCGGAGTTGACCATCACCAGGAGGGTCTGCGAGTCCTGGCGCCAATCGGCCCACGTAATCATGCGTGGATCATCGTATGACGTGGGGGCGGTCGCCACCGACCACCGGCGAGTCTCGATGGGCCGCCCGGTGGCCACGTTGTAGAGCACCACGGTATCCGTAGGAGTCATCACCCAGTATTCGGGATTCTCGGGATCGGGTAGACATTGCTCGGACCGGAGGAGCGCCATCCACCGTCCGTCCGGTGAGATCGTGGGGGAGAGGCCGGATCCGACCGCATCGATGGTGCCGAATCCCAGGTCGAATCTCCACACCTGACCATCAGAGGAATCACAGCGAGTACCAGGAGTCCTCAAAACCAGCTCCGTAGTAGAGCGCCGCAGCGTCGGGTCTGAGCGCCATGCGACCGATGCCACATTCCGTCGCCGCCGAAGTAGGGATCCATGACTTTCAGACGCTCCCCGGTCGCGACATCCACGATGACCAGCGCCTCGCCGTCGACCACCAGCGCATGGCCGTCCGCGGCGAGCGGAGAGACGGCCGCTCCGAGGTAGCGGGGATAGCAGGTGAGAGCGTTGGCGAGACCGGCGCACCGGCTGCTCGCTTCGGATCCGGATTCGAATTCGCCCCAGTGCACGACCCAGAAACCCGGGTTGAGCGATGGGAAGTCGCCCGAATAGATGACCTCCGCTCCTTCGATGCCGTCCGCAATTTCCTGGGCGCGGTCTTGGCCACCCCCAGCACCTATTTCGATCGAGGCCAAGACCAGCGTCCAGGTTCCCCATGCTTCGGTCGACGGGGTATGAACGGCGCTGGTCGACGTGGTCGTCTCCGGCGGGGCGGCAGTGGTGGTTGTCGGTGGACGTCGTAGTGGTGATCGAGGTCGTGGCCGTCGTCGAGGTGTCCGAATCGGATCCGGCGCAGGCAGCCAGCATGAGGGAAACGAGGCTGATGAAGGCGATGTGTTTCATGCGCACGAAACGATTCTATGGGCGAACGCGGTTCCCGACGGATCAACCGCCGCTGAGGGAGAAGTGCATCCAATCCTTGAGGCTGTTCCAATACCCACCCCAACCCCAGCCGATGTCGGCGAACGCCTGCACGACCTGGTCTCCATCGGCAATCATCCCGGCCCGCTGATCGGTGCGGTCGAGATATACCGAAGCCAGTTCGGGAAGGACCAGGTCACCTTTGAGGTACGGATTATGGAAAGGATTGATGTCGACCGCCGTCCCGAAGGCGTGCTGGGACCAATTGCCCGATCCCACCGCCGGCCTGCAGACGAACGAGGTGGTGTCGTTCCAGTCCCCGGTGGGATGGGCATCGATCTCCTCGAGCCGGATCACCCTCATTTCTTCGATCGGGAACCGCATCTCGTGCAGTTTCCGGAACACCGCAACGATGTCGTCCGCGACAGCTGCGTTGACCAGGATCTCTCCGGTGTGGAACTTCTGGTCGAATCCCCAATGCGAAACGGTGACGTAGGCGAGTTCGTCGACGGTCACCGGACAATCCGGCGTCCACGTGGAGCGCTCCAGCACATCGGCCGGTACCGGCTGAACCGTCGACTCGAATTCGTCCCCGGCGGGAGGCGGTAGCACATCGGGTGTCTCAAGAGCCCGGTCGACCAGCTCCGCCGGCGTCGGGAGGACCTCCCCGAACTCGTCCGGACGAAGCGGCAATAGGCGGGTGCCCAACCAATCGGGACGCGCGTACGGCGAGGGAGGCACGGTGGTGTAGTGGTTGCCACCGACGTCGTCGTCGAGGGTCGGGGTGCAGAGGTGGTCGACTCGGGGACTGCCACGGACGTTGTTGCCGGGCCGGTGACCGGAACGGAGCAGGCGGCCAGCACCAGGCCCGCACTGATCAGCGTGACGGACACTGCGGTAAGGCGGTACGTGCTCATGATCAAAACGATAACGGTCTGATGGTGCCAAGCGGTTCCTCATGGAAACGTTGGATGCGGGTCAACGAACGGCGAGCGGCTGACGGAAGAGACCGTCCGGCACATCGGCGCCGCATCGCACCAGCGCCGCGTGCCAGGACGGCGACGAGCCGAGCGCCCACCGGAGAAAGCGGATCATGGTCCTGCCGACCAGCAACGCTCCCGGTCGTTTCCGGACCCCGAGGATCGTGCGCAATCGGGCGGGTACCGTCGCGACGGCCGCCGCGAACATCAGCCGGTACCCGACGAGTATTGCCCGTGGCAGGGGTGGAGATCGCAGGAACGCCACGGTTTCGACGAGGCCCGGTGAATGGTCGAGGTCGGGATGGTCGGTTATCCAACGACGCAGCCCCTCCGCCGTGTCGGGGAGTGGATCAGCGTCGAGTAAGAGACCGACTTCGGTTTGTTCCGCCACGAACCGGTCGGCGTCTTCCTGACTCATCTGACCCGGCCCGAAATACTGATAAGCGGCGAGGAAGGAGTCGGTGAGAGCGTTGTGAACCCAAGCGGCGAACTTCGGCATGCCTGCGGTATACGGACGGTCGCGATGCGAGCGGCCCCGCACCGGAGCGTGGGCGCCCCGAACCACCCGCACCGCAGCTTCGACTTCGGGGCGAGCCCCAAAGCTGGTTGCGGTCACGTAGGCCGACGTGCGGGACAAACGCCCGAGTGGATCAACCCGATAGGTCGAGTGGTCTGCCACGCCGGCGACCACCTCAGGGTGGGCGGCCTGGATCAGCAGCGCCCGGATACCGCCGATGAACGCGGCGGCGTCACCAATGACCGGCCAGGTCATCGAATCGGGACCGAATAGACCGGGATCATCGCGATACGACAGGGTGTGCTCCAGCGGATACGGGGCATAGGCGAACAAACCGGTGGTCGAACCGACTACCCGTTCCCGCAACCGATCAATGACCTTGGCGAACATGGCGACCACGGTACCGCCCCACGGAAGTTTGTTGGGTTGAGCAAAGAGCTCGCCGGTCTCGGGACACCCGGTCCGTGTTTCGATCTTGTTCATCTCTTTTCGGGAATCCGTCGCGCACGGCCCCGGTTGGTCCACGAAACAAGGAGAACCATGTCTGATCTGAGTAAGACCAAACGGCGGTTGTTGGTGGGGGGCGGAGTGTTGACAATCCCGGCGATGGCGCTGGCCTGGTGGTTGGGCTCACCGCTATTCCTGGATACCACCGTCGACGAGACGTTTCCGACAGCACCAGCGATCACGACCGAAAGCACCAGCGGGCAGAACGCCGAACCTGAATCTCCGCAAGCGACAGATCTCGACGTCGCCGCCGACGGGGAGGCGGCCGCTCCGACCGAACTCTTGAGGGGTGCCTTCGTTGATGCCGACGCCGCCCACCGCGGGAGCGGTTCGGTAACCGTTTTCGAGCTCGAAGATGGTTCTCGAGTTCTGCGCTTCGAGCAATTCGAAGTCACGAACGGGCCGGACCTCCACGTTCTGCTGGTGCCAACCGGCGAAACCGTCGATCGGGATCTCCTGGCCCAGGTCGGCTATGAGGATCTCGGCAAGCTGAAAGGCAATGTCGGCAACCAGAACTACGTTGTTCCTGAAAGTTTCGACCCCGACGGCACCTGGACGGTGGTGGTCTACTGCGAACCGTTCCACGTTGTGTTCAGCACGGCGCAACTGTCCAGCTAGCGGACAGAACCCGACCGGCCCCGCTCATCCCACACTGCGATCGACAATTCGTGAGTCGCTGGCAGGAAGTCGTTCCCGACCTTCCTGCACGCCGATCACCATGGCGCCGACGGCCGAAGATCCGAGCCCGGCCACAACGGCCAGCGTGACGAAAGCTCCGGCGTCCACCAGACCTCCACCCAGTACCGGCCCGGCGGCGCGTCCGAATGCCATCAACGCCTGGGCGTCGCCGGCCCGCTCGTCGGGTTTGAGGGACCGGGCGGACAGCATCTTCATGACACCGGGAACGCCCATCCAAAACGCAAAACCCCACCAAGCCATCCCCAGGAATACCAACCAGATCTGACTTCCGGCCATGGCAAGGTAGACGGCCGGACCCAATGTCAACAGCCACCATCCCGGACGCCGGTGACGGGACGAAAGCCGGGCTCCGAGCAACCCCGTGGCGGCATTGAGGCTGTAGGCGAACGAGGCGACCATCGGTGTCAAACCCAGGGTCTTGCCGGCTGCGATGGCCACAAACACGAACACACTGGAGCCGAAGAATGTCAAGAGCAGCAGAGCCACCAGCAGCACACGGTTAGACCGGGAACGACTCACCACACCGGAGTTCTTCTCGTCGACTCCAGTGTCAACCTGGATGAAGAAGGCCGGAAGGGCTGCGAGCGCCAACGCAATGAATACGGCACGATCACCCAACCCGGCCAGGGCAGACAAAACGGGAGCACTGACGAACGCAGTAACCGGACCGGCAGAAGCAACTCCGGCCAGTGAACGGGGTTTGCGCATGGCGTCGGCCCACACCACCCAGGTGAGCGTTCCGGCCGCCACACCCGCCAGCATCCGGAAGACAATCAACAACCAAAACTGGCCGGCCAGGGCACTCGCGCCGTTGGCCAGCACCAGGGTGAAGGCAGCCCACTTCAACAGAGCCCCTGTAGGAGGCAGAAGGCGCGGCATAGCGATGTTGGCAACCGCAAATGCACTGACCTGGGCAACCGAGATCCCGGCAGCCAACCCATCGCTCACCCCGTAGCGAGCAGCTACCTCAGATATGAGAAACGGGGTGGCCCCAAAGAGCAATGCAACTGCAGACGCAGCCGCCAGAATTCCGATCGGGGCCTGAGGACGGAGAGCATATGCGAGGCGAGTTGGAGCAAACATGGACCGACGATTGTCTCACACTTCTCGAGGGTCGCAGATCAACCGGCCGGCCGACCCACCTCTGCGTCGAGAACCCGATGTGCCGATGTTCACGAAGCAACCCGGAGGGCCGGACGCGGTGGGACCCCCGCCAGAGCAGGAATCCCATCCGGTTCGGCTGGGTCGAGAAGCCCAGACCTTCAATCGCGCCGGCTAGCCACCCTTCACCTGAAGGTTGCCGGTCAAGATCTGATAAAGGTCCGTCTGCCCATCCTCGCGCTTGTAGTCATCTACTTCGCACGTGGGCACCGCACCTTCATCGAGTCCCTCAACGGGCAAGTAGGTCATGTGATCGCGGTCGGACTTCTTGCCTTCACCGTTGTCTTTGACCTGGAACCAGACGTTCGAGCCGGTTTCATCAAACCCCGACACGTGCGTCACCCGGCCGCTCATCGTCGCGATAGTGCCGTTCACGTTCAGGCAGTCAATCGAGAAGTGGATACTGAAACGCCCACCGGCGAATGACAGCTGTCCCTGCCCGGTCACGGTCCCATCTTGCCGCTCGACCGCCGAGAACGCGAACGATCTCCACGGGTCGAGTTTGCCTGATCCGTTGGCGCTGTGCGGTTGCCCGGCGGTGGCCGCCGGAAGTGCAAGCATGACCAGCGCCGCCACTATCGCGAGCACTGTGAAACTTCTTCGAAGTTTCCGCATCGAGCCATCCTCCCTCTGCTCGTGACCCCCGGTGGGAGTCCATCGAGAGAAGCTACGTATCGCTCGCCGGGGATACCGAAGGAAATTTTCGCGTCTTTTTGGTCCACGAAATCAGCGGGGGACCGCACTCGGTACTCACTGGTAACTCACGTACACCGGCAACGGATCGAGCTCCAGAACTTGCTCGGGGGTCGGGGTCGGTGTGTCCTCATCGTAGAAATTCTTCCACCCCCACCACCATCGGTCTGCATCGGCTGCACCGGTCAAGGCACCGTAGGTTTCGTACTTGGTATGGATGGGCCCCTGTCCATCGACGTGGACGAGCACCGCCAGTTCCGGAGGTGTGTCGATGAGCTCCCGGTTGGCGATCATGGAGAACTTGAATTGGTGCAGAATCAAGAGCTTCTGAGGCAGCTGATGGTCCCGGACAAGACCGGCCAGCCATTCGACGACTTCGTTGATTTCGGCGGCATCGACGGACCCGATCTGCCGCAAATGGACCTGATTGGGCAACAGCCGCCACTCCGGGTCAAGGGCGAGCCCGACATGCGGCAGAACCAGCAGTTCCTCGTATCTCTTGGCCTGGGTCAGGAAATCCGTGCGACCCGGCTGCAGGTCGAGGGTCACGTAGAGCCCCTCGCGGGCGGCCACCTCCACCCAGGGGCGCAGATCTTCAACGCTCATCTCCCACGAATAGTCGCCGTCGTCGGTGGCGGAGGCCGAGGCGACCGTGGCGATGATCTCAAAGGCGGGCAGAATCTCGACACCGTCCGCACCATACGGAGCAGCTACCTCGCGCGCCCGCTCGGCTGCTTCTTCCGGACCCTGCTCTCCCAGTACCCCCAAGGCCGCAGTGGTCGGGTTTCCATAGAGGGCCACGATCCGGCGTTCCGGGAACAGGATGAGGCCGCCGCCGGGCAACTCGTTACCGGACAGCAGCAGGTCTACCTGCCAGTCGATGTCGGAGGCGATGTCACCCAGGAGAAACACCCGATCTGGGAGCGAGGATCCGGGAAGGGCCTCGACCACCGTTTGATTCGTCCGGAGGTCACGTCCATCGACGAGGAGCACCGTGTCTCCGGCGAACCGGGACGCCACTGCAGCCACCAGCGCCAGCTCAGGTGAACAGGCGTCGACCAGCCAGAGGCCCCCTTGAGGTTCGACCTGCGCGGCCCGGCGGTCGATGGCTGAAGTGATCTGCTTGTCATCGCGATCGCAGGACTCGACCGGGCCGGAGGCGGGCAACCAGACACTTCGGCCGGTGCTGATCGGTTGGAGCAGGCGGGCGGCCGCTTCCACCCCGGTCGATGGTATCGCTACCCAGATGTCCGCCCCGAGCACCTCGTACACAAGGCGGGCTAGCTCCTCGACGGAGCCTCCGAAGATATCAATGTCGGTGCCGGAAGGGATTTCCACGGGTGGCAACCCTCCCACCAAAGTCACGTGGAGGGGAGCGAGCCGAACCAGTTCAGACTCCAGCTCCGCGACACCTCCCTCCCCCGCCACGAGCAGGGGGCCATGGAGAGCGGCCGCCAGTTGGGCACTCACCGCCAGCAACGCCACATCGTCCCCGGCCGCGACCACTACCTCGTCGGCGCAGGGAAACACTGCCTGAGAGATGGAAATGGACCCCGCCATCAGGTCGACCGATTCGATCCGGCGCAGCGCCTCGTCGGGCGCGATCAGCGCCCGGCAATCCCGGGTGGGCAATGTCGACGAGGTGGCCGGGGGAACGGTGGCCGCCGTCGTTCCCGGAGCCGACCCCACTGTGACGGTGGGATCGAGGTCGGCCTGGAGCGACGAGCAAGCCGTCGCCGCTAAAACCACAACGACTGCAACAACAAAAAGCTTGGAATATCGAATCGCCACCACAAAAGGTTACCGAGTAATCGCAGGCCGGCTTCCATTTCGAACCCGGAGCCGGGATCGACGCCAGAACGGGTCTAGCCTGAGCCGTACGACGCGGAAAGGAATCCTCATGCCCGTCACCGCTCCCTTCGGGTCCTGGGACTCACCCATAACGCCGAGCTTGTTGACCCACGCCGGCATTGGTTTGAGCGAGATCGTTACCGACGATGTAGACCTGTACTGGGTGGAGTCTCGCCCCACCGAGGCCGGCCGCAGCGTGATTGTCCGGCGCACCCCCGACGGAACCATCGCAGACGTCTCGCCTCCCGGTTTCAACACTCGTACCCGGGCGCACGAGTACGGCGGCGGCGCCTATGCAGTCGGCGGCGGAATCATCGTCTCCTCGAATTTCCAGGATCAGCGGGTCTACCGGCTCGACGGCGGCGAACCCCGGGCGATCACCCCGGACCCGGAGTTGCCCGCCGGAGACCGCTATGCCGACTTCGTCTTTCGCGGTGAACAGATCATCTGCGTTCGGGAGCATCACCTCCAAGACGCCGAGGCGGTCAACGAACTGGTGGTGTTCCCGGCCGATGGGAGCGCACCTCCTCGATCGATCGCGGGCGGACACGACTTCACCTCGTCGCCGCGAGTCTCCCCGGACGGGAACCGGCTGGCCTGGCTGACGTGGGACCACCCGAACATGCCGTGGGACGCAACCGAATTGTGGGTGGCCGCCCTTGCCCCGGACGGGACCCTCGATGATCCAGAACTGGTTGCCGGCGGCCAGGACGAATCGATCTTTCAACCCGAATGGGGCCCGGACGGGCGGCTCCACTTCATCTCCGACCGGACCAACTGGTGGAACCTCTACCGGCTGGAGGCGTCCGGAGACGTGACCGCCCTCTTGCCACTGGAAGCCGATTTTGGCGCCCCCCAGTGGCTTTTCGGATTCCGGCGGTATGGCTTCCTCGATTCCGGTGCCGTAGTTGCGCTGTACGAGCAACACGGGATTTCGACGTTGGGGATTGTCGATGACGGGAAGTGGCACCCTCGTAACCTCGAACGGGACATCATCTCCCCCACTCTGGCGATCGGTGCCGGGCGGGTGTGGACCGTTGCTGCGGGCGTGGCCGAACCGGCGGCGGTGGTCGGCATCGACCCCGGTTCCGGCGACCAGCAGGTCATTCGTAGTTCGCTTTCGATCGAACTCGACGAAGCCTTCCTCAGCCGTCCGCAACCGATCGAGTTCCCGACCACCGGCGGTGCATCCGCCTACGCCTTCTACTACCCGCCCACCAACGCCGACTTCATAGCCCCCGGGGGGAACTCCCGCCTCTCGTCGTGTGGTCCCACGGTGGACCGACCGGCTCGACCAGCCCGGCGCTTGCGCTGGGTCGCCAGTTCTGGACCAGCCGCGGCTTCGCCGTGGTCGACGTGAACTACCGGGGCTCGACCGGCTACGGCCGGACGTACCGCAATGCTCTCCGGGGACAGTGGGGAGTCTTCGACACGGACGACTGCATCGCCGCAGCCCGCTACCTGGCCGACCAGGGTCTCGTCGACGAGGACCGCATGGCCATCCGGGGCGGCAGTGCCGGCGGTTACACCACGCTGTGTGCGCTCACGTTCCACGACGATTTTGCGACCGGTGCGTCTATTTCGGGGTGTCCGATCTCGGAGCGTTGGCCGAAGAGACACACAAATTCGAGTCCCGCTACTTGGATTCGATGGTCGGCCCCTATCCCGAGGAGGCCGACCTCTATCGCGAGCGGTCTCCGATCTATCACACCGAACGGCTGGCAAAACCGATGGTGATCCTGCAGGGTCTCGACGACAAGGTCGTCCTCCCCGATCAGGCCGAAATGATGATCGAGGCCCTGGACCGCAAGGGGATTCCCTACGCCTATCTAGCGTTCGAAGGCGAAGGTCACGGGTTCCGCAAAGCCGAGAACATCGAACGGTCGGCAGAAGCTGAGTTGTTCTTCTACGGCTGGGTCTTCGGATTCGTCCCCGCAGGAGATATCGCCCCGGTCGAGATCCACAACACCTGAGAACCGGGCGGTCAGAGCTGCCCGTCGTCCATCGTCTGCCGGACCGATTGGACGTATGCCGGATCCTCGTACCGGGACGGCAGGAAGGCCGGTGCGTAATCCGGAAGTGGCTGCCCGGTGACATGGAGGGCTATCAATTCTCCGGCCGCGGCGGCGGCCATGACTCCAAACCCGGATAGAGCCCCGACCACGAACGCCCCGTGGGTGGTCAGCGGACCGATGAGCGGGAGGTTCTCGACCGTTTTCGTGTAATAGCCCCCATCTACCGTGGCCCGGGGCAATCCATCCCGGTAGACACGCAAGCCCGGGATCATCGTGCTCATCCCCCGCATCACCAATTCCGGATACATGGGATCGAGTGGCACCGGCCAGACCGGCTGCATGACGCTGCGCCGGTACTCCCAAAGGGCCAGCACATAGGGTGAGTCCGGGCCCCCTTCCGGCCGCCCGTGGCAGGCCGCCGGAAGCTCGTCAAGCAAGAACCGCGTATCCGGATCCGCCCCCAGCATCTCGGCCACCTCCGGCGACCAGTCGATCGTCTGTCGATCGCCCCAAATGAGCATGGGAGCGTCTGCAGGGACCACGCGCCGATGCTCCTTGAAGGCAGCCTTCAGGTGCAACTCCGAGGTCACCGGCAGTTCCTCGTCAAACATGGCCGCAACCTCTCCGACCAGCGGACCCGCCGCGTTCACGAAGGATCCGGTCCGAATAATCTCTCCGTCGTCGAGCGTCACCGATTGCACCTGCCGGTTCCGGGTTTCCACCCCGATCACCCGGCGCGGTAGGAAGACGAGCCCGTTGTCTCTGGCCCTTTCGAGCATCCAGCTCCCGAGCAATTGAGCGCCCAACCACCCCGCCCGACGGACATGCAACACGGCAACCGCTCGGTCCGTCAGGTACGGAAAATGCTCCCGGACCAAGGATGGGTCGAGGATCAGATCGGCTCCATCGGACCGACCGGAAAACTGGTAGGAAGAACCCGGGTCACCAGTCCTGTGGATCCGGAGCCGACCTCCTCCCAGCTCGGATACGTGTCGAGCAGATTCCTCCCATTCGATGGCCCGAAGCGGATCGGCGGTGACGTAGAGATACCCGCGCCGGTTCATACCGAATGCGTTGCCGCTGCGATCGGCCCACTCGTCGAGAAGGTCGATCGATCTGTTCATCAATCCGACCATCGAGGCGTTTGGCCACCAGTTGCGATAGCACTCGGTTGACTTGTCCGAGGTGAGGGTGAGCGGCGGCCGCGGATCACACAACACGACTCGCTCAACCCCCATCTCAACCTTCAGGTGATAGGCGGCTGCCACTCCGGCGATCCCGGCGCCACAGACCACTCCATCGGCAGTCGCTGACATGCCGTACATCTTCGTTGAGGAGCCCGGGCATGTCGAGCGACCCGGCGAGTAAGGTGCCCGCTGTGAACGAACCGTCCTCCCCCGCTACCGCCGACGACCTCATCAGCTTTCTGAGTGAGCTCGGCATTGAGACCAGCACGGTCGAGCACCCGGCGGTCTTCACCGTCGACGAAGCGCGCAGCGTGCGACAGAACATGCCCGGCGCCCACTCCAAGAACCTGTTCCTCAGGAACAAGAAAGGCCGGATGTGGCTGGTGGTCACCTTCGAGGATCGCGCCATCGATCTCAAAGATCTCGGAGAACGGCTCGGCGCGGGGCGCCTTTCCTTTGGCAGTGCGGATCGCCTGATGCGTCACCTCGGAGTCATCCCCGGGGCGGTGACACCGTTCGCGACGATCAACGATCACGAGGGGTCCGTCCATGTTGCAGTAGACCGGGCCATGCTGAAGGTCGAACCGCTCAACTTCCATCCGCTCGACAACACCAAGACAACCGCCATCTCGGCCGATGGGTTGCTCCGCTTCTTTGAAGCGACCGGCCACTCTCCCGACCTCTTGGATTTCTAGTCCTTCCCATACAGCCGGCATATTGTCATCATGAGGCCAGCCAGACACGAGGTTCGATGTGAGACGAGTGTGGAGATGGATCGTCCTGATCCTTCTGGCCGTCGCGATTGCCGCCGTTATCTGGTTCCTGATCCCGCTCGGTCCGCTCGACGGAGCCGATGATGCGCTGATCGACGGCGAGAACGTGTTGGTCCACGAAAACCCGTGGTTGACGTTCACGCCGATCGACCAGGCGACCACGGGCTTGATCCTGTACCCGGGAGCTCGCGTCCATCCGGTCTCCTATGCCCCGGCCGCCCGGGCGATTGCCGAGTCGGGCTACTTAACGGTTGTCGTACCGATGCCGTTGAACATGGCGATCCTTTCGCCCAATCGGGCGGAGGAAGTCATCGCGGCGCACCCGGAGATCGAGACCTGGGCTATCGGAGGGCACTCCCTCGGAGGGTCCATGGCTGCCCAGTTCGCCAATACGCACCGGTCGGACATTCAGGGCGTGATTCTGTGGGCCGCCTATCCGGGGGTGAACACCAGTCTCCGCAATGGACAACAGGCTGTGCAAGTGGTGTACGGGACGAGTGATTGCATCGCCACCCCCACAGAGGTCCTCGCCACCAAGACTCGGCTCCCCGACCAGGCCGAGATCGTTGCCATCGAGGGCGGGAATCATATCCAATTCGGTTGGTACGAGGGCCAGATCGGTACCTGCGCTCCATCGATCAGCCTGGCGGAGCAGCAAGCCCAAGTTGTCGAGGCGGCCGTCGATTTCCTGGATGATCTCGATCGCTGAGCCCTTGCGAAAGCTCGTTCGTCCGGCCACGCACCTTCAGCCTCGCGCTCGCGCCGTCGATACTGCACCATGGGACCTTCCGCAATCGTCACCGGCCTGGTGTGCCTGTTGGTTCTTCTCGAGACGGGCCTGCTTCTGCGCAATCTGTTCCACTTGCCGACCCTCGGTCGAGTGGCGGCACCTGCTCCGAAAACGTGGCCGAGCGTTTCCGTGATCATGCCTGCTCGCGACGAGGCCACCAACGTCGGTGCCTCGGTCGAGTCGCGAATGGCCGACGACTACCCCGACCTGCAGGTGATCCTGGTCGACGATCGCTCGGTCGATGACACAGGGTCCGTAGCGCTGGAGGCCGCCCGTGATGATCCGCGCTTCCACCACGTGCGGGTCGACAGGCTGCCCACCGGGTGGCTCGGCAAAGTGCATGCCCTGCAGAAGGGCTACGAAGCCGCGACCGGCGAGTGGCTCCTTTTCTCCGATGGCGACGTGGTCATGGAGGTCGGTGCACTGCGGCGGGCCATCGCCTACTGCGAGGCTGAGAGCATCGATCAGCTGGCGCTGATTCCTTCATTTCGCTCGGAGAGCTTCCTCGTTGAAGCCGCGTGGATCGTTTTCCTGCGGGGGCTGATTGTCATGGCCGACCCGGCCAAGGTTCGCGACCCTGCCAGCAAGATCGCGCTCGGGTCGGGCGGATTCAATCTCGTCCGTCGAACCGCCTACGAGGCGACCAAAGGTTTCGAGTATCTCCGCATGGAGACCGCAGACGACGTCGCACTTGCTTCGATCGTCAAACAAGCAGGTGGACGTCTGGCGATGATCGACGGGAGCCAAGACGTCCGGGTCCCGCTCTACCGTTCAACCGGAGCGTTGATGCGCGGGATCGAAAAGAACGGCAGCACTACGGCGCAGATGCCCTTCCCGCTGTTGGTCGTTGCGCTCGTGGCGCTCGGAGCGGTGCTGGTCACGCCCGTCTTCGTGCTCATCGCCACAACCGGCTGGCTGCAAGTCCTGGGCGGGGTAACCCTGGCGGCCTACACCGGCAGCGAGATGTTCGCCCTGTGGAGGAACACCGGACGATGGGCGCCGGCTGTGATCTGGCCGCTCGGGTACCTCCTCATGGCCTTCGGAATCATCCGAGCAACCTGGCTCGCTCACCGCCGGGGCGGGGTTTCCTGGCGTGACACGTTCTACTCGCTCGAGGAACTCGAGACCGGCCGCCGTTTCACCCTCTAGCGTTAGGCCAGCAGCAGCTTTTCGAGTCGGCGCGCGGTGATCACTACCCCGACCACACCCATGACCAACAGGAACGCGACATGGCCGATCATGGTCCACTCGAGGTTTCCCAGGGTGAGCGCGCGGATGATCGAAACCCCGTGGTACAGCGGCGAGGTCTGCGCGACCCACTGGAGCCACTCGGGGTATACGTCCAGCGGATAGAACGTGGCCGAGAACAAGAAGAGGGGCAAGGTCACCAGCTGGACCAGGTCGAAGTCCTGCCAGCTGCGCATGAACGACGTAGCGGCCATTCCGGCCGCAGCGAACGCAAACCCGATGAGCAGCGCGGCTGGAAGAGCCAGGATTCCCCACCATGACGGCATGAGGCCCATGATCACCATCACCACCATGAACCCGGCCGCATAGAGCGCTCCCCTGATCAGCGACCACACGATTTCACCAACGGCGATATCGCCGGGTGCCATCGGCGTAGCCAGGATGGCGTCGTACGTTCTGGCGTATTTCAGCTTGAAGAAGATATTGAACGTCGATTCGTACACGGCCCCGTTCATGGCCGCCGAGGCCAGCAGAGCCGGAGCAACATAGGCGGCATAGGTAACCGGGTTTCCATCCGGACCGGTGACATCGCCGACCAATGCACCGATCCCGATGCCGATCGAGAACAGGTAGAACAGCGGCTCGAAAAAGCCGGAGAACACGACCACCCACATACGCCGGTAGACGAGGAAGTTCCTTTCGAGCAGATGGCGGGCGCGCCGACCGCCGAGAGCTGCAACGGGTACGACTCGCGAGATCAGGGTCCCCGACGTCATTGCCGGAGCTTCCGGTTGAAGGTGTGGAAGGCGACCAGGGTGCCGCCGACTATCCAGGCCAGCAAGTAGCCGACATGGATGAACGGCGACCAAGTCGTCGGGATTCCCAGCGCCAGACTTCGGGCCAGCTCAACGCCGTGCCACAACGGCACCACATTGGCCAGCGGTTGGAGCCAATCCGGCAGCTGGGAGATCGGGAAGAAGGTTCCGGAGAAGAGAAACATCGGAACGATCCCGAATCGGAATAACGTAGACAGACCGGTGTCGCTGTCCAGATACGCCGCGTACGCCGTCGTAGCAGCCGCAAAGGCGAGGCCGGTGAGCACTGCCGGGACCACCGCCCATGCTCCCGCCCATGATTCCACGGCCCCGAACGCCGCCATGATGGCCACGAAAACGATCGATACAAACGCCAGCCGAACGGCGACCCACCCGAGATGCCCGACGACCAGATCTCGCACCCCGACCGGGGTGGCCAGCGTGGCGTGGTATGTCTTGGTCCACTTGATACCGGCCATCACCGGCCAGGACCCGTCGCCCGCCCCGGTCTGCATCGCGGTTGCAACCAGCAGGCCAGGTGCCAGAAAGGCCAGATAGCTCAAACCACCCAGGTTCGCCACGCCGGCACCGTTATCCACCAACGAACCCAGCCCGATCCCCATCGCCAGCAGGTAGAGGACGGGACTGAAGAACGTGGAGATCACGCTTCCGCGCCACGTGCGCCGGTACACCAGGGCGTGCGCTTCAACGACGCGGGCAACCGCCGGGAACGCCATCAGTCCACCAGCGTCCTGCCCGTTAATCGCAGGAAAACGTCTTCGAGCGTCGAGCGGCGTACCACCACACTCTCGGGCTGAAGACCGCGACCGTTTGCTTCGGCGGCCGCCTGGTCGCCGTCGTCGGTGTAGAGCAACACCCGATCCGGCAGAACCTCGGTCCGCTTGGCCAGACCGTCCAGGCGATCGAGGATCGTTTCCTGCACGCCGACCGGGAAGCGCATCTCCAGGACCTCACGAGTCGAATACTCCTCGATCAAGCGACGGGGCGACCCTTCGGCAACGATCTTGCCTTTGTCCATGATGACGAGACGGTCACAGAGTTGCTCGGCTTCGTCCATGTAGTGGGTGGTGATGATCAGCGTCACCCCCTGTTGCTTGAGCCGGTACAGGCGATCCCAGAGGACGTGCCGGGCCTGGGGATCCAGCCCGGTGGTTGGTTCGTCGAGGATCAACAACTCCGGTTGGTTGATCAACGCGCGGGCGATGGTCAACCGCCGTTTCATCCCACCTGAGAGAGGCTCGACCTTGTCGTCGCGCCTCTCCGACAGTTGCGCAAAGTCCAGCAACTCGGTGATCCGTTCCCGGATGACAGGCCGGGGCAGATCGAAGTAGCGCCCGTAGATGAGCAGGTTCTCGGCAACCGACAGCTCCGTGTCCAGCGTGTCGTCTTGAGGAACGACACCCAACCGCATGCGAATCTCCGGGCCGTCCACCGCCGGGTCCATCCCCAGGACCTGAAGGTAGCCATCAGAAATCGGGCTGACGGCACCGATCATGCGCATCGCCGACGTCTTCCCGGCGCCGTTGGGACCGAGAAAGCCGAACGACTCACCGCGCGCCACCTCGAAATCGACAGCATCGACGGCGGTGAGATCTCCGAACTTCTTCGTGAGCGAGCGAGCTTCGACCAGGGGCATGACGTTTGACATTAGTGATGGGGTGGTTCTTTGCTTGGTGGGAACGATCCCCCTCCGTCGAGCCCTCTGGGCTCGCCACCTCTCCCCATCTCGACGAGCTTCGCTCGTCAGGGGGAGCGGTGGGCTAGAACTCTGCGTTGTTGGGGGTGCGGGGGAAGGCGATCACGTCGCGGATGTTCTGCATTCCGGTGGCGAACTGGACCAGGCGTTCGAACCCGAGCCCAAAACCGGCGTGCGGAACACTGCCGAAGCGGCGCAAGTCGGTGTACCACCAGTAGTTGGCCACATCGAGTCCCTTTCGTTCGAGGCTATCGACGAGCACCTCGAGTCGCTCCTCACGCTGACTGCCCCCGATGATCTCGCCAACGCCCGGGACGAGAACGTCGAGTGCTGCGACGGTCTTGTCATCATCGTTGCGGCGCATATAGAAAGCTTTGATGTCGACCGGGTAGTCGGTAACGATGACCGGTCGACCGAACACCGTCTCCGTCAAATAGCGCTCATGTTCAGACTGAAGGTCACTCCCCCATCGAACGGGAAACTCGAAGTCGGTTTTCGCCTTCTCCAGAACCTCGATGGCCTGCCCGTAGGTGATACGTTCGAAATCCTGGTCGGCAACCGAACGAAGCCGTTCGAGCAACTCTTTGTCGACCCACTGGTTGAAGAACTCGAGATCCCGGGTGTTGTTCTCCAGCAGCTGCCTGAACAGGAAGCGGAGGTAGTCCTCAGCCAGATCGGCATTGTCGACGTTGTCGGCAAAGGCCATTTCCGGTTCGATCATCCAGAATTCGGCAAGGTGGCGCCTGGTGTTGGAGTTCTCTGATCGGAACGTTGGCCCGAATGTGTAGACGTTGCCCAGAGCGCTCGCGTAGGTCTCGGCTTCCAGCTGCCCGCTGACCGTCAGGAAGGTGGCCCGCCCGAAGAAGTCTTGGGCGAAATCAACCTGGTCCTGATCGGTTCGAGGCGGAGAACCAGGGTCGAGGGTGGTGACGCGGAACATGTCACCCGCCCCTTCCGCGTCGCTCCCGGTGATGATCGGCGTGTGGAGATAGAGGAAATCGCGTTCCTGAAAGTATCGATGCGTCGATGCAGCCAAAGCGTTTCGAACGTGGGTCACGGCACCAAACGTGTTGGTTCGGGGTCGAAGATGAGCCAGTTCGCGCAGCCGCTCAAAGGAAATGCGCTTCTTCTGAAGCGGGTAGTCCTCGGGATCGGCAAAGCCGTGGACGACCAGCTCGGTTGCCCGTAGCTCGACCCGCTGCCCGGTGCCCGGCGACTCGACCAATGCTCCGGTGGCGGCCACCGCCGCACCAGTATGCAAGCGCTGCACCTCGGACTCGTAGTTGGACAGAGAACCGTCGGCAATCACCTGCAGACCATCGAAGCTGGAGCCGTCGTTCACCTCGAGGAACGAGAATCCACCTTTTGAATCGCGCCTCGTCCGAACCCACCCGGCCACCGTTACGATCGCGCCAAAGTCGTCGCGCCGGAGTACATGCTTGATGAGTTCGCGCTTCATGGAGAGCCTTCTGTCATATCGGAGTTGCGGCCACGATAGAAGGCCGGCCCTGAGAACCACGACCCGGGCGGGACCCGCCTTGGATGAGTCCGGGTATCGCCGGGTTGGGGTCGCAACGACCGGCGAGGAGACAGGTAACGTAGCGGGTAATCGACAAGGGCACGACTTTGGAAAACAAGATGCTGAAATCGGTCATCGACATCGTCGGCGAACGAAGCCCCCACGGAAGAGCTATCGAATCTCTCGGCATTTGCGGAAGCTTACATTCGCCGTTTCCCGGACGACGGTGGTGTCCGTGCTGACCCCTCGCGAGTGCTATGACCAGATCGACGATCTCTACGAGTTCATCAAGAAGCGCCCGGACCGCACCGGCACGGTGCGTGTTTTCGTGCCGAGCCGCAGCCGGCAAGGCTACGAGACCGGCGCGTCGGTCGTTGAGCTCATCGTCGACGACGGGCCGTTCCTGGTCGATTCGATAACGGCGGAGATCCAAGCACGGGGGATCGCCATTAAGCGAGCGCTGCACCCGGTTATCGGTGTGGATCGCGGGACGAAGAAGGACATCTCACCGAAGTCATGAACGCCAGGGGCGCCCGACGCAAGGAGTCGGTCCAGCACTACGAACTCGACCGGCCTCTCGACGATGAAGAAGCCGAGCTGGAAGCGGCGCTTCGAGACGTCCTCTCACCGATATCCATGCGCGTCGGTTCGTGACTTTGAGCCGATGACGCGGGCCGTCGACCGCATGGTCGGCGTCGCCGAGGCGGGCACGGGCCAGGTATCCGGTCGAGGACATCTACGAAACAACGTCCTTTCTCCGCTGGCTCCTCGACGGCAATTTCGTCTTTCTTGGTTATCGTGAGTACCGGATCAGCGGCTCAGGGCCAGAACGTGCGCTGTCAGTGGTTCCCGGGTCCGGGCTGGGTATACTCGGCGACCACAACGAGTCCGCCTTCGCCGAGCCCAGGCTCCTGAGCGAACTGTCGGAGGCCCGTCGCCGCCGATATGAAGAGGGCGGACTGCTGGTGATTCCAAAACCAACCGTGTTCGACAGTCCATCGACGATCGAAGATGGACTACATCGGTGTCCGCCATGTCGACCCTGATGGAGAGGTCGTCGGCGAGGCGCTGCCTGATCGGGTCTGTTCACATCAAAGATGTACATGACCAGGGCAACCCAGATACCTCTCCTGCATCGCAAACTCGATCAGATCATCGAAGCCGAAGACCTCATCGATGGCTCCCACGATCACAAACTGGCCATCCAGCTCTTCGAGAGCTTCCCCAAAGACGAACTGTTTGCCACACCGACCGAAGGAATCCGCCAGGCCATCGCTGAGCTTCTGACGCTGGAGGAGGACCAACAGGTCAGGCTCATCATCCGTCGGGACCTCCTCAACGAACCATCTCTCTGCTGGTTTCACTACCGCGCGACCGTTTCAACGCAGATCTTCGCAAGGATCTCCAGGAGCTGTTCCGGGAGCGGTTCCAGGCTGCCTCGGTTGACTACCGACTCGCCCTTGGTGATACCGGGAATGCCCGCATCCACTTCACCGTATGGGTCGGCGAAGGCAAACTCCCCGACGTCTCGATCCCCGATCTCGAAAGAGAGGTCGTGGCGATGACCCGCACTTGGCAGGACCGGGTGATGGACGTTCTCACCTCACGGTTCGGCCAGGATCGGGGCCTCGCTCTCGGCGAGAAGTGGGTCGACCGTATGCCCAACTACTACACAACATCCGTGCCGATCGAGCTCACTCCAGGCGACATGCTGAGGCTCGATGAGCTGTCAGACGAGCGCCCGGTGGTGGTTGGGTTGCAGAACGAACCCGAGTCACAGGAACAACTCACCCGGGTTGCCATCTATCGACTCGAGGGCAAACGGCCTCTTTCCGATCTCATGCCCATCCTGGAAGCCCTGGGTTTCTACGTGATCGAAGAGGTGCCCTTCCGGTTAATGGGTGGTGACGAGCAACCGTTCATCCACGACTTCGGCGTGCTTGGAGCCGACCGCCGTCCGATCGATCCTGACCGATGGCACCGAGCGTATCGCCGAGACCATCGAGGCGATCATTCACGGCCGGGCCGAGTCCGACTCGCTCAATCGCTTGATCGTCCTCAGCGACCTCACCTACAGCCAGGTGGGCATCCTGCGTGCCTATCGCACCTACTGGCAACGGGTTGGACCCGGCTTCACCGCCGAGTACATGAACGAAGCGTTGGTCGACCATCCCGCTATCGCCACCAAGTTGGTGGAGTTGTTCGAGGCCCGTTTCGACCCGAATCGCGAGGCGGAAGACACGAAACGCCGTGCGCACAGAGATCCTGGCCGACCTCGATGCGGTGGAGTCACTCGACCAGGACCGCATTCTGCGGGGCTTTCTCGGCGTGATCGTGGCAACGCTCCGGACCAACGCCTACCGGCCCGACTGCCAATCGCTCAGCTTCAAATTCGACGTCGGCCTCAGTCCCGGGCATGCCGAAGCCGTATCCCCTCTACGAGATCTTCGTGTACGCCCCCGAGGTCGAGGGGATCCACCTGCGAGGCGGCATGGTGGCCCGCGGCGGTATCCGCTGGTCGACCCGCAAGGAGGACTACCGCACCGAGGTGCTCGGCCTGATGAAAGCCCAGATGACCAAGAACGCCGTCATCGTGCCGACCGGCTCCAAAGGGCGGATTCGTGCTGCGCAACGCAACGTCGAACCCGCCGAGCTCAAGGACGCGGTCAAGAACGCCTACCTCATGTTCATGCGTGGCCTGCTCGACGTCACCGACAATCTGGTCGGCGGCCGGGTGGTGCACCCGCCGGGCGTGCGGGTCCACGACGGCGACGATCCGTACCTCGTCGTTGCCGCCGACAAAGGCACCGCCACCTTCTCCGATACCGCCAACGAGCTTGCCGCCGAGTACGGGTTCTGGCTCGGTGATGCCTTCGCCTCGGGAGGTTCGGCCGGATACGACCACAAGGCACTCGGCATCACGGCCCGGGGTGCATGGGAGTCGGTGAAATGGCACTTCCGGGCGCTGGGACGGGACATCGTCCGACCGATCCGTTCACCGTGGTCGGCATCGGCGACATGTCCGGCGACGTGTTCGGCAACGGGATGCTGCTCTCCGAACAGATCCGGCTCGTTGCGGCCTTCGATCACCGCCACATCTTCATCGATCCCGATCCCGACCCGGCGGTGAGCTTTCGTCGAGCGGCACCGACTGTTCGACCTGCCCGGTTCTTCCTGGGACTCTACGACAAAGCGCTGATCTCCACCGGTGGCGGTGTTTTGCCGCGAACGGCGAAAAGCATCGAGCTCACTCCGCACAGGCGCGACGTGCTTCGGAACTCGACGCCACCACGCTGCACCCCAGACGATCTCATGAAGGCCATTCTGCAAGCCCCGGTCGATCTGCTGTGGAATGGCGGCATCGGCACCTACGTCAAGGCCACCGGCGGAATCGCACGAGGCGGTCGGCGACCGCATCAACGATGCCATCCGGGTCGACGGCAAGGACCTTCGCTGCAGGGTCGTCGGCGAGGGCGGCAACCTGGGCTTCACCCAGCGGGGCCGCATCGAATACGCCCTGGCCGGTGGCCGGATCAACACCGACTTCATCGACAATTCCGGCGGCGTCCACTGCTCCGACCGGGAGGTCAACCTGAAGATCCTGCTCGGCATGGCCGAGGAACGGGGCGATCTGGATCGGGCCGGGAGAGACGAACTGGTCGCCAGATGGCCGACGACGTCGTCGCAGCCATCCTCTACGACAACTTCCTCCAGGCCCAGATCCTCTCCCAGGAAGTCGAGGCATCGGCCGGTCGTCTCGAAGCCTACGAAGACCTGATGCAGAGCCTCGAGAGCGAAGAGTTGCTGGATCGAGAGATCGAACAGCTCCCAACTTCCGACGAGATCACGGAACGGGTCCGAACCGGCCTCGGCCTGACCAGCCCGGAACTGGCGGTCTTGCTGGCCTACGCCAAACGGAGCCTCACGGAAGCGCTGCTGGACTCAGATCTGCCGGACTGGCCCACCTTTGAAGACGACCTGCCCGGCTACTTCCCGGGTCCGGTGATTGAACGCTACCCGGATCTGATCGCGCTCCATCCTCTGCGACGCGAAACTCATCGCGACCATGGTCGCCAACGAAATCATCAACTCCCTCGGGATCACGTTCATATCGCGACTCACCGCCGAAACCGGGAAAGATCCAGCCGACGTGGTTCGCTGCTACCGAATTGCCCGAGATGTGACTGCCGCCGAAGATCGATGGGATCCCATTGAGGCTTTGGTCGGCACCATCGAGCCAAACCTGCAAAGCGAACTCATGGGAGGCGTCGACTGGCTGGTTGAAGCCATCGCCCGCTGGTATCTCGCCCATACAGGAGTCGAACCGATGGCCGGAGCGATTGAAGCAGCCCGGGCGGCTTTCCAGGAGATCTCCGAAGCTCTCCCGGACATCGGGCCCGTCCAATGGAGAACTGAACGGAGTCTCGTCGTTGAGCAATTGGTGAAGAGAGGCGTGCCGGAGTCCGTTGCCTATCGACACGCCTACCAGGGCGAACTCGCCCATGCGCCCGATATCATCGACCTGGCCCATATCACCGGAAGACCCATCCGCGGAGTGGCCCGGGTGTTCTTCCTCCTCGGCCAGCTTTTCGGGATCAACTGGCTCGAAGCGCGAGTTGATCAGCTTCCAGCCGCATCCCGCTGGCACCGACGGGCGATTCAGGCGGTCGATGAAGAACTGCTCTCACTCCGCCGCGAGCTGGCCGAGCGGGTCATCAGCGAATCGGCCGCCGACTCCAATCCCCAGGAAGCGATGGAGGCGTACCTCAGCACTCGGGGAAGCGCGCACGATCGGCTCACCCGGTTCATGAGCTCGCTTGCTATTGACGGCGTTGACGATGTGGCGTCGGTGATTGTGGCTATTCGCCAAATCAGAGCGCTGGTCGGGTAGCCAAGCGCAGCTTCGCCGGTGCCGGTTGTCGGCGATCACGTGAAAGGCGACCGGAGCGGTTCGACCGAACCCTCACCAGGTCACTAGTCACTTCGCGACCTGGAAGAACTGCCCGCGAGGGTTCTCAACCTGCTGACGATGACATATTCGATCATCGTACGAAAGGCAAACAAATGGCAGTGTCGCTGGGAGGCGCCAACCGGAAACCTGGCATTGCGCTCGGGTTGAGTTGGGACCACGGGAAACGGACTATCGCACGGCGGCACTGGTGGTGGCCTTGCTGGTCGCCGTTGCGTTGACCCTACCCGCGCCTTCGTCGGCATCTGCCTCCGCTTCTCCCCTGGTTCCCGTCATCGTCCGGGAAGTCCCGGGATCGGGTGAAACGGCCGAGAACCTGGTTGAAGCGTTTGGTGGACGGGTTGGAGATCGACTCCAGATCATCAGCGGTTTCGCGGCCGAGATCCCCTCGGCCATGATTTCTAGCCTGGCTGCAGATCCGGCCGTGTTCTCGGTGACGCCGGACACCAAGGTCCGGTTGATGGATTTCGGCACTGAGTTCGAGACGGAGACCACAGATACCCTTACCCGAGGATCGTACGATAGACGCGGCCTACTCCGACGACGACGCAGCTGAGCTCGAGTTGGTACAGGCCGGCACCACCCTGACCACCACGACCCAATTTGGCGATTCGATGGCGCTCTCGCCGGGCCCGATGCCCAGCCTCTTCCCCACCGCCACCTCGAGCCTCAGGACGGTTTCGAAAACCGCTCCCCCCGGCTGGATGGCTCTGGTCAACGACGCCACCGGAGCGATGGACTTCTGGGCGAAAGGCTTCACCGGGTCCGGTGTCGATGTCGCATTGATCGATTCGGGCATTAGCCCCGTTGCAGGCATCAAGCTGGCCGGCAAGGTCGTCAACGGTCTCGATATCTCCTTCGAGTCCCAAGCCAAGAATCTCGGCTATCTCGATACCTACGGGCACGGCACCCATATGGCAGGGATCATCGCCGGCCGCGACAGTCTCACCGACCCCCTCAGCGCCCAGAAAGCGGGCGAGTTCGTTGGAATCGCTCCCGGTGCACGCATCTTGAACGTCAAGGTGGCCGATGCCAACGGTGCGGTCGATGTCTCCCAGGTGATTGCAGCCATCGATTGGGTCGTCCAGCACCGCAACGACCGTGGCCTCAACATCAGGGTGTTGAACCTCTCCTTCGGAACCGACGGAACCCAGCAGTACACGCTCGATCCCCTGGCCTATGCCGTGCAGATGGCGTGGGATAGCGGCATAGTCGTGGTGGTGGCGGCAGGCAACGACGGCAATTCGGCTGCGCTGCGCAATCCGGCATTCAACCCCTACGTAATCGCGGTGGGAGCCAGCGATACCGGCGGCACCGAACGCGCCAAAGACGACTTCGTCACAGATTTTACCAACTGCGGCACCGACGATCGTCATGTCGATCTCGTCGCCCCGGGAAGATCGATCGAGAGCCTCCGGGTCCCCGGCTCGTCGGCCGACGTCAAATACCCGTCTGCCGTGGTCGACCAGCGTTTCTTCAAAGGCAGCGGTACCTCCCAGTCGGCAGCCGTCGTTTCGGGAGCGGCGGCCCTGGTCATCGATCAACGGCCCGGCATCACGCCCGATCAGGTCAAGGCTCTTCTGATGGAATCGGCCCAGACCCTGAAGAACTCGTCGACCACCTGCCAGGGCGCCGGGTCTTTGAGTCTCGGCAAGGCGCTGAAGACGGCAACCCCTCAAGCCTCACAGAAGTACAGCGCCCCGTCCGGCACCGGGTTGCTCGACCTGGCCAGAGGGTCGGCCAAGCTGATCGACGGCAAGATGATCCTTGAAGGTGAGCAGGACATCTTCGGAGTGAAGTTCGACAGTGCCTCATGGTCGACCGCCGCGGCGCAAAGCGCCAGCTGGTCTGGTGGAACCTGGAACGGATCGAGCTGGTCGGGGACAGGCTGGTATTCCAAGAGCTGGTCCGGAGCGAGCTGGTCCAGTGCCTCCTGGTCGAGCGCCTCCTGGTCCGGAGCGAGCTGGTCCAGTGCCTCCTGGTCGAGCGCCTCCTGGTCCGGAGCGAGCTGGTCGAGTGCCAGCTGGTCCGGGGCGAGCTGGTCGAGTGCCTCCTGGAGCAGCAACGTCTGGTCGTCGAAGTCGTGGGGCAACGTGTTCACCACGATGAGTAAATCCTGGGGCTACACGTTCCAGTAGAGGAATCAGCCGGAGATCGAGATCGTGACCGCGCCGGCGGAGCTCCTCCAGGAGAGCCTGATCGGTGAAGAGAATGAGTTCCGGACCCCAATCCTGCCGCCCGGGTGGTTCGTCCGTTGGAGCCGCCAACAGCTCGATCACCGGGTCTCGCAACGTACGTGCCCAGGCCCGTCCCTTGGCCGACGCCTGGGAGGTCAGCGTGGCATCGGCATTCACGATGAAGACCTGGGCGGCTATCTGGGGATTGGCGCGAGAGCCCCGCTCGCCATACACGATCATCACCGCGCCGGCAGGAACGTCCTGAATGCCTCCGACGGCAATGAATTCACCCTCGAACGCCCACCCGGAGTCCTTCGATGTGTCCACCGAATAGATGATTTTTGCCCAGTTCTTGTGGCGTTCGTCACCAACGAGCGGTACTTCCACCGGAACCATCACTTCCATAGGCGGAACTGTAACGGCTTCGTCGGACGTCAGAGATCTGACCGGAGAGACTCGGAGCTGAAATCAGCATCCAAAAACCAGGCGGCTCCGTACTCATGATGGAATGAAATTGCACGGAAGCTGGTTAATCACAGGTTCAGGGAACAAAAACCTCATGAGCATTCGTTCGTAGAGGTGCAGAATGGGAATTGGGGAACACATGGCGACAAAACAACGCCATCATGGCAACGACTTGCTCGACGACCGAGGTCGGTTGACCCCGGACCTCGTCAATCAATATCTCGCAGGGATCGGCGCGTTCGACCTGTTGACGGCCGATCAAGAAGTCGAACTCGCCCAGCGAATCGAAGCCGGCAACAACGCTCGCGAGCTGCTCAAGACGGGTGACGTCACAGACAAAAAGGAACGCACCCGGCTGGAGCGGGCCGCCCGTGACGGGCGCGACGCTCAAAGCGAGTTTCTCACCGCCAATCTCCGCCTCGTCGTTTCCAATGCCCGCCGTTACTCAAACGTTTCGGGCATGGATCTCCTCGACCTGATTCAGGAGGGAAACCTGGGCCTCATCCGGGCCGTCGAGAAGTTCGACTGGCGAAAGGGTTTCAAATTCTCCACGTACGCAACGTGGTGGATCCGCCAGGCAATAACCCGGGCCATCGCCCAACAATCCCGCACCGTCCGAATCCCGGTTCACCTCCACGACATCCTTGGAACGGTTCGGGCTGCTCAACACAGCCTGGCAGCGGACATGGGCCGGGTACCCACCCCCGAAGACATCGCCAAGGAGACCGGTATCGACCTTCCCAGGGTGAAGCAGGCGCTGGATGCCACCGATACGGTTGCTTCACTCGAAGCACCTATCGGCGACGACGGAGCAATTCTCGGAGACTTCATCCAGGACGATGAGGTCGACGATCCCGCCCGGGCGGTCGAGGACCTCGAGGTCCAGGAAACCATAATGCGTTCGCTGAGCAAGCTCCCCGAGCGCGAATCCACCGTCCTCTCACTCCGTTTCGGATTACACGACGGGCGGCCCCGACCCCTCAAAGAGGTGGCCGACGAACTCAAGTTGAGCAGCGAGCGAGTCCGCCAGATCGAACGGAACGCCCTCGCCCACTTCCGCGAGGAAACTGCCCGCCTCGGCGACGTGGCGTAGAGCGACCTGCCCACCTCCCCCCTTTCCGGCCCGGGCTTCGCCCGTGCCTCCTGGGGAGGGAACAATTAGGGCAACGGTCGCCCGAGGCTGGGAGGCGAACCGCACTCCTATGCCCGAAAGCATGGGAAGTTGGTGTGCGGCGCTGGGGGCACTCGGACGAACCGTTGCCACTTACACCGTACCGCGAGTTGCAGCCTTTTTGGGTGCAACTCTCACCCTGCCAACAGGCGAGCCAAGCACTATCCGGTCGCAAGAGGGCCGGGCCGCCTCAATGACCAGCGAAACTACCCTCCGGCGGAGGCGGATACGCCTGCCGGGAACATCGGCAATTGCCACGCAGGCCGTTGGGGCGCTTCACCGGCCTCGAGCCTCGCCCGCCATTCCTCATCGGTCAGGCGGCCGAGTTCTGCCTCTTGCCAGAACTCGTAGTACGAGTAGACGCCGCCGACGGCTACCTGAAAGGTGCCCCGGTCATTGGGGACCAGCACCATGATGCGGTCGATTCGTCCGATTCCGATCTCCAGGAAAGCCGTCGTCGACCGCATGATGTCGGCAATCAACGCAGCGTCGGTGTCGTCGGCAGACGGCAATCCCAAAGCGTCGTCCCAATCCGCCGTTTGAATCCACAAACCCTCCAGAACCGAGCCGATCCCCTCGAGCCAATCATTGTCGGCCTGCGAGATCGGCAAACCGGCCAGCTCGTCACGCGCAATCCCGGCCAGCCGGTTGAGCAACCCACGCACACTGGTCATGAGTGCATCGGAGTCATCCGCCGAGCCGACGAGGCTCCGACTCCGCAAACCGTCCTGCAGCAAGCCAACCACCGAAGCCATCCGCTCCCAGGAAACCGGATCGGGCTCGACCCAGTGCCGGGGCGGCTCGGACAACGGCTCGAAATCGCCCTCAGCGGCGAAGGACTGCTTGGCGTAGAGGATCGTGTCGTGCTTCAACTCTGCGTACGAGCCCAACCCGGCCTGCAGGCCCTTCGCCTCCCAGGCGGATGTCCTCATGAAGTCCGGGAAGGCCTGACCTTTGGGGACCAGAACAGGTTGTATGGCATACAGCCATGCGTCGTAGACCGTCCCGGCCCAATCATCGGCGCTTCGGTCGTTGACCAGATTCTGCATCGCTGCGAACTGGGTGCCGTAGTTGGTTTGCGCGGTGTCTCCGGCAGCTTCAAGCTCCCCGTAGGCAAGATCCGAACCGAACACGGCCGCCAGATCGAGGGTGGTCGCCTGAACCCGGCCGTAGGGGGGATCGCCAACATGAGGAAACCGCAATTGGTCGTAGATATAGGAGTCAACCACGAACCGCACCCCCATGATGCGGGCCGCGGCATTCTCGGGATCGATGCCAACCGGTCGCAACGCGATCAACCCTGCGGCCACATCATCAACGGTTGCGGCGTTGCCGAAACGATCGGGATCATCCAGCCAGCCGGGCACAACCACCTCCGCAACGTCGGCCAGCTCGAAGGGAGTGAAATCGTCGGCCACCCCGACCAGGAAGGCGGTCGGCTCGTAGATCAATCGCCAGGCTGTGGCCAGGTCGGGATCCCCGGCCAGGAGACGCGACGCCATGAGGCCGACTTGAAGTGAATCGGCATCCTCGACGAAGAATGATGCCTGGCCCAGCATCGACATGGCCAGAAAATAGCGTTCGAGATCTGCGTTGCGCGTGTAGTGACCGCGCGGCTTGAAGAGGCTGTAGTCAACACAATTGCGTAGCGAGGTGATCGGTGCACATTCCCCGAAGCTGCTGGTCGGCGACTTCGTTAGCTGCGTTGCTTCGCGGGCCAGATCGACTTCCTGCTGTGCAAGCGGACCGATCGGGCCGACATCGACTTCGAGCAGGGCAGCGGTCGCCTCAAAGAGTTGCTGAGCCCTGGCAGCTGCCTCGGCCAGATCGGTACCCGCCAGTTCCGATGTCTGTTGACGGGCAGCCTCGACCAGGCCCCCCACCAGATCCTCGAGGATGGGGAGCAGGGTTTGCTGCTCGATATCGCGCAGCAGTTTGGAAAAGGCCAGGTGCAGGAAGTGGTATCCGACATCGGTTGTGACGAAGAACACTTGACCTTCATACAGGTAGCTCGCATAGGCATGCTGGAATTGTCGGTGCCCGTCGGGAGTAACCACAAAGCCCTGGGCCAGCAGCGTGGAGGCGACATCCGGATCGATGAGCAGCCATGCAGGCTTGACGACATCCTCGAGGGTCTTGGGGAGAGCCGGCCCCGGATAGGTCGGACCGTCTCCAAGAAGCGGAACGAGCTCAAACGGAGCAAACGCGGCCGGCGACCCGGGAACCATACCGGAGGACAGGATGACCGGAGGCGCCGCCGTAGTCGCCGTTGTAGGAGGTATCGAGGAGGCTGTTGTTGTGGACGACGGCGATGTCGTCGTGGACTCGCCGGACCTTTGCGTGCAAGCCGCCGTGATCATCGCCAGCACCGTAAGTATGACGAGGACCCGTTTCATGTTTCCGACTCCCTTCGGCCTGTCGAAACCTTCACACTCTTCATCCACTCCATCAACGTACTCCCCGGTCGACCCGCCAACTAGGGCGGATCAGCCTTTCCCCGGTCGAGGATCACCGGGTCG
This sequence comes from uncultured Actinomycetota bacterium, assembly GCA_963718995.1. Lineage (GTDB taxonomy): Bacteria > Actinomycetota > Acidimicrobiia > Spongiisociales > UBA4744 > UBA4744. The sequence continues at coordinate 82,659 of CAVRAP010000012.1, forward strand.
AGCCTCCCATCGCCATCAACATCGATACATCCCGGCGTCCCGGCACCCGGCAGCTCCGCAGGAACGGTGAACCCGAACCTCTGCCACACCCATCCGCTCGTCGCCACGATGGTGGGGTCGTCGAGCGAGTCGAATGCCAGAGCAAGAGAACCATCGCAAACGGCCAGGCGCGCGACCGGCCGGAACAACGTCCCAGCCACCCACATGGCTCGAAGATCATCAGGTTGGTAAACGCCCAGGTGGGCGCTCTGACCTGCGGCATCCGCCCACTGCCGGTCCGGATACTGCGTGTTGACCTCGTTCTCCCGATAGGGATGGCGATGCGATATCACCACGTCGTCACGGCCGTCTCCGGTTGCGTCACCCAGGGCGGCGTCCACGATGTCCCCGGCCGCGAAATCGTCAACGACGACGGCCGCCGACCGGATCGGCTCTACGGTCGCAAACCTTGTCAGGTTCCACCAGTCGAGGCCGAGTAAAACCGCGTCCTTCTCCGGCGTGGCCCATGCTTCGAAATGAACCCGGCGATCATGGTGCTCGGTTGACCCGACCCGGTAGGCGAAAACCCCCTGCCGATCGGCGAGTACTTCCAGGATGGCTCCCTCCCGGGTACCGGCGGCGGATTGATCGAAGAGGAAATTCCCGAGGCTGGTCGCAATCACGGTCGTCCCATCTCCACCTCGGGGGATCTCGAAAACGGGTTGTACAACATGCGGCCCGTGTCCCCACACGACGTCTGCTCCCCAACCAGCGAGTCGCTCGGCCAGCACCGCCATGCCAGGATCGGTCTCCCGGTAGTACTCGACTCCGCCGTGCACTCCAACCACCAGGACATCAACCTGTTCACGAGCCGCGGTGACAGCCGACTCGACCTTTGGTCCATCCCAGGAGGCGATACCCGGATGTTCGGCAGTGGCGCTCGTGCCCGCCAGCGTTGCGTCGAAAGCTAGAAAACCGACCCTGAGGCCGTTGCGCTCGACGATCTGGACTGCGAAAGCCTGGGTGATTTCTTCGCCTCCTCCCACGACGGCCATTCCGGCCGTCTTCACGGCATCGATGGTGTCGAGGATCGAGAGGCGCCCTGCGTCACCGGCGTGATTGTTGGCGATACCGACCACGTCGAAGCCGGCGACCGCCAGCGATTCCGCAGCCGCCGGATCTGCCTCGAGAGCAAACGGATTGGTGGCGATGTGGGGCCGGAGTGTCAAGGGAGATTCGAGGTTTGCTGCCGCAATATCGACCTCAGTCAAGATGTGACGCACATCTTCAAACAATCCGAGAGGTTCGTTCCGGACGATCGAACTGAGCCCCCTCCCCAGCATCACATCTCCGACCAGCGCTATCGAGACGGTAGGACCCTGCGCGACGTGGGCCAGCACCGTGGTGGTCGTGGTGGTCGTCGTAACCGTGGTGGTAGTCGACGCAGGTCTTCCGTGCGTGGTCGACGTCGCAGGAAGCGGAACGGTCGTAGAAGGGGTGACCGGCCCGGCAGCGGCACCCTGGCAGCCCGATACGGCGAGAGCCAGCAAGACCATGAGCATCCTGGTTCCCGGCACGTGTTTCACGTGATCATCTTCTCAGAAACACTCGTCATCATCGAGGAATCGACCCGATCAAAGAACGAGTTTGGGCACAGCCCGGTTCCCTGCCTTTCCTCCACGAACCGGAGCCGGACTGGTGCGAACCAACTCGGAGGGCGGCGAGCTTCAGGCTCGAGTGGCTACCCGCGCTGCAAACGTCACGAGAGCCGCGATGACCTCATCCCGATTGAGCTCGTTCACCAGCTCATGGCGGGCCTCTGGATAGACGCGAACCGTGAGGTCATTCGTCGGCATTCGCTTGACGGCATCCAGGGAGGTTCGGTACGGCACGAACGGGTCGGCCGCCCCATGCAAGAACAGCACCGGCATCGTGATCCGGTCGAGCTCAGCGTTGAAACGGTCGAGCGCTTTGACCTCGGCTTCGAGGAGGGGGCGCTTGTAGCCGCCGTGGTAGACGAGCGGATCGTCGGCATAGGCTTGAACCACCTCCGGGTCGCGCGACATCCCGGCCGGATCGGACGATTCGTCCGGGATCCCGTTCTCGAGGACGTCGCGCGCCCAGGGCCAGTCCCCCAGTACCGCCCCCATGAAGACGACCCCGGCGGGTTGGTCTGGATACCGCTCCGCGAATCGGCCGGTCAGCAACCCTCCCATGGAATGACCGGCCACGATGGTTGGCAGGCCGGGGTAGTCGCCGGCCATGATGTTGAGGAGGGTTTGTAGGTCATCAACCACGTGTTCGAAATCGACGATCAGGGCGCGTTCCCCCTCCGACCTGCCGTGCCCGATGTGATCTGGAGCACACACAACGGCTCCCATCGGCGGCCAGTGCTTCGGCGACATGCTGATAACGGCCACCGTGCTCGGCATAGCCGTGCACGATTATGACCAGGCGGTGTGGCGTTCCGGCGGGGGTCCAAACCCGATAGAACACTTTGCCTTCACTCCCCTGAAACAGCCCCTCGTCCATGGTGACTCCGATCAGCGCGACTACCACCAACCTAGTGTCGATGCCGCACCGGTCCGTCGTCGAACCGCCCCCAACAAAGGGCCTTTTGACCCTGGCGTCCGGATGGCCCGCCACCGCAGAATGCCGTCACAAACAGGCACCGCTCCCGGGGGCCTGGCGTGCTCTCCCGTGAGGGACCTGAACGCCATCCTCGCCATACAGGTTCGGGATGCGGAGCGGGCCTAGGAACGGCGTACGGCGGGAGAGCCGGGGGTCAACCCCTGTGATCCCACTCCCGGTTCTCTCGCCTGCCTTCCACCATTCTTCGCCGATTGCGACCACAATGTGCTCATGGACGCACTGATCCTGTTGGTCGAAGACGACTCGTCAATCCGCGAGTTGACAGAGATGGGCTTGCGAGCGGCCGGTTTCCAGGTGACGACCGCCGCCAGCGGCCGAACGGCGCTGGACCGGTTCCGCACCGATCGGCCCGAAGCCGTCGTACTCGACATCATGCTCCCGGAGCTCGACGGCCTCGAGGTGTGTCGGGCCATCAGAGCTGAATCGTCGATTCCGGTGGTGATGCTGACGGCCAGGACCGACACGGTCGACATCGTCGTTGGGCTCGAAGCCGGAGCCGACGACTACGTAACCAAACCTTTCGAGATGCCGGAGCTCGTGGCTCGCCTGAGGGCCGCCCTCCGCCGTGCCCGGCAGCTCGAGCCAACCGAACGACTCGCACTCGGTCCGCTGCAGATCGACATCGCCGCTCACCTGGTGCTGCGGGACGGCAACGACCTGGGATTGACTCCAACCGAGTTCCGGTTGCTGGTTGAGCTGGCCAGGCGACCGACCCAGGTGTTCACGCGCGAAATGCTGCTGGAGCGTGTGTGGGGCTACGGATATCTGGGTGATTCCCGGTTGGTGGACGTGGCCGTCCAACGACTCCGGTCGAAGATCGAAACTGATCCAGCTCAACCGACCTTGATCCGGACCGTTCGAGGCGTCGGATATCGGGCCGGGTCGTGAAGACACGGCGCGGCGTCCGGACCCGGCTGGTAGCTACCTTCATCATTCTGATCGCCGGAACCGTCATCATTCTCGGCGTCGGCGCCTACCTCTTCGTCAGTAGCTCTCTGCGGGGACAGCTCGTGGAGGATGCTGTGGAGCGAACGAATTTCAACCTGGCCGTGCTCGCCACCGAGTGGCTGGACGGTGACCCAACCGCGGCGGAATACGAGGCCAGCCCACTCGCGGACGCCCTCGCTCTGCGCGGCGATATCGACGTATACGTCGACTTCGGAGACGGTGACCCATTCCTCTCCAGACCGTCGTTCCTGAGCACTCCCGATCTGGTCTCGAGCGATCTCGCGGCGATAGTCGCCCAGGGCAACATCGGTCACGAGTGGATCGAGGTGGACGGCAGGCCGTTCCTGGTCACCGCAGGGCGCCGGCCGCCGGCGGGTCCCGATTTCTTCTTCTTCCATCCGGCAGACAACATCGAGAACGGGCTCGAACGGCTGCGCCAGGCTCTGCTCGCCGGCGGGGTCGTACTCATTCTGCTCGGCGCCGGGGCAGGCAATTGGGCAGCCCGGCAGGTCCTTCGACCGGTACGACAGGCCAGCGAAGCGGCCCTCGAGATGGCCGGAGGCGATCTCACGGTGCGCCTCGACACCTCCTCCGGCGACGAATTCGGTGCTTGGGCAGACGCTTTCAATCGTATGGCCGGCTCGCTGGAGGAAACCATTAGCCGCCTCGAAGACGCCCGGGCCCGGGAGCGCAGGTTCGTCGCCGACGTTTCCCACGAATTGCGAACACCGCTGACCGCTCTGGTCAATGAGGCCGCGCTGGTCAAGGCACATCTCGAAAACCTGCCGGGTGACGGCAGACGGGTCGCCGAGTTGCTGGTGAACGATGTTGCGCGGATGCGCAGTCTCGTCGACGACCTGCTCGAAATATCGCGACTCGAGGCGGGTCCCCAGGAGACTCATCCCGAACGGATCGACCTCCGGGAGTTCCTGAAGGCGGTGATTGCCGATCGATTGCCGACGGCTCGCTTGCTCGGTGGGATGAACAACATGGCAGTCGACGTTGACCGGCGCCGGCTCGAAAGAATCGTCGGGAATCTTCTCGACAATGCTCGTGTACACGCCGAGGGTCGAGAAGTCGAAGTCTCGGCCGAACAGGAACCCGGAACCATCATCATTGTTGTTGCCGATCGGGGCCCGGGTGTTGCCCCTGCCGATCTCCAGCGGCTGTTCGAACGATTTGCCGTCGGCGACAAATCCCGCAGCGGGAGCGGCACCGGGCTCGGTCTGGCCATCGCCAACCAGCACGCCACCCAGATGGGCGGAACGCTTCGCGGTGCCGGCCGACCCGGCGGAGGGCTGACGTAGCCTTTCGTAGTCCGCAAGCGACACTGTGGAGCCGGACCGTTCATCCCATGCGCGAGTGAGCGCAAACTGCATGAGGGGAAGCGATCCGGCACGGCCTGCGGTTTCGGCCGCAAGCTCGGCGACCAGGGCCTCTTCGACTTCGACGCCGCTCAGCCGTGCCGGCTCGGAGATCGCCGCAGCCAGTTGTTCGGCTCGCATCGGGCCGATCGTCACGGTGGCCGGCCCGGCGAATGCCCCGAAGCTTGGCGAAGCCAGCGGATGCCCGAAGAAGTCGGCGCGGATGGATGCGAGGACGCGAAGGTTGTCATGCGAGGCCGTCGCCGCGGTGGCCAGCACGGCCAACAGTTTCTCCGCTTCGCCGGCATCGGCGAGGGTGAACAGCTCCTCCATCTGGTCGACGGCAATGACGATGGGAGAGCCCGGAGCGATACGGCCTGCGATTGCGGCCAACGGCGTGCCCGCCCCGAGGTCTGCACGGATCGAGCCAGAGGTCGCCGTCGAGACGGACTCGAGAGCCGCCGCCAAAGAGCCGATCGGATCCGCCGAAGGCGTTACCAGCACCGGCAAGCGGCCCTCGGAGCGGAGGATGGGGATAACGCCCGCGTGTAGTAGCGAGGACTTGCCGCTTCCGGAGGGGCCGACCAGCAGCACAAGTGGCTCATGTCGTAGCTTGTCCACGACCGTGTCGATGAGCTCCTCGCGGCCAAAGAAGAACGGCGCGTCCGGCTCTTCGAATGCGGCTAGGCCCCGGTACGGATTCGCGGCCTCTGTCGCCCTCGGCCGGGCCGGTTCCGAGGAGATGGTTCCGGCGAGCTCGGCGGCGAAGTCGGTGGTGCTGACTGGTCTGGCGGTGGGGTCGGTTGCCGTCGCCCTCGCGAGTATCGAGTTGACAGCGTGCTCGATCGAGCTTTCGGCGAGTTGCACCGGGGGCAGACCGGCGCGGTGGTGCTGCAGCAGGGTGGCAGTAGTGGCCGACTCTGGCCAAGGCAGGGAGCCGCTCAGTAGTTCGTATGTCATTACGGCCAGTGCATATATGTCGACACCTACCCCGATCGACCCGTCGCCGAACTGCTCCGGGGCGGCGTAGGCCGGTGAGCCTGCAGACACCATCAGCGGTGCTTCGTCGGCCATTGATATCTCGGTGAGCGCAATCCCGAAGTCGGAGATGTAGGCGTTGCCTTCCCCGTCGAGGAGGACGTTCGATGGCTTCACGTCCCGGTGGATCACGCCCCGGTTGTGGGCGAAGTCGAGGCCGGCGGCGACGTGGCGCACGACCCGAACCGTCTCTTCGAGTGAAAGCGGTCCGGCTCTGAGTCGCTTTGCGAGCGATCCTTCGAGCCACGGCATCACCAGGTAGGCGCTGTCGGCTTCCCGCCAGAAGTCGTAGAGCGGCACGATGCGCGGGTGCTGCAGGCGAGCCACCAGCTGCGCCTCCGCCTCGAAGCGCCGGATGAAGTCGCGCTCATTGGCGAGCTCCTTGCGGATGACCTTCACCGCCACCTCGCGGCCTATGGATGGTTGGGTGGCTCGGTAGACGATTGAGTACGCCCCCTCACCGATCCGGTTCCCCAGGCGGTAGCCGCGCAGGCGGCGGCCTCCAGCATCGCTCGCAGCAAGATCCGGATCGTGGTTGAGGATCTTGACTTCGAGTTCCTGCAACTCCCGCGATGGGTCGACGCCGAGGTCTTTCACGCATCCGGGACCGGTGCTGCTCGAGCCCCTCGAGCGCTTCCACCTGCCGCCCTGATCGATACAAGGCCGTCGCCCTTATCGCAGTGAGCTGTTCGCGATACGGGTTCTCGAGGATCAGGCGCTCGGCATCTGCGGCCACATCGGCGTGGCGATCGGCGTCGAGGCGAATCCGAAGCCGTGCCTCCTCGGCGGAGAGCCGCAGCTCGTCGAGCCGTACGGCTTCGGGCCGCACCCAGTCGAGGTGGGCCAGGTCGCGGTACGCGTTACCCGACCACAGTCCGAGAGCCGCGTCGTAGAGCTCGAGAGCTACGTACGGGTCGAGCTCCCGAGACGCTGTAGCGGCGGTGCGTTCGAAGACGGAAGCGTCGAGGTCGTCCGGATGCACCTCGGCCACGTATGCGCCAGGCCTGGTGGCGACCAGTTCGCTTCCGTCTTCACCGATGGCGTTGCGGAGCCGGTTGACGTATGTGCGGAGGGCGCGAACCGCGTCGGGCGGCTCGTCGGCTTCGTCCCACACCCGGGTGACGAGCTGTTCGACTCCGAGCCCGGCCGGAGCGGCGAGAACCAGGGCGGCCAGAATCCGTTGCTGACGCTCATTGCTGATCAGCGCCGGACGGCCGTCTGTCCCCGCACGAATGTCACCGAGCACGCAGACACGCACTGCAATCTCCTCCCGACCTCGGAATATACGGGAAACAGACCCTGAAGTGTCGGGTCCCGGTGGCCGGGACCCGACACCACTTCCCGCTTCTGGCCGAGCTACCTCTTGCAGTCGATGTCGGTGACGTCCACCAGGACTTCGCCGGTATTGAGATCAAGCTTGAACCGGCCGTGGACCTTATAGGCCCCGCCTTCGCCGTTCCTCGCCCAGATGTTGACAGTGTCGTTGACCACGTTCGAGTTCGCGACCACCGTTTGGGTGCCGCCGCCGGTCCAGCCGTCGCTCGTCTCAGCATCGGTCTTGAAAGTGAGCACCGTATTGTTCCGGTTCTCCCGCATAGAGATGTTGAATGTGAGAGTCACAAGGTGGTCCTCACCGGTGCACGCATTCACGTCAGGGAAAGAAACGCTATCGACGAACTGGACTGGCTTGACCGCCATTGCCGGTGCCGCCAACACCCCTATGAATAGGCTGGCGACTACGGCCAGCATTGCGATACGACGCATTTTCTTCTCCTCCATTGCTATGAGCCGCACCTTTTCTGTCGGCTCCTCGTGCGATAAACGTACGAACCGGAGATAACAGCGAGACAACACTGCATCTCCCTGCGGGCCAGTTGTCTGACTGTTATCTGTGGGTCGTCCTGCCATTTCCGTGCAACCCGGGTGTTTGCCCCTGCCGATCTCCAGCGGCTGTTTGAACGATTTGCCGTCGGCGACAAATCCCGCAGCGGGAGCGGCACCGGGCTCGGTCTGGCTATCGCCAACCAGCACGCCACCCAGATGGGCGGAACGCTTCGCGGTGCCGGCCGACCCGGCGGAGGGCTGACGTTCGAACTCCGGATTCCGGTGTAACACAATCGTTACCCGTCGGTGATGATCCCGTGACCCCGCCCGGTCATCCTGATGGCATGAAAGGAGTCGCAAACATGCGCCATCGATTGACGGTAGTTCTCATGGTGTTGGCTTTCGTGGCAGCCGCCTGCGGGCCGAGTGCCGTAGATACCGGTCAGGGATCCACAACCAGCTCGTCGTCGACCACGACCAGCACCTCGTCCACATCCACCACGGCCCCGGGCGGAACCACCGCACCGGCCGACACAACCACAACCACTGAGGCCACCAACCAGGTCACGGTGGCCGCCTACTTCTTCCTGGATGACACCAACGTCACCAGCCGACCAGGACCGTTCCTGGTGCCGGTGGGGCGCAACGTCCCGGAATCACTTGACCCCGTGGAAGCGGCACTGGACGAGCTGTTCAAAGGCCCGACCGCTGCCGAGTCCAACTCCGTTCCTGCGATCACAACGACCATTCCCGACAACACCTTGCTGCTGGGAGTGACCCTCACCGATGGGGTCGCCACCGTCGACCTTTCCCGAGAGTTCGAATCCGGAGGAGGCTCGTTCTCGATGTTCGGACGGTTGGCTCAAGTCGTCTACACCTTGACCCAGTTCCCTGATATCGAATCGGTCGTTTTTGAACTCGACGGTGAACCGGTGACCGTGTTCTCGAACGAAGGGATCCTCATCGAGGGACCCGTCGATCGGAGCAACTACACCGATACGATCCCGGGGATCCTGGTTGACGTGCCGGCCTACGGTGGCGAATCGGGCAATCCTGCCCACATCACCGGTGTGGCGGCTGCCTTTGAAGCCGTCTTTCAGGTTGCCATCACCGATCGGGACGGTCTCATCCTGAACGAGACCTTTGTGATGACCGACAACGGCATGGGCTGGGGCAATTTCGATGCCCTCATCCCCTACGAAGTCACCGAGCCACAATGGGGCTCGCTCATCGTTTGGGAGAACTCGGCCAAGGACGGGAGTCAGATCAACGTCCGGGAATACCCGGTCTGGCTGACACCATCTTCCTGATCCCTAGAGACGGCCGGCTTCGATCGCAGCCACGCGATCGAAGCCGGCTTGTCCACACAGCAAACTCGGCGTGCTCACTCCTGCGGCGATCCGCTCCTCAACCATCGACTGCACCGTCTGATCCGCAACCAACCCCGCGAGATCCGACCCCGGACACGTGGTTGCTGCATAGTTCCGATGGCCGGCAATGGTCGACGGCCCGACTCCGAACCTGACCGAAGCCCAGGCCAGCACGTTGGCCAGTGAAGCCAATTGGGCAGCCGGGAGACTTTGCTGATCGAAGTGGCCGTCGCAGCACACGAGGAAATGACCGGTCGGGTCGTACTCGGTGAACGTGTCCCCACGGGCCGCCAACGCCCTCCCCTCATAGATGTGACCGTTGGCATCGATCAGGTAGTGGTAGGCGACGTCCGGCCACCCGCTTTCCTGGTGGTAGTTCTGGTACGACCGGATTCGCCCCGGTGCCTTCGTGTTGCTACCCATCACCGCGGCAGTGTGGTGCACCGTCAGTCGCTCGACCCGGTGTTCGATGAGCTCGCCCTGGATGGGAGCAGCGCCCCAGGCTTCCTTGCAGATGATCTCGAGGCCGGCGGTGGCGGCGGGCGGGCCACTGGTCGTGGTTCCTGCGGTAGTGACGGTCGATCCCGAGGTGGAAGCGCTGGAAGCTGCGGACGTCCCGGCTCCGCGAAGAACGGGCTCAGTGGGCGGCAACGCGTCACCGGGTCGTGGCCAGGCCCATCCTCCGGCCGCCCCGCCGCCAATCAGCACACCAAGCATCGCCAGAAAACGCCGCCGACTGGGTCTTGCGTCGCTCACGGAAAGGGACGGTAGCACCGACATGGTATTTCTACCCGATTCCGTTCATAAGGCCGATGCTTTGGGACTTTTGCCCCTGTCCGGAAGCCCCCTCGCCTCACCAAACTCATAAGTGGGCTCCAGAGATCGCTGAGGATCGTGTTCATCTACTACTTTGCACAACTTCGCCTGCCATTCGAAAAGGTCGAAGACCGGGTGTGCCGGCTCCTTCGCGATCTCACCGGTTGGGCCGACGCGGCATATCGCGACGGCGAGGAGCTCAAAGCCCGGGTCGGCATCGGCGGCAAACGAGGGGTTATCGCCAAGACCGTCACGCTCGACGTGGGTCGTCCGGTCCGGACGCCCCAGCAGACCACGATCCCACTTTCCTGGAAAGCCACAGGGGCCCCCGGCCTGTTTCCTCAGATGAACGCCGACCTGACGGTGGCCCGGGTCGGGCCGGACATGGCCCAGCTCGGCTTCAGCGGCTCGTATGAGGCTCCCGGCGGATCGGTCGGACAGGCGATTGACGATGCTCTCCTGCACCGAATTGCGGAATCAAGCGTTAAGGGCTTCGTTGATCGCATCGCCGGGGCTATTGCCGCCGACGCGGATTAGTCAACCGAGATCCGGTCAGGCGGCTACCACTCCGTCGCCGCCGACCAGGTGAGCTACCCGGTCGATGAAACTCTTCACGCTGGCTTCGGCCACCCGGTGCAGGACGGCCCGGTCCAGGGCCCGGCCAAGCGGTCCCAATGGGGGCGCATAGGTGCCGCGCATCGCTATCTGACATAGGTCGGGACCGACCGCCGAAACGACCAGGTCGGCGTCGAGTTTGGGAAACAAACCTGGCGTCCCGGTCGCTTCCCAGGCGAACGGAATGGTCGTCTGCTGGTCTCCGCGGAGGGGGATCCCGGACAGGAGCTGGACGGTCTTTGCCACCGACGGGTGGTCAAGACGCATGCTCACTTTGTCGCGTAGCTCCTCACCTTCGCGGTAGGCAGCGTCTGCAAAAGGACCGAGGCTGTTGAGCTGGGTGACCAGCGAGGCCTCCACGTCGCGAAAGGGGCGATTCACGTGTACGAAGTAGTAGACAAACATCAGTCGCACTCCAGATCCCTCCCCCACAGGCTCGAGCCTGTCACCACCTTCTATCCCCCTCACATCCTGCAGCCCTACGGTAGAACGAATCTGCGGCGGGGACTACGGCCGATGGTCCCTAACCGCTCGGCCTTATGACTCGCCGTACACTGCGTTTGACTCCGGCGCGAGGAATAGTTGGTGGATGCTGCAAAGGCCGCCCTTCACAACGCTGCACGACCGGTGACCTTCTCGGGCGCGGGCCTCAGCGCAGAATCCGGTATCCCAACTTTTCGGGAAGCGCAGACAGGATTGTGGGCCGAGTCCGACCCGATGGCTCTCGCCAGTCCCGAGGGTTTCGCAGCGGATCCGGAGTTGGTCGTGGGTTGGTACAACCAGCGCAGACGGTCAATAGCCGCAGCGCAACCGAATCCGGCCCACGTCGCCTTGGCCGGGCGGCTCGACATGGTGCACATCACACAGAACGTCGACGATCTCCTGGAACGGGCAGGAGCCGAGAACATCGTTCACCTGCACGGATCCATCAACCACGACAAGTGCAGCGCCGGGTGCGGCCACCGGGAAGTCGTCGACATGGCCGACCCCCTCCCGCTCCGCTCCTGTCCACGGTGTGGTCATTCGATGCGCCCCGACGTGGTCTGGTTCGGCGAGCAGTTGCCTCGCGTCGAGTGGCTTCGTGCCGACGAACTGGCAGCCCAGGCGGATGTATTCATCGTCATCGGGACGAGCGCCCAGGTCTACCCGGCGGCGGGCCTGATCAGCACAGCTCGCATGGCCGGTGCAACCATCATCGTGGTGAACATCGAACCCGGTTCGGCACCCGGCATCCAGCTGACCGGCCCGGCCGGTCAGATCGTCCCCGAACTCCTGGGTCGATAATCACAGCCGCAAGGGGTGGAGCGTGGTCCGGTTCAAGAAATCTCTAGAACGAAGCGCGAGACGAAGGGCCCGGGCCTACTTCTTGGCGGCCTCGTAGTAAGGGTTCGACCCGGAGGCATGGTCGGTCACGTCGATGACCTGGCCAATTTCAGGAATCGCGTCTCTGAGGATCCGTTCGATGCCCTGGCCGAGGGTCACTGCAGCCATCCCGCAACCCTGGCAACCGCCCATCAACCGCAGGTATACGTCGGACCCTTCGACACCGACCAGTTCCGCCGCGCCCCCGTGCCCGGCGATTGCCGGATTCACGTGACTGGCCAGCACTTGCGCCACCTGGTCGGCAAGGGGCCCGCTCAAATCGCCAACGGGTTCGCCGCTCAGGGCCGGACTGGGGCTGTTGGGGTTGTTCATCGCCAGGCCCTGCGCGGTTAGATCCAGCGACGACCCGATCAGCTTCTCTACGTCGTCCTCAGGTACCGCGATGACCAGATCACCATGCCGATCGAGGTGGTCGGTGGCCGGGCGATCCCCAAGTGGCTCAAAGCTCAGCTCATAGGCGAACTGGTTACCCCGGATACCCGTCACTTCAACCAGAAGCGCATAGATTTCGTCGCCCGGTTCCTGGTCGCGGATCTCAATGATCTTGTCGCGAGCCGTCTCCGAAAGGGACAGGATGTTGTCGTCGCTCATGCAACCTCCGTGGGAACGGCAATGCTAGCCAGTCGCCAGTTTTCAGTCGTCGATCGCGGTTGAGCCGGACTCCCTGCGCGTAAAGAGGCTCGACGCGAGAAGTTTTGCAATGACAGCGATGTATCGGGCGTCGTGCGCCATCATGGCGTCATGGCCCGCGCTCTGCTGATTCTTCCAACCGGAACCTACCGGGCGGCCGACTTCGTCGAAGCTGCTGCCGCACTCAATGCCGAGGTCATCGTTGCCTCTGAAGAGGACATGGTGCTCGCCGATCAGTTGGGAGATGATTTTCTTCTCATCGATTGTTCCCGACCCGAGGAATCGGCCAGGCGCATCGTGGAGTTGGGCGATCGGCAACCGCTCGATGCCATCGTTCCGGTCGACGATCAAGGGGTGATGATTGCCGCGCTGGCAGCCGAGCAACTCGGTCTCCGTCACAACCCACCCGACGCCGTCGCTTTGACCCGAAACAAGGTGATGCTGCGCAGAGCCCTGGCGAGCGCAGAGATCCCGCAACCGGCATTCGAACTGGCCGGTCCGCCCGACGACGTTGCTGCGCTCGCGGAAGTGATCGGCTATCCCGTTGTTCTCAAGCCCTTGTCGATGTCGGCCAGCCGCGGCGTCATCCGGGCCGACAATGCCGGACAAACCAGAACAGCTGCGGAACGCATCAGGCGAATACTGATGGTCGCCGGACACAACCCCAACGAGCCGATTCTCATCGAGAAGTACATCCCCGGCATCGAACTGGCCGTCGAAGGGGTCCTCCGCGACGGTGAGCTCGAGATCCTGGCGTTCTTCGACAAGCCCGACCCCCTGGAAGGACCCTTCTTCGAAGAAACCCTCTTCATCACACCGTCCCGACTCCACCCGGAGATGCTCGACGAGGTGGAACGAGTGGCCGCCCGGGCCATCCGGGCGATGGGACTGCGGGAAGGCCCGGTGCATGCCGAGCTGCGGGTGGCCGGGAGTCGGGTGACTTTCCTCGAGGCAGCTGCCCGCTCGATCGGCGGTCTCTGTGGACGGTCCTTGCGTTTCGGGCTGCTCGGGACCCCTCTCGAGGTGGTCCTGCTGCGCCATGCCCTCGGGCGACCCCTCCGCAAGCCGCGCAGAGAGGACCCTGCGTCCGGAGTGATGATGCTTCCTATCCCGCAGGCCGGGATCCTCAAAGCGGTCAACGGTACCGACCTTGCTCTCGAGGTTCCCGGGATCACCGGGCTCGACATCACCATTCCGACGGGTCGCCGGGTCTGGCCCCTTCCCGAAGCAGATCGCTACCTGGGGTTCCTGTTCGCGAGCGGCCCGACCCCGGAGGATGTCGAACATGCCCTCCGCCGGGGGTACGCCTGCCTCGACATCGTGATAGACCCCGACTGAGCCTCCCCTACCGTCCTCGACGACGGGCAACACCCCAGAACCGGATTTTCGGTTGGACGTGATTCGGCGCCGAGCGATCTGAAGTCCACGGTGCATACGGCGCCATGACCAACTCGGCCAACGCCAGCAAAACGGTGTCGTAGTTCACGCGCCAACCCGCATAGTCGCGCCACGCCAGGTCGCGATCGGCGCGCACGGGGACACCCGCTTCCACCAAGCGATCGCAAGCTTCGTCGAACTCTTCCCGCAGGATCGAAATCGGATCGTCGGGACTCGGATCCGCGTCGTAGGGGATGCCAAAGAAGTCGGAGATGCGGCGAAGAGCCACATACCCGGAGCGAATACACATGGCGGCATGGGGTTGCCGGGGAACGTCGATGGCCGACAGAGTGAGCGACGCTGCGTCGAGGACGGTGCCGGCGGCAACGATCCAGGACTGATCCGGCTGGGGAGACCTAAAGAAGTTGAGCGCCGCGTAGGAGGTATGAGACTCCTGGACACCGGCGAACCAGATCTCCCACCTTTCCCAGAATGCCGGCATTTGATCGAGCCAATCGAGCCGCTGGTACCGGATCAGGAACTCGATGGCGGTTGGGGGCGAACCGGCTCGAGTTTCGAGCAGAGCAACCTGGGACTCGCGCCGGGAGAACGCAGCGTAGATCGAAGGTAGAAACGTGATCAGGAGCGCAACAATGCCAAGCCCGAGGGTCGCCTCAGAGAATGCCAGGATCCGTTCTCCCAGGGTGTCGACAGGGGCGAAACCCAGCGTCAGCAACGAGGAGCCGCTCACGTGGAACGCGTCGCCGACGGTTCGGCCCAGAGCCCAGAACATAGCCAGATAGCCAAGCAGGATGGTCATCACCCAAACCGCCGGAAGCAGCAGCAAGCTGACCGGCGCATAGAGGGCCATGATGCGATCGCGCGTACCGTAATCGCGCCGCTCGTTGGCCAGGAACCTGAAGATGGTGCCAGTCGAGCGGAATACTGAACGAGCCAACGTGTTCTGGGCGCTCCGGGGGAGAATCACGGTTTCCACAGCCGACCGCAGTGCCCAGGCAACCAGCGCCAACCCCGCCAAGAACGCCAACCCCCGGAAGACAACCATACAACCGCCCTACGCCTCGACGACCCGTATCAGCATAGAGACGGTACGTGCGACTTGACCGATCACGATTCGCGCTCAGTACACGACCGCGGCGATAATGCTCGACATGCGCCTCACACGCTCCGCCGGGATACTCCTTCACCCCACCAGCCTGCCGGGACCGTACGGGATCGGCGACATCGGCCCTGCAGCCCATCAATGGCTCGATGAGCTCGCAGCTTCCAACTGCAAGCTCTGGCAGGTTTTACCACTGTGCCCAACCGGGTATGCAGACTCGCCGTACCAGTGCTTTTCAACGTTCGCCGGCAACGTCTACCTGATCAGCCCGGACAGCCTTTTCTCCGAAGGTCTCGTGACGGCCGAAGATATCGCCGACCGTCCAGCGTTTTCGGATGACGAGGTTGACTATGGCCCGGTCATCTCATGGAAACTGGAGCTCCTGGATACCGCATTGGATCGGTTCCAGGGCGGCGGTTACCCCGAGCTCCGGGATGAATTCGAGACGTTTCGTCTGTCCAACCACGAATGGTTGGACAGTTTTGCGCTGTTCATGGCAATCAAGGACCTGTACAACCTGAAGCCATGGACCGAGTGGCCCGCTCCACTCCGCGATCGCGACCCACTCCAACTGCAGAAAGCTCGCGCTGCGTACGCAGGAGAGGTCACCCGCCACGCCTTCCGCCAGTTCCTCTTCTTCCGGCAGTGGAAGGCCTTGCGATCGCACGCCCATGATGTCGGCGTCAGGATTATCGGGGACCTCCCTATCTTCGTCGCCCACGATTCGGCCGATGTGTGGGCGAACCGCGAACTGTTCCACCTCGACGAGGTGGGACACCCCTCGGTTGTAGCAGGTGTCCCACCTGACTACTTCTCGAAAACTGGCCAACTATGGGGCAACCCGCTCTACCGCTGGAACGTCCACGCCGACAGCGGCTACGCATGGTGGTTGGCCCGTTTCCGGGCCGTGTTCAAGCTGGTCGATGTTGTCCGGGTCGATCACTTTCGGGGCTTCGTCGATTATTGGGAGATCCCCGGCACCGCGACGACGGCCATCGATGGGCGCTGGTTGCCCGGTCCGGGCGCAGAATTCCTCCAAGCCGTTACGGACGAACTGGGCGATCTGGCGATCATCGCCGAGGATCTCGGTGAGATCAATCCGGACGTGTTCGTGCTCCGCGATGAGTTCGATTTGCCCGGCATGAAGATCCTGCAGTTCGCGTTCGACGATGGCATGGACAACGAGTTTCTGCCCCATCACTACCCGACCGATTGCATCGTCTACACGGGAACTCATGACAACGACACCAGTCTGGGCTGGTGGCAGTCCGCGACTGAGGAAGAAAAGGATTTCGCCGCCGACTACCTCGGCGTCACGGGAGAAGACATCTCTTGGGACTTGATTCGAGCGGCCTGGAAGTCCAAAGCCAATGTAGCGATTGCTCCCCTCCAGGACGTACTGAGTCTCCCCACGAGTGCCCGGATGAACTTCCCCGGCACCCTGGGCGGCAACTGGGCTTGGCGAATGCAAGCCGGCGCCTTCACCCAGGAGCTTCGAGCACGCTTATCCGAGCTCAATCGCGGCACCCTCCGCTAGGACTTCGGGAGCAGGCCGGGTAGGTGTGTTCAGAACGCCGGTACGATCTGGTGATGCGTATCCGGTCTTTCGCGCTTCTCCTCCCGACCCTGGCCGTCATCGTCGCCTCCTGCAGCAGCAATGATCTCGAGTCGACCACCGCCGGGCCGGCCCCCGATCCAGGTGGGATGCTGGTGGTCGGACACGACGACGCCTCAATCTTCACCATCAACCCGGATGGGACGGACCGCACAGACCTCGTCGAAGCACGACCGGGCCTGGCCGCCATCCAACCCACCTGGTCGCCGGATGGTGACCGTCTGGTATGGACCGAAGTCGACCATATGAGCGAAGTCCCCGAGATCTCCGTCGTGAGTTCTGGGCCGCGCCGGGAGGAACTCGAACGGGTGACCGCTTCGGTTGCTCCGTTCTATTACTTCTGGAGCCCGACCGCAGCCAGAGTTGCCTTCCTGGCCGGCGGTCCGGGCGGGAACGTGGATCTTGGCATCCTGGACGGCGACGTGCGCATCATCGACGAGGCCCAGCCTTACTACTTCGTGTGGTCACCCGATGGTGAGACATTGCTCACCCATACCGATTCGGACACGATTGCTCTGCTGGAACCCGGAGGTGCGACGACCACTCTCGAGCAAACCGAAGCTCTCTTCCAGGCCCCGCAATGGGCCACCGACGGCACCCGGTTGGTGTACGCCACCGGGACCCCGCCGGCCACGGGAGGGGTGAGGACGGGAGCCTTCCAGTCGAACGGGCAGGAGATCGTGATAGCCGACACCGATGGTGCCATCCTCAAGGGGTTCGGTGCATTTTCGGGGGTCGCCACCTTCGAACTCAGCCCGGACGGAATGCAGATCGCCCACTCCGCCACACTGGAGCGCACCGCTTTCAATTTCGGCCCGTTGGTTGTCACGGATGTGGAGTCAGGAGAAGCAACGACCGTGAGCCAGGAACCAGTCATGGCGTTCCAATGGAGCCCGTCCGGCGCGACGCTCCTGTACCTGGCCTCCGAAGACGGGGTCGATCATCCCACGTTCCGATGGGCCGTCTGGGATGGAGCTTCTTCGCACATGTATGCCCGCGTGAACCCAACGACGGCCTTCGCTACCTCGTATCTCCCCTTCTGGGATCAGTACTCCCGCAGCCACACCCTGTGGGCACCCGACGGATCGGCTTTCGCATACTCCGGAATCGCCGAGACGGGTGATTCCACCATTTGGGTTCAGCGGGTCGGAGGTGAGGCCGACCCGGAAGCCGTTGCCTCAGGCGATGTCGTGTTCTGGTCACCGACCTCGGGATAGGGCCGACTCCCCGCACTATCCTCGCTGGATGCGACACACCATCACTCCGGAAGACCTGTGGAAGATCCCCCGGGTTGGCCAACCCGCGCCGGCCCCCGACGGTAGCTTCGTCGTGGTTCCCGTCACTACCTACGATCTTGACACGAACAAGGGCACCACCCGATTGCATCGGGTCGAGGGACGTCGGGTCGAGGCCCTCACGGCCGGCGGCCATTCCAGCACGAGTCCGGTCATCAACCCGGACGGCACCCACCTGGCGTTTCTTCGGGACATCGCTGAGCTGCCCCAGCTCCACGTGATGCCCCTCACCGGCGGCGAAGCCGAAACACTCACCGATCTTCCCCTCGGTGTCGCCGGGCTGAAATGGCTCCCCGACGGTACCGGCCTGATCCTGGTGGCCCCCGTCTTCAAAGATGCGCTCGACATCGAGGCCGCTCGCGGACTGGCCGCCACCCGCAAGGAAGATCCCGTCAAGGCTCACGTCACCGAAGACCGCTTCTTCCGCTTCTGGGACCGCTGGCTCACCGACGGCCGGGTCCCCCACCTCTTCCGGTTCGATCTGGCGTCCCGCGAGCTGACCGACCTCACCCCAGATTCAACTCGATGGTGGAACTGGGAGACACCCGGCGACGAATTCGACATCTCCCCCGACGGCCGGGACATCGCCTTCTCGGCCGACACCAGCGAGCCGCCTCACGACCGGCCCCGCTTTGCCGTCTTCACCGTGTCGATCGACGGCGGTGCCGTTACCTGTATCACCCCCGACGGCACCGGTCACGAGCGTCGCCCTCGCTATAGCCCGGACGGGGCCTCGCTGGTGTACGGGATGCAGCGCGAGATCGACTTCTATGCGGACCGGGTCCGGCTCGTCCGCTACGACCGGACCGAGCTCGAACACGAGGTCCTGACCGAGGGTTGGGATCGATCAGCCTCTGGTTGGGAGTTCACTCCGAGCGGAACCTTGATCCTGGCCGCCGAGGACCGGGGCCGGGTCAATGTGTATCGCCTGGGGTTGACCCCGGGAACACCGGAGCTGGTCGCAACCGGTGGCACGTATGGGACGCCCGTTCCGGCAGGCGAGCGGATCTTCGCGCACTACCAGGAGCTCAGCAGCCCGGCCGAGATCGTCGAAGTGGGTCAAGACGGCCCGCCCATCACGAACTTCACGAACGAGGTAATGAGTCAGCTCCGGCTTGGTGATGTTGAAGAAGTCGAATTCGTCGGAGCCGGCGGCAAGCCGGTCCAGGGATACCTCGTCTACCCGCCCGATTTCGACCCGAGCACGACCTGGCCGCTGGTGCACAAGATTCACGGTGGACCGCACGGCATATTCGGCGACTTCTTCCACTTCCGATGGAATGCCCATGCCTTCGCCGCCCCCGGCTACGTCGTAGCGATGGTCAACTTCCACGGCTCGACGTCGTGGGGCCAGGATTTCGCGGCCTCGATCCACGGTGAGTGGGGCGACAAGCCGACCGTGGACATCCTCGCCGCCACCGACCAGCTGATCGACCGAGGGTTCATTGATCCGGATCGGATGGCGATCACGGGCGGTTCGTACGGCGGGTATATGACCGCCTGGCTCAGCACCCAAACCGACCGGTTCGCGTGCGCCATTGCCCATGCCGCCGTGACGAACCTGGGCGGCATGTACGCCAGCGACTTCACCCAGGGCCGGCCGCGGGCCTACGGGGCCGAGTACTTCGACGATCGCGAACGGGTCGAGTTGTGGAGCCCCAGCGCCCACGCCGCCGGCTACAGCACCCCGACGCTGGTGATCCACGGTGAACAGGACTTCCGGGTGCCGGTAACGCAGGGACTCGAGCTCTACGGGGTGCTCAAGGCGAAGGGTGTCGAAGCCCGGCTCGTCTACTACCCCGATGAGAACCACTGGATCCTCAAACCGCGTAACTCGATCCACTGGTACGGAGAGGTCCTGGCCTGGCTCGACCGGTATCTCAAACCCGTTCTTGCGTGAGAAACCCGCAGTATGTGCCGAAAAGTCACGCAAGAACAGTCTCGACTATTGGTTGAGGGTTTTCATCGAGGTTCACCGCATCGATCAGAGAGGTCAGTGAAAGGCCAGGTCAGAGTGGTTCTTACGCGCCGGCTGCGCGTAAGACGATTTTGTAGTTCGCGACCTCATCCATTACATGAGCCCGTTCTACGCTCTAGGGTGACCGAACCATGCCAGAGACTGTGATCGTTTTTGCCGGTGGCGACCCCATTCCACCATCTGCCGTAGTCGACCTACCGGCCGGCACCTTTGTGATCGCGGCCGATTCCGGGCTCGACCGGGCCCGGGAATCGGGCTTTGATGTCGACCTCCTCGTCGGCGACCTGGACTCCATCAGCTCAGACGGCCGTCAGAACGCAGAGGCCCACCGAACCGCTATCGAGCGCCACCCGGTCTACAAGGACGCCACCGACATGGAATTGGCCCTGCAGGCAGCGCGGCGGCACGGTGCCAAGAAGGTGATCGTCATCGGTGGGCATGGCGGACGGCAAGACCACTACCTGGCGAATGCCCTTCTGCTCCCCTCCCCTGCCTTCGACGATCTCGACATCGAATGGCGGGCGGGGAGAGATCGTCTCTACGCGGTGCACGACGCGCTGACGCTCGAAGGAAAGGTCGGTGCCTCGGTATCGCTGTTGGCCGTTGGCGGGCGGGTCCGCGGCGTTGAGACCAGCGGACTCCGCTGGAACCTCCAGGGTGAGGATCTCGATGCCGGCTCTACTCGCGGGGTGAGCAACGAGTTCAAGCAAGAGATGGCTTCAATCAGCGTCGAAGCCGGCACGTTGTTGGTGGTCGTCCCCGATCCGGAGACCGGATAGTCCCACTCGCGGCACAGGCGTGGGATATCGAATTGGGCCGGGCGCCCCTTATCTCCGAGTCGCCACTCCTAGTAAGCTAAAAGCCTGGCCAGTGATGGTGTTGTCACTGCGCGTGGTAGCCATGGCTGGAGGGCAAGAGTCGGCTCGGTGGAAGACGGGATTGGGCAATAGCAGTGTCGGGTATCGGGGTACACATATCAGTCGTGACCGCACGGCGGTTCAGCCGTTCAGCGTTCGCGTTGCTGACTGCCTTCGCTCTGACCATCAGCCCCTTGATGACCTCAGTGGCGTGGGCGGCGGACCCGGTAGCCGACCCGCAATCAGTTACCACCGCCGAAGACGCGCCTACAGCAATCACCCTGACCGGAAGCGACCTCGATGGCGATCCGCTGACCTATTCGATCGTTTCCGGACCATCGAGCGGCACCTTGTCGGGAACCGCCCCCAATGTCACCTACACGCCCAACGCCAACTACAACGGGTCGGACTCGTTCACCTTCCGGGCCAACGACGGGACCACCAACTCCAACACCGCCACCGTCTCCATCACCGTCACCCCGGTCAACGACCCGCCGGTCGCCAACCCCCAGTCGACCAGCACCAATGAGAACACACCCAAATCGATCACTCTGGTTGCCACCGATATCGACAGCACCGCGCTCACCTACTCGATCGTGTCACCACCATCGAACGGCTCGATATCAGCAGGAACCGGTTCCACCCGCACCTACACGCCCACGAACGGGTATAGCGGGTCGGACTCGTTCACCTTCCGAGCCAACGACGGGACCACCAACTCCAACACCGCCACCGTCTCCATCACCGTGATCAACGTCAACGACCCGCCCGTCGCCAACCCCCAGTCGGTGACTACTGCCGAAGACACAAACAGGTCCATCACTTTGACCGCCAGCGACCCCGATGGTGATCCGCTGACCTATTCGATCGTTTCCGGACCATCGAGCGGCACCTTGTCGGGAACCGCCCCCAATGTCACCTACACGCCCAACGCCAACTACAACGGGTCGGACTCGTTCACCTTCCGGGCCAACGACGGGACCACCAACTCCAACACCGCCACCGTCTCCATCACCGTCACCCCGGTCAACGACCCGCCGGTCGCCAACCCCCAGTCGACCAGCACCAATGAGAACACACCCAAATCGATCACTCTGGTTGCCACCGATATCGACAGCACCGCGCTCACCTACTCGATCGTGTCACCACCATCGAACGGCTCGATATCAGCAGGAACCGGTTCCACCCGCACCTACACGCCCACGAACGGGTATAGCGGGTCGGACTCGTTCACCTTCCGAGCCAACGACGGGACCACCAACTCCAACACCGCCACCGTCTCCATCACCGTGATCAACGTCAACGACCCGCCCGTCGCCAACCCCCAGTCGGTGACTACTGCCGAAGACACAAACAGGTCCATCACCTTGACCGCAACCGACCCCGATGGTGATCCGCTCACCTATTCGATTGTGTCATCACCATCGAACGGCTCGATATCGGGCAGGAACCGGCGCCACCCGCACCTACACCCCCACCGCCAACTACAACGGGTCGGACTCGTTCACCTTCCGCGCCAACGACGGGACCGCCAACTCCAACACCGCCACCGTCTCCATCACCGTCACCCCGGTCAACGACCCGCCGGTCGCCAACCCCCAGTCGGTGACCACTGCCGAAGACACAAGCAAGTCCATCACCCTGGTTGCTACCGACATTGACAGCACCGCGCTCACCTACTCCATTGTTTCCGGACCAAGCCACGGCACCATCTCGGGCGGAACCGGCGCCACCCGCACCTACACACCCACCGCCAACTACAACGGACCCGACTCGTTCACCTTCCGGGCCTACGACGGGACCGCCTACTCCAACACCGCCACCGTCTCCATCACCGTCACCGCAGTCAACGACCCGCCCGTCGCCCAAGCCAACGGCCCGTACTCCGGTTCGACCGGCAGGCCAGTGTCTTTCTCCAGCGCCGGATCGTCTGACCCTGACGGCACCATCTCCTCGTATCTGTGGAACTTCGGGGACGGCACCACCGGCACCGGGGCCAACCCCTCCCACACGTACGCAACCGGCGGCCCGAAAACCGTTACTTTGACTGTCACCGACAACAACGGTGGGACGAACAGCGACACCGCCACCGCGACCATCAACTGGGCCCCCGTCGCCGACGCCGGCGGCCCCTACACCGGGACGGCCGGCGAAAATGTCTCTGTCACGGGATCTGGATCATCTGATTCCGACGGTTCCATCAGCAGCTATTCATGGAACTGGGGCGACGGCACCGCCAATAGCAGTGGGGTGGCTGCTATTCACAAATACACCTCCAGTGGGTCGTACACGATCACGCTGACCGTCACCGACAATCTGGGCATCACCGACACCGATACGGCCGCCGTGACCGTCGCGGCCAACGCCAAACCCACCGTCAAGGTCACTGCCCCGGCCGGCACCGGGTTGATCAGCGGGCCGCTGACCGTGCGGATCCAGGCCACCGACGTCGAGAGTGCGGCGGGAACACTGACCGTTCAGTACCGATTCGACGGTGCTGCGTTCAAAACGGCCACCTACAACTCGTTCACCCAACGCTACGAAGGCACCGTCGACTCGAAGACACTGACGGACGGCTCTCATACGGTCACCGCTCGAGCCACGGACGGATTCGGGAATACGACCACATCGTCGTCTGTCGGCTTCGTCGTGGACAACAACGAACCACCCAAAGTCAGCATCACAAGCCCGGTCACAAACTCGACAGTCACCGGATCTGTCAAGATCACCGCGAATGCCACCGACGACAAGGCCGTCAGCAAAGTTGAGTTCTTCCTCGACGGGGTCCGTATCGGCACCGACTCGAGCAGTTCCGGAGGATGGACCTTCACCTGGGATTCCACGAACGCAAAGAGCGGATCCCACGCTCTTACGGCGACCGCCTTCGACGGAGCCGGCAAGAAGGGCAGCGGAGGCGTGTTCGTAACCGTGGATCAACCCCCCACGGTGGATATCACCAGTCCGCGCGCCGGGGCAGTCGTAAAGGAGCGGGTGACCATCGGCACCTCAGCGAAAGACGACATCAAGGTGGCGTTTGTCGAATTCTTTGTCGACGGAGTCCGCCTCGGCGCCGACACCAACTCCTCCGCCGGATGGAGCTTCAGCTGGAACACCCGCGAGGTCGATAATGGTCGCCACACCATCCTCGTCTTGGCGCAGGACAGCAACGGCCAGAAGGTGACCACATCCATCCAGGTGACCGTCGACAACGACCTGGCGCCCAACACAACCATTACGAGCCCCCGCAGTGGATCAACCATCTACGGCGTTGGGATTGTGCAGATTGCTGCGACCGCAACCGACGAGGAAGGTGTCGTCCAGGTCGAGTTCTTCGTCGACGGAACATCCATCGGCGTCGACAACACCTCGTCGAACGGTTGGACGGCAGTCTGGAACGCAGTCCGGGCAACTATTGGATCGCATACGATCCGCGCGGTGGCCACAGACACACTCGGCCAGACTGCGGCCGACACCAACCAGGTGACCATCCAGGCCTTCACGACGCCGACCACCCTCGCCCCGGCCTCCACCACCACCGTAACCTTTGTCGAAGTCGACACGCCGGCCCAAGGCCTTTCGGCTACGGCCTTCTCCCTGGAACCACCGACCGTTTCGGCCGGTGGCGAAATCGCGTTAACGGTGGCTCTGAGCGCCGAAATCCCCGGCAAAGCCAACGTACAGTTCCTCCTCGACGGGGAGCCCCTTGGCGATGTGGCAACGGTCAACGCAGTCGAAGCGTCCCTAGCAACAGCAGCTTCAGCGGTTTTCACTCGAACACTCCCAACCGGCGTGCCGGTGGGGTTGCATCGCGTTGAAGCCGTGACTACCGACCAACCCCCGACAATTCTCGCCTCCAGAACCGTCGGGGTTATCGCCGGCGAAACTCCCGACTCAGGGGAAGCCATTCCCCCGCCGGACGAAAACACCGGCACATCCACCGGGTCCTCCCCGCCGGTCGGTGTGACCCTGGCTCTCGTCGTGGGTGGCATAGCCGCCCTTGCAGCCGCCGGATTCGGCGCGACCGGATGGTATCGACGGAAAGTGATCGTTCGACGCCTGGCCGCCCGGGGACGGTAAGGGGTCCGTTCAGCGCGGGTAGCGGCACGGTCGGAAACCCGCCCGCAAAGACCTCAGCACCCTCCACGAAGCAATCCCCGCTGTGCCTAGCGGGGAAACTTCCATATAGTTGTAGTTGGAGAGTTTGATGGTCTGGGAGGCGGCGAATTGAAGGGGCATTCTTTCGAAGCACGGTATCGGTACCCGTCCGGATCTCTGAGTCGCGTGACGAGGAGCCTGCTGGCGGCCGTCATTGTCTTTGCCCTGCTCCTTAGCCCCCTGTTGATATCTCCCGCATTCGCCGCGCTGGCGGCCGATCCCGGGGGCCCGTACGAAGGCGTCATCGACAAGAACGTGGCTTTCAGCGGCGATAGATCCAGCCCAGGCGACAACCCGATCAAGCACTGGTTCTGGGACTTCGGCGACGGTACTGCCATCAAGCGAGACAAAGACGCCTCCATATCTCACAAGTACGCAGAACCGGGAACCTTTATCGTGAGATTGCGGGTCGTCGACGACAAGGGAGTCAGTTCTGCTTGGGCCAGGACCGAGGCCACCATCATTGATCCCAACCAAACCACGACGACCACGAGTACGACCACGACCAGCACGACCAGTACGACCACGACCACCACACCAACTACCACCACGGCTCCCCCGACCACAACCACGGCTGCACCAACAACCACGACGACCACCACCACGGCTCCCCCGACCACAACCACGGCTGCACCAACAACTACGACGACGACTGCAGCCACGACCACGACCACCCGGCCCCCGCCGACCACGGTTACGACCGGAACCACCACCACGACGCTGGCAGTGCTCGGTCGCCGAATCGAGGTCACCGCCGCAGCGACAGGAGTCTCCGCCATCTCCTTCCTGGTCGCACCCCTCATCGTGAACCCTGGCGATACGATCACGTTGGATCTCGAGTTGGATGCCCTTGTTCCGGGTTCTGCGAACCTGCTCTTCTTGCTCGACGGGAAAGCCATCGGCGAACCCGCTCAGGCAACGACGGGCATCGCGGTTTCCATCAGGCGAACATTGCCAAATGATCTTTCGACGGGCACGCACCGGGTTGAAATGGTTGCCAAAGATGATCCTGCCGCGGGTGCTGGCGTCTCGCACGGTTGATGTCATCGGCGCTGAGTCCGTCCAGTTGGTGTTGCCCGAACCGGTCACTTCGGGGGTGACGGAACGGAACAACTGGCCGGCAGTTGCCCTCGTCATCGCGGCGATCGCCACGGCAGGTGGTATCGCCTGGCGATATCGGCACCGTTGGCTACCCGGGCGAGCGTAGCCCCTGCCCGTACCGCTCAATCGAGTCTGACGATCACACCTTCGTGGGGACGGAGTTCCAGCTCAGAGAGATCGATGTGACCTTCGTGGTCAAGCTCGGTTGACATCAGCAGGCGTGCGGAGCCAGAGCCGGCTACGGCCCCGGGAGCTTGGACATCACCGGTGAAGTTGAGGATCATGACCAACCTCGACAGACCGTCATCCCTGAGGTAAGCCAGTACTCCCGGTACTGCTGTCAGGGGCCGGTATTCACCAACCTGCAATGCCGGCTCGCCGTGTCGAATGGCCAGTAGCTGCCGGTACAGATTCAGGAGCGAGGACGGTTCTGACAACTGGGTCTCAACGTTGCGGGACAGGACGTCTTCTGAAAACGGCAACCACGGCAGTACGGTCGCATCGGTGAACCCCGCTCCATCAGCCGCCGACCATTGCATCGGCGTCCGGCAACCGTCGCGCCCCTTTCCCGGGATGTTTATGCCCCACGGGTCCTGCTGTTGTTCAAGGGGAATGTCGGCCTCAGCAAGGCCGATTTCGTCGCCGTAGTAGAGGGTCGGAGTCCCGCGCAATGTCAAGAGCAGCATGGCGGCAATCCTGGTCTGGTCGGCCCCCAGCCGGGTGGCGATGCGGGTCTCGTCGTGGTTGCCGAGGACGAAGTTCGGCCAAGCTCCGACCGGCACCGCCCGCTCAACGCTCGCCACGAGCGCTCCGACGTCCTCGGCGGTCCATGGAGTTTCGAGGATTGCGAAATTGAACGGCATGTGAAGTCCGTCCAGGTTCTCTCCGTAGTACGACGCCCAGGTAGGCCAGTCATACTCGTGAATCTCCCCAACCGAGAACCGGGGGGGTTGATACGCATCGAGAACGGTGCGAATCCGGCGAAAAGCATCGTGGACGTCGGGATGTCCGCGGTCGTTGATGTGAAGCTGTGACTCGTAGGCAGCCCGCGGTCCCGGATCGATGGTGAGATCGACGGGAGGATTGTCGGATAGATCCGGATCCTTCATGATGCGGTGAGCGACGTCGATCCGGAACCCGTCAACGCCCCGATCAAGCCAGAAGCGCAAGGTGTCGAGCATTGCCGCCTCGACCTCTGGATTCCTCCAGTTCAGGTCGGGCTGTTCTTTCAAGAACGAGTGCAAGTAGTACTGGCTGGTTGTCTCATCCCACTCCCAGGTTCCGCCACCGAAGTCGGCCGCCCAGTTGTTGGGGGGACCACCATTTGGTTTCCCGTCCTGCCACACGTACCAGTCCCGCTTGGCGTTGGTGCGTGACGATCTCGACTCGACAAACCAGGGATGCTGATCTGAAGTGTGGTTGGGAACCCAATCGATGATCACCTTGATGTTCCTCTGATGGGCTTCGGCCACGAGGCGGTCAAAGGCGGCCAGATCCCCGAACAACGGCTCGACATCGCAGTAATCCGAGACGTCGTATCCGAAATCCTTCATCGGTGAAGGGAAGAACGGTGAGAGCCACACGGCGTCAACTCCGAGAGTGTCGGCCAGGTAGTCGAGTCTCCCGATAACGCCTCCCAGGTCACCGACTCCACTACCGGTGCTGTCCTGAAAACTGCGCGGATAGATCTGATAGATGACGGCGGTTTGCCACCAGAGATAGTCGTTCATACAGGGCAGGCTAACCGACGGCCGCCCCGCGCAATACCGATCCGAAGGCCGACCTGGATCGGCCAGAATCGACTGTGCCGCTACGTCATTTGTTCTGATCTGTCCTTGAGACCTTTGGCAAACTGCTCGAACGACGCGGTCAAATCGGGCATCGATTTCCAGATCATCGAGAGCAGCGGCCCGGTGAATTCTTCCCGCATATCGAATCTGGTGACGGTCTCGCTCTCGGGCGTGAGCATGAACGTCCTCACGCCTTTGAACAAGCCAAGAGGCATCCCCCCCGACCAGGTCATCTTCGAGTTCGTGGCCAGCTCGGTCACCTTGACAGGAAAGGCCCGGTTGGGGCTGATCTTCGAGTAGACCTTGACTTTGTTCCCCAGGCCGATGGTGCCTTCGACGCGCGCAACGCCAGAGTCCCAGGCGGTATACCCGGACGCATCGGTGAGAATCGCCCAGATGGTGTCCGGGGCGGCCGCAATCGTCTTGGTGACTTCGTATGACTCCACAACTGTTCCTTCCCGCTCAGACGTACAACGTGTCGATCGCTGCGGAGTACTTCTCGTGGATCACTCGCCGTTTCAGTTTGAGCGTCGGGGTGAGCTCGTCCGTTTCGGGCGTCCATTCGTCGGGCAGAATGACGAATTTCTTCAGCTGTTCGACGCGGGCCACACTGTCATTGGCTTCGTCAACCGCCTTCTGTACCTCGGCCTGCACCTCGGGCAATTGTGAGAACGTCGCCATGTCTCCAAACACCAGGCCCTGTCGCTCAGCCCACGGTGGCGCCATGTCCCCATCGAGAACAACCAGTGCCGTCAGGTACTTCCGCCGATCACCGATCACACATACCTGCCCGATGAGCGGATGGCTCTTGATCATGCCCTCCAGCTTGGTGGGGGCGATGTTCTTGCCGCCGGCGGTGATGATCAGCTCCTTCTTGCGATCCACGATCGAGACAAATCCGTCCTCGTCGATCTCGGCGATGTCGCCTGTGACCAACCAGCCGTCGTCCAGGAACGTCTCGGCGGTGTCCTCCGGTCGTTTGAAGTACCCGGCGGTCACATTCCCGCCCCGCATCATCAATTCACCGTCATCGGCCAATTTCACTTCGGTGCCGACGAGCGCCTTCCCGACCGTTCCGATCTTGTTCGCACCGGGCAGGTTGGTGGTACCGGGACCGCTCAACTCGCTCATGCCCCACAACTCGTAGAGGGGCAGCCCGATCCCCTGGAAGAAGATCAGCAGTTCAGGGGCGATGGGCGCGGCAGTCGATATGGCTATGAACACTTCACCCATCCCAAGACCGTCGAGGATCTTGGTCAGCACGACCTTTTTCAACACCTGGTGTTTGAGCCCGGTCAGGAACGGCACCGGTTGGCCGGCTTGTCCGAGACGGACAACTTCCTCACCGGTCTTGATGGCGGTCATAGCCAGGGTCTTCTTCAACCCTTCTTCGCCCTCGAGGCGGGCCATCAACCCCGCTTGGAAACGCTCATAGACTCGAGGCGCCGCCACAAACAGCGTGGGCTTGGCTTCCTGTACGTACTCGAGCACCTGCGTCATGTCCGGGCAGTACCAAACCTCACCGACGTACCACATCCCCAGATAGTGGCTGGCTACCCGCTCGGCGATATGGGCAAGCGGAAGGAAGGAAACCAAACGTGGATGTTGGGGCAGATTGATCGTCCGCTCGGTGGACTCGACGGTCCACAAGACGTTGCGATGCGTTATGACAACACCCTTGGGCGTTCCGGTCGTACCCGAGGTGTAAATGAGGGTCGCAATGTCATCGGGCTGAAGTTGTGCGGCCCTTTCGTCTACAACGCCCGAATGGGAAGCGAGCAGCGCCCGGCCCCGCTCGGCCAGGTCGTCCCACGACAACACCCAGTCGACACTCTCATAATGCTCGGCGCCCTCCATCAGGACGACATACTCGAGGTTGGGAAGTTCGGGTTTGGCCGCCTCCCAGCGTTTCATGAACTCGAGGTTCTCGAGCACGGCCACCTTGGCCCCGCAATGTCCACCGATGTACGCGACCTGGGGGGTCGCCAGCGTCGAATACAGGGTTACCGGCGTGCCGGCCGCATGCATGACGCCTAGGTCGGCGATGACATGCTCGGGACGGTTAGCCGCCATCAGAGCGACGAAGTCACCCCGGTTGACGCCAAGGGAGATGAACCCGGCTGCGGCTTCGATCACACGCTCCCGATATTGTGACCAGGACAGATCCTTCCAGACGCCGTCGGCGCGCCAATGGATGGCCGGAACATCCGGGTGTTTTGAAGCGTTCCGAGCCAGCACCTCAACAAGGGTGCGGCCCTCAACGGCGGCATCGATCTCAGCGCGAAGTTCAGCGGCAGTCGCCATTCAATTCCTCCCTCGTATGCCGCAACTGTACCGGGCGGGAGGATCGCGTGGCGGAGGGAGCTCCCACCAGCCAGTTATCAGTTATCAGTTATCAGTTATCAGTTGCCAGTTATCAGCGGCCTGAAGCGCCCCGGCGACGCCGGCAGCGATGCGAAGCACGAAGTACACGGCCGTGACAGACCCGCTCTTGCCCCGCGGTCTCCCGCGACGGTGGCAGCGTTACTGGGTACTGGGTACTGACTCTTACTTGGTGTATATCTCGTCGATCACGTGGCCGTACTTCTTGCCGATGATGGCCCGTTTGACTTTGAGGGTCGGGGTCAGCTCGCCACCTTCAATGGTGAAGTCCTCATCGAGAATCCGGAACACACGGACCGACTCGGCCTTGGAAACCGCTTTGTTGGCAACGTCTATGGCTTCCTGAATCGCTGCCCGCACATCGGGGTTCTCACGCAGCTCAACGATGCTCTTGTCTCCCAAGCCCTTCTCTGCCGCCCACTCGGGAAAGGTCTCAGGATCGAGCGTCACCAGCGCGGCAATGAATGGTTGCGCGTCGCCGATGACCATGCACTGGCTGATCAACGGATGGGCCCGGATGAGGTCTTCCAGCACAGCAGGAGCAACGTTCTTGCCGCCGGCCGTGACGATGAGCTCCTTCTTCCTACCCGTGATGCGTAAATAGCCCTCGTCGTCGAGTTCGCCAACGTCGCCGGAGTGGAACCAACCATCGTCGCTGAACACCTCTTTGGTGGCAGCCTCATTGTTCCAGTAACCCTTGAAGACACACCCGCCTTTGAGCAGGATCTCGCCGTCATCGGCGATTTTCACGGAAGCACCAGGTGCCGGACGTCCGACCGTCCCGATCTTGATTTCGCCTTTTCTGTTGAAAACCGTAGCGGCGGTCGTTTCGGTGAGCCCGTAGCCTTCCAAGACGGTAAGCCCGATGCCACGGAAGAAGTGACCGAGCCTGTCCCCCAGGGCCGCTCCGCCGGAGATGGCGTATTCCAGACGACCTCCGAACACGTCCCGGAGCTTCCCATACAGCAGCTTGTCGAAAACGGCGTGGAGGACCTTGGTCTTCAGGCTGACCTTGCCGGCCTGCTCTTCCTTCGAATAGTCAATGGCCACCTTGGCGCCGATGTCGAAGATCTTGCCCTTGCCCTCGGAGTCGGCCTTGTGTTTGGCGCTGTTGTACACCTTCTCGAAAACCCGGGGCACCGAGAACACCCAGCGCGGCTTGAAGATCCCCAATTCCTCGACAAGGTTCTTGGTTCCGGTTGAATACCCGATCTTCACGCCCATGGTCACGCAGGCGACCTGGACGACCTGTGCAAAGGAATGGGCCAATGGAAGGAACATCAGGTTGGAATTGCCCGGTGTGAACAGATCCATCTGCGAAGAAACCACCTGGCGGACATCCCAGATGAAGTTGTGCTGCGTGAGCACACAACCCTTCGGACGGCCGGTCGTACCCGACGTATAGATCAGCAGAGCAATGTCATCCTGAGCGATGGCCTTGATGCGCGCCTTGACCTCTTTGCGGCTGTCATCGGTGGCGGCGGCTTTGACCTGGTCCAGACCGCCTTCATCGATAACAAATTGATGGTGGCAGTCGGGAAGGTCACCCGACACCTCATCGAACACCGCCTTGAGCGCCGCCGACTCACAGAAGACTCCGACCGCACCACTGTCCCCGAGGGTCCAGCGAACCTGTTCGGCGGAGGACGTCTCGTAGATCGTCACTGCTGCGCAACCGGCCGCCCAGATGGCGTACTGGACATACGTGAACTCATACCGGGTGGCCGAATAGACGCCGATGCGCGAACCGGGTTGGATTCCGAGCGCAACCAGACCGGCGGCTAATTCCATGACCTGGCTCACAAATTCTTCGGTGGTGATATCGACGAAGCGATCACCGTCCCGATAGGCAAGTGCAGCAACGTGAGGATGCGTATCGACTCTGGCGAGCAAAGCCGCTATCGGACTGTCGCTGGGCGGGACTTTGACAGCCCCCGGGCTGGTGTATTCACGCATAGCTTTCTCCTCTGGCCGTGGACAGGCCGGCGCCCCGGGCTAGGTAGCCCTCGGAAGATTTCTGCCATCAATGTTAGCCGGTGCCGCAAGGCGGGATTTCGGCCAAACGGCTCTCCGTCAACCGACGGCGCCTGCCTCCCGCAGCGATATCTGCTCAGCCTCGTCGAAACCGAATCCGGCCAGAATTTCGGCTGTGTGCTGCCCGGCAAAAGGAGGAGGACCCGAGACCTCTGCCGGAGTGCGGTCGAAGCGCGGGCCGGGAGCCGGCTGCACCACACCGTCGACGCGAGTGAAGGTCTGCCGGGCGCGGTGATGCGGGTGATCGGGAGCTTCGCCCATCGTCAGCACCGGAGCGACACATGCATCGCTGCCGGCAAACCGGTTCTCCCAATGCGCGCGAGTCTGTTCCTTGACCCGGACTGCAATGCGCTCCTTCATCTCCGGCCAGCGGCGCGCATCGAGCTGGTCGGGGAGCTCGCCATCCAGATTGAGAAGCTCGAGGAACTCGCCGTAGAAATGTGGTTCGATGGCGCCCACCGCCAGGTACGCCCCGTCGGCAGTCTCATACACCTCATAGAAAGGGGCTCCTGTATCGAGCAGGTTGATGCCCCGCCGATCGCTCCAGAGACCCATCGCTCTCATCCCGTGGATCATGGTGGTCAAGAGCGCAGATCCGTCGATCATGGCTGCATCGACGACCTGGCCGTTCCCGGACGTGCGGGCCTCGAAGATCCCCGCCACCATCCCCAATGCGAGGAGCATCCCCCCTCCCCCGAAGTCGCCAACCAGATTTAGGGGTGGGACCGGAGCCTCTCCAGAACGTCCAATAGCATGCAACGCACCGCTGAGAGCAATGAAGTTGATATCGTGACCGGCCGTTCCTGCGAGCGGGCCAACCTGGCCCCATCCCGTCATCCTGCCGTACACCAGCTTGGGATTGATCTCGGCGCACGCATCCGGCCCGATACCGAGACGTTCGGCAACTCCCGGCCGGAAACCCTCGATCAATCCATCGGCCTGTTCCACAATCCGGAGTACGGCGCCGATCCCGAGCGGGTTCTTCAGATCGATCCCGATGGACCGTTTGCCGCGGTTCAGCAAGTCAAGTGACGACCCGGTTGCCGCCGGACCCAGCACAGCATCGGCCCGGTCGACCCTCACGACGCTGGCTCCCAGATCGGCGAGCATCATCCCGCAGAACGGCCCGGGTCCGATCGAGGCTATCTCGACAATCGTCACTCCCTGCAATGGCCCCATATCCGGCCTCTCTCGAGTGCTCTCAATCCTGCGCCAGGGCGCTCTCGATCACGTCGTGGTGCTCCCCATAGGTGGAGACGAACGCCTGGATGATGGCGGCTGTCGGCAGGGCGATCAGAGCGCCGATGGCACCCAGCAGTGCCGCCCCGGCGAGGACGGACCCGAAGGCGATGGCCGGATGCAGCGCCATGGTTTTGGCGGTGATGCGCGGCTGCAACACGAAGTTTTCGATCTGCTGATAGGTAACCAGCGCCACTACCACCCATACGGCCATGATGGGATCCGTGAACAGGGCAACCAGAACCGGCGCGACTGCTGCAATGTAGGTTCCCACCGCCGGGATGGCTTGGGAGATCACGCCTACCCAAAGCGCCAGCGGCAGCGCGAACGGAACCCCAACGATCAGCAAGACCGCATAGGTGAATATCGCCGACGCAACGGCGAGAAGCACCCGCGAATAGACGTACCCCCCGGTCTTCTGGATGGCCACCTCCCACATCTTGAGGATCTCGTGCTGCACCTCGGGCTTCACGGTTGCCAGAACCGTGCGGCGCAGTTTTGGCCCGTCCGCCAGCAGGTAGAACGTAAACAATCCCATCGCCAACAGGCCGAGTACGGCACTCGCCACCGTCGAACCGAATCCGATCAGGCCCCGGCCGACGTCGTCGGCATAACTCTGTATGACGCTGCCCAAGCTGTCGAAATCCTCGAGGGCGGCGTCGATACTCAGTTCAATCCCGAACCACTCCTCGAGTCGCGCCGACACCTGGTCCAGCCAGTCGGGGAGATTCGCGAAAAAGCCACCCGTTTGTGTGATCAGTGGCGTCAGCACCGCGGCCAGAAAGCCGATACCGAGAAAACCGACGATGGCGAACACGACGGCTGTGGCGACGCTGCGCGACCACCCCCGCCGCTTGGCGAGGTATTGCACCGCCGGTTCCAGTGCAAACGAGAGAAAGACGGCCAGCAGCAGAGCGATGAGCAGATCGCCCAGTTTGCGTGCAACCCATAGAAGCCCCAGCGTGGCGAGGACTGCGCCGATGGTCATGAGGAGAGCACGAGGGAACCAGGAAGGTACCTGCTCGCGTCGACGCCGGGGCGGGGTGGCGGGCGGGCTCTGGTCTGGCGAGGCGTCCATGGTCAAGGACGATACCCGCTCTTTTCCCCCTTTACTTGGACTACAGGACGTGTAGCTTTCGCGACATCAGGACAAGCGAGGGGACATGGCGAAAATGCGGCTGGGGTTTGTAATCGTGATTCTGGCGCTGGTGGCGGTCGGATGCGGCAATGCAGCTGAGAACATCCTCGAAGGGGCCATCGAGAACCAACTCGAGGAAGAGGGAGGCGGAGATGTAAACGTCAACCTCGACGACGATGGCGGTGTGGTCTCCATCGAAACAGACGAAGGCTCGATGAGCATCGGCGGGACCGAGATACCCGACGACTTCCCGCTTCCTCTCCCCGACTACGAAGAGGTAGTTGGCGTGGTAACCCAGACCGGCGAGTTTGCCAGCAGCATGGTGACACTGACCTTCGACCCCGACGACTTCGACGACGTCGCCGGGCTGTACGGGGACTTCTTCAGTGACGATGGCTGGGAAGTCAGTCGAACAGATTCCAATGCGGATGGCGATCGCATGGTCATCTTCTATGCGTCGAAGGATGCGGTAAGCGCCTCGGCGATCGTGGGACACAACCAGGGCGAAGACACGGCCACTGTCATTGCCCAGTACGGCAACAACTAATCCCGGTCAATCTTCCTGATCGGCCCGAGGCCGCTTCTGTCCGAGCCGGCCTCGGATCGAGCCCGCTTGAAGCGCGTGCTTGGCGACCATATTGATGAAGGCCAGCAGGATCCCAATACCCACGATGATGAAAACCATCGTGAAGATCTTGGTGCCCGGACGGGTGGGTGAGAGATCGCCGTAGCCGACCGTGGTGAGCGTAATCAAACTGAAGTACAGCGAGTCCAGAGCACTCCAGCCTTCGAAGCGGTGATACACCCACGTGCCGGACCCCAGCAACCCGATCACGGTGAGCAACAGCCCTCGGAACTCCGGGTCCCGCCAGCCACTCCGGATTGCCGAGAGAAAACGCCTCAGTATCACTGTTTAGACCGTCCCTCTTAGTCGGCGTTCTGCACGCTGAGGACGTAGTCGATCACCCGCGAGATTTGTTCCTCGGTGAGCGTGGACCGGAAGGAAGGCATCCGGCCTTTGCCGGTTTTGATGGTGATCTCGTAGTACTCGAGCGGACGGTCGACTGCATCAGAACCCGGGCCGAGGGGCGATCCAATTCCACCACTGAGGTCCTTGCGGTGACAGGAGGCACACCGGGCTTCGTAGATCTCTTGTCCGCTGGCATTCTCCTCGAGACCGCCATCGCACCCGACCAGCAGCGTAGAGAAGACAACAACAAGCGCCACCAGTGTCGACAAGATTCTCGAGCGAAGGGTTCTTCTGACCATGTGTCGCAAAGAATAGTGACTCGCTACGAAGCGGCGAGTAACGAGCTTCCACCTTGCCACAGCAGCGTTACCACGATTCCGGCGATCGCAACGCCGATCGCGATCAGAGCGAAAGCTTTGCGACGCTCCACCCCGAACACAAAGGCGGCCAGCGCTCCGCTCCACGCGCCGGTGATGGGGAGAGGAATTGCGACAAAGGTAATGAGCGCCAGATCTCGCCATCGGTCGAACCGCGTCGTGTGTCGTCGTCGCGTATGGGAGAACAGCCGTTCGAGGAAACGATGGAGCCCCGACCAATGGTCTTCGGCCCATACCGTCACCGGGCCAAGAAACATCAGGATGAAGGGCACAGGGAGCAGGTTCCCCAGCACCGCCCACACGTACGACTGCCACACCGGCATGTCGAGGACCCCGAGCGCGAAAGGAATGGCACCACGTAACTCGAATACGGGCAGAGTTGCCAGCAGCATCACTGCCAGCGGCTCCGGGAAATTGCGGACGAAGGTCTCTATTGAGTCGCGCATGGAGTGGGCAGTATTGCAGGGATCGCGCGGCTCAAAGCTTCAACAACCGCAGCGGCACCCCGGTCCGGGGAGCGTTCGGCATGTCAGCCTTGACACTCCGCCAGACCCGCACGTAGGATCCGTTAGTTCGGGGGGCGATTCATCGTTCCCTGAACAAGCCCCCAAAAAGGGCATTGGGCTACGAGTCCGGACTCCCTGGCGCCGGCTCGACAATCGGCCCTTTGCAGCTCCTCCTCGGAGGAGCGACACGAGGCTCCGGCTCTACCCCCTTGCCGGAGCCTCGTCACATCGCGGATCAGGTGAGGGGTCGCAGATCTCCAGGACGCGGCACACGGTTCCCCCACTTCGGTCGCCCGTGGAGGATCGCATGGGCGATATCGATGGCGGGCACAAAGTAATTGCCCCCCTCAATCAGCCGCCTGAGCTCTTCGATTCGCTCACGACGACTGACGGTGCGGGCCGCATCGCCGGCCAATGTCTTGGTCGATTCCATCTCTATCTGACATCGGCATCCGGACCCCTGAGACTTGAGGAATCCGGTTCGATAAAACCGGCGTCGGCAAGAAGAGCTTCCGCTACTTGATCGGCCGGGACGAAATACCCACCCGATTCAATCAGCCGCCGCAATTCGAGCAGCGCCCGCTGCCGGGTTGCTCGATCTGCCCACGGCCGAATGCGATAGTGAGAGGTGCTCACTCCCCCATTATCACACTGAGAACCGCACCACGATTACGTCGCTTTCGGCAACCGAATAGTCCTTGCCTTCGACCCGAACGTGGCCGGACTTCTTGCACTCGTCCCAGCCTCCGTCGGCGATCACCACGGCGATGGGGGCAACCTCCGCCCTGATGAAACCTCGCTCCAGGTCGGAGTGGATCTTTCCTGCGGCTTCGGGAGCTTTGGCTCCCTTGCGCACCGTCCACGCATGAGCTTCTTTGGGGCCCAACGTGTAGAAACTGATGAGATCCATCGCTGCGTAGGCCGCTTTCACCACCTTGGCCAGGGCACCCTCTCCGAGACCTAGTCCGTCAAACAACTCGCGCCGGTCGTCCGGCGACAGTTGCGCGCCCTCCTCTTCGAGTTGGGCCGACACCATGACCACGGTGTCGCCTTCGGGAACGAGGGCTTCTAACTCGCCGACCACCCCATCCATTTCGCTCTCATCTTCTCCCACGTTGACCACCCAGATGGCCGGCTTGAGCGTCAGCGGTGCCAGGTCCCGAAACGCGGTGAGCTCGTCTCGCTCCCATCGCTCGGTCCGAAGTTGAGTCCCCTGCTCGAGAACTTCCGTGGCCCGGGTGAGGGCCTCAGTTGCGCTTCTCTTGCCGGGATCGGCAGTTGCTTCTTTGGCAAGTTTGGCGCGCCGTCTCTCGAAAACTTCGTAGTCGGCCAGAGCCAGCTCCAGGAGCAGTTCCTGGGCCTGGGCAACCGGGTCCGTGCCGGATTCTTCGGACGGGACCGAGTCGTCCTCGAATGATCGCAAGACCACGGCGAGGGTCTCCATGTCTCGCAGCCGCCCGAAGAGCTGGGCGCCCATTCCTCCCCCATGTCCAGGTTTGGCCATGGCCGGAAGGTCGAGCAGTTCGAGGGTTGCGTGTACCAGTTTGACCGATTGTTCAACCCGGGCCGCCTCGTCAAGGTCGGTATCGGGAACTCTCGCCACACCGACGTTGGGATCAATCGTGGAGAACGGATGGGACGCCGTCGGCGCTTCGAGCCCGGTGAGAGCGTTGAAGAGGGTCGTCTTACCGACGTTGGGATATCCGACGATGCCTATGCGTGCCACGAACCGGAGATTGTAACGGCAGAACGACGATTCCCTCTCTTCCATCGGACGGCATGAAGGCTCGGGTGATAGCGTGCAGAAAGAGCTCGGAGGAGGACAAGGTGAGGATTGCCGTCATCGGGGCCGGTTCGTGGGGTACGGCCGTGGCCTGCCTGGCCGCTCAAAAACATGGCACGGTTCTCTGGGCACGCCGCCCCGAATTGGCGGATCGCATCAACGAGGAACGGCGCAACGAGCAGTACCTGCCCGGGTCGGAGATACCGTACAGTCTCACGATTACCAGTGATCTCGAAGCAGCTGTGGGCGATGCCGAGTTGGTCGTCATGGGAGTGCCTTCGCACGGATATCGAGATGTCCTGACCAGGGTCGCCCCGACGGTACCGGCCGGAGCTGCCATCTTGAGCCTCACCAAAGGCATCGAACAGGCGAGCCTCAAACGAATGACCGAAGTAACCCGCGAGGAACTCCCCGACCACCAACCCGGCATCATCGGCGTCTTGAGCGGACCCAATCTGGCGCGTGAGGTGATGGCGGGCCAGCCGGCGGCCACCGTCATTGCGATGGCCGACAACGACCGCGCGCTGGCCCTCCAAGAGGTGTTCATGTCGCCTTCGTTTCGTGTCTACACCAACACGGATGTGATCGGTTGTGAAATCGCCGGAGCCCTCAAGAACGTCATGGCCATCGCCGCAGGCATGGCTCGGGGACTTGGTTTCGGCGACAACACGATGGCGACGCTGGTGACACGGGCGCTGGCAGAATTGACCCGTCTCGGGGTGGCGATGGGTGGCGAGCCGCTCACGTTCGCCGGTCTGGCGGGGATGGGGGACCTGATTGCGACATGCGTCAGTTCGCAGAGCCGCAATAACCGGGTGGGGACCGAACTGGGCAAGGGTCGCTCCCTCGACGAGATCACCTCCGAGATGAACATGGTCGCTGAGGGTGTCAAGACGACCCGGGCGGTGCTCGATCTGGCCGATGGCTACGGGATCGAGATGCCTATCGCCCAGCAGGTCGGGAAGGTGCTCTACGAGGGCGCCCGTCCCCGCGACGCCGTCCTGTCGTTGATGACTCGCGAAGCGAAACCTGAGAGTTGAGAAGATAAACGGTTCGGCTCTGTCGGGGTTTGCGAGCCAGATTCATCAACCGGCCGTGCGGGCGAACGGCACGACCTTCCCGGCCACTCCGCACGTATCGAACACACGATGCGGCTACAGCTTTCCTGACGACGGACCGATCTCATCGGGGAGAAACCACAGGCCGGGAACCGGCTTTGGTTCCCGTGCGTCCAACGGATGCACAACCCGGGAGGGTTCATGACGACGCACACCAAAACGCCATTGTTGAAACTGTTCGTCCTGGCACTAGTCCTCGTGCTGGGTGCGGCCGCCTGCTCCAGCGGAGACAACGCCAATCTCGAGGCTTTCGAAGAGATCGGAGCTCCCCTCGACGGCGGAGGTTTCCCGATGGAAACGACGACCACCATGGCGTCGGAGACCGACACCACCTCCGACGGTGATGAGCGCTCCGGCCCCACTGCCTTGGGTTCCGGTGGCGTCGAACCCGTCGTATTCCAGACTTCCGGCTTCGGGCGCGACATCATCTTCACGGCCGACCTGACCGTCGCCGTGCCCGACGTCACCACCGCGGGAGAGAAAGCCACCCGGGAAATCCAGACACTCGGCGGATTCCTCTTCGGGCAACGAACAACCGGGGAACCCACCCCGATGAGTGTCCTGACCTTCAAGGTCAGCCCTGATGACTTCCAGGAGGCGCTCGACCGCCTCGGGTCGATCGGCGATCTCCGCACCCAGAACGTGTCCGCCGATGACGTCACCGAGCGCATCGTCGATGTGCAGAGCCGCATCAATACTGCCGAGGCAAGCGTCGAACGGCTGCGTGCTCTGCTCGAAAGTGCGGTCGATATCAAAACCATCA
This sequence comes from uncultured Actinomycetota bacterium, assembly GCA_963718995.1. Lineage (GTDB taxonomy): Bacteria > Actinomycetota > Acidimicrobiia > Spongiisociales > UBA4744 > UBA4744. Next base: position 122,879 of record CAVRAP010000012.1, read on the forward strand.
TCGAGCTCGAGAATGAGTTACTCGAACGCGAGACCCAACTCGAGACGATGCGCGGTTCGCTTCGCACCCTCGAGGACCAGGTTGCTCTGGCCACCATCGTGCTGACCATAACGGAGGCTGAGAGTCGCCCGGCCGTATCCCTCAACGTCACGACCTACCTCGGCCATGACGACGGGGTCTCGTGCCCGGGGAGTTCCGGGATCACCGTCGATCAAGCCGACGCCATCACGGTGTGTTTTGAGATCTTCAACGTCGGCGACACGTTGCTGACCGACTTCGAACTGCGCGATCCGGTCCTCGACGTCGAATTCGACGACCTCATCGTGATCTTTGGCGACCCCGGCGCCCCTATTGAGCCGGGTGAATCCATCGTCCTCGCCACGGAAACTATCGCCGAACGAAGCCTGCGCACGCAGACGACGGTGACGGCTACCCCGGTCAACGAGGACGGTGACGTCCTCTCCACCCGGAAGGCTGCCAACACGGTGACGATGTTCATTCAGGCTGTCGACCCGGGCGGGATTCCCACGTTCGCCGAGGGTCTGCAGGCAAGTTGGGAACTGCTGGTCGATGTGGGACAGGTGCTGGTCCTGCTGGCCGGCGCGATCATCCCGTTCTTCTGGGTACCGATTCTGCTCTGGTTGGGCTGGAGGTTCATGAAGCGGCGCGCGGACAAAGGTCTAGCAAAGGCCGAACAGGCCACGGTCCCAGCAGAAACTGTTGATCCGGCCGCGGGCTAGCGAGCGGCGGCGACCCGCAACGAGCGATACAACAGGCCCTGGTCGCCCAAACGGCGGCGCAGGGCCCGCTCGAGCCCACCGATCGGGTAGAGGTTCTGGGGCGCTCGCGGATCCTTGTGACCGTGTGAGGCGAAACGCGGCAACGTGAGCGTCACGCGGTCCGCCAGTTCCGTAGCCGCCTCCGTACCAAGATCCGCCGGAGCCTCACAGCGGACTACCGACGCCCAAGGATGGTCGGCCGGACCGGGAAGGCGCAGGTACCACGAGTAGCGGCTCCAGGCGGTCGTGGTCAGGAACAACGGAGTCCGTTGACCGGCCCCGAGATCGCCGATCACCGGCCGCAAGGCCGGCGGAAGGTACTGGACATGGTGGGTTTTCACGTACCCGACGGCACCCTTGACGTGAGCCCCGCTCAACGGGCCGTCGACAACGACGAGCGCATCGCCGGCGTGGCGAGCCGCTATCTCCTTTTCGGTTTCACCCATCCGCTGCTGGATGCCCAACCACAGCTCCTCCGGCGTGGATCCGGCCACGGCCCTGACCCCATATTCGGCGTGGCGGGTGACGATAGGAGCGGCTCCGGCCGCGGCCGTGAAGAGGCCGCGCCGCACCTCGCTGGCCACGAGTTCAGCGTGGCCGTCGCAGTGCACCGCCCCGGCGGCATAGGTGGCGCAGAGTCCGAGAGTCGCCAACCCGTCCTCTTGTGAGATCCACACGTTGGCATCGACCCGCCGCACACCGTCCACAAACAGCACCGAATCCGCTCCGTCGCCGGTGGGTGCAATCGGTGCCCACTCCCGGGCCGGTACCTCGATGTCTACCTCCGGAACTGCGGTGGTCTCCTCGAGTTCGGCCCCGGTGGGGGTCCCGTACTCCGGAGCCCACGGTTCAACGGTGAACTTCACAGCTCCACCCTCTCTACTGTCGCCGTGCCGGAACCTTTGCGCACCTCGAACCGAACCGGGACCTGCTCGGCCAGCTCCCGGACATGGGTGACAATCCCGACGGTCCGCCCGCGCGCGCCGAGTTCCTGGATCACGTGGGCGACCGTATCCAGCGTTTCTGCATCCAGTGTGCCGAAACCCTCATCGAGGAAGACCGACTCGAGCCGGCTGCCGCCGTGGACCGACATGGACGCAAGCTGTTCGGCCAGAGAAAGAGCCAGGGCAAGAGAAACCAGGAAGGTCTCACCTCCGGAAAGCGTCTTGACCAGCCGGGCTTCGTTGGCGTTGCGGTGGTCAACCACCCGAAAGTCCCTCCTCACTACTTCCAGTGAATAAGCCCCATCGGCCAGCTCATCGAGCAGCCCATTCGCACCGGCCACCAGAGCTGCCAGGGCTTCCTCCATCAACCAGGCCTCGAATCCGGTGGCCGACAGATGCCTGCCAAGGCTCTTGGCCAGTTCGGCAGACTCTGTGGTGGTGGCCATGGTCGCTCGGATTTCGCCGGAGCGAACCATCGCCTTGCGCAGAGCATCCAGTTCTTGAGTCGCCGCGGCCAGGGCATCAACGATGACGTCTCGCATTGGCCGGCCCTCGAGATTGAGGCCTTCCTTTTCGACGAGGGCGGTGAGGGAACCCTCCTGCTCGCTCAACTGGCGCTGCAGATCCTCGATCAGGTGTTCGGCTGCGGCGGATTCAGCGGTCAATCGGGAAATTGTCGCGCTCGCCCAATCTCGAAGCTCTTTCCAATCGGCGGCCAGATCCACTCGCTCGGGAGCCGGGGGCTCGAGTGACGCAATCCGGTCGCGGCTCTGATCGAAACTCCTTCGGGCTGCTGCGGTTTCAACTTCGATGGCATCCACCTTCATCCGAACCCTGCCGATGGCTTGAACCGCCTGATCGGCAGCACGTCGCGCGCCATCCAGAGCAGAGTCTGCGGTGGCGATCTCAGCCATGATCTCCACGGCCTTTTCCAGGTCGGGAGCATCGGCGAGATCCCTCTCGGAGCTCTCGATTCGGGCGGCCAGATCTGCCAACCGGGCCTCTTCCGTCGCCAATCTCTTGCCGATGGTCGCATCTCCGCCTCGCGCCGTTTTCTCTGCGAGCAAGGCAGCCTCCAGGGCGGCCTCAGCGGCCTTTAGTGCGGGTGGGGGCTCACCGGCCGGGACGTGCTCAACCGGGTTCCGGCAGACGGGACACGGTTCGCCTGCGACCAGGGTGGCGGTCAGCGTGTGCGCGGCATGCCTGCGGCTCAACGATGCAAGGTCCCGGCGGGCGGCCTTCGTGACGGCCTCAGCGGATGTGTGTCTCTCGGCCGCGTCGATCGCCTCCTGGGAGCTCTTGTCCCGCTCCCCTGTGAGTCGCCGCTTCGCTTCCCGGTCGGCGGCGAGGGCACGGTGCAAACCGACGACCCGCTCAATCTCAGTAGCAGCCGGGAGAGCTTTCCGGGTTGTTTCGACCTTCTCGAGGTGTTCGCGGGCCGCGGTCGCTTCCTCGCCGGCTTTCTCCGCTGCCTCTCGAGCCTCCGTCAATCGGGTAGCCAGCGCCTGGATACCTTCGGGGACCTCGACCGATTGCAGCTGAGCAATGGAAGCACGAGCCCGGGTCGTGGTATCGGAAACGACACCAATCCGGTCCCGCAGTTCCTTGAGCTCCGGCTCCGCTGCTTCGACCTTCTTCGTCAGAGCCTGAAGACGAGAGACCTTCTGTTCGGCTACTTTCGTTGCTTCTGGCGTTGCCGAGGCAAGCTCCTCCAGCTGCGTTTGCAGTACCTGTGCTTTCGCATCGGCGGCCGCTTTCCGCTGTTTGGCCAGGTCACGCATGTGCTCATACACACCCAGATCGAGAAGTTCCCGAAGGAGCTTCTGGCGATCCGCAGGACGATCGTGAAGAAAGGCGGCAAACTGTCCCTGCGGCAGCACCACCGATTTGGTGAAGTGGTCGTAACCCAGTCCTAGTAATCGTCCGATGGTCTCGGTGACCTCGTCTGCGGTCCCGGCCAATACCTCACCGTCCCGCTCCAGCCGCGCTTCGGCCGTTGAGGCACCGGTTTTCGTCCTGCGTACCACCCGGGCAACGGTGTAGTCGGTCCCCTCCAGGGAGAATTGAAACCGAACCCGGGCTTCCAATTTGCCGAGCGACACGATCGGCGCCACATCGCGCTGGCCGATCCGCGGCACCGACCCGTAGAGCGCAAACACGATCGCGTCGATCAGTGAGCTCTTCCCGGACCCGGTCGGCCCGGTCAGCGCGAAGAGATCGGCCCCCCGAAAGTCGACCGTGACCGGATCACGGAACGCGGTAAACCCGGAGATCTCCAGCTGTTTAGGTCTCATGCGACTCTGCCAGTAGTTCGTCGAAGAGCGCAACCAAACGTTCGTCGAGCGCGTTCTTCTGGGTCAGGTACTCCGTGAACAAATCATGGGGAGGCCTCCCCAGCCTGACGGGAGGCAGAGATTCCCGAGCTGCTTCAGGATCTGCAATGGTCACATCCACCGCATCCGGGAACAGCTCTCGTACTTCGTCGGCCAATCCGACCCGGGCCGTCTCCTCCAATTCGATTCGTAGGTAGGCATCGCCGACCTCATCTTGGAGGGCAACGATCTGGTCCAGAGTCCCGCGGCAGGCGAAGCAGGCGGCGCCCGGCCGACAACGGCACTTCCCTGACGCGGGCCGGCATGCCGGGTTCGGCTTCGACCAGCAAGACCGCCTTGTGGTCCTCGCTCTCTCCGAAGTCCATCTGGAGCGGCGACCCCGAATACCAAACCGGTCCAGGAGCAGGCACTTTCTGCGGCCGGTGCAGATGACCGAGCGCGACGTACGACAGTGATCCGTCGAACGCCTGGGACGAGACGGCGTAGTCGAAAATGGTGTGGGCGGAGCGCTCTCCCCCGCCCAGGGTGCCCCCGGCCACCATCAAGTGGGCAACGACCAGGTTCACGTGGTCGAGGGAGATGCCCTCCGTCAGCTTGGCAATCACCCCGGCCAGACGGCCGGCGTACTTGCCTCCGTGCTGGTCAGGGTCGAGCGCCATCAGATCGCCTGCCGACACGATCGCACGTTGGCTCACAAAGGGAACCAGCGCGATCCGAGCCGTCTCGCCGGACCCGGTATCGACCGTGATAACGCCCCCGTCATCCGGTCGCTTGAGGGTGGATCCCACCTGGACTCTGCCCAGCTCGAGGAGCGGGGCAACCGCTTCCAACCGGCGAGGATGGTCGTGATTGCCTGCCACAGCTACCACCGGAGCGATGTCGGCGAGGTCGAGCAGGGCCCGGAAGACGATCTGCTCGGACTCCGCAGAAGGGGCGACCACATCGAACAGGTCGCCGGCCACCAGGACCAGGTCGACACGCTCGGATTCTGCAATGCCCGCTATCTCGGCCAGCACGGCCCGGTGCTCATCTGCCCGGCTGCGGCCGCGAATGGTGCGACCGACGTGCCAGTCGGAGGTGTGGAGGATCTTCACGATGGCGATGGTACCGGTCGCCTACGACGAGTCGGGCTCTTGGGTCCCGCGTCTCCGACGGATTCAGCGAACCGGCGCGATTTCGGGTTTGAGGAATAGGAAGTATCCATATCCGACCGCGAGGAGCAGATAGACCGCCACAGTTGACCACCCCAGCCCATTGAAGACGCCGGAGGCCTGCGCAGCCACGGAAACGATCGCACCGATGGAGTCCTGGATGAAGAACGCCAGAGCAAGCGTCAGAAGGAAGTCCTCTGAAGGCGATGATCTCGCAACGAAAGCGAGGGCTCCAAACGCAAGATACGCAGCTCCGGCCAGCTGTGTCATGGCCGCTCCGGCCGGCGTCAGTTCGACGCCGTAGATGGACAGAAACCAATTCGGGACGAGCAGGCACATCGTGCCGAAAAGGGTCGAGATTGGAACATTGATCGTGAACAGGGTTCGCAGGTTCATCGTTGGTCCCCTCCTTGGATTCAGGTGGGTGCGGTTCGTCCGGTTTCCTAGAGACACCCTGCAGGCAGGTTCGGGCTGCCGCTAGAGGCCGAAGCCCCAAACCGGGGGGTCGCCGATCAGGTTGCGACGGGATCCGAACGGATGGGAGCTTCCTTCGATCGGCGCTCATCATCACGGCGCAGGTGGAGGGCAATGAGGACACTGGTGACGGCCGCCCAGGCACACCAGAGGGATGCCAAGTTGCTGGAGAGCAGCCATCCGATCAGGACCACGGCCGGAAGATTGATCACGCCGAAAACCACGATACGGCGATGGCTGGAGATCAGCAGCGGGAAGCAGGTCACCACAACGTAGAGCGCACCGAGCAAGGGGCTATAACCCGGCCCGGTGTCGTAGGCGAGGCAACAACCCTCGACTCCGGCGCCTACCGGCCCTGTTACTACACCGGCCATGTAGAACGCGGCGACACCTGCCCCGATGACCACGAGGCGCACAAGCCATCGTCGTCGCAGCCCTTCCGGCTCGATGGCCAGGATCGCCATGGGAACGAGGATCGGGAGTACCCCCAGGGCGATCGCCAGGTAGAGCCAGACGGCAGCCTGACTCACATACTCAGGGACCCGGCCGGCTTCGCCCCACCAGACAAAGGTCTCGACGAGCAGGTGGGCGCCCAGCAACAACGGGAGAGCTGCCAGGGGGTATTCCTTGGTCTCGCGGACATGGCGCAAGGCATCGATACCGACACCGCTCACCACGATCCCGGCGACAATGTCGGCCTCAGGCGAGAAGCACATGATCCCGCTCAATACAGCCCATGAATCCAACGCTAGATGCCGCGCTCACGATCAACAAGGGTCATGAGGCCCGCTTTACGTGACCTTGGTCCATGACGAGGACCGTGCTTCATATCTGATCTGTTCGACCCAGCCCCGTCATGAGGGTTTCGACTAGCATCGCCTGCCCCAAGGGGGTCAAGCCGTCGAGAGACCAGTGCCCCGCTGATCTGGGATCGCCCGAGGTGATCCCGCAACAAAGGAGCGCTGCGTATGTCCCCGAAAAGACGGTTCACGATTCTCTTGTGTATCTCGATGCTCGCCTTTGCTTCGTGCGGCGGTGATGACGCAGGCACCAATGAAACCACGACGACCACGGTCCCTGGGGATGTTGACACGACGGCCGCATCCACCACCAGCACGGAAACCCCAAACGAGACCACAACGACCACAATCGTCGGCATCGGGCAACGGGAACATCGAACTAGTTTTCGATGACGGACGGTCGTGGACATTGGAAGGATCGTGTGTCTACACGCCCAACAACTCGGGGCCCGCATCCGCTCTCTGGAGTATCGAAGGCGAGGCGGCCGATGGCGCGAGCTTCGGAGTCATCATGGCCTTCCCATTCGATCCGGCCAACAACACTCCCGTACTCATCGGAACCATGGTCGATGCCGACGAAAACGTCTTTGTGGTGGTCGAGTCAGAGGACGTATCGGACGGATCGAATCTGATCCTCAACCTGGGTCTCTACGACAACGTCTTCAGAGAAGTGGGCGACCCGATCGACATCACAGCAACCGTCAGCTGCAGATACTGATCAACGCAATCGGGCGCGCCAGATACGGGAGCCGTTCCTTATCGGCGCACATGGCGGCTGGATCCGGGGGCAGGATGCACGTGCTGCGTTCGTCAGCTTTGAACTGCGGCCTTCTGTTTCAGGAGGGCGGAGATCCTCTGGCGAGTGACGCCGAACAACCCTGCGATTGTTTCGATCGTGAGCCCTGCGGCGCGTAGCGCCAACGCTTCGGTAGCCCGGAATTCGGCGCCGGCAGTCTCGAGGGTTGCCATGTTGATCGATAACAGTTCGACCATCCGGGGGGACGCTTCGTTTACTACAAGGTCAACCAGGTCATCCCCAGCTTGAAGTCGCTCCCGGAGGTGGCGGGCTCGATGCTGCAGCTGGCGGCTGCGTTCGACGTTGGCTTCGGCGGCACCCTCGATGTTGGTCAGGGCTGTGAGGAGTCGCCGGGTGGGCTCATCGTGTGTGTCCATACGCAGAGTGAAGCAGCTCCAGATGGCAGTGTCAATAGCCGTAGCAGCAATGGCTATTGACATACCAACATGCGAACCGTATGCTCCCCCGAAACAGCTGCGCTGTGCCGTTAACAAAAAGGAGTAGACATGGACGTTTCAGCTTTCGGGGCTCTCATCGTGTTGGCGGTGTTGGCCGGCCTGGTGCTCTTCTTAATGGCGCTCGTCGACCTCCTCCGGCGGCCAACCGAGACATGGGAGTCGAGCGGTCAGACATGAACTCGTCTGGGCACTGGTCGTCATCTTCGTGGCGCTTCTTGGGCCCATGCTCTACCTGTTGATGGCGCGCCCGGCCCTCGACAACGCGCCTGTTCGAGCCTAATCCCAGCTTCTGAGGGCCTGCCCGGGGAGCCCGGAGCCGGCGAGAGGGTTCACCCGCCGATTGTCGTGCGGTCTTTTTGCATCGAGGGAAGCGGATGGGTTCCCGCCTGGGGGTTGGGTGCTGTGTGGTTGGCCTCCCGCCGCTTGTGGCATTCGTGCTTGAGGTTTGGCCTCTCCCGCTGGCGGGAGAGGCGCGGCGCTGCCGGAGGCGGCGACGCGGAGAGGGTGGAGGGTTTAGGTTTTCCCAGGCCTATCATCTCGAGGGCGCAACTCGCTGTCGGGCTGCTGGACTCAGATGGAGATCCCCGGGCTGGTGAGGGGGTTCACCCGCCGATGGTCGTGCGGTCTGTTGCATCGACGGAAACGGATGGCCTCCCACCTCGGGGGTTGGTGCTGTGTGTGCTCCCGCCGCTGTGGGTGCTGTGGTTTCGCCTCTCCCGCTGGCGGGAGAGGCGCGGCGCTGCCGGAGGCGGCGACGCGGAGAGGGTGGAGGGTTTAGGTCTTCCCAGGCCTTCCCGTAGCCAAAGCTATGAGTTCCAGCCCGGGCTGGTTTGAAGGGGTTGCACCCGCCGATGGTTGTACGGTCTTTTTGCATCGAAGGAACCGGATGGGTTCCCACCTCGGAGGTTGGGTGCTGTGAAGTTGGCCTCTCCCGTTGGGGGAGAGGCGCGGCGCTGCCGGAGGCGGCGAAGCGGAGAGGGTGGGGGGTTTAGGTCTTCCGAGGCCTTCCCGTAGCCAAAGCTATGAGTTCCAGCCCGGGCTGGTTTGAAGGGGTTCACCCGCCGATGGTCGTACGGTCTTTTGCATCGAAGGAACGGATGGGTGCCCACCTCGGAGGTTGGGTGC
>CAVRAP010000013.1:0-84238 GCA_963718995.1 uncultured Actinomycetota bacterium
CAGGCGCTGAGTGCTGAATCTGATAGGCGAACTGACTACTTGTCTCCTCGACCAACCCTCGATATATCCCAATGTTCTTGCGGTACTCGTGTTCGAGCAGTCCCCACACGGAGTGATCGAGCCACGCCCCGCGCACTTTCATTTCTTCCCGCAGGATGCCCTCACGGAAGAACCCGAGCTTTTCTGCGGGACCGCGTCGCTGGGCCGGTTGCCGACCGCGATCCTGAGGATCACCCGATGCATTTTGAGTTCTTCGAAGGCGATTTGTAGCGCCCGGGCTGCAACCTCCGTCGCTATTCCCCGAGCGGTTTCGTCGGTGCGAACCCAATATCCGATCTCGCCGGTCTTGAAAGATCTCGAAACGAACCAGACCGAGATGTTGCCGATGTGCCGGTCCGGGGCGTCCAACCTTCGGATCGCCAGGTCGTAGCGCGTTCTTCACGCCACGACTTGAGGCTGTCGCGGATGTAGTTCGTGGCATCCCCTTTCGAATAGCCGAGATGGGCCCAGGGCAGCCACTCGTTGAGTTCCATCTGCGAAGCCTGCACGGCCTCGGTCATCTCATCAGCATCACGGCGCTTGAAGGGGCGCAGCATGAACCGACGGGAGAATCGGGGTGCGGTCGACAGGTCATCCATGTCCGCTCAGCCTATCGGCGTCGTACCATGATCGGGTGAACGAATTATTCAGCCGCTTCCCGGGGATACAACACGAGCCCCCGCCGCCGGGCGAACTACCCCAAGCTGCCGTTCTGGTTCCGCTCTACGACGACGGTCGCGGGGTGACGCCATGGTCCCACGAAGCGGCCGATGACCATGCCCACCCATGCCGGGCACCTGGCCTTTCCCGGGGGCCGCCCCGACGAAGGAGATGGGGGCCCGGTGGGGACGGCGCTGAGAGAAGCTGAAGAGGAAGTGGGGCTCGACCCTGCGACGGTCGACGTCGTCGGGTTCCTTCCGGCGATTCACACGATCGAGTACTCGTTGCTGGTTGTGCCGGTCGTTGGGTGGATCAAGAGTGCTCCGGAGCTGCAGCCATCCCCGCCGCGAGGTCGACAAGGTCCTGGAACCGCCGGTTGGCATCTTCGCTCACGAGGACGGTTGGAGATTCGAGATGTGGCGGAAGCACAAGGTCTGGTTCTTCGACCTCGACGGCGAGGTTTTGTGGGGGGCGACCCGCGCACATGGTCAGGCAGTTGGTTGGGCTGGAACCACCGGTAACTCGTTTGCCGCCCCGCGATCTCATCGATCCGTAGACGCTCTCCCGGCGGGGCCAGGATTTGACCCAGATCTATCCTGCGGCCTTCCGGATCAGCTCCCATGCTGTTGGGCGAGGCACGTGTCGTTGCGCGGTGTTGGTCTGACCGATCGACAGCCGCAGGGTGAGCTGCCTCGAGTTTGGTGTGCGGTGAGATAGATCTCGCCGGACTGGTTGACCTGGTCCATGATGCGCTGGTTGATGTCGTCCCCGCCGACGTGGCGGAAACACACGAGATTCACCGGAGCGGGGGCGGCCAGCTCGAAGTCGTCGTCTGCATCCACCCACTCGGTGAACAGCTCGGCCAAACGCAGGTGCTCACGCACGAAGGCCTGCAAGCCTTCAACGCCATAGTGGCGGATGACAAACCACAGTTTGAGGGCACGGAATCGACGGCCAAGCGGGATCTGCCAATCCCGGTAGTCGATGACGGCTCCTGAGGCCGAAGCTTCGTTCCGTAGGTATTCGGGCAGCACGCTGAGAGCGCCGATGAGCGGCGTCCGGTCGGCGACGAAGAAGGCTGAGCAGTCGAAGTTGGTCAGCATCCATTTATGCGGATTGAACACGTAGCTGTCGGCCAGCTCGACCCCGTCCTGTATCCAGCGCATCTCCGGCGCCAGGGCCGCGGTCCCGGCCAACGCTGCGTCGACATGCAGCCATAGCCCGTACCGCCGGCAGATCTCGCCGATGGCGCGAATGGGATCAATGGCGGTCGATGATGTTGTGCCGATGGTTGCGCACACGAAGAAGGGCTGACGGCCTGCGGCCAGGTCTTCCTGGATAGCCTCCTCCAGGGCGACCGGATCCATGGCGAAAGCGGCATCGACTTCGATCGAACGGAGGTTGTCGACTCCGATCCCTGCCACGCGGATCCCCTTCTCAATCGACGAATGGGCTTGTGTGGAGGAGTAGGCCACCAGGTTGCCCGAAGTCCCGGCGCGGTTGGTGATGCCGCCGGTGGCTGCCTCTCGAGCCGCGATGACGGCGGTGAGGGTCGCACTGGAGGCGGAGTCCTGGATGACTCCTCCACCCGGTCCCGACGATAGGAACGCCGATGGCAAGCCCAGCATCTCCACGAGCCAATCCATCATGTGGGTTTCGAGCTCGGTACAGGCCGGACTCGTCGCCCACAGCATGCCCTTGAACTCCGAGTCCTGAGGACACCAGATCCCCCAGAATCGCCGGTCCAGAAGCGTTGGCATTGAAATACGCGAAGAAGCCGGGGGACTGCCAGTGGGTGATCCCCGGCAGGATCACTTCGTCGAGGTCGGCAACCACCCGATCGAAGTCCTCGCCGGTCGCGGGGGGGTGTTCGGGCAGCATCGAACGGATCTCGCCCGGTTTGACCTGAGCAAGTACCGGATACTCCTCAACCCGCTCCAGATAGTCCGCGATCCAGTCGATGATCTCCTTGCCTCGCCGTCGGAACTCATCCGGCGACATATGCGGAACAACCACAGCCTCTTCCTTCTCCTCGAATGCTCCGGACTATACGGGACGCCCGGTGACGTGCCGCCGCAGCAACCCGACGAGGAGACCGTCGGTGAGGGCATCCCACGACGCCTCGATGACGTTCTCATGTACCCCGATCGTGCCCCACGTGTCCTCCCCGTCGGATGTCTCGAGGAGCACCCGCACTACGGCCCCGGTCCCATGCGAGGAATCGAGTACCCGGACGCGGTAGTCGGTGAGTCGGAGACGATCGATCTCGGGATATGCGTCGCGCAAGGCTGCGCGGAGTGCCTGATCCAGGGCGTGCACCGGACCCACCCCTTCGCCGGTCGTAACGACCCGTTCACCACCGACGACCACCTTGACCGTGGCTTCGGCAACGATCTCTTCGTTGACGCGCCGGTCGGTGAAGACCCGGAAGGACTCCAGCTCGAAGAAATCCTGCTCCCAGCCAATCGCCCTCCGCATCAGCAATTCGAATGACCCGTCGGCCGCTTCGAAGTGGTAGCCCTTGTGTTCGAGATCCTTCACCTGTTCGAGGATGCGAACCGCAGCTTCCGCGTCAACCTCGAGACCCAGATTCTTGGCCTCAGAGAGGACGCTGGCCCGACCCGCCAGCTCCGAAACGACCATCCGCGTGTGGTTGCCGACCTGGGCCGGGTCCTCGTGCTCGTATGCATCCGAGCGGCGGGCCAGCGCCGAGGTGTGCAGTCCGGCCTTGTGCGTGAACGCCGATGTGCCGACGTACGGATGATGCGGAGCGAGGGCGATATTGACTACTTCGGCTACGTGGTGCGCCACCGGTCCAAGAAGCTCCAGCCGCCCCTCAGGGAGGACCGGAAGCTTCATCTTGAGGACCAGGTCGGGGATGAGCGTGGACAGATCGGCGTTGCCCGTCCGCTCGCCGTACCCGTTGATACAGCCCTGAACCTGGCGGACCCCGGCATCAACGGCAGCCAGAGAACTGGCCACAGCGCAGCCAACGTCGTCGTGGAAGTGGACACCAAGCTGGCCCTCCGGGAAGGCGGCCTGGACCCGACCGATGGTTGTCAGGATCTCCGACGGCAAGGTGCCTCCGTTGGTGTCGCAGAGCACCAATCGTTCTGCCCCTGCATCGGTGGCTGCCTGGAGAACCCGGAGGGCGTAATCGGGGTTGCTGCGGAAGCCATCGAAGAAGTGTTCGGCGTCAAAGAACACGCGCCGGTCTCTGTCACGGAGGTAGCTGATCGATTGCTCGACCATGCGGACTCCCTCATCGAGATCCGTCCGAAGGGCCTCGAGGACGTGGTAGTCCCACGATTTGCCGACGATGCAGATGATCTCGGTCTCCGCGGCAAGCAGAGCCTGGAGCTGAGGATCGTCTGCGACCGTACCCCTAGGCCTGCGGGTCGACCCGAAGGCGACGAGCGTCGCAGTGCCGAAATCGAGTTCCTTTTTGGCGCGGTTGAAGAATTCGTCATCCTTGGGATTGGCGCCCGGCCATCCACCCTCGACGTAGTCGACCCCAAGTTCGTCGAGCAGTGAAGCGATGCGCAGCTTGTCGCCGACCGTCAGCGAAATCCCTTCTTGCTGAGAACCGTCTCGCAGAGTTGTGTCGTAGATCTCGGTCTTCATGGTGTCTCCTGGGGAACAAAAAACCCTTCGCGAGGCGAAGGGTTGGGCGCACACGGCTGTCCGTATGCGCTACACGATAATGATGGTGGCAACGGGCATGAACATGGCGGCGCAGTATGACGCATCGGGGTACGGTCGTCAACCAAGGTGGACCTCAGCCTCGCGTTGAGACTTCCGATCGGCACACCGTTGATTGCTGTACCATCGTGAAGCTATTCGGAGGAAATCAACGTGAGCGACAAGAAGACGGTGTTCTCCGGTATCCAGCCGACGGGGGACATCCACATCGGTAACTACCTGGGGGCCCTACGCAACTGGGTGAAGCTTCAGGAGAGCTACGACGCGATCTACTGCGTGGTTGATCTGCATGCCATCACGGTGCCGTACGACCCCGTCGCGCTCCACCAAAGCCGTTTGAATACGGCCAAGCTGCTGCTGGCCGTTGGGGTCGATCCGGGTCGTTCGCTGCTGTACTTTCAGAGTCAGGTTCCCCAGCATGCCGAGCTTTCGTGGATGCTGAGCACCATCACCTCCCTGGGTGCACTGAATCGGATGACCCAGTTCAAAGAAAAAGCCGATAAGGCCGGCAAGAACCTCGGTCTGTTCGCCTACCCGGTGCTGATGGCCGCCGACATCCTCGTTCACAAGGCTCACGCCGTTCCGGTCGGTGACGACCAGACCCAGCACCTGGAACTGGCACGTGACCTGGCCGAACGTTTCAATTCTCGATTCGGCGAGGAGTTCCCTGTTCCCGAGCAGATCACACCGGAGATTGGTGCCCGGATCATGTCGTTGAAGGATCCAACGTCCAAGATGTCGAAATCCGACGACGACGTCAACAGCCGGGTTCTCTTGCTCGACGAGCCGGATACGATCCGCCGGCGGTTCAAGGCGGCCGTCACGGACTCGGGCAGCGAGATCCTCTACGACCGGAGTAAGAAACCGGGAATCTCGAACCTGCTGGACATCCTGTCGCTCTTCACGGGCCGCCCGGTCGGCGACCTGGTTGAGGACTACCACGACACGCAGTACGGCCATTTCAAGGTGACCGTCGCGGAAGCAGTGGTCGAGGGGCTCAGTCCGATCCGGTCGGCTTTCAAGGCGCTGGACGATGAAGAGGTCGCTCATATCATGGTCAAAGGCGCCCTCGACGCTCGAATCAGAGCAGAGGCCGAGATGGCCTCCGTACGGAAGAAGCTCGGCTTTGATGCCCGACTAGCCGATCGTTAGCGAAGGCGAGTCAGGGAAAAGGCCGACGCACCGTCGGAGCGCAGCATCGGATTCTTTGTTGCCACGTCACCACCTTGGCCTTTTAGATCCCCAGATCCGGGAAGAGGAATAGCACCAGGATCGTGATCAGATTGAATCCTCCGTGGACGAAGATGGCGCGGCTCAACCTGCCCGACTTCTGGGTGACATAGGCCAGGACCAGACCGGCGAGAAATGTCTGCACCATGGCGATGATGGCCCCTGCCGTCCCGCTCGTCCCCAGCACATGGAACGCCCCGAAGAGCACTGCTGAGATCACCAGGGCCCGCCGGGGGGTCATGCGCTCCTCCAGGTAACGGAGGAGCAATCCGCGAAACGTCAACTCTTCGACGATCGGGGTAGCGACGGCGACGGCCAGCACGATCATGAGTCGGGTCGGAAGGTCTACGACCTTCGCAATGGCCTCCGTCGTTATCTGGGGTGTTTCGTCGGCTCCGAGGAGCTCCGCTAGAGGCGTCAGCGCGAACGCGAGAACCAGGAGCAGCAGCATGCCGAGGAAGAGAAACCCGATGTCCTGCAGGCGGATCGAAAATCCGAAATCCGTGGTGAAACTGCCAGACCCGCGCCGTTGGCTCACCCAGGCGAGTGCCAGCAGCATCCCGAAGAACTGGGCGGGAAGCGCCACCCAGAACAACAACTCGGGGGGGACGTTGATCGCCAGATCCTCGAGTGAACCGCCCATACCCAGGGCGATCCCAATGGCGGTGCCGACCAGCGAAGCTATGAACCCGGCCAACCACACGAAGAGGAAATCGCTGATTCGCCAGCGATGCGACGGCGGGGCGGAGAGAGGCGGCAGGTTCACGGGAAAGAAGAGTACTTCACAGTTTCCAGTTTCCAGTTTCCAGTTTGTCCTGAGCCCGGATCAGCGATCTGTCAGATGGTGGATGGGGATGGCCCCACGACTTAGCACTGCGAGCGGAGCGAGCTACCGTGAGGGTTCCTTGCGAGGCGGAGGGTTCTCATGGAGATCGACATCGGAATCGGCAAGTCGGGTCGACAGGCCTTTGGTTTCGACGACATAGCCATCGTCCCCAGTCGGCGGACGCGCGACCCCGACGATGTGGACATCTCCTGGCAGATGGACGCGTTCCGATTTCGACTTCCCATGCTCGGTTCCGCAATGGACTCGGCCATCAGTCCGGGAACGGCGATCGCCATTGGGAACCTGGGCGGCTTGGGCGTGCTCAACCTGGAAGGCCTCTGGACCAGGTACGAAGACCCGGAACCCTACCTCGAAGAGATAGCGGAACTCTCCCCGGACAAAGCCACCTTGCGCATGCAGGAGATCTACCTGGAGCCGATCAAGGAAGAGCTGATCGGGCGGCGTATCAGCGAGATCAAGGAGAGCGGCGTGGTCGTTGCCGCCAGTCTCACGCCTCAGCGGGTCGCGTCCTATGCGCCGCTCACCGTGAAGGCAGGCCTCGATATTTTGATCATTCAGGGTACGGTGGTCTCGGCCGAGCACGTCTCAACGCGACACGAGCCGCTCAACCTCAAGGAATTCATCTCCGGATTTGAATTGCCCGTGATTGTTGGTGGCTGCGCTTCCTACTCGACCGCTCTCCACCTGATGCGCACCGGGGCCGTTGGCGTCCTCGTCGGCGTGGGGCCGGGTGCTGCTTGCACGACCCGCGCCGTTCTCGGAGTGGGGGTCCCTCAGGCCACCGCTATTGCCGACGCCGCCGGGGCGCGGATCCGGTACCTCGACGAGACCGGACGGTACGTGCACGTCATTGCCGACGGTGGAATGCGCACGGGGGGAGATGTGTCAAAGGCCATTGCGTGCGGTGCCGATGCCGTCATGATCGGATCCCCACTCGCCGCAGCCACAGAAGCTCCTGGTCGTGGCGTGCACTGGGGCATGGCAACCTTCCACCCGACCCTGCCGCGAGGAACTCGCGTCCAGGTAGGTGATCTCGGCAGCCTGGAAGAGATCCTGGTTGGCCCGGCTCACGAGAACGATGGCCGGCGGAACCTCTTCGGTGGTTTGCGCATGTCGATGGCAACGACCGGTTACGCAGACGTCAAGGAGTTTCAGAAGGCGGAGGTGATGATTGCCCCGTCGCTACAAACTGAGGGCAAGTCGCTGCAGCGCTCCCAACGAGTCGGCATGGGGTAGGCGAGTGTGACCGCCCGGGATGGTTCGTTTGGTCAAGCTTCAACCGGAGACTTCGATCGGGTTCTTGTAGTCGACCTCGGTGCCCAGTACGCCCAGTTGATCGCCCGGCGGGTTCGCGAAGCGCATGTGCTCTCGGAGATCGTCCCCCGGGATATCACAGCCGCGGAGGTCGCGGCCCGTCGGCCATCCGGCCTGATCCTCTCGGGAGGTCCGGCATCGGTATATGCCGAGGATGCCTACGAGATCGATCCGGCCATCTTCGATCTCGAAGTCCCGATCCTGGGGATTTGCTACGGCCACCAACTGCTCGCTCACGGGCTGGGCGGCCGGGTTGCCCGGACGGGAAGTGCCGAGTACGGCAAGACCGAGCTCAGCGTTTCGGACGGCTCGGGCCTGTTCGCCGAGCTACCGGAGACCCAGGATGTGTGGATGAGCCACGGGGACGCCGTCGTGGAGGCACCCCCCGGCTTCCGGGTCGTGGCTTCCACCGCCGGGTCACCGGTGGCGGCCATGGAGCATCGCGAGCGCCGCCTGTACGGGGTCCAGTTCCACCCCGAGGTAGGCCATACCCCGCGCGGGACCGAGATCATCAAACGATTTCTCTTTGATGTGTGCCAGCTCCGACCCAATTGGACCCACCATTCGATCATCGAGCAGTCGGTCGATGCCATACAACAGCAGGTTGGGTCCGAGAAAGTGATGTGTGGTTTGTCGGGCGGAGTCGATTCGTCGGTAGCGGCCGCCCTGGTTCACCACGCAGTCGGGGACCAGCTGACGTGCGTGTTCATCGATCATGGGCTCCTGCGAGCGGGCGAAGCCGAACAAGTCGAGGAGACCTTCCGGCGGACGTTCCATATCAACCTGGTTCACGTCAAGGCTCAGGACCGCTTTCTGGATGCCCTGTCCGGGGTCACCGATCCAGAATCGAAACGGAAGATCATCGGCGAGACCTTCATTCGCGTCTTCGAAGAGGTGGCAGCCGACCTGGCCGACACCAATTTCCTCGTGCAGGGGACGCTCTACCCGGACATCATCGAGTCGGGTACGAAGGACGCGGCAAGGATCAAGAGCCACCACAACGTAGGCGGTTTGCCTGAGGACATGACTTTCGAGCTCGTCGAACCGCTCCGGGACCTCTTCAAAGACGAGGTACGGGCAATTGGCAGCGAGTTGGGTTTGCCAGAAGAGATCGTGTGGCGTCAGCCGTTTCCCGGACCGGGTTTGGCCGTGCGCATTATCGGAGAGGTCACCCGGGAACGGCTCGAGATCCTGGCAGCAGCCGACACCATTGTCCTCGAGGAGGTCCGTCGAGCAGGCCTCTACCGGGAACTCTGGCAGTCCTTCGCAGTGCTCCCGGCCGTCAAGACGGTCGGAGTGCAAGGCGACGGGCGCACCTACGCCTACCCGTTGATCGTCCGGGCCGTGACCAGCGAAGACGCAATGACCGCCGACTGGGCCCGGCTGCCGTACGAGGTTCTTGAACGGATCTCCAGCCGGGTGATCAATGAGGTCGTCGGTATCAATCGCGTCGCCTACGACGTTTCGTCGAAGCCTCCCGCCACCATTGAGTGGGAATAGTCCTTTTTCTCAAGTCGCCCCCACAGCCGGCCGATATTCCTAGGACGACGAACGTTCAATGGAGAAGAGGTTCAACGTGGAGTTGGGCAATGATGCAGAGCTCCTGGCGATTTTCCGCGATGAAGTCGCGCAGCGCTCTGCAAATCTGATTGAGGGATCCGCCGCGATGGTGATCGGCCGATTGGATACCGACCAGTTCTCAACCTTGTTTCGAGACGCGCACACCATCAAGGGCTCGTCACGGGTAATGGGTTTTGTTGAGATGGGCGAAGCGGCCCGCGTGCTCGAAGCAGCATGGCGCGACATCTCGGAGGGTGTCCTGGATCCGAATCCGGAGCTTGGTGAGCTCTTGAAGGCCGTCGCGGCTGAGTTCCTAGGGGCGATGGACGAGGGGGCGAATGGTCGTCCGGCCGGTCTGCACTCATCGGTGGCAGCTTTGGAGAGCTTCCTGGGAATAGTAAAAGCACCAGAAGCAGCTACTCCGGTTCGAACGGATTCACCCACGGCACCACGAGAAGTCAACCCTGTGGCACCTCCAGCGCCCCCTTCTCCGGCACCGGCTCGACCGGTCCCGGAAATGGGGAACCCCGAGCTCCTCGATCTCGGTGGCTTGCTTTCTTCGGTTGAGTCCGGCCTGGTTGGACCGGCCACCAGAGTTGAGACGACCCGGTTGTACCGGTTGATCAACCGGGCGGCCGAGGTTCGACTCGACGCTGCAGCTCTGGCGGCTGCCGTTCAAGCGCTTCGTTTTGCTGTTTCGAGCAACCCTCGTGAGGTGGCTTCGCTGGCCACCAGCTGGGAATCAGCCGTGGAGACCCTTGACCTGGCGGTTGAGGATCTCCAGATGCGGGCCTTGCAGCTTGTGGCAGCTCCGCTTTCTGAGATCACTGATACGTTCCACCAGTTCGTTCGTTACCTGAGTCGTCGTACCGGGAAACAGATCCGATTTGAGTTGGCCGGGGACGATGTCGAGGTTGATCGTCAGATCATCGAGCACCTTCGCGAACCGCTTCGGCATTTGCTGGTGAACGCCATCGACCATGGAATTGAGACACCCGAGGTACGGGAAGCAGCGGGCAAACCGGCTACGGCCCTGCTGGCCGTCCGCGCCCAGGTCTCGAAGAACAGTCTCGTCATCACCGTGGAGGACGACGGTTGCGGCATCGATTGGGACGCGGTTCGCGAATCCGCATGGGAACGGGGATTGGTAGCGGGCGAGGATACGCCTCCCGAAAGCGAATTGACCCGGCTGTTGTACGGGGGCGGGTTTTCGACGTCGGCCGAAGCCACCGATCTGAGTGGTGATGGAGCCGGCCTGGCCCTGGTCGCTGAGACCGCGGAAATGCTCAATGGTGGGATATCGGTGAATTCGCGACCGGGTCAGGGCACTTCGGTCATGTTGACGCTCCCGGCCTCGTGGGCATTGCAGGACATGCTGCTCATCTCGGCTGAAGACCGCCAATGGGGGATCCCGGGTGCTGCCATCGTCGCCGCTTTTGCTTTGTCCGGTGCGGAAGTGCGGCCCGGCAAGGAGCGGATGGAACTGGTCCACCAGGGACAGCGGCTCCCTATCTCGTCCTTTGCGACCGCAGTTGGCCTTCCCGAAACGGAGCAGGTCAACGAGGTCCTCGTGCTGGCGACCCGGGCGGGGCTGATCGCCGTCACGGTGCCCAAAATCGTCGGCAGGCGTCAAGTCGCCGTCAAGGGCCTCGGTCCGGTATTGGCCGGAAACCCCCATCTGACCGGTGCGGCAGTACTTGGCGGGGGAGAAGTTGTCGTAGTTGTCGAGCCCAACCGGTTGGGCGACCGGGTTCGCTCTGTGCCGAGTCCGGTTATCTCGAGGCCGCGGGTCCTCGTGGTTGACGATTCGGCCGGAGCACGTCAGTTGGTCGGGTCGGTTCTCACCGGGCAAGGATTCGAGACCCTGGTGGCGGCCGATGCCGATGAGGGTCTGGCGAAGCTCGAGTCGGAGCGGTTTGATGCGCTGGTCGTCGACTATGCCATGCCGGGCTCGGACGGTGTCGAGCTGGTACGGGCCGTTCGAAACATCCTCCCGGCGCTCCCGGTTGTGATGGTTTCGGCCGTCGCCGACGAGAAGGACCAGGCCAGGGCCTGGGCGGTCGGGGTGGATGCGTATCTTGACAAATCTGACTTGCGACAGGGCTTGCTGGCCACCACGCTCGACTCGCTTCTGGAGATGCGCACCGTGGCTGAGCCGGCCGACCGCACGGAGGTGAACCAGTGAGGATCCTGGTTGCCGACGACAGTCCGGTCATCAGGGCGGCAGTGAGTTCACTTCTGCGCGACGCCGGCTACGAGGTTGTCACGGCAGAAGACGGGATCGAGGCTATCCAGAAGTTCTACTCAGAACCCCCGGATATGGTGCTGCTGGACATCAAGATGCCCCGAATGAGCGGGTATGTCGCGTGCCGCTTGATCAAGGAAGATTGGTCGGTTGCCCACATCCCGATCCTGATCTTGACTGCTCTTGACTCGGCCGAGGATCGATACTGGTCCGAGAAATCGGGAGCCGACGGGTATCTCACCAAAGAATCGCTCGGCGAGGAGTTGTTGGCCGCGATTCGAACTGCCCGGGCCACCCGCGCTCTCTCCGAATTGACCACGGGCGAAGTCGAAGTCCAGCAGCTCGACCAGGTCGATGTCCTCGCCCGGGTCACCGAACTCCTCGACCGGAAACTATTCGACGCAACCATCGTGAACGACATCGTCACCATGGCGACCCGTGCCATGGACCTGCCAACGACCGTGCAGGAGTCGCTCTTGATACTGCGCCGCTTCGTTGACTATGACCTGGCCGGCATTGCCCTTGCCAACGAACGACGTCTGGCGATTCGCGTGGATTCGGCCATTTCCCGGCCGGAGTTCGACCATTTTCGTGCTCTGGCAGCAGGCCATCTCGAGCAACTGGCTTCGATCTCGGTGAGTCCCGAGGAGCTGGGAGTCTGGCGTTCTGGAGCTGAGGAATTCTCCGAGACCGACTCGGCCGGAGGGTGGCCCTCGTTCTTTGCGATGGGCTTGCGTTCCCGGGGACAGGTGCTGGGGATCCTGGCCATCGGTTCGCGTCGGCCGGGGGTCTTCACCCCACAGGTGGCCCGAACTTTGCGGATGGTGGAGTTTCCGCTCGCCGCAGTCGTCGATTCTGCCTACCACCACCAGAAGCTCCTGGAGCAGGAGGCCCGGCTCAGCCTTTCGTCGCTCTACGGCGATCCGGACTCGTAGACGGGACATGGCGTCGGAGTCCAGGTTGGCCATCCGAGAACGGAACCGGAAGGCCTCAACTTCGCAGGGATTCTTGTCGATATCTCATCTGGGCGGCCATTTTGTCGCCCAGCTGGAGGCAAAAGCGTAATGGAGCACCTACCTGAATTGATAGGTGGCAGTGCCGTACTGGTCGCTGTCGTGGCCGTCCTGGCTGCGGTCCGCGCCGTCCGGGCAGCCCGGGGGCGAGAGAAGTTCGCCACTCAGTCGGCTGATCGGGCCAGGCGAATGAAGAACGAGTTTGTATCGATGGTGAGCCACGAGCTCCGAACGCCCCTGACTTCCATTGCCGGATTCACCGATACGCTCCTCGAGTCGTGGAAGAACTTGCCAAATGAAGAGGTCGACGAGTTTCTCACGATCATCAACAAACAAGCCGTGCATCTCTCCGAACTCGTTGAGGACGTTCTCGTGATACCCAGGCTGGAGGCGGGCAGGCTGCGGCTCGATCTGGGCATGTTTGATCTGTCCGAAGTTGCTCACGACGTGACCGATGCCATCCTGCCACCGGGGTCCGCTCGTGAAGCATCGGTGGCGATTCCGGGCGGTGTTTCCGTATTTGCCGACCAACGAAGAGTTCAGCAGGTTTTACGAAACCTGGTAGAGAACGCGCACAAATACGGTGGCGACCAGGTTCTCGTTGAGGGCAGTCCGTACGGTGAGTACTACCTGGTCGTGGTGTCGGACAATGGACCCGGTATCCCCGAGGATGATGTCGACCGGGTGTTTACACACTTCGAGCAGCTCTCGAAAGGTGATGCCCGATCGGACAAGGGGATCGGCCTCGGCCTCCCTATTGCTTTGCGGCTGGCGAGAGCGATGGGCGGCGACCTCTGGTACGAGCATCGATTTCCGACGGGCAGTCGCTTCTGCTTCACGATCAGGACCTTGCCGCCCGATGAGGGTGGGGATGACGAGGAAGGGCGGATCACGCGATCCGACGGATCCGTCGAGGTCACCATTCGCTGATCGGCGTAGTCGGGCGGTTACACGCATGTGATTAGGTCGGTGCGGGCGGGTACCATCGCCCCATGCAATCCTTCGCTTCCTCCGACGACGCGTTGTTCGCGGCTGAAGCCGACCCGGCTCAGTCGCCGTTGTTCGACTCGCTGAATCCTGTTCAGAGGGAGGCCGTGGCTGCCACGGAGGGGCCGGTACTGGTGGTAGCGGGAGCCGGGTCCGGCAAGACCCGCGTGTCTGACCTATCGCATCGCTCACCTCATTCGGGACCTGGGAATCCCGCCAAATGGAATCCTGGCGATCACCTTCACCAACAAGGCCGCCAATGAGATGAAGGAGCGGGTCGAGCGATTGGTGGGCGGCGCAGTGCGGGCTATGTGGGTGTCGACCTTCCACAGTGCGTGTGCTCGAATTCTGCGGCGGGAAGCCCCCCGACTCGGGTATCGGTCCTCCTTCACAATTTACGATGATGCCGACGCGCTCCGTCTGGTCACGATGTGCGTGCGCGACCTCGATATGGACTCAAAGCGTTTTCCGCCCCGCAACATTCGAGCGGCCATCTCCGATGCCAAGAACGAACTGATCGACTACGAGTCCTTCGCTCAACAGGGCAACGGCTTCTACCACGAGCAGGTCGCAGATGTGTACCGGTTGTACCAGCAGCGACTGCTGGAAGCCTCGGCCATGGATTTCGACGACCTTTTGATGATCACGGTCGAACTGTTCGGAGCTTTTCCGGACGTGTTGGAGCACTATCAGCGCCGGTTCCAGTACGTCCTGGTCGACGAGTACCAGGACACCAACCGTGCTCAGTACGTGCTGATCAAACAACTGAGCGCTCTGCATCGCAATGTGTGCGTTGTCGGTGACAGCGACCAGTCCATCTACAGGTTTCGCGGCGCCGACATCCGCAACATTCTCGACTTCGAGAGTGACTACCCGGACGCCCGGGTGGTAGTTCTCGGTCAGAACTACCGATCGACCGAGGTGATCCTGGAAGCGGCCAACTCGGTCATCTCCAACAACGATGAACGCAAACCCAAGCACCTGTGGACCGACCGCGGACGCGGGGAATTGCTGAGCCGTTACGAAGCCGAGGATGAACGCGATGAAGCTGCTTTCGTTGCCGAGCAGATCAACGCGCTGGAGGACGAAGGCCGGTCGCCATCCGACATCGCCATCTTCTACCGAACGAATGCGCAGAGCCGCGTTCTTGAAGAAGTGTTCGTTCGCTACGGCATCCCCTATGCGGTAGTGGGTGGTGTCAAGTTCTACGATCGCCGCGAGGTGAAGGACGTCATCGCCTATCTGCGGGTCCTCGTCAATCCGGATGACCAGGTAGCGCTCAAGCGGGTCATCAACGTTCCGAAGCGGGGCTTGGGAAGCACCTCCCTCGGGCACCTCGACCGGTATGCCCAGGGTCTGGAGGTGTCGTTCTACGAAGGGCTGACCCAGGTCGACGACGAGCCGCACCTGTCGGCCCGGGCCAGGAAACAGGTCAAAGAGTTCCTTGCATTACTCGACGTGGTGCGCGTGAAGGCTGAGGGCGGCCCGAAGGCTGCTGTTGAGGCCGTACTCGAGTCAACCGGATACCTGGCGGAGCTGCAGGTTGAACAAACGATTGAGGCCCTCGGGAGGGTCGAGAACGTGCGGGAGTTGGTCACCGTGGCCGAGGAGTACGAGATCGGCGCGGAGGGTTCGATCGTCGGTGATGAAGCGTGGGACGATCTCGATGGACTCCGTCGTCTCGGGCTCTTCCTGGAATCCATCAGCCTGGTTGCCGACATCGACGAGTTTGAAGAAGGCGCTGCCACCGTCACCTTGATGACACTGCACAACGCCAAGGGTCTGGAGTTCCCGATCATCTTCATCATCGGACTCGATGATGGTGTGTTTCCCCACGTTCGGTCTCTCGGGGACCCTTCGGAGCTGGAGGAGGAACGGCGGCTCTGCTACGTGGGGATAACCCGGGCCCAGGACCGGCTCTTCATGACAAACGCCTGGAGCCGCATGTTGTGGGGCGGGACCAACTACAACCCGCCCAGCCGGTTCCTCGCCGAAATCCCCGAGGAACTGGTGACGAAGATCGACAAACGCCGCCGGCGGGCCGATTTTGAATCTCCGTCACCGAGAAAACATGAAACGGTTGACGCTGCGCAGATCGAGCCCGGCGATCGAGTGCTTCACAACAAATGGGGCGTCGGGGTGGTTTTGGAGATCGTCGGCACGGGCGATCGGGCCGAGGCCACCGTCCGGTTCGACGACCAGGGCCAGAAAAGGTCTGCTGCTGGCCTGGGCTCCTTTGAAGAAGGCTTAGCGAGCGAGGCTCACCGGGCTCAGCCGGCTATCAACGGGGATCTGCCGACCAGGCCAGGACGCTTCCTACACTTCCGGCTATGTCCCAAGCCATGGCTCCGCTCCGAATTCCGTACTACCGCGCCATATGGCTCGCCGCCCTCTTCTCCAATATCGGTTCTTTCTTTCAGACCGTGGCTGCCGCCTGGTTGATGAAAGAGCTCACCGACTCGTCGGCTACCTGGGTGGGCTTGATGCTCGCTGCCAACCTCCTGCCACTCCTTTTTCTCTCGCTCATCTCGGGGGTGGTGGCCGACACGGTCGATCGAACGAAGGTCATGCTGGTGGCGCAGTCGTTGATGGGATCGGCCGCGGCGGCGATGGCCATTCTCACCGCCCTGGACGTGATCACGCCGGGGTTGCTCCTGGGGCTTGGTTTGCTGATGGGGGTCGGGGTGGCTTTCAACCTGCCCGCCTGGCAAGCGCTCGTCCCCGACCTCGTGCCGCGGGGGATGGTCGCCAGTGCGGTTGCGCTCAATTCGGCAGGCTTCAACGTTGCCCGCGCCATTGGCCCGGCCCTGGGTGGACTAATCGTGGCAACGGTCGGTCCCCAATTGGGTTTCGGCCTCAACGCGATCTCCTATCTGGCTGTGATTGTTGTGATAGCCGTCGTGGGAAGCCGTCTCAAACTGCCGGTGCAAGAGAACACCTCCATGACGAATGCCATTGCGCAGTCGATCCGTTACGCCCGTTTCACGCCGGCGTTCCGGCGCCTGCTCGGCCTGGTGGCGCTGTTTGCCATCACTTCGGCAGTAGTGCAGGCGACCCTGCCCAACCGGACCAGCGAGCTGGGTGGTTCGGAGACAACCTACGGGATCCTGTTGGGATTCATGGGCGCCGGTGCCCTCGTCGGAGCGATGGTGCGTCCCCGCATTGTTGCGAAACTGGGGGTGCGTTCGGTACCGACCACCATCGTCGTGTTCGGCGTCGCCGGCGTCACGGTCGGGCTGGCATCTTCCCCGATCCTCGCGTCGGCAGGCATGATGGTCGCCGGAGCGGCCTGGGTGCTGACGCTCACCACGGTCAATGCCAGCAGCCAGCTCATGGCACCGGAATGGATTCGCGGGCGGGCTATGAGCCTGTACACCCTGGCGTTCTCCGGCATCTATCCGATTGGCTCCATCCTCTCGGGTGCTTTGGCAGATGTTGTTGGTGCGTCCGGAGCCATGATTGCTCTCTCAGGGGTCACCATCGTGCTGGGACTGCTTGCGCCGTTGTTCCGTATTCCTTCGCTCGATCAGATCGAAAGCCCTGAGTACACGGAAACAGACCAGGCTCCTTCCCACGTGGATACCGAGGGAGGACCCGTCATGATCGCCAACACGTGGCACATCGACCGGGCCGACCTCGAGGAGTTCGTGAAGCTGATGAGTGAGATTCGCAGGGTGCGGCTACTCACCGGCGCATATCGCTGGCGGCTCTACCGGAACAGCGAAGACCCGCACCGGATCACCGAGGTGTTCGTTTGTGTTTCCTGGGAGGAGCACCTGGCCCAGCACCGGCGCATCGACGATGGTTCGGCCAAGCTGATCCGCAAAGCCCGCTCGTTTGACCGGAACGGTGGTCCAACCACGCGTCATCTCGTTGCGGTTGACGTCGATCATCCACAGTGGCAGCCGCTGATCGCCGCCCATGACGAGTACCACCGCACCGACGGCTCTATCCCTCTCAACAAAGGGTGATCCTGGCCGACATGCTCTCCAGGAATGCTATCCCTTGATAGCGATACGTTTCTGGTCGATTGACTCGAGCAGCTCCCGGTAGGAAACGGCGAACTTCTCGACGCCTTCGTCTTCAAGGACCTGCACCACATCGTCGTAGTCGACTCCGACCGCTGCCAATTCCTGGAGGGTTTCGTTGGCTTCGGCGATCTCCGTTGCGCCGAACGCCGGTGGCTGGGGGTCGCCGTGATCCTGATAGGCCTCGATCGTCTTGACCGGGACCGTGTTGACGGTGTCGGCCGCGACCAGCTGATCGACGTACATCGTGTCCGGATAGTCCGGGTTCTTGGTGCTGGTCGACGCCCAGAGCGGGCGTTGGATGCGAGCGCCCTGTGCTTTGAGGGCGTCCCAGCGCTGGCCGGAGAAGGTGTCGAGGAACAGACCGTATGCGGCCCGGGCGTTGGCGATGGCGGCTTTCCCGCGGAGGGCCAGTGCTGCTTCGGTACCGATGCTCTCGAGGCGTTGGTCCACCTCGGAGTCAACCCGGGACACGAAGAACGAGGCAACCGAATTGATCCGCGAGAGGTCGCCCCCGGTGCGGGCGAATGATTCCAGACCGTCCAGATAAGCGTTCATGACCTCCTGATAACGTTCTAAGGAGAAGATCAGGGTCACGTTGACGGAGATACCCTCACCGATCAGCCGGCGCACGGCCGGAACCCCGGCCCGGGTGGCCGGG
This sequence comes from uncultured Actinomycetota bacterium, assembly GCA_963718995.1. Classification (GTDB taxonomy): domain Bacteria; phylum Actinomycetota; class Acidimicrobiia; order Spongiisociales; family UBA4744; genus UBA4744. Next base: position 18,287 of record CAVRAP010000013.1, read on the forward strand.
ACCTTGATCAGGAGGTTGGGCCGGTCGACGCGCTTCCACCAGTCGCGCGCTTCCAGAATCGTCGCTTCGGTCTCGGTGGCCAGCAGCGGTGAGACCTCGACCGAGACGAACCCGTCGGCTCCGCCCTTTTCCTGCCAGACCGGCTTGAGAGCATCGCACGCGTCGCGGATGTCCCGGGTGACCAATGCCGTGTATATCTCGATGGTGTCGGCATCACGTTCGACGAGTTCCTTGAGCGCCTCGTCGTAATCCGTCGACCGTACGATGGAATTCGCGAAGATCGTCGGGTTCGAGGTGACCCCGGTGACGGCGGCGCCATCGACGAGAGCCGCCAGACCCTCCGGTTCGAGTAGCTGTCTCGAGATCTCATCCATCCAGATGCTTTGGCCCCGGGCGGCGACTCCATGGATGTTGGACATGTGGGCTCCTTGCGCTGGTTTCAAGTACATCAAACGGTAGCGGTCGTCGAAAGCTTCCCGCACTCCGCTAGGTACATCACCTCAATGGGTGCGGCTCTCCTCTGTGGCCGTAACGGCCACCCGCCGGAACTCCACCACACCCGGGCTGCACGTGATGACGACTCCGCCGGTCATCGTGCGGGTCAGCAGACCGGGATCGCCCTGGGTGGCGTTCTGGTACGGCACGGGGTCAAACAACTCGAGGGTCACCTGTTCTCGGCCGGGATGGTCGGAGCACTGAAGGCTGGTGTCTCCGCCGTGCCAGGCCTGTTGTGGCACGTGCACCAGCAATGGCGAGCTGAGGCCGACCGCCCGGGCCCGATTGAATACGGCTGCGGCCGGGCGATCGAACGGCACGAGTCGGTCTTCGGGGCGCGGGTTGGGGTGATACGAACCACCCGCCTGCGGGGTGGGCTCCGCAGGAACATTCGGGAAACTGTCGAGGAGTTCGTGCATCAGCCCGATCCCAGCCTCAATGGCCCGCTCCTTCAAGCCGTCAATGTCGAGCCACGGCTCGATCGGAAACCGTTTCTGCAGCACGATCGGCCCGGTGTCGATGCCGTTGTCGAGCACATGCATTGTCACGCCTCCCACGGTGTCGCCGGCATCGAGTTGCCAGAATTCCGGAGACGGACCGCGATACTCGGGCAACAGCGAGGGGTGGAGGTTGAAAAGCGGTGGGAAGGCTTCCAGGGAGCGTTCCCTCAAGATGCGATCGAGGCCGGCGACGATGGCGAGATCAGCGCCTATGTTTCTCACCTGGTCCAGCAGGCCGGGTTCGGTCATCTTCGGCGGCCACCAGGCGACCGCTCCGGCCTCGATGGCGAGTTTCTGCATCTGGTGCCAGAGCCCATCGGTCCTGTCGTTCAAGCGGGCGCGAACAGGTCGTGGGAGGTCCCCGCGCATAACGCGATCTAACAGCCTTCCGACGCGGCGTTTCAGGGCGAAGCTGGTGGCGGCCCGCCGGGTGTCCAATGTCACCGGGCAGATGACGGCCGTCACGGTTACGGGATCGGTTGGGTCGGCGGATCGAGCAGCCAGAGCCGAGAGGAATCGCGGGCTGTAACCGCTGATATTGCCGACAAATATCACTCGCATGGCTGCAGAATAGCGGTGGCTGTGGCGCTAGCCGCCTGGGGTCCGGAGCCATCAGGACAACGCAGATACATGCCGGCTGCCGGTAACGGATCTCGTGGCGAGGCGCGCTTGCTCACCTTCGATCTGCCTTCCTCCGGCACACGTCAAGATTCCCACCGGGATCAGGTCGCCTCGCTTTGCGGTAACCTCCGGTGACTATGCCGCGCAGGATTCTCATTGCCAAACCGGGACTCGACGGACATGACAGGGGGGCCAAGGTCATCGCCCGGGCCCTTCGTGACGCCGGCAATGAGGTGATCTACTCGGGGCTCCACCAGTCGCCGGAGCAGATTGTCGAAACCGCCATCCAGGAGGATGTGAACGGGATCGGCCTCTCCGTCCTATCCGGTGCCCACATGACGCTGTTCCCCAAGGTCGTGGCATTGCTCAAGGAGCGAGGTGCAGAAGACATTGTGGTGTTTGGAGGGGGGATCATCCCCGACCAGGATGCCGCCACTCTGCTTGAGGCAGGCTTAGCCGGGATCTTCACACCCGGAGCACCGTTGAGCAAAATCACCGAATGGGTGGAAACCAACATTCCAAAACGCTGAGGAGAGACCGTGGATCTACTGGAGTATCAGGGGAAATCGTTGTTCGCCCGCATCGGGGTTCCGGTGCCGGACGGCCGGGTGGCGACGTCGCCGACTGAAGCCCAACGAGCTGCCGAAGAAATTGGTGGTCCGGTTGTGGTGAAAGCCCAGGTGCAGGTAGGTGGGCGCGGCAAAGCGGGGGGCATCAAACTGGCGGAGAATCCCCACGAAGCTCATGCACATGCGCTCGCCATCCTCGGCATGGACATCAAGGGCCATACCGTTCACAAGGTGTGGGTGGAGAGCGCCTCCAACATCAAGGCCGAGTACTACGCCTCCTTCACGCTCGACCGATCTGCCAAGAAACACCTGGGGATGATCAGCGCCAAGGGTGGGGTCGACATCGAGGAGGTAGCGGCGACCGAACCGGAAGCCGTCGTCAAGGTCCATATCGATCCGGTCATGGGCCTCACCAACTGGCAAGCGACGGAGATGGTCTATCGGGCCAAGCTCGACCCCGAAGCCGCCCGCGGTGCCGTTGCCCTGCTCAAGAAGCTCTACCAGGCCTTTGTCGAATTCGACTGCGACCTGGTTGAGGTCAACCCGCTCATCCTTACCGAAGAAGGCGATGTGGTTGCCCTCGACGCCAAGGTGGCTCTGGATGAAAACGGCTTCTTCCGGCATCCCGACTTTCCGGCGCTCGCCGATGAGCACGTGATCCCGCCGGTTGAGAAGATGGCCAAGGAACGTGATCTGAACTTCATCAAACTCGACGGTGACATCGGCATCATCGGCAACGGGGCCGGGTTGGTCATGTCGACGCTCGATGTGGTTTCGCTCGTCGGTGGCAAGGCGTCCAACTTCCTCGATGTGGGAGGAGGCGCCGGAGCCGACACGATCATCGCCGCCCTGGAGATCCTCATACAGGACCCCTCCGTCAAGAGTGTGCTGATCAACATCTTCGGCGGGATCACCCGGTGTGATCTGGTCGCCCGGGGCATCCTCGAAGCGTTCGAAAGCCTGGATCTTCCCTGGCCGATCGTCGTCCGGTTGGACGGCACCAACGCCACCGAAGGCCGGGAGATCCTCACCGGGGTCAAATCGGAGAAGCTGATTCCGGCCGCCACTATGCGAGACGCGGCGGAAAAGGCCGTGGCACTGGCGAAAGGGGAGGTGGCCTGACATGGCGATTCTCATCGACACATCAACGAAAGTCGTCGTGCAGGGTTTGACCGGCAAGGAAGGCCAGTTCCACGCTCTGCGCAACCGCGCCTACGGCACCAACGTGGTGGCCGGCACCCGTCCCGGGAAGGGCGGCGAGGAAGTGGAAGGAATCCCGATCTTCGACACGGTCGCCCAGGCCGTCGAAGGGACCGGGGCCAACACCTCGCTGATCTTCGTGCCTCCACCGTTCGCCTCCGACGCCATCATGGAGGCGGCGGCCGCCGGCTGCGCCGTCGTGGTGTGCATCACCGAGGGGATCCCGGCGCAGGATGAAGCGCGGGTGTACAACTACGTCAAGCAGACGAGTCCCGGCACCGTGCTGATCGGCCCGAACTGTCCCGGCTTGATCTCTCCCGGAAAGTCGAACGTAGGGATCATGCCCGATGAGATCACCCTTCCCGGCAACGTCGGGGTCGTTTCCCGCTCGGGGACCCTCACCTACCAGGCCGTTCACGAATTGACCATGCTGGGTATCGGCCAGACCACCTGTATCGGCATCGGTGGCGACCCGGTGCCGGGCACCAACTTCATCGATGTGCTGTCCCGCTTCCAGGCCGATCCGGAGACCGAGGGCATCGTGATGATCGGCGAGATCGGCGGGGATGCCGAGGAGCAAGCTGCTGCCTACATCGAGGAGCATGTGACCAAGCCGGTTGTTGCGTACGTGGCCGGGGTCACCGCTCCCGCCGGGAAGAAGATGGGCCATGCCGGCGCCATCATCTCCGGATCGAAGGGGACGGCGCAAGCCAAGATGGAGGCTCTCCGGGCCGCCGGGGCAGTGGTGCTCGACGACCCCACCCAGATCGGCCGTGCCATGGCAGATGCATTGGGATGAAGCACCGGAGGTTCGAAGCTTCCCGGTAGCCGGCTGCGTCCGTGTCTGAGCTGCTGCTCGGCATCTCGCTCGGCTTCGCAGCCGGTATCAGCCCGGGGCCGCTCAGCGCCCTCGTGGTGACGACGGCCCTGCAGCGGGGCGTCGCAGCCGGGGTGCGGGTTGCCATCGCCCCTCTGTTGTCCGACCTGCCGGTGGTAGCACTCAGCGTGCTCGCCGTGGGGGTCTTCCCCACCCGGGTTCTGCCCTACCTGGCGGTGGCCGGAGGAGTGTTCGTGATAGTGCTGGGAGTCGACACCTATCGGAAGGCGCCCCGCGCTTCGTTCGAAAGCCGGCAGGCCGAAAGCCGGGATCTCCGGCGAGGGTTCATCACCAACATCCTCAGCCCCCACCCGTGGTTGTTCTGGTTGGGGGTGGGTGGGCCCCTCCTGGTGTCGGCCTGGGACAGCGGGCCCGGCCCGGCGGCCGCTTTCCTGGTGGGTTTCTACGGTCTGCTGGTGGGAAGCAAGCTCTTCCTGGCCTGGGGGGTTGCCTACGGCCGGGGTGTTCTGAGCCTGGCCTGGTACCGGCGAATCCTGGCCGGCAGCGGAGGCTTGCTGGTGCTGCTCGGGGGAGTGCTGATCTGGCAGGCCGCCGCCGGTCGCTTTGGCTAAGGACCGGGCGGGCCGGATTCACTCAGTCGCTCTTCGGAAGCCTTCTCGAGGGGCCGCAGCACCAGCCACGAGTAGGTGATGCCGGCGGCGTAGAGCCCGAGCATGGCGGCGAAGAGGACAAGAAACCCGGTGTCGAAACCGAACCTCTCCCGCACCAGACCGGAGGCGATCGGCCCGATCACCCAGCCGGCGGCCCACACCATGTTCTCGGCTGCGGCCAGCGCGGGACGCCATCCTTCCTTGACCTGCTCCATGGTGAACGCGGCGTAGATGGGATTGGCGGCGTTCATCAGCGCCGACCTAACGAATAGGGCAATGGCCACGGCGGCGAAACTGCTCGAGAAGCCGAGCATGGCGATGAACGGAAGTGACAGCGCCTGGACCAGCACGATGCTGGCGACTTTGCCGAGTCGGGCAGCAATGAGCGGCTGGGTCATCACCGCCAGGGCCATGCCCAGCTGGGACCAGGCGAACACGGCCCCGAGAGTGGAGAAATCCACCCCGAATTTGCCTTCAACGAAAATGTTGAGGAACGGGATGATCAGACCGGCCCCGAGGCCGATCAGAGCGTTGGGCGCCAGCAGTTTCAAGAAGATGGGGCGGGCGGCGCGGGGGATGTGCCAGAGCGGTCCGTGACCGGGTTCGTCCGGTCTGACCTCGGTGACGTTCCGTAGCGGGATCGCCGCCAGCATGTAGAGCAGTCCCGACAGAACGACAGTCCATTGGATCGCCTGGAGGCTCTTCGGGTCGATGTCGGCCAGGCGGGCGAAGATCGCAGGCATCTGACCGCCGATCAGACTTCCCAGGAACCCGGCGACCAGGTGAGCGGCAAACTGGGCCGAAAACAAATAGGTCCGGTTGGCGCAGGTTCCAGGGCGGTCATCAATGGGGAGGGGACTACCCAGAACGCCATGCCGCCCACGCCGACCAGCACCACGGCCAGGATCACCAGCACGGTCTGTTCGACGAACCCGAGCACCACCAATCCGGTTCCGGCCACCACCGCGGCGATCCGGAGTGACCGAATGAAACCGAGTCGCCCGGCCAGCCGGGCGACGGGGAGGGCAAGGACTATGGCGACCATGTTGGGAATAGCGTTGGCGGCACCCACCAGCGAATCGGAAAAGCCGAGGTTCTCAAAAAGGAAGTTGAGATACAGCCAGGTGACCGAGAAGGCGAAGCCCCACAGGAACGCGGACGCCAGGAATCGGCGGGAATCGCCGGTGAAGGTGCGAAGTTTGGACAAGGTTTGCACGACCGCAAATTGTAGGGTTCTCAACCCGTTCCCCAACCGCCGCGACCTATAGAATCGGCACGAGTCGAACCGAGGGGGATATGTGGGTTATGTGATTGCCGGTGTGGTGGTCGTCGTCCTGGTGCTGGCGATCATCGGGATCTACAACAGCCTGGTCAAATTGCGGAACCGGGTGGACAACGCCTGGGCGCAGGTCGATGTTCAGCTGAAACGGCGTTACGACCTGATCCCGAATCTGGTCGAAACGGTCAAGGGTTATGCCTCGCATGAGAAGTCGACCTTCGAGCAGGTCGTCGAAGCGAGAAACCGGGCACTGGCCGCCGGGACCGTTGAGGAGCAGGCGCAAGCCGAGAACTTCCTCACCGGAGCGTTGCGGCAGCTGTTCGCGCTGGCCGAGTCGTACCCGGATCTGAAAGCCAGCCAGAATTTCTCGGAACTGCAGGCGCAGTTGGCGGAGACCGAGAACAAGATTGCCGTGTCGCGACAGATCTACAACGATTCCGTGCTGACGTTCAACAACAAGGTGCAGACGGTGCCGTCCAACATGGTTGCGGCGATGACCGGGTTCTCGGTGAAGCCGTTCTTCGAAGCCCCCGAAGAGGCCGAGCAGGCGCCGGAGGTACGTTTCTGAGACGGATCGGTCGTTTTCGTTCCCTAGGGCTCATCGCCGTCGTTGCGGCGCTGTTCTCGCTGGTGGTGGCCGCCCCGGCGGCCGCCAAGTCGTTCGTTCTCACGAACACGGATGTCGAGGTGGTCGTCGAACCGGATGGATCGGTCCTGGTTACCGAGCACATCACCTACGATTTCGATGATCTCTTTACGGGGGCCTGGCGAGATATCCCCTTACGGGCGGGTGAAGACATCGCTGACGTACAGGTCGGCGAGCAGGGCGTCGACTACCGGCCCGGGGCACCGACGGAACTGGGTTCCCAGGGTGAGGCAGGCACCTTTGGTGTCGAGCGCCGGGCAGGCTTCGTGCGGGTCGTGTGGCACTACGAAGCGTTCATTGAGGCTCGCACGTTCATCATCAGCTATCGGATGGTCGGACTGGCCGTTGCCTACGACGATGTGGTCGACGTCAACCTGAAAGTGTGGGGTGACCAGTGGGATCAGCCGCTCGGCCACCTCTATGCGACTCTGGAGCTCCCGGGCGAGCAAGTATCCGGGGACGTGTTGGTGTGGGGACATCCGCGCTCGGTGAGCGGCTCGACCTCTCTCGGCGACGACGGGATCTCCCCGAGCCTCACGGCCGAAGGAATCCCCTCCGGCCAGTGGGTTGAGCTCCGGGTTGTGTTCCCCCGCTCGGACCTGGAGTCGACCGGCGGAGCAACGGTGATAGCCGGGAACGGTTTGGATGAGATCCTCGGCTACGAAGAAGCACAAGACGGCCAGGCATCGACGGATCGAACCCTGCTGACCTTCCTCGTGGTGACGCTCGCCCTGCTGGCCTTCCTGCCGGCCACCGTTGCCGTGCTATTCATCTATTTCCGACATGGGCGTGAGCCCGATGTTGCCTATGACCGGGAGTACGAGCAAGAGCCGCCGTCTGATCATCCGCCCGCGGTGATCGGAGGACTCTTGCGGCAGGGTCCGGTCGGCACCGAAGACTTCGTCGCCACCATGTTTGATCTGATCCGCAGAGGGGCTCTGCGTGCCCAGCCGGTAACGGTCGAGAAGAAGACCTGGATGGGCCTCCGTCGCGAGGACATCTCCGATCTCGAGATCGGACTGGCCGATGTCGGTCTTGCGAGTGGGGCCGTCGAGAGACCCGTGATGGAGATTCTCGAACGAGTGCTGTCGGACGGACCGCTCCCGTTGACCGAGTTCCGCCAGGCGATCCGCGACGACGCGGCGGCCAACGCAACTCGCTACGACAAGTTCGAAAGCGAAGCTCGCAAGGAACAGGTCCGGTTGGGCCTGCTGGATCGGAGCGGTGGCAAGCCGCTGGCCTGGGCCATCGGCATCCTGTTTCTGATGTTTGCCGTTGTGTATCCGTTTTGGGGGGCGGCAGCGGGATCCCGCTGGGCGCCGTTCCTGATCCCGGGTTTCATCATCTCTTTTGTCATCAACGTTGCCATAGTTTCCGTCTTCGGAGTCCGTCAGACCGGTTGGGTGAAGCGTTCCGACCAAGGTGCTCTGCTGGCAGTGCGGTGGCAGGCATTCAAGCGTTATCTCCAGGATTTCAGCCGGTTGCATGAGGCACCGCCGATCGCGCTTGACCTATGGGATGAGTACCTGGTCTACGCCATCACCCTGGGGGTGGCCGACGATGTCCTCGAAGCCGCCCGCATCCACGCTCCGGAACAACTGGCCCAATCGAGCAGCATCTACTGGTACGGCAACCACGGTTTCTCCGGCGGCCACTCAACCAACGCCCTCGCCGGACTGCAGTCGGCTTTGACCGGTGCATTCGCCCCGCCCAGCTCTTCTTCTTCGGGCGGTGGAGGTGGCTTCAGCGGCGGCGGTGGAGGTGGTGGCGGGGGCGGCGGCGGAGGCGCCTGGTAGGTCCGTCGTCAGTCGTCCGTCGTCACGCCGGCCGGCGGGTCATCATCCAGGAGGATTGCGGCGCTTTCGCCGGGGATCATGGAGGTGCCTCCGAGACGGGTGCGCCGCAACCCGGTCGGAGCGACCGGGTTGGACCGATCGAGGTAGGCGTAGATGAGGCCACCGACGAGCATCCAGGCGCCCGCCGCCAGAAACATCGATGCATAACTTCCGAACCGGATGATGGCACCGAACGCCGGGCCGCCCAACAGAGCACCCACGTCGAACAAACCGGTGAAGATCGCCATCGCCGATCCGCGATCCGCGTCGGCGGCTCTCGACACCACCATGCCCATGACGATCGGGAAGGCATAGCCGTGTCCGGCGCCGCATAGCACTCCGGCGACGGCGATGGCTCCCGGCCCGTTCGCAGAGGCCAGCACGACGAACCCCAGCACCATTGAACCGAGGGCGGGGTAGAGCACCCGTTTTGGTCCGACCCGATCCGGCAACCAGGCGGCGAACAGTCGAAGACCGATCGCCGTCGCGGCGTACGCAGAGAAGAACAACCCGACCGATCCGATGCCGGTGTCGATGACAAACGTCTTGAGGAATGTGAAGTAGGCCGTGAGCGCCAGAGAAAACACCAGCGTGACCCACCAGAGCGGCAGCAGATTCTTTTGAGTTACCGAGGCGAGAAAACGTTGGGGTTGTTCTCCCTCTGCCCCCGGCTTGTGGGATTCGGGAAGGGGTAGCGAGAGGAGCAAGGAGAGAATCCCGAAACCGAGCACGACCAGGAAGAAGACGTCGAAATCCCACCGGGCCAGGATGATGTCGCCGAGGACCCCTCCGAGAGCGATGGGCAAAATGCCGGAAATTCCGAACAAGGCGATTCCTTCGGTGCGTCGTGTGGCCGGGACCTGGTCGGCGCCGTAGGTGAATAGGGCGGTGAACAGCAGCGCCTCGGCGAAGCCATGGGTGATGCGAACGGCATAGAGCCAGGCCCCGAGTTCACCGACCGTCAGGTAGAGAGCCAGAACCGCGACATTGACGACATTTCCGAACAGGATCACCGGTCGCCGCCCCCGCTGATCCATGGCTCGCCCGACCGAGGGCCGGACGGCGATGGAGGCGACCGCAGTCAATCCGACGATGAGCCCGATTTCCACTTCGTCGGCTCCGAGGCCTTTGAGGAATCCCGGGAAGTGGAGAAACATGGTGAACGCCATACCCTGAGCCATGTTGGCCAGCCAGGCGAAGACGAAGGGGCGCGTAAGGAGACGGTCGGTCACGAAGGCAGATTAGGGGTGTCGGGTGCGCTCCAAGTCCCCGGGTGTACCGTGAGGAGTCATCAGTCATCAGTTGTCAGGTGTAAGAAATGAGGAACGGGCAATGGAATATCAGCTCCGAATGTACGAGGTCAAAGAAGGCGAGATGGAGACGTTCCTCGGGGTCTTTCCGGCGGTCGTCGCGGCCAGACGAGAGGCCGGGTTCGAGGTGACCGGAGCCTGGATGATCGCCGAGGCCAACCAATTCATCTGGATCGTCAGTTGCGAAGACGGGATCGAGGCAGCCACGGAGCGGTACTACTCCTCGGAGTTGCGTAAGGCCATCGACCCCGAACCGGCCAAGCTGTTGGAGACTATCGACACGCGCACGATGCTGGCCGTCCCGGTCTGAACCGGGCGATCTGCCGGGGGTCGATCCTCACCTAGTATGCGCTGAGAGACGTCAGGAAGGCTCTGCGTGCTGCCCGTTGCAGTGTTGGTATCCGGTTCAGGCTCCAACCTGCAGGTGCTCCTCGACGCCTCCAGGACCGACCCTGATTTTGGTGCCCGGATTGTCGTCGTGATCTCCGATCGGCCCGGGGTTGCCGCCCTGGGTCGCGCTGCCGACGCCGGCGTGCCGGCCGAAGTGGTTCCGTGGAGCGATTTCGGGGACCGGCAGGAATTCTCGATCGCCGTATGTGACACCGCCGAACGCTACGGAGCGCAAGCGCTGATTCTGGCCGGGTTCATGCGCATTCTCTCCCCGGTGGCTATCGAGCGTTATCCGTATCGTATTCTGAACGTCCATCCTGCCCTGCTGCCCGCCTTCCCGGGCCCTCACGCGGTGCCGGCCGCCCTGGCTCACGGAGTGAAGCTGAGTGGAGTGACGGTGCATTTCGTCGACGACGAGGTGGATCACGGGCCGATCATCGCCCAGCGGGCAGTTCCAGTGCATTCCGATGACACCGAAGAGTCACTCCACGCCCGAATCCAGCAGGAGGAACACCAGTTGTACCCCCTCGTGGTGAAGGCGTTTGCGGCAGGGCAGGTGCGGCTTGAAGGCCGGCGGGTGATATGGGAGGAGTCGTGACCCGTTTGCCAATTCGCAGGGCACTGATCTCCGTCTCCGACAAGGCGGGCCTGATTCCTTTCGCCAGAAGCCTGACAGCGACCGGTGCCGAGATCGTTTCATCCGGCGGGACGGCCCTGGCGCTCGAGGAGGCAGGCGTTGCAGTCACGAGAGTGGCAGACGTGACCGGTTCCCCGGAGATCCTCGGAGGTCGAGTCAAGACGCTCCATCCCATGATTCACGGGGGAATTCTTGCCGACCCGGCCGACCCGGACCATCAATCGGACCTCGCGACCCTCGGTATTGAGCCTTTTCAGCTGGTTGTCGTCAACCTCTATCCGTTTGAGGCAACTGTGGCGCTCGATGATGTGACCCATCGGCAGGCCGTCGAGAAGATCGACATCGGTGGGCCGGCCATGATCCGGGCCGCAGCCAAGAATCATGATCACGTCGGCGTGGTGACCTCGCCCGATCAATATGAAGAAGTCATTCGGGCCGTGGAGTCAGGCGGGTTGGACAAGGAATTGCGGAGAGAGCTGGCCCGGGCTGCCTTCTATCGCACGTCTTCCTACGACGCTGCCATTCTCCGGTGGCTGGAACCGGGCGAGTTTCCCGCCCGCCTGGTCGTACCCCTGGAGCGGCGCCGGGTCCTGCGGTACGGGGAGAACCCGCACCAGGCCGCCGTAACCTACCGGCAGGCCGGAGAGGCGGGATGGTGGACTGGGGCCGTCCAGCTGCAAGGCAAGGAGATGTCCTTCAACAACTACGTCGACACCGAGGCGGCCTGGCGCCTGGCATGGGAGTTTGAAAAGCCGGCCGCAGTGGTCGTCAAACACACCAATGCCAGCGGGGTTGCCGTAGGGGACTCGCTGGTTGAGGCGTTCGGGGCGGCCTGGGAATGCGATCCACTCGCAGCTTTTGGCAGTGTGGTGGCATTGAACCGGCCTCTCGATAGCGCCACTGCGGAGGCACTCGCGGCGGTCTTCGTTGAAGTGGTCATCGCCCCGGACGTGACTCAGGCTGCCGGTCGGGTGTTGGCCCACAGAAAGAGCCTGCGGGTTCTCCACGGCCCCGCCCCGCATCCCGGGAATATCGACCTGCGTGGTCTGGACGGCGGATTCTTGGCACAAACGCGCGACAGCATCCACGAGGGCCCAGACGACTGGCAGCTGGTGACGTCACGGCGGCCGACCCCGGAGGAATGGACGGACCTCGAATTGGCCTGGGTGGTAGCAGCGCACACCAAGTCGAACGCTGTCGTAATCGCTCGCGACGGAGCGGCCGTAGGGGTCGGAGCGGGGGACCAGAGTCGGGTGGGAGCGGCGGAACGAGCGGTGGCTCGCGCCGGTGACCGGGCGGTGGGAGCGGCAGCGGCCAGTGACGCCTTCTTCCCATTTCGGGATGGCATCGACACGCTGGCCACCGCCGGAGTCAGTGCCATTGTTGAACCCGGTGGATCGAAACGAGACGAGGAAGTAATCGTGGCAGCAGACCAGGCCGGGATCGCCATGGTGTTCACCGGCAGGAGGCATTTTCGACATTGAGTGCACAAATATTGGACGGAAAAGAAGTTGCAGCATCCGTTCGGGACGAGGTGGCAGGACGAGTAGCCGCCCTGGCCAAGCGGGGGAAGGTGCCGGGACTGGCCACGGTATTGGTCGGCGACGACCCCGCCTCACATGTCTATGTGCGGAGCAAGCGACGACTCGCGGAGAAGGTGGGCATCAACTCCCTGCATCATGAGCTCGACGCCGATACCACCCAGGGAGAAGTGGAAGCGCTCGTGCTTCGACTCAACGCCGACCCGGCAGTTGACGGGATCCTCGTGCAACTTCCTTTGCCGGGGGACCTTGACGACAAACGAGTGACGTCTCTCATCGATCCGAACAAGGATGCCGATGGGCTGCATCCCTACAACCTCGGCCTGCTCGCTTTGGAACGGGCCGTGCTCGTCCCCTGTACTCCGCAGGGTGTGATGCGAATACTCTCGTACTACGGGATCAATCCGGCCGGCAAGCACGCGGTGATTATCGGGCGGTCCTTCCTGGTCGGCAGGCCGCTCTCCATGCTTCTGGCCGCCAAGGGCACCGACGCCACCGTCACGGCCGCCCACTCCCGGACGCCGGACCTGGCGGCGGTCGCCCGTGAGGCGGACATCCTGGTGGCGGCCGTCGGTGTCCCCGGCCTGATCGGACCCGATGCCATCAAGCCCGGGGCAACGGTCATCGATGTCGGCATCAACCGGACCGCCGATGGCTTGGTTGGGGATGTCCTTTTCGACGAGGTGAAGGAGGTTGCCGGTGCCATCACCCCGGTGCCGGGCGGGGTCGGCCCGATGACCGTCGCGATGCTGATGCGCAACACCGTGGCGGCTGCCGAGCGCAGCATGGGATAATCGAATCTAAGAACACAGCGAAGGAGCTCTCATGGCATCGCCCATCACAATGGGTCCCGATGGACTGGTCATACCAGACGACCCCATTATCCCCTTTATCGAGGGGGACGGGATTGGTCCCGATATTTGGCGCGCCGCACAGCTCGTGTTCGACGCCGCGGTCGACAAGGCCTACAGCGGCAAGCGAACGGTGAGCTGGATGGAGGTGCTGGCGGGGCAGAAAGCATTTGACGACACGGGGGAGTGGCTCCCGACAGAGACGGTCGACGCTTTTCGAACCTACCTCGTCGGTATCAAAGGTCCTTTGACCACACCCGTCGGTGGCGGTATCCGGAGCCTCAACGTGGCGTTGCGCCAGACCCTCGACCTGTACGTCTGCCTGCGTCCGGTCCGTTGGTTCACAGGAGTTCCTTCTCCGGTCAAACAACCCGAGTTGATCGACATGGTGATCTTTCGCGAGAACACTGAGGACGTCTACGCGGGCAAGGAAATCGAAGCCGGCACGGACGATGCCAGGAAGCTGCTTTCGTTCCTCCATGAAACCTACGGTTGGGACATCCGGCCGGACAGCGGTCTCGGCATCAAGCCGATTTCCGAGACTGGGTCCAAGCGTTTGATCCGAGCGGCTATCCGGTACGCGCTGGACAACGGGCGGGACTCGGTGACGTTGGTCCACAAGGGCAACATCATGAAGTTCACCGAGGGGGCATTCCGCAGCTGGGGCTATGAGCTGGTCGCCGAAGAGTTCTCCGATGTGGCGGTCAGCTGGGCGGACTCGGGCGGCGACGCCGGCGAAAAGTTGCTGGTCAAGGACGTTATCGCCGACGCCTTCCTCCAGCAGATCCTGACCCGACCTGCCGAATACGACGTGATCGCCACCATGAACCTCAACGGTGACTACATCTCGGATGCGCTGGCCGCTCAGGTCGGGGGGATCGGCATTGCGCCCGGCGGAAACGTCAATTACGACACCGGCCATGCGGTGTTCGAAGCCACGCACGGTACGGCCCCCAAGTACGCCGGGCTGGACAAGGTGAACCCCGGTTCGGTGATCTTGTCCGGTGAGTTGATGTTCCGGTATCTCGGGTGGAAAGAGGTTGCGGATCTCATCGTCCGGGCCATTGAGGCGACGATCGCAGACAAGATCGTTACCTACGATTTCGCCCGGTTGATGGAGGGAGCAACGGAAGTGAAGACTTCTGAGTTCGCCGCGGCCATCATCGACCGGATGTGAGCAACACGCATCAGGTCTCAGTTGTCAGCCATCAGTCATGACGGCTGATCTCGATCATGTTGCCCTTGCGGTTCGGGATGTGGGACAACCGATGGAGGTTCTCATTACGGATCTCGGGGGGACGCTGGTCTCCGGAGGGCATGGGCGGGGATTCAGGGCTATGCAGGTCAGGATGGGTGACCTGCAAGAGGGCATGACGGTCGAACTGCTCGAGCCGTGGGAGCCCGACACGAGTGACTTTCTGTCGAGATTCCTCGATCGGCATGGGGAAGGACCCCATCATCTGACCTTCAAGGTGCCCGACCTGGCCGCCGAACTGGAGAGGCTCGAGGGAATTGGTCTCGATCCTATTGGGGTCGACCTGTCCAACCCGCTGTGGCGGGAAGCTTTCCTGCATCCACGCGACTCGCACGGAACCGTCATTCAGATCGCTGAGTCCGAAGTCTGGCGTTTCGATCTCGCCTGGGAGGCAGCGCAGGCCGGGGAACCCGCGGGAACGCCGTGGTGGCCGGCGCCCCCCGACCAGGGGCCTGTGCATGCGGTGCTCGACCGGGTTGTCCTGGAATCCGGCGACGTTGGGCGCACAGCGGCCTTCTTCGTTGAAGCACTGGGAGCCGAGGTCTCCGGTCAGGATGTCGACCAGGCGGACCTGGTCTGGCCGGGTGGCCGGATCACGATCGAGACAGGGCCCGGTCGTGGCATCGTTCGTCTCGAGGTGAGCGGGGCCGGAGCGTTCGACCACGTTGTCGCCGGGACGCGGATCGTGGGGAAGTAGTTTTCAGTTGTCAGTTTCCAGTTCCCAGTTACCAGTTACCAGTTACCAGTTCCCAGTTCGCGAAAATGGTATGCATTTACTGGCTACTGGCTACTGGCTACTGGCTACTGGCTACTGGCTACTGGCTACTGGCTACTGGCTACTGGCTACTGGCTACTGGCTACTGACTACTGACTGCTGACTGCTGACTACCACAGCACGACGTACGCGAGGATCGGATCGGCGGTCTGGAACCCGGTCGCTTCTCGGAAATCCCACAGCTCGACCCATAGGCTCACGCCGCGGGTCCCGGCAAACAACCCGGCGTAGCGCGGGAGTCGTTCGTCATCAGTGCGGGACAGAACGCCGCTCAGCCGCCGTTCCAACAACCGGATCTGAATGTCGGCCGCCAGTTGGGCATGGGGAGCCGTATCGTCCGGCAGGCTGAAGTAGAGCGGCTCGGCGTGGTCGAACCGCACTGCGACCCCGTTCAATGCCGCTTCGTCATAGAGCGGGTCTCGGGAGAGGACCTCCCGGGATCCGGCCGGAGCCCAGGGCTTCCCGCTCGCCAGGATGGTCGCTCCGGTTCCCAACCATTGCTCCACCCAGCGCGTGTGCGTGGCAGGGATCCAATTGGATCGCCCGAGAACGACCATGGAGACCGCTTCGGCCATATCTTCCCCGGCCCCGGTTCTGCCGTAATCGCTGGAAGCCTCGATCGACGAGGGCAGGAACCATGTGGTTCTCAGCGGGTCTGAGCTCTGATCGATCCAACCAACTGCGGAAGCAAAGGATCGCACCAGTGACGACCCTGCGGCCGGATCCACCTGGTCGACCCGACCGGCCAGGGCCGCCTCGACATAGACGTCGTCAAGGGATCGATACTGGGCCACATGTGCCAGTTCATGAGCGAGGGCCCGGGTCAGCTCCATGCGTGTCGTAGTTTCGCCGTTGGGAGCGAACGTACGATCGACGAGATAGATGTCCGGACCCTTCGTAAACGCGACGGCCTTGCCGATGGCTTCCTCGCCGCCACCCGATGCAACTCTGATGAGATTGCGGGGTGGGGCAGCCTGGATCAGAGCAGCGGGAACTTCCTCGAGCGCACCGGTGATCAGGTCGAGTTCCGCGGGATTGGCGGAATCGGTGTCTCCCAGAAGGGAGATGTCGCCAACGGTTCGTTTCCAGACACTGTCTTCGAAGGAAGGAGATCCGAGACGCGCCAGCACATCCGGGTCATCCATGTCGATGTCGACTGCGGCAGGCGTCGTTGGGGAATCGATTCGGGTGGTCGTGCTCGACCCGACCAGGCTGCACGCTTGGAGCATGAGAGCTGCGATCAAGGCGATGGGAAGCAGTGAACGTCGCACAGGTCCTTGATAGCAGGACTGGCGGGCAACTCGGCTCGTTGCCCGGCCGAGGGAGGTTCTGGCGGCGCTAGCCTTGAGGCACTGGACCGACCAGCCAAGGAGTGTGCGCATGAGCAAGGTCACAGTCGTCGGGGCGGGCAAATATGGTTCGACCACTGCCCAGAGATTGGCAGCGATGGACATCGTTGATGAGGTGGTGATGACGGACATCGTCGAAGGCTTGCCCCAGGGCCTCGCTCTCGACATGAATCAGTCCCGGCCGGTTGAGAAGTACCGAACCCTCGTCGTCGGCACCAACGATTATGCGGACACCGCCGGCAGCGACGTGGTGGTTATCACCGCCGGACTGCCGAGGAAACCCGGCATGAGCCGAATGGACCTCCTCGAGGTGAATGCCAAGATCGTCAAAGACGTTACCGAGCAGATCATCAAGTATTCGCCGGAAGCAACCTTGGTTATTGTGACGAACCCGCTCGACCAGATGACGACGCTGGCTGCGGAAGTCTCCGGGTTGCCTCATAACAAGGTACTCGGCCAAGCAGGGATTCTCGACAGCTCCCGCCTCGCCCATTTCCTTTCGGAAGCTACCGGGGTTGACGTTCTCGAGGTCGATGCCCTTACGCTCGGCAGCCATGGTCCAACCATGGTCCCGGTTCCGTCGCAGTGCACCGTGGCAGGCAAACCGTTGACCGACTATCTGAGCAACGACGAGATCGAGGCCATCCTGGAGCGCACCCGCGGTGGAGGAGGAGAGATCGTTGCTCTGCTCAAGACCGGCAGTGCCTACTATGCCCCGTCGTCGGCCGCAGCGCGGATGGTGGCGGCCATCATCACGGATGAGAAAGCCATGATGCCGGTCTGTGCCTGGGTTTCGGGCGAGTATGGAATCAACGACGTGTACCTGGGGGTACCGGCCAAGCTCGGCAAGAACGGCGTTGAAGAAGTCGTGGTCTTGGATCTCGCCACCGACGAGGTCGCCGGCCTGGTCGAAGCGGCGGCCGCGGTCAAGGAAAAGGTCGGCGAACTGCATCAGCTCGAGCTGTAGAAGTCATTGATTCGGGCGGCAGACGCCTGTGATGAGCGCGCCTTGCCGACACTCAGGGCGTATAGTTACGCTTGTGTAGTTATCCGCGTTTGAGGAGGCACCTCTATGAATAAGGGCGAATTGGTCGATCATGTGGCGGCTGATGCCGGTATCACGAAAGCGGCAGCGAAGATAGCCGTCGACAGCGTTTTCGGCTCGATCACCAAGGCAATCAAGAAGGGCGATCGAGTTCAGATCATTGGGTTTGGATCGTTTGAGTCGCGCAAGCGGCAGGGACGCAAGGGCATCAACCCTGCAACAGGTGAATCGATTCGAATCAAGACCCAGTTTGTGCCGAAGTTCTCGGCCGGTAAGGCGCTCAAGGACGAAGTAGCGAAGCGCAAGAAGTAACCAAACTTCGAAACAAAAAGGGGCGGCCCGGTTGGGCCGCCCCTTTTTTTCGTGAGAATCGTTAGAACTCGATATCGAGGCTGGACACTGCCTTGGCCCAGTGGCCGAGTGCCGCTTGCTGGGTCATGAGCTTGGCCATGTTGCCGTTGACCTTGATCTTGCCGGTCATGAAGGCCATCTGCGTGTTCAGTTCACCGCTGAAGATGGCGCTGGTGGTTTCGTAGTTACTGGTAATGGTGACGTCGGCGTTCGGGAGTTCACCCATGGCCTGGATCGGGTTGTCACTCGTAGCATCCATATAGAACTTCACTTCGCCTTCGGGCGCATCAGTGACGACGAACTGAACGCTCATGTCGGCAGATGCTTTGAATTGCTCGTGACCTTGCAGAGTGTTGGTTACCTCTGTGGCCCAATCCTCGGAGAGGAACTTGACTGCCATCGAATGGCTCCTTCTTTCGACACAGCGTCGTTTTGACGAGGCCAGGGTAGCAGTGGAGCCTGGGCGCCCACGAAGGTGCTCGACCGGGTTCCTCAGCTGATGCTCCGGAAAAAGCCTCTCTCAGATGATCCCGGCTTCGCCGAGCACCATCTTGATTCTCTCCTGGTCTCTTTTTGGCAAAGGCCGGAGCGGCTTGCGCGGATATCCGGGTTGCAGACCGGTCAACGCTGCAGCGGCTTTGACGCCGGGCACCCGGTGAGCTTCAACTGCGGTCGACAGCCTGGCCAGCAGTGACTGTTGCCCGGTCGCGGATCTCGGGGACCGTCGGGCCAGGGACACAACCTCGTTGACCAATTCGGCAAGATAGTTCGAGCTGGCGGTGATCGCGCCGTGCGCCCCTGCAGTGATGCAGAGGCTCACCGCTTTCGACGAGCCCGTCATCAGCACGAAGCCATCAACCGTCTCCTGCGCCAGGCGGGCCATATCGACCGGATGGCCTCCCGAGTCTTTCATCCCAACGATGTTGGGATGCCGCGACAGCTCGATCGCGTGCTCGACCGGAAGGGCATAGCCCGTCACGGCCGGAACTGAGTAGAGGAACACGGGGATCGGAGATTGGTTTGCGACTTCAGCGAAGAAGCCTGCGACGGCTGCGTGATTTCCACGAACCATCGAGGTTGGGGTCAAGACAAGGGTCGCGTCGGCTCCGGCTATGGCCGCTTCCTCGGCCTGGGCGAGCGCCACCCGGAGGGACTCGGCAGCGACTCCGGCCAGCAAAAAGCTGCGCGTGCCCAGTTCTTGGCGGGCGGCCGTTACGAGGTGATGACGTTCGCCCGGTTCGAGATAGGGGCCTTCACCGGTGGACCCGCCGATCAGAAAGCCCTTGATTCCGCGCTCGGTCAGGACACCGAGGTTATGTCGGTGGGCGTTCAGATCAAGCCGGCCGGATCTGGTGAACGGGGTAACGAGGGCGGGCAGAAGGTGGGGCGGGTTTCGCATAGCTACGAATCTAACCGGTGATCGCTAGGGTCCCGCAACCAACTTGACTTCGCTCGGAAGCAGGTTGCCGAGACCGGACGGAACCGGGTTGAGTGGGCATCCGCCGGTGACCTTCGCGTTGGGGGCGAACCTCACGCTGAAGGCCGACATCTGTGCCAGGTTGGTGGTTCGGTCGTCTCCCTCCTGCCAGCTGCCCCCGTTGTTGTTCTGGTGGCCCCACCAGAGAAGGCGGGTATCGCCGGCCGACAAGGTACCTCGCCGCGTTCCGTCCGGTGGTCCACCGGAGATGCCGGTGTCGTCTTCGACGATAGGGTCGAGCAGGTAGGCGACCTCGAAGCCGGTGATGGTGAAGAGCCGGGGGTTGGACGGCCCGGCGCCTTTAGGACCCCAGGTTCCCGCCGGAACGATGATCAGGCGCAGATCCCGGCAGTCATAGTCTGAGATCTCAAAGCGTGGCGGGTTGACATAGCTGATGTCGGGGGGAATGGGGTAGACGGGCTGATCGTCGATTTCGCCGTCGTAGCAGGTCGCGGGTGCGGCCGAGAACGGGGGATCGGAGGGATTGGGCGTCAGCGGGTCGATGTCGTCGTCAAAGAAGTAGTCGGCGGTTGCGGCGGCCGGGCTGCAGGTAGCCTCGAGGTCGTCGGAGGGATTCGACATGAGGTTGGTATTCCACACGATCCTTCCCGAAGGCGCTCCCGTCGGCCTGGCTACCGACGTCCACACACCGCCGGGCATGCTGTGCGGATTCACCGGGTTCGGTGTACGGCCGTCTGAAAATGCCAACCGGCCCAGGTGGTCCGTGGCGGTCTTGCCGCCGATGAGGCCGTCGTAAACCGACCCGGCAATATTGCCCGATTTGGAAACAACTTGATTGCACGGCACGTCGTCTGCGACGGAGTCGCACCGAACCGCAGCCGGAATGCAGGGATCTCCGGCCCCCAGGCAGGTGATGGGCCGGTCGGCACCCAGCATCATGTTGAAGGTGAGCTCGTTGCTTCCGCCGCCTCCCAATCCGTCCACCCGGGGGACTTCGAGGTAGTTGCAGACGCCGCTTCCGGATGCGGTGGAGGGGTAGTCGTTGCACTGATTCTGGGAGAACTTGATAATTCCACCCGGGAACCCGGCGCTCACTCCGACCGGAAAGATCCCGGTTGAGACCGACGTGAAGGCTCCGCAGTAGGCCTCCTGCCGGATTCCGGTGCTGTCGGCTCCGAGGACTTTCCCGAACCTCGTCGGGGCCTCCTGGCGGAGACTGACTCTCATGATGCTTGCGCTCGGAACCCCGTTGTAGACGGCCGGTGTTTCAACCTCGAGGACGAAGTCGCCGGTTATCCAGGTCGAAACGTTTCCTATCCGAGTTGTTGGTGTTCCTGGAGTGATGGTATTGAGGCCCCGTTGGTTGGGGCGGGCGAAATCTGCTGCTTTCTGGACCGCCATGGCCGGATCACCGGGCAACTCGGCAGCGCCGGCGAGGCAGGCTAGATCCACCGCTCGTTGCTGGCTGCGAGCCTGTTGGAAGAACTCAGACGTGTCAACGGCGAGGGCAGTTGCGCCGATGAGGAACAGCAGGACGACGGCCGTCCACACTGCGGCAATGCCGTGCTCGTCCCGGTGCATCCGGCGGGACCTCACGGTTCCAACCTCGAAACCGCCTGTGCGGTGAGGTCGACCTCGAACGAGAAAAGAATGAAGTCGAGTCGAAAGTCCTGGACCACCAGCCGGACCTGAGCCCGATCGTCGGTGGTTGGGTCCTGACCCGGACTGCCTCCCAGCGGGATGCAAATTGCCGCAGGAGCATCAACGACGGTGATGCCCGAGCCGGCGGTAGCGCTTTCCGTGACCGATCCACCCTCGATGATCGAGGAGCAACCCGATACGTCACTCCAGCGGATTCCGGCCGCCAGCACCTCCCCTCGACCGATGGGGTCGAGAACCGCCAGCGAATCGGGGGTCGTTGCGGCATAGCGGGCAGCTTCCCGGGCGGCGTGATCGAGGACGTTGTGGACGTTCCAGGCACGGGCCGTTGTCCAAATACCGAAGGTGAGCATCAACAACATGGGAAGCACGAGCGCGGCTTCCACCAGTGCTGCACCGCGTTCCTCGCGCAGCGACCGATTCAACAATCGTGCTCGCATCACCGTTGCCTCCCATTGTGTGGGGTGATCCCGCGATCCGGTTCGCGAGGATCGTCCCGCCCACGCGGCCATGATAACGCACAGAGTGGTCGGTATAAAGACAAACTTTCACTTTCCGTGGTGCCAAAACAACCTAGGTAGGTATCGGCAGATGCAGGGGTAGAAGTGAGCGGTATTGGACGTTTTCAGGAAAGGTGCTCCCGAGTTCGGAAAACGGCTTCATGAGTGTGAGTGTGGCCTATCAGCGGACCCGGGAAGAATCTTGATGGGTGGATTCGCCAACCAGCGGGACGGATTCGGCTCCCGGTTGACAGGATCGGATCTCGGAGGGTTCTCTACTTCAGCAGATGGACCGGGTTGCCGACGATGTACGCCTTCCAGGTGGTGGTGTCGTTCACTGTGTTGGAGTAGTTGTAGTTCAGCTTCCACCAACAGTTGGAACCGCACGCGTAGCTACTGAGCTTCATCTCGAGCTTGATCCAGTCACCGTTGTAGTCGTTGACGCCGCCGTTGTTGTTGGCGAAAAACCTGCAGGGGGTGAGGGTGGTTGGACTCGACCAGGCCGCCGCTTCGCTGGTGCGAACGCTCATGCGGCAGCTCGAGTAGTCCGTCCAGCCTGCGCCGTTTGGACCCTTGATCTCAACCCAACCACCCGGGTTGGCTTCACCCGGGTCGTACAGCTCCACGACGAAATCCTTGCCGGAATAGATGTCGCTGACCTCAGCGAGATAGAAGTTGCTGGTCGTGCCCGTAGCGTTGTTGTAGAGCGACATGTCGCCCAGGCCATACAATCGGGCGCCACCCGTAGCCCGCACCGAGTACCGGTTGAGGCCCGACCATCCGGCGTTGGCGGATGGGTTCGGCAAGGTGAGTGGATCGATCGCCTCGATCTGCAGGACATAGAGGCCGTCCGACGGCGGGGTGATAGGACACCACGAATCCCACGTGTATGCCGCGCTCTCGAGCACCTGGGCTTCCGGGGGCCAGAGCTTGTCGCACAATGTTACGTTTCCGTTGAGGTTCAAAGGTGACGGATCGGGTGCGTACAACCTGGTGCGCACGGTCTGGCCGCAGGCGGCGTTGCTGTCGCCCCAGGCCTCGCAGCCGCGATCCCCGGTGCGCCAGTTGTCGTTGGTGGTGACGCCGCCGGAGATGTTGTGGTGGACGATATCGAGGAACTGGACCGAGAACGAGTTGCCCGCAGTTCCTTCGATCCCGTAGAGGTATCCACCGCCCCGGGTCGAAGTGGCCGGGTTACGCCAGGAGATGTTTTGGGCGCAACCCGCGTTCCCGCTCCCGGTACCGTCTTCGCAGAAGGACGAATAGGCGTCGCCCATGCGCGTGTCGGTGTACTTGCCGTGGATGTTGGCCCAGAAGTTCGGTTGCCCGGTGCATCCGGGCTCATTGGGGTCGCAGCTGTTTCCAAACTGCGATTGGGGACTGCCCAGCGGGAGGGGAGGGACGTATTCGGCAACGGCGCTTCGCGTGATCGTTTGGTTCTGGCGTCCCAGCACCTTGAGCAGGAACGTGTCGACCGTGTCGCTGATCGTCACTTCGAGCTGGTTGGGTTCGCTCCACGTGAGCCCGTCGGCAACGGTGATGGCGGCGCCGTCGATACCATCGACGTAGCCGTTGGTGGCCGCCACCTGGATGGCAGTTGGCTCGGCCTTGCTGGCGTAGGCCTGGGGCATGTGGATCACGCCGGCCAGCGCGGCCGACTCGGCGGCTCGCTGGATCCGCGTCGAGTTCAAGTAGAACCAGCCGAGGTCAACAGCAAAAGAGGCCAACCCGAGGAGCAGGACGAGGACCAGCGCCACGAACGGCAGGATGGCGCCCTCTTCGTTTCGTGAAGCGAGTTTCCTCATGACATTGCGCTCCTCACGTCAGTCCACATCCGGCTCGAGCTGAAACACCGCATCCTCAGAGAAGGGTCCGGTGGGAAACGACAAGAACCCGGTGATGTATTGGTGTGTGAAGACGACTCGAACGCCGAGACGGTCCGGGCACTCTGCGGGCACCGCCGGACAATTGAGACCGACGGTCACTCTGCGGCCAGTCGAACCCCAGGAACCGATCAGCTTGTTCCCGGCCGCGTCGTAGATGTTGGTGTTGTTCGTCGAACCTGAGCACGTGAAGTAGTTGAGCGAACTGTCGACGACGCAAGGGTCAACGGGGTCGCCGTTAGCTTGGGCTGCGAAAACCCAGATCGCTTCGATCGTTGAGTTGTCGAGGTCGGCGGTGGCTTCAGCGATCGCCCCAAGAATGAGGGTGTCGGCATCGAAAGCGTCGCCGACCGCGCTCCCTACCCGGGCCCCTTCTCGAGCGGCACTCGAAACATTGAGGAAGTCGAGAAACACGAAACCGAATTCCGCGGCTCCGAACGCGAGCAAGATAAGCACGGGGACGACCAGGGCCGCTTCGATCAGGCTGGCGCCGCGCTCTGAATCCGCCCGTCGTCGAAGGCTGAACCAGCGTCGCTTCTTCATGAGAAAACCCTCGGCTCGAGACGCATGATGGTGTCGGATGTCCAGATGGACGTGCTGGCGAAAAGGCCGGTGAACCACTGGTGGGTCAGCGTGATCGAGACCTTGATCCGGCCGGGCGAGGGTGCGGTAACGTCCCGGTTTTCCGGCAGGTAGTTGGGTGGCGCGTAAGGCCAGTCGTAGAGGTTCGGGCCAGCGTAGGGATCAGGGCACGGAACCCAGGCGCAGGTCGGATCGCCGGTGTAGGTATAGGTCGTCGATGGCCCACCGTCAGGGTCGGAAACCACCACGTTGTTGATTGCCGTCAGGTCACCCCCGGTGACCGCCTGTTCGATGGCGTTGAGGACCTGGATATCGGCGGCGATGTCGTTGGCCGCAGTCGCGCCTGCCCGGGCGCCCTCGCGGCTGGCGTGGCTGATCGTCAGCCAATCTTTGAAAGCCAGGCTGAATTCGGCAATACCCATCACCAGCATGATGATCAGCGGAAAGACCACGGCGAACTCGATGATCGTTGCGCCCCGCTCATTACGTTGTCCCAACCTGCTTGTCATCAACCGGCTCCCTTGCGCGACGCGCACCACCCGAACTACAAGACAGCATCGGCAGAACCGTTGATTTCCTTAGCGGAAATCTGATTATTGGACGGAGAAACAGGAGCCGAGGAGAAGCAGGTTTGAGGGGCCGAAGGTCAATGGAGGGAAGCTATGGACTCGGATCCGGTTCGACGTGCATGACGGTGTCGGCCGCCCAGCAGGTCCCCGACGTGCCCCTATCGCAAACTGATCCGGAAAACCATGCGAATCCGGTAATCCAATCATGATCAAAAATAACTCGCACACCCAACCAGTCGCGAGTTGTACCGTCGTTGTCGCGGCTCGGTTCGAGCCAGGTTTGTTCGATCGCAAACCAGGTGAGGCATCTGAGCAGCGCGGGGTCGTCGGACGCGGCGACGAAGGGACGGTACCGGTTCCTGTTGGCACCAACGTTGCCTGCAGTGTCGGATTTGTACACCCAGATTTCAAGGACGGCGCCGTTGATGTCCCGCACGGCTCCGGCCGCGCCCTCGAGGATCACACAATCCGCGTTCGCCGTGTCGCCGGCCGCTGCTCCGACCCGGGCCCCTTCACGGGAACCGGCGGTCACGCTGAGCCAGTCCTTCAGACCGAAGCCCCACTCGGCGGCCCCCATGGCGATGAGCACGAGCAGGCCGATGATCAAAGATGTCTCGACCGCTGCTGCTCCACTGTCCCGGCGAAAGTAGCGGCTCATGGATTGGGAACCAATCGAACCGGGTTGCCGATCACCCGCGCCTGCCAGGTGGTCCGGTCGTGCGACGTATTCAGATCGAGGTTCATCTTCCAGTAACAATCGGCGCCGCACGTATAGGTAGTGGGTATCTGGATCGAGGCTGTGATCCACTGTTTGTTGAACTGGGCAGTACCGCTGACTGTGGTCTGAATTCGACACTGTCCGGTCACCGGGGAGGTCGTGTTCCCATCCATGTCTTCGGAAAACCAGGTGCAGGTGGGGATTGTTCCATCCGGCAACAGCACCGACATAAAGGCGTTTCCGCCTCCCTCACCCGGGTCGTAGAACTTGAGTTCGAGTCTCTTGCCGGCATGGACCGGGTCGATTTCCGCAAGGTAGACAGTGGCGTTGCCGGAGGGAGCATTGGTGAAGATCGACATATCATTGATGGCGTAAAACCGCTGTTGGTTGATCGTGATCGGAGCCGCCGTCACGTTCAACGAGTAGCTGTTGCTACCGCCGAGGTTGGCGCCCGTGCTCCAGACCCTGAGTACGTAGATACCGGCGGTCGGCGAATTGATGGTGCAGAGGTTTCGCCACTGGTTGCGATACGTGGAGGACGACGAGCCCGAGTTGACAGTGAGGCCGCATCCACCGATGGGGGGGTTGTCGGTCGGATCGAGCGGTGTGGTATCCACCATGTACAGCTGGTAGTGCATGTTGGTGCCGCCGTTGCTCGACTTGGCGAGGCTCTCCTCGTCGCCCGTTTCCCCGAAACTGACCCGGTCGTAGAAGCCGGCGTCGTAGATCTGCACCGTGAACGTGGTTTTGTCGGAAGGGATATCCACGGCGTAGTAGTAGCCGGACGGGCGGAAGGTCGGGTTGTTCGGGTCGGCGTTGGCGTCCCACGGCGCTCCAGAGCCGTCGTTGGTGCTGTCGTTGCAGTTGCCGCCTGCCGACCAGTCACAGCGCGTGGCGTAGGGGTCGCCGTGCTCCTTGGCCGTCGCCTGGCCCTGAATCGCAGCCCAGAAGTTCTGGGCGTAAGGCCCGCATCCACTAGCCGGGATAGCCGCCGCGTAGCCGATGCCGAAGCAGTTGCTCGGACTTCCCATTGGTACCGGTTTGACGTACTGGGCGGTCGAACGGCGCGTGATATCGAACGAATTGAAGCCCAGCACCTTGAGGAAGTAGGTCGGAACATTGGTGGTGAGGGTCGCGGTGACCTCGTTGTCGCTGCCTGGGACCAACAGGGCCGAGACGGTGTTGGCGCCACCGACCGGGAATCCGTTGGCGTTGGCAGCATCCTCGGCGTCGTTCTGGGCCAAAGCCATGAAACCCGGTGCATTGACGACGGCCGCCAACGCCGACGCGTCGGCGGCATTCTGCAGCCGCGAGGCGTTGAGATACAGCCACGCCAGGTCGACGGAAAGGGCCGAGAAGGCCAGCAACATCACCAGGGAACCGGCTACCCAGACAAGGGCAGCTCCCCGTTCCTCTTTGAGTGCCAATCGGTGGCGCATACGCTTGATCACTCGAATACCTCCGGTTCCATTCGAAGAATGGAGCTTTGATCGATGGTATAGCCACCGATGAAGGGCGGGAAGTTGCTGATCCAGGTGCGCGGCATTCGTATGCGAACCCCGATGATGTCGAGGGGGGCGGAAGGGCCTGCGACTGTTTTGCGTATGGCAGACGGCCACGGCGTCGTTACGGTCCAGTTGGCAGGCCCGCAGTCGAGCGGGTCGGGACCGCCCGTGTACTGCCAGGTGTTGGTTTCTCCGATGATTTGGTTGCCGTTGGCGTCGGCATGAAAGATCTCGATGCGCTGGACCCGATCGAGAAACCCGCTGGGGAGAATACCCACAACATTGGTGATGGTTTGACAATCCGCATCGAGAGCTCTTCCGGTGAACGACGCAGTGCGAACACCCTCGAGGCTGGCTCGTTCGACGGTCAAATAGTCGTAGAAGGCGACTCCCACCTCCATGATTCCGATCATGAGCAAGAGCAGCAGGGGCATGACGATCGCGAATTCGACAATCGTCGCGCCGGCTTCCTGGCTCTTCACGAGTCGTCGTCGCATATCATGCCGATCCTGTATTGAGTGGGGCGCCAAAGCCGCTGGTCCAACAAATGGTGACCCTCACTTTAAGTGATAATGATACCACTCTTGGGTCCATTGTTGCATGGCCAAATTGATTAGTCATCGCGGTAAGCCCGGGCCGCGTGCCGAGAATGGTTGGGTTTACCGAATAGCGCATACGCATGGTTCATAATCCGACACAGGCTAAGTGCCCGAAGTTCCCCTTCAGTTGCCCAAGCCGCCCGTGTGCCGGTTGGAGAGGTGCCTCCTCCTTCCAACTCAATGTGTAGCGCTCTTACCCCAGGAGGGAAACTACTACCTGAGCCGGGCCGTCGCAATAGGCCATTGGTACCTAATCCGGCCCTTCTGACATCCGCCCGAACAACCGAGGTAGTTCAGCCGCTCTGGCCCGCCATTCTGCGGTTCTTGAACTTCGCCTTGACGTAGTCCTTGTTCAGCATGGCAATGAAGTCCAGGGAGATCCGCTTCGGGCAGGCCGCTTCGCATTCACCGTGGTTGGTGCAGGACCCGAAGTGTCTCTCCATCTCGTCGACCATTGCCTCAACGCGAGTCCAGCGTTCGGGTTGTCCCTGGGGGAGAAGGTTGAGGTTCGCCACCTTGGCCGCCACGAACAGTTGGGCCGCACCGTTGGGACATGAGGCAACACAAGCCCCGCAACCGATGCAGGAGGCAGCGTCCATCGCCGAGTCGGCGGCCGGTTTCGGAATCGGGATCAGATTGGCGTCCGGGGCGCTCCCGGTCGGCACGGTTATGTAGCCGCCGGCTTCGATAATCCGGTCGAACGAGCTGCGATCGACGACCAGGTCCCGGATAATGGGGAATCCGGAGGCCCGCCACGGTTCGATGGTGATGACATCGCCGTCCTTGAACTTGCGCATATGGAGCTGGCAGGTTGCCGTTCCCTGCTGAGGTCCATGGGCAAGGCCGTTGATCATGAGCCCGCATGCCCCGCAGATGCCTTCCCGGCAATCGCTGTCGAAGGCAATCGGCTCCTCTCCCTTGTCCGTGAGTCGCTCGTTGACGATGTCGAGCATTTCCAGGAACGAGGCGTGCGACTCGATGTCCGGTGCGTCGTATTCAACGAACTTACCGGGAGCGTCCAGTGTGTACTGGCGCCATACGCGCAATGTGATGTTCACTTGTAGCTCCTTTGCGCCAGCGCCACATACTCGAATTCGAGCGGCTCCTTGATCAGGTTGGGCTTCTCGCCGACCCCGGTGAACTCCCACGCCGCCACATACGCGTAGTCATCGTCGTTGCGGAGGGCCTCACCTTCGGGGGTTTGGCTTTCCTCCCGGAAATGGCCGCCGCACGATTCGCGACGATTGAGGGCATCGAGAGCCATGAGCTCGGCCAGTTCGAAGAAGTCCTCAACCCGGCCCGCCTTCTCCAGAGACTGGTTGAAGGATTCGTTCTCGCCCAAAACACGAACGTCGTTGTGGTATTCCTCCCGCAGGGCGGGTATCTCCCGGAGAGCCTTCTGAAGTCCCTGTTCGTTGCGGGACATCCCGACATGGGTTTCCAGGATCTTGCCGAGCTTGCGGTGGAACCAGTCGACCGTCCGGCTGCCGTTCACCGACAGCAACCGTTGGACCCGATCGTCGACCTCCTGCTTCGCCTCGGCGAACACCTGGTGATCCGTTGGAACGGGTTGCGTCCCGAGGAGGGGCGCCAGGTAATCGCTGATGGTGTACGGAAGAACGAAATACCCGTCGGCCAGCCCCTGCATCAGGGCACTGGCTCCGAGCCGGTTGGCGCCGTGATCCGAGAAGTTGGCTTCACCAATGGAGTAGAGACCGGGGATGGTGGTCATCAGGTTGTAGTCCACCCACAGGCCGCCCATCGTGTAATGAGGGGCCGGGTAGATCCGCATCGGCACCTTGTACGGGTTCTCATCCGTGATGCGCTCGTACATCTCGAAGAGGTTGCCGTAGCGCTCTTCGATGACCGCCTTGCCCAGCCGGCCGATGGATTCTGCGAAATCAAGGTAGACGCCGTTCTTACGGGGCCCGACTCCCCGTCCTTCCTCGACGACGGTCATAGCGTTGCGAGATGCCACGTCGCGGGGCACGAGGTTCCCGAATGCCGGATACTTCCGTTCCAGGTAGTAGTCGCGCTCCTCGGGCGGGATCTGACCGGGTGGCCGCTCTTCTCCAACGTTCTTCGGGACCCAGATCCGTCCGTCGTTGCGGAGCGACTCGGACATCAGCGTCAGTTTTGACTGCGTGTCGTCGCTTTGGGGGATGGCGGTTGGGTGGATCTGCGTGAAGCTGGCGTTGGCAAAGAGCGCTCCCTTGCGGTGCGCCCGCCAGACGGCCGTTGCGTTGCTGGCCATTGCCATGGTCGACAGGAAGTAGGCGTTGGCGTAACCACCGGTAGCCAAAACCACGGCGTGAGCCGAGTGCGCCCGGATCTCACCGGTGACGAGATCGCGAGTGATCACCCCGACCGCCCGTCCCTCTTGGAGCACAACGTCGAGCATCTCCGTGCGGGCGTGCAGCTTGACCTTGCCGAGCTTGATCTGGCGGGCCAACGCCTGATAGGCACCGAGCAGCAGCTGCTGGCCGGTCTGACCGCGCGCATAGAAGGTCCGGGAGACCTGGGCCCCACCAAACGACCGGTTGTCCAGGAGGCCGCCGTACTCGCGAGCGAACGGAATGCCCTGGGCGGTGCATTGGTCGATGATGTCATTGCTCACCTGCGCCAGGCGATAGACGTTGGCTTCCCGGGATCGGTAATCCCCTCCCTTCACCGTGTCATAGAACAACCGGAAGATGCTGTCTCCGTCTCCGTGGTAGTTCTTCGTGGCGTTGATACCGCCCTGGGCGGCGATGCTGTGAGCCCGGCGGGGGGAGTCGTGGTACGTGATCACGGTCACGTTGTACCCGAGTTCTCCGAGCGTGGCCGCGGCGGAAGCACCGGCGAGGCCAGTGCCGATCACCAGAATCTCGTACTTGCGTTTGTTGGCCGGGTTGACCAGCTTCACATCAAACTTGTGGGAGTCCCACTTGTCCTGGATAGGTCCTTGCGGGATCTTTGCGTCGAGTTGCATCACCATCCCCCTCTCACTTGACCAGACCGGTCAGCACCGTGAGCGGGAAGCTGACGTTGGCGATGACGATTACGGCGGTGAATGCCCACGCCAACCAGCGGCGCCATTCGTTGAATCTGGGATTGTTCCAACCGATGCTCTGGAAGAGGCTCCACGTGCCATGGAAGATGTGGAGACCGAGCAGGAGGTTGGCGACGATGTAGAAGATGGCCACACCAGGTCGGCTGAAGCTGGCGATCAGATTGGCGTGGACGTCGCCGGCCACAAACTCCGGGTTGGCGGTGCCGATTGTCAGGTCCAGCAGGTGGAACACGATGAAGGCGCCGACGATCACTCCCGACCAGCGCATGGTCCGCGATGCGTAGTTGGCCACCAGGTATTCGCGCGGCGATTGGTAGCGGGTCGGGCGCGCCTTCCAGTTGGTTACGGTGAGTGAATACGCCGCATGGATGTGCAACACGACAGCCGACGTGAGTACTGCCCGGAAGATCCAGAGCGTTCCTTCCCGGGGGAGGAAGGGCTCCAAGAGCTCGCGCAGCCATTCGCCGTAGTGGTCGATGGCGTAGAGCCCGGTCGGGTCTGTGCCGAGGTAGAGCTTGAGGTTCCCGAGCATGTGGACGAATACGTAGCCGAGGAAGATGATGCCGGTGATAGCCATCACCCACTTCTTCCCGACGGCCGAGCTGTAGAACTCGATCGCCCAGGGCCGCCGGCGGTTGGCCGCGCCGCGGTCCGTGCCCTTATCGGTGGTCGTCACTACGAGCCTCCAAGCACGAGATTCCAGGTTGGCCCAAAGCTAGCAGCCGAGATCACGGGGTCCGGGGGGTCGGACAGGGTCCTTGGGCCCTACTTCGAGCTTCGGGCGGTTTTCGTCGGGTGCCTACTCCCGGGGGAAAAGGATGGTATCCGGAGCCAGAAGCCCGCTCAGGTGACCCGGCGGCGCCCAAAAACGTCCGCTTTTCGGGCCTTCCGCCTTGACAGCGCGCGCGCAGCCTGATTACATGCCTGTAATTACACGTAGGTAAGGGGGGTGCACGCGTGCACCGCAGTCTGATAGATGCGCTGGCAGTCGACGATCTTGCCTGGCAGGACTATTCGAATTGTCGGGGGGCGGATGCGGATTTGTTCTTTCCTGAGCGCGGGGCCTCAACGCGCAAGGCAAAAGCAATCTGCAACGCTTGCCAGGTAAAAGCTGAATGTCTCGAGTTCGCAATCGTTCAGTCCGAGAAGTTTGGAATCTGGGGAGGCCTGTCCGAGCGGGAACGCCGGCGCATTCGCAAAGAACGGTCTATCGCGGCGCGGCGGGTCTCCTAGGCCTTCTCGCTAATGGCGCGATAGCCGACGATGCCCGTCGGCCTTTCATCGGGTACTCGTTGATCCGGGAGAGTCCACCACTAGCATTGTTGAGTCACCAGAGAAAGGGAGTGGCGTGCAGGATCTCGGATTGTTAGGCATCTTCCTCATCATCCTGGCCCTCGTCTTGGGAGCCATAGCCGTGCTCAGCAAGCGGAGAAGCGATACGCTCCGGGCGAGGGTGGAAGGTGCTGAGGCGGCTGCTTCCATCGATGCCGATCGTCCTCGCCCGCGCGTCTCGGCGTTCCATGTCCGTGGTGACGAGGCCCAGGTGTTCTTCGATGTGCCGCTGGCAGAGGGCGAGATCGACGAGGTGCTCGGTGAGCTGCTCACGAATGAGGCACTCGAGGTCGTACGCGAGAAACGTCACGAGCTTCCCATAGACGGCGTCACCACCGTTGTCGCTTTTGCCGGTCGGGGCGGTGAGCCCCGTCGCGTCGGCTCCGTTTCGCTCGAGGAACCCGGCGTGCTCCCGCCGCCGATTGTGGCGGCGCCATCGCTCCATCTCGGGCACATCGGCTTCGATCCTCTCGAGAAACAATTCTCCGACGACCTCCTCCAGAATGCTCCGAGCCTGGCATCCGCCAAGCGGGAGGACGCCCTGGGGCCCATCGGTGAAGAACTGCGTCTTCCGAGAGCAGTTGCCGTTGGCCTGCGCGCCCAGGGTGTTGATCCGTCCACGATGACATCAGCAGAGATGGTCCAATCGTTGTTGCGACTCTTCGGTTACACCGTCACTGCGACGAAGAATCCCCTCGCGTTCAACGCAACCAAGGCCGGTTCGACCACCTACCTGCGCGAAGACCGTTACCAGGCCGGTGACTTTCCCGAGGTAGACGACGTCACGATGCGGGAATTCGTGGTGGAGTTCGTCAACTCCGGTGCGGATCGCGGCCTGCTGGTCAGCGACAAGTTCTCTCCGTTTGGCGTTTACGAACGCGAAAAGCGGGAACCGCGTATCAGGTTCGTCACGCGTGAGCGCCTGCAGAAATTCGTCGACGCCCTCTCGCTCGAGTGACCCTCCGATGCGGATAGGCGTTGCCCTTCCGCACGGCGTCAACAGCGGAATCGGGCTGCCGGGCTGGTCACAACTCCGCGATCTTGCCGTTCGGCTCGAGACGGCCGGGTTTGATGCATTGTGGGTTTCGGATCATTTCTTCACGGATCTCGAAGGCTCTTCCGGGTCGGGGAGTCAACTGGATGCCATGGTGCTCCTGCCTGCACTGGCGGTCGCGACCCACCGCGTGACCTTGGGGACCATGGTCCTGACGGTCGGGTTCCGACCTCCATCCGTTCTGGCCAAGGCGGTGGCCTCACTAGACCGATTGAGCGCCGGCCGTTTTGTGCTTGGACTTGGTGCAGGATCACGCGAGGCTGAGTATGTCGCAGCAGGACTGGATTTCCCGGAGCCCGCGGATCGCATCGCCGAACTCGAAGAAGCCGCCATCCTCATTCGTGAGATGACCTCTCATCCCCACTCCACCGTGAACGGGCCACGGTTTCGTGTGACCGATGCGCCGAACCTGCCGCAACCTGCCCGGCCAACCATTCCGATCCTCATGTCGGCGAGTGGTCCGCACGGGTTGGCGGCCTCAGCCAGATCCGCCGACATTTGGAACGTATCAGGGCGCTACTCCCCGGAGAGCTACGGAGCCGAGGCGGCCGATTTCGACCGGGCCTGCGATGACGTTGGCCGGGATCCGCAAACTGTCGAGAGGAGCCTCGGGCTCGTTGCCCTCGTTGGTGACGACGAGAGCGACGTCCGTCGTCGTCTTGTCGACTGGAAGCAGCAAGCTCCCTGGTTGTTCGAAAGCGCTTCATTAGAGGAAGTTCGCAGATACGGCCTGGTTGGCACCCCGCAGGAAGTCAGAGAACGAATCGAGGAGTTCGACAGTCTGGGGGTGACCGAGCTGGTCTTGAGTTTCTCGCCGCTGATGTTCGGTTGGAGTTCCTCGGCCGGGTGGGATATCGTCGCGGAGGAGGTCCTGCCTGTGTTCGGGGGGGCGCACCGGTAGGATACGTTCAAAGGAGACATCCATGTTTGGACGACTTGGCGGCGGTGAACTCATCATCATCCTGGTGATTCTGCTGCTTCTGTTCGGAGCGAGGAAGCTCCCCGACCTTGCCCGGTCACTTGGAGCGTCGGCCAAGGAGTTTCGCAAGGGCATTGAGCAGGGCGGCGAACAAGAGCCACCGCCCGATGCCCAGGACACCTAATCCCGTCCTGATTCTCACTCTGCTCCGACGCGGGAACTCGTTCGCCTGCCGGTGCGTTCAGTAGGTAGTGCTCGTGCCAGACGATGCACCGCTGTCCTGGGAAGAAGTAGCTCGGGCTTATGGGCGAAAGATCTACAACTTCGCATATCGCCTCACCGGCAACGCAGACGACGCCTCCGACCTCACCCAGGAAGTGTTGCTCCGGGTCAGGAAAGGTTTGGCGGGGTACCAGCCCGGCTCCTTTGAAGGCTGGCTGTGGCGCATCACTCGCAACGCCTTTCTCGATGACGTGCGACGAAAGAAGCGGAGGCCGACCTCACCACTTCCCGAGGAGATCGATCGAGTTGCCAGCCACGCCTCCCCTGAACCGGATCAGGTGCTGGCCACCGTACGGCTCGGTGAGGATATCCAGGCCGCGTTGCTTGACCTCCCTTACGACTTCCGCGAGGCGGTGGTGCTCTGCGACATCGTTGGTCTCAGCTACGAAGAGATCTCCGCAGCGGTCGCCGCACCGATCGGCACCGTGCGCAGCCGGATACATCGGGGGCGCAAGATGCTGAAGGACCGGTTGCAGTGACGCACCCGAGCGAACTCCTCTCAGCTTTACTCGATGGGGAACTCATCGAACGAGAACGCGCCCAGGTGACCGAGCATCTCGCGACCTGCCCCAGCTGTGAGGGCGAGCTCAGAGGACTCCACTTTGCCAGGGCTGCCGTCCGGTCTCTCCCACTCGTCGAGATGCCTGCCGGGTTGACTCCGGCAGTGGAGCCTGCAGCGGGGGTATTGCACTTCACCAAGCGTCCACCGGCGTGGGTTGCTGCAGCGGCCGCGGCGATTCTCGCGTTGTTTGTCGGCATTGCCACGATCCTGGCCCCACCCACCACGTTGGAGGTACGTCTCGATCAACTGTCCGATCAGTACGGCGCCAGGACTTCGCTCGAGCCGGCCATCACCCCGCGAACCCCGGTGCCGGTGCTCGACCGAGTGTCAGGACCAATCGAATGAGACGGCCATTGATCGTCGTAGCGCTCACTGTTGTGGCTCTGCTGGGTCAGGCGCTGCCCGCGCTGGCGACGGACCTCGGTGCGTATCTCGAACAAGCGGCGGCCTCTGAGTACTCGGGTGAGGTGTTCGTTGTTTGCGACACGCCCGACGGGACCGTTGCCCAGTTCGTCGAGGTCGCGAGGTCTGCCGGCGAGCTATGGGTGAGGACCAGCGGTAGCGAGACGGTCGCGGCCGACGGAGAGTTGTATCAACGAGCTGCGGACGGCACGGTGCAAGCTATTCGAGTCGATAGCTCAAATGATTGGGAGATGAGCCCCAGGTATGCGGCAGTAGATGCAGGGCAAGCGACGGAGTTGGAACGACCGGTTCAGGTTGTCAAGGTGATGGAGGGCGAGGTCGAGAGAGTCACGCTGCACTTCGACGATGCCACCGGCGCCTTGCTTCGCTCCGAGGTGCGCAATGGGGATCGATCCTTGTATTGCTCGAGTTCGTTCGTCTCCTTCAGTGGAGAACCCCCTTCGATCGACGCGTCGGTCCGGCAAACCACGCCGGAGGAAATCGAGGTCGTCGACTTCAAAGACATCGACGAAGAAGCGCTCCCGGCTCGCGTGGGAGGATTCGACCGGCTCGACGTCTATGAAGGGCCCGAGAGCTCCACGGTTGCTTACTACTCAGACGGCGTCTTTTCGTTTACGGTCATCGCGTCGCAGAGAACGGTCACCATCCCCGAGTTAGAGGAAGCGCCGGTCGCTGAGATCGCCGGACACAAATACCAGCGCCTCTTCCAACCGGGCCAAGTTGTGTACTCCTGGGAATCCCGGATTGGTGGGTATGCCCTCATTGGGGATCTGCCGATCGACCTGCAAGAGGCAGTACTCGGGGATCTTCCCAGCCCCGGCCGTCCCGGTTTCTTCGTGCGGTTGTGGCGCAGTTGGTTCGGATAGACCTCGGAGCGGAAACCTACAGCTTGCTGAGTGCCTCCAGGTAGGCGTCCATTTCGCGGGCCACGCCCAAACTGCCGGAGTCGATGACCTCCCACACGACGCCGTCGGCGTCGAGGACGTAGGTCATTCGGTTGGCAACGCCCTTAGTTTCATTGAAGCTGCCGTAGGCGCGGGCCGTCTCCCCATGGGGCCAGAAGTCGGAGAGAATGGGAAACTCGAATCCCTGCTCCTCAGCCCACTTCTTGTGCACG
Organism: uncultured Actinomycetota bacterium; assembly: GCA_963718995.1. GTDB lineage: Bacteria > Actinomycetota > Acidimicrobiia > Spongiisociales > UBA4744 > UBA4744. The sequence continues at coordinate 54,618 of CAVRAP010000013.1, forward strand.
AAGCGGGTGTCGCAGGATATGACCACAACATTGGCGTCGAGATCGTTCAGTTGAGTCAGGTTGTCTCGGATGGAACACAACTCCGCCTGGCAAATCCCGGAGAACGGAAAGGGAATGAAGACGACGAGCGTGTTGCGGCCTTCCAGTGAGGCGCGAGACACTTCGTTGGCGTCCTGATCCAACAGCTCGAAATTGGGGGCGCGATCTCCAATGGTGGCCGACATGGTGAAGAACCTCCTGGTTCAAAGTGGTCAATCTGACACTAGTGAGATTTCCGGTCGCCTAGACCGTCGTGATGCAGCCTTCGCCCCATGTCTCTTTGGGGGCGGTCACGGTGTCCGTGGCATGGTTGAGAGCCTCCATCAGACCGTTCACGATGCCACGATCGAGAGAACACACGACCTCGGGATGGTCGAAGGCAGTCCGGCCAAACGGGCAGTGGCTCATCAGTAGCTGGCGGTTGTTGGTGTTGGTATCAACGGCAAAACCTACGTCGACCATCGCCTGTTGAACGGTGGCAAGCACTGAATCGAAACCAGCAGAGTCCGGCAGCTCAAGAGTGCCGGCCAATTCTACGCCGTACTCCCGGCCGACCTCAGCGGCCATCTCTGCGGCCCGTTCCGGTTCGAGCCGTTGCACCACCCGAATGAGTAGATCGGCGAGCAAGTCGTAGCGACGGGCGGGAAACTGGAGTTCGATCTCCTTGTCCGTGGCCGTGTAACACTTGGCCGGCCGACCGGCCCCGGGTCCGTTCACGCCCTGAGGGCGCTTGGTGGTGGTTTCCAGATATCCCTCATCGGTGAGCCGGTCGAGATGGTGCCGGGCGACGTTGGGGTGAATGCTGAATTCGGCGGCAACCTGGGCGGCGGTCACGGGATCAGCCGATGCTCGAACCTTCAAGTAGATAGAGCGCCGGGTCGGGTCACCGAGCGTCGACGTCAGGTCGCTGAGGCTGCGCTCGAGTTGTCGTGTGTTCATACGCTCGACTGGGTAGGCGGATGTCGTCACTATAGTTTTGCGCGGGCTTTACACACCGTGTGGTTAGGACGAAAGATGGTCGACAAAGCAGCCGTTGAGACCCGGGTCGGGGTCGTCGAGGAGCCCGAGTTGGGCCGCTCCCTGGCACAGCTGGGCATGATCCGGTCTTTGAGTGTGACCCGCAAGGGTCAGGTTGGCGTTGAGGTGGCGATGCCGGTCCCCGGTTACGCCTCGGCCGACCCCGTCGCTCGTGAAATCGAACGAGCCGCGTCGGACGTCGAGGGTGTCACATCGGTCAACGTGACCTTCGTCGAGATGGATGACGACGACCGCAAGCAGATGATGGATTACCTGCGTCCGGAACGTGGCATGACCCTGACCCGTCCCGGTTCGCCAACCCGGGTGGTGACCATCTCCAGTGGGAAAGGCGGCGTCGGCAAGTCTTCGATCACGGCGAATCTGGCGGTTGCCCTGTCACAACAAGGCTATTCAGTCGGAGTTATCGACGCCGACGTCTGGGGGTTCTCCATCCCCAAGATGCTGGGCGCGACCCGGCCGCCGATGGTGATCGATGAGACCATCATTGCTCCCCGGGCGCATGGTGTGAAGGTCATTTCCATGGACTACTTCGTGCGTCCCGATCAGGCCGTCATCTGGCGCGGTCCGATGTTGCACAAGGCTCTCGAACAGTTTCTCTCCGATGTGTTTTGGGATGACCCCGACTTCCTCCTCATCGACATGCCTCCCGGCACGGGCGACGTAGCCATCTCCGTTTCGCAGTTCGTCCCCCGTGCCCAGGTCGTAGTGGTTACGACTCCGCAACCGACTGCGCAACGAGTGGCGAAGCGGGCCGCCCTGATGGCAGAAAAGGTCAACCAGGAAGTCATGGGTGTCGTCGAGAACATGTCATGGTTCACGGGCGATGACGGAACCCGGTACGAGCTCTTCGGAGAAGGCGGCGGGGCCGCTCTGGCCGGCGAGCTCGGGGTTCCGTTGCTTGCCCGCATTCCTTTCCTGTCGGCCATGCGAGCCGGGGCCGACGAAGGGCGGCCGCTGGCGTCGGTGGCTCCCGAAAGCGAAACGGCTCGAGCGTTCGATGAGCTGGCTCGAGGAGTGGTGGCCGCTCGGCCCCGGGTTCGCACGCATCCGGAGTTGGTCATCAAGTGACGACCTCCCTCCTTCGGGCCCGTCCCCGTCGGGCGGATCCGCCCGACCCTTCCACGGGTCTTCCCCGGCGGTTCGTGCGTGGAACCCTCTTCTGGCTATTTGGCCTATCGGCGTCGATCCTGATTGGATCGCTCTGGGGTAGCTCGGTGACCGGAAACCGGTCCGTTGTTGCAGATGTCATCGGTGAATTGGCGGCGGAAGAGATAGCCCAGGAACGCCTGGCCGGTTGGGTGATCGACGGGTTGAGGTCGGTAGGTGTGATCGTTCCCGACGATGCACGGGTGGCAGATCGGATACTGACGATGCCGGAGACGGAGCAGGCCATGCGCAACCTCACCGTGCAACTCGTCGATGCAGCATTCGCACCGGTTGGGGCCACTGCGGTTGTGGATCCGGCGACGGCGCTCCTGCCGGCCGTCCCCGCCCTCACGCAGGTTCTGGTTAACGAAGGGATCGTGGCGGGGGAGGGCAACGTCGCAGAACTCGTTTCGAGCATTGAACCGATCCCCCTAGACGGGATCGGAGAATTCCGGATGACTTCGGCGGCAACCAGAGCCTCAACCGCTTTCAGCCTGGCAGCTGCGTCGGCGGGCGTAGCCATGGTGTTGTTCGGTGTCGGCGCCGTGCTCGCCAGCCCCGACCGGGTGGCTGCCGTTCGCAACCTGGCCTACCGACTGATGTTGACGTCTTTGTCGTTGGCCGTCATGTTGCGGCTCGGCTCATGGATCGCCGACCCGCGCGGCGGTGCGACACCGCTCGGGGCGGGGGTATCAACCCTTCTTGGCAGCAACACGTACGTCCCTCTCGCGATGGCAGGAGCAGCGGCGCTCGTCTCGGTGCAGGTGCGAAGAAGGTCGGGCGGTCACCGACCAAAGCGATCGAGCGCCCGATAGCCGAACGCAGCCAGGGGCAGGAACCAGGGGTTGGTTCGGTAGAACCATCGGGTCGGATGAGCAATCTCGGCGAAAGGACTGCGTTCGAGTTCACCCGTCATGAGCATGCCGACATCGTTGCCAAGATGAGGTGGCGAGGGGCACACCGTGTCCCCCGTATCCCATCGCATACCAGACTCCGTCCCGCTGGCCGATGTGCGGAAGGAGGTCGAACGTGACCCCCAACTTGCCGCCCCATACGTGAGTTACTTCGTACGGTTGTATCTGCGGGAAGAACTCCGTCAGACGGGAACTCAGTTCGCGAGCGCTGTCCGCCGGGTCGAGGTCTGTTTGCAGGTTGCGCCTGCCGCCCATCAAGAGCCGGTTGTCCGGGGTACGGCGGAAGTAGTTGAGCAGGCGACGAGCCGTCCACACCATCCGGTTGCCGGGCAGCAACTCCTCGGCCAGCGCGGTTGGGAGTGGCTCGGTCACGACCGAGTAGCTCCCGATCGGGACGACCCTGCGTCTGATCGAAGGGAAGAGGGTCCCGGTGTAACCGTTGGTCGCGACGAGGATTCGACCGGCCCGGATGTGACCCCGCGACGTCGAAACGGTGAAGTTTCCCGCCCTGTTTCTCGACGCCGGTCACTTCGGCACTCTCGACCAAAACGGCCCCGGCTCGGGAAGCGGCCCCGAGCTAGACCGAACGTGTACTTGGCGGGGTGTAGACCAGCGCTCACGTTCTCAATGAGCGCCATGGAGAACCGGGGGCTCCCGATGACCTCTCCAAGCCGGTCGCGCGGTACGTACTCGATGGGAAAGCCGAGGTCTTTGGTGGCCCACGCTGCGTACGCAGCGAGCACCCGGTCGTCGCGGCGGGTGAAACCTAGTTCGGCGGAGCCCGGGCGCGTGAAATCGCAGGAGATGGCCTCTTCGGTGATGGTCTCTTCGATGCGGTCGATGGCGACGTTGGAGGCATCCCACAGTTCGCGGCCCAGCCGGTCTCCAAAGCGTTTGATGACAACGTCCGGCGCAGCCTTCAGCCCGTAGATAGCCATGCCCCCATTCCTGGCGCTGGCTCCATCGCCGAACTGCAAGGCTTCTGTCACCACCGTTTCGATTCCTGCCCGGGCAAGCCGCCGGGCAGCCGTCAACCCGGTGATGCCACCGCCGATGACGAGCACATCGGTGCGGTTGGGAAGGTCCCCGGCCGGCAGGGCGGCAGGGCGGGGGTAGTCGTCGGTCCAGAAACAGCTCGTCTTCACACTTCGACCGCGTCGAGCCCTGCAGAAAACGACGCGACCATTTCGTCGATCTGTTCTGTCGTGATGATGAGCGGCGGAGAGACCTGCAGACCACCGCCTCCTACTGCGCGGGTGATGGCTCCCGCCTCCCGGATGGCTCGAAAGGCCCGGGCGGGCAGACCCGGATCGGTCTCGATGGCTTCCGGATCGATCTGCACCGCTGCGAGGACCCCGAGCCCCGACCGGATCTCCGTAACTAACCGATGCCCGGTCAACGGAGCCAACGCAGCGGTCAATGCCGATTCGAGCTGCAGAGCCCGAGCCGGGAGGTCTTCTCGTTGGATGATGTCGAAGTTGGCGATTCCTGCGGCAGCTGCTGCCGAGTGGCCCGAATAGGTATAACCGTGTCGCCACATAACGCCGCCCTGCCAGAACGGCTCGGCGATCCAGGGGGCAACGATCAACCCGCCGAGCGGCAGGTATCCCGAAGTTGCTCCCTTGGCAAAAGTCACCAGGTCAGGTTCGAGGTCGAATCGGTTCGAGGCGAACCAATCTCCCACCCGTCCGAATCCGGTCACGACTTCGTCGGCAATGAAGAGTGCCCCTGCGTCCCGAACGGCGGACCGAACCCCGGTCAAGTAGCCGTCTGGCGGAACGCGGACCCCGCCTGCTCCGACGACCGGCTCGCAGAAGATCCCGGCGATCCGCTCCGGGCCGGCTTGTTCGATCACTTTCTCAACGGCCTCGACGGAATCCCAGGGGACGACGACCACGTCTCCGACCAGATCTCCGTAGCCATCCCGGTTGGGTGCGATACCCGCCAGGCTGGTGCCGTAAGCGTGGGTGCCGTGGTAGCCCCACTCGCGGGTGATGAATACGGTCCGCTCTGGTTGGCCGATCAGGTGGAAGTAGCGCCGGGCCAGCTTGGCTGCACTATCAACTGAATCCGAGCCACCGCTGGTGAGGAAGACCTTGCTGCCGGGTACCGGTGCAACGGAAGCGATCTTCTCGCAGAGTTCGATCACCGGGCGCGAAACGAAATCGCCGAACGTGTGATAGGCGTGCAGTTTTTCCATCTGGGCGGCGACGGCGGCGACGATTTCCTGGCGGCCATATCCCACGTTGCAGTACCAGAGGCTGGCCGTGGCGTCCAGATACCTCCGGCCCTGCTCGTCGAATACGTAGATGCCTTCCCCCCGATCGATGACCACCTCGTGACCGTCGACTGCTGCCATGTCTGCGAATGGATGCCAGAAAGCGCTCATGTCGGGGACTCTACCTGGTGCTTCCGGTCCCGTGTGGCGGCCGCCCGGGTGGGATCACTACCCTGCGCTGCGGAGGTGAGCTTGGCTGATTTGGTGTTGCGGAATGGGGTTGTTTTCACGGTCGACGCCGCTCGCAGCTGGGCCACGGGAGTGGCTGTCGACGACGGCAGAATCGTGGCCGTTGCGCGGGATGACCGGCAGCTGGAGGAGTGGGTCGAGCCTTCCACCGATGTTGTGGACCTCCACGGCCGGTTGGTGCTTCCCGGGTTTCAGGATGCGCACATTCACCCTCCGACCGCCGGTCTCGGGCTCGTGCGGTGCAATCTTCACGAAAGCAATGATCGGGCTTCCTACCTGGAGACGATTGCCTCCTACGCCGCGCAGCACCAGGACGAGCGGTGGGTGTTGGGCGGCGGGTGGGCAATGGACGCCTTCCCCGGTGGTACGCCAACCCGCCAGGATCTTGACCGTATCGTTCCCGATCGACCGGTGTTCCTGGTCAATCGCGACGGTCACGGTGCGTGGGTCAACAGCCGGGCTCTGGACGAAGCCGGTATTCACGCTGGTACGGCAGACCCACCCGACGGCCGCATCGAGAGGGAAGCAGATGGAACGCCGGCCGGGACCCTCCAGGAGGGGGCGATGGGGTTGGTCGGCCGCCTAGTGCCGCCGGACACGGTGTCCGACTATGCGCGAGGCCTGAAAGTCGCCCAGGATTACCTTCTGTCCCTTGGCATAACCGCATGGCAGGACGCCGATGTGACCCCACAGACCGAGGAGGCCTACCGGTCGCTGGCCGGCAAGGGCGAGTTGATTGCGCGGGTGGTCGGGGCGCTGTGGTGGGAGCGCTCTGGCGGCGAGGAGCAGATCGAAAGCCTGATAGCTCGCCGGGATCGGGGTGGGGTCGGTCGTTTTCGACCCACATCGGTCAAGATGATGCTGGACGGCGTTGCGGAGAATTTCACCGCCTCGATGCTTGATCCGTATCTCGGTCCGGATGGGCAGGTGACTGCCAATCGAGGTATCGACTTCATCGACCCGGAGATGCTCCCCCGATACGTCACCCAGCTCGATGCCGCCGGATTCCAGGTGCACTTCCATGCCATCGGCGACCGGGCGGTCCGCAATGCGCTCGATGCGGTAGAGGCAGCCCGTCTGGCCAACGGATGGAGTGACGCCCGCCATCACATTTCTCACATTCAGGTGATTGCGACGGAGGATCTTCCGCGGTTTCGCACGTTAGGCGTGGTTGCCAACGGTCAACCTTTCTGGGCCTGCTACGAGGGTTACCAGACCGAATTGACGATTCCCTACTTCGGCCCTGAACGTGCGGCCCGGCAATACCCGTTCCGGAGTCTGCTCCGGCACGGGGCCACGTTGGCTTTTGGCAGTGACTGGTCCGTGTCGACACCCAATCCGCTCCTCGAGATCGAGACGGCGGTGCGGCGTATCTCTCCCGAGAACCGGCAAGAAAGTTCTTTCTATCCGGACGAAAGGGTTTCTGTGGCCGACGCGGTCGCAGCTTTCACCGCCGGTTCGGCCTATGTCAATCATCTCGACAATGAGACCGGGTCGATCGAGAAGGGCAAAGCCGCTGATCTGGTGGTCCTCGATCGGAATATATTCGAGTGCGAATCAATTGGCGATGCGGCCGTCATGATGACCATCGTCGACGGTAAAGTCGCCTTCCCTGCAAACAGTGGTGAAGCCCGGGAGGGGTGAGTGGCAGATCCTGCGGTTGAACTCAGCGGAATCTCAAAGCGTTTCGATGATGTCATTGCGGTCGATCACCTGGATTTGCAGATCCACGACGGGGAGTTCTTCTCCCTGCTTGGCCCGTCCGGCTGCGGGAAGACGACCACGCTTCGGATGATGGCGGGTCTCGAGTATCCAACCGAGGGCAGCATTCGCATCTACGGCGAGGAGATGGGCCTCCGGCCCCCAAACAAGCGGCCTATCAACACGGTTTTCCAGTCGTATGCGTTGTTCCCGCACATGTCCGTCGCCGGGAACGTTGCCTTCGGCCTCGAGATGCAGAAGGTTGAGGAGGAGGAGATCAAGGCCCGGGTGGGCAACGCCATCGATCTCGTTCGATCTGACGGGCATGGAGAACCGGAAGCCCTCGCAGCTTTCCGGGGGTCAGCAACAGCGCGTCGCGTTGGCCCGGGCGCTCGTGAACCGGCCGAAGGTACTGTTGCTCGACGAGCCGCTCGGCGCCCTTGACTTGAAGCTCCGCCAGGCCATGCAGTTGGAGCTCAAGGAACTTCAGGAGCGGGTCGGGATCACCTTCGTCTATGTGACGCACGACCAGGAAGAAGCCCTCACGATGTCCGATCGGATCGGCGTCATGAACAACGGTCTCCTCCTGCAGGTCGGTTCGCCCGAACAGATCTATGAACACCCGGAAACACGTTTTGTGGCCGACTTCATCGGCGAGACAACCTTTGTGAACGGGGTGGTGGCCGACGACGGATTGGTGAGGCTCCCCGACGGCAGCACGGTCAATACCCTCACCGATGCCCCACCCGGGTCTACGGTCACGCTCGCTCTGCGACCCGAGCGCCTGTTCCTCTTCCCCCGGGACGAACCGGCGCAGCTTCCCGGCAACGTGCTCAACGGAACGGTCACCCGTCGCATCTACCTGGGCAACTCCCTCTTCTATGAGGTCGACCTCGGCTTCGCCTCGTTGCGGGTTCGCCATGAGAACACCCTCGGCGCTCACACTTTTACTGCCGGCGATCAGGTCCTGGTGCAATGGGAACCGGGATCCTCGAAGGCTCTGGCTGAATGACCACCGACGTCACTCCCGTCACACCGGCCCTCGAAGAGGCAGCCGAGCGGGCGGAGCGGCGCAGAGGATTTCGTCTGGCCCTCCCCGGCTTTGTCTATCTCGTCTTCTTCTTTGCGGTTCCCCTGGTCATTGTTTTCATCTACTCGTTCGCCACTCGCAGTTCGACCGGCAGGACAGTGCTCGAGGACTGGAACCTCGATTCGTACCGTCAGCTCGCCAAACCGCTCGTGCTCGAGATCGCCTGGCGGTCCTTATGGCTGGCAGCCCTTGCCACGGTCATCTGTCTGGTGCTCGCCTACCCGTTCGCCTACTACATCGCTACCCGGCGACCGGCGGTGCGAAACATTCTGCTCGTGCTGGTCATGATCCCGTTCTGGTCCAATTTTCTGGTGCGGACCTACGCCTGGCGGGTGTTGCTCGGATCCGATGGGCCGGTGTCCCAACTGACGGAATTGATTGGATTAGGAGAAACCCGGATTCTCTTCACTCCGCTGGCCGTACTGATCGGCCTCGTCTACGGATTTCTGCCGTTCATGGTGCTGCCCCTGTACGCGGCCATCGAGCGGATCGACTGGAGCCTGGTCGAGGCAGCCCGGGATTTGTACGCCTCCGGTTGGGCGAGTTTCCGGCGGGTCACCTGGCCGCTCAGCCGGCCGGGTGTGGTCGCCGGTTCGATCCTGGTTTTCATCCCCAGCCTCGGGGCCTACGTCACCCCCGAGATCCTGGGCGGTGCCAAGACGACTTTGTTGGGCAGCTATATCGTCAATCAGTTTCTGGCCGCCCGCAACTGGCCGTTCGGTTCGGCGATGTCCTTTGCGGTGATGGCCGTCATGCTGGCGGCCACGCTGGTCTACTTCCGGGCGGGGGGGAAGAACTTGTGAGAGCCGGCACCCGGCCGCGCGGCCTCACCGAACGGCTCATGACGGCCAACTCGTGGCTCGTGTACGTGTTCTTCTATGCGCCGATTTTCGTATTGATCTTCTACTCCTTCAACGACAATCGGAACGTCGGCGTCTGGACAAAACCCAGCTTCCGTTGGTACGCCGAGATGTTTCAAGCCGACGATGTCATGCGAGCCCTGCGGAACTCGTTGATCGTTGCGGTCGTGGCCACGCTCATCTCAACGATCGTTGGAACTGCAGCAGCCTTGTCCCTCGAGCGGTACCGGTTCAGGGGCCAGCGCACCTACGACGCTTTGCTGTATCTGCCGATCATCATCCCCGACGTGACCATGGCCGTGATGATGCTGCTGTTCTTCGTCCAGGCTTTCGATGTGACCAACGGCCTGCTGGGGACCAAGCTGCAGTTGGGGCTCGGATCGATCTCGCTGTCGCACATCGCCTTCAACATTTCCTTCGTGGCCGTGGTGGTGCGGGCCCGGCTCTCCCAGATGGACTCCAGCCTCGAAGAAGCAGCCGCCGATCTCTACGCAACCCGCTGGAAGACCTTCCGGCGCGTCACCCTTCCGCTGATCATGCCGGGCGTGGCGGGCGGGGCCCTGCTGGCTCTGACGCTGTCGCTCGACGATGTCGTCGTCACCAGCTTCGTGACCGGTCCGGGTTCGACCACATTACCGGTCTACGTATTTGGCCTTGTCAAAAGGGGCGTTTCGCCTCTCATCAACGCGGTGTCGACCCTCATGCTGGTAGCCTCGATGCTGCTGGTTGCGGGCTCGTTGTACTTCCAGAGAAGGTCGAGAACCGCCGACTGAGGAGGGTATGTTCGTGCGCAAATCACATTTCGGGAGGCATCTGGCGTTGCTCGTCGTGCTGGTGCTCGTCATGGCCGCTTGTGCGGATGACGAAGGCAGTACCACGACCGCCGACGACAGCGGGGGGACGACCACCGTTGCAGCATCCGGCTGCGCGGCCGACCAGGTCGATGGCGACCTCAGCTTCTACAACTGGTCCGAGTACATCGACCCGGACCTGATCACCGAGTTCGAAAGCACCTACAGCGTCGACGTGGTTGAGACGTTTTACGAATCAAACGAGGCCATGCTGGCCCAGATCCAGGCCGGCGTCGTCTACGACCTGATCGTCCCATCGGACTACATGATCTCGATCATGGTGGAAGACGCGTTGTTGTATCCCATCGACAAAGCTGCCGTCCCCAATCTGGCCAATCTGGACGATCAGTTTGTCAACCCGCCGTTTGATCCGACCAGCGAGTTCTCGGTCCCCTACCAGTGGGGCACCACCGGGCTCGGTGTCGATCTGGCCGTTCTCGGAGAGGACTTCGAGGAAAGCTGGGGCCTGGTATTCGATCCGGAGATGAACGCCGGGATGCCGGTTTCCATGCTCAACGATTCACGCGAAACGATAGGAGCGGCCCTCAAGTATCTCGGGTACTCACTCAATTCCACGAGTGAAACCGAACTGCAAGAGGCGGCGGACCTGATCTCGGCTGCCCGTGACAGCATCATCAAGTTCGACTCGGACCAGTACACCGACGACCTGGTCAACGGCGAAGTAGCCATTTCCCACGGGTACAACGGCAACTTCTTCCTCACCTTCGACGAGATCGACGGTTGGGACGACTACTACTACTTCATGCCGCAAGAAGGTGGGACGGTGTGGGTCGACAACATGGCGATTCCGGCTGAAGCCGAACACCCGTGCACGGCGCACACGTTCATCAACTTCATCCTCGACGCGGAGAAAGGCGCTCAGTTGACCAACTGGAACTTCTACGCCAGCCCGAATTCGGCGGCCAAGGAGTTCATCGATCCGGAGATCCTCGAAGATACGGCGATCTTCCCTGATGACGCGACCATGGAGCGGTTGGAGTTCATCGAGAACACCGGTGCTTTCGAACTCCAATACCAGGACTTCTTCACGCAAGCCAAGAGCTAGACAGCAGTTGGAAAGGAAGAAGTGGGGCGGCAGCACCGCCCCACTTCTCTCGTTATTGGTCCTCTGTCTACCTCGGTTTATCGCACGTTCTTGAGGTCGAATACCACGGTCTGGAGATCGGTGAACTCCTCGAGGCGTCCCCGCCCCCACCCGCTATCGGTCCCCGCCGCGCCGCCGAATGGCTGGAACGTCTCCCAGAAGTCGGTCGAGTCGTTGACCACAACCGTTCCGGACCTGACCCGATCCGCGTACCAGAACGCCTTGGCGAGACTGGAGGTGAAGACCGCTGCCTGGAGACCGAGATTGGAGCGATTGGCAATGGCGATCGCCTCGTCATCGTCGGCAGCTGTGAGGATGGGCAGCACGGGACCAAACGACTCCTCCCGCGAGAGAGCGCTGTCTTCGGAGACCCGGTCGACGATGGTGAAGTCGTAGTACAGATCGGTTGGAAAGCCCGGGGCTCGGCCACCGCCGACGAGGATCTCGGCCCCCCGTTGGCGAGCTTCGGCCATTTGCCGATCCATCTTGGCGGCGGTCGGTTCGTTGTTCAGCGGGCCCATGGTGGTCTTCTCGTCGAACGGATCGCCCAGCACGGCGGCCGAAGATGCCTCGACGGCGAGTCGGACGAACTCGTCGCGCACTTCTTCCAGAACGATCACCCTTTCGGTTGCACAGCACACCTGACCGGCGTTGTAGTAGGCGCCGTACACAGCCAGTGAAGCCGCCGCTTCGAGGTTGGCGTCCGCCGCGACGATGGTCGGGCCGTTGCCGGACATCTCCATGATCGATCGCTTGATGCCCATCTGCGAGACAATCTTCTTGCCGGTGGCCGACGAACCCGTAAAGCCGATTGCGTCGATCCCGTCATGCGTGACGAGGTGTTCGCCGATGCGGGCACCGCCCGGGATGATCGATACGGCCCCCTTGGGAACTCCTGCTTCGTCGAAAGCTTCCGCCAGTTTCAGAAGCGCCCATGACGTGAACTCGGGGGGTTTGACGATGAGGGCGTTTCCGGTAGCCAGTCCGGGGCCCACGTACTCGAGGGGGATAGTGACGGGGAAGTTCCAGGGTGTGATCGCTGCCCAAACACCTACCGGGCGACGGAACGTGAACATCCGCTTGTGCCGGTCGGAGGTTGGGATCACCTCACCCGCCAGGCGTTTGGCGTCCTCGGCGGCGTTGTAGAAATACTGGTTGGCTTCGGCAATGTCGTCCAGCGATTCGGCGTGAAAGGGCTTGCCCTGTTCGAGGGTCTGAATCCTGGCGATCTCCTCTTCGAGTGGCTCGATCGCGGCGGCGATGCGCAGGCACAGGTCGGCTCGTTCGAAGGCCGACCAATGGCGCATCTCCTCGGTGGCGGCTCGGGCGGCCGCCACGGCCCGATCGATGTCGGCAGGAGAGGCGAGCGGCACGTTGGCGATGTGCTCACCCGTCACCGGGCTCCTGAGCTCATGGACATCGTCTCCTGTCCCTTCCGTCCATTCCCCGGCGATGTACAGCTTGAGATTCTCGGCCACCATGCCACCTCTGGATCGTTGGTCTTGTCTGCAGAATCGTAGGGTGTCGCGAACGCGGGCCGGCCATGAAAGAGGTTAGGATTCCAGTCGGTGAGAATGTGCCGGAACGCCCCCTACTGATCAACGGAGCTTTGGAGCTCGGCTCTGCTGAGCCGTTCGTCATTCTTGATCCCGCCACCGGCCAACCGATCGACTCCGTTGCTTCTGCCTCACCAGACCAGGTCGATGCCGCGGTAGCGGCTGCGTCTCTAGCCCAGTCCTCGTGGTGGGCGGCTCCGCAACCGGAGCGCAGTGCTGCCATGCATGCGGTCGCCGAGGAGATACGCAAGCGCAAGGGCGACCTGGCCGACATCGCCACGAAAGAGACCGGTCGACCGTACGCTCGCAACCTTCTCTACGTCGACATGATCGCCGATGTGTTCCGCCAATACGCCGAGCTGGCCCGTGTCCACGGCGGGCGGATCGCACCCTCCAACGAATCGGGACAACTGTCGCTCGTCGTGCGAGCCCCGTACGGTGTTATCGCCACGCTGATTCCATGGAACTACCCCTTACTGTTGCTGGCCTTCAAAGTGGCGCCGGCCCTGGCCACCGGCAACACCGTGGTTATCAAGCCTGCCTCGGAAACGACGTTGACGACGTTGGTCCTGGCGGAGGTCTTTGCCGCAACGACCCCGCCCGGTGTGGTGAACGTGGTTGCCGGGAGCGGCCGAACGGTCGGGGAGCAACTGGTCCGCCATCCGCACACCGACATGGTCGCCTTCACCGGCTCGACAGAAGTTGGTGCCGGGATCGGGGCGATCTGCAGTCAGATGGCAAAACCCACTCACCTGGAACTCGGGGGAAAGGACCCGGCGATCATCTTCGATGATGTCGATGCTGATCTGGCTGCCAAGGCGGTGGTCTGGGCGTCGTTCCTCAACGCAGGTCAGGTGTGCACTTCCACCGAACGGGTGTACGTCCATCGGAGCATCTACGACCGTTTTGTCGACCGGGTTGTCGAGCTGGCCTCTGGGTTGCATGTCGGCGATCCGTTCGATCCCCGGACCCAGATAGGGCCGATGCGCAACGAGCGGGGCCGGGCCAAAGTGCTCGAACAGTTGACGGCGGCTCAGGCGAAGGGAGCGAAGATTCTGGCTGGCGGGACGGTCCCGGACGGGTCGTCCGGCTTCTATCTTCAGCCAACCGTCGTGGTCGATGTTGATCACAGCATGGAGCTCATGAAGGAAGAGACGTTTGGGCCGGTTTTGCCGATCATGGCCTTCGACGATGACGACCAGGCCTTCGCACTCGCAGCCGATACGCCCTACGGTCTCGGGGCCAGCTGCTACACCCATACTCCGGATCGCGTACGGCGCGCCTACGAACAACTGGCCGTCGGCACCGTTTGGGTCAACGACCCGGTCGTCGACAACCTGGCGGCCCCCTTCGGCGGGATGCGGGCCAGCGGCAACGTACGCGAACTCGGTCTCGAAGGCATGGAGGCGTTCACTTCGATGCGGCATGTGCATTGGAACATGCGACTGGAAGACAAGCCATGGTGGTACGGCGACCAAGGTGACTGACTCCACGCAACGGAGTTGATCGGCCGTCCACCAGACGAAAGGGAGAATGATGGGACTGCAAGGCGAGAATACGGCGGCATGGTTCGCGCGGGCGAAAGCCAACCTGGTCAACGGAGTCTCCAGTCAGTTCCGCTACTGGGGTGACGACGACACCCTGGTCATCGATCGGGGTGAAGGCGCCTACGTCTACGACATGGACGGCAATCGCTATATCGACTACCAGTGTGGGTTCGGTCCGGTCGTGCTGGGACACGGACACCCGGACGTGGCACAGGCGGTGGCCGAAGCGGCAGCCGCCGGGACGACCTTTGCGATGACATCTGCCCGCGAGGTTGTGGCGGCCGAGAAGTTCCGCGCCGCCGTTCCGTGGGTGGATGCGCTTCGGTTCACCAATACCGGCACCGAAGCGACCATGCATGCCGTCCGCCTGGCTCGTGGTTATACGGGGCGAGACGTCATTCTGAAATTTGAGGGTCAATATCACGGCGTCCACGACTACGTGATGTTCTCGACTGCCGGATCCCCGCCAAGCGCCATGGGATCCCGGTACCGGCCCGTTCCGGTGCAGAGTTCATCCGGCATTCCCGATGTCATCAGCTCGTTCATCCGTACCTTGCCGTTCAACGATCTCGAACTGGTCGAGCGCCTCTTTCGCGATCAGGGCCATACCATCGCCGCCATCATCGTCGAACCGATGCTCGGCAACGCGTTCGGGATCATGCCGGAGAAAGGCTTCCTGGAGGGGCTCCGCAAGATTTGTGACAAGTACGGAAGCGTCCTCATCTTCGATGAGGTGAAGACCGGGTTTCGTATCGCACTGGGAGGAGCGCAAGAGTATTTCGGAGTGACTCCCGACCTCGGCACGTTTGCCAAATCGATGGGCAACGGCTTCCCGGTCGCGGCCATTGCCGGTCGCGGTGAAGTGATTCAGGCCTGGGCCAAAGGTGGAATCGCTCAGGCGGGCACGTACTCGGGGAACGGGGTGGCGGCCGCTGCGGCCGGGGCCACGCTCGACGTCTTGTCCACCGGAGAGCCGTATGCCCGATTGGAGAAGGCAGGCACCGCCTTGATGGAGGGGGTGGGCAGGATTTGCGCAGACCGGGGGGTTACCGCACACGTTGTCGGGGTTCCTGCCATGTTCGGCATCGTTTTCAGCGAAGACCCGCCCAGGGACTTCCGGGATTCCGCGCACCACAACGATGAGCTGTATGGAGATGTGGTGGGCGGGATGATCCGGCGAGGGGTTATGCCCGTCGACGATGCTCTCGAACCGTGGTTCTTGTGTGCGGCGCTCAGCGACGAGGACGTGGCGACCACGTTGACTGCTTTCGACGAAGCGCTCACCGAAGCAACTGCTTGAGATAGCGAGGTCACAACCATGCGAATTGCGCTCCTCGGAGCAGGGATCATCGGCGCAGTAGTGGCACGAGATCTGGCCACCTGGGACAGTCCGGAAGCCGTCGTGATTGGCGATCTCGACGGGGAACGGGCCGCTTTGGTGGCCAAAGAACACGGTTTTGATCACGCCGCGGTCGACGTTCGAGACCCGGTCTCTCTCGATGCCTTCCTGGCCGGCGCCGATGTGGTCGTCAACGCCGCGCAATACCAGATCAACCTGGCCGTCATGGAGGGTGCCCTTCGGGCCGGTGCCCACTACACAGATCTGGGTGGTTTGTTCTTCACGACCAGAAAGCAACTCGAGCTGGGCGACCGGTTCCGGGAGGCGGGCTTGACCGCCGTTCTGGGGATCGGATCATGTCCGGGGATCGCCAACGTCCACGCCGGTGATCTGGCGGCGCGGTTGGACACCGTCCGCTCGGTGATCATCTACAACGGCGCAACGGTCGATCCGTCCGACTCCCTCAAATGGCCTTACTCGCTGTGGACCATTTTCGACGAGATCACGGAACGGGCCATGGTGTTCCGGGCCGGGGAGTTTGTCGATCTCGACCCGCTTTCTGAAGAGGAGATGTTCTCGTTCAAGGAACCGATCGGGTACGCCAAGACTCACCTGTCGTTGCATTCTGAGGTGGCCACGATCCCGCTCAGCCTGGCCGACAAGGGGATCGAAGCGTGCGAGTTCAAGATTGCGTTCTTCGGGTTTCCCGAAGCGGCGCTGCGCAAGCTGCAATTCCTCGCCGGGCTCGGCTTGGCTTCAACCACGCCCCGCCGCGTCGGATCGGTGGAAGGCGTTGTGCCGCGCCGATTGCTGGTCGATCTCCTGGAGGAACTCAAACCGGAACCTCCCCAGCATGCCGGTTTCAAAGATATCGCTACGGTGGCGGAGGGGATGCGAGACGGTGAGCCGGTGCGTCTCCGTCTCGACACAACGGCGTGGCCGTCCAAGGAATTGCAGGTGGCCGGAGGCACGGTCGTGGTCGGGTCGCCTGCCGCGATCATCGCCCGGTGGTTGGGCTCGGGGAAGCTGTCCAGGCCGGGTGTGCATCCACCTGAGACGGCGGTTGCGCCGCAACCGTTCTATGACGATCTGGCGAAGCGGGGTGTGCAGACGGCCCTCACGGTCGAGTCCGTGCTGGCAGGGTAGACCTTACGAATTGAAGCTCCGGAGCACGCAGATCTCGTTGCCTTCGGGGTCGGCCAGAACGACCCACCGGACATCGCCCTGGCCGATATCGACCCGGGCCGCGCCGAGTTCTTCGAGCCTGCGCACCTCGGCGTCCTGATCGTCGGGAACGAGGTCGAAGTGCCAGCGGTTCTTGACCATCTTGGCGTCGGGGTTGTGGTGGAAGAGCACGGCGATTCCCCCCGGGGTCGCCGAAGGCTCGAGGCTCGGAGCAATCAACGCTTGCCGGTCATCCTGGTGGATCAGATGCCAATCCAATGCGGCGACCCAGAAGGCCGCCAACTCCTGGGGATGGGCGGCATCGATGGTGAGGGTATTGATGTGCAGCGACATGGAGCGACGCTAGTCGAGCTACCGGGAGTAGGCGATATTCGCCGTCACCGCGTTCTCTCCGTTGCCTAATCTGGTGTCATGTCCCATCCCGTCCGTCCCATTGGCCCAGATGAGCTGCGCGCCTTTACCCGGGTCTGGGAGCGCGCCTTCAACTTCGATGAGAAGGATGAGGAGCTCAAAGCGTTGCAGAAGACGTTCGAATTCGACCGGTCGATCGTCGCCCTGGATGGTGAACAGTTCGTCGGGACCGGTGGCGCCGACTCGTTCGAACTGACGACGCCGGGGGGCGCCGTCAAGACCGGCGGTCTGACGGCTATTGCCGTGCTTCCCACCCATCGCCGCCGGGGGGTCCTCACCGACATCATGCGCTACCACTTCGACGAGGTTCGATCTCGAGAAGAACCCCTCTCCGTGTTGCGAGCCTCCGAGAGCGCTATCTACGGCCGCTTCGGCTACGGCGTTGCCACCGTTGACGCAAGCTTCCAGATCGATCGCCAGCATGCCGTTCTGGCGACGGGGATTCCGACCCCGGGTCACCTACGCCTCGTTGAGAAGGACGAAGCTCGCCGGGTCATGCCGGGGATCTACGAGCGAATGGGGACCACCTGGCCCGGTTTCCTCACCGCGCGGCACCGCACAATGGGATCTGTATGTCCTCGACCTGGAGCACTGGCGGGACGGCCTGACCGCCAACCGCTTCGTCCTCTATGCCGATGCAGGAAACGACCTGGGGTATCTGCGCTACCGGGTTCGCGAGAAGTGGGAGGAAGGGCACGCAGCCGGCGAATTGCTCGCCGCAGAACTGATGGCGTTGACACCAGCTGCGGAAGTGGCGCTGTGGCGGTATGCCTTTTCCGTTGACCTCATCCAGACCATCAAGACGCAGACCCGCCCTCCCGAGTTGCTGCTGTCGGCGATCCTGACCGATCCCCGCCGGCTGAAGATCAAACAGAGTGATGGCCTGTGGGCGCGGTTACTCGACATTCCAGCTTCCTTGGCGGGTCGTCGTTATGCGGTGGCGGGTCGAGTGGTCTTCGAAGTGGTGGACCCGTTCCTCCCCGGCGTCGGCGGTGTGTTCGAACTCGAAGGAGGGCCCGAAGGCGCGCAGTGCCGCCGGTCGACGGCGGCGCCCGAGTTCACGCTCGATGTCGCCGGCCTCAGCTCGCGCTACCTCGGCGATGGAAGTTTCCGGTTGCTGCATGAAGCCGGTCGCGTCACCGGGGACATCACTGCGGTCCGGCGGGCCGACCAGATGTTCGGCTGGGATCGCCGGCCCTGGTGTCCGCACTACTTTTGAGCTCGCAGCTCGCAGCTTGCAGCTTGCAGCTCGCAGTTTCCAGTTCCCAGTTCCCAGTTTCCAGTTTCCAGTTCAAATCCGAATGAAGGAGGTGGTATGCCTTCACTGGTCACTGGTCACTGGTCACTGGTCACTGGTCACTGGTCACTGGTCACTGGTCACTGGTCACTGGTCACTGGTCACTGGTCACTGGTAGCTGGCCGCTATCTTTTGCCCCATGGCCAAGATTCACGGTGGACAGATCATCGCCCGGGCTCTCACGTATGAAGGCGTCGATACGATCTTCACGCTCACCGGCGGCCACATTGTCGGCATCCTCGACGGTTGCGTCCAGGAAGGCATCCGGGTCGTTGATGTACGCCACGAACAAGCCGCGGTCCATGCCGCCGAGGCGTACCACCGGCTCACCGGGAAACTTGGTGTTGCAGCCGTCACCGCCGGGCCGGGTGTGACCGATGCAATCACCGGTGTCGCCAATGCCTGGTTCTCGGGTGCCCCGGTTTTGCTGCTGGGCGGACGCCACTTCATCCGTCAGGAAATCAAGGGCGGTTTGCAGGAGATGGATCATCCGCAGCTCTTCCGCTCCATCACCGCCTGGGCGGCCACGGCCTGGGAGACCGACCGGCTGGCCGACTACATCGCCACCGCCGCCCGTCATGCCTTTGCCGGTCGGGGAGCGCCGGTCTTTCTGGACGTGCCCATGGATGTGCAGTTCGACACGGTCGAGGAGTCGACGATCGCCTGGCCGGCGGGCCATCGACCTGCACCGCCCGGCGTATCGGAGGTCGACATCGACGAGGTCGCCGGGTTCTTGTCCCGATCCGAACGACCGGTTGTGTTTGCCGGAGACGGCTTACGCGGCCAGGACGAGCTGAGGCGTTTTGCCGACCTACTGGCGGCTCCCGTGTTCTTGAGCGGCAACGCCCGGGGAACGCTTCCTTCCGGGCACCCGCTGCTCGGGAATCGGAAACGGTCGATGGCCTTCGCCGATGCCGATCTGGTCCTATCGCTCGGAGTCGACTGGGACTTCCGGACCGGCTACGGGCAGAAGATCCACCCCGAAGCCCACGTCGTCCAGGTCGATGCGGATCCCACCAAGGTTGGATGGAATCGACCCGCCCACACGGCACTCACTGCCGATCCTGGCCGCTTCCTTGCCGGGCTCAATGAAGCCGCCGACCGGTTTGCCGTCACCGGGGTTCCCCCGTGGACCAAGCTCATCATGGAGGCCGAGACCGACGCGCAGGCTCAGGCCGGGTTGGCGGCGGAGTCGGCCGCTTCGCCTGTTCAACCGGAGCGTTTCGCCCGGGAGGTTGCAGATTTCTTCGCCGGTTCGATCGTGTCTCTCGACGGAGGAGACATTGTCTCGACCACCGCCAAGTGGCTCCGTCCGGCCAATCAGGGCGAGGTACTCGTCGCCGGTGCTTTCGGCGCCCTCGGTACCGGTGCCCCGTTCGCCCTCGCCGCCCAGGCGGTCCATCCCGATCGCCGGGTGGGAATCGTCTACGGGGACGGCGCCTTCGGCTTCAACGGTATGGAGTTCGACACGTTTGTTCGGTTCGGACTTCCGGTCATCGGGGTGGTCGGCAACGACGGCGTTTGGAACAACATCAAGACCTTCCATCGGGCGTTCTTCCCGGACCGGCTCGTCGCCACCGACCTCGGTATACGTCCGTACCACGCGATGGTGGAAGGGTTGGGCGGGTACGGCGAGTTTGTAGACCAGCCGGACGAAATCCGCCCGGCCCTCGAGCGGGCGTCCGCCAGTGGTCGGCCCGCCCTGGTCAATGTGCATATCGCTGAGACACTCCGGGCGAGCTCCAACTACGCCCAGTAGGAAGAAGTCATCAGTCATCAGTCATGCCTTCTGAAAACTGAGAACTGAGAACTGCGAGCGGAGCGAGCTACAGCAGGATGAGCGCCAGGATGCCGACCACGAAGCAGTAGAGCGCGAACGGGCGGAGCCCGATCCGCACCAGGGTCCTGATCAGGAAGGCGATGGCCAGATATCCGGACACGGCTGCGACCAGCACGCCCAACCACACCTCGGATGGGATGCCTCCCTCGCCGGCGAGTTGCACGGTCTCGATGATGCCGCCTCCGGCGATGGCCGGAACCGCCAGAAGGAAGGAGAACCGGGCAGCTTGTTCGGCACCGAGGCCCCGTCCCAATGCGGCGGTAATCGTCATTCCGGAACGGGAGATACCCGGGAGCAAAGCGGTGGCCTGGGCGATACCGACCAGCACTGCATCGGTAGTGGTTGCTTGCTCGAGTGTCCTGGCTCTCCGGACGATGAACCCCGAGATGAAGAGCACCACGCCGGTCACCAACAGGGCGACCGACACAGCGGTCACGGACTCCTGGAACAGTTCCAACTGCCGTTCAAGCACGATTCCGATCGTCGCCGGGATCGTGCCGATGATGAGCAGGATCACGGTGTGGCGGGCTTCAGCGTCCTTCCGGAAATGGACCATGCGGGCCAGGTCCTTTCGGTAGTACACGAGCACGGCGGCCAGTGTGCCGAGATGCAGCACCGCCGACGTGGCCAGGTCGGGAGGTTCCACCCCGAGGAAGGCCGGGACGAGGACGAGGTGTCCGGAAGAGGAAATCGGTAGGAATTCGGTCAGGCCCTGTACCAGACCCCACAGCATCGCTTCCAGCATCGGCGGCAGGATAGCCGGACGGTGCCAACCCGGTGAGAACGCTCAATACCGGGAACCCTCCAGCCGATGATCAAAGGATGTTGTTGACCACGCGCGGCCGCTCGAAACGGTCGTCGGCGAAGACCGGCTTGTTCGTGTTTGCACTTGTTGTCATCGCCATCACTATCGCCCTTGCTGTGCTCGCGACCGTTACGGCTTCCACTCGAGCGCGCAAAGAGGCAACCGAGGCAGTGTTGCTGGCGCAGATGCAAGCTTCGCTCCAACAGGTGGCTGAGGCCAGGGCAAATTCGACCGATCCGTTGGGCGACGGTGCCGCTGGAAATCTTGGCGATGCGCGGTTCTCAGAGGCGACGGCTGCTTTCCATGCAAGTGTTACCGAACTACAGGCGATGGTGGATGCCGACGAGGGAGCTTTGTTCGGCGACATAGCGGCAGGATTCGATGCCTATGTCGAGGCTGTGGTTGAAGCGTCGATCCTCGACGAGTCGGGTGCCCTCCTCATGGCCTCACAGGATTTGGACCGAAGGGAACGCGACCTGCGGAGTCCGATACTGGCTGTGCAACTCGAAGAGAACGAACACCTTGTCCTATCCATTGAGGAGGAAAAACGCGCAGTCCTGGTCCTCCAGATTCTGGTGCCCGGTCTGCTCGCCCTCGCCGGTGTGCTGTCCCTTCTCATCAAGCGTTCGCAATCCCGCAGCAGGCATCTCCATGAGCTGCAAACGCTCCACTCGGCCAAGGACGAATTCATCGCTTCGGTCAGCCATGAACTCCGCACGCCGTTGAGTGCTGTGGTGGGGTTGGCGGCCGAACTCCGGGACCATCTCGCCGCCTTCGCTCCCGTCGAGGTCGAGGAACTGGTGGCGATCATCGCGGATCAAAGCCAGGAGGTTGCGCTCATCGTCGAGGATCTGCTGGTTTCCGCCCGCATGGATGACCAAAACCTGACGGTGGTTCCCAAGCCAGTCGAGCTGCGCCGGCAAGTCGAGAGTGCTCTAGTCCCATTCCGAAGCACCATGCCATCAGGCTGCGAAGTCAACGGCGAAGCTACCGCCTACGCAGACGGAGGCAGAGTTCGCCAGATCCTACGAAATCTGATCGGGAACGCCGTGCGACACGGAGGCGATCGGGTGGTCGTGCGCATTGAATCGGATGAGAAAACCGTCGCGGTCATTGTCAAAGACAATGGGCCGGCGCTGCCCGCCTCGGAGTGGGAATCGATCTTCGAGGCATACCACCGGGCCCGCGATGTGCCAGGACTGCCTCCCTCGGTCGGGTTGGGCTTGACGGTTGCACGCAGGCTGGCCAGGCAGATGTCCGGCGACCTGTCCTATCGACACGCCGACGGATGGAGCAGGTTCGAGCTGGTGCTCCCTGCCGACACCTCAACCCGGCCACTCAGATGGACCACCGCGGAGACGGTTGACCATTAGTTGCCCAGGATGACCGTCACTGCCGATTCGGCTGCGGCCGCCGCCGCGCGGACTGCAGATTCGGCCGGGACGGCGACCAACCCGGGGACATCCTCCATGGCCAACGGGTCGCGGGGCGGCGCCGGGGCTATCACCATCCCCGAGATGGCCTCAGGTGGCTCGTTGATCACGTCAGACAGCACGACGAGGTGGACCGACTGACCAGGGTAGGTCCCGTGCGGCAGAGTAATCTCCAGCGTCCACCATCCTGGTGGGGCGGCAACCCGATCCCGGGCAACTGCCGAGGAAACCAGCGGCTCTCCGGCTGCCACCGACCGGGAAACCGTCCCCACCGGATCCCCCGGATCAGGCAGCAGATCCGCCGGGACCGCTTTCCAGTCGATCATCTCCTTTTCGATCACGGTTCCTTCGGCGAGATCGACGGCTGCGAAGGGTCGCCGTTCGGTAGGTTCGGGCCGCAGATCCAGCCAGACAGCCATCATCACGAGGAGGGCGGCGGCGGCCCAGCGGAGATACGGGGGGCGTCGGAACCAGTACACGTTGGCAACGTATCGCCCCTGGACCTGGTTGGGAAGAGGATCGTTCTCCACTGTGAGACCGAAGGCGCGGGCGAGATGGCCGTTTCGAACTGTTTTCCGGGCTGATCTACCCGCCGGCTGCGGATCGGGCAGTGGCGCACACACAAGACCGTGGCGTCTGTGCGGCTTGGGGAACCAGGACCCTCAGAGCAGCTTGCAGGGTGCTCAGGGTCGCCTGGAATCGTTCAACAACCAGAGCGTGGCTCACCGGCGGGATGTCTCCTTCGACGCCAACGTCGTAGTCGGTCAACACGGCGATGTTCACGAAACACATCTCCAGCTCGCGAGCCAGGACGGCTTCAGGCGCTTGGGTCATGCCGATCACTTGCCATCCTCGCTCGGCGAACCATCTGCTCTCGGCTCGGGTTGAGAATCGGGGTCCCTGGATGACCACCATGGTGCCCCGTTCGTGAACGGTGGCCCCGGCTGCCCGGACCGATGCGATGGCCAGGGGGCGAAGTTCGGAGCAGTAGGGATCGGCGAAAGAAACATGCACGGTCTCGGGGCCTTCGAAGAAAGTCGATGGTCTTCCCCAGGTGCGATCGACCAGTTGGTCCGATACGACCAGGTGCCCTGGTTCGTATTCCTCGACGAGGCTCCCGGCGGCGGTGGGGCTGATGATCCGGTCGACTCCGACCTCCCGCAACGCCCAGAGGTTGGCGCGATACGGAACTACGTGGGGTGGAAACTGGTGGTCGCGACCGTGACGGGGGAGAAACGCCACCTCGACCCCGTCAATGGAACCCAGCGTCAGCGGGGCCGACGGATCCCCAAAGGGCGTAGCGACGGCCAGTTCGCGGGCGTTCTCGAGAAACTCATAGAAACCCGTACCCCCGACGACACCGATCACGAATCGCCCTTGGATCCACCCGATTTGGATCCACCCGATTTGGAGTCGCTGGATTTGGAGTCGCTGGATTTCGAGTCGCTGGATTTGGAGCTGCTGGATTTCGAGTCGCTGGATTTGGAGCTGCTCGATCGCGAGCTGCTCGATGTTGATCTGCTCGACTTGGAGTCGGTCACATAGAACCCCGATCCCCTGAAGATGATCCCGGCCGGGTGGAAGACTTTCTGCAGGTCGCCGCCGCACCCCGGGTGCTTGGTCAGGGCCTTTTCGCTGAACGATTGAACGACGTCGAAGCGTTCACCGCACTTCTTGCACGCGTATTCGTAGGTAGGCACGACCGATCGGGTTTCCTCGAGCGAAGACAAACCATGATATCAAGCCGTGTGGTCTGCGCCCGCAGCCCGAGGTTCGGGGGCGCCGGCTCCGACAACGCCCCGGATTCCAATATGCTGCAACCATGCTCCGATCCGTCGCTGCGCTTGGACTTGCCTACCTCATCGGCAGTCTCGATTTCGCCGTGATCGTCGCCCGTCTCAAAGGTGAGGACATCTACGCTTTGGGTAGCGGGAACCCTGGTGCCTCGAACGCACTGCGATCGATGGGCAAACAGGCGGGGGCCCTCGTGTTGTTGGGCGATCTCCTCAAGGGCGTCGCCGCAGCGGCCCTCGGAACCTATCTGGGCGGCAGCGCCACCATGGCCGTAGCCGGCGGTTTGGCCGCGGTGATCGGGCACTGTTACCCGGTCTTCCACCGTTTCCGGGGAGGAAAAGGAGCGGCAACCTTCGCAGGCGTGTTGCTGTGGGTCACTCCGTGGGCGGGACTGGGGATGGTCCTCGTGTTCGGGGGCGTCGTCGTCGCGTCGAGAATTGCTTCGGTAGGTTCCATCGCAGGGACGGCGCTCGCTTTGCCGCTGGCCGTGTGGCTCGACGGGGCGCGAGGCTGGGCTCTGGTCTGGTTGGCTGCAGCAGTGGTATTGGTCATGTACCGGCATCGTGGCAATATCGCCCGACTGGTTCGCGGTTCGGAGAGAAAGGTTGTGGGGGAATGAATGTTGAGGTAGCGGTGGTTCCTGCGGCGGGGCGGGGTACCAGGATGCGGCCGGCAACCAGGGTCGTCCCAAAGGCTTTGATTCCGGTGGTCGACCGACCGGCCATTCAATACGCCGTGGAAGAGTCCGTCAGGGCCGGCGCCCACGAGGTGATTCTGATCGTCGACCCGGGCGTTGGCACGCTGGTCGAACGGCATTTCTGGGAGGAAGGCCCCCTCCCGGGTCTCGAAGAAGTGAAGATTATTCCCGTCGTGCAGGAGGTTCCCCACGGGCTGGGTCATGCGGTGCTCACGGCTCGAGAGACGGTGGCGGATCGGCCCTTCTTTTGTGTGCTGGCCGACAACATCCCTCGCCCCGGCGGGGATGTGCTCCCCGGGATGGCAGATGCCTTCGAGGACACGTCGGTCGTCTGTCTTCGCCGGCTCACTACCGAATTTCTCGAACGCTACGGGGTGATCGTCCCGGGAAGCTGGCGCAGTCAGGAGGTTGTCGAAGTAGAGGGTGCGGTCGAGAAACCCGGCGCCGCCAATGCTCCATCCGACCTGGGCTTGATCGGGCGATACCTGTTCACCCCCGAAGTGTTTGCCATCCTCGAGAGCCTGCCGCCCGGGGTCGGAGGCGAGATCCAGCTGACCGACGCGATAGCGCAACTGGGAGAATCCGGCCGTTGCCTGGGGTATGTGGCCGGTCAGGATTTGCTCGATGTTGGGAATCCACTCGGGTTGCTCGAAGCTTCGACCGTGATTGGTCTGACCCATGAGGAGTGGGGAACCGAATACCGGGCGTACCTGGCCGGGTTGGTAGAAACGCTGTGAGGCCACTGCCGGAAGCCCGCAAGGACGTGCTGGCTGCCGTGTCTCCTCTACCCGTTGTCTCGGTCGGGCTCCTCGAGGCTTCCGGCCTGGTCCTGGCCGGGCCGGTCGTAGCGCCATATGACGTACCACCGTTCGCCAACTCAGCCATGGACGGTTATGCAGTCCGATCTGCAGATGTGCAAGACCCGCCTGCCGAGCTCGAGGTGATTGAAGATCTCCCGGCCGGGTACGTTGCTTCATCCATCGTGCGGCCGGGTACCGCCATCAAGATCATGACGGGCGCCCCTATCCCGGGTGGAGCGGACGCTGTGGTCCAGGTTGAGCACACTGAGCAGTTGGAGAACAAAGTATCGATTGCTTCCGCCGTAAGCGCGGGTACGAATGTGCGAGCTGCCGGTGGCGATGTCGTTGCCGGCACCCGGGTCTTCGAGGCCGGGGAGCGTCTCGGGGCCGCCCATCTGGGTGTGCTGGCCTCGCTGGGGGTATCGACTCCGTCCGTCCGGCGGCGACCCAGAGTTGCCATTCTGTCGACGGGGGATGAGGTTATGGACCCGTCCGTTGCCGAGTTGCAGCCGGGCCAGATCCGGGACACCAACCGGGTGTTGCTCAACAGTCTGCTGGTGGAATTCGGCGCCGAGGTCATCGATCTCGGCATCGTTCGCGACGATGCCGATCTTCTGCGTTCAACGCTGGATGAGGCTGCTGCCCGAGCGGACGTCATCATCACTTCGGGTGGCGTCTCCATGGGGGAGTACGACCTCGTCAAAACGGTGCTTCGGGAAATCGGGCACATCAATTTCTGGCAGGTGGCCATGCAACCCGGCAAACCATTCGCCTTCGGTCTCCTCAAAGGCACCCCGTTCTTTGGTCTGCCCGGCAACCCGGTCAGCGTCATGGTTGCTTTCGAGCAGTTTGCGCGACCCGCCCTGCTGCACATGATGGGCGCTGTGCGCCTCTATCGGCCCCGGGTCCGGGGGCGATTACTACATACGGTCCACACCAATCCGGAAAAGGTCGTGTTTCTGCGGGTCAGGGCCCGGGTCGATGCGACCGGCAGGTGGGTCGCCGAACTGAGCGGCGGGCAGTTGTCGAACATGCTGTCGGCTCTGGCCTACGGCAATGCGTTTGCCGTCAGTCCGGTTGGAACCGGCACGGTCGAAGCCGGCGATGAGATCGACGTGGAGATGTTCACATGGCCGGAGACACGAACGAAAAGTGAGGCGCTGGATGGCTGAAGAACGGTTCTCCCATCTCGACGAGGAGGGCCACGTCCGCATGGTGGACGTGGGTGGGAAAGATCCAACCGATCGGGTCGCGACCGCCGAGGCGCTCGTCGTCATGGAACCCACCACCCGGGACCGGCTATTCGCCGGGGATTTGCCCAAGGGGGATGCCCTGGCGGTAGCCCGGGTGGCAGGCATCATGGCGGCCAAGCGCACTGCCGAACTCATTCCCCTGTGCCATCCGATCGCCATCACGTCGGTCTCGATTGATATCGACCTTTCCGATCGAGGAGCGTCGGTTCGAGCCACCGTCTCGACCCGGGACCGCACCGGGGTTGAAATGGAAGCGATGACGGCCGCCTCTCTTTCGGCACTCACCGTGTACGACATGATCAAGGGTGTTGACCGGGCGGCCTTCGTTGAGACGGTTCGATTGGTTGCCAAGTCCGGAGGTCGGTCGGGGGAGTGGACCCGGTGAGAGCGGTCGTCGTCACCATCAGCGATCGTGTGAGTCGCGGAGAAGCAGAAGACCGGTCGGGTCCGGCTGCGGTTCGGATGCTCGAATCGCTTGGTTTCGCAACGAAGCAAGATCTGGTGTCGGACGGGGTAGAACCGGTCGAGGCCGTGCTCCGCGCCTGGATCGGGAAGCAGATCGATCTGGTGGTGACGACCGGGGGAACCGGATTCGGGCCGCGGGACCTGACTCCTGAGGCAACTGCGCGGGTGATCGACCGGAACGCTCCCGGTTTAGCGGAGGCGATGCGGTCTGCAACCTTCGGAGTCAACCCCCACGGCATGCTCTCCCGGGCCGTCGCCGGCATCTCCGGGGCGACGCTGGTGGTCAATCTCCC
This sequence comes from uncultured Actinomycetota bacterium, assembly GCA_963718995.1. Taxonomy (GTDB): domain Bacteria; phylum Actinomycetota; class Acidimicrobiia; order Spongiisociales; family UBA4744; genus UBA4744. Next base: position 82,544 of record CAVRAP010000013.1, read on the forward strand.
GGGCTCGGTGGCCGGGGTCGAAGAGTCGCTGGCGGTGATCGGGCCCGCCCTCAGCCATGCCGTTGCTTTGCTCTCAGACCGGCCATCCGACCACGCTTCGGGGGGCGGCGAGCACTCCGGATGACTTGTCGTTGTGCGGTGAAACACCTAACCTTCGATCCGGCATGAAAGAGCGGAGATAAGCGTTGGATAACCCTCTTGCCATTCTGATAACTCTCGTTATTGCGGGAGCATGGGCGGCGTACCTTTTGCCGTCGATCTTCGTCTCGCGCCGAAATGCTCCACTTCAATCGACTCAAGAATTCAACCGCATCACCGCGCGGCTTGCCTCGGTGCACGGTCACGCCGTCGAAAACTCTGAACTCGCTCGCCGGCGGGTGCTGTCCCGGCGTCGCAAGCTGCTGGCCGGACTTGGTCTTGCGGCGGTCACCACATTGATCCTGGCTATATGGCAGGGTTCCTCGAGTTTGCTGATCGCCCACATCGTGATCGATGCCCTGGGCGCCTGGTATGTGGCCATGCTCCTGCAGATCAAACAGCGCCGGGTGGTTCCTGCCGTTGTCGATTTGCGGCCCGTCGAAGAGACGACCGAGGAGCGCCACCTGAGGATCGTGTCCTCCTCCTAGAGGTAGCCCGTGGACCAACCTGATCTTAAGCCACTCGAAGAGGCTGTCCACGCGGAGCTCGACGACAAGTACGCAGCCCGCGAGCGGGCACTGTTGTTGAGCCGGAAGACCATTCGCTCCTCTGCCAATGCCATCCGGTCTCTCCATCGCGGTGAGCTGGTGGAGGCGGAGCGTTTGATGGACGAGGCGGCGGCGCTGGTGACGGAAGCGGCGGCCATGCTCGCTGATCACGGCGATGTGCGATACGCAGGTTTTGTCGACGATGCCGCCAAGGAGTACGCCGAAGCTCGTACCACCTACGCACTGGCCCTCGGTAGACCGATTCCCTTGCCTGCCGATCTCGGTGTCGGCGTCACCCCTTACCTCAACGGGCTCGGCGAAGCCGTCGGCGAGCTGCGGCGCCGGATGCTTGACCTGTTGCGCGGAGAACAGCTCGACGAGGCGGAATCGGCCCTTGAGTCAATGGAGACCATTCACGGGCTGCTGGCCAGCCTCGACTATCCGGATGGGATGACGGGCGGTTTGCGGCGGACAACCGACGTCGCCCGGGCACTGATCGAGCGGAGCCGGGCCGATCTCACCGCCACCATTGTTCAAGAGCGGCTCCGGCGCGACCTCGCTCAGCGGCTCGGCGATACCTGATCAACCCGTTAAACTTCCGGCCGCCCTTGGGGGTGTAGCTCAGCCCGGCAGAGCGCTTCCCTCGCACGGAAGAGGCCAGGGGTTCGAATCCCCTCACCTCCACCCAGGAAAACCCCAGGTCAACTGGGGTTTTCCCGCGCCTGTGGGTGCAGCTCGGTGACGTTGGTTGGAGGCTCTGTCAACACCCTGTCAACAGGAAGTTTATGGAAGGCGGCATCAAGGCGCTCGGCGGCGGCCTCGTCGAGGCCTTCGAAGAGGTGCCCGTATGTGTCGAGGGTCGTTCTGATGGACACCGTGTCCAAGACGCTGCTGGATCACTTTCGGGTGCTCACCTTGGCCGATCAGCAGGGCGACGTGGGTGTGTCGCAGGTCATGGAATCGGCACGGTTCTCCCACGGAGGCACGGACGGCGGGCAGCCAGAAACGC
>CAVRAP010000014.1:0-46548 GCA_963718995.1 uncultured Actinomycetota bacterium
TACGGCCGCTAGGCCTTTTTCTTCGGTCCTGGAAAGAACCCGTTGGTGGTCCGCACGTACTGCGCATAGCCCTCACGGGTCTTACCGAGCTTTTTCTCGAGCAGGGCGGCACCGGAGACACGCATGAGGAGCACGCTCATCACCAGGGGTCCGACAAAGGACCACCATCCACCGGCGCCCAGAGCGAAGAGGAAGAAGCCCCACCACACCATGAAGTCGCCGAAGTAGTTGGGATGGCGGGTATAGGCCCACACGCCTTGATCCATGACCTTGCCCTGGTTGGATGGGTCTGCTTTAAATCGGGACAGTTGGAAGTCGCCGACTGCCTCGAAAGAGAACCCGACAACCCAGAACACCAGGCCCAGATAGTCGAATAATCCCCAGGCATTGGTTCCATCCACCGCCGCCAGCAAGGGGAGCGAGACGATCCACGCAAGCATGGCTTGCAGCCAGAACACGGTGAAGAGGCTCTTGACGGGGAACCGGGACCTTGCCTCTTCCGCATTGCCTGGTAGCGATAGTCCTCTCCCTTCCCGGCGTTTCGCCAGAACAGGTAGACAGACAACCGCACACCCCAGATGAAGAGCAGGCCGAGCACTACCGCCGGACGGGCGCTGTATTCAGTGTCGCTGGCAAATCGATACGTTGCCCCGAGCGTGATGAAGACGAGAGGCCAGAATGGATCGACAATGCCGGCGTCTTTGCGAATGAGGCTCACGATCCACACGATGGTCAGGAGACCGGCCGCGGCTCCCAGGCCCAGGAAATAGGCTCCTATGTCGAACACAACCACTCCTTCACAACCACTCCGTCACTGTGGCCCCACGATAACCACCAACCAGGTCACGAAAGCGATTGCCGCTGCATCCACCGGGTGATATCGCTGGCCGTGACCACGCCGACCAGCCTTCCGTCCTCCACCACGACCACGCGCTGACCGGTCCCACTCAACTTGGTCAGGACCTCCTCGGCAGGTGTGTCCGCACCAACGGCATCCTCCGGTTGCAGGACCTGCATCGTGTCAGAGACACGCACCTCATCCCACCGGTCACGAGGGACCTCACCGAGTTGTTTGAGCGAGATCAACCCCCGCACCCTGCCTTCCTGAAGAACGGGGAAAGCGGACACGTTGTTGGCCATGAAATGATCGTCGAACACCTGCTGCAGCGTCAGGTTGGCGTCGACGGCCAGCGGTGTGCGGGTCATGACCTGGGCGGCGACCACGCCATTGAGTCCCTCCTGGACCGTCAGTTGGGTGAGCGCCGCCCCGGCGGCCTGGAACAGGAACCAGCCGAGCACGATCCACCACAACCCCCCGAAATCGCCCCGGAAGAAGACACTCAATACCCCAACGGCGATCATCCCGCCGGCCACAACCCGGCCGCCGTTGCCGGCAATCTGGGTGGCCCGGTGGTAGTCACCGGTGGTTCGCCACACGATCGAGCGCAACACCCGACCACCGTCGAGCGGAAACCCGGGAAGCAGATTGAATCCTCCTAGGAGAACGTTGATCCATCCCAACCGGCCAAACAGCTGGTCGAAGGCTGATCGATCACCGATGATCGCTGCCAAACCCAGGAACAACGCCCCGAGGGCAAACGACGAAGCCGGGCCCGCAATCGTGATCGCCAACTCGTCCTGCGGGGTAGCCGCTTCCGATTCGATTTCCGAGACCCCGCCGAAAACAAACAGCCGGATCCTCCGCACGGTTGTGCCCCGTCGAACCGCAATTACCGAGTGGCTCAGCTCGTGCACCAGCACACTCGCAAAGAACAGGAAAGCCCCAAAGAAGGCAGCCAGCCACAGCGAAGGCTTCCCGAGCGGATCCATCAACCCGCGCCCCTGGGCATCGACCAGATCAGCCCAGAAGAAGAAGACGATCAGGAAGAAGATCACCAGCCACGAGGTGTCGATGACGATCGGAATGCCGAAAATCCGACCAACCCGCAGACCGCCTCCGGTCATCGGATGTCGAGCGACATCGACGGATCAACCTGCCCGTCCCAGGCGGTGTAGACACCCTCGGACAGCCAGTGCGATCCGACTGCACCAATCATGGCGGCGTTGTCGGTGCACAGCAGTTGCGAGGGGAGAAGGAGTCGTACGCCGCGACGGTCGGCTTCTTCCTGCATGCGCACCCGCAACCGGCGATTGGCGAGGACTCCCCCACCGCCGCCGACCATCTTGACTCCCGTGTCATCGACCGCGTTGAAGGTCTTGGTGACCAGAGCATCAACGATGGCTTCCTGGACCGAGGCGGCCACGTCGGCCAGCGGTGGAAGGGTGTTGCTCGCAGACCGACTTCTTGATGAACGTGACGACCGATGTCTTCAGCCCGGAGAACGAGAGGTTGTAGCGGTCGTCCTGGAGAGCCCGGGGAAAGCGAACTGCGTCGGGATTGCCTTTGGTTGAAGCACGGTCGATGGCCGGTCCGCCCGGATAGCCGAGACCCATGAACCGGGCCAGCTTGTCGAAGGCCTCACCCGAAGCATCATCGATCGTGCGCCCCAGAACCTCGTAGTCACCCCAATCCCGTACGTGCACGATCTGGCTGTGCCCGCCCGAGGCCAGAACTACAACGGCGGGGGGAACGAAGTCGTCGTATTCCAGGCGGGGGGCAAAAAGGTGGCCTTCCATGTGGTCGACTCCGACGAACGGAAGCTGTCTGGCCCACGCCGTTGCCTTGCCGAACGAAAAGCCGACCAGCAGGGCACCAACCAACCCCGGCCCCTGGGTGGCGGCGATGCCGTCGAGATCGTCGGGATGCACACCCGCTTCGCTGATGGCCCGATGGGTGAGGGAGCGGATCGACTCGACATGAGCGCGGGCAGCCACCTCGGGTACCACGCCCCCGAAACGGGAGTGCATGTCGACCTGCGATGACAAAACGTTGGAAAGGGCACGGGTACCGCGCACCACGGCCACGGCTGTTTCGTCGCAGCTGGTCTCAAACGCCAGAACCGTCGGTTCGAGACTCATGGCAGGCTGCTCCTGATCTCCTCGAGCCGGCCACCGAATAGCGGCTGGTCTATGTCGTGGACCCACATGATGAGAGCATCCTCGTCACCGTAGTAACTCTTACGCACGCCGACCGGTGCCATCCCGAAGCGACGATAGAGCTCCTGGGCGGAGTGGTTCGATGAGCGCACCTCGAGGGTGAGATGCTTCGCTCCTCCCAGGAGGGCGGCATCGATGAGGCTGAGCATCAGGCGCGTGCCGAGCTTCCCACCCCGAGCCTCTGAGGTAACGGCGATGGTCGTCACGTGAGCTTCGTCCAATACCTGGAGCAGACCGGCATACCCGACCACCTCACCCGTCTCGTCGACCGCAATCACGTAGCAGCGGCCGCTCTGTTCCAGCTCATCTTGAAAGACGGCCTCCGACCAGGGTTGCGGAAAGGTTGAGCATTCGAGCCGGTGAACACCGGGCAGATCGGAGGGCACCATCGGTCGGATATCGATCACGCCGGTGAGGACTCCACCCATGGCCCCTCCTCTCGAAAGGTTTTCCAGCTGATGTTGACGTCGGGCTCCCGCAGGTAGAGCGGGCGAACCTCGTCGGCATGGGGGAACTCTTCCTTTTCCACCCGGCCGACTGCCAGTTCCAGCATGGCCTCCGCCGCCGGAAACTGTGGCCGGCCGCTCTTCACCCGGTGCAGCCCCTGGAAGAAGCCTTCGGGGAGCGCGGCCCAGTCGCCTACCACCAGGGCCTCTTCCGGATCGGACTGCAATATGGCCCGGAATCGCTCCACCGTGACCAATTGGGGGGGACCATCCTTGACCACGCCACCCGGCAACGGCCGGTAGGACGCAATTGCCAATTCGCCACGGCGCACATCAACAACCGACCAGATGTGACGGCGGTGGGTGGAGGCCCGCAACGCGATCACGTCCAGCGAACTCAAGGGAACGAGCGGGACCCCGAGCGCCGACGCCAACCCCTGAGCGGTAGAGAGACCGACCCGAATACCGGTATAGAGCCCGGGACCGACGTCGATCACGATCGCGTCGAGCTCATGGGGACGCCAGCCCACCTGGTCGAAGCAGAAGTCGAGCGCCGAGACGACAAAAGCTCCGTGTCCCCGCCGGTCGACTCGATCAGCTGCGGCAACAACCTCACGTCCGTTCCCGAGAGCAATGGAACTGGCCGGAGTAGCGGTCTCGATAGCCAGCAGCCTCATTCGACCATCTCCTTCAGGGAACGGGTCAGCCAGGCTCCGTGCGGCACGAGTCGCAGGACCCGCTCGTTGGGTCCGGCGACCTCGATTTCAACGCTCAGGTGATCGTCCGGCATGGCCGAAACCACGGAATTGCCCCACTCGACAATGAGCACCCCATCGCGTGATGCCTCAAAGAGGTCGAGATCATCCAGTTCATTGAGTGACTCGACCCGGTAAACGTCTGCATGGGTGAGGGGCGTGAACCCACCCAAATAGCGGCGCACCAGCATGAAGCTGGGGCTGATCACCGGCTCTTCGATACCGAGCCCTTCGGCCAGCCCGCCGGCAAAGGCGGTCTTGCCCGCCCCCAGCTCGCCGGCGAGGAGCAGGACGTCACCGGGCGCCAAAAAACTGGCGAGACGGCGACCGATCGCACGGGTCTCGACCTCGCTCGTCGAGTGAAGTTCGACCGTCATCTGAAAAGCCCCAGTTGCTCAGAAGCATCGTCCGGGACCGACCGAGAGGGGGACGCCAATGAAGATCCGGCGCGACTTTCCAGCGTGGCTTTCACCAGAGCAAAGTCCTCCTGCATCGAGGCGAGGATGGGGGCTGATCCTCGTAGCGCCGCCGCCGGATGAAAGGTAGGTATCACCGTGCGGTTCCACCACGGATAGGCCTTTCCCCGAAGTCGAGTGATTCCCCGCTCCTCTTTGAGCAGCAGCTTGGTCGCGAAGTTGCCGAGTGTCATGACCACGGCCGGGTCGATCAGTCGAATCTGCCCGGCGAGATAGTCCTTGCATGCGGCTATCTCATCCGGTCGGGGATCCCGGTTCCCGGGCGGACGGCACTTGACAACATTGGCGATGTACACGTCGGACCGCTCCAAACCGATCTCGGCCAGGAGCCGGTTGAGGAGTTGGCCCGCAGCGCCAACGAATGGGATTCCCTCGAGGTCTTCGTTGCGGCCGGGCCCCTCTCCGACAAACATCACGTCGGCGTTGGCGCTCCCGTCCCCGAAGACGACATTGGTGCGAGTCGCGGCCAGCCCGCACGCCGTGCAGGTCGCGGCCTGCCCGGCCAAAACCTTGAGTTCTCGAGCCGCTGTTGTTTCTGACATTCTCTTACCCGGAGTCCGAACCTGCCGCCTCCTGCAACGCTGCCTCGATGGCACGACCCGTTGCGACGAATGCAGCTTCGCCGATGAGATCGACCGAAGCTTCCACGTCGCCGCAGGAGACTGCAAAAGCGGCATCGCCATCATATCGAGTGTGACCGGGACGGAGGCAAACGGCCAGAGCATCCTGGGCTCGCACCGCGACACGTAGCAGGTCGTTGCGGGCGAGTCTGGCGTTGGTAGCGACCACCACCAGGGTGGTGTTCGTGGTCGGATCCGGCAGTAGAGCAGGGGGTCCGGGAATGAGGGAACCTCCCGTCAGGGGCTCTCCTTCGAGGGTGAAGGCGTCTCCTACGGCATTGACCACGGCCAGCGCACCAACCAGGGCGCCGTCGACTTCAATGGCGGCCGAGCCCAGTCCCCCTTTGCTGATCTCCCCTGGACCCCGCCATCCACCAACGATGGCGCCCGTGCCGGCCCCGACACTGCCCATCTGAACCGGGTCGTTCGATGCAGCTCGCACCGCAGCCGCTCCCTCGGCGGGTCCCGGTCTGACGGAAGGATCCCCGACAAGAAGATCGAAGATGACCGCCGCCGGAACGATGGGAACCGGCCCGATGGGTGTCGGATGTCCCCGACCGGCGGCTGCCAATTCCGTGACTACCCCATCGGCGGCTGCCAACCCGAAAGCGCTCCCACCGGTCAAAAGGATCGCCTGAATCGTCTCTACGCGCATCCCGGGCGCCAGGAGGGCAGTCTCCCGGGTGCCGGGTGCCGCTCCTCGAATCTCGATTGCGGCGATGTTCGGTTCCGGGAAGATGACCACGGTGCAACCGGTCATAGCGACCGGATCGGTCCAATGGCCGACCTCGATTCCCGGGATCGAGGTGATGGTCACGGCAGATACCGTCGCGGGAGCCGCGGGCCGATCTGACAGACAATCTCGTAGGAGATGGTGTCGAGATGCTCGGCCCATTCGTCGGCGGTCACCGTTTCGGCTCCCTGAGAACCAAGCAACACCACTTCGTCGCCTACTTCAACCGGATCATCGCCAACATCGACCATGACCTGGTCCATGGTGACCGTGCCCGCCAGAGGGTGGCGTTTGCCTCTGATCAGGACATCACCGCCGTGTGCACCGAGTGCTCGCGGGAGGCCGTCGGCGTACCCGACCGGAACCGTTGCGACCTGTGCGTCCGCCGGAAGAGCTTTGCGACGCCCGTACGATGGCCGGCTTCCGGCCGGGAGGCGCCGCACCATGGAGATGTGGGAAACCACTCGCATGGCAGGTCGCAGGTCGAGTTCGGGGACCATGCCGGGAGCCGGACGTTGTCCGTATATGCCAATTCCCACGCGTACAAGATCGAGGCGCGCTTCGGGGTAGAGCAATGTTGCGGCTGTGTTGGCTGCATGACGAATCGGAACGTCAACGCCAACCTTATGGAGCTGTTCAACGAAACCATTAAGGGTCTCCAGCTGTTTCCTGGTGAACGAGACGTCGTCCTCGGCCACGGCGAAGTGGGTCCAAACGCCCTCGAGCTGCAGATGCGGATCGGCCACGATGGCGGCCACCAGGTCTTTGGCATCGGCGATGGTCGCCCCAACCCGATGCATTCCCGTGTCCACCTTCAGGTGGGTGGCCAACGGTTGGTTGGCTGCCTCACTCAGCGCCTTGACGAATCCAGACGTATAAACGGTGGGGATGAGATCCCATGTGATCACCTCCCCTGCCGACCGGTCCGGTGGCTCAGACAGGAGGAGAATTGGTGCTTCGATCCCTGCCTCCCGCAGTCGGATCGCCTCCTCAACCAACGCCACTGCCAGCATGGGTGCTCCCGCCTCCAGGGCAGCTTCAGCAACCGGGACATCTCCATGCCCGTACGCATCTGCCTTGACCACCGCACAGAGCCGTGCAGGTGCGGCGATACCCGCCAATAACCGAACATTGTGCGCAATCGCATCGAGGTCTATCTCGACCCAGGATGGTCTCACCATGCGAATCTCCCGATCTCGGTAGCCAGAGTATCCGCCGTAACCGTGGCGCGGCGTGCCAGCGCGGCGCCAGATCGGCCATGCCAGTAGGCAGCCGACCGACCTGCCTCTTCGGGATCGAGGCCTCGCGCCCACAGAGCGGCAGCAAGACCGGTAAGCACGTCGCCGGTACCGATCGTTGCGAGTTCCGGGCCCCCGCTGGCAACCGCCCACAGTTGTTCCCCGGCCACGAAGGTCGGGGATCCCTTCAGGAGCACCACCGCCCCGGTCTGCGCCGCCAGTTCCCGGGCGTTCTGATACGTCGCGTCCCTACCGGTGAGCCGGTGAAACTCGCCCGCATGAGGAGTGATGAGCGTCGGGGAAGATCTCGTGGCCAAGGCTTCAGGACCCTCGATGGCGTTGAGACCGTCGGCGTCGATGATCAGAGGACCCTCCCAAGCTTCCATGAGCCCGGCCACCAGGCCCTCCTGGCCCGATCCCAACCCCGGCCCGAGGGCGACCACGTCATAGCGGGAGGCAGCCTCCAGTATTGCCGGCACATCGTCGGGAGCGAACCGGGTGCCGGTACCGATGCCGACCGTCATGATTTCGGCGGCCATACCGGCCAGGATCGGTTGGAGTCCGCCGGGGCAGGCGATCGTGACCGCACCGGCCCCACCGTTCAAGGCGCTGCGAGCCGCCAAATGAGCGGCCCCGACGAGACCGGCGGAGCCGCCGACGACCATGACAGATCCGCTCGACCACTTGTGGTCGTGGAGTTTCCGGCCGGGCCGGCGGGCATCGGCTTCCTCACACAGAAGAAACTCGCCACGTCCTCCGGTGAGTCCGATAGCGGATATCTCGATCCCCCCGCAGAGTTCAGGCCCGCTGCCAATGAGATGGCCGACTTTCAGGGCATGGAAGGTTACGGTGCGATCGGCCGCGAACGCGGGCCCGATTGCCTCTCCGGTGGTCGCATCCAGGCCGCTGGGTACATCGACCGCCAGCACCGGTGCACCCTGGACCGTCCACGGAACCAGGGACTCGGGCAGGACACTTCGAAACCCGGCACCAAATACGGAATCGATCACGAGATCGGCGTCCACCGGCTCGCCGAGATCTCGCACCCGCACCCCGGCCCCCGTGGCGGACTGATAGGCCCACATCGCAACACTCGACGTAGGCGCCGCCAGAGCGTGGACCTCAACGGCCACGCCCCGTTGCTTGAGGTACCGCGCGGCGACGTAGCCGTCTCCGCCGTTGTTGCCCGGCCCGGCCAGCACCACGACTCGCGAACCATAGGAGGCACCCATCGAGACCGCGGCCAGCGCCACTGCCAGCCCGGCCCGCTCCATCAGCGTCTCGACCGGATCAGCAGCAGTTGCATCCAGTCGCGCTGATTCCTCTGGTGTGATGACGGGTTTCATGGGGCGATCACTGCAGGAATGCTACTTGCGGAAGTTCAACGGTTTCGATTCTCTCTATCGGATGGCCCGGTGGGCGGGGCCCAAGGCCTGAGGACTAGTTTGGTCTCATGGAGTGGTGGGAAGATTTCTTCAGGGGTGATTGGGTCGACATCCACGCTTCCTTCTGGACCGACGAGGAGAGCACCGCACAAGCCGACAGGATCGAACGGCTTCTTACACTCGAGCCGGGCAGCAGCGTTCTCGACGTTCCCTGCGGTGAAGGGCGGATTGCTCGTCAACTGGCGGGCCGTGGCTACCGGGTGACCGGTGTGGACCGGTCACCAGCCCTGCTTGACCTCGCAACGAAGGCTGCCACGGCGGCCGGCCTCGACATCACCTGGGAACAGCGGGATATGCGTGACCTGCCGTGGGACGGCACGTTTGACGCAGTGGTCTGCTGGTGGGGCAGCTTCGGGTACTTCGACGAGGCGGGCAATGCCTCATTCCTGGAGGCAACGGCCCGCGTTCTGAAACCGGGTGGACGTTTGATCCTCGAAAACCACGTCGTGGAGACGGTGCTGCCGCACTTTCAGGTTCGCGGGTGGGAAAAGGCCGGCAACGGGTTCACGCTCACGGAGAACCGGTGGGACCACACCACCGGCCATATTGAGGGAACCTGGACGCTCATCGTGGATGGCAACCAGACCGTCAAGGACGCTTCCATCCGGCTCTACACCTATGCGGAGCTGGCCAGACTCGTCGAAGGAGCTGGGTTCTCCAAGGTCCGGGGCGTCGACCCGACCACCGACGTTGAGTTTCAACTGGGTTCACGCAAGCTGGTGCTGATCGCCGAGAAGTAGAACATGGGACGCAGCTGCCGCAGTCTCGGGCTGCAACCTCTCTACGCGCCGTGCTCGCCGACGGCGATGGCGAACACCATCGCCGTCACATCCGTGTGGGTGATGGTGACGAGCACGTCGGTCACACCGAGCTGATCGGCCCTCGCCCGGGCCGTACCGAAGAGATTGACCCTGGGGGCGCCCCCGCCGGTTATCTCGATGTCCTGCCAGCGGATCCGGCGCCACCCGGTCCCCATGCTCTTCATGACCGCCTCCTTGCCGGCAAACCGGGCGGCGTATCGGCGGGCCGGGTGGGCAAACCGCGAGGCGTAAGCACGTTCGTGATCGGTGAACACCCGTTCGGGAAAACGTTCGTATTTCTCGAGCAAAACCTGAACCCGATCGATCTCGGCCAGGTCGACGCCCAATCCAATGATCCGCATGGCGCCACGCTACCTGCCCGAACCAACCGCAGCATCGCTTCAGCTGAAAAACCCACTCCCCGGGCTAGCTGTTCCACCCTCCAGTAAGGTCCAGGTCGGTGACCGCCCCGGTGAGCAGCTCGCAAAGGCTCTCGACGCTACGACTGATCGCCTCGTCGTCTCATGGAGTGCTGATCGCTGCGGCCAGCTGAGTACCGATCGATGCGGCGAGCGTTTCGTTGGCGGCGGCATCTGACGAGCACCGCATCGATATCGTCACCAAAGTTGACACAAGAGCCTTCACGTCGTCGCCCGTCAGGCTTCAGTGCTTCCGGCTCGGTGGGTGATCCATGCCCATGTATACGCCACCCTCGATCAACTCGCCGAGCATCTGCTCGATCCGTTTGCGCCGGGTTTCCAGCTTTGCCGCCCGACCAATCCAGGCGAGGTAGTCGTTTCGTTGGTAGAAGGGGCGCTCCTCGTAGAGCTCGAGCAGACCCCCATCTTGGAGTTCTGCCCGCACGTCGTCGGGCATCGGTTGCGTCGGCCGTTTTGCCATAGCCCATCGTACCGGCGACTACCTTCGCCTTCCTCCCTTGGTCAAGGGGAGGCCGCGGGAACAGAGAACAAACGCCGAGGCGCTACTCCACCGTCACGCTCTTGGCCAGATTGCGGGGCATGTCGATGTCGTGTCCCAGTTCCTTGGCCACGTGGTAGGCAAGCAGTTGGAGCGGGATGATCGACAAGACCGGGCTGAGGAAGTCGGCGGTGCGGGGAATGCGCAGCACATGGTCGGCGTACTTGGCGACTTCTGTGTCGTCTTCGTAGGCAACGGCCACGACACTGGCGCCGCGCGCCTTCACCTCCTGCAAACCGGAGATCGTCTTGTCGTAGAGATGCGACTGCGTCAGCACGACGACCACCGGCGTCCCTTCCGTGATCAATGCGAGCGTCCCATGCTTCAGCTCCCCGGCGGGCATCGCCTCCGAGTGCATGTAGGAGATTTCCTTCAACTTCAATGAGCCCTCGGTCGCAACGGCATAATCGAGGCCCCGCCCGATGAAGTAGATGTCGTCGATTCCGGCAATCCGGCGGGCGATGTCGGCGATATCGGCATCCATATCCAGCACCCGGGTTGCCTTGCCGGGCAGGGCACGGAGCTCTGCCGCGAGGTCTTCGGCTCGTTGCGGAGCAAGAGTCCCCCGCTCGACGCCCAAACGAAGCGCGAGCAGGTAGGTTCCGATCAACATGGCCGTGTAAGCCTTGGTGGACGCCACTGCGATCTCCGGACCGGCGCGGGTGTAGAGAATGTCTGCAGCGTCCCGGCTGAGGGTGCTGCCCACCACGTTGGTGATGGCCAGCATGCGGGACCCGAGCTCGGTTGCGAGACGGGCGGCAGCCAGCGTATCGGCCGTCTCGCCGGACTGACTGATCGCGATGGTCATGGTCCCGGGACGTATCAGCGGATCCCGATAGCGCAACTCGTGTGCGTAATCGATCTCGATGGGGATCCGTAACGCCTTCTCCAACACATCGCGGCCGACCAAACCGGCGTGGTAGGCCGTTCCACACGCCGTGATCCAGATCTTCTCGAGATTCGAGACAAAACCATCGGGGAAATCGACTCCTTCGAGAACGACAGAGCCGTCCGAATGCAGCCGCCCTCGCAGCGTCTCTTCGATAACGGTGGGCTGCTCGTAGATTTCCTTGAGCATGAAGTGGGGGTAACCACCCTTTTCGGCCTGGCCTGCGTCCCAGGTCACCTCCATAGGAGCCCGCTCGACGGGTGTGCCGTCGATGGTCTGGACCGTGGCACCGTCCACGGTGATGTCGACCATCTCTCCGTCGTTGATCACCAGCACCGAGCGGGTGTAGGGCAGGATCGCCGGGATGTCCGAGGCCAGGAAGGTCTCCCCTTCGCCAAAGCCAACGACCAGCGGGCTGATCATTCGTGCCGCCACAATCCGACCGGGCTCACGGGCGCTCATGACGACCACCGCATATGCGCCCTTCGCTCGTCCGATCGCCCGGCGAACTGCTTCGAGGAGATCCCCGTCGTACTCATCTGCAACGAGGTGCACCAGCACTTCGGTATCCGTATCGGACAGGAAATGGTGACCCTCTTCGATCAAGGCTTCCTTGAGCGGGAGGAAGTTCTCAATGATCCCGTTGTGGACGAGCACAAAGTCACCGGACGCATCTGTGTGCGGGTGAGCGTTCACATCGTTCGGCACCCCGTGGGTAGCCCAACGGGTGTGTCCGATGCCGGAGGTTCCGGTGATCGGTCGATCCTGCAGCAGTTCATCGAGATGCTGCATCTTCCCGGCCGCCTTACGCACCTCGATACGACCATTGTCCGTGATCGCAATTCCCGCTGAGTCATATCCTCGATACTCGAGTCGCCGCAGGGACGAAACGAGTAGGTCCTGGGCGTCGCGTGAACCAACGTAACCAACTATGCCGCACATGACAGTCTCCTTTGCTTCGTGTGGAGACCGGAAGGAACTACGGGTCCGCGTTCGGTCCCGTCCACTCCGATGTGGCCTCTGGCACCGGGGTCACCCCCGGGATTTGCTCCACACCGTCACGACCGTGGTCGCCGAGAGGGCATCCGCCGAAACTCGATACTCCCTCTTCCTCGTCACCCTCGCCGCCTGTGGAGCGCGAGGGCCGGGCGCTGCTGATTGTGTCCGTTCCCGGTCACTTTGTCTGTGGGCAGACTAGCGCCCCGGCCGATGATTCCTACCGGGAAACATCCCGGGGCGGATATCGCTGGCTACAGAAAAGCCAGCTTTCACTCGTCGATGATCACACCAAGCTCACCGCGACTGATCTCAATCAGTTCGTCGGCGATCGCGGCGGCTTCCGTGCCTGAGGAAGCCTCAACCATCACTCGCACCAGCGACTCGGTGCCGGACGCTCGCACCAGGATGCGCCCGTCGTCGCCGAGGCGGGCTTCGGCATCACGCACTGCAGCCCAGAGAAGCTCCGCACCTTCGAGCTTGTGCTTATCGACGACATGGACGTTGCGCAACACCTGCGGATACTCGGTGATGGTTTCCTTCCGCAGCTCGCGGAACTCCTTTCCGCTCGATGCCATGACTTCGAGCAACCGGACCGCGGTGAGCAGTCCGTCCCCGGTGCTGGCCCGATCAGCGAGAATGACGTGCCCGGACTGCTCGCCTCCGAGAATCGCCTTGTGCTCCCGCATAGCCTCGAGTACGTACCGGTCCCCAACCTGGGTCTCGATCACGTCGATCTCGAGGCGCTCCATGGCCCGCCTGAATCCCAGATTGGCCATCACGGTCGAAACAACGATGTTGTTCTTGAGCCGGCCCGCTTCCTTCATGTGCCGGGCGATAACGGCCATGATCACATCACCGTTGGCGACGGCGCCGTCCTCATCAACTGCGATCAGGCGATCAGCGTCACCATCGAAAGCAAACCCGAGCCGCCCTTTGGCATGTTCGGACAGATAGCGCGGGTGGGTCGCACCGCACCCGGAGTTGATGTTTGTCCCATCCGGCTCGGCCGCGAATACCTCGACTTCTGCTTTGAGGCGGCGGAAAAGCTCGGGCGCGGTCCGGTAGGCTGCCCCATTCGCGCAATCCAGGGCAATGGATATCCCCCGCAGTGTGTACGGCATCGACTCCCGGAGGTGGGCCAGATAACGTTCATCGGCTTCTGCCATCCTGAAGGCTGTGCCGATGCCGTCATCGATGGCAACTTTCCAGGGAGGCCCGCGCCGGATCCGCTGCTCGATCCGGTCTTCCTCATCATCGGAGAGCTTCGATCCGTTCCGTCCGAGAAGCTTGATGCCGTTGTCCGCCGCCGGGTTGTGCGAGGCCGAAACCACGACCCCCATCGCTGAGCGGGTATCGGAAGTGAGGAAAGCGATCCCACCGGAAGGCAGCACGCCGACATCGATCGTATCGATACCAACCGAATGGAAGCCTGCCTGAAGTGCACTCGAGAGCATCTCGCCGGATCGTCTCGTATCCCGACCAACGAGAACCTGACCGCCCGGAATGAATTCGCCTGCGGCACGACCGACCGCCATGGCCAGGTCGGCCGTCAGCTCGACATTGGCGCGACCGCGGATCCCATCGGTACCGAAGAGTCTGCGGCCCTCTGCCGGAAGCATGCCTAGCGCTTGGTGTACTGCGGCGCCCGGCGGGCTTTGCGGAGCCCGTACTTCTTGCGCTCCACCCGCCGTGCGTCACGCCGCAAAAAGCCGGAGCGCTTGAGCAACGGGCGAAGCTCGGGGTCGATCGTGATGAGGGCTCTAGCAATACCGAGGCGAAGAGCATCCGATTGGCCAGTGGTACCGCCGCCATGCAGCGTGGCGTGAACATCGTAACGGCCCTCGAGAGAGGCAACCCGGAGCGGTTCGAGCGCCCGAAGTCGCTGGGCCATTGCGGGGAAGTAGCCCTCGAGCGACTTACCGTTGAGAACGACACTGCCGGTTCCGTCGTACAGGCGGACACGGGCCACCGACTCCTTGCGGCGACCGGTTGCCTGAACGAGCGGGGCTGTCATTGCTTCTCCACCTTTCGGATCTTGAATTCGAGGGGTTGGGGCGATTGAGCCCGATGGGGATGTTCGGATCCGGCATGGACCTTCAGCTTGCGGAGCATCTGCCGACCCAGTCGGTTCTTGGGCAGCATGCCACGCACCGCCCGTTCGATGATCGCCTCCGGTCGGCGCTCCCGCAACGACTCAAAGCTCTCAGCGCGCAGGCCACCCGGGTATCCGGAGTGCCGGTAGTAAATCTTGCCCTGACTCTTGTCAGACGTAACGGCAACCTTCTCGGCGTTGACCACGATGATGAAGTCACCGGTATCGACGTGAGGCGCAACGATCGGCTTGTGTTTGCCCTTCAGGATCTGGGCGATTTCGGAAGCCAAGCGACCGAGCGGAAGGTCGGTGGCGTCGACCACGAACCATGCCCGCTGGATATCGTCCGCTTTGGGCGAAAACGTCTTTTGCAGCCTCATCTGAACCTCGCGAAAAAGGAACCCCGGGATGCCGGAGCGGCCCATATGGTAGGCGCGAACCCGTCCTAGTCGCAATTCCGTTGGCGCGTTGAGCGCTCATCATGGGCCTGCGGGCCTTCTCCCCCGGAAGTCCAGCCTTTTGGCCCTGGCACAGGAGCCCACATCTGTTCCAATGGAAGCACCGTCTCACAGACAGCTATCAGCGCCGAAAGGGGAGCCACGTGTTCTCAGACAGAAAGGTCGCGATCTGGGTCGGAGGTCTGTACATCATCGCCACGGTTGCGCCGGTCGCAACCCTGGGTGCCTGGGGGACCCTGGTCGATGGTCCCGGCATCCTCACCAACGCCGCCTCGAACGAGAGCCGGCTGATCATGGTGGCGTTACTGAACCTGGTTATGGCAGTCGCCGTGGCAGGCGTTGCGTTCATGATCTATCCGGTCCTGAAACGAGTTGCCGACACAGGAGTCAAGGAGGGGCTGGCCGCATGGTATGTGGGCACCAGGGTCACCGAGGGTGCGACCTTCATCGTTGCGGTACTCGCCACGCTGGCGTTCCTGCCAATGAGCCGGGAGTTCCTTGCCGCGGGAGGGCCCGGTGCTTCCCACTTCCAGACCGGTGGCATCGTGTTGCAGTCGACCGTTGATCTGGCGTATGCGCTTGGGCAAACGGTGTTCGCCATTGGTGCTGCGATGCTGTACTACCTGCTGTATCAGTCGAGGATCGTTCCTCGATGGCTGTCACTCTGGGGTCTCATTGCATCTCCCCTATTCGTCGTGGCGAGTCTCTCACTCGTATGGACCGGAGATCCGAACTCGACGTTGTCCACAATCCTGTATGTACCGATGGGCCTGCAGGAGATGGTTCTTGCGGTATGGCTCATCGCCAAGGGATTCGATTCGGCCGCGCTCAGTCCGCGACTGGCCGAGAGGCCATAGACCCGGCACAGGATCCGCAACTCACCATGGACCGGACTCGAGTACGAGACCCCTGGGAACCGCGCGTTGCAGATCGTTGCTGGTCGCGGCCCCCAACTAGCCAGCTTCGGCGGGGGGCAATCGCGTCGGGAGCAACCCGGGCAACTCTGCGATCGTTCGCACCGACAGTTGGCCCAGCGGGCCTAACCCCAGCGGGTCGATCAGAACCGCGGTGGCCAGTCCGGCGGCTCGGGCACCACCGATATCGTGATAGTGAGAGTCGCCCACGTACCAGGTACGACCCGGCGACACACCCAGTTGCCCAAGAGCCAGATGAAAAATGGCTGGGTCGGGTTTCGATACGCCCACGGTGGTTGAGTCAATGACGGTCTCGAACAAGCCGCCGAACCCGGCCAGGTCGAGCTCCTCAGCAACGGTCCCGTCAGAATTGGAGACAACCGCCACCCGATACCCGCGCACCAGCAAGTCGAGGACGGTTTCTCGCGCCCCGGGGATGGGGTGGTTCCACATATGCATGCCACCGCCAAACGCATCGGCCATCTCGGCGTTGAGGGAAACACCGACCAGTTCAAAGAAGCGATGCACCCACCAGCGGAACTCCGAACCCTCGCCTGTCTCTAAGCGGTCGGCGTAGTCCGACATTGCCCGAAAGTGGGCGTCGGCGAGTCGCCCCGGTTGCACGGCCGCCAGATCCCAATCAGCCAGGAATCGATTGAACCGGTCCGGGTCGAAGAGCACCAGCGTTCCGCCTGCATCGAACAGAACCAGTTCGGGCCGGGCATCAGGACTCGGGGGTTGAGGACTCAATACTCCACCTCCCAAAGGGTGAGACCTTGCGGTGGCGCTGCTCCGCACG
Organism: uncultured Actinomycetota bacterium; assembly: GCA_963718995.1. Classification (GTDB taxonomy): domain Bacteria; phylum Actinomycetota; class Acidimicrobiia; order Spongiisociales; family UBA4744; genus UBA4744. The sequence goes on from CAVRAP010000014.1 coordinate 16,700, forward strand.
ACTGATTGCGATCCCGAACGGAGATGATGGCAGGGACCACGTCGGGACTCAGCCTCCCTCGCCCAGCCTCGATACACAGGGCCACCAGCGACCGCACCATGTGGCGACAGAACGATGACGCAGTGATCTCACAAACCAGATGGCCGTCTTCGAGGTCCCTCTCCCAGTTGACGCTCCGAACGTTGCGTTCCGTCGACCGCCCCTCAGCCCGACGACAGAACGACGCGAAATCGTGCAGACCAACGAAGTGCCCGGCGGCTGCGTTCATCGGGGCGAGGTCGAGCTGGTAGCCGACGTGCCAAACCATGTGGCGGATCATCGGATCAAGGACCCGAACGTTCGCCACGCGATAGCGGTAGGTGCGCGAGATCGCCGAGAATCGGGCGTTGAAGTCGTCCGGCACCTTCGTGCATCCCCAAATCCCTATTTCGTCTCGAACCATCTTGTTGAGAGACCTGGCTGTGCGGGCTGCGTCCAGATCCTCGGGGGTTACAAAGCTCACGACCTGGCCGCGCGGCATGAACCCCGGCGTCGGTTCTTCCGGCAACGGTCGTCACGACCGGCCCGGTGATCCGGAAGAGGGCCCCTTCGAGGACCTCTTGAACGGTCCGCACCCCCTTTTGTGTGGCGTACCCGGAAAAACCGGAACCGTCGTAGCCGAGGTCCAGGCGATAGGTCGGCACAGGACTAGAAGAACCGGAAGATCTGGGCGAGATCCCCGCCGATCCCGATCAGTTGCAGGGCCCACCAGATGGCGATAGCGATCAGAGCCGACAGCGTCGCTTGCCGGATATCGAGGTCGAACATAGCTTGCGCGGCTACCGCCAGAGTCGCCCCGAACCAAGCCAGAGCCAGCACGACAACCAGTTGCGCGACCCCTTCGGGGACGAAAAAGGCCACCAGCAGGAGCAGCAGTGGCGTGTGAGAGAAACCGGTCAGTCGGGCCGACGTCGCACCCGTCCCGGTGCCTTGAAACACCTTGGTACCGGCCAGCCACAGTCCCCCGGCGACGACCAGCCATCCGACAATGCCGCCCAGCATGAACCAGAGGAACCTGATGAGATCGAAACGTGCACCAGCGATCAACGCGGCCACATAGATCTCCGAATACACCAACGCAACAGCAAGGACCGAGTTGCCGGTCGCATAGCTGTCGAAAAACAGCTCGGTGTAGAGCTTCTTGTCAAGCCGGGCGGCTCGCAACATCTGGTTGAAGAGCATGGAGTTCCTCCGAAAATGGAGGGTAGTCGGAAACCAGTACCCAGTAGCCGGTAGCCACACCAGCCTCGCGACGTTGTAACTCGTAACTGGAAACTTAGTTGCGAGGAACGAGCAGCTTGCCCGCCGGCCGGCTCAGGCTCGGCCGCTCCTCCCATGCAGCCACTTCGCCCAAAGCGAACCATCCGACTTTGGTCGTTCCTTCACCGGCCGATGCGTGCAACGAGCCGGCGACAAACCCGAAACGCACGTCGAAGTGGTTGTGGGCAGGACCGTCAACTCGTTCCGGAAAACGGTGCACGTCGAGATCCAAGAGACCGAGCGCCTCCAGTTCCTCCAGACCGGTTTCCTCGACGACTTCCCGGCGTGCCCCCATTTCCAGATCGCCGTCGGCCGGTTCAACATGGCCGCCCGGTTGCAGCCATGTCCCCAGCTTGGTGTGGTGCACCAGCAGGACGGAAGAACGATCGGGCGAGACCACGAAGCCGCTGGCCGTGAAGTGGCCGGGATCGAAGTGGAACCGGGAGAGAGCGTCGCCCGACGAGTCCAGGAGAGCCAGCATCGCTTCGAGATAGCCGGCTTCCCGCTCATCAACGGGCTCATAGGAAGCCAGCAGGGATTGGAGGCCGGCGAGGCGTGTATCAGTCATCAGTCATCAGTTATCAGTTATCAGTTATCAGTTTCTAGCACCGCGGGTCGGCGAATGGAAAGGAGAGGCCGGCCGCAGGCCGACGATTGAGACTGAAAACTGAAAGGGCGGCCCGCAGGCCGCCCGACTGACAACTGAAGACTGCTTGCAGAGCAAGCCCCACTGACCACTGCTTGCGAGGCAAGCTCAGACGAGTTCGATCAATGCCATTTCGGCGTTATCGCCCCTGCGGGGACCGATGCGCACGATCCGGGTGTAGCCGCCTGGGCGATCTGTGTAACGGGGCGCGATGTCATCGAAGAGCTTCGTGACGATCTCGGTGTCCTCGATCACTTTCAGGATCGCGCGCCGGGAGTGCAGATCGCCTTTGCGAGCCTTCGTAATCAGCTTCTCTGCCAGAGGCCGCACCGACTTAGCCCGGGTAATCGTGGTCGTCACCTTCTCTTCCCAGAAGAGCGACCCGGCCAGGTTGGCCATCATGGCCTTTTCCTGGGAAGGTCCCCCACCCAGGCGGGTGCCTTTGCGAGGTCGGGGCATTAATCGATCTCCTCGTCTTGCACGGCATGGAGGCTGAGGCCGAGTTCGTCGAGCTTGGCGGTTACCTCTTCCAGGCTTTTCTGGCCGAAGTTGGTGATGTTCAGGAGATCATCAGGGCTCTTGATGACCAGCTCGCCCACCGTCTTGATCTGGGCGCGCCGTAGGCAGTTGCGGGGGCGTTCGGACAAATCAAGCGCCTCGATGGGAAGGTCGAGGTCGGGGGAAGATGACTCGGCAACGGCCACGTCACCCAATTCCAGTCCGATTCCTTCGCCCATGTCGGCAAAGAGGCCCAGCAGTTCGCGCAGGGTCTTGCCGGCGGAGGAGACCGCTTCAGCCGGTTCCAGGGCACCATTGGTGTCGACGTCCAGCACCAGGCGGTCAAAGTTGGTCATCTGGCCCACCTGGGTGCTCTCCACCCGGTAGGCGACCTTCCGGACCGGTGAAAAGATCGAGTCGATCGGGAGTACCCCGATCACGTCGCCGGCCTTGTTCTTCTCTGCGGTGCGGTAGCCAACCCCACGCTCGACCGTCATCTCGACTTCGAGCTGACCACCTGCCGACAATGTCGCAAGGTGCATGCCGGGGTTGACGATCTCAACCCCTGCCGGCGTCTTGATGTCACCGGCCTTGACCTCTCCTGATCCTTTGGCAGACAGGTACAAGGTCTGGGGTTCCAATTCCTCGGTTCTGACCACGACCTGCTTCATGTTGAGAATGATGTCGACCACATCCTCAACAACGCCGTCGATGGTCGTGAACTCATGCTGCACGCCTTCGATCTGCAAAGAGGTGATGGCGGCACCCGGAATTCGCGCCAGCAACGTACGACGCAGCGTGTTGCCAAGGGTATAACCGAAACCTGGCTCGAGCGGTTCGACGACGAACCTCGAACGATTCTCGGCTACTGGCTGTTCTTCAATCTGTGGGCGTTGGACGATCAACACGCTGGGTTTCCCCTTCTTCTTTTGTGGGAGCTACTTCGAGTAAAGCTCGACGATGAGCTGTTCTTGAATCGGTGTGTCGATCTGAGCTCGGTTCGGCAACTCAACCACGGCGATCCTTCGATCGTCGGAGTTGACGTCGAGCCATTCCGGCAGGGCATGATCGAGCGTGTCTATTGAGTGCTGCACGATGATCAGATCCCGGCTGCGCTCTTTCAGCGTGACCACGTCACCGCCCCGTACCTGATACGACGGAATATCAACCTTCTTGCCGTTGACCTTGAAATGGCCATGGTTGACCAGTTGGCGGGCTTGTGGCCGCGTCTGGGCCAGACCCGAGCGATAGACAACATTATCGAGACGGCTTTCGAGAATCCGGAGGAGGTTGTCGCCGGTGATCCCCACTTGCTGGGCCGCCTGCTTGTAATAGCGACGGAACTGTCGCTCCAGAACCCCGTACATCGCACGGAGCTTCTGCTTCTCGCGAAGCTGGATGAGGTAATCGCTCTCTCGGACACGGCCGCGGCCGTGTTCGCCGGGTGGGTAGGGTCGCTTGTCGGCAGCGCACTTCTTCGACTGGCAGAGCGGTTGCCGTGCCCGACGGCACTGCTTGTGTGTTGGTCCTGTGTAGCGTGCCATCCTCAACCCCTCCGGCGTTTCTTGAGACGAACGCCGTTGTGTGGGATCGGAGTGATGTCCCGAATCCCGGAAATCTCCATTCCCATGTTCTGCAGAGTCCGAACCGCCGTCTCGCGACCGCCGCCGTTGCCGGAGACAATCACGTCGAGCTTGCGGACGCCGTGCTCACCGGCCCGGCGAGCGGCCTCTTCGGCTGCGACCTGAGCGGCATACGGCGTCGACTTACGGGAACCCTTGAAGCCGACCGACCCGCCGGAGGTCCACACGATGGTGTTGCCTCCGACATCAGTGATATTGATGATGGTGTTATTGAAGCTGGCTGTGATGTGCGCCTGCCCATGACCGATGTTTTTACGTTCGCGGCGGCGGACCCGCTTCTGTTGCTGTTCTGCCAACTTCAACCCCTACTTCGTGACCTTTTTCTTGCCGGCAATAGCCGTCCGGCGACCCTTGCGGGTCCGGGCATTGGTATGGGTACGCTGACCGCGCACGGGAAGCCCGCGGCGATGGCGCATACCCTGATAGGAACCGATCTCCACTTTGCGCTTGATGTTCTGGGCGACCTCGCGACGGAGGTCACCTTCGATCTGGAAGTTCTGCTCGAGAAACCGTCGAATACGAACCACCTCATCGTCGGTGAGGTCCCGCACCTTGGTTCCACGATCGATGTCGATGTTGTCGCAAACCTGGTGGGCCCGGGTCAGCCCGATTCCAAAAATGTAGGTAAGGGCGATTTCGAGTCTCTTCTCCCGGGGAAGATCCACACCTGCGATACGAGCCATCCAATTACCCCTGACGCTGCTTATGCCGCGGATTCGAACAGATCACCCACACGCGACCATGCCGCCGGATGATCCGGCACTTCTCACACATCTTCTTTGTCGAAGGACGCACCTTCATGACCTTCTCCAACTCATGCTCGACCGATCAAGCCGAACGCCCTGTTTCCGGGGCCTCCGGTCCGCCATCCAAGCCGCCCAGAACCGTTTCTGGAACAGCAATGAGATGATGGATACCCACACCTCGACCACGCAAGCGCTCTTCGACACGGGCACCCTGAGATCGGCCCAAGCGGACCGAGTACACAAGATTAGCCATGCGGGGGCGCTACGGCCAAATCGTCGTCTCTCGCGCCCAGAAGGGTCATGATCCGGGGCCCCTGATCGGTAATGGCGATGGTGTGCTCGAAATGGGCCGAGAAGCTTCCATCGGCGGTGACAACGGTCCAGCCGTCCGGTTCTACGGTTGTTTCGTGACCGCCGAGATTGAACATCGGCTCAATGCAGATGGCCATCCCTTTCTTGAGCTTCGCACCGGTGCCAGGCTTTCCATAATTGGGTACCTGGGGGTCTTCATGCATCTGCCTGCCGATGCCGTGCCCCACGTACTCCCGGACAACACCGAAGCCGTGCCGGGCTGCTTCGCTCTCCACAGCGTGGCCGATGTCGCCCAAACGGGCGCCGGCTTTCACCTGAGCGATGCCGGCGGTGAGGGCTCGTTCCGTTGTATCGATGAGCAGCTGGATCTCGGACGGTACTTCGCCGATCGGAAACGTGATGGCCGCGTCCCCATGAAAACCCTCGAAGATGGCGCCTGCGTCGACGGAAAGGACGTCACCCGCAACCAGTCGGTAGTCGGAAGGAATGCCATGCACGATCACATTATTGGGCGAGGTGCAGATGCTGGCCGGATAGCCGTGATAGCCAAGGAAGGACGGAGTGCAGCCTCGCGATCGAATCACCTCGGCAGCTATGGCATCCAGTTCCCGCAACGAGACCCCCGGCACAGCGCCCTGTTTGACCGTGTCGAGGACCACCGCCACCGTTTGGCCGGCCACCGCCATCTTCTCAAACTCTTTGCGGCTCTTGATGGTGATCATGCGCGGAGGGTTTCCAGAATCTGCTCGGTAATGTGCTCGACCGATCCCAGGGCCTTGATCTCAACGATGAGCCTTCGACCGTCGTAGAAGTCGATCAACGGTTCGGTTTCCCGACGGTAGACCGCCAACCGGTTCCTGATGACTTCTTCCGAATCGTCGGGACGCTGCTCGAGTGGTTCGCCGTCGACATCGCAGATCCCGGGCCGGGCCGGTGGACGGTCGTCCACGTGGTACGTGTGGCCTTTCGGACATCCCCGCCGGCCGCCGATGCGCCTGACAATCTCGTTCTCGTCCACAATGAAGAGCACAACCCGATCGATCGTCCCGGCCGGCGACGCCTCGAGGGCGCGGGCCTGAGCAAGGTTGCGGGGGAATCCGTCCAGGATGAAACCTGCGGCAGCATCTTCCGCGGCGATACGCTCCGTCAGCATGGCGATGACGAGGTCGTCGGGGACGAGATTGCCTGCGTCCATACGACGCGGCGGCACTCCGTCCAAGATCGGTACCCGAAGCGATCTGAGCACGCAACATATCGCCGGTTGAGATGTGGGGTATCTCGAGGGCGCCGGCGACACGCTTCGCCTGCGTACCTTTACCGGCTCCTGGTGGCCCGAGAAAAATGAGTCTCATGAGCAGATGTCTCGCTCCGCTCCGACACGTACTACGCGCCGGGAATACGGAGTACGTTCTTGATGTGAGCGAAGCTCACGTGAGGAACCCTTCGTAGTTCCGCATGGTCAGCTGGCTCTCGATCTGTTTCATCGTTTCGAGGGCCACGCCAACCACGATCAGAATCGAGACTCCACCGAAACCAACACTGACGTCCCAGATGGCCCCGGCGATGGAAGGCAAGATGGCCACGATTCCCAGGAACAGCGAACCGGGCAGGGTGATGCGGTTGAGGATGTGCTCCAGGTGCCGGGCCGTCTGACTGCCGGGACGCACACCGGGCACGAACCCCCCCTGGCGTTGGATCATCTCGGCCTGGCGAACCGGATCGAACTGGATGGCCGTGTAGAAGTACGTGAAGAAAATGATCAGCGTGAACAGCAGGAAGATGTAGAACGTGCTGACACCCTGGCTGTTGCCGATATTGATGTCGATCCAGTTTCGAACACTGGTCATGAAGCCGCCCCCATCGGACGGGATGGCGGTCGCAACCAGCACCGGGAAATACATCATGCTGGTTGCGAAGATGACCGGAATCACGCCGGCCGTGTTGACTTTCAGCGGGATGTAGGTGCTCTGACCTCCCATCACCCGGCGGCCGCGCACTCGTTTGGCGAACTGGATCGGAATTCGCCGCTGTCCCTGTTCGACGTAGATGATGCCGGCGATCATCGCCAGGAACATCACGATGAAGACGAGGAAGATGGCCACGGCACCGGGCCGTCCGGCGGTGATCGTCCCGGCATAGATGAGGGCGAAGCTGTTGGGCAGCTGGCTGACAATCGAGACAAAAATGACCAACGACATGCCGTTCCCGACACCTCGCTGCGTGATCAGTTCACCGATCCACATGATGAACGCGGTCCCGGCCGTCATCGTCAGAACGATGAGCGCCACCCGGGAAGTCGTGTAATCCTCCGGAGCGATGAGGAGGATCCCACCCGTGAGAGAGCCCCGGCTGAACAAGTAGGTGATCCCCGTCGACTGCAGCAGAGCCAGGACCACCGTCAGGTAGCGGGTCCACTGGGTAATGACCTTCCGGCCCGATTCACCCTCATCTTGCAGACGCTGGAGCCTCGGGATAACGACCGCCAGCAGCTGCATGATGATGCTCGACGGTGATGTACGGCATGATTCCGAGGCTGAATACTGAGAATCTCTCGAGTGCTCCACCGGAGAAGAGGTTCAGAAGCCCGACGATCCCTGCAGATTCCCCCTGGGCCGCCAGTTCCTGAACCTTGGCAAGGTCAACGCCGGGCACCGGGATGGCGGTTCCAAGCCGGTAGACGGCAAACATGGCCAGGGTGAACAGGATCTTCCGGCGAAGATCCGGGATCTTGAACATGTAGCGGTAGATGGAAAGCATGAAGAGTTCTCAGTCCTCGGTTGTCAATTGTTCGGTTCCCGGGCTCACAGATCTCAGCTGTCGATTCTCAGTTCTCGGCACAAGGCCCCCCACATTACTGATGACTGACGACTGATTCCTGATAGCTCACTTCTGGATGACTTCGGCCGTCCCGCCGGCTGCTTCGATCTTGGCGATAGCCTCTTTGCTGAAGGCGTGCGCCTGCACGGTGAGGGCTTTGCTCAGGCTGCCCTCGGCGAGCACCTTGACCCGACCGCGTTTCTTGATCAGGCCGTGGTCCCGAAGGACCTCGGGGGTAACCGTGGATTTTGCCCTGAACTCATTCAACCGGTCGACATTAACGACGGCGAAGTACTCCTTGTTCGGGTTCTTGAATCCTCGCAAGTTTGGCAAGCGGCGTGCCAGCGGCGTTTGCCCGCCTTCGAAACCGGGACGAAGTTTGCTGCGGGCATTCAAACCCTTGGTGCCCCGCCCGGCCGTCTTGCCGCGCCTGCCACCTTCACCCCGCCCAACCCGGATCTTGGCCTTCCTCGAGCCGGGGGCCGGCTTGAGGTGGTGAAGCTGCAATTTGTTGGTCTTCTCTTGATCAGCCATTTCGTTCCTTAGTTTCCGGTTCCCAGTTCATCCAGTCGAGCTACTGGGTACTGGCACGGTGACTGCTACTTCTTGTCTTCTACCGTCGACCAGGTGTGCCACCTTGTGGAGCATGCCTCGCACATCGGGGGTGTCCTGGTGCTCGACCGTCTGGTGCATCCTGCGCAAGCCAAGACTGCGCACAGTCGCGCGGTTCTTGGGCTTCTGGCCAATGATGCTCTTGATGAGCGTTACGGTGATTGTCTTGTCGGCCATGGTTATCTCTCTTCGCCAACCTGGGTGCGCAACAACTCTGTCGAGCGGTAGGCAGCCAGCAATCCGGGCGGGGTCACCTCTTCGGGACGCTTGCCCCGCAGCTTGGCAACCTCTTCAGGGCGCCGTTGGGCCATGAGTCCCTGCATCGTTGCACGCGCCACGTTGAGATGGGTCGGCGATCCGAGTGACTTGGCCAAAGCATCGCGGACCCCGGCCGCCTCGAGGATCTGGCGGACGGCACCGCCGGCAATGACGCCGGTACCGGGAGCAGCCGGCTTCATGAGGACCCGGGATGCCCCGTGGATTCCAACCACCTCATGGATCAAGGTGGTCCCGGCCATGGGAACCGGCGCCATCGCTTTGCGGGCGGCTTCCATACCCTTCTGGATCGCGGCCGGGACTTCTTTCGCCTTGCCGTATCCGATCCCGACGTTGCCGCGACCGTCACCGACGACCACCAACGCGGTGAACGAGAACCTTCGGCCACCTTTGACGACCTTGGCGACCCGGTTGATTTGTACGACTCGTTCATCCAGTTGTTGCATCTCGGCCATCGATAACTCCTAAAACTTCAGACCGGATTCGCGGGCGGACTCCGCCAGCGCCTTCACCCGGCCATGGAACGGGTATCCGCCCCGATCGAATACCACTTCAGTGATCCCGGCGGTTGCGGCGCGTTCGCCCAGGAGCTTCCCAACCTCTGTTGCCGTTGCAACGGTGAGGGTCTTGGCGCGCATGGCCGCCTCCTGTGAGGACGCTGCCGCCAATGTGCGACCTGCGTCGTCGTCGATGATCTGCGCGGAGATGTATCGATTGCTGCGGAACACCGCCAGACGGGGGCGCGCTGACGTTCCGTACAGCTTCTTGCGAACCCGAACGTGCCGGCGACGCCGGGCTTGTGTGCGTGACCCCTTCATCTGGCCACCCCTGCCTTTCCTGCCTTGCGCCGTACGTGCTCGTCCACATATCGGATCCCCTTGCCCTTGTAGGGCTCAGGGGGCCGTACTTTCCTGATGTTCGCAGCTACTTGGCCGACCAGTTCCTTGTCGATCCCGCTTACGATGATGCGGGTCTGTTCGGGAATCTCGAAGGTGATGCCTTCGGGTGCCAAGATCTCCACAGGGTGACTGAACCCAACCAGCAGCTCGATGTCCTTACCTTTCAGCGAAGCCCGGTAGCCGACACCGACAATGCTCAGCTCCTTGCGAAAACCATCCGAGACGCCTTCAACCATGTTGGCGAGAAGGGCCCGGGACAATCCGTGCAGAGCCCTCGTCTGGCGGTCATCGTCGTTGCGCTCAACGCGCGCTACGCCTTCTTCAACCACAACGGTGACGCGATCGTGGAAAGTCCGTTCGAGCGTTCCCTTGGGGCCTTTCACCGTGACCCCGTGTCCGGCGACCTTGACGTCGACACCGGAGGCGATCGGAATGGGACTCTTACCAATTCGGCTCATGTCACCACACCTCGCAGATGATCTCGCCGCCGAGACGGCGCCGGCGGGCTTCCCGGTCGGGCAGGAGACCTTGGGACGTGGAGACCACGATGACTCCGAGCCCACCCTGGGATCGCGGTAGATCCGACGCTCCCCGATAGACACGATGACCGGGGGACGAAACTCGGCGGATTCCCTGGATGACTCTGGTCCGTCCGGGCGCGTACTTCATTTTGACGGTCAGCTCGTGCGCGGGCCCTTTTGGCTTGACCTCAAAACCTTCGATGAAGCCTTCCGAAGCAAGGATCTTGGCGACTTCTGCTTTCACTTTTGACGAGGGCATCGCCACGGTCTTCTTCACGGCCTGATTGCCGTTTCGGATTCTCGTCAACATGTCCGCAATAGGATCAGTGTTCATTACCAGGACGCCTTTCTGATCCCGGGAAGCTCACCACGAGATGCCAACTGCCTCACACAAATACGGCACATACCGAACTTGCGAAGGTAGGCACGCGACCGGCCACAACGCTTGCAGCGGTTGTACGCGCGTACCTGAAACTTCGGCTTTCGTTGTGACTTCGCAATCAAGCTTTTCTTTGCCATACCAACCCTCGTTTCACGCCCTGGTTTCAGTTCTGCGGAACGGAAAACCGAACGCCTCGAGCAACGCCTTGGCGTGCTCGTCAGAGTCGGCAGTCGTGCAGATGGTGATGTCCATCCCCCGCACCGCGGTGACTTTGTCGTAATCGATCTCCGGGAAAATCAGTTGTTCCGTGACCCCAAAGCTGTAGTTACCACGGCCGTCGAACGACTTGGGATTGAGACCACGAAAGTCGCGGATACGAGGGATAGCAACCGCAACCAGGCGATCGAAGAACTCCCACATGCGGTCGCCGCGCATCGTCACCGATACCCCAACGGGGTTCCCCTGCCGAAGCTTGAAGTTGGCGATCGACTTCCTGGACCGATTGAGACGGGGCTTCTGGCCTGTGATAACGGCGAGTTCTTCCATAGCCGCTTCGATTTGTTTCGGCTCGGAGATCCCTTCGCCAATTCCCATATTGACCACGACCTTGTCCATCCGTGGGATCTGCATCGCATTGTCGAGGTTCAGCTGCTCCTTGAGAGCCGAAGCTACCTCGGTGCGGTACTGCTCCTTGAGGCGAGGTATCACAGGTCACCTCCACACTTCACGCACGTCCGGCGCTTGACGCCGTCAGCGTCGATCCGGTGCCCGACCCGGGTCGGCCCGCAGTCAGAGCAGACAATCATCACATTGGAGGAATGGATCGGCATGTCCTTGTCGATGATTCCACCCTGCATCGTTTGGCCGCGGGGCGCCTGATGTTTCTTGGCGGTATTGACACCTTCGACAATCAGTTTGTTGGTCTTCGGCATGACCCGAACCACGCGCGCCTCTTTCCCGGCGTCCTTGCCGGCAATGACCTTTACTTTGTCTCCTTCGCGCAAGCGCATCAGATGACCTCCGGGGCGAGCGAGACGATTCGCATGAACTTCTTGTCGCGCAGCTCTCGAGCCACGGGACCAAAAATGCGGGTACCACGTGGCTGCTGGTTCTGGTCGATGATCACGCAAGCGTTGTCATCGAATCGAATGTAGGTGCCGTCCGGGCGCCGGTACTCCTTGGCAGTCCGCACGACGACGGCCTTGACGACCTCACCGCGTTTTACGGTGCCGCCGGGAATGGCATCCTTGACGGTGCCGACGATGATATCGCCCAGTCCCGCGTAGCGGCGACGCGATCCGCCCAGAACCCTGATGCACAGCAGTTCACGGGCTCCGCTGTTGTCGGCGACTTTGAGCCGGGACTCCTGCTGGATCATCGCGCACGCTCCGTGACCTCAACGACGCGCCAGCGCTTCGTTTTGGAAAGCGGCCGCACCTCGACGATCCGAACCTTATCGCCGATCTTGGCGTCGTTGGACTCGTCGTGGACGTGGAATCGTTTCCTGCTTCGTACGACCTTGTCGTAACGCGGGTGACGCATCGACTGCATGATCTCGACGGTAACCGTCTTGTCACGGGCGTCGGAAACCACCACGCCGACTCTCGTCTTGCGTGTGGCACGCTCCTCGACCATCACTTACCTTCCTTTTCCATGGCCTGCTGTTGAGCAGCCCAAGCCTCGAGTTCCTGTTCCCGGATCAACGTCGCGAGCCGGGCGATGTCCTTGCGCACCTCACCGAGGCGGGCGGTGTTGTCCAATTGATTGGTAGCAAGCTGGAAACGCAGATTGAAGAGTTCTTCCTTGGACTCTTCAAATCGCTCCTGCAGTTCTTGCGTAGTGAGCTCACGCAAATCTTCGGCTTTCACGTGTCCTCCCGCGTCACAAATTTGGTCTTGATCGGGAGCTTGTGCCCGGCACGACGCATAGCTTCGCGAGCCATGTCTTCGGGAACGCCCGACAATTCGAACATGACCCGGCCCGGCTTCACCACCGCGACCCAGAACTCCGGGTTGCCTTTGCCGGAGCCCATACGGGTCTCGGCCGGTTTCTGGGTGACCGGTTTGTCTGGAAATATCGTTATCCAAACCTTCCCGCCACGTTTGACAGTTCTCGTAATCGCCACACGGGCAGATTCGATCTGTCGAGCCGTGATCCATGCCTCTTCGAGCGCTTTGATCCCGTACTCGCCGAAAGAAACCTTGGTTCCGCCTTTGGCGTTACCGCGCCGACGACCCCGGTGCATCTTCCTGTACTTGGTTCGTTTTGGCATCAGCATCAGGCGTCACCGCCCTTACCGCTCGAGGCATCAGCTTCGCCGTCCTCGACCGGAACTTCGGCGACGGCTTGCTCGGCAAGGTCGGCAACCGGCTCCTCGGGAGTGTCCGCGTCGGCCTGTTCGGCGGCCTGCTCAATCGCAGCATCTTCGACGACCACATCGGCCTCAGCCGTTGCCTCTTCGGCGGCCTGCTCAATCGCAGCATCTTCGACGACCACTTCGGCCTCGGCCGTTGCCTGCTCGACGGACTCTGCGGGAGCATCCACAGCGGGTGCAGTATCTGCCATCACTTCAAAATCCTCGACTGCTTCATCAGGACCGACCGGTTCTCGCGACCGCAACGGTCTCAACCTCGTCCTCGTAATCGCTCTTCGCCACTTCGGGAGCAATCCGCTTGCCGCCACCGGCCTCGATGAGGCGCTTCCCATCCCGTTTGCCGCCGCCCGGCTTCGATGAGGCGTTTGCCGCCGCCGGCTTCGATGACCTTGGAACCGCGCGCTCCACCGACGGCGTGCTCGGCCCTGGATTTGGCCGGTGCAACCCGGCCGGGAGAACCCGAGGCCAGAGCGGCTTCTGCAGCCACTTTCTCACGAGTTGCCTTCAGGGAAGTGACCACATCGCCCTTGTAGACCCATACCTTGATCCCGATGGCGCCAACCGTGGTACGGGCGGTGGACATTCCAAAATCGATGTCGGCGCGAAGCGTGTGCAACGGCACCCGACCTTCGCGATACCACTCACGGCGGCCCATATCGGAACCGCCCAGGCGGCCGTTGGACTCGACCCGGACTCCTTCTGCGCCGGCTTTCATGGCCGTGGCAACCGCCCGCTTCATGGCCCGACGGAACGAGACACGGTTTTCGAGTTGATCTGCGATCCCCCGTGCGAGGAGTTGGGCATCGGTCTCGGGGTCACGCACTTCGATGATGTTGAGCTTGACTCGCCGGCTGGTGAGTTTCTCCAACCCGGCCCGGAGGCGGTCGGCCTCGGATCCTTTTCGTCCGATAACAACGCCGGGACGGGCGGTGTGAATCTCGACGACGACTTTGTCGCGGGTCCGCTCGATCTCGATGCGCGATACGGCACCACGGGTCAGTTCCCCCTGGAGATAATCACGGATCTGCCAGTCTTCGTTGACGAGTTCGGTGTATTCCTTGTCGCTATACCAACGTGATTTCCAGTCCGTGACTATCGCCGAGACGGAACACGTACGGGTGTACTTTCTGGCCCATTACGCCTCATCCTCCTCGGAAACCACAATGGTGATGTGGCAAGTTCGTTTACGAATACGCGTCGCCCGGCCCCGTGCTCGCGGCCGCCAACGCTTGAGGGTGGGACCCTCGTCGGCGAACGCCTCGGCAACGACCAGCTCGCCGGCGTCGAGCGCGAAGTTGTGCTCCGCGTTAGCGACGGCCGAATTGAGAACCTTGGTCACCGGGTCGGCTGCCCGACGATCGGTGAACGCCAGCACGTGACGAGCCTCCTCGACCGGGAGACCCCGGACCAGGTCGAGCACCCGCCGCACCTTGTACGGCGATTGTCGAATGTGTTTTGCGTGGGCGCGCACCTTCATCCTCGCTTCGCTGCCTTATCTCTTGCTCCCGCATGCCCGCGGAAGGTTCTCGTCGGAGCAAACTCGCCGAGTTTGTGACCGACCATTGATTCTGTGATGTACACGGGGACGTGCTTACGCCCATCGTGGACTGCGATGGTATGTCCAACCATCTCGGGGATGATCGTTGACCGCCGACTCCAGGTCTTGATAACCCGCTTCTCGCCCTTGCGGTTGAGTTCTTCGACCTTCTTGACGAGATGATCGTCGATGAAGGGTCCCTTTTTCAAACTGCGAGCCATCGACTACCTCCGACCCTTCTTTGATCGCCGCCGGACAATGTCTTTGTCGCTGGCTTTGTTCTTCTTCCTGGTCCGGCCTTCCGGCTTGCCCCACGGGCTAACCGGGTGGCGACCACCGGACGACTTGCCTTCTCCTCCACCGAGCGGATGGTCAACCGGGTTCATGGCCACACCCCTGGTTTGGGGCCGCACGCCCTTCCACCGGGACCGTCCGGCCTTGCCCGTCTTCACCAACTCCGACTCCGGATTGCCGACCTCGCCGACGGTCGCCCGGCAGTCGAGCTCCACGTTGCGCATCTCACCGGAAGGCAACCGCAGCAACGCTTTGTTGCCTTCCTTGCTCATCAGCTGCACCGCGGCTCCGGCCGAACGAGCCATCTTGGCACCACCACCGGGACGCATCTCGATGGCATGGACCGTCGTCCCGGCCGGGATGTTCCGCAGCGGGAGCGCATTGCCGGGTCGAATCTCGGCACCTGAACCGGACTCCAGAACGGCCCCCGGCTTGATCCCGAGCGGTGCAAGGATATAGGCCTTTTCGCCGTCGGCATAATGCAGGAGAGCCAAGCGAGCATTCCGGTTCGGGTCGTATTCAATGGCGGCGACCTTGGCGGGTATCCCATCCTTGGTGCGGCGGAAATCGACGATGCGGTAGCGCTGCTTGTGGCCGCCGCCCCGATGCCGGGAGGTGATCCGACCGTGCACGTTGCGGCCGCCGGTTGAGCTCTTCTTGTCGATCAGGCTCTTCTCCGGCTTCTTCTTGGTGATTTCCGAATAGTCGGCAATCGTTTGGAAGCGCCGGCCCGGCGATGTGGGTTTGAGTTTTCTTACAGCCATTGCGGCCTCCTGTCGTCGGCCGCAGCGACCAGCGACCAGCATCCAGCGACCAGCAACTGGCGGCTGACGGCTGACGGCTGGCTGCCACCACAACGCGTTGAAAGTTGGACCCTTTTCATCATTCTCTATACCCCAAAAATGTCGATCGAGTCGCCGGGGGCGAGCGTAACGAGAGCCCGTTTGGTGTCTCCGCGTTTGCCGACGACCCATCCGGTTCTCTTTTGCTTGCCGCGGCGATTCATCGTGTTCACCTTCACGACCTCCACGTCGAAGACGCGCGAGACGGCCTGACGGATCTCGGTCTTGTTCGACCGCCGATCGACCACGAAGGTGTACGTGTTGAGATCCTCGATCAGGTCGTACGACTTCTCCGATACGACCGGGGCGAGAATGACGTCACGAGGGTCTTTCATGACTTCTCCCCTTCCTCTTCAAAGCCCTCGTCGCCGGTTTCGACAGAGCTGGAAACTGACAACTGGGAAGCGGCAACGGAATCGCCTGCTTCAGCAGCCGAAGACAAAGCTTCAGCTTCGTCATGCTTCTGTGCCTCCGGCACAGAAGCCGGGTCCGACGAAGTCGGAGACGCTTCCTGGACAAAGTCACGGTCCGACACGTCGTACGATCCTGCGGCAACCGATCCGAGCGTGTCGGTCGTGAAGACCACGGTGTCCGCCCAGAGCACGTCGTAAGCCGACAGCTGCCCCGAGTGCGTGAGGATGACATTCGGAAGATTGCGGAACGAGCGGTCGGCAACGCGATCCGCTGGTCCGAGCACAATCAGGGCCTTGCGGGTGGCACCGATCGCCGCCAGCAAGGAACTAGCCTCTTCGTCTTGGGATCTGCCCAATCAAGGTTTCGACCACCTTGATGCTGCCCTCCGACGCCCTTGCCGAGAGCGCACTGCGGAGCGCCAGCTTCTTCATCTTCTTCGGCGTTCTCTGGCTGTAGTCACGCGGGTGCGGGCCGAACACGACGCCACCGCCAACCCATTGGGGTGATCGGATGGAACCGTGCCGGGCTCGACCGAGTCCCTTCTGACGCCAGGGCTTGCGACCGCCACCCCGAACTTCACTGCGGGTCTTGGTACTGGCGGTGCCGGACCGAGCCGCGGCTCGCTGAGCGTTGACGACCTGATGCATGACCGCGATGTTCGGCTCGATCCCGAAGATGGCCGGGTCCAGCTTGACGTCACCTTTGGGAGTGCCGTCGCTGGCGAACAGCGCAGCCTGGAGTGTTTCAGACATTGGACTTCACCGCCTCTCGCACCAATACGACCGACCCCGAAGGCCCGGGGACGGATCCGCCCAGCATCAAGATTCCCGCGTTCGGCGTCGACGTCGACGATCTCCACATTGAGCGTGGTCACCCGTTCGCCACCCATGCGACCCGGCATCTTCTTACCCTTGAAGACACGGGCCGGAGTGGCACAAGCGCCGATCGAACCGGGGGCCCGGTGCACCTTGTGCACACCGTGGCTGGCACCTTGTCCGGAGAAGTTGTGGCGCTTCATGACGCCCTGGAATCCTTTGCCCTTGGAAATGCCGGCCACGTCGGCTTTGCCGCCCTTGACCAGCACGTCGGAAACATTGATTTCCTGGCCGACCTTGTAGTCATCCGGGTTGTCGACCCGGATCTCGACCAGGTGACGGCTCGGGGCAACGCCGGCGGCCGCATAGTGGCCGGCCATCGGCTTGTTCACCTTGCGGGCAGGCAACTCCCGGAAAGAGATCTGGATGGCCGAGTAGCCGTCCGTCTCCTTCCGTTTGATTTGCGTGACGAAGCACGGGCCGGCCTTGATGACCGTGACCGGGATGGCCCTGGCGTCTTCGTCGAACACCTGGGTCATGCCGAGCTTCTCGCCGAGAATCGCTTTCACAACTTGATCTCCACTTCTACGCCTGCAGGCAGATCGAGCCGCATCAGCGAATCGACCGTCTTCGGGGTCGGCTCGAGAATGTCGATCAGCCGCTTGTGGATGCGCATCTCGAAGTGCTCTCGCGAGTCCTTGTCGACATGCGGTGAGCGGATCACGCAATAGCGGTGAATCTCGGTCGGCAAGTGGCACCGGGCCTTTGATCTTGGCCTGGGTGCGCACCACCGTCTCGGCAATCTTCCGCGCCGACTCGTCGACCACTTGGTGGTCGTAGGCCTTGAGCCTGATGCGGATCTTCTGTCCTTGGTCTGCCATTGTCGCTTTGCTCCAGTTCTCGAGTTCTCAGTTCGCCCCACCCCGAGGGTGGTTAGGCGATGATTTTGGTGACGGTTCCGGCGCCGACGGTGCGGCCACCCTCACGAATCGCGAACTTCTGACCCTCATCCATCGCGATAGTCGTAATCAACTCAACCGTCATCGTCGTGTTATCACCCGGCATCACCATCTCGGTGCCCTCCGGTAACGTCACCGACCCGGTCACATCCGTCGTCCGGAAATAAAACTGCGGGCGATACCCCGGGAAAAACGGGTTATGACGACCACCCTCCTCCCGAGTCAACACATACACCGTTGCCTCAAACGTCGTATGCGGAGTAATCGAACCAGGCTTCGCCAACACCTGACCCCGCTCCACATCATCCTTACCAACCCCCCGCAACAACACCCCAACATTGTCACCCGCACGACCCTCATCCAACAACTTGCGGAACATCTCCACACCCGTCGCTACCGTCTTACGAGTCGGCCGGATCCCCACAATCTCAACCTCTTCACCAACCTTCACAACCCCCTGCTCAATCCGACCCGTAACCACCGTCCCCCGACCCGTAATCGAGAACACATCCTCAATCGGCATCTGGAACGGACGATCCAAAGGACGCTCCGGCGTCGGCACATAATCATCAACCGCCGCCATCAACTCCATAATCGAAGCAACCGCCGCATCATCACCACCCGTCAACGCCGCCAAAGCAGAACCCCGCACCACCGGAATGTCATCCCCGGGGAACTCATACTCCGTCAACAAATCCCGAACCTCCAACTCAACCAAATCCAACAACTCAGGATCGTCAACCTGATCGACCTTATTCAAATACACCACGATATAAGGCACCCCAACCTGACGAGCCAACAACACATGCTCCCGCGTCTGCGGCATCGGACCATCCGCCGCCGACACCACCAAAATCGCCCCATCAATCTGCGCCGCACCCGTAATCATGTTCTTGATGTAATCCGCATGACCCGGCATATCCACATGCGCGTAATGACGAGCATCCGTCTCATACTCAACATGAGCAATCTGAATCGTGATCCCCCGCTCACGCTCCTCCGGCGCCTTATCAATCTCATCAAACGACGTAAACGCAACCGAAGCATTCGCCTCATGCAAAACCTTCGTAATCGCCGCCGTCAACGTCGTCTTCCCATGATCAATATGACCCATCGTCCCAACATTCACATGCGGCTTCGTCCGCTCAAACTTCGCCTTGCCCATGGGATAGCCTCCTGTTTTACTCGCCGCGCACCCGGGCGACGATCTCTTGTGAGATCGAATCGGGCACGTCCTGGTAGGAATGGAATTGCATTGTGAAGGTCGCTCTTCCCTGAGTACGTGACCTCAGGTCGGTGGCATACCCGAACATCTCGGCCAGCGGCACCTGGGCGGTGACCACCCGGGCGTTGCCCCGCTGCCCCATCTCGTCGATCTTGCCGCGCCGGGAAGACAAATCCCCGATCACATCGCCCATGTACTCGTCCGGCACGACGACTTCAACCGCCATCACCGGCTCGAGCAGCTTGACGCCGGCCCGCTTGGCAGCTTCCTGCAAAGCCATGGACCCGGCAATCCGGAAAGCCATCTCCGAAGAGTCGACATCGTGGTACGACCCGTCGGTGAGAATGGCCCGGACGTCCACCAGCGGGATATCCGGCCAGGATGCCCTGATCGAGGGCCTCCTCGATGCCAGAGTCAACCGATGGGATGTACTCGCGGGGGATCTTGCCGCCCTTGATCTGATCGACGAACTCATAACCGCCGCCGGGACCCGTTGGCTCGAGGTGATGAGGCGACGATCTCTTGTGAGATCGAATCGGGCACGTCCTGGTAGGAATGGAATTGCATTGTGAAGGTCGCTCTTCCCTGAGTACGTGACCTCAGGTCGGTGGCATACCCGAACATCTCGGCCAGCGGTACCTGGGCGGTGACCACCCGGGCGTTGCCCCGCTGCCCCATCTCGTCGATCTTGCCGCGCCGGGAAGACAAATCCCCGATCACATCGCCCATGTACTCGTCCGGCACGACGACTTCAACCGCCATCACCGGCTCGAGCAGCTTGACGCCGGCCCGCTTGGCAGCTTCCTGCAAAGCGATGGACCCGGCAATCCGGAAAGCCATCTCCGAAGAGTCGACATCGTGGTACGACCCGTCGGTGAGGATCGCCCGGACGTCCACCAGCGGATATCCGGCGAGGATGCCCTGATCGAGGGCCTCCTCGATACCAGAGTCAACCGAGGGGATGTACTCGCGGGGGATTTTGCCGCCCTTGATCTGATCGACAAACTCATAACCGCCGCCGGGACCCGTTGGCTCGAGGTCGATGACCACGTGCCCGTACTGTCCACGGCCGCCCGACTGGCGGACATATTTGGCGACCACTTTGCTAACCGGGCCTTTGATGGTCTCCCGGTAGGCAACCTGCGGCCGGCCGACATTGGCTCCGACCTTGAACTCACGGATCAACCGGTCGACGAGCACATCGAGGTGCAGCTCGCCCATCCCGGCGATGATGGTCTGCCCCGTCTCTTCATCGGACCGCACCAGAAAGGTCGGGTCCTCCTCGGAGAGGCGGTGGAGAGCGTCGCCCAGTTTGTCCTGATCCGATTTGGTCTTCGGTTCGATTGCAACGGAAATGACGGGGGCGGGAAAGGACATCGATTCCAGCTGGATCGGATGGGCGGCATCGCAGAGCGTGTCGCCGGTCGTCGTCATCTTCAATCCGATCGTCGCCACGATGTCGCCCGTATGGATCGTGTCGAGATCCTCACGGTGATTGGCGTGCATGCGCAGGAGCCGGCCGATGCGCTCCTTCTTGGCCGAGGTCACGTTGTAGATCTGGTCGCCCTTGGCAGCCTGACCCGAATACACACGGAAGTAGGTGAGCTTGCCGACATGCGGATCGCTCATGATCTTGAAGGCCAGGGCGGTGAAAGGCTCGGTGTCATCGGCGGCCCGTTCGAGGACGATGTCTTCCTCACCGGGCTTGAACCCGGTGACGGGCGGAAGATCGGCCGGACTGGGAAGGTAGTGAATGACCGCGTCGAGCAGCGGCTGGACGCCTTTGTTCTTGAAAGCCGAGCCACAGAAGACCGGCGTGAAGAGCCGTTGGAGGGTGGCCGCCCGAACGGCGGCATGCACCTCGGATGGGGAGATTTGAACTTCCTCGAGGAACTTCTCGAGCAGCTTCTCATCTACATCGGCGCAGGCCTCGAGGAGTTTGCCTTCCCATTCGCGGGCTTGCTCCTGGTACTCCGCCGGGATTTCGGTTGTCTCCCAGTGTTTCCCATCGTCGCCGCTCCAGATGTGAGCTTTCATCTCCACCAGGTCGATGACCCCCTGAAATTCCGCTTCGGACCCGATGGGGATCTGCACCGGTACCGGTTTGCCTTCGAGTCGCTCCCGGATGCTGTCCACCGCCGAGAAGTAGTCCGCTCCGATCCGGTCCATCTTGTTGATGAAGCAAATCCGGGGAACCTTGTAACGGTCGGCTTGACGCCATACGGTTTCTGACTGAGGCTCGACTCCGGCTACCGCATCGAATACGGCAACGGCACCATCGAGTACCCGCAGGCTGCGCTCGACTTCGACGGTGAAGTCGACATGTCCGGGGGTGTCGATGATGTTGATCCAGTGGTCACGCCATCCTGCGGTGGTAGCGGCTGAGGTGATGGTGATGCCGCGCTCTTGCTCCTGCGCCATCCAGTCCATCACAGCGGCACCCTCGTGAACTTCACCCAGCTTGTAGGTCTTGCCGGTGTAGTAAAGGATGCGTTCGGTGAGCGTCGTCTTGCCCGCGTCGATATGGGCCATGATCCCGATGTTCCGGGTCCGGCTGAGCGGGTACTGACGCAGGTGCGTCAGTGCATCGTTGCTCTTTTCGTTGCTCATTTCTTCCTCAGTCGCTATGCGGTTGTCAGGCGGCGCTATTACCAGCGGTAGTGGGCAAACGCCTTGTTCGACTCGGCCATCTTGTGAATGTCCTCACGGCGTTTCACGGCGGAGCCGGTGTTGTTGCTCGCGTCGAGAATCTCGTTGGCCAGCCGCTCGGCCATGGCATTCTCCTTGCGCTTACGCGCGAAGTTGACCAGCCAGCGGATGGCAAGTGAATTGGCCCGCTTGGGACGAACCTCGACGGGCACCTGGTAGGAGGAGCCGCCGACCCGTCGTGAACGAACCTCAACCTGGGGGCGGATGTTGTCGATCGCCCGCTTCAGAACGGTGAGAGGATCTTGACCGACCCGGCGCTCCACGATCTCGAGAGCGCCGTAGACGATCGAGCGAGCGGTCTCCTTCTTGCCGTCCAGCAACACCTTGTTGATGAGCTGACTGACCAGCAAGCTGCGATAGACGGGATCCGGGTCGATGTGCCGTTTGGGCGCAGGTCCACGTCGCATTACGACTCCCTCTTCGTCCCGTAGCGGGAGCGTGCCTGTCGTCGGCCCGATACCGCGGCCGCATCGAGCGTGCCCCGGATCACTTTGTATCGAACTCCCGGGAGGTCTTTGACACGGCCTCCACGGACCAGAACGATGGAGTGCTCCTGGAGGTTGTGGCCCTCGCCGGGGATGTAGGCGGTGACTTCAACCCCGGAGGAGAGACGGATACGCGCGACTTTTCGCAACGCCGAGTTGGGTTTTTTGGGCGTCACCGTATAGACGCGGGTACAAACCCCGCGGCGCTGCGGCGCACCGGCCAGACCGGGCGTTTTTTCCTTCTTGGGCTTCGGCTTCCGACCCTGACGGATCAGCTGCTGAACGGTCGGCACAGACCCTTCTCTCTTCTCTTCGGCGCACCCCTGCCCGCTTTCTGGGCCGGGGTATTTACAGACGGAACAGTGCGATCACCATGGGTGAAGGCACCGACCAGCCACATTATCGACCCGTAGCCACCGTGGCGACTTCGAGACACGAGGAAACGTGGCGGGAAAACCGAGGCGGAAGTATATGCGCGACGGGGAGATGTTGCAAAAAGGCGGACTAGAACAGTCAGCAGTCAGCAGTCACCAGTTACCAGTCAGAAGCAGGCGTCTGGACGTGGCAGGAACGGTACTGGGAAGCTGGAAAGCTGAAAGCGAAGCGGTCTGAAAGCTGGGAACTGGGAACTACGCTCGCTTCCATGTTCATCTCCGTGACCCGTGCCGAGTTGCGCCGCCGGCTCCCGCAGCTGATGTTTGGCCTCGTTGTCGTCGGACTCGGCTTTGCCTTGATGGTCGAATCCAACCTCGGTCTCGGCCCGTGGGAGGTCCTCCACCAGGGGATATCGAACCGAATCGGCATCCCTATCGGAACGGTCGGCATCTTCGTCGGGTTGCTGGTCCTGGGCGCCTGGATTCCCCTGCGACAACGACTGGGGATCGGCACGGTGCTCAACGTCATAACCATCGGCATCGTGATAGATCTCACGATGCTGGCCATTCCCGACCTGAGCTCCCTACTGATCCGCTGGCCGGCGCTCCTCGGTGGACTGCTCCTGGTCGGCGTGGGCGGCGGCCTCTATATAGGGGCAGGCCTGGGACCCGGCCCCCGCGACGGCTTGATGACCGGAATGGCAGCCCGCGGTTGGTTCTCAATCCGGACCGCTCGCACGCTCCTGGAGATCACGGCATTGGCCGCCGGGTGGTTGCTGGGCGGAACCGTCGGCATCGGAACCCTGCTATTCGCCGTGGGGATTGGTCCGCTTGTCCAGCTCTTCCTGGGGAAACTAACGATCGGGAAACCCGGTCACCAGTCGCCGGCACCAGTCGCCGGCAAACACGCCGCAGGCGTTCGGATCGATGGCCGGACCGCTCGGGAACCTCGAACACCAGGAACTGAAAATGGCGATCGTGACGGGCACTAACATCCTGGAGGGACGACGCCGGTCAGGGTTGTCCCGATGCCTTGAAGGAGGAATTCAGTATGCGCAAACGGAATGGAGTGTCGGTGATTCTCATCGTCCTCCTGGCCTTCTCGCTCGTGGCTGCGGCCTGTGCCGAGGAGACCAGTGAAACGACTGAGGCCACAACCACCACGGCCGGTGGCGGTGGAGACACCACGACGACAGCAGCCGGTGAAACCACCACGACGGCAGCGGCCGCGGACCCGCTGAAGTTCGGGATGATCCTCGTTGGACCGAGCAACGACCGGGGCTGGAGTCAGGCCCACTTCGAGGCAGGTCAGTACCTCGAGGAGCAGCTCGGTGCGGAGATGATCTTCCTCGACAAGGTGAACGTGGCCGATCTCCCCGACAAGACCGTCGACCAGGTTGCCCAGGACATGGTCAACCAGGGTGCCCAATTGATCTTTCTGACCTCGGACGACATGCGTGATGGAGCTTTGCTGGCGGCCGAACTCAACCCGGATATACCCATGATCTGGTCCTCCGGCGACAGTGCGTGGCAAGACGGCGAGGCATACGCACCGTTCGATAACCTGGGCAACGTGATGGGCCGGATGTACTACGGCAAGTTCATTGCCGGTTGTGCGGCCGGGCTCACGACCCAGACCGGGTCCATTGCCTACCTCGGTCCCCTGATCAACGACGAAACCCGCCGGTTGGTCAACTCGGCGTTCTTGGGCGCCAAGTACTGCTGGGAGAACTACCGGGGCGAGACGGATCCTCTCGACTTCACCGTCAACTGGATCGGGTTCTGGTTCAACATTCCCGGCTTCACGCTCGACCCCACCCAGGTAGCCAACGGTTTCCTCGACGGAGGTGCCGATGTGATCATCTCCGGTATTGACACCACGGAGGCACTCGATGTGGCCGGCCAGGCAGCCGACGCAGGCGAAGCGGTCTGGGCGGTGCCGTATGACTACGTAGGCGCCTGTGAGTTGAAGCCCGAGATTTGTCTCGGCGTTCCGTATTTCAACTGGGGACCTGCCTACCTGGAGATCGCTCAGTCGGTCATCGACGGCACCTTCGCCGCCGAGTGGAACTGGAACGGCCCGGACTGGACCGATCTCAACAACAATCAGACGACCGCGGTTGGATTCATCAAGGGTGACGGACTCTCTGCGGAGAATGAAGCCACCATCGACGAGTTCATCGCCGGCCTGGCGGATGGTTCCATCGATCCCTTCGTCGGTCCGCTGAACTATCAGGACGGTTCTGTGTACCTCGCCGACGGCGAGATGGCCACCGACCAGCAGCTGTGGTACACCAAGCAGCTGCTCGAAGGAGTCACCGGCCCGAGCGAGTAACCATCCCCACAACCGATTCGACACTGCGAGGGAAGGGCCCGGTGCCCTTCCCTCGCTTGGTTTCGTCTCGGTGTCCGCCTTCGTCCGCCTCGAGACCCGGCTGTTCGCGCCGACCGGCGCAAACCTCTAGCCTATTCCCACGATGAGCCTCGAACTCCGGGACATCCACAAGCACTTCGGGCCCGTCCGGGCCAATGACGGCATCAACTTGACCGTCGAGGCCGGCACCATGCACGGCCTCCTCGGAGAGAACGGCGCCGGCAAGTCAACCTTGATGAAGGTTCTGTCCGGATTCCACGCCCCGGATTCCGGCGAGATCATCCTGGACGGCAAACAGATCCGGGCTTCATCTCCACAAGATGCGATCGGACACGGCATCGGAATGCTGCACCAGGACCCGTTGGTTTTTCTACCTTTCTCCGTGATCGACAACTTCCTGATGCAAAGCCCTGGGGGTCTCCGGCTCAACCGCCGCTCGGCCCGTCGGCAGTTCGAGGAGGTATGCGAGCGCTTCCAATTCAGCCTTGATCCGTCCGCCGCCGTCCGAACTTTGACGGTGGGCGAACGTCAACAGCTCGAGATTGCTCGCCTTCTGTGGCTCGGGGCCCGTGTGTTGATTCTGGACGAACCGACTACCGGGATCTCAGCACCGCAGCGACTGAAGCTCTTCGCGACCCTCAGAGCTCTTGCAGAAGAAGGGATGAGCGTCATCTTCGTGTCCCACAAGCTCGAAGAAGTTGAAGAGCTTTGCCAGCGGGTGACGGTGATGCGACAGGGCAAGGTAGTCGGACATGCTGAAATGCCGACCCCGACAGCTCAACTGGTCGAAATGATGTTCGGGGCGCCGGTGGAAGTCGAGGCCGCCCAACCGATCGAACTGGGCGAAACCGTGCTCCGGGTCAAAGAACTCAGCGTCAAAGAGCGGCTGCTCTCCATTGATTCCCTCTCCGTCGAGGTACGCGAAGGAGAGGTGATCGGCCTGGCCGGATTGGGGGGAAGCGGGCAAAACACCTTCATGCGAGCCGTTGCCGGTCTGGTCTCGCCGACCGGCGGGGAGATAGACCTCGATGGGAAACGGATCGGGGGGATGCCCTACCGCGATCTCCTCGAAGTGGGAATCCAATACCTACCTGCCGGACGCCTCGAAGAAGGCCTCGTCCAGGGACTCAGCATCACCGAGCATTTCGTCCTCTCCGATCCCAACACCCCGGTCTTCGTTGATTGGGACACCGCCGCCGAACACGCTGAGGCGGCCGTAACCGCCAATTTCATCAAAGGGCGTCCGGACAGCAACGCCGAAGAGCTGTCCGGTGGGAACATGCAACGACTGCTGCTGGCGATGCTACGACCGGGGCTCCGGTTGCTGATGATGGAACATCCCACCCGCGGGTTGGACATCGAATCGGCCAACTGGGTATGGAGCCAGTTGTTGAGCCGACGCACGGACGGCACAGCCATTATTTTCGCCTCGGTCGACCTCGACGAACTGTTGCGTTACAGCAACCGGATTCTCGTCTTTTTCTCGGGACGGGTCATCGCCGAGGTCAACGCCGATCAAACCGATGTTGAAGAGCTGGGCTTCCTCATCGGTGGGAAGGTCCGGGAGCAGACATGAGGTGGATACGACCGCTGGGACGGGCCCTGGTCCCCATCGTTGGGGCGTTGGCTTTCTCCGTTGTTCTGCTGCTCCTGGTCGGAGCGAACCCCATCGAAGCTCTTGGTTTGCTGGTCGAAGGATCGGTTGGATCGGCCACCAACCTCTCCGATACGCTCACGGCCTGGGTCACGATGGTTCTCGCCGCGGCCGGCCTGGTGGTGACCTTCCGGGCCGGTTTGTGGAACATCGGGGTGGAGGGACAGGTCATTGCCGGCTCGATCGCCGCAGCGTTCGTCGCCCGCTCCGTTGAGGGGCCCGTCGCGGTGATGATCATCCTCACCCTGCTGGCCGGGATCATCGGCGGCGGCCTCTGGGCTCTCCTGGCCGGCGTATTGCGGGTTTATGGAAAGGTGAACGAGATCTTCGGCGGCTTGGGTTTGACGTTCGTAGCCAGCAGCCTCACCACCTACCTGATCATCGGGCCCTGGAAAAGGGCCGGCGTGGCGTCCACCGGAGGCACCGACCCGTTCCCCCGAGACGCCTGGCTGCCAACCATTGGCACCTTGCGGGTGTCGATCGTGTCCGTGGTCGTTGCGGCGCTGGCCGTGGTAGCCGTGTATTACATGATGCGCGGCACCCGTTTTGGACTCCGCCTCAAAGCAGTCGGTCAGAACCTCAGGAGTGCCGCTCTCTTCGGAATCCCCAACAAGCGCTACCTGCTTCTGGCGTTCATCATCGGAGGGGCGCTGGCCGGCCTGGCCGGAACGTTTCGAGTAACGGGCTTCCATCACAAGCTGGTACCGACGCCCTCCGGAGCACACGGGTATCTGGGCATCTTGATCGTCTTGTTGGCCGGATTCCAGGCGAAGTGGATCGCACCTATCGCTTTCTTCTTTGCAGCCATTGCCGTCGGCGCATCCCAGCTACCTCTCCAGATGCAGGTCGATTCGTCGCTGGGCGGAATTCTCCGAGGAGTGCTCGTGCTCTTCGTGTTGCTGTTTGGAGGTTGGCAGGCAAGGAGAGCAGGCTCCCGGTTGGCCGCGGCCGACGCACCGCCGGTGGCTCCAGTGATAGCGGATGGTGAAGGATGAACGAGCTCAACACCCTCATCTTCACTGCTACCCCGCTGGTGTTTGCCGTCGTGGGTGAAACCATCGGCGAAAAGGCCGGGGTCATCAACCTCTCCATGGAGGGCAGCCTCATGTTGTCGGCCATGGCGGGATTCGTTATCGCTTTCGAGACCAACAGCCTCCTGCTCGGCTTCCTGGCCGGAGCAGTTGTTGGCATGTTGGTCGCGCTGCTGATTGCCTTTTCGAGCATTCGCCTCAAGCTCAACCAGGTTGCCGTCGGGTTCGTCCTCTTCCAGCTGTGTGTGGATCTGAGCACCTTCCTTGGCAACGGGCATGTCCGCGTCCCGGGACCCACGGTGCAGGCCTGGTCAATACCCCTGCTGTCCGACATACCGGTGATCGGCCCGATCTTCTTTGAACAGAACCTGCTGGTCTATCTCAGCTATGTGGTCGTTTTCGGTGCCTGGTGGTTCATGTTCCGCACCCGCCCCGGTCTCGGCCTACAGGGCATTGGCGAGCGCCCCGAGGCAGCTCATTCCCGCGGAATCCGGGTGAACCGGCTTCGCTACGGCTACACCGCCCTCGGCGGAGCCTTGATCGGCATCGGTGGTGCTTCGTATTCGCTCTCCGTCAAGATCGGCTGGTCGTTCCAACACACCCGCAACCTCGGGTGGATCGCTTTGGCCATCGTCATCTTCGGCGGATGGCAGCCCATCCGGGCAGCCATCGGCGCCTATATCTTCGCCGGTCTCTTGACGGCCGCCCAACTGCTGCAGGAACCGCTCCCGGATCTGTCCCAGGTGTTGCCGACCATTCCGTTCCCGCTGATGATTTTGACGCTGGTCATTATCTACAGCGACTGGTTGAGGAGGTTGACGGACCGGTTCCCGACCTTGCGAGCCATGTTCGCCGGCGAACCACCCACGGCCATGGGCACCGTGTTCGAGACGGACTAGGGCTTCGCGCCCTACCGACTCTCCCGATCGTAGGGAATAGCCAGGGCGGCGGGGGCTCCGAAGAGCCGGGCCCGTTTTCCGCTAGTCGTGACGATCAGAATGATGATGGTGGCTACGAAAGGAATCATCGACAGGAACTGGGCGGGGACCTCGAGTCCCAGCACCTGCAGGGTGAAGCCCAGCTTGACCATGCCGCCGAATAGGTAACCGGCCAGCAGGGCCCGCCAGGGCCGCCAGGCGGCGATGATCACCAGCGCAATGGCGATCCATCCCAGGTTGGTTGCGTCGTCCGCCCAGGATGGGTTCAGCGCCAGGGGGATATAGGCCCCGGCTACCCCGGAAAGCCCGCCGCCGATCAGCACATGGACGTAGCGGATTCGGTTGACGTTGAGGCCCGCTGAGTCGGCCCCGGCCGGGTTCTCACCAACACTCCGCAGTGACAACCCCGCCCGGGTGTGGAAGAGGTAGTAGCTGGCTGCCGCCACAACGATCCAGGAAACGTACACCATGGCGTCGTGCCCGAAGATCAGCGGTCCGACGATGGGCAAGTCCGAAAGTTCACTGCCGAAAAGCTGCTTGAACTGTGCCTTGGAAGGCTCACCGACGAGTGGTGGTGAGGTGGTCCGCCCGATGAAGTTGGCCAGGCCTCGCCCAAAGATCGCCAGGGCAAGGCCTGAGACGATCTGGTTGACCCGCAGGGTCACCGACGTGAACGCATGGATCATCGAGAAAACGGCTCCAGCTACCAGTCCCGCCAGGACCCCCAGCGTGAGGCTGCTGGTGGCGAACGTGGCCCAGAATCCGGAAATCGCCCCAACCAGCATCATCCCGTTGACGCCCAGGTTGAGCACGCCCGATCTCTCGGTGAGCAGTTCACCAACGGAGGCGAAGACGAGCGGCGTGCCGGCCAGGATCGCCGCCTGAATGATCTGGATGATCTGAGCGTCGTTCATGCTGGCTGGCCTTCCGCTCTTGTTTCGTCCACTCGTCCGACCGTGAACTGGTTGCGGAGCAACCACTCACCGGATACCGCAAAGATGAAGATGGCGCCCTGCAGGATGATCACCGTCGAGTCCGGTACCCCGGCGATCTGCAATGCCGACCGGGAGTTGGTGAGAGCCCCGATGAACAGCGCCACCGGTATCACGGCGGCCGCGTTGAGCCGGGCCAGAGCTGCGACGATGATGCCGGTGAATCCGAGCCCCAGCTGCA
>CAVRAP010000015.1:0-161890 GCA_963718995.1 uncultured Actinomycetota bacterium
TTTCGTTTGGGTAAGAGTGACCAGTTACCAGTTACCAGAAAGAACCGAGCAGGCATCCTCTCCATGGGGTTGGAATTGGAGACTGGGAACTGGAGACTGGAAACTGAACTCGCCGGGCCTTACGTGGGCTCGGCGAGTTCCTTCGGGGTCACCATCCAGCGGAGTCGACCCCCACCGAAATCTACGTCGGTCCATCGCTCGGAGTCGACATCGATCCGGGCCATCGCTGCGGTCGGGAAATGGAAATCGCCGCCGCCCACCAGCAGCGAGAGGGTTTCGGACCAGGCCGGTTGGTGCCCGACCAGCATCACCGATGAGACCGCATCGGGCTGTTGTTGGAGGACCTCCAGGAGCATGTACGGAGAAGGAAGATACAGGTCATCGCGCTCTGCGACCTCGCATGCCCACTCGCCGGCGCGGACCGCCCGGTCGAGAGTGTCCCGGGCGCGCACGGCACTCGAGGCAATCGCCAGTTCAGGGACCTCCCCCTTTTCCGACAGGAACCTGCCCATGGCGTCCGCCGCCGTGCGGCCCCGGGCGGCCAGGGGCCGTTCATGGTCGGAGCCGGAGGGAGCGTCCCAGTCCGATTTCCCGTGGCGGAACAGGATGATTGTCTTCACGCAGACCCTTCCGATACGTACGGCCCGTCATGCTACCGGTCGGTCAAACCGAGGAAACTGTATATTGAACGTATTGGCCTGCCGATATATCTGGGATGAGGCCCTCCCACCCTTTCATGATGGTTACTGAACACCACCCCGATATCGAGCCGTTGACGGACCTGGAGGACGCCTCCCTGTTCATCAATCGTGAACTCAGCTGGTTGCAGTTCAACGGTCGCGTGTTGGAGGAGGCTCTCGATCATCGCCATCCCGTCCTGGAACGGGTGAAGTTCCTGGCCATCTTCGCCAACAACCTGGACGAGTTCTTCATGATCCGGGTTTCCGGCCTGCGTCGTCAGCTCGAATCGGGCGTGCTGGCCGGGCCTCCCGATGGAATGACCCCATCCGAGCAACTCGCCGCCCTCCGCAGCGAACTGGTCCCCCAGTTGGCCGCCCAGATGGACTGCTGGCAGAGCGACCTGAGCAAAGCCTTGCAGGAAGCCGACCTGTCCGTGCTGTCCTACAACGAGCTCAAAGGGAAACAGAAGAAGCTGTTGCGCCGTCATTACAAACGCGAGATCTTCCCGGCCCTCACTCCGCTGGCGTTCGATCCTGGCCGTCCCTTCCCTCATATCGGCAACCTCAGCATGAACCTGGCGGTTCTGATCAACGACCCGGTTCGGGGAGAACGCTTTGCGCGGCTGAAGGTACCGCCGGCCTTCCCAAGATTGCTCAAAGTCCCCAGCGAAGAAAGCGCCGATACCTACGAGAGCCTCGGCCTGGTCGAAACCTCCAACACTTTCGTCTGGATCGAGGAGGTCATCGCGGCCAACCTCGACTTGTTGTTCCCCGGTGTCGAGGTGCAGGCTGCCTACCCGTTTCGCTTGACCCGGGACGCCGACGTCGAGATCGAGGAGGACGAAGCAGCCGACCTATCCGTTGCCGTGGAGCAGGGGGTAGGGATGCGGCGGTTCGGATCGGCCGACCGACTCGAGATCGACCACGACATGCCGGAGTGGGTGCGGAACGTTCTCGCCAAGAACCTCCGCCTGGCGCCCTACCAGGTCTTCACCGTGGAAGGCCCGCTCGGTCTCGCCGACTTGATGGAACTCACGGACGTTGATCGACCGGATCTCAAGTTCGAGCCGTTCCTGCCTGCTACTCCGCCGGCTTTCCGGGGAGCCAAAGACCTGTTCGCGGTCCTGCGCCAGCAAGATGTGCTCACGTACCACCCGTACGACAGCTTCGCTCCGGTCGTTGAGCTGGTTCGCCAGGCGGCCCGGGATCCAAAAGTCCTGACTATCAAGCAAACCCTGTACCGGGTGGGGCCGAATTCCCCGATCGTCGATGCACTCCTGGAAGCCCGCGAGAACGGCCGCCAGGTTTCCGTCCTGGTCGAACTGAAAGCCCGTTTCGACGAGGAGAACAACCTCGGGTGGGCTCGCCAGCTCGAAAAAGCCGGGGTCCACGTTGTCTACGGTCTCGTCGGCCTGAAGACCCACGGCAAATTGCTCCTGATCGTTCGCCGGGAATCATCCGGCATACGCCGGTACGTGCACATGGCCACCGGCAACTACAACCCGGTTACCGCCCGTATCTACACCGACTTCGGGTTCTTCACCTGCGACGAGGAAATCGCCTCGGACGTTTCGGAGCTCTTCAACGTTCTCACCGGCTATGCGCACCAGACCGAGTACCGGAAGCTGCTTGTCGCCCCAACCACCATGCGGGAGGAGTTTGCCGCTCGCATCGAACGCGAGATCCAGCGACAACGCGACCATGGAGATGGATACCTGGCCTTCAAGATGAACGCCCTGGTGGACAAGAGGATGATTCAAGCCCTCTACCGCGCTTCGCAAGCGGGAGTGAAGATCGACCTGCAGGTACGGGGAATCTGCGCACTGCGACCGGGAATTCCGGGGTTGAGCGAAACCATCCGGGTCACGTCGGTCGTCGGGCGTTTCCTCGAACACGTCAGGATCTTCTACTTTCGCAACGGGGGCGATGAGGAGATGCTGCTGGGAAGTGCCGACCTGATGCCCCGCAACCTGAACCGTCGGGTTGAAGTGCTCTTCCCGGTGAGCGAACAACAGATGAAGCTGATTCGCGACTCGGTTCTGTTTGTGCACCTCATGGATAACGTTCAGGCCAGACAACTCCATGCCGACGGCACCTACACCCGCGTGCAACCGGGACCAGACGAGGAGTTAGTCGATTCTCAAGCCTGGATGCTGGAGAACTTCTCGGCTCGAACCGAGGACGGAATCAGCGTTGCCTTGCCCTACGATGCCGATCCGCCTGATGTGGCCATGCCGGCGGGTGGCTTCAAGGACTAACCGGACCCGAAGCCGGCATCCCGCCAAGGTTTGAGCAGCTCACGGTCGTGCTGGTAGCTCAGCAATGCCTCAGCTTCTCCTACCCCGACCCACCGCAGGTCGTCGATCTCAGCGTTGTATACGAAATCGCGGATATCACCTTCGATCGGGATCATGTGCCAATACCGCACAAACTTGGGCCGGCCGGCGGTATCGAGGTAACGAACGGGAGCCAACTCTCCGTCCAGTCGACAGATCAGACCGGTCTCTTCAGCGACCTCACGCCGCGCGGCGTCTTCAAAAGATTCACCGTCATCCAGTTTTCCTTTGGGAAAGCTCCAGTCGTTGTAGCGAGAACGGTGGACCAGGAGAACCTGGCGGTCGCCTGCGTCATCGATCCGGCTGACCAGCCCACCGGCTGCCCGAACGAGGGTCACATCCAGCTCCGCAGCTTGTCCCGATTGAGTTTCTGCCACTCCCCCTGCCAGTTCGTGCGGGCCACATCGGCCCGGATCAGCTCGAGTCCGGCCAGCTGACCTGCAGTAAAGGCGACAGCGGGATGATGCTGGGCCGCCTGACTCAGCCAGGCGTGGGCGACGGCGGCATCCTGCAGATTACCGAGCGTGTCCTGCAGCGCGGCTGCCGCGCCTGCGAACCGGACCGCCTTCTTGCCCACCATGGGAGCAACCGCCTCAGCGGCGTATCGGACCCGTTTTGCCCGGATCCGGATACGGTGCAGATCCGGGTCGGCAGGCTCCTCTGGCAACTCCCTGATCGTCTGTTTGAGCCATTCAAACGGTGCTCTGACGAGGTCGAGCAAAGCTTCCCGTGGCCCCGTCTCGACGAAGGGCAACAGCCGGGGCGAACCGGCCGCATCGACCAAACGATCGAGGAGGTCGAGATACCGATCCTGGCCGGTCACCACCAGCAGTGCTTTGCGCCGCCTCAGCCGTTCGGCATGGAGCATGGTCATCATCACCTGCATTGGGTATCGGTCAACCTCGGGAAGCTTGCCGGACGTCGCTTCGAGGCGCAGCGTGAGCACGTCAACGTCCCGCACCGTTCCCAATGCTCCACCCATCCACCGCAGCTCTTCTCTGAGCTCTCCCACCCAACGCTCGTCGAGAAGGGGACCAAAGGTACGGAGATCGGAGCGAAGACGCCGGGTCGCCACCCGTGCCTGGTGGAGCCCCTCCGGGTCTTCTCCCAGTTGCACGCCGGGCATGTGAACCATGAACCGCAGAACCGAGCGCGCAATCGCCGACATGACCACTTCGCCTACGCTTGGATCAACCCCTGGTTCTCTGACCACAACATCAGGATCTTCGAGGGCAGCCGCCCCGAGAGTCCGCCCAAGCTTGCTCATGCGGGTTATCGAGCCGGCCCCGGCTGCACGGAGACCTGTAACAATCCCTCCCAGGAGACCCTCATCGGTTCCTGCGGCCAGCTCGATCTCGATCTCCTGGAAGCGGCCGGCCGGACCCCGACCGCGATACGTCGACACATCGTCAACAACGATCTCGGCCACCGCTTTACCCAACCCGTTGACCAGCAACACCGGTTTCCGCACCGTGCGCAGCCTGGCGACCTGCTGGAGGGGCGAGCGACGAGTAAACACGCGTACCAGAGCTTCTGCTGCGCTCGGTACCCGATCCCACCGGCCTCCGAAAGTCACTTCCGGACGCTGCTGCAGGTCCCGATCTTCCAAGGGGGGCAACTTGACCGTCCATCCTTCGTCGGTGCGGTGCCTGAGACTGCAGCCCCAGCGCGCCAGACGCAGATCTGCCGTGTCGTAGTAGACAGCATCGAGGTACCGCCATGATCCGTTGACCACATCGAGGCCACCGATGGAGAGATCGGGCAAACGGAAGTCCGGCGGCGCATTGAGCTTCAATTCACGTTCCAGCATCGGACCTCCGCACCGCCCACCGTTTACCCGGCCCTATTGGTCTCTAACCACTATCGGTTGATTCGGTGAGCTGCATCAATAGTTCTTCCTCCAAAGCTAGCGGGACCCCGACTACGGGTTTTGGCGTCCAAAACGGGTCCTCGTGCCGCTATTTGGACGCCCAAGCCGGTTCTAGACCACCTGGTGGCCATCTTTCCAGACCTGGGCGATGCGGTCGGGGAGTTCGGCCACCTCGAATGGGTCGCCACGCACGATCACGAGATCGGCGCGCTTACCCGGCTCGAGCGTTCCCAGTTCATCGTCGAGTCCCATCAGCTCGGCGGCCGTCCTGGTGGTGGCAACCAGGGCCTGGTTAGGGGTCATCCCGCCTTCGACCATGAGCGCCAATTCCGCCAGGTTCTCGCCGTGGGGGGTTACCCCGGTGTCGGTGCCCATAGCGATCTTGACTCCGGCCGCCACAGCCCGGCCGAACGAATCGCGATGAGCCTCGATCACGTCCCGGGCTTTCGTCAGCGATGCCTCAGGGATCTGGGCGCCCGCCGCCGCGGCGCGCAGGACCCCGGTCGGAGCGACCAGGGTTGGTACCAGGAACGTGCCTCGCTCGAGCATCATCTCGATCGCCTCATCATCCAGGTAGATCCCGTGCTCGATTGAACGAATTCCCGCTTGAATGGCATTCTTGATACCGACCGTCGCCTGGGCGTGCGCCATCACGCTGATACCGGCCGCGGTGGCCTCTTCGACCAGGACCTCCAGTTCGGCCAATCGGAAGTGGGCATGCGTAGGCTCATCGCGCGGCGAAAGCACCCCTCCAGACGTGGCCACTTTGATCACATCGGCACCGTCCCGAACCAGCTCCCGCACCTTGCGCCGCATGTCGTCAATACCGTCGACGATCGACTCAGGCATTCCGGGATAGGGAGGAAATAGATCGACGGTGCCGCCGGAGGCCATCCATCCGTCACCATGTCCGCCGGTCTGGGACAGCATGATGAGCGAGACCTGCATCCGAGGACCTGCAATGAGGCCGTCGGCGACGGCCTGTTTTACGCCAAGGTCCGCGCCACCCGCGTCGCGCACCGTAGTGATCCCTGCCTGAAGTGTCGCCGCCAGGTTCTTGGATGCTTCGAAGAACCGATAGGAAAAGGGGGCTTGCACCATCCGCCACATGTCGATATGGCTGAGCATGACGTGAACGTGGGTATCAAACAATCCCGGCAGGAGGTGGGATCCGGTGCAATCGATGGCCTGGTCGCCGTCGAGTCCCGTCCCGACCTCGACGATCTTCCCGTTCTCGATAACCAAGTCGGCGAGCGCCGCAGGCGCGCCGGTCCCGTCGAAGATCATCCCTCCCTGGAAGAGGAGGCGGGTCATCAGGTACTGAGGCCGTGCAGCATGAAATCGACCATGCTGCGGGTCACCTCGGGCAAACGCTCGGCTGGTTCTTTGAGAGCAATCAGCGAGCGGGCCGCCGACATCATCAATTCCTGAAGAAACCGGCCGGCCAGGTCGGGAGGATACGGTCGCAGCGTCCCGGAACCGACCCCCACCATGTAGATACGCATGAACTCATTGGCGAATTCGTGGTGGGTGGCCCTGACGCGGAGTTGCGCAGACGGGGAAAGCCGCGAAGCGTCGGTATGCAGGACCCTCCCGAGCATGGCATCAGTCGAAACGAATTCGACCATCCCGATGGCGAGGTGGGAGAGCTGTTCCGCAGGGCTCACATCTCTGGGCACATTCGCAATGATGTCGCTGATGATCCCCGGCAACGTTGCCTCGACCAGGGAGCACAGCAGATCTTCCTTATCGGTGAAGTACTCGTAGAAGGTCGTCCGGCCGATCCCGATGCGGTTGGCAACGTCCCCCAGGGAAGTCTCGGTATACCCCTCAGCCTGAAAGAGCTCTTGGGCGGCCTGCAAAATCTGCCCGCGAGTCAGTTCTTTGTGTTCTTCGATATTTGCGGCGCGGATGCGCGGCACGATGATCCCTCCGGTTCAAGGTGATTGAGCATAGTGATTCCATGAGCCCTACATGGCTGGAAAGGCGGCACCCGGCGCAGCCACATGGGGAGCAAGACGCAGCCGTGGCCCCCACCACTACCATGACCCGGCGGCCACCAAGGAGCCAAGTCATGCCCGCCACGATCGTGCTCGGCGCCCAATGGGGCGATGAGGGAAAAGGCAAGGTAACCGACGTTTTCGCCGAACGGGCCGACCTGGTCGTGCGCTATCAGGGCGGCAACAACGCCGGCCACACCATCGTCATCGGGACGGAACGTTTCGCCCTCTCGTTGATTCCCAGCGGGGTCATGTACCCGAACTGCACCCCGGTCATTGCCTCAGGCTGCGTCGTAGACCCGAAGGTTCTGCTCGACGAAATAGCCATGCTGACCGGGCGCGGCGTCGACCCATCCCGGCTACGGATTTCCTCCAATGCCCACCTCATCATGCCCTACCACCGCAAGCTCGACGCGGTCATGGAACGGTATCTGGGGCGCCAGATGATCGGCACAACCAAGAAGGGCATCGGCCCGGCCTATACCGACAAATACTCCCGCCAGGGGATCCGAATCCAGGACCTGTTCGACCCGAAGATCTTCCGCGACAAGCTTGCGGTAACGCTGGCCGACAAGAACAAACTGCTCACGCGGGTCTACAACCAGCTACCTATGGACGCTGAACCGATAGCCACCGAATACCTCAGCTACGCAGAAGTGCTTCTCCCGTTCGTTACGGACTCGTCGCTGCTGATCTGGGAGGCGATCGAGGCCAACCAGGAGGTCCTGTTCGAGGGCGCCCAGGGGACGCTGCTCGACATCGACCACGGGACGTACCCGTTTGTCACCTCGTCAAGTCCGACCGCCGGTGGTGCGCTGACCGGATCGGGAGTCGGGCCAAAAGCGATTGATCGAGTGGTCGGGGTCGCGAAGGCGTACATCTCCCGGGTCGGCACCGGGCCGTTCCCGACAGAACTATCCGACGAGATCGGCGAGACCATGGTCACCGTCGGAGGAGAGTTCGGCACGGTCACCGGGCGGCGGCGGCGCTGCGGGTGGCTGGATCTCGTTGCCCTGCGCTATGCAGCACGGGTCAACAGCCTCACCGACATCTTCCTCACCAAGCTCGACATCCTTTCCGAATTCGACACGTTGCACGTTGCCGTGGCGTACAACTCCCTCGGCGAGACGTACACCGAGTTGCCCCGGCAGCAGCGCGTTCTCTACGACTGCACCCCCGTCTACGAAGAGCTCCCCGGCTGGAAGACCGACATAACCGGGGTGCGGAAGTTCTCCGACCTTCCCGGCGAAGCCCAGCAGTACATTGAATTCATCGAGAAGCGCACCGGAGTTACCATCAGCTGGGTGTCGGTGGGGCCGGAACGCACACAAGTGTTGACCCGTTCGTCATGAACATCCTCCTGCTCGGTGGCGGGGGACGCGAACATGCCATCGGGTGGAAACTGGCCCGAAGCGAACTTCTTACGAGCCTGACCTCCCTGCCCGGCAACCCCGGTCTGGCGGAGCTTGGAGCGGTCGTGGACGGGGTATCGCCGACCGACGTCGGCGCGGTAGCGGCTTTCGCCAATCAGCACGACGTCGACCTGGTCGTGGTTGGACCGGAAAGGCCCCTGGCTGCCGGGGTGGTCGATGCTCTGACCAGACAAGGAGTCAGAGCATTCGGGCCGTCAAGGGCTGCAGCCCGACTGGAGTCCTCGAAGTCCTTCGCCAAATCGATCATGGAGCGGGCGGGCGTCCCAACCGCCCGGGCCGAGACCTTCACCGATCGCACCCCGGCCCTCGACTTTCTGGAGAGACAACCGGAACCTTTCGTGGTGAAGGCCGACGGTTTGGCAGCCGGCAAGGGGGTCATAGTCACCAGCGACCTTCAAGAAGCCCGGAGCTGGGTGGACCGCTGCTTCGCAGGCGCCTTCGGCGAGGCCGGGCAGACGATCGTGATCGAGGACTACCTGGACGGGCCGGAAGTGAGTGTCTTCGCGATGTGTGATGGCACCGAAGCCGTGCCGCTGCAACCGGCGCGAGACTACAAGCGTCTGGGCAACAACGACCAGGGACCCAACACCGGGGGCATGGGTTGCTACTCCCCGGTCGACGACCTCCCGGCTGGACTGGTCGACTGGACGGTCGATCACGTCATGAAACCCGTGTTGCAGCACATGGAATCGGAGGGAAACCCGTACCAGGGCTTCCTCTACGCCGGCCTCGTCCTCACCGAACAGGGTCCCCAGGTGCTCGAGTTCAACTGCCGCCTGG
Source organism: uncultured Actinomycetota bacterium (assembly GCA_963718995.1). Lineage (GTDB taxonomy): Bacteria > Actinomycetota > Acidimicrobiia > Spongiisociales > UBA4744 > UBA4744. Next base: position 9,100 of record CAVRAP010000015.1, read on the forward strand.
GCGACCCCGAAACTCAGGCTGTTCTTCCACTACTCAACACCGACCTGCTCGAGGCGATCCTGGCTTGTCTCGATGGTGATGCAGGCAGCCTGGAACTCATCTGGTCGGACAACGCAGCCGTGGATGTAGTGCTGGCCGCGCCCGGTTACCCGGAACATCCGCGCCTGGGAGATCCGATCAGGGGAGTCGCAACGGCGGCGGCGATGGCGGGCATCACGCTCTTTCAGGCCGGCACCACCCGTCAGTTCGGAACCCTGAAGACCGGCGGGGGTCGGGTGATGAACGTGGTCGGGACGGCCGATTCCCTCGCCGAAGCCCGCCGCCTCGCCTATACGGGTGCCGAAGCCATCCGATTTGACGGAAAGCAGTATCGATCAGACATCGCTGGACTAACGAAGGGCATGTGATGAGCAAGGTCGCCATTGTGATGGGATCTGCCAAGGATCAACCCAAGATGCAGGCAGCCGGCGACACCTTGGCCCGGTTCGGTGTCGGGCACGAAGTGCGGGTGCTCTCGGCGCACAAGACACCGGATGCCGCTTTTGCCTTTGCAGCCACCGCGGCCGACCAGGGATTCTCGGTCATCATCGCCGGCGCAGGAAAAGCCGCCCACCTCGCCGGGGTCATGGCCGCCAAATCACTCCTGCCGGTCATCGGCGTGCCCCTCAGCGCCTCTCTCCAAGGCCTGGATGCTCTGCTGGCCACCGTCCAAATGCCCACCGGCATCCCGGTGGCGACCGTTGCCGTGGACGGATCGGCCAACGCAGCGCTTCTGGCCATCGCCATCCTGGCTCTGCAGGACGAGAGCCTTGCCAAGCGCTTGGCCGAGTACCGGGCCGAGCTGGCCGAACAGACGCAGGGCTTCAGTAGCTAGTAGCCAGTAGCCAGTAGCCAGTGAAAGCACGCCACTCACTCTGGGAACTGGAAACTGGGAACTGGTAACTTCCTCCCATGATCCCTCGTTACACGCTTCCGGACATGGCGGCCGTCTGGTCCGAAGAACGCAAGCTGGCGGTCTGGCAAGAAGTCGAAGCTCTGGTCGTTGAGGGGTGGAGTGAACTCGGGGTTGCGCCCCCGGAAGCGGCCGCCGCGGTCCGGCGCGCCGACCCGGTCGATCCCGCCGCCTGGAAAGCGCGCGAAGAGATAACCAACCATGACCTGGCGGCATTCGTGGATCTGCTCGCCGAGAACACGGCCACGGGCGGCGAATGGGTCCACTACGGGCTCACCTCGTCCGATGTCCTCGATACTGCGCAGGGGGTGCTGCTCAATGAAGCGGCCGGATTGTTGCTCGGCGGAACCGAAAGACTCTTCGAAGTAGTCAAAGGGAGAGCATTGGAGCATCGCGCCACGGCCATGCTGGGACGTACCCATGGGATCTGGGCGGAGCCGACCACCTTCGGCTTGAAGCTCGCCACGTGGGCCTTTGAGCTGGCCCGGGACCACGAACGACTCACCCGGGCCCGCCGGGCCGTAGCCGTTGGCAAGATCAGTGGCGCGGTGGGGACCTACGCTCACACACCACCCCGCCTCGAGCGCTACGTCTGTGAGCACCTCGGACTGGGCATCGAACCGGCGTCCTCACAGGTGACCCACCGCGATCGGCACGCGGAGTTCCTGCAGGCCGTTGCGTTGACGGGTGCTTCGATCGAGCGATTTGCCACCGAGATCCGCCACCTGCAGCGGTCGGAGGTGCGGGAAGCTCGCGAAGCGTTCAGACCCGGCCAGAAGGGATCGTCGGCCATGCCGCACAAGCGCAATCCGATCCTCTCGGAACGAATGACCGGAATGGCACGACTCCTCCGGGGCTACGCGCAGGTGGGGCTCGAGAACGTTGCTCTTTGGCACGAGCGCGACATCAGCCATTCCTCGGCCGAGCGAGTGATCATCCCGGACGCCTGTCATGTCCTGCACTACATGCTGGTGAAGTTCGCGAGATTGATCGAACATCTCGAGGTCGACCACGACCGCATGCTGGCCAATCTCGAAGGCACCCGCGGCCTGGTCTTCAGTCAGGCTGTGCTTCTGGCCCTCGTTGAGGACGGATCGAGCCGCGATGACGCCTACCGGATCGTGCAGCGCAATGCCCTGGCGTCGTGGGACGGTGGTGGGCATCTCCTCGATCTCTTGAAGAAAGATCCGGCGGTCGATCTGACATCGGAACGGCTCAGGTCCTGCTTCTCGATCGATAGATCCCTCGCCAACTCAGCGATCGTGTTCGAAAGACTCGAAACCCTCGAGATCTGAGCGGGCTTCTAGGTCCGGCGAGCCTGCTTCCGCCGACGGTCCACCTCGGCTTGATCGAACGTCAACGATGTGGCCGGCACCGCCATCAGGACGACCACCAGTCCGGATACCAACCCGACCATGATGCCCACCATCGCGTTCTCCGCGGGCGGGTCGGCCACCCGACCACTGATACCGAGCGGGATCATGACTATGGCGAACGCAGCAAACACCCCGAGCGCGCCTTCGCGAAATCCTTGCCGCCTCAGGGCCACACCGAGCAGGGTGGTGATCGACACCAGCGCGAACAACAGCATGACGCTGCCAGAGATTGTCGACATCACGCCCATGTCGCGAAGGCCACGCGGAATGCCGAGTTGAACAGCTGCAATCCTCGTGGACTCATCGATGCGGGTTGGATCAAGCCCGTCGATGAAGAGCTGCAGGCCTGCCAGTGCAAACGCGATCGACAGTGATCCTCCCAGGAAGACCGCAGTGGCCGTGGTCCCAAACCGACGAAGCCAGGCGCCCATCAGCACAAGCTACCAGCGACCAACCATCCGCCTGACTCTAGATCAGACTGCCCCGGGCCGTTCGGGATCGAGGTCCTGATGGGTGCCCGTTCGCAGATGACACGATGCCAGGTGCCCTTCGTCGCCTTCGACCTGGAGCAGGTCGGGTTCCATCCCGTCGCAAATGCCTGCCTGGGCAATCTGACAGCGGGGATGAAAACTGCATCCGGGCGGGGGATCGATTGGATTGGGGATCTCACCCGCAGGAAGAGGTTCGAAACGACGATGGGTCGGATCGGGGACCGGGACCGCCTTGAGTAGGGCCCTGGTGTAGGGATGACGGGGATTCTCGTACACCTGCTTGAGGGTGCCCACTTCGACAATGCGACCCAAATACATGATGGCGATGCGATCGCACACGTACTTCGCCGTAGCCAGGTCGTGGGTAATGAACAGGTAGGTGAGGTCGAAATCCTCTTTGATCTTCATCATTAGATCGAGCAGGAGGGCCCGGACCGATACGTCGGCCATCGCGATCGGCTCGTCGGCCACGATGAGATCGGGGCGAGTAATGAGTCCCCGAGCAAAGACAATCCGTTGACGCTGTCCACCGCTGATCTGGTGCGGGTACTTGTCGTAAAAGAACTCAGGTGGGGTCATACCCACCTCTCCCAATATCTCGAGTACGCGTTCGCGTCGCAATTCCGCGGTCAGTTCAGGCAAATGAATCTGGGCAGGATGCTCCAGGGCCTGACCGATGGTCATGCGCGGGTTGAGCGAAGCCAGCGGATCCTGGTAGACAACCTGCATTTTGCGGCGGGTCTTGCGAAGCTCCTCTCTGCTCAAGGTACCCAGGTCGATCCCGTCGATTTCGACCGTTCCCTCGGTCGGCTCAAGCAGTCGGAGCACGAGCTTTCCGACGGTAGATTTTCCCGATCCGCTCTCCCCGGCAAGACCGAAAACCTCGCCACGCCGAATATCGAAGCTGATGCCGTCAACGGCGCGAACATTCTGAACGTGACCTCGCGACAGCAAGTTGGCAATGAAACCTCGCTGCACGGGGAACCACTTCTTGACGTTTTGGATACGGACCAGAACCTGCTCGCTCATTGGCCGGCACTCCCGAGTGAAGGTTGCTCCTGGTACAACCAGCATGCGGCAAAGTGATCGCCACTCACGGGCTCGAAATCTGGTTCAACCTTTGGACAGATATCCATCACTGCCGGACAGCGAGGGTGAAAAGAACAACCGGATGGCGGGTGTAGCAAGTTGGGAGGCGATCCCTCCATCTTGTAGAGTTCTGCCCCATCCAGGTCGATGTTTGGCACCGACCGGAGAAGCCCCTTTGTGTATGGGTGTTGGGGGTCGGCAAACACCTCAAAAACGTCTCCCAGTTCGACCAATCGGCCCGCATACATCACCGCTACCCGATCGGCCACTTCGGCAACGACTCCAATGTTGTGGGTGATCAGCAGGATGGTGAGCTCGAATTCATCGCGCAACTCCCGGAGAAGGTCGAGAAACTTGGCCTCGACGATGACGTCCAGCGAGGTCGTGGGTTCATCGGCAATAACCAGGCCGGCCCGCAAGGCGAGTGCAAGTGAGATCATGACCCGCTGGCGCATCCCCCCCGACAATTGATGGGGATAGTCATCGAGACGCTCGTGCCTGATGCCCAGCTTCTCGACCAGGGTGGCGGCACGTTCTCGAGCCGCAGTATTGGACACCTTGGGTTCGTGTGTCTGAATGGTCTCCGTCAGGTGTTCGATCACTCTTTGGACCGGGTTCAGCGAAGTCATCGGGTCTTGGAATACCATGCCAATCCGGCCTCCGCGAACGTCCCGCATCTCCTTCTCGGATATTTTCATGAGGTCACGTCCCTCGAACCACAACTCTCCGCCGGCCAGTTGCCCCGGAAGAGTGATCAACCTCATGATCGCCTTGCCGAGGGTCGATTTGCCGCAACCGGATTCACCGACCAGACCGAGGATTTCGCCCTTGCGGACATCGAGCGACACATGGTCGACGGCCCTAACCGCACCAACCCTGGTGTTGTAGTCCACACTCAGGTCACGAATCGAATAGAGAATGTCGTCCATCATCGTTCTCGCAGCTTGGGGTTGAAGATCTCCATGAGCCCTTCACCCATCATGGTGAAGGCAAGCACAATCAGCATGATCGCAACGCCCGGGAAGGTGATCAGCCACCATGCAGCCTGGATGAACTCCTGGCCCCGCGCCACATCGATGCCCCAGTCTGCGGTATTGGGTGGCAACCCCAGACCCAGGAAGGCCAGACCTGCACCGGTGAGGATGGCGTCGGCCACGTTCACCGAGAAAATGATCGCCACAGAGGGGATCACGTTCGGGTAGATGTAGCGGCGCAGAACCTCCCGGCCCCGGGCACCGAGCGATCGGGCTGCCTCGACGTACAGCTCTTCCTTGACCGAAAGGGTCTGCCCGCGGACGATCCGGTAGTACGTCGGGACGTACAGAACAGCGATGGCCACGATGACGTTGAAGACGCTCGGACCGAGGACCGCCGTGATCGCAATGGCGAGAATCAAGCCCGGGAACGCATACAGACTGTCCATCACCACGGTGAGCAGACGATCGATCTTTCCTCCCGTGTAGCCGGCGAACAGGCCGAGGGGCACCCCGATCAGAAGAGCAAAGATCGAGGCGCTGAAGCCGATGATCAGGGCTATGCGCGTTCCCCAGATGAGGCGGCTCAAAACGTCCTGCCCGATCTGGTTTGTGCCGAGGAGAAATCCGCCCTGGGAGGCAGCTTCGCCCGTAACCGTGTTACCGGATTCGAGGGTCGGGAACTGATCCTTCATTGCCTCGTATTCCGAAGACTGCAGAACGGCAGCCAGCACCTCGCCGTCCGCCACCGCCTGAAGGGTCTCGTCCTGAGTATCGAACCGGACGATGTTGGGCCGCAGGCGCAGTCCACCCTCCTCAGACCGCAGGCGATCGTCGATGAGTGCCGCTTGCTGGCGGAGGGCCTCGGCGGTCGGGACTCCCCGTACCACCCCGATGGGCGGTCGGCCGCTCTCCTGGGACAGGTCCTCCACATCCACGATGCCCGATCCGGCGAGCGAGATCAGAATCGTAACGTCGGGGTTGGCGCCCGGCGCCAGAAAACGGGGTCCGACCCGCTCATCCGCGCCATACGGCGCGAAGACCCCGGGAAACAAACCGAGGATGATAAAGATCAGCACCATCACGCTCGAAATGGAAACGAACCACCAGTCCGCCCCGTACCAGCGGCGCGCCCTCAGGATCCGCCGGACAAAGCCGACCTTCTCGAGGGCGTACTGCCAGTCATCTTCGGGATTGAACTCGGCTCCAGGCTTCTCGGTCAGCGCCATGCGGTGCTCATCTCTCAATACCTCACTCTTGGATCGACCAGCGAGTAGATGATGTCGACCGCCAGGCTGATCAACGCCACGAACATCGCGAACATCGTCACCACACTCTGAACTGCGGTGTAGTCCCTGGCCGAGATCCGCTGAACAAGATACTGACCCATACCGGGCCACGAGAACACCGTCTCGGTGAGAACGGCGCCGGCGAGCAAGATGGCGACCTGAAGTCCGATCAGCGTGATGACCGGGATCATGGCGTTCCTCAGCGCGTGGCGGTACACAACAACTCGTTCGCGTATGCCACGGGCCCGGGCGGCCGCGATGTAATCCATCTGGAGGGTTTCGATGACGTTTATGCGGGTCAGACGCACAAAGACGCCGGACAAGATCAAACCCAGCGTCGCTACAGGAAGGACCAGGTGCCACAGCGAACTCCCCAGGGCCTCCCAGTTACCTGAAATGAGTGCGTCAACGGGCAGGATGTTGGTTGTTCTATCGAGCGTGGTCCCGACGACGGCGTCGATACGACCAGAGATAGGAAACCAGCCAAGCCTCACCCCAAACAGCAACTGAAACATCAACCCCAACCAGAAAATAGGAATCGAATAGATCACGACCGAGTACAGCCGCAGTGAGTAATCCAACGAGCGTTTTCGATGGGCTGCAGCTAGGGAGCCGCCCAGAATGCCCAGGCCGAGCGCAACCATGGTGGCGGGAATCACCAGCTCCAGAGTGGCCGGGAAGCGCTCACTCATCTCATCGATGATCGGTCGCCGACCTCCGGTCAGTGCGTTGCCAAAATCGAGCTGTGCCATATCACCGAGGAACCGGCCATATTGCACCAGCATGGGATCGTCGAGGCCAAGCTGATTGCGCATACGTGCGACGGTCTCGGGACTCCCTTTGGGACCCAATGCCGACCTGACCGGATCGCCCGGGATGATGCGCATGACGAAAAACACCAGCGTGGCCAAAATGAAGATCATCGGAAGGGTGAGGGCGATCCGGGTAACGATGTAGCGCCGCAGACCGGACGAGCCGCGCACGAAGATATAGATGAGACCGGCCAGCGCCGGGATCCCGATGATCAGGACTATGAGCGTAAGAGGCGACACGTCCCGAGCAGGGTAGCGAAAAGGGAGCGGGCCCGATGGCCCGCCCCCTTCTGATCGGCTCTTTGGTTAGTTGTTGGTGTCGAGCACCGAGTAGTAGAGCTCGAGGTTCGGACCAATACCGAGCGTGCCCGCCGAAGCCGTACCGCTCACCGCGGTGATGTAGTCAGGGAAGACCACATGCTCTGCTTCGAAGAACAGCGGCAGGGTCACCACCAGCTCTGCATACACATCCTGAGCTTGCTCGTACAAAGCAGCTCGGGCATCGAGATCGGTCTCCACTGAGGCCGCATCGAGCAGGTCGAGCAGTTCTTGCGCTTGAGCGTTCACCGGCACGTTGTCGCCATCCGTGACTTCCGTCCCGAGGCCGCCGTTCAGCACGAACGGCTCCAGGTAGTTGGAGCTATCCGGGAAGTCGAAGAACCAGCCAAGCACTCCCGTCTGGTACGCATCACCGCCGGTGAGGGCCGTGACATACGTGCTCCACTCCTGAGCCTCCAACGTGACGTTGATAGCACCAGTTGCTTCGAGTTGCTGCTCGATCAGTGCCATCCAGTCAGCCGTGGCCGCACCGTAGTGCTCGGGTGGGTACCACAACTCCAGCTCAACCGGGTTGTCGACGCTGTAGCCGGAATCGGCCAGGAAGCCGAGGGCAGCATCAATATCGGGTGATGCATAGAGGATGTCGAAGGTTTCCGTTGCACCCAGGAACCCCGGAGGCACCATCGAATACAGAGGCGCCACCTGACCGCCATACACAACGTCGGCGATTTCATCGCGATCGATAGCGGCGGCAACCGCCTTGCGCACGTTGACATCGTCCATCGGGGCGAGGGCATAGTTCAGGATCAGGTAGCGAATGGCGCCACCTTCAATCGCCCCAACCGTCAAGTCGGAGACACCACCGAGTTCGGCGACCAACTCCGGTCCGAGGATGCGCCAGGCAACATCAATCTCGCCGTTCTGGACTGCCAGAGCCATCGTCTGAGGGTCCGAGAAGTAGCGGATGATGATCCGGTCGACCTGGGGAGTCAGGGTACCGGTGTAGTAGGGATTCGGCTCGAGCACGGTCTGCTCGGCCTGCGTGTACTCGCTGATGTACCACGGACCAACCCCGTAAATGGGGGCTTCCGGATACAGAACACACTCATCGGCCGGGAACAGGTCCGGATGGCCGGGCATGAACGTCGCCGTTGCAGTGAGCTGCGGGAAGAAGGCCACCGGCCGGGTCAGCTGGAAGACCATCGTCGAATCGTCGGGAGCAGTGATGCTCTCGATGAACGGTGTCGCCAGGGCATTAGCTACCCCGTTGGGACAGTCGGGCCCAATCGTCAAGAGACGGTTGAGCGAATCTGCATACATCGAAGCCGTCAGCTCCGTTCCGTCACCGAACTGGATTCCGTCACGCAACGTGAACGTGTACGTGAGACCGTCGTCCGAGACGTCCGGGAATTCAGCGGCCAGCCCGGTCCTGAGCGTCAGCTCACCAGGCTCCCAACCCAGCAATCCCTCACCGGTGTTCTTGATCAGTTCCCAGTCATGGACGGCATAGGCGTCGCCCGGGTCCAAGCTGGAGATCGTGTCCGTCGTACCGATGATGATCGTCTTCGGACCGGAAGCTTCTGTGGTCGTAGGCGCTTCCGTTGTTGTCGTTGTTTCCCCAGGGGCCGCCGTGGTGGTTGTTGTATCCTCGGTGGTCTCTGCGCAGGCAGCCGCAATCAGCGTCAGCGCCAACAGCACTGCCAAGATTGGTAGTCGTTTTTTCATAACCCTTTCCTCCTTCGCGCGCCCGTTGAAGGGTGCACCGACAACTTAGCCAAGGATTAGCCGCCTTGCACTACCGAAACCTCCGTTCGCTCCCCATGCCAGCGGTCGATTTGACAGGAAACGCCGGATCCGATTTGTCTAGCCGGAGTTCTGGAAGGAAGGCGATAGAGAATGGCGGCAGTAACGGTGACCTGGGAAGGTCAACTCCGGTTCGACGGGACCGACTCAAAAGGTATACCTGTGGATATCGACGGGCGTCAAGCACTGGGCGTTCGCCCGTCTGACCTTCTGCCGATGGCGCTCGCGTCTTGCTCCGGGGTCGACCTCGTGTCGCAGCTCGGTGAGAACCTGACCGGACTGTCGATCGAAGTCACGTTCACGAAAGAGCCTGATCCACCCTGGAAGTTCCAAAGATTCCGACTTCACTACCAGGTGGCAGGGCGGGCCCTCACCGCGGACCAGGTCGAAGAGGCCATCCACCGCAGCCACACCGAGATGTGCTCGGTCGCGGTCGCGGTGCGCGGCAATGTTCCCATCGAAACCACGTTCGAATTGGTCGAATAGCAGTCAGCAGTCAGCAGTCAGCAGTCAGACCATTTTCGCGCACTGGGAGCTGGGACTGGCAACTGCGAAGCCGCACGTCACCAGGCCGCCGGTGGGTAGAACAAGGCCAGCCGCTCCTTGAAGAACGTAGTGGGAAGCAAGACGTAAGCGCCTCCTGAGGTCACGTAATCCCGCGTCGACAGGTTGACTCGCAAGACGTCGGCGGACTTCACACTTCGCCATTTCCAGGCGAGCGAAATCGCGTCCCCAAATGAGAAACCCTCATCGAGAGCGACCGTATCGCTCAGGCTCTGAGCTACTTCTGAGAACGAAGCGAACGACGCAAACGAGTTCAGCTTCCCAACGATCTTGAACAACATATCTTGTTGTTTCCGTTGACGGGTGAAGTCGCTCACACCGGGAACCGTCCTCCAGGTCCCGTCGACGAACTCCTGAGTCCGGCGCGAACGGACCCACGCCAGGGCTTGGAAGCCTTCCGCATGTGAACATCCCGCCGGAAGGTCAAGAAAAGACTTCGCGTCGCGCACCGCATTGTCAACGCAGATCTCAACTCCACCGAGAGCGTCGACAACCTTCTGGAACCCGTTGAAATCAACCCGGAAGAAGTGATCGACGTGAATCCCGGTGTAGTCGGCAACCATCAAAGAAAGCAGTTCGGCGCCGCTTGCGTAGCCTTTGCAGCCGGCCAGCCCGGCGTTGATCCGTGTATACCGCTGGGTGCACGGATTAGGCAGGTACAGATCGCGAGGAAGCGAGACCATGAGAGGCGTCGAGCCATCCTGCGGCATCAAAACGAGGATGATCGTGTCTGCCCGGAACCCGCCCTCCACACCTACCAGCAGATACGCAGTGAACATCTCGTCTGGAAGCGGGGGACTGGAAACGAAAGGAAAGTCGGCGGCCGCGGATGAACCCAGGTCGGACTGAGAACGACGAAGCTCCAGTTCGGCCAGAACGTCTGCCTCGAGTTCCTTCTCCTCAGCGATCCGGGCCGCTTCCTCAACCTCATCTTCCGCCGTCCGTAGCTCTTCAACTTCTGCCGCCGGTATCGTCGCGAGCTGCTCGGCGGCTTCGACGGAATCACCAAAAGACACCCGCTCGATGTCTTGATAAGCCCGCCAGGCTCCCCATCCGGCAATAGCCACAAACACAACGCCGGTCGCGCCCAGGAGGAACGCGATACGGCGCAATCTCGAACTCACATCAGTGGTGGGGGAATCTTTGCCTTCATAACCCATGGCCGACGCATGGTAGATGTATTCAGCGTGTTTGGCCCAGTCAGTACTGAATGCCCGGTACTCGTCTCTTGCTCATGACCTCTCGCAGGGCCAGCACGGAGAAGAAAATCACCACCGACATTGCAGCCATGGTGGCTCCGGCGGCGGTGTCGGCATGCCAGCTGATCAAGAGACCGCTCAGCACGGCCAGAAAACCAAACGCGACCGCCGTTGCCATCATGGTGGGGACCCTCCGGACCACCAGCGAGGCCGTGGCCGGCGGCGCAACGATCAGCGCAAAGACCAGCAGGGTCCCCACGGTCCGGAAGGAGGTAACGATGGCCAGCGTCAGCAATGACAACATCACGAGGTGAGCCAGACGCGGCCGTAGTCCCAACATCTCAGCCTTTTCCTCATTGAAGGAGAGGACGAGGAAGGCCCTGTAGAACACCAGGATGACCGCCAGGGTCACGGCGGCCGCGACCGCCTGCACAACTATGTCCTCTCGCCTGATGCCGAGGGTGTCCCCAAACAGAATGGTGGCCAGATTGCTGGAGAACGAAGGCAGCCTGGACATGATGATGACGCCGAGCGCCAGCATGCCGACGAACAGCAATCCGATGCCGGTGTCCTCACGCAGACCGGCCTTGCGGTGCACGAGATTGATCCCCAGCGTCATCGCGACTGCGGCGCCTATGGCACCCAGGGTCAGGTTGAAACCGAGCGCGAAGGCCAGAGCAATCCCGGGTGTCACCCCGTGGGCGAGCGCGTCACCCATGAAGCTGAGCCCCCGCAAGACGATCCAGGTCCCGATCAGAGAAGCCGTCATCACCGCCAGGAAGCTTCCCACCAGGACGCGCTGCATGAAGGGCTCGGAGAGTGGGTCGATCAGCCACTCCATACAGATCCCTCCCGCATTTACAGGTTCTCGACAATGAGCCGGGAACTCGAGCGCATCATATCGATGTAGGTCTCTGCGCCCGATCCTGCCTCGCCCAGGGAGCCTGTGTAGAGCTTGACCACCTTCACTTCGTAGCCGACCTCTTCGGCGAGAGCATCCGCCAGCGTCGTCGGTTCTGTGACTGAGGCGAAAACAACGGATACTCCTTCGCGCTTGAGTAGATCAACCAGCGCGGCGAAGTCGGCCGCGCTGGTCTCCGCTCCCGTTGTGGCTGCGGGGATCACCGTGCCGAGCAGGGTGATCCCATAGCGGGTTGCGTAATACCCGAAGGAGAAGTGGTTGGTCACCATCTTGCGACGTTCCGGTGAGACCCCATCGATCATCAGGACGATTTCTTCATGCAGCTCCAGTATCCGGGACTGGTAAGCCGCAGCGGAAGCTGCGACATCGACACCGGTGCTCGCATTGATCCGCTCAGCAATCAGGTCGACGGCATCGACCATTCTGATCGGATCCATCCACACATGGGGATCGAGGCCCTGCTCGTTTCCATCAGAACCAGAACCTTCCGCATCTCCGTCCGAGCCAACTGCCCGTCCTGCCACAAACGGTTGGGGATTGAGGAGCTCACCGACTCTCATCACCTCGACACCGTCCTGCTCGGCCGCAGCCAACACATCCAGCAGAGCCTCCTCAAGTCCGACTCCATTGGCCACCACCAGGGTTGCATCCCGCAGGTGCGCGGCCTGCCGGGCCGACAGAGCGAAGTCGTGTGGATCGGCACCAATCGGCATCAACACCTCGACCTGCACGGCATCTCCGGCCGTATTGGCGACCAGGTCGCCGAGGATCGTGGTGGTGGCGATCACCAGCGGCCGATCATCGGTGCCGCCTTCTGCGGAACTGCAAGCGGATCCAATCACCGCAAGAACCACTGCCAACGCTACGAACCGCTTCATGAATCCTCTCTTCATAAATGAGAATGGTTCTCATTCGCAATACAAGGTAGCATTGGCTGCACCATGCGTCAACGAAACGAAACCCTCACGGCCGCTCGGGACCGCCTCGAGTCACAGCAGGCCCGGTTCACTCCCGCACGGCGGTTGGTCGTCGAAACACTCAGCGGATCGCCCGGGCCCCAATCGGCTGCCGATCTCGCCGCAACCATTGAGGGAGCCATCCCACTTTCTTCGCTCTACAGGACTCTCGCGGTGCTCGAGGAAACCAAGGTGATCGAACGCTTCCCCGATCAAGCCGGGGTCGCCCGTTACGAACTAGCCGAATGGTTGACCGGACATCACCATCACATGACATGCATCGAGTGCGGGGCCACAAGCGATGTCGCCGTACCGGTTGATCTTGAAGCCACGGTGGCCGAGATCGTTGCTGAGGTTGGCAAGCGCTTCGACTTCGCGGTTACCGGTCACCGGCTGGACCTGCAAGGAGTGTGCAGCCAATGTCGGTGAAAGACATCGCTATCACTGCTCGCGGACTGCAACTCGCCCACGGCGACCGCATCGCTCTCGAAGCCTCCGATCTCGACATCCCGGCCGGAACCGTGACGGCGATTATCGGGCCAAACGGATCCGGAAAGTCCACCCTGCTCCACGCGATTGGCGGTCTGCTCGAGCCGGTCGGTGGCGAACTGGGGGTGTTGGTCAGCTACCCGAAACACCGGGGTACCGCCTACGTTCTCCAATCCACCAAGGTTCACGAGGAGATGCCGATCACGGTGAGCGAGGTGGTGTCGATGGCCCGGTACGGCCGCCTCGGGATGTTCGGCCGATTCCAGAGTGAAGATCGCGCCGTCTGCAAAGCCGCCATGGAACGCCTCGACGTGCTGGACCTGGCCGACCGCCACCTCGATGAATTGTCTGGTGGCCAGCGCCAACGAGTCTTCGTAGCCCAGGGACTGGCTCAGGAGGCCGATCTGTTGCTGCTCGATGAACCGGTCACAGGCCTCGACATCGTGTCACGCGACCGCATCCTGGAAGCCGTTGCCGTCGAGCGCTCTCGTGGGGTGACCGTGGTCTTGACCACCCACGATCTTCGCGAGGCAGCCAGCGCCGATCACGTGGTGCTCCTATCCGGCAGGGTGGTCGCGTCGGGCCCTCCTGCAGAAGTGCTTACGGCCAAGTGTTTGACCAAGGCCTATGGAATCAATCTCATAACAACTGAGGACGGAACCGTCGTTCTCGACGACCCCTACCACCAGGCGATGGGTGGCCGACACCGGCACTTCGACCGCACCGGCCATGCCGATCACGGTGGCGCAACCCCGGGAGACTGAGGACGGCAACCAGCCTTTACCGTGCTTTGGTCGAGGGCGCCGGCACCGCCGGCTGGTAACCGGAACTCGAAGCTACGCTCTCCCGGCTCGCACCTCCCAGAGGGCTTGGCGGACGCTCCCACTACCCTTTTCTCCATGGCAGATCGCTATTGCTTTGTATGCGACACCCCGGTGGAGTCTTCACTCTGCCCAACCTGCCAGAGCGAAACCTGGCGTCCCCCCGACCGCCAGGCTGCACCACTCCACGATGACCGGGCCAACGAGATCGCGACCGACCCTCCCACCGAACCCGATCAACGGCCCCCGCCTCCCCAACCGTTGCCGGTCGTGGCACCACCGTCCGGGGCGGATCTGCCCGGAAACGTCGCAAGAGTCGGGCCGAGACAGCGTCCGATGGCACCGGGCCGGTGGGCATTCATCGCCGCATTCGTAGTGGGCGGCATCATCTTTCTCTCTGTTCTCACCGGACCTTCAGGGCTGGAACCCGAAGATGAGACTCCGACGACGCCACCCATTACGGCCCAAACCACGACGACGGTGCAGGTGCCGGGCAGCTCCCGGGATGTGTGGCGGCCTCCAACGGGCACCTGGGTGGGCGGTTTCTCGTTCTCATCAAGCCGCCCGGAAACGCTCTTCGGACCGTCGCTGACGCCCGGATTGCTGGAGATTGGGCCGGACACCGTGATCGTCGACTCCCTCCCCGACGGACGACTGGTTGGTGTCGACCACGCCGAGCAACGTGTGGTGCTGATCGGATCCGGACCGGCTACTGAGGAAAGTACCCCTCTGCCGTGGCCAGGACCGCAAAGCACGCCTCCAGTTCTCTCCCCCGACGGGACCCGATTGGCCATGATCGATGGCACGGGAGTTCCCTTCGTCTGGACCATTGGCACCAATCTCGAACCCCCGGCTCTTCCATCGCTCCAGCTCATCTCACCCCGGGACTCAGCGGCAACCGCGGTGGAGGCCATCGCTTCGCTCACCTGGTCTCCCGACTCGACCCTTCTCGCCCTCAATGCTTTTCAGGGCGGCTACTACCTCTGGGATCTCGCCACCAACACGTGAGCCGGACGTCGACGCCGGGACGAGCGATCGCCGTTTCGAATACCCGGGTGGCTGCCTGGGGCAGTGGAGGTCTCGAGCTACGCAATCTGACCGGACGTGTGGTGCGCCGGTGGGACGACCTTCTCGACCCCTTCGCCAATGATCTGTCCACGTCTGGTTCGGTTCTCCAGCTGGAGGGGGCTTTTGATCCCCTCAAGCGGTACCTGGCGGTGCGGGGGCTGGTCGGACCGGAGGGGAATGTTGGTCTGACCGTGCTGTCCATGATCGGTACAACTCGCCAGCTGCTCACCACCGAACCGGCCCGGGGCTTCACCTGGTCGGGAGACGGAAGCGGTTTGTACTGGATGGACTCCGGCGGGCTGCAGGTCTGGTCCGCCGATCCGGAACGTGCCTCGGCGACCATGCTGGGAGGAAGCGATGAAATCCTCGATCGGCTACGCGTGTACGATCCGGCCATCTCGCCGATCGCTCACCCTGCCCTGGTCACATCGAGTTTGGTGGAATTGCGCAACGGCGCAATCACCCGCAGAACGATGAACGGATCCGAGACCTTCTTCACCGGAACCGAGCAGGCAACGATTACCCCGGCCGACGTTGATGGTCGTTTCTTGACCGTGGCAGCCGGTGAGCCCGCTCGACCGTTGTACTGGCAGATCCACCAACCTCAAGGCGCCGCGAGTTCTCGGAAACCTCACAACGCTCCAGTTGACAGAGGGCGGCCGCCTGGTGCGAGCCGTCGCCTTGAGTCCCGGCGACGGGGAAGCCCTCACCACCGGTGAGCTGGAGGCAACCCGCTGGTACCTCGAAACCGACGGCGGCTCCATTCTTTTCGGGCCGGATGGCGGCCTCTTCACTACCGTCGCCCAGGGAAGTTCCTTGAGCACCCTGGGGGCAACAGTCTTTCATGTAACGCCGGACGGGTCGGCGATTCAGACCCTCCCGACCGGAGCGGGGATCGACACTGTACTAACCGCCGCCGACCTGGACGCCGAGCGCATCCTGGCGGTGGGGGTGGTACGGCGAACCCTTTTCGTTCTCGCAACAGACAACGTCGGATCGGCGCAGATCTGGCAGGTGCCGGGCGACAGCCCGCTGCTCACGACGCCCTTCTTCCCCGTCGCCCCCTCCATCACCTCGGACAAGTGGTCGGTGTACACATCCGCTGGAGCGATCACCGGCGGCCGGATCCTTGCAGACCCCGATAGCGGACCGGGCGGCGAACTTCTGGCGGCTCAGCTCGACCGTCCCAACGGTCCGATCACGGTTGTCCTGGCATCTCCGCTGGCCCTGGAGTCGGTGTGTGGCGCACTGGCCGGAGGTGCCTGCGTGGTCTCGGAAACATCGGGGAGCCCGCTGGGTTTCTCGCCGGACGGCAACTGGCTGCTGGTCGCTCGTGACTCCGGTTATCTCGCTCTGTCTACGGTGGGGCGGGGCAGTGTGCTCATCCCGGATACGGCTGCCGGACGATGTCGCCTGGGTTGCGGGCGCGTCCTAGCTCCCCACAGTTTCCATGCCGCTACGAGCCGATGATTGTTTCGCGGTTCGTAATCCTCTTCTCGAAGCGGTCTGCCTCGACGGCAGGTACGTTTTCTTGATGCGTATCAGGTGGTTTCTCACCATTGGGCTTCTCCTTCTCGTCGGAGCCTGCTCGGAACTCGAACCCCCCGACTCGAGCACCATCCCGGCGGCGGAGCCGCCCACAACCTCCACCGTGCCAATCTCGCCGCTGCCGGGCGTTCCCCCCGCCACGGATGCTCCGGTTGGCCCTCTGGGCGCGGACCTGCGCGACGATCTCGAAACCCTCGTCACCACCCTCGCCACGAACATCGATCAGGACGCCATCATCCGCATCGGCACATCGGGCGACATCCGGATTGCCTGGGTACTGGCCGACCTACTCCGTTTTGCTCAGATTGGGCCAAGTGCGGACGTCGCCGAGGCCGCTTTCGAGGACTTGACCGGGACCAGCCTTACCTCGGACCCGCCGGGGTCCGGCTGGGTGGAAGCGTCCAACCTGCTCATCACGTGGGACGTGCCCGCCCCACCGGACTATCTGGACTACAAGCGCCGCATGTTCACGATGGTCGAACCACGTTGGGAGCCATTCTTCGATGATTCAGCCACCGTTGACTGGCGCTACGTCAGCTGGGGAGGGGTATTCATCGATGATCGCCCTGCAGGCGACGAGTCGCTCTGCCCGCGCGGTTGCATCCCTGCCCTCGATGATCCTGAGACCATACCGGCCGCCGCCGGCTCCTGGTATCCCGATGACTCGATCGTCTTCGGAATCGTCCTTAACGGCCAGGCGCGCGCCTACCCCAAGAACATGATGGAGATCCACGAGATGGTGAACGACACGTTGGGGGGACGGCGTTTGGGAATCCCGTACTGCACGCTCTGTGGATCAGCCCAGGCGTATCTGACTGATTCGGTACCGATCGGAATCGAGCTGCCCCTGCTGCGGACATCCGGATTGTTGATCCGCTCGAACAAGATGATGTTCGATCTCAATACCTACTCCCTCATCGATACGTTCCGGGGAACGGCGGTATCGGGGTCCCTCGCCGATTCGGGCGTGCAACTCGAGCAAGTGTCGGTGGTGACCTCGACATGGGGAGCATGGCAGGCGGCCCATCCCGAGACCACCATCCTGGCCCAGGACGGCGGTCTAGGACGGACCTACCCGGCCGACCCGCTGGGCGGACGGGACGCCGGCGGACCGATCTTCCCCATCGGAGCCGTCGATCCGAGGCTCCCGGTGCAGACCCAGGTACTCGGCGTAGAAACGGCCCAAGGCCGGTTCCTGGCCTTCCCGGTTGAGCAGGTGAAGGCAGAGCTCGATGCAGGGAACGAAGTAACGCTGGCCGGGGTGCGGGTGGTCGTCGACGGGAGCGGGTTGCGAACCGAATCAACCGGGATCGAGCTGCCCGGCCACCAGGCGTTCTGGTTCGCCTGGAGCCAGTTCCATCCCGACACACTGGTGTGGTCGCCGGGTTTCGGAGGCTAGGCCGGGTGGGCAGCGGGACCCCGGCCAGCCGCTACTATCCCGCCCGTGCTGGCGTTCGACCACGTTGGATCGGGGAAAGTCCGAGAGATCTACCGGATCGACGATGACCGGCTGCTCTTCGTCGCAACCGACCGCATCTCGGCCTACGACGTCATCCTCGACGACCCGATCCCCGACAAAGGCCGTGTACTGACCGGCCTCTCGTTGCATTGGTTCGACTACCTGGACGTTCCGCATCACATGATCGACGTCGACCTGAGCGCCCTCTCCGGAATCACCGATGAGCAGCGGTCGGAGCTGGCGGGCCGGGCAATGATCGTGCGTAAAGCCGACGTCATTCCCGTCGAATGCGTCGTGCGCGGCTACCTCTATGGATCTTCCTGGCGCGAGTACCGGGCCGGGGGCGGGCCGACCACCGAGCATCTGCCGGCCGGGCTCCAGATGGCCGACCAACTGCCGGCGCCGATCTTCACACCTGCCACGAAAGCAGCCTCCGGCCATGACGAGAACCTGACGGAAGCCGAGGCGAGGACCCAACTCGGCACGCCTCTGTACGAGGAGTTGCGCCGCCGCTCGATTGACATCTACCTGCGAGCTTCCGACCTCGCTGCCCGGCGGGGCGTGATCCTGGCGGATACCAAGTTCGAATTCGGTCATGTCGCGGGAGACCTCGTCCTGATCGACGAGGTACTCACTCCCGACTCCTCCCGTTATTGGCCGGCCGACCAGTGGGAGCCGGGCCGACCGGTCCCTTCATTCGACAAGCAGTACGTACGCGATTGGCTCGACTCGACGGGATGGGACCACTCCCCACCACCTCCTCGCCTCCCGGCCGAGGTAATCGCAGGAACGCGCGGTCGTTATGTGGAGGCCTACGAGCAGATCGTCGGCAAACCATTCAACGACTATCTGGAGGGCACGGCATGAAGGTCACGGTTCACATACGCCGCCGCCCGGACATTGCCGACCCACAGGGAACCACCGTGGCACGAGCGCTACGCGACCTCGGCTACGAGAGCGTGGGGAAGGTTCGGATCAATCGCACCATCGAACTGGAAGTGCAGGGCACCGACCCCGAAACCGTTGAGGCTGAAGTTCGGGAGATGTGTGAACGTTTGCTGGCCAATCCGGTCATGGAAGACTTCGAGGTGGTGGTTCAGGAGTGAAGGCGGCCGTAGTCGTATTCCCGGGGACCAACTGCGAATACGACAGCGTCTACGCCCTCGCATCCGTCGGCGTTGACGCCGAGTTGGTCTGGCACCGCGAAACCGATCTGAGTGCCTTCGCGGGGATCGTTCTCCCGGGCGGTTTCGCCCACGGCGACTACCTCCGCACCGGGGCCATTGCTCGATTCTCACCCGTCATGAGTGAGGTGGAACGCATGGCCGCCATAGGAATCCCCGTCCTCGGTATCTGCAACGGATTCCAAATCCTCTGCGAGGCCGGTCTCCTCCCGGGAGTCCTCCTGCAGAACGCCGGACTCCGGTTCATCTGCAAGCCGGTCCATCTCCGGGTCACGTCGACCGACTCTGTCTTGACCCGGGCGGCCCGGATGGGACAGGTTCTCAATCTGCCACTCAATTCATACGAAGGCAACTACACGACCGACCCGTCGACCTTCGCGGAGATGGAACGCAACGGCCGGGTTGTGCTGCGGTATTCGGATCCGCAGGGCGACATCTCCGAAGCGAACCAACCCGAACGGATCGCTCGGCAGCACGGCTGCCATCACGAATGGGGCGGGCAACGTCGCCGGTTTGATGCCGCATCCGGAGCGGGCCATCGAGCGGGTGCTCGGATCCGCCGATGGGCGAGTGCTGATGGAATCGTTCGCTATGAGCATGAGCGCCGCTCATGTCTGACGAGGCGCCCCTCCACCTGGCGCTCGGGATGACCGACGGCGAGTACGCGGCGGTCTGTGACATCCTCGACCGTCCTCCACGCGATGCCGAGTTGGCGATGTACTCGGTCATGTGGTCCGAGCATTGCTCCTACAAATCCTCCCGTCCCCACCTGGGTCGTTTCCCCAGCGAGGCACCGTGGGTGGTGGTCGGCCCCGGCGAGAATGCCGGCGTCATCGATCTCGGCGACGGCTGGCTGGCCGCCTTCCGGATCGAGTCCCACAATCACCCGTCGTTCGTTGAACCTCACCAGGGAGCGGCCACGGGCGTGGGGGGCATTCTTCGGGATGTGTTCACAATGGGAGCCAGGCCCATCGCCGTATGGGATCAGATCCGTTTCGGGTCGCTCGATGAAGCCCACAACCGCTACCTACTTGCCGGCGTCGTGGCCGGGATCGCCGGATATGGAAACGCGGTCGGGGTGCCAACCGTCGGCGGCGAAATAGCTTTCGAGGATTGCTACGCAGGCAACCCACTGGTCAACGTCATGGCCCTCGGAATCCTGCGGCGCGAGCAACTCGTGCTCGCCGAATCGGGCGGTGCAGGCACCGAGGCGGTGCTGCTGGGGTCTGCCACGGGACGCGACGGTATTGGCGGCGCCTCGGTCCTGGCCTCAGCGAGTTTCGACGACGCCGGGACCGCCAAACGCCCGGCCGTCCAGGTGGGCGACCCCTTCGAAGAGAAGAAGCTGATCGAGGCGTGCCTGGAGCTGTACGAGCGGAGCCTGGTGATCGGAATTCAGGATCTGGGAGCGGCCGGCCTGTCCTGCGCCACCTCCGAACCCGCCGCCAAATCGGGAATGGGCATGGAGGTCGATCTGGGAAAGGTCCATGTGCGGGAACCGGGCATGACCCCGGGCGAGCTGCTGATGTCCGAATCACAGGAACGCATGATGGCCTTCGTTGCGCCCTCCGACGTCGACGAAGTCCTGGCCGTAGCCGCCAAATGGGAGATCGACGCCTCCCGCGTCGGAACGGTTTCCCCCGGTGGCCTCCTCCGGGTCTTCGAACAGGGCGAGCTGGTCGCTGAGGTCCCGGCCGCGTCGCTGTCGGAAGATGCGCCGGTCTACCACCGACCCCTCCGGCGGCCGGATTGGCTCGATGACGTGTGGGCACGAAGACAACCGGTTGATCGGCCGAATGTGGCGGCCGGGCTATTGCAACTTCTCGATGATCCATCGTTGGCCGATCCGGCCTGGGTCTACGAGCAATATGACCACATGCTGTTTCTCAACACCGTGATCGGCCCGGGCCACGACGGGACATTGCTGCGCATCAAGGGAACCACCAAGGCGCTGGCCGGGACCACAGACGGGAATGGTCGTCGCAGCTACCTGGATCCACGGCGCGGTGGGGCCCGCCTCGTCTATGAAGCCGCACTCAACGTGGCGGTAACCGGGGCGCGACCGATGGCCGTCGTCGACAACCTCAACTTCGGGAATCCGGAGAAACCCGAGGTCATGTGGCAGTTCGCCGAAACGATCGAAGGTATCTCGGAGGCTTGTGAGCACCTCGCGATACCGGTCGTTGGTGGCAACGTCTCTTTCTACAACGAGACCGACGGGGTCGATATCTATCCAACGCCGATCGTCGGGTTGATCGGACTGGCCGATCCGTACCCGGAGTATCCGCCGCGTCTGGACCGGGCAACTTTCGGCATGGACTTGTGGTTGCTCGGACCCGACACCTCCACCGACGTGGCCGGGACCGCCTTTCAGAAGAGAGTGGAGGGAACGATCGGCGGCCGGCCGTCAGAACCCGACCCGGCCATGGCCATCCGCCTCACGAGCCTGGCCACCCAACTGGCCGCCACCGACATGACACCTGTGTTGCACGACGTCTCCAAAGGCGGCCTGGGAATGGCCATCGCCAAGGTAGCCATGATGTCCGGTGTGGGGGTCACCGCCGAATGGACCGGTAACTGGTTCGCTGAGGATCCCCACCGGCTCATTGCTGCGGTCGACCCTGAACACGCCGATTCCGTGGCGGCTCTGGCGACGGAAGCGGGGGTGCCCATCCGTCGCATCGGGAGCTTTGGTGGAGATCAGATCCGGTTAGGTGAAGCGTTCGTCAGCCTGGAAGAGGCGACCACCGTGTGGCGAACCGCCCTCCCCCGTCGCATGGGGTGAGACGGCTGTCGGTCGTCAGCAATCGTTAGTCAGCGGTCAGCAGGCAGCAAGCAGCGGTCAGCAGGCAGCAGGCAGATTGTCGCTCAGGTCACTCCGGTGAAGTAGCCGGCCACGATGACAATGACGATGAGGAGCAGGGCGACCGCGACGAAGGCCACGATCGCCCGACGGCCGGCTCGAGTCGGTCGGTCCTTTGAAATCTCGCCGACGGTTAAAGGGCGGCGACCCTTCTCGTGCTGCTGCTTTTCCTCGCGGTAGATCGGAGACCCGCAGCGGGGGCACACTTCGCCGTCGGCGGGTCCATCACATCGGAAGCAGTAGCCGGCCATGAAGCAAGTTAAGTCGGTTCCCGGCAGCGGTTGCTGCCATCTAGGTCTGCGGCATGCGTTTGCCTCGCTCGACGGAGAGCGAGGCCATCTCGAACCCGTTCCGACCTGCCTACAATCCGCGCTCTTGGAGCCAGCGCTGACTACTTCCAGTCTTCGCCGAGTCCTCCAGGCCTGGTGAGGCCTGCGGGGTGTTTGGCGTCTACGCACCCGAAACCGGTGCCGCTCACCTCATCTCGTTCGGGCTCTTCGCCCTCCAGCATCGGGGCCAGGAGAGCGCCGGGATCGGTGTCTCTGACGGTGAAACGGTGACCGTCTCCAAGGACATGGGTCTGGTCAGCCAGGTCTTCGACGAGAAATCGCTGGCCGGGCTGCCGGGCCACCTGGGGATCGGACACACTCGCTATTCGACCACCGGCTCAACGACCTGGGACAACGCTCAACCCGCCTTCCGACAGGTGGGCTCCACGGGGCTGGCCCTGGGCCATAACGGCAACCTCACCAACGCTCTCGAACTCAGCGAGCGAATCGGCCCCCAGGCGGGGTCGAGCGATTCCGAATTGATGTTGGAGGCGATCGCTCTCGAGGTCGAGGACGAACGGGCGGATGGGCGCCAATTGGAACGGGCCATGGTGCAGGCCCTCCCCGGCTTCGAGGGTGCCTTCTCGCTGGTTGCCATGGACCAGGGACATGTCATCGGCGCCCGCGATCCTCACGGCTTCCGGCCACTGTCCATCGGCCGGCTCGAAGCGGGCGGTTGGGTGTTCGCCTCGGAAACCGCGGCTCTCGACCTGGTCGGAGCGACCTTCGTCCGGGACGTCGAACCGGGGGAGATGGTTGTGGTTGACGCTTCCGGGCTGCGCAGCTTCCGGCCCTTCGCTCCTACCGAACCCCGGCTGTGTGTCTTCGAGTTTGTCTATTTCGCCCGACCGGATAGCCGCCTCTACGGACAGAACATCCACGCGGCCCGTCAGGCCATGGGACGTCTCCTGGCCACTGAATCGCCGGTCGATGGTGACGTGGTAGTCCCCGTTCCGGAGTCCGGGATACCGGCGGCGCAGGGGTTCTCGGCCGCGAGCGGCATCCCTTATGCCGACGGTCTGGTCAAGAATCGATATGTGGGGCGCACGTTCATCGAGCCGAGCCAGATGCTGCGCGATCGAGGGATCAGGCTGAAGCTCAATCCGATTCCGGCCACGCTCGAAGGCAGAAGCGTGATTCTGGTCGACGACTCGATCGTCCGCGGGACAACGACCCGTCAGCTGGTGGCGATGGTGCGCGAGGCCGGCGCACGAGAAATCCACTTGCGCATCTCCTCGCCTCCCTATCGATGGCCTTGTTTCTACGGCATGGATACCTCCGACCCGTCGAAACTCCTGGCCGCCCACCAAACGGAGGAGGAGATCGGCGCGTACCTCGCCTGCGACTCACTCGCCTATCTGTCGCTCGAAGGTTTGCTCACGGCCACCGGGGCCGCCCGGCGTGGCTTCTGTACTGCCTGCCTCAGTGGTGACTATCCCACCAGCCTCCCGAGGAATGGGCACAAGCTTGCCCTCGAAAGCGACCGGTGATGGCCACCTATCGGGAATCCGGTGTCGATCTCGATGCAGCCGACGAGTTGGTCACGCAGATCGGTCCAGCCGTTGAAAGGACCTGGGACGACCGGGTGGTCGGCAAATTCGGCGGGTTCGCCGCCGGGATAAGAATTCCAACCGGCTACCAAAACCCGGTGCTCATGATGAGCACGGACGGAGTCGGGACCAAGATCGAGCTAGCCCGCACGACCAATCGCTTCTCGGGCCTCGGATTCGATCTCGTCGCGATGTGCGTCGACGACCTCGCGGCCGTTGGAGCTCGCCCGCTCGCGTTCGTCGACTATCTCGCCGTCGGGGCGCTCCAGCCAGATCGAGACCAAGCCCTCATCGAGTCGGTGGCGGCGGGTTGCTCGATGGCAGGTTGCGCACTGCTCGGAGGAGAGACCGCCGTTCACCCGGGGGTCATGGCGGCCGATGCCTTCGACCTGGCCGGTGCCGCCCTGGGAATCGTTGAAGAAGGTGAGGAGATCACGGGCACATCGATCGGAGCAAACGATTCCATCATCGGAGTCGAAAGTCCCAACCTGCGATCGAACGGTTTCTCGCTGGTTCGGGCCCTGCTCAAGGATGTCGACCTGGAAAGTCCATTCAGTGGCCGCAACGCCGTGGGCGAGGTTCTCCTCGAACCGTCCGTGATCTACGCCCCCGCCGTCCTGGACGCAGTGGCGACCGGAGCGGTACGCGGGCTCGCCCACATCACCGGCGGAGCGCTCCCCGGAAATCTGCCCCGCATCTTGCCGGCCGGGTGCGGCGCGATCCTCGACCGGACCGCCTGGACGGTCCCACCGATCTTCCGCTACCTCCAGCAACTCGGTTCGGTTTCCGAAGAAGAGATGTTTCGCACCTTCAACATGGGTATCGGCTTCGCGGTGATTGTGGCTTCCACACGAACCGCAGACGTTCAGGCCGTATTCACCAACCATGGGCACCGCAACTGGGTCATTGGAGAAGTCACGAAAGATCGGGATCATGCCGTTCGTTTCGTCTAGGTCCCGTGCCTCGATGATCCAGGCTCTCGTGATCTCGCGCTCACGGTGGATTCCATCGTCCGCTTATGGACCCCCAACGCCGGGAATCGCCCGCTATGGCACAATACAACCATGTTTCGGATAGCCAGATGTGTCCCTCGCCATACGCGACGTCCGCTCTTCGCAGCTCCCTAACGGCCGCTCCTCGCTGAACGCCGCTCGCTCGCGAAAGGAACCCCATGACCGACTACCTCCGCCGTTCTCACGATGCTCTCGCTCCGATCCTGTCCTACAACACCGACATCCTGGCCGACCGGGCCGAGGGGCTCTGGATCTACGACCAGGAAGGCAACCGCTTTGCCGACTTCGCTTGCGGAACAGCCGTGACCAACCTCGGCCACAACCATCCGCAGGTCATAGCCGCTGCAAGCGCCCAGATGGATCGTCTGGCGCACGCCGGATGTGTCTTCCGATACGAATCGGTGATCAGACTGGCCGAGAAGCTTCAGACAATCACCCCGGACGGGATCGAGAAGTTCGGTTTCGCCAACTCAGGGGCAGAAGCGGTTGAAGCCTCTGTGAAGCTGGCCAAATATGTAACGGGACGGCAGGGCGTCATCACGATGCGGGGAGCGTTTCACGGACGCACCATGGGATCCGTCGCCTACACGACCTCCAATGCGAAGTACCGGGACGGGTATCACCCCATGCTGGGATCCGTCTTCGTCACTCCGTTCCCACGCCCCTACCGGTGGGGTAAATCCGAAGAACAGTCGACGGAACTGGCCCTCGACGAGTTGCACTACAAGTTCAAACACGAAGTTACCCCCAAGAACATCGCCGCCTTTCTGGTGGAACCAATGCAGGGAGAAGGCGGGTACTACCCATCGCCGCCTGCGTTCCTGGAGGCTCTGCGTGAGATCGCCGACCAGCACGGCATCATGGTGATCTTCGATGAGGTCCAAAGCGGGTTCGGCCGGACGGCCGAATGGTTTTCATCGGATCACTACTCGGTCGACCCCGACATCATCATCATGGGCAAAGCCATTGCCAACGGATTGCCCCTCTCGGCGTACGGCGCTTCCGCAGAAGTCATGGACCGATGGCCGGCCGGCTCGCACGGCACCACGTTCGGCGGCAACCCTGTGGCTTGTGCCGCCGGCGGCGCGGTGATCGACACCATGGGGGGACTCCTTCCTCACGCCCGCGAACTGTCGGCGCACGCCTTTGCGCGGCTCAACAAGCTGCAGGTCGCGCACAGCACCGTTGGGGAGGTTCGGGGACTTGGTCTGATGATCGGGATCGAACTGGTCAAGGATCGTGAATCGCGCGAGCCGGATGCGCAGGCAATGCACTTCGTGGCCCGGTACTCATTGGAAAACGAAATGATCGTGATCGGCTGCGGACCCGATGGCAATGTGATCCGGTTCATTCCCCCCTTGATCACGACTATGGAGGAACTGGATCGGGCTATCGACACGATGGATGCAGCGCTGACCGAGTACGAGGCGAAGTAGTCCGCAACACCGCGAGGCGCGGATAGGAGGGACCCGGCCCGGAGGGGGACTGATCAGTTGATGAGGTCGCGGCCCAGACGGGCCCAGAGCATGGCAGCGCCGGCTGCGATGAGCCCGGCTATCAGGGAAATCACAACGACCGGCCAGGCTGAATTGCCGGTCGACGGGTCGGGCTCGGAAACCCCCAGTGCTTGTGGACCAGAGTCTCGTGCGGTAGATGCCTGCCCGGTCGTCGTGGTGGTATCTGCCACCGCGAATTCCCGCCCGGAGGCGAGTGCTTGCGAATACTCCACCAGGGCTTCGACCTCGGCAGCGCTCATCCGATCTGCAAAACCGGGCATCGAGCCCACCCCGGTTCGAATAATCTCGTCAAGTTCGTCTGCGGACATGTTGATACCTGCGACCGGACCGCCCAATCCGCCTTCGCCGTTGACCCCGTGACAGGCTGCACAGAACTGACCAAACAGCGCATGGCCTTCGACGAGCTCCGGTGGTATCACCCGTCCGTCGGGCGCGATCTCGCCGGCCGCCGTTCCGGCGGTCGTGTCTCCGCGGGCCATTCCCAGGACATGATCGGCCACGGCGGCGATCTCCGCGGCAGACAGTTGCGAGGCGTAGCCCGGCATACCGCTCGTTCCTCCGGTGACGACGCCAATCGTTAGGGAACGGGTCAGGGCCGTGCCGGCGACCGCTCCCCCCGGGCCGCCTTCGCCGTGCAGACCGTGACAAGCGGAACAATTCTGCTGATACAGCGTCGACCCGGAGACAGGACTGCCCGGCGGTGCGGTGGTGGTCGTTACGCCGGCGCTCGCTCCGACCGAAGCGACGTAGTGTGCAACATTGGTGATCTCGGCGGCGCTGAGGCGGCTCGCGTATCCGCTCATCGTCCCAACGCCGTTGTTCGTAATCGAGACGATCCGGGACAGGTTGAGCGTGTGGCCGCGTAGGTTGCCGCCGTCCGCTCCGTGGCACAGAGCACAACTGGCTGCATAGACGGCGGCACCGCTCCGTGGGGAAGTTGTTGTGGTCGTGGCGCCGGGCTGGGTCGTCGGCGGAACGCTCAGGCTGAGCAGGTAATCCGCCACATTGCTGATCTGGGCGGTCCCCAATTCGGGAAAGCCCCGCATCCCGGGAACGCCGTTAGTAACGATCGAAACAAGCTGTGCTTTGCTGCGGCTGGTCGGAACCACATTCCCACCGTTGGCCCCGTGACAAGCGGCACACTGTTGAGCCCACACGGTGGCGCCACCAGCAGGCGTCGTTGTCGTCGTTGTCGCGCCCGGCCGGGTGGTCGTCGTCGTGGCGGGGACCGAGCCGGTTACGTAGTCCCAGATGGCACCAGCCTCTTCCGTCGAGAGGCCCGACTGCGGAGGCATCCCTCCCTGCCCGTTGAGGGTGATGGTTATGAAGGTCGACCGCCCCCGGGTGGTTCCGCTCAGGTCGCCGCCGTCGGGACCATGACATACAGCACACCGGGCGGCGTAGAGAGCCTGCCCGTTGGGAGGCGCACCGGGCACCGTGGTGGTCGTGGTGGGCGGTGCGATGCTCGACGGATCACCGGGGAGCGACAGTTGCTGAATCTCCTGGCCGTTCGGTATTCCATCGCGATCGGAGTCACGATTGACCAGCGCCGGCTCCAGGTAGTTCTTGTCGCCGAAATCGCCGTCTTCCCAGTCCTCGCCGTAGTTGTTGAGGTTGTTCTCCCCGGGATTGACCGGGTTGGTGTGACAGAGAAGGCAGGAGTCGAGCGGAGTGCCGGCGGCCGCGGGATAGGCCTGCGCAAAACCCGACATGAATTTCTGTTTGGCCTCCGCACCGGGAGTCAGGAGAACCAACACCGATCCCAGGACGAGCAGCAGCGTCAGCGACCCCGCCAGACCGGCACGTCGCGTCGCACGCGAGCTGGAGGAGCCTCCGGCTATCTCAACGGTCGAGTTGCGCCAACGCGCCATAGTCATCCTCATGCTCATTGCGGCGCTCCCCGGCAACGCAGATCCCCCAACCCGGCTCAGCTTCCCGCACCGGCACCTAACCGTCGGCCAAGGCACGGTTAAGCGGGTGCTAAATCACGCCAAGGGGGTGTATCGGTCAGATCGTTCCGAGAGTTGAGCGAACGACGATCGACGGGCGTTCCGACATCCCCCGCGCACTGGGCCCAGGGTTGCTAGACATACCGGTGCCGGTATGTCCCTGGCGAGGGCCACGAGTCCTCGAACCGGACGCTGAAGGGCCGCCCGTATGGCGGCCTGTCGGCGTCTAGACCCGGCTTTTCTCCCGCTCCCGCGCTGCCACAACCACAACGGCCAAGAACCAGGCGATGGCGAGAAGATACGGCCACTCCCCAAGCGTGGTGTACAGGGTCATGCCGGACGCTCGAACCCTGACCTCCCCGGTGAGAATCTCCGCAGTGAAAAGACCGGAAACCGAACCGACCGATCCATTGTCCGAAATGATCGTTGACCTCCCGGTCAGGGCCGCGTGGATCACATCGACGCCCAACGCCGAGGCATGCATGCGGGTCATGCCGATGAACTGATCGGATGCCGGTCCCAATCCGTAACTCGAGTTATTCGTCGCCACGACGAGCAGCTCCGCACCGTCTCGGACGGGGCCACGCATGATGCGGGCGAACGCTCCTTCAAAAGAGATAACCGAGCCGAGCGAACCCCATTCGGTTGAGAACACCACAGGCCCCTGGCCGCGCAGCATGTCCCTGGGTGCAGCCCGGAACTTCTCCGTCCATCCAAAAACTGCACGCCATGGGATGTACTCGCCGAACGGCACCGGATGGGTCTTGAGGTACTCGTCAAGAATGCGCCCGTCGGGATCGAAGAGCAGATTGACATTGGCAAAATGCTCATCGTCGACGGGACGGTCACCCCCAACCAGCAGGTAGCTCTGCAGCCGGATTGCTTCGTCTGCGATTTGGCCGGCGATCTCAGGGTTTTCGATGGGGTCCGTTGCATAACCGGTCGAACTCTCCGGCCACACGACCAGATCCAGCTCACCGGCCGGCAGCGTCCGGGTGAGATCGAGATGGCTTTGGGTGATCAGCTTTCGTTCGTCGGCACACCGCTGCGCCGGGCAGGGACTATTGCCTTGCACGATGGCCACCTGCAAGATTTGCCCGTCGGCTACGGCCGGCCAAACTCCACCCGCCGCCACCAGCACCAGCACTCCGGCCGCCCCGACTGCCGCCCAGATTCCGCCCCGACGGGCCTCCACCCAAAGGGCGAGACCACCAGCCACCAGCATGGTGAGCACCGTCCACCCAGACACGCCGATCCATTGCGCGGCCCCCCGGGCTCCTGCAAAGCCGCTGACGGCGTACCCGAGCCAGCCCCACGTGAAGCCTCCGACGGGAAGATACGATCGCGCAAGCTCGGTCAAGGCCCAACCGCCGACCACAACACCCATCCACTGCCAATCGGGTCGATGGCGAACCCGGAAGACCATCCACGCAAACGTGGCCGGGAACAAGGCTTCGAGCAACACCAACGGCGCCCAGGCAATCACACCCATCTCGGTGATCCACTCCAGCAGCGGTCCGAAGAAGCCAATCCCGAAAGCCAGCCCAACGAGTAGTGCTTGACGGCCCGTCGAGGCCCGCCGCACACCGAGAAGGAAGGGCACCGGTGCAACGAAGACGATGGCCCCCAGGCTGAGTGGAGGAAAGGCCACCCACACCAACAACCCACCAAGCGCGCCGAGGAGTACAGAAATCATGACGGGGGGATTCTATGACTTGCCCCGGTGATAGATCCCCGGCGAGTGGTTCACCGACCTGAACCGCCGGCAATCATGCAGCCACCTCTAACATCCTGACGTCGTGGAACCATCTCTCGCTCAGGATCTGGAGATCGCCGTATCAGCTGCTCGAAGTGGCAGTGCAGCCATCGGACCATGGCTAGGCACCCTCGATGGTGTCGACTTCAAAGGAGACGTCGACCCGGTTACGGAAGCAGACCGCGAATCGGAGTCTGCCATCATCGCCACCATCAAGGCGGCCCGGCCCGACGATGACATCCTTGCGGAGGAAAGTGGGGGGGATCCACTCGAACTTGCTCGCCTGTGGATCATCGACCCTCTCGACGGAACCGTGAACTTCGTGCACCAGGTTCCCCACGTGGGGGTGTCCGTGGCGCTCTACGAGCATGGGTTGCCGAGGGTGGGGGTCGTGATCGACGTCTTCCGGAACGAGATCTTCACCGCGGCGGCCGGCTACGGCGCCTTCCTTAACGGTGAGCCGATATCCGTATCCACCCAGGGCGACCTCGGGGCGGCCCTCGTCGCGACCGGCTTTCCCTACGACCGGCGCACAAAGGCGGCCTCCTACACGGCGATCGTTTCCGAGATGCTCACCCACATCCAGGGCATCAGACGCATGGGCACCGCGTCACTGGATTTCGCCTGGGTGGCCTGCGGTCGTTACGACGCCTTCTGGGAGTTGAAACTCGCCCCCTGGGACGTTGCAGCCGGGATCCTGCTCGTTCGCGAAGCAGGAGGACGGACCACCGATCCGGCCGGCGCGCCCGCCCGGCCGGGAGATCCGGCGGTACTCGCGTCCAACGCAGCCCTGGAACAGATCTTTCGGAGCAAACTGGCTGCGGCGATCCCCTCCGGATTGCTCGGGTGAGCGGTTGCAGCTCGCCGGTAAACTCCGGGCTGAGACAACCGCAGAGGTGCCCATGCAGTCCTTCGAACCGTCCCTCGACACCTACCGGCGCATCGCCGGACTCCGGGTTGTTCGCATGTACCGACCGGACCCGATAGACGACGCGCACATCGACATGATCCTGGAAGCCGGTCGATGGACCGGGAGCTCGAAGAACACCCAACCATGGGCCTTTGTGGTTATCACCGACCCCGAGGACCGCCGGCAGCTGGCCGAGTGCGGAAGCTTCACCACTCCGCTGTTGGGCGCGCCGCTCGTGGTGGTCATCGTCCGGTTGCCCGACGGTGGAGATTTCGACATGGGCCGGGCCGCCCAGAACATGATGGAGGCCGCCGCGGCCCTCGGAATCGGATCGTGCCCGGTCACGTTGCACCGCGAGCCGTGCGCCCGTGAACGACTCGGTGTCCCCAACGACCACGGCTGTCGGTATGCAGTTGCGTTCGGGTACCCGGACCTGGAGGGCGAGCGCCAGATCCGCAGGGGCATTCGTACGACCCTCCCGCAAGGCCGCAAGCCGATGGCCGACCTGGTCCACTACGGCCGGTTCGGTTCGCGACGGTGACCCAACGACTGGTCGTCGCCGACCGGGTCCGGACCGCCTCGGGAACCCCCGGTGACGCTCTGCTGATCAGCGATGGTCGGGTTGTCGCCGTGGGGCGGGCCGCCGACCTGCGTAGGCCCGAGCTTCCCGAGGACCGCTTTTCGGGCAGTGTCATCACACCGGGTTTGCGCGACGCCCACATGCATCCCGTCCCCTATGCCTTGTCGCTGACCCGCCTTACGTTGAAAGAGGCAACCGATCTGGATGAGGTGCTCACCCGGATACGAGACGGAGCGGCGTTGCTTCCAGCCGGAGTGCCGCTCATCGCCATTCGGTTGGATGATGAAGGGCTTCAGGAGCGACGGCTGCCGACCCGTCGGGAACTCGACCTGGCCGTCGACGACCGCCCCGTGCTGGTGTACCGGTACTGCGGCCATATCGCCGTAGCCAACACCATGGCGCTCGCCACCGCGGGTGTCGGCTCGGTGGCCACAGACCCGATCGGCGGCAGCCTGGATCGGGACGAATTCGGAGTACCCAACGGAATCCTCCGTGAGACGGCCATCGAGCAGGTGGCTACCGCTCTGAGCGGGCCGTCGAGCGATCCTGATCCGGAGGCGGTCCTAGCAGCCATGCACGGCCTGGTCGGCCTGGGAACCACTTCGCTGGGAGCCATCCTGGCGGTCGGGACGGGACCCTGGTGCGACACCGGCAACGAACTCCGTGCCATGCTGGCCATCGCCGACCGTCTCCCGCTCAAGGTATCGGTGCTGGTCATTGCCGGAGACCCGGCCGAACTCGAACAGGCAGCCGCCGACATCCGCGCCGCGGGTCCCCGCCTGCGATTTCTCGGACTCAAGGAATTCGCCGACGGGAGCCTGGGCGGTCATACGGCCGCCTTGCAGCACCCATACGCGGATCAGCCCGACCAGTACGGCATGCTGCGTTTCGACCACACCGCGGTCGGTGCCCGCGCCAGGACGGCCCTCCGCCTCGGCGGCAAGGTCGCCATCCATGCCATCGGCGACGCGGCCAATGCCCGGGTGCTCGATCTGTTCGATGAGCTGCTGGCGGAGGGCGCCGACCCGGCCGATTTGCGGGTCGAACATGCCTCCATTCTCGACGCCGGGTTGATCGACCGGTTCGCCGCCTCCGGCATCACCGCTTCGGTACAGCCGGCGTTCATGGCCTCGGAGGCCGATTGGCTGGAGAAGCGACTCGGACCGGAACGCATCAGCAACGCCTACCCGCTGGCCTCGCTGCAGGCTGCCGGGGTGCCGTTGGCCGGAGGCTCAGATTGTCCGGTCGAGGCTCCCCATCCCTTGTGGGGCATGGCGGCTGCCCGCGACCGGGGTGGGATGGTTCCGGAACAGGGCCTGACCGGGTCTGGTGCACTCGCTCTTTTCACCGACGGTGCCGCCCGGGCCATGGGTGAACCGGAGCCATTGGCCGCCGGCAGCGCCGCCGATTTCGTGGTCCTGGACCGGGACCCGGTCGAGGCCACCCCGGACGAACTCCGAGCCACCCGGGTTCTGGCGACCTGGATCGACGGTCAACCGGTGCCCTTCCCGGATAATCCGGTCACCTGGAAGGGCTAAGAACGTTCTGGCGTGAGTTTCCTGCGATATGCGCGGGTTTCTCACGCAAGAACGGAATTATCGTTTGCGAATCGGGCCGGCGACGTCTTCGTACTCAGCGTGACGACCGGTCGCCTTCTTGCTGTAGATCCGGTCGCCGTCGACATCAACCTCGAACACCCCGCCACGGGATGGGATCAACGTGAACTCAGTGATCGCATCTTCGAATTCTTCCAACAATTGCCCAGTCATGCGGACCGCACGATCTGTGTAATGTCAAGCCGCGCAGTACTCGAGCCGGATCTTCATCGGGCTGCACCTCTCCAGAGATAGACCCGGGAGAATAGCTTGCCCTACCGGCGCCCGGTCCCAGTCCGTTCTGGCGTGAGTTTCGAGCAATATGCGCAGGAAACTCACGCGAGAACAGGATTGGCGAAGTGAGGAACTGCCGGGGCCGCCCGGGCCTCGAGCAGGGAGGGAGGTACCTGCGCGCCAGACCCGGTGGGGATCATGCGCGCCGAGGCTCTCAGCTCCGGGCAGGCCGGCAGTGTTTCGCCGGAGCGAAACGTGGGATTCATACAGCCCGAACCACCATGGTCGAACGGGAAGAAGATACCCTAGGGGGTATGGTATCAGATGAGCCGGGATCTACACATCACGGAACCAATCGGCCTTCCATGCCGCCGGCCACCACCACGATCTGACCGGTTACGTGTCCGGACAAACGGTCCGAAGCCAGGGTGACCACCTGCGCAGCTACATCTTCAGGGGCTCCGAGCTTCTTCAGGGCCATCGTCGACGTCACTCTCGCCTCCAGATCCGGATCCCGCCGGGCCTCGGTGGTCATCGGAGTTACGGTCCATCCCGGTGCTACGACATTGACCCGCACCGACCCTTCGAGTCGGGTCGCCTCGTTCTTGGCGCTCAACAACAGGCCGGACAGGATGGCGCCTTTGGCTGCGGCATAATCGGCGTGTCCGGCCTCACCGAATACCCCCGCCGTCGAGGCGATCATTACGAGATTTCCCTGCCGAGTCTTGGCGGCGTGACGGAGGAAACTCCTGGTGGTCAAGAATGTCGCCGTCAGATTGGCGTCGAGGGTT
The DNA here is from genome assembly GCA_963718995.1 of uncultured Actinomycetota bacterium. GTDB lineage: Bacteria > Actinomycetota > Acidimicrobiia > Spongiisociales > UBA4744 > UBA4744. The sequence continues at coordinate 43,462 of CAVRAP010000015.1, forward strand.
TCCCTCCAGCGCTCCAGCGAGAGCTCCCAGATCGGTGCGTCGGGCGTCGGCCAAACGCCGGCATTCGCCACGACCACGTCGACCCGACCGAGCGCCTGCAACGCTCGCGGAACAAGATCGTCTGCTTCCGCCTCAACGCGCAAGTCGGCACCGAGAGCTATCCCACCGACTTCCTCCGCCAGACGTTCTGCGGCCGGGCGGGACGTGCGGTAGTGAACCGCGACCCTCGCCCCTTCGACTGCGAAAGCCCTGACGATTGCCTGGCCGATGCCGCCCGCTCCACCCGTGACTACGACTCCCTTGCCCGACAGATCTGTGTCCATGCAGAGGAACCTAGTGCACCGGACCCCGCCGCCCGAGCAGTCGAAGAAGCACAGGACCAATCAGCAGCTGCGGGCTGGATCAGTCGCCGAAGGGGACATCTCGCTGGATTCGGGCAAAGGCCCGATCCAACTCCACCACGTCAACCGGATTCAACCGGCGTTCGAGGCGAACGGCTGCCGCGCTGTGCCAGATCTCATGGACACCCCAGACCACCGCACGTGCCAAGCCAACTAGTGCGGCGATCCCGAGGATTGACAACATCCACACCATGCAATGGAATCGGTCCGGGATCGGAGCGACTTGAGGCTGGTTTCCTTGGAGCCCAGCAGCCACTGACGGGGCGACCGCTCGGTGTATGGTTCTTCCTCCATGCTCGTCGATTACTCGCTGATCACCGCCGCCGCCGTCACCGGCCTCGTCGCTGATGCCATCGACGAGGCCGAGCGAGTCATCAGATCCCTGATTGCCGCAGGTGAGCCGCGCTCGTTCAGAAACACGATGCAGCCTCTCGAGGATATCTCCGTTGCCCTCCAGGACGCATACGGACAAGGGCCTTTCCTGGGCAACGTACATCCGGATGAAGAAGTCCGGGAAGCGGCACGCACAGCCGAAGAGCGGCTCGAGAAATGGCAGGTCGAGCTCAGCTTCCGACCCGACTTGTTCGCGGCCGTCAAGGAATACTCAGAGACGGACGAGGCGAAGCAACTCGAAGGCGAACCAGGACGGCTGGTTGCCTTCCTGCTCCGGGACTTCCGCCGGGCCGGGCATGGACTCGCCCCGGAAGATCGTGCCGAAGTCCAGCTCCTGCGCGAGCGACTCGTTGAACTCGAAGTGGCCTTCCAACGCAACATTGCCGAGTACGAGGATTACCTGGAGGTGGGGCGAGAGGACTTATCTGGTCTACCCGATGACTACCTCGAGCGGCTGGAACCTGGCACCGACGGCGCATTGCGCGTGACTATGGCCTACCCCCATGTTGTCCCGTTCATGGAGCAGGCCGAGCGGCGCGACCTTCGTGAGGCGCTTTCCTTCAAATTCAGCAGTCGTGCGGTCGACGCCAACCGGCCGGTTCTGGAAGAAGCGGTCGAAGCACGCGAGCGCATCGCCCACCTCTTCGGGCTCGACTCCTGGGCCCACTATCAAATGGAAGAGAAAATGGCGAAGCACCCCGAGGCCGTTGAGCGGTTCTATGCGGAACTCATCCCGCCGCTTTCCGAAGCAGGAACGGCCGAAATAGCAGTGATGGCCGAAATGCTCGCCCACGATACGGGGTCGCATGACCTCCAGTCGTGGGATTGGCGCTACTACGACACCCAACTACGAAAAAGGGAATTCGGGGTCGACCCCAATCAGGTGGCCGAGTATTTCAAGCTCGAAGACGTCATCGCCGGGATGTTTGATCTCACGGCTGAGGTCTTTGGTCTCACCTACCAACCGGTGGTCGAAGCCCGGGCGTGGCATGAGGAAGTGCTGTTGTATCAGATTCTCGATACCGACAGCGGCCAGCATCTTGCGTATTTCTATGCCGACCTCTTCCCGCGCGAAGGCAAGTTCAGCCATGCGGCCGCCTTTCCGCTGTACCCGGGACACCAAGGCCCGGATCGGACGTATCACCGTCCGGTCTCGGCCATCGTGGCCAACCTGACAAAACCAACCGCGGATAAGCCGGCTCTGCTGCAGCACACCGAAGTCGAGACCCTTTTCCACGAATTCGGGCACATTCTCCATATGTCTCTCACCAGAGCCCGGTTCTCGCGCTTCTCAGGTGCCAACACCGAGTGGGACTTCGTTGAGGCACCCAGCCAGATCATGGAGGAATGGTGCTGGCAGCCGGAGGTGTTGCAGCAATTTGCCCGGCACTATCGAACGGGTGAGCCCATTCCGAGGGAACTCGTGGACGATCTCGTCAGGGCGCGCCATCTCAACGTCGCCTTGAACACCTTGCGCCAGGTTTCGTTTGGCGTATTCGACATGGGCCTCCACGGACCGGGCGATCACAGCAATCTGGATCTCATCCATGAACAAGCCGAGTCGGTAGGACTGCTTCCCCCGCACGAAGGTACGTTCTTTCCTGCCAGCTTTGGCCATCTCCTGGGTGGCTACGACGCCGGCTACTACGGATACCTGTGGTCCAAGGTCTACGGGCTCGACATGTTCAGCCGTTTCACCGCAGGCGGCGTGACCAGTCCAGAGGTCGGGGGCACATACCGCCGCGAGATTCTCGAACCGGGAGGATCGCTCGATGGTGAAGCGTTGCTCAGCAACTTCCTGGGGCGTGAACCCTCCAATGAGGCCTTCTTGCATCACATCGGCATCACCTAGCCACCGGCCACGGGAAAAGCGGTGCCGCTCCGGGTTTCTCCTTTCTTAACCCTCCCATAAGGCTTCAGAAACCATCATCTGGGATCCTCCCGGCTACGAACAGAAACCGAAGATCACATAATTTTGTATGTCCCCATAGTGGAAATTATGAAATCGTCGAACTACAGTCCCTCCAGACCGCAAGAAGGTCATGTATCGGGAACAAACGATCGACCAAAGACGTTGAACCGGTCCTGAAGATAGAAACCTAGGAGGCCATCCCATGGCTGACACACTCAAAGGAAACAAGCTCCGCGGCGGCGTTCGGCCCTCACGGAAATTTGGAGAAGGTCGCGTATGCGCCGATAAGAGCTGCGACACGCTCCTGTCCCAATACAACAGGCGCGAGCACTGCTTCGCCCACGCTCCGGTCCGGTTCCCCCGGGTCCGCGGACGGGTCGTAGCGGAAAGCACCTGAGCCGAAGCCCACACTTCCCCGGCGCCAACCGGAACACCCTCCACCAAGTTAGGCGCCCATCCGAGACCCCGGACCCATCCTCCGGGGTCTCGCTTTGTCCCTACCCCCACCCCACCCCGGGTGGGGTGGTAGGCTGCGTTCATGAAAGAGCAGCACAAGCGAACAGCTCTCAACCGACTCAAGACGGTGCGCGGCCACCTCGAGGGCGTGATCGGGATGGTCGACGACGAGCGGTACTGCCCGGAGATCATGAAACAGGTGTCGGCATTGCAGGCGTCGCTGGAGCGGGTCAACCGCATCCTCCTCCAGAACCACCTCGAAACCTGCGTCAATGAGGCAGTTGCCGAGGGTCGCGCTGCAGAGATCGTCGATGAACTCATGGAAACGATGAAGTACACGGCGGCGGTCACGGGACCAGCCGCCCCAAGGGAGGACCTATGAGCCAGCAAGTTATTTCGGTGCCGGATATTTCGTGCAATCACTGCAAGATGTCGATTGAGGGCGCGGTGGGAGCCTTGAGCGGCGTCGACAAGGTTGAGGTGCACATAGAACCTCGGACCGTCGACGTCGACTACGACGAGGGATCCGTGACACTCGACGCGATCTACGCCGCCATCGAGGAGCAAGGCTACGACGTAGCCAAGGGCTGATCCCAAACCATGGCAGATATCCTGACCGCCAAACGAGCCGACGACGGCAGCCTCATCTTCGACGTGGACGGCATGACGTGTGCCTCATGCGCCGTCCGGGTCGAACGCGTTCTCAACAAACAAGAAGGCGTTGAATCGGCCGTGGTCAACTTCGCCGGATCAGAAGCCCGGGTCCGTGGCGGTGCCGATCTCGATCTCAGTCGCATCACGGATGCGGTTGGAAAGATCGGCTACCAGATTCATCTCGTCGAAGAGGAAGAAGAACGCAGGAGCGTTGTTGAACGCTACGACGAAGAGGTCCGATTCCAATGGCGAAACTTCGTGGCGGCAGGCTTGCTGACGTTGCCGATCTTCGTCCTGGCCATGACCGGCCAGGATGCCCGGTGGAGTCTCATTGTTCAATGGGCACTGGTGACGCCTGTCGAGTTCTACTTCGGGTGGCAGTTCCATGAAGCGGCCCTGAAGCGGATCCGTAGCTTCGGGGCGAACATGGACACCCTGGTCTCGATCGGGACCCTGGCGGCTTACGGCTATTCGGTCTGGGCGTTTTTCAGCGGTCAACCGGTCTTCTTCGAGACGGCCGGTGCCATCATCACGTTGATTCTCCTGGGTCGTTTCTTCGAAGCACGCGCCAAGGGACGGGCTTCAGCGGCGATCACCAAGCTGCTGGAACTGGGAGCCAAGCAGGCCCGGGTCCTTCGGGACGGCCAACCAGTGATGGTCCCCATCGAGGATGTACGGGTCGGCGACATGATCCTGATCAAGCCCGGCGAAAAGGTGCCAACCGACGGAGCCATTGAAGAGGGGCGTTCTTCGCTGGACGAAAGCATGCTGACGGGTGAGTCGGTTCCCATCGACAAGGGACCGGGGGACAACGTCTATGGCGCCACGATCAATCAGCAAGGTCTCCTAACCATCCGGGCCAATCGAGTCGGTGCGGACACTGCCCTGGCACAGATCGTGCATTTGGTCGAAGAGGCGCAGGCATCCAAGGCACCCGTCCAGAAACTCGCCGACCGTATTTCGGGTGTTTTCGTCCCGATCGTCATGCTGATTGCCCTGGCCACGTTTGGAGGGTGGTTCATAGCCACCAACGACGTCGCTCAGGCCTTGACCGCGGCAGTTGCCGTACTGATCATCGCCTGTCCGTGCGCTCTCGGCCTGGCCACCCCAACCGCCATCATGGTCGGAAGCGGCCGCGGCGCGGAATTGGGCGTCATCTTCAAAGGCGCCGAGGTTTTCGAGCGTTCGCGCGCTATCGAGACCATCTTGTTCGACAAGACCGGCACCCTCACCCGGGGGATGATGAGCCTGTCCGACCTCCGGACCGACGAGGACGAGGAACGTTTCCTCTACCTGGCCGGTTCCGTCGAGGCGGCCAGTGAACACCCCGTTGCCAGAGCGGTGGCACTCGGAGCGGAGGAACGGGACATCGAATTGGGCAAGGCCGCCGACTTTGAGAACTTTGCCGGACAAGGCGTGCGCGGAACGATCGACGGCATACAGGTAGTCGTCGGAAAAGCGAAGCTCTTGGCCGATCAGGGCATGCTCATCGCCGACCGCTACCTCGACGAGGCCGCCCGTTTGGAAAGCGAAGGTCGAACGGTCTTTCTCGTCGGCTGGGAGGCAGAAGCACGAGGCGTACTCGCAGTGGCCGACACCTTGCGCGCAACCGCTCGCCCGGCGGTTGAAGCCTTGCAGAACATGGGCGTGGAAGTCGCGATGATCACCGGCGACAACCAACGCACGGCTGCCTCAATCGCCGCGGAGACGGGCATCGATCAGTTTGTGGCCGAGGTGATGCCCGGCGAAAAGGCCGAACAGGTCCGGCGCTTCCAGGCGCAAGGCAAGACCGTCGCCTTCGTCGGTGACGGCATCAATGATGCTCCCGCCCTCACCCAGGCTGATCTCGGCATGGCGATCGGCACGGGTACCGATGTTGCCATCGAGGCGGGGGACGTCATCCTCATGTCCGGAGATCCGGCGCTGGCTGAGACGGCCATGAAATTGGCGCGCGCCACATTCAAGACCATCAAGCAGAACCTGTTCTGGGCGTTCTTCTACAACGCCGCCATGATTCCGCTGGCCGCTGCCGGTCTCCTCAATCCGATGTTCGCCGCAGCGGCGATGGCCTTCTCGAGCGTCTCGGTTGTAACGAACAGCCTCCGGCTGAGAAGGTTCCGACTGTAAGAGCCTCGTTCAATTGATATCGCCGAGGTAGCGGGGACCGATCGCACCGTCCCCGACGAGTGCGACGAGGCCGGCAACGAGAGCGGCCGGGAAAAACCGGACGTTGGCCAGTTCCTCGAGAGGCACCCAGTCGACCGAGATCTGCCAGGCGTCCTCTTCAACCGCCCGCCCCGGTGGCTGTGATCGGTCGATTGAACACGAGAACATGATCTCGACCTGGTGTACGTCGAGTTCATGAGCTGCGAACTCGTGCCTGGCTCCGATGTAGTCGCGCACCCATAGAACATCACCGACCTCGACCGAATAGCCGGTTTCCTCGCGCACTTCGCGTCGCAGACACTCATCGAGTGGCTCACCATGGTTCTGACCCCCGCCGGGCAGGAGGAAGAACTCTCCGCCCGGGTCGTCGGGATGGAGGTTTCGGGTCACGAGGATATCGCCGGTGTCGATGATGACCGCTTTGGTTGAGACGCGAATGGATGGGCCGGACACAACCGGCAGCCTATCGGCTGTCCCCCGGAACGGAGATAGGATGGCTGGATGGGTCGTAGCGAAGCCATCGCCGCTCAGCTTGCACTTCCTCCAGAGGATCTGACCTTCTCCGAAGAACTTGTCGCCGGACAGCCGGAACCCGTACGCCGATTCTTCACGCACGCAATAGCTCAAGGGACACCTCTCGCTCGCTCGGTGCGACTCGAACAGACCGGAAGCATGAAGCCGAGCCCGAGTGGAGCTCGATTGGAGATCATCGCTGAGGAAACCCTTGCCCCACCGTTCGGGCTCGTCTGGCAAGCGAGGACAAAGATGGGACCGCTTCCGCTCCGGATTGTCGACACGCACTTCGAAGGCAAGGGCCGATTGCGCGGGACCGTGCTTGGCGTCCCCGTGCTGCGTGCCGCCGGTATCGACGTCTCTCGATCATCCCGGCACCGCGTCGTTGCCGAATCCCTCTGGGTTCCCTCAGCGCTTCTCCCCCACCGCGGGGTTGTGTGGACTGCCGAAACCGACTCAGCGATTCGCGCCTGCCTGGCAATCGACGGTGAGTCCGTCGACATTCGGTTGACCCTCCACCCGAACGGTGCCGTCCGGGAGGTCTCCATGCAGAGGTACGGCAACGTGGGGACTCCGGACTGGTCGCTCATTCCCTACGGGTTCGCAACCGAATCAGAGTCTGTGTTCGGGGGTTACACGATCGCCGGACGAGTTCGAGGCGGATGGTGGTACGGCACCGACCGCTACAAGCCGGAGGCGGCAAGCTCTTTCACGATTCATGGTGCCCACTTCGGTTGAGAGATCAGGCGTCACAGATCACCCAAACTGCGCTCGAGGTCGGCGGACCAGGATTCGTTGCCGAGACCAGCCACAACGAGCACATCCCGCCAGTCAATGCGCAACAGTTCAACGGCTTCCCGGAAGCGGGTCATGTCACCTCCGCCGATAAACGCAAGGGCGGCTGCAACACGTTCCGGGTTCTGTCCGCCGAACGCCGCCTCTTCTCGTTCCAAAGCTGCAAGCTCTCTGAGGACGGCATCAGCCGAAATACCGGGGTAGGTGGATCGGATCCACCGCTCGAGTCGGGCGCTGACCATTACCCCAGCATGCCACCTCCGGACGACAAGACCCCGTTTCGATCACCGCCGCCGCCTATTCCCTCGTACAACTACGCTGAAGAGCGATGGATGTCGTCGAGTGGGAAGAACGGCCCGAGCTCCGCAACCCTGTGGCCCTGGTCGCCTTCGAGGGCTGGAACGACGCCGCCGATGCAGCATCCGGGGCGATCGGCTACATCCTCGATCAATTCGAGGACATCGAGCCCTTCGCGGTGATCCTGCCCGAGGAGTTCTACAACTTCCAGATCCGCCGCCCCGTGGTCGAGATTGACGATGGCGGCACCCGTGACATCACCTGGCCGGTGGTCGCTTTCTATGCAATCCCTCTCCTGGACCAAGCTCGAGATCTGGTACTCGTGCTTGGCGAGGAGCCGCACAATCGCTGGCTGACCTTCGTCGCCCACGTCATCGACGTTTTCCAGTCGGTCGGGGTGGAGGAGGTCATCACCCTGGGAGCTTTCATCGGTCAGGTCGCTCACACCCTTCCGGTACCAATCATCGGTGTTGCCACCGACCCGGCGCTGATTGACCGCCATCAGTTGTTGACTTCTGCCTACGAGGGCCCGACCGGAATCACCGGGGTGCTCAATCTCTCGTGCGCTGAAGCCGGTTTGGAGGCGGTCAGTCTCTGGGCAGCCACCCCGCACTACCTGGCAGCCAACGACAATCCCAAAGCCATGCTGGCGCTCCTCACCAAGGCGGCGCTCATCGCCGGGATCAACCTCGATGCGACCGAGCTCGCCGTCGAAGCAGGGGAATTCGATTCGCGGGTGAACCAGGCGATGGATACCTCGGACGACCTCTCGAGTTACGTACACCAACTCGAGGAGACCTCCGACGAGGCAGTTCGCCCTGCTCTGGCTGATCAACTTGTGGATGAGATCGAGCAATTTCTCAAGGAAGGTGATTGACATTGACCGCCGACGCCTTGATCGAAGTCATCGAGTGCTTCACTACTCCCGAGGCGGAACTGGCACGAGCCCATCTTGCCGCCGAGGGAATTGAATCCACCATCGTCGCCGACGATGTCGGGGGGATGTACCCGGGTGTCTCGCTGGGACGCATCAGCCTGCTGGTACGCCACGACGACCTGAACATGGCCAAACAGATTCTCGAGGTTGAGTAGCGGACCGCCAACTGCCCAAACGGGCGCGCGCCAGCACGGCAGACGAATTCTGGTGGTGAGCCCTGGCGTTTTCGGCGCCTCGGTTGCGTTGTGAAGAGCCTGTGGCTACTTCTTGCGCTTGTGCCGGTTGGCCTTGAGGCGCTTCCGGTACTTGTGCTTGCTCATCTTTTTGCGCCGCTTTTTGACCAGCGAGCCCATGCAAACCTCGGATAGGTGGATTCGGAGCCAATAGCTTGCCTGTTCATCGGGTCAAGCGCAAACGCGCAACCGGTCACAGCGGCGCCGACCCTGGGTGTCCGAGGGCCTCGAACGACGAGTCGGCGACCGCCAGGAAGCGATCCCGATCGATGGGACGGCCCGCATCGTCGGCGTGACGGGATGCGAGGATCGCCCGCAATCCTCCGAAGAGCGGGATAGTCATCTCAAAGGTTTCTGCGCGCCGTTTGTCGGGGTCGTAGCCTTGGAGCAGATGGCGCGTCTCGCCAATGGCGTCCATCAGGAAGCCGCCCACGTCCCAAGCCGGGTCTCCGCTGCGCCGTTCACCGAAGTCCACGAGGCCGGTGACGTGCCCATCATCGACCAGAACATGGGAGGGGTCGAAGGAACCGTGGAGCAGTTGGCCGACCGGACCGAGATCGTAGAGGTCACGGTGGTCGGCACATACCCGGTTGACGCGGTCCACCCCGGAATCGTCGATGGCGCCACTGGTGCGAAGGGCGGTGATGGCGCTTTCGAGCGCGCCGTCGAGGTATCCCTCCCAGGTGTCGTACTGGCCCTGTACCTGGGCGTTCCGAAGATAGATTGCTTCTTCGAGCACCCCGAAGCCGGGAATCCCGATCTCGTGCACGGCACGAATTGCCCATCCCGCCTCGCGAATGAGTCGGTGTCGTTCTTCAGTACCGAGCGGCACTTCGGCGAGCGGCACCCCGGCGAGCTTCTCAATGATGATGAAGTTGCGCGGGTAGGTCTCCCGCCCGAGATCGGTGGCGAGCACTCGAGGAGCCGGCGCACCCAGTTCCCGCACCCGCTGGTAGGCCCAGGCCTCCAACACCACTCTCCCTTTGCCGGCTTCGCGATCAGCCTTGAACAGAACCGAGCGGTCTGACAGCACCGCCTCGAACACTTCCTCTCCGTACCCCGAAGCGAGCTTCGTGACATGTTCGGGCCGTACCCGGAGGTGGTGTTCTATCGATCTTGCTACGAAGGCAGCCCCAGCGTCCACCATCTCAAACTACTCGTTACAAAGGGGGGAGGATCCCCCTCACTCGATCCCGGCTGCCGCGATTTCGGGGGTCAAGACCAGGCCACGTTTGTCAAGGAGGGCTGCCCAGCTCCGGACGATGTCCGGTCGCAACGACGCGGAAGACAGAGCCAGCACGGAAGGGCCGGCTCCCGACCAGCAAGCGAAAAAGGCTCCGGCGGTCAGGGCCGTTTCGATCAATTCCGCCGCGATAGGGTTGAGATCGGTTCTGGGGCCTTCGTGAATCTCATCTCCGACGGCCGCCGCCAACAGCCGCGCATCGCCGGTCCGAAACCCCTCGATCAGCGCAACGATTCTTTGCAGGGACCCTACGACTGCTGGTCGAGCAACCGAATCGGGCAGGGCCGCCCGGGCGTCGCTGGTGAGCAGCACAGAGTCCGGGACCGCCACGACCGGGACCAAATCGGGATGGAGCTCCAAGGGATGAGCACCACCAGCCACCGTGACGGCCTGGAGCCCGCCAAAAACCGTAGCGGCGGCGTTGTCCGCGTGCCCTTCGAGGGTGGCGACGAGTTCAAACACCTGATGCGGATCGGGTTCCAAACCGGTAGCCCGCCAGGCGGCCAGTGCCCCGGCGGCACGGGCGGCGGCCGACGACCCCAACCCGCGAGCTACCGGGATCTCATTGCGTACTTTCAGATGCAGCGGACGATCGATACCGACCGCCAGTTGCGCAGCACCGAGCACCGCATCCTCGGATGTAGCTGCAGGAGCATTGCTGCCTTCGTGCTCGATCTGCCATTCCTGCGAGAGGTCCGCTACTACCGAGCATCGCACGTCCAGCGCCAGGGCCAAGGTGTCGAATCCTGGTCCCAGGTTCGCTGATGAGGCCGGGGCGGAAGCCTCAGCCATTGGCTCGGCTCTGCAGCTCAACGAAGATGTTGTTGGCTCCCGGCAGCACCTTTCGTATCTCCGACTCGATGGAGTCGATGACCTCTTCCACCCGGCGGTCGTCCAGCCCATTGACGAGATCCACTTCGAGGTTGACGAGGATCTCGTTGGGGCCCATGTGCATCGTCAACAGCCGGCCGACACTTTCCACTTCCGGGAGGGACAGCACCGACATTCGCAGCGCCGCACGATCGCGACGCCCGGCCGCCTCACCGATCAACAATTGCCTGGTTTCAGTAGCGAGGAGCACCGCGACCAGTCCCAAGAGAATCCCGATGGCTATGGAGGCAACACCGTCCCAGAGGTCGTTGCCGGTTGCCCACGCGATGGCCAGTCCGATGACGGCAAACACCAAACCAAGCATGGCCGCGCTGTCCTCCAGCAAAACGACGAGTAAGGCACTGTCCTTGCTCTCCCGAATGCTGCGCCACATGCCGCGCGACCCCCGGACCTTGTTGAATTGCTTCATTGCCACGCGAAAAGTGAATCCCTCGATAACGATGGCGCCTCCGAGGACAATGAAGTTGGTGGCAAAGCTCGTAATCTCGTGGGGGTGTTGGAGAGCTTCGATGCCGCGCTGGATGGCAAGCACCCCACCCGCGACGAACAACATGACCGCCACCATCAAGCTCCAGAAGTAGACCTCCTTGCCACGCCCAAACGGGTGGCGCACGCTGGGCGCCTTGTGCGACACGCTGATGCCGCGCAACAACAGCACCTGGTTCCCCGAGTCGGCCACGGAGTGGAAAGCCTCGGCGAGCATCGCAGCGCTCGAAGTCAGGGCGGCCGCGACGAACTTGGCGACGGCAATCAGCGAGTTACCTATGAGAGCGGCGACTACCGCCGACTTTGATCCTTCTGCAGACATGGGATGCAGTCTAAGAACAGGAACTGCTCCGTTGAGAACTCATCGTCGAGTTTGCGGGGCATCGACCCGGCACATTGGCTCGAAAAAAGTCGAACATTGCCCGATAGCGTCGCCCCGGATGTTGCCAGTTGCCGTGGCTTCCAGGAAACTGCAACAGCTCTTGAGAACCACCGAAAGATTCATACAGTGCCGTAACCGAGGCCGGGTTGAAGAACTCATCTCGATCAGCGCTCACCAGGAGAACGGGCCGGTCCCGGATGAGCGGGAGCATACGTGGCAGGGTCGGTGGTTCCGGTCCCGGTGGCTCCACCGACCGCAAAGACACCGGTACGGATCCGCGGCTCAACGGCCATGAACGGTACGCCGACCAGCACACCCATCGAGAAGCCCAGATAGCCGATGGGCAGGTCTGCCAATCGCCTATCTGATCCAATGGCCGATGTCAGCCGGCGCAGGTCGCCGACCGCTTGCGTGAGAAAAGGCTCGTTGCGAGCCAGGTCGGGGATCTGATCGAGCGCCCGCTCGCCGTGATAGGGAGCGTCGATGGCGACCACCGCCAGCCCGTCCCGGGACCATCGCTTGGCGGCCCCCCGCACGTACGGCACTCGGCGATGACCACGCCGGCCGTGTAGCGCAATGACGATCCCCCACGTCTCCTGCCCGACCGGGAGGTAGACATCGGTAGGCACCGTGTCGGCATGCGCCCCTCGCAGGGTCCATTCTTCGAGGATGTGACCGAGTCCCGTTTCGGCACTGCCGATCCGGACATCGAGGGGCCCATCCGGTTCGTCGAGTGGAAGTCGAAGGAGGGTCATGGGTTCACGTCTCCAGCCACCGAACCTCGTCCTTTCGCACGGCCCCGCCGATCCTGACTTGCCCGTCCTGCCAGGTCAGGTTGATCGTGGACGGGTGACCTATCTCGCTTCCCTGGCTGATGGCCAAACGGCCCGAAGATTGCCCCTCAGCACGCAGGGCCGCGGCCAGCGCCACCGCCGCACTCCCCGTCGCCGGATCCTCGAAGACACCGTGGCCCGGCGCAAAGAATCGCGCCCGGACCGCGTTTGCGGACTCGAATGCGTAGAGGTAGACCATGTCTGCCCCGTGCTTCGCAAAGGTCCCCTCTGCAGCCGGAGTCGCTGAACCTACGGCGGCCGGCGACGCTGCCTCGAGCAGCAGATAGGGCAGCGGCATGTCCACCCAGCGTGCCGAAACGGGAGCCGGAAGCCCCACGCGCCGCCGCTACGGCTGCCGCGTGGGGAGCCGGACGGACCGGCTGATCCAAAGGAACGTCGATGGCCGCTTCATCGCCAATGAGACTGATCGCAACGTCGAATGCCGCACAGCGCACCGTATCGGGACCCCCGGGGCCTAGTTGCTTCAGCGTCCAGGCCATGCCGACGAGTGGATGTCCGGCGAAGGGAAGCTCCCCTCCCGGGGTGAAGATCCGTACGCGGGGAAGCTTGCGTTCTTCCCATTCGAGGAAGATCGTTTCGGAGAATCCCAGCTCAACCGCGATCGCCTGCATCGAATCGGTGGTCAGGCCGGTGGCATCGGTGACTACCCCCAGGTGGTTGCCTCCCTCATCGCCCCGGGTGAACACCCGCAGGACGTAGCAGTGCCTCGGCATGCCGCTCCTTTCGAGAGAGCAACCATACCCGCTACCGTTGCGGCCGATGGACGACATCTTTGGGTTGGAAAGCTTATTTCCTGAAGCCGTGCTGGCGATCGGGTTGGCCATGGTCATCGGCAATGGTTTGGCCATCTACAAGAATCGGCGGGGCGAACAGCCTGCCGGAGTAGAGGGAGAATTCCGCCCGGGTCGGGCGTGGTTCCTCGGCGGGGTCGGTGTACTGCTGGCTTTGTGGGGTGCCGCGAGTGTCTTCTCCTGACTTCGTACGCGGTTGTTATCATCGCCCTTCTGGCGGGTGTAGTTCAGTGGTAGAACACGAGCTTCCCAAGCTTGGAACGGGGGTTCGATTCCCCTCACCCGCTCCAGCGGCCTTCTCCGAGTCGGCCAGGACGGCCGCGGGAGTCGGCGACGCAGCCGGGCCGGTTCGGACCTACCATCGGGCCGATGAACGGGGGCCATCATGATCCTGTCCGACCGGACTATCAAGGAAGCCATCGCTGCCGGACGGATCGTCATCGATCCGTACGAGGAGTCGTTCGTTCAGCCGTCGAGTATTGACCTGCGGGTTGATCGCTTCTTTCGCGTATTTGAGAACCACCGTTACCCGTACATCGATCCGAAGGCACCCCAGGAAGACCTCACGACGCTGGTCGAAACCGACGAGGACGAGCCGTTCATTCTGCATCCCGGAGAGTTCGTTCTGGGATCAACGCTCGAGCGTGTGCAGCTCGGCGAGGATGTGGTCGCCCGATTGGAGGGTAAGTCGAGTCTGGGTCGCATCGGGCTCTTGATCCACTCCACCGCCGGGTTCGTTGACCCGGGTTTCGACGGATACCTCACGCTGGAGCTCTCGAACGTCGCCAACTTGCCGATCGCCATCTATCCCGGGATGAAGATCGGACAAATCTCGTTCTACCAACTGACCACCCCGGCCGAACACCCCTACGGCAGTGACGCCGCCGGCTCCAAGTACCAGGGCCAACGCGGACCAACCCCGAGCCGCGTCTATCAGGACTTTGGCTAAGCGCGGTTCTGGCTCTTTGGTTTCTCGTTCCGGGTTCTTCCTCCCACGGGCTGCCGCTCGGCCCCCGGGTAGACCCAATCGGCAATCAGAAGGTCGTTGGTTATCGCCGATCTGGTGATGGCAGTGACGACGGCGACTACACACACCGCGGCCGTACCCAGCACGAGGTACATGACCAGGAGCTGGATCACGACGGCCTCAAGGGGTTCAACTCCGGCCAACAGGAGGCCGGTCATTGCCCCTGGAAGGGCAATCAGGCCGACGACCTTGGTACGTTCAATCTGGGGGATCAACGAGGTTCGAGCCGTTCGCGGCGCCATGAACCGGACGATCTGCTTGCGATCCATCCCGAGCGATAGAAGCGCCTCGAGATCGCCGATCCGGTTTCGGGATGAGTCGACGGATTGGTTGACCCCGAGAACGGCCGACGGGACGGCGTTGCCGATGGTGATCCCGGCGATCACCACCAACGATATCGGCCCGTAGTCGATCACCCCGAAACCGAAGACGACCGCAATGCTGATAAGTGCCGAACCAACCACGGCAGCTCCTGCCACCACGGCAAGACCGTCAATCCGGTATTTTGCTCGCCGAACCACAACGACGGTCGCCACGATGGTCATGGCGATCACCCACAGCCAGGCCCAGTAGGCGGCTCCGGTCGACTCGAAGATGAGAGCAAAGACAAAGCCGACCCCCAGGAGCTGCAGAGCGGCTCGCCCGGTGGCAATGATCAATTCTCGCTCGATGTGCAGACCCAGCCCCCACGCCAGGCCCAACGCCAGGAGCACCAACGACAGCGACGCCAGCACCACCGGCCACCCGACGGCGCTGGAGGTCAAAGATGATTGAGCCACCATCAGCATGGGTACACGGTAGAGCGATTCGGGAGTGGCGAGCTCCACATCGTCGAGAAGACTGCATCGGACAGATGTCCCGGCCACGTTCGTAGGCTTGGCATCGTCAGGCTGTAGCTCAACGAAAGGGGCAGACCGTGTCTGTGTGGTTTGAAGGAGACAACGACATCGACTGCTCTATGCAGGAAGTGAAGCATGCCCTGGAGAATCTTGGCGAGCACTTCGTCGGGGTCATCAGCCTCATGCCGGGTATGACGAGCGTTGAGCTTGTGGAGCAAGGGGCCGACTTTGTGACCATAAGGACCAACGAGGGCCTCATGAAACGTACGAACATCTCCAAACACATCGAGGGTGCCCGCGTGTTGGTGGAGTTCGACGAAGAGTACGAAGCCGGATCAGCGGTCACGACAACGTCGCATTTCTCCGACGCATTCAGCGCGAGTGACACCGGAGTCACACATCGGGTCGTCATGAGCGACGTCGATGCCCCAGGATTCCTGGGCTTCTTCTACCGGACCTTCGGCAGCTCCAAGACGGGGAACGCTTTTTTGACGGCGTACAAGGCCTATTTCGAGAAGCTCCCCGACTGAACCAAACAGCTCAGTTCGGAACGAAGCACTCCCCATCAGTCGACGAAGGAACGGTCTTCTCGGCGCTTGGCTCGAAGCACAGGTCAGAAGCGGAATCGAGTCACATCGGTCGGGAAGTCAAACCAGGCCATCGCTTTGAGCGGCGTGAGTACTCGCAACCCGCCGGCATCGGAGCCCTGCCAGCTCTCCCGGGTCCGGCGCATAACCGAGTTCTGAGTACTTGCCGGAGAACGCCGATGCCAGGCGGGCACCGAACTCCAGCCCGGGAGGAGCTGCAGCCTCAGACCGTCCCTCCACCATCACAGCCTGGCGGCCATCTTCGAGATGGAGCACACAAGCAGGATTCGCAGTCAGGTTTCGCACGTGGATCGTGGTCACTGCACCGTCGTACCAGAATTGCCCGTCCACCCACACCCCCCAGCGGGGAACCACGTGCGGCCTCCCATCAGGTCGCGTTGTTGCCAGCCAATAGTGGGTCGATGCTCTCAACCGGCTTTCTACGGCAGACCACTCGAGAACGCCCTCATCGGTCTCCGGGACGCCGTAGCCGTCGGGCATCTCGGGTCGATCGCGGGAAGGGTGGCGCATCCACAGAACCTACAAGGATGTGCTGGCAATATTGAGTACCTGCGTTCCCGCCTGAGCGTGTCGCTGGTAGGAGGGTTCCCCGGTCGGCGCCGTGGGACGGCAAAACGTCGATGCGAGGGCCGTCATGTCACCTCGAGTGATGCCAGACGCTGCATCCCGACCATGTTCGGCGAGGTCCTAGCGACGCGCTACGGATTCGTTCAGGGCAACAGCGGCACGGACCAGGGCTTTCAGCGCCTCCTCGTCGATCGTGTCGCCCTCGTGGATGTCGATCGCCCGCCTGGTGTTACCATCGAGGCTCGAGTTGAAGAGCCCGGCTGGATCGTCGAGCGAGGCGCCCTTGGCGAAGGTCATCTTCACGACGTTCTTGTAGGTCTCACCGGTGCAGATGATCCCGTCGTGGGACCATACCGGGACCCCAACCATCGAGTTTGATGGCTTTCTCCACTTCGCTTCCTCGACCACCTCGGGGTCTGCCTGCTGGATCAGGGTGCGTATCCGGGAGAGCGTCTTGGCCCGCCAGTCGTCCGATTCCTTGACACTCGCTTCGGTCGGCTCCGAGGGAGACTGGCCTTTCGAGCTGCTGTTCTTCATGTCATCTCCCTGTCCTCTCCGCGTACTTCTGTTTTCGGGGACCTGTCCACCAATCTACGAACCGGATACGGACCGTGCTTATTGCAGGCCCGGAAACTGCGTGGCGGGGCAGTCGGCCGGAACGAGCCAACCCCTATCCTCCTTCGAGGGTGGCCATGTGGGTTCTCGTATGGGGTGCAAGATATCCGTTGTGCTGGACATGGATATGGGGATGGGATCAACTAATTCATTTCACGCATGACCGACCGCAATCGCGATGAGAAGTTCCGGGAGTTGTTTGCCTGCAACTACCGCCTCCTGTTCGCGTACGCGCGAGAAGGACACCGAACCGCTCCGATGCGGAGGAAGTCGTATCGGATACCTTCCTGGTGGCATGGCGACGTCTCGATTCGATTCCGAGGACGCTCATGAGCAGCGGCTGTGGCTGTACGGGGTGGCGGCGGTCGCTCGCAAACCAACGTCGGGGAGCGGAGCGGGCTGTCAGGTTGTCGTTGCGGGTGCAGCACGAGTCGACCGAGGCCCCTGCCGCGGACGATGTGGTGGAGGATGCATCTGATCTGGAAGCGGCGCTTGCTGCGTTTGACCAGCTGAGCGAATCCGACCGGGAATTGGTCAGGCTCTCTCGTGGGAGGAACTCAACCGCCGGCGATATCGCCAAGGTGGTCGACACGCCAGTCGCCAATGTGTCGGTGAGATTGCACCGTGCCAAACGGAGGCTCCGAGCCCACTTCGATGATCTGGTGCAAGGTCGGGCTGAATCCGGACATGTGCAGATAGGAAGGGCAACCGGGGATCAGGAGCAGGAGTCGACAGGATGAGCCGCCACAGCGACCCCATTCATCTGTTCCAGATCGCCAACCCGGTACCCGATCCGGATCGGCTGCCCGATGGACCCGACTCGGCCTCAGCGCAGGCCCTCATGGAGGAGATCATCGGCATGACCACAACAGAGACAAACATGCGGCCGACCGGCCGGCGCAGGACCGTGCTCTGGCAGTGGCGGGTCTTGCGGTTGTGACGTGTTGCGGCAGTCTGGGCACTGACCCGCCCTGAAGCGACGACCCGCATCCAGTGTCCCGGCAATTCGATCATTGCGGCCGTCAGCGGCGACCCGGTGGAGGACTTCGCCAACGAGCTGCGCCGGCAGGGGACAGAACCCCCTTCCTTGGCCGCCTATGTGAACGAACGGGGCGGTGTCGTAGTCGTGGAAGTCGGGAGTGATATCCCCGCAGGTTGGCAGCCGCTCCAGCGGATTCCGTCAGGACACGGCCATCATCGAGCTCGAGGCCGCCCTCGCCGATGTCACCACCGGTCTCACCGGCACCTGCCACACCAGCGACGAAGCCGTGCCCATTATCGAACGAGAATTGGCCCGCCTCGGGCTCGATTGGACGGTGACTACGAGAGACGACGCCGACGGGGTCGGCACCTGCGCCTTCAGTTTCCTGGAACCGGATGAGGCCCAGGTCACGGTTGTGGCCATCGAGGGCCTGGTCGGTACCGGCGACGAGCCGTGGGCAATTCTGGGCGTACGCCTCAGCGACATGCTTGACAATGAGTGCCTGACCCTCGACGAGGCAGCGACCACCGCCTCGGACATCGCCCGCCTGGTCGGATTGGACCCGGACGCCCGCCAGGTAGAGATCAGTACCACCGTCGATAATGATGCTGCATGCACCCGGGCAACCGTGACCGTCGGAGGAACCATCTTCGTTGACCTTCGCGGACCACAGGGTGGCTGAATCGTCGCCCCCAACCACCGGGCAGTTCGCCCAGCGATGAGGCCCGGAGTCGGCCTACGAAAGTCTCGTGCCAGACTTGCGTACAAAGACATCAGTCCGCCAATCGGGCTTGAAGCCTGCGCTGAGATAGAGCGGTCCTGATGCTGGGTTTTCCGGTTCGAACCCGATACTGATGCGCTGTGCGCCGGCCCTGGCTAGTAGGTCGATGCCGGTGGTGAGAATGTGGCGGCCGAGTCCGCGTTGCTGGTGATCGTCCAGGGTGCGCATCGGTTCGACGACACCCGTGGCGGTCACCGG
Organism: uncultured Actinomycetota bacterium; assembly: GCA_963718995.1. GTDB lineage: Bacteria > Actinomycetota > Acidimicrobiia > Spongiisociales > UBA4744 > UBA4744. The sequence goes on from CAVRAP010000015.1 coordinate 62,483, forward strand.
GTCCCACCAGAACAGACCATACGCGGCCGGGTTGTCGTCGCGGTCGAGGACGACCAGATCGAGGTCGGGGCGGTACAGCGAGGTTTGCAGGAGACGCTGCTCGACGCTGGGGCGGCGTGGATGAGCCATGTGATGTGGACGGTCCATCGTGTCGCGGCGACTGCACAACCGGTAGTCACCGTGCAGCGGGCTGATCGCCGGCCGGGCGGCTGCACCGAGCCAGCACCCGATCAGGCCGTCTTCCTTGATCGTGAAGCCATGGCCGATCAAGGCGTCACGCACGACGTCATCGGCTCGGTCAACCTCGAGTTCGAGGTCTCCAATCCCGGCTTCAGTGGCGTGGGCAAGCCCACGCTCGACGACGTGGTTCACCCACTCGGGTGTGGCGTCGGGCATCACGATCACAACGAGCGTGGACGCTTCGTACACAGCCGACGACCCGCCACCGAAGTCGGTTGCGATCACAGCAGCCTCCGGGCGACCGAGGTCGTCGAACCAGAAGAGCTGACCGACCGCGTCGGTCCGGCGCGGAATGGTCCACCACCACTGCAGTTCGGCAGCTTCGTACAGCCCTTTCGTTGGGTGCGCGCTGCGGACTCGCTGCAGGAGCGCCGTTACTGCTTCCAGGTAGTCAAGGCCCACCCGGTGTTCTTCCCACATTGATCGCACTCCGCAAATCTAGGCAGAGAGACTTTCGAACTAGATGGAATATCGGGACACAGCGATGGTCCCTTCGGCGACAACCGATCCAGGAGCATCAACAACGTGTGGGACGCTCCGGGCCCTCCGGAGCGCGGAGTGCCCACACATCGTCCGAGACCGTGAACACAACCACTATGCAACGACACGAATCTCAGCGCAACGACGTCACCGGACGTCACTCGATCCCGGGACCGCATGTCGGCACCGCGATCCACCCGAGTAGTGGTTTCTGTCGACGGCTGCTGCTTGTCGTCGTTACGGAGAGGGATCGCCCTCGACCAGCGCAGGGGTTCCGAGATCACGCTTGAGATAGGTGAAGGGAAACTCGGAGCGGATCAGCTGCCAACCTTGCCTTTCGAGCTTCTTGGCGGTACGGCCGAGCATCGAGACCCGCTTGTGTTCCCACCTGGTGCTGGATCGCACGACCCGGTGGAAGTAGGGACCGAAGTCGACACTGTGCCAGCCGTACGCCCCGGCAAGTTCGAGTTCCGCCAGTTCGTCGAACGCCGTGACCGGCCCAAGAATGCGCTCGTTAGGGTCAAGGTCAGCAACGTCGGGAGTCGGATGAACGGCAAATCGCTTCTGGGCGGCCTGCTTGGTCATTCCGAGCGTGTGACCAATCGCCGCCCAGGTGGCTCCCCCACTACGCGCTGAGACGACCGCGTCGCACAGCATCGAACGGGCCTGCACCTCGATATCGTTGACCGCCGCGACAAGCGCGAGAAAGTCGTCAACGTGGTGCGGGTCGGTGACGACCCCGAGACCACCAACGGCCTCAGCGAGAAGTTGGGCAACTCGCTCCGGGTCGTGACGTTCAGGAGTCAAGGTCAGATGGCTTGGTCAGTGTCTCTGACGGACGCCATCCATCAGACCGACGGCGCATCAGGGTCGCGCCCACGCCGACCATGGCGACCATGACTGCCATCGCGATGATCTCCAGCCAGCGAGGCAAGTCCAAGAACACCAGGGCTACGACGGCGAACGGGACGATGGCAAGCACTATGGACCCGGTCTTCCATGCCTGAGGGGGATTCTGTGTCATGTGGTCAACTATAGGTTGACGCCAACCGGTCGTCAACCATTAGTTGACGACTCGCGTCGGGTGGGCGTGGCGGCACACGTAGCTCCCGGGATCGCACAAGACGACCATCCGGGACCGCTCGTGGCGACCGGGACGGACACCACCGCGACCCTCCCGAGGCACCCGGTTTTCATCCTTCGTGCTGGCCATCCCGAATGCTGGCGATCGTCCTGATACTCGTCGGCTTCGACCTGAACCCGGTTCTTGCACTGGCCGGGAAGAGGGGTGGGTCGACAACAAGCGCAACCCGGGGCCTAGCGGTAGTGGGATATCACCCGGACTGTTCGACCAAGCCTTCCAACCGAGCATCGAGCATGCCATCGAGGAGCAGACATCTGAGCGCATAGAGGCCAACCAAGACCAGTCTGGGATGACCTGACAGGCTGGGGAGCGTGACCGGCTCACCAGAGCTTGCCACGATCACCCGCGCAGTTGACGATCGAGCGGTAGCGAACCGCTCCAATGCCACATCCACTGCGGGGATCATGACGGACCAGAGACCCGGCTACGCACGCTCCACGGAGGCTCGGAAGGTGTCGGGAACGGCACCGGAGTGAGCTAGCTGCAGAGGCGTGATAGCGATGGAACCCGTACGGACCGCATCGACGTCCGAGCCTGCCAGGTCTCCGGTCATCCGCAAACCAGTGTTGAAATCGTGGACGAAGCGACCCGGCTTGTGTTCTCTGAAGATGTTGTCATATCCGACCTTCGCCAGGCTGGTGATCCGCCGCGGGGAGTCCGTCGTGGCGTCGTGTGGGAAGTTCACCGAGAGCACATCGACGCCAGACGGGTATCCGGCCGAGAGAATGTCGGTCAAGACATCAACGGCCAGAGCTGCGGCCGCTTTCCAAAACGGCATAGACGAATCCGACCACGCCTCTTTGGCCCACCCCCGGTGATCGAACGGTGACCCGGTCGAGAAGGCAACCGCCGGAAGACCGGCAATCCAACCTTCAGCGGCGGCTCCCACTGTGCCGCTCGAGAGCAGAAACCCGAGCCCCTGGTTCAACCCGATGTTGATTCCAGAGACGACCATGTCAGGTTTCTCACCGAACAACGAGTGGACACCCAGCTGCGTGCAGTCGGCCGGGTACCCGTCGGCGACGAATATCTCGACCCCGTCTCGCACCGTTCGCTCGACTCGCACTTCGTCGAACCGGGTGATGGCCTTGCCGATCCAACTCCGCTCTTCGGCCGGTACGACCACCTTCACCCGGGCAATCTCCGCAAGTGCCCGGGTGAATGGCAATAAGGCCGGAGAGTCCACTCCGTCATCGTTGGTCAGCAGCAGGTAGCCCACGAAGAGAGGATACCGGTCGGCACCCCTCGTCTCACCACCGCCAAGCTGCCGGGGACGGCCCCGGCAGCTTCGGGTGCTTGTTGCTATCCCCCGATGGCGAACTGGACGGTAACCACCACCGACACTGATGCCTCACCGGCCTGGATCGGAGTGGCGGCGTCAAACGCAGCTTCGGCCCTCGCCTCGGCATAGAGGATCGGAGGCTGCGCCGGGCTCGAAACTTCGCTGATCGAAACAGCCTTGCCCAGCTGGACCTCGGCGAGAGCGGCGAGTTGCTCGGCTTTCGCCTTTGCATCATTCCACGCTGCCTCACGGGCGGCCGTGATCAGCGGCCCGTTGGCCTCGAGGTCAAACCGGATGCCGTTGACGACGGCGTCATTGCCTCCGGCCGCGGTCGCAGCATCAATGACCTCGCCGGCCTTGTCGAGATCGCGGATCTTGGCGCTGACCGTGTTACTGACCCGATAGCCGCGCAGTACCTGGTTGTCATTGCGGTAGTCGTACTCGGGGTAGATCGAGTAGTTGGTGGTCTGGATGTCCTTTTCCGCAACGCCGTTCGCCTTGAGTGCGTCAATGACTGCCTGGGCCAGGCGAGATGCCTCACCGGTAGCCTCATTCACCGACGGTCTCAGCACCGTGACACCAAGATCGACGATCAAGGTGTCGGGTGTCCCCGCCACTTCACCCGTTCCGGAAACGGCAATGGTGTTGCTCATCAAGTTCTGGTCTCCTCCTGTCGGAGCGATCTGTGCGGCGGCGTTCGTCGACCCGGCGCACCCGGCCAGCAACAGGCTGATCGCCAGAAGTGGTATCAGCAGTTTTCGCATCATGGTCTCCTTGGTGAGCACGTTCGGCATCACTCGGAGCTATGACGATCCCTCCTCTCAAGAAGGTTCCCGGCTGCATACTTTGAAAGAACCTCAGCCAATCCGGACATGTGGCGTAGAAACGGGAAAGACAAAATGTCCTCGCCCGCCAGTTTGAACTACTTGAAATCGAGGGATCCACATGAAAGCCCCCATTCGTTCCGTAGCCATGGTCGGCGTGCTCGCCCTGCTGCTGGCTTCATGGCAGCGGCCGGGCCGACGGGCTCACAACCACAGCAGGCAACGGCGCTACCACCCCCACCAGCACCACCACGACCGCACCTGCAGTTGCCTCACCTCAGGATCTCCTCGATAGGTTTGCGAGCTTGTGGATCGAAGGCGATTGGGCCGGTATGGCAGATATCGCCGAACCAGGCGTCGTGGCCACGGCTGAGGACTCCGGTCAGGCCGAACTCGTGAATGTTGTGTGGGTACCTTCGTGCGAGCTCGGCTCCTCCGGTACCGGCACCTGCGAGCTGCTGTTCTCTCCTCCCGACTACGACGGGTACGCGCTCATCTTCTCCGCTCGCTACACCCAGGGCGCCGGAGGCGAGTTGTCGATCGTCGAGCTCACGTTCGCTGGTGACGCCGGTTAATCCGAGATCCAACGTTCCTGTCTGCAAGCACTGACATGAAAGGACCCGCATGAAAGCCTCAATTCGCTCCGTAGCCATGGTCGGCGTGCTCGCCCTGGTTCTGTTCGCCTGCAACGACAGCACCGACACGGTTGACAATCTCACGTCAACGACTTCCGGCGACAACGGCACGACGACAACCACCTCAACGACAACCACCTCAACGGAGGCACCGACCTGTTCGGCCGCCGGATTGACGATCAGTAGTGGCGCCCAGCCGAACGATCTGCCTGCTGCGGTATCCGAAGTGAGGTCGGAGCTCCTGGCCGCAGCCACAGCATGCGACTTTGAGCGTCTGGGCTCCATGGCGGAAGCAGATGGGACCAGTTACACCTTTGGGGGAAGCTCCGACCCTGCCGCCTACTGGGGCGACCTGGAGACAAACGGCGAGACACCTTTGGCCGACATGGTGCAGCTCTTGGAACTCGAACCCGCCCTCTACGACGTCGGCGAAGGCAACGTGTACTACGTGTGGCCGGCCGTGTACGCCCTGCCTGATTGGTCAGATGCAACCGAGGAGCAGCGCCAGGAGCTGGCCGACCTCTTCGGAGCCGACCAGCTGGCAGGTTGGGACTCGTTCGGCGGCTACGTTGACTACCGGGTGGGGATCACCACCGACGGTAGGTGGGCATTCTTCGTCGCTGGGGACTGAAGCCGGGAACCTCCCGGTGCCGCTCTGACGTCACCTAGTCGTTGCGGCACCGGGAGAATGACGAACATGGAATCTCGAATTGCCGGTCTGGTTGCGGCCGCGTTGCTCATTCTGGCCGCGTGCTCGGCTGAGGTCCTCGGCGACGTCCGGTCATCGTCGACCAGTAGTAACCGATCGCCGAGCCTCACACATAGTCGAAGTAGGCAGCCGTGTTGGGGTGAATGGACGACCGGAAGGCGTCCGTCCCGGCATCGGCCGCCGACAACCATGCGTACTTCGAGTGCTGGAGGTCGGGTGGGGTGGGCCGGACGTCAACATCGATCCGGTGCGCCAGCACGACGTAGTGCGTAGCGATGCCGGGCACCCCTGCGAAGTTCGTGTCGTAGAGATGGTCGAACACCCCCAGCAGGCGGCCATCCGACCGGCGCCAATCGCCGATGCCTAGTTCTGCGAAAGCTATCCGGCTGAAGGCGTCGTCCAGAGTCTCACCCTTGAGGATCCTCCCACCCGGCACGAACCAGGATCCCCGGGCCGGTTGGTTGACCCGCCATCCGCACAAGATTCGCTTCTCCTGATCGACAACTACCAGATCGATGGAAACCAGTGGAGTCCGGTCGATCACGTCGAGAAACTCGGTCTCGTCCAGGTTCACGGCGACCTACTGCCCTTCGTAGGTTTCGACGACCTCTTCGACAATGTCGAGGGTCACACCGGCTTGGGCAAGAATCCGGCGGCTGTCCTGCCCGGCGTGGTACCGCCTCCGGGCCACGATGCGGGCTATCCCACTACTGGCAATCAGCATGGCGCACACCCGGCACGGCTCCATCGAGCAGTAGAGGGTGGTTCCATCCAATGAGAGGCCGTATCGCGCCGCCTGACAAATAGCGTTCTGCTCGGCGTGCACCGTGCGAACACAGTGCTGTCGGGTGGTGCCGTCCTCGTCGATCACTTGCTTGAAATCGTGGCCGGCCTCGTCACAGTGCGGCAACCCCGACGGCGACCCGACATACCCGGTACAGATGATGCGCTTCTCCCTGACCACCACGCAGCCGCTCTTGCCACGATCACAGGTGGCCCGGGCACCAACCTGATCGACTAACCCCAGGAAATACTCGTCCCAACTCGGTCGCATGGCGCCACCCTACCGGGACGCCCCCAACCACACCGGTTTTGGCGCCTAACAAGCCGGATATTCGAGCAAGTTAGGCGCCAAAACCGGGAAGAAGGTCGCCGGGCGACCTTCCCATCCCTACTCGACCATGGCTTGGGCGAGCGCCTGGGCGATGCGTTTCTCGCTGACCTTGCCGCGAGTACCGAGAGCCTGAGCGAAGAGGCTGACCCGTAGTTCTTGGAGCATCCAGGCGATCTCCAAAACGGAAACCGAGCCCGGCATTGCTTCACGAAGCCGATCGTGTTCCGCCTCCAGCTTGCGCACCGACTCCATCCTCTGGCGATCCCGTTCAGCGCTTTCCGGCAGTTGTCCGAGTCTTCGTTCGATGGCCTGCATGTATCGGTGGACGTCGCCGAGGCGTTGGGCCCCGACCCCGGTGACAAATCCTGGATAGATGAGGCGATCGACCTGCTCCACAACATCGGTCACGCTGCTCGCAAAGCTGTCGGAGGCCCGGGCGAGAGCTATCCGAACCGATCGAAGAGTATCCAGAATCTGCAGCGACGTTCTGGCCACCGCGGTGAGGCTTTCATCCAGGTTGTCGCGTATTGCATCCAGCAACGCTTCGAAAGCAACTCCGTTCCAGACCGGAGCTTCTTCCTGCCCCATGATCTGATCGACGGCGCAGGTCAGGCAATCCTGTGCCCATTCCGCCGGCCCCTCGTATGGACCGCTCTTCACGGCAGCCGTCGCCTCATTGGTGAGCAGCGGCCGAAGCAGGCGGCCCGCCGAAGGGAGGTTCAACAGCAGCAACCGGCGTGTACCAGCCCACATGGCATCCGCCTGCTCTCCAGGAGTCGCCAGGAGGCGCACCCCAATCGAATCTCCTTCATCGATGAGGGCCGGGTAGCTCCGTACCGAGTGGACAACTCCACTGATCTCAACCAGGCGGGGAAGCTCGCCGATGCTCCAGGCGGTCAATCCGGTTTGTTCGAGCTCATGTCCGCCGGCCACCAGTGTGGCCCTGGCCTCCTCCCGCAAAGCCGTCTTGAGAGCGCCAAGATCATTGCCCTCAGCGAGGACGTTGTTCCCGGCATCCACTACCCGGAACGTCGGCTGCAGGTGGGAAGGGAGCCGGGTGAGATCAAAGGCGTCCGCGGGAACGGGGGCACCACCGATGCGACTCAGCTCCCGCCGCAGATATCGGAGCAGCCCACCGTCGTCCGGGTCGAGGCCGTCCAGCAACACCCGGACCGTGTTCGGAACCGGCGAGAATCTCTTCCGAATGTGCTTGGGGAGAGACCGGAGGAGGGCTGTGATGAGCTCCTCGCGCAGACCCGGCACATGCCACTCGAACACTGCCGGATCAACCCGGTCGAGGCCCTGAATCGGCACATCCACGGTGATACCGTCGGACACGCTGCCCGGGTCGAATTCGTAGGTGAGCGGGAGAGCCAGATCGCCGTGTGCCCACACTTCCGGGAAGGCCTCGGCGTCGACGGGATCGGCAGCCGGGTCGATGAGCAGGTCAAGGCTGAAATCGAGCTGGTGGGGATCTTGGCGCCGGGCCTCTTTCCACCAACGATCGAAGTGACGCACCGAAGTGATGTCTTCAGGAAGTCGCTGATCGAAGAATCCGAAGATGACGTCATCATCGACCATCAGGTCGGCGCGCCGACGAGCTTCGAGTTCGTGGACCTCGGCGATCTGGCCCCGATTGTGGCCCATAAAAGCATGCTCGGTCTCCCACTCGCCGGAGATGAGGGCACCGTAGATGAACAGTTCCCGGGCTCCGGCCTGGTCCACGTGTCCGTATTGCGCGGTGCGATCCGTCTGTAAGGGAAGGCCGTACAGCGTGACCGTTTCCCGGGTCATCGACGTCCCTCGCTCCCGGTCCCACCAGGGGTCCGAGTACGACTTCTTGACCAGGTGGGCGCCGATCTCTTCGACCCACTCGGGGTCGACGGCAGCCACGCCCCTTGCCCATAAGCGGGTGGTATCAACCAGCTCGGCAGCCATCACCCACTCCGGTGACCGCTTGAAGAGCGTCGAGCCGGGATTGATCGAGAAGCGAGCGCCTCGCCCGCCGCGGTATTCGAAACCGTCCGGGTCTTTGTGACCGATATTGGACAGCAAGCCGGCCAGCAGCGAGCGGTGCATGATCTCAGCCGTAGCCGGCAGGCGATTGAGCGTGAACCCTTGTTCGCGAGCCACGTCGCGCAGTTGGGCGTGGATGTCCTGCCACTCGCGCACCCGCCGGTAGTTGAGGAACTCGTCACGGCACATCCGCCGGAATTGGTTCGAGGTACGAGCCCGCCGCTCATCCCCTAGGTAATCCCAGAGGCGCAACCAGCTCAAGAAGTCAGACGTCTCATCGCGAAACCGGGCGTGGAGCTGGTCGGCGTGTTGTCGTTTCTCGACGGGACGTTCGCGCGGATCCTGGATGGCCAAGGCGGAGGCGATCACCAGCATCTCTTTGAGGCAGTCGTTGCGGCCGGCTTCGATGAGCATGCGGGCCAACCGCAGATCGAGCGGAAAATCGGCCAACTGTCTGCCCAGCCTGGTCAGCCATCTCCCGGTCCCTTGCTCGGCCGGATCAACTGCGCCCAGTTCCGCCAGGAGTGCAAATCCGTCCCGAATCGTGCGGGCGTCGGGCGGATCGAGGAACGGAAACGTCTCGATCTCACCGAGATCACGGGCGGCCATCGCCAGGATGACCGAAGCCAGGTTGGTTCGCCGGATCTCCGGTTCGGTGAACTCGGGGCGGGCGTTGTAGTCGTCTTCGCTGTAGAGACGGATGCAGATGCCCGGGCCCAGCCGCCCGCACCGTCCCGCTCGCTGATCGGCCGAAGCTCGGGAGATGGGCTCGATGGGTAGGCGCTGGACTTTGGTTCGCCTGCTGTAGCGGGAGATCCGGGCTGTTCCGGCGTCGACGACAGAGCGGATCCCCGGCACGGTCAGGGAGGTCTCGGCGACGTTGGTGGCGAGCACGACCCGTCGGCCCCGGTGTGGCTGGAACACCCGGTGCTGCTCGGCCGAGGAGAGACGGCCATAGAGCGGCAGGACCTCGGTATGGCGGAGTTCGAGCTCCCCGAGCGCATCTGCGGCGTCGCGAATCTCCCGCTCCCCCGAGCAGAACACCAGGATGTCGCCCGATCCCTCCTCCGCAAGCTCGACGACCGCATCGCAGATGCCCTGCGGCTGGTCGCGCGGATCGGGGGCGGTGGGATCGTCGAGCGGCCGGTAGCGGAGTTCGACCGGGTAGGTGCGGCCCGACACCTCGACGACCGGGGCGTCGTTGAAGTGCTCGGCGAAATCGCTCGGTGTCGATGGTGGCCGAGGTGATGATGAGCTTGAGGTCGGGACGTTTGGGCAGGAGCGTCTTGAGGTAGCCCAGCAGGAAGTCGATGTTGAGGCTGCGCTCGTGCGCTTCGTCGATGATGATCGTGTCGTAGCGGGACAGGCGACGGTCCCGGTGGATCTCGGCCAGCAAGGATGCCGTCCGTCATGACCTTGACCAGGGTGGTGTCGCCCACCTGATCTGAGAACCGCACGGTGTAGCCGACGAGCCCGCCGACGGTCGTACCGAGCTCCTCGGCCACCCGCTCGGCAATCGATCTGGCTGCGATGCGACGGGGCTGCGTGTGGCCGATCATTCCTTCGACACCGCGGCCGAGCTCCAGGCAGAGTTTCGGGAGCTGGGTGCTCTTTCCGGAGCCGGTTTCTCCGGCAACGATGACCACCTGGTTATCTCGGATGGTGTCCAGCAACTCCTGGCGGCGTTCGATGATGGGCAGCTCGGCCGGGTAGGCGAGCTTCTTTGGAGCGGCCGCCCGTCGCTGCGCCAGCCGTTGATGAGCGGCATCGATCTCCCCGGCGATCGTGTCCAGAACCTTCGCACGCCGATCGGGGTCAGGAATTCGCTCGATTCCGGCCAACCGCCGCCGGAACCGCTGCCGGTCGTTCGGTGTCAGTCCGTCAAGGCGGCTACGAAGGTCAGATGAAGTGGAAGTCATAGGAAGCTCAATGAGCTCACCCATGATGGTGGATCAACGCACGGTGTACCAACCCCCTTCGTAGAGTGGGTGCATGGACAGCAGACCATTGGGCGGCACCGAACTCACTGTGTCATCACTTGGCCTCGGTCTGGCCGCGTTGGGACGACCCGGCTATCTGAACCTCGGTCACGGCACAGATCTGGCCGGACGGCGCGAGGTCGAGGCGCTTGAACGCCACACGCACGGCATGCTGGACGCGGCCTGGCAGTCCGGGATCCGGTATTTCGACGCAGCCCGCTCCTACGGCCGGGCCGAGGCATTTCTGGCAAGCTGGCTGAGCACCAGGGCCGTCGATTCCCATGCCGTCACAGTTGGCTCCAAGTGGGGATATCGCTACACCGCCGATTGGCAGGTCGACGCCGACGCCCATGAGATCAAAGACCTGAGCCTCGATCATCTGCGATCGCAATACTCCGAAAGCGACGGCCTGCTCGGCCCCTATCTCAAGCTCTATCAGATTCACTCGGCAACCAAGGCCGTGCTCGAGGATCGGGCTGTGCTCGAGCGATTGGCGCAGATCCGCCACCAGGGTGTCGTTATCGGGCTGAGTGTCAGCGGGCCGGAGCAGGCCGAGACCATCCGGTCGGCCGTCGAGGTCACCGTCGACGGCGCCCGTCTCTTCGGAGCGGTTCAGGCAACCTGGAACCTTCTCGAGCCTTCGGCCGGACCGGCGCTGGGAGAGGCCCACGAAGCGGGCCTGGGCGTGATCGTCAAGGAAGCATTGGCCAACGGTCGGCTCACGGCTCGCGACGTTCGAACCGCACGAGCATTGGAGCGTTGGTTGCCGGGGACGGCACCGGATGCAGCCGCCCTGGCCGCAGCCCTTGCCCAGCCGTGGGCAGATGTGGTGCTGAGCGGGGCGGCCACACCCGACCAGCTCGCATCAAACCTGGAGGCCGTTGCGGTGCCCGATCCGGGCGAGCTGCCCTCGATGGCTGAGGATCCGGAGATGTACTGGTCGAATCGGAGCAGCCTCAGCTGGACCTAGCCGCAGCGCCGACAGTTTCCGGCCGGTAGGTCGGTCTGCCCGGTAGGTTGGCAACATCCAAACGAGGATATGACCATGCACCCAGACATCAGCCGACGCGGGTTCCTCTACGACCTCGGCCGGGGAACCCTGGCCCTGGCCGTGTTCGGACTCGCCGCCTGCTCGGATGCCGACGGTTCGCCCGATACCGTCTCGACCGCTTCGTCTGCGGGTGATTCCGGCTCAACCACCACCAGCCCGGGAGAAACCACGTCTACCCGGCCATCCGGGGCCGTTTCGTGGCAACGAGTCAATCTCGGGTTCGTTTCGGCTTACATCGTGGCGAGGGGCGGGGAGGCCGCCATCGTCGATACGGGAGTGGAAAACAGCGAATCGGATATCGAGGCCGGACTGACGGCAATCGGACTGGCCTGGGACGCGGTCGGCCATGTGATCATCACTCACCGCCACGGAGACCATCAGGGAAGCCTCCCGGCCGTACTGGCAGCCGCCTCCGACGCCACCGGATATGCAGGCGCCGGTGATCTCGCCGCTATCACCTCACCCAGACCACTGCTGCCCGTTGGCGACGGCGACAAAGTCTTCGACCTCGAGATCATCGAAACCCCCGGCCATACCCCCGGCCACATCAGCGTGCTCTCTACCGACGCCGCCCTGCTCATCGCCGGGGACGCCCTCAACGGCCAGGATGGCGGCGTTATCGGGGCCAACCCCCAATTCTCGCCCGACATGGCAACGGCCAATCTCTCGGTGAAAAAGCTGGCAGGTTACCGGTTCGACACGGTCGTCTTCGGACACGGAGAACCGGTCGAAGGCGGGGCGGCGACGCTCGTGGCCGACCTCGCGGCTTCTCTCTAGACCTCCAACTCCGAGCCCGTGCCGGGAAGATCGTGCAGGCCCCCCGTTTCTTCATCCCTGCGCAACGTTGATCGAACCACTGTGAAAAACTCTGGCAAACAGTGGAAGCCATTTGCTACGCTCCACATCCGTTTCTGACGGGACGGGGCTAGGGAACGAGCCCGACGCGAGGATGGGTGATTCACCCAGACACGTCTCGGCCGAACAGACAGAGGGGGAATTCTCGATGAACGACGGGTTGAGTCGAAGTCGCACACGGAGTCGGTCGGCCGCACTAGTGATGGTATTGGCATTGGCCTTCTCTGCTTGTGGCGGTTCGTCGGGCGAAGGCGAGACGGACACGACCGGGAGCGGCGGTGAATCCGTTGACGTCTCCGAGCAGACCACCTCAACCGCGGCCGGCAGCGTTGAACAAGCACCCGTCGAAAACGATCTCGCCTCCGTTCCGCTGCTCGAGCCGGCGCTGGAGATCGAGATCGGCACCACCGATGAGCCCAAGTCGATCGCCCTGTCGCCGGATGGAAGCCTGGTGGCGGTTCTCGGCGGCGGTCCGTTCCGAGATATCGATGCCTTCCTGAAGGTATACGACACGACGACGGGTGATCTGACCAACGACGTCTCGCTCGACGAAGAAAGTGGGTCCGTCGGCCGACTCTATTGGACCGCCGACAACCATCTGATCGGACTCGACACAGTCTCGTTCGAGACCCGGGTCGTCACCTGGGACGGCACCACGTTCGAGCTCATTGACTCATTCGTCATGGATGAGTTCGCGTGTCTGGACGCGATCTTTGGTTTCGACCGAGTGGCCGGCGCCATCTTTGCGTTCAGCGACATCGAGAGACCTTTCACGCTCTGCCGTCGGGAATTGACCTCCGACACCGTGCTCGAAACCCCTCTGAAGGACGGCCAGGATCTCGGATACCGCACGCTCCTTGCCGATGGGAGCGCGTTGGTCGCCGAGGTCTACGATGAGGGCGCTCAACAGTACCTCCTGGTTCGGTTCGATCCGACCACGCTCGAAGTCACCGACTCCGAGGTGCTCGACCGCACGCGACTCGAGGCGGCAGGTGTCGGAGTTGAGCTGATCATGGCTCCCGACACCGGCCAGAGCGGCAATCGTGCTCTCAGCCTGCAACCGTCCGGGGTGGCGGTGCCTTCGGGACTGGATCGTCCGAGGTTCTCGCCCGACGGCTCGCTGTTGTGGGCGGTCAAGGACCGAGACAGAACTGCTCATCGACGTGTCCACCGGTGAACCTATCGGGCGGTTTGAACTCGGGGTAGGTCACCGTTTCTGGGCCTGGTCGGCCGACGGCTCCGTCCTCGTCAACCCGACGTCGGGCACGACCCTCCAGGTGTTCCGGCCATGAAGCGAATCCTTCCCTCAATCACGACGGTGGTGGTGGGTTTCACCCGGTAGCATCTGCTCGCTTCACGGCATTAACAGGACCTTGCCGGCCGTAGCCCTTGACTCGAGCGCCCGGTGGGCTTGCGCTGCATCGGCCAACGCAAACCGGGCACTTACGCGCACCTGCAACCGGCCTTCTTCGATCCACTCGAACAGATCGCTGACCCGGCTCTCCAGTTCAACCCGTGTAGCGATGTAGTCCTTCATCGACGGCCGCGTGAGAAACAGGCTGCCTCCCTGGGTGAGCTGTAGCGGAGCAACCGGCGGGACCGGCCCGCTGGCATTCCCGAACGTGACCATCAGTCCGCGTCTCCGTAACACCCGCAGACCGCCTTCGAAGGTTGCAGCACCGACACCGTCGTAGACCACGTCCATGGAGTGCTCCCCGAACAGCGCCTCAACCGTCTCGACGAAATCGTCCCTGGTGTAGTCGATGACGTGGTCGGCGCCTGCCGCGGCCGCGACCGCCCCCTTTTCAGCGCCCCCGGCGGTGGCAACGACCTCGGCACCGAGCAGCTTGGCGATCTGTATGAGCAACTGCCCGACTCCCCCGGCCCCGGCATGGATCAAGCACCGGTGACCGGGACCAAGCGCAAACGTGTCGGTGGCCAGATAATGAGCCGTGATGCCCTGCAGCATCGTGGCGGCGGCCGTCTCCAGATCGATGGGGCCGGGTACCCGCACGGCCCGGGCCACCGGGACGGCCACCCGTTCGGCATAGGACGAGCCGGCGTCGGCCCAGGCCACCCGATCTCCGATCCGCCAACCCTTCACTTCCGCTCCCAGCAGTTCCACCGTGCCCGCACCTTCCTGACCGGGGACGAACGGCAGATCGCGGGGGTAGAGCCCACTGCGGTGATAGGTGTCGATGTAGTTGAGCCCGGCCGCGGCGAGTCGCACGACAACTTCGCCGGGGCCGGGTATCGGACTGGGAACCTCGGTCCACCCCAGGACCTCCGGACCCCCCACCTCGCTGATCTGGACGGCATGCATGGGCTCGCTCCTCTCCACACCCGACACTAGAAGACCTGCTGCGCGGCGTGGTGGAAGCCTTTCCCGGCTCCACCCGCCTCATCTCAACCGACCGGCTGTACCGTAGAACAGATAAGGAGGATGTCGGCCGATCCAAGGGGTCGACACTATCTATGCGTGTTCTCGTCACCGGGGCAACCGGCTACGTCGGAGGAAGACTGGTCCCGCGCCTCGTGGAGGCCGGTCATCACGTCCGCTGTCTCGTGCGCGATCCGCGCAAGCTCGAGCAGGATCCCTGGCGCGATCAAGTGGAAGTTGTTCAGGGCGACATCCTCGAACCTGCAACGCTCGATGCGGCACTGGACGGCTGCGATGCCGCTTACTACCTGGTGCACTCGATGGACGGAGTCGGTCAGTTCGCCGATCGCGACCGGGTTGGAGCCGAGAATTTCCAGCAAGCCGCCGACCGGGCCGGTGTCAAACGCATCGTGTACCTGGGAGGCATGGGCGGCGGTGACGGCCTATCCGAGCATCTCTCCAGCCGGCACGAGGTGGGGCGAGTCCTGGCAGGCGGGGCCACGCCGGTCACCGAATTGCGAGCTGCCGTCATTATCGGATCCGGGTCGGTTTCCTTCGAGATGTTGCGCTACCTCACCGAGGTCTTGCCGGTCATGGTGACCCCGCGGTGGGTGAGAACCCGATGCCAACCCATCGCCATTCGCGACGTGCTCGGGATCCTGGTTGACGTCCTCGACGACCCCGGTACAGCCGATCACATGTACGAAATCGGCGGCCCCGACGTCCTCGAGTACGAGCACATGATGCGCGTCTATGCCGAGGAGGCCTCCCTGCCCCGCCGCCTTATCGTCCCGGTACCGGTGCTCAGCCCGAAATTGTCCTCCCATTGGGTCGGGTTGGTGACTCCCATCCCGAGCGGCATCGCCAAACCCCTGGTCGACAGCCTCCGCAACGAGGTCGTGGTCCGGGATTCGTCCTTCCTGGATGGCTATCCACACGAACTCCTGACCTACCGTGAGGCCGTCGGCCGGGCCCTCGAGGTTTCCGAAGAACTGGCCGTACCGACCCGGTGGTCGGATGCCGAGCCGTCGCCTGCCCAGCCGACCTCGTCCGACCCGGACTGGTCGGGCGGGACGCTGTACCGGGATCACCGGGAGGTGCCGGCCCACGCATCGAGCAACGACCTGTTCTGGGCTTTCTCGAGAATCGGTGGAACCAACGGCTACTACGGATTCGGATGGGCCTGGCAGCTACGTGGTCTGCTGGATAGCCTGGTCGGAGGGGTCGGGCTCCGTCGCGGACGCCGGCACCCTGAAGAACTCCGTCGCGGAGAAGCACTCGATTTTTGGCGGGTGGCAGCCGTGGAACCCAACCGCCGCCTGCTCCTGCATGCGGAAATGCGACTGCCCGGCGAAGCCTGGCTGGAATTCCGGGCCGAGGGAGAGGGCGATCAGACCACCTTGCGACAGACCGCCTATTTCCGTCCGCGCGGCCTCATGGGCCGGTTGTACTGGGCAGTGCTGATTCCGTTTCACGCAATCATCTTCCGTCTCATGGCTGAACGGATTGCGACCGCTGCCGAAACCCGTTCCGAGCTACTTCCACCTGCTCGCGAGTGGGCCTGAAACGGACGATCGAATCAGCCGAGCGAGGCCGCTACAGCTTCGCCGGTGCGTCGCCCGGAGAAGAGGGCTCCCTGAATAGAACCGGTATCCCGGTGATCGCCGCACACCCACAACGTTTCACCGAGCCGTACCTCTTCCTTGGGATGGAACGGCGGTGATTGGTCGGGTTGTCCGTGGGCGATGTGGTAGGTCCGCAGGTGGGTCCAGGTGGTGACGATCGGCCCGAACCACCCGGTCAACTGGGCTCGCACCGCAGGTTCAAGATCCTCGGGTTGCGGTCCCGGGCAAGCGGCCGCGATCAACACCCGGCCGGGCGGAGCGTAGGAAGGCGCCACCGTGCTCATCACCGCCAGATTGGTAACCGGGCCGCTACGGGCGCCGTCGAGGACCACCATTCGATCACCGACGGGATCCGCCCCGGCGGCGAAGTAGACACAAGAAACGGAGCGCGAACCGACGGGTTGCAGATCCAGCAGACGCACCGCTACCGGGCCCTCGGTGGCGACGACCACAGCATCGGCCGCAACCCGGCGTCCTCCAGAAACCAGAACACCGCCGGGTTCGACGGCCACGACCTCCGTGTTGAGGTGGACGGATCCGGGTGGCAGGCGGGCGGCCATCTGCGCAGGAATCGCCCCCATCCCGTCGGCCGGCACGGCCGAATCGCCCATCGTCAACGACCGGAAAATGGTATCGAACATCCGTCGCGATGTGTCGAGGTCCGGATCGAGTTGGATTCCGGTGAAAAGCGGCCCAAGAAAACGTTCGACGAACCGATCACTGAAACCGAGATCTCGCACATACTGCCGGGTCGGGATGTCGGCGCCCCGCAGCAAGGCTTTGGGGTCGGAGCGCTTCAAGCGTGTCCGCAGGGCCAGGAGCCGAACCTTGTCGGCGATGGAGCCCACGGGACTGAAAGCTGTGTCCAGCAGGGTTGATGGCCGGCGGAAAGGATCCCCAACCCGGTACCCGCGGGCGCCGAGCCAGACCACCGCCCCCGGGGCAAATGGCCTCAAGTCCAGAGCCTCGAGATCCAGCTGGCGGTGCGCTTCGGGGTACCCGGTCAACATCACTTGAAAACCCCGGTCCAACAGGAATCCGTCGACCCGATCGGTTCGGACCCTGCCCCCAACCCCGTCGGACGCTTCGAGGACCCGCACGTCCCGACCGGCCTTCTGGAGGGTGGTGGCGGCCGCCAGGCCGGCCAGACCGGCCCCGATCACGACAACCTCAGCTCGTTCTGGAAGCACGGCAGCATTCATGGGCTCATCCTCGCAGATGGCGAAGTCTTCGTAACCGGTCGAAACCGCCGACCCGGGTCCGAGAATGGCAGTCGGATCGGCCCTCCGCCACGGGGCGTCTCATCAGTGGGACAACCCCAGAGAGGAACGGGTTTGAGGCCAACCAGGGCCTGGCCTGACTAGGGGGTGACTTCAAAGCCGAGACGTTCGAACACCCTCCCGTTCACCTGAATCTCCACGAAATGCGGCCCCGAAAGGATCGCTCTGGTCGACAGCGGCTGCAGGCTGATCTTCCTCCGCAGTGCGACGTGGTCTCCCCCGGCCAGCTCGACCACTTTGCCTTTGAATACCTTGCGAGACCCGGTGCCGGACACGTTTTGGAACTCAATGGCGAAGTCGATCATCAACGGTTGGGGCGCCTCCCCGATTGCCGCTACCTCGAAGCTGAGGTGCACCGCTCCCCCGATACGGACGGTAGGGGGCACGACTCTTGCCTTGCGGATGACTACCGCAGGTTCTGAGGAGAACCCCAAGAGGTCGAGAGCGCCCGGGTGGCCCTGCTTGAGAAGCGTGCGGAGAGCATGCTTGGTCAAGGCACCCGTCTGGCTGCTTCCGTCCTGCCAGGACGCGAGGAGATCAACAACAACTTTGGGATGATCCTTGGAGATGTCGTTGAGGCTGTTGGCAACGCTCCGTCGAACGTCAGCGGAGGAATCCCTCCGAAGTGCCGTGAGAATCGGCACGATCGGAGAAGGGTCGCGCGTCAGCGAGCGTAATCCCATCCCCCACGGCAGCCGGGGACGCGATCCTTCGCTGGCCAGCCGCCGTACCCGCCAGTCGTCGCTCCCGGCCCAGGTCATGAGCTGGCCAAACGTGCGGTCGGGATGGTGCTCGAGGAAAGGACGGATCGCGAACTCGGCCGAAACCAGCTTGGTGAACTGCTCAAGGGCCGGCAGGGAATTATCAGGGTCATCGACTCCGAATTCCTCCACGAAGTCGTTGAACGCCATCGCCGTGAACCCGAGTTCGTCCACTCCCGCCGCAGCCTGCCGCAGCAGCGTCAGCGCAGCCGGGTAATCGGCCGGAAGGTTGCGACGAAGCACTACGGCCAGGTGCCGGATGCGCTGCTTCAACGCGCGGTCCGGCCATTCCCCATCGAACACCTGCGCAACGATCAGGTCTGGTTGCACGGCCGGGTAGACCGCCGCCACCGCCTCGGCCAGCCCGGCCACCGAGGGCAGGTCGATCAGGTCTTTGAGCAACGGTCGATCGGTCGTCATGGATGGGAAGGCTACCGGAGGGTCGTCGGAGTACGTTGCGCGCAATCCGGGAGGCGGTGGCACAATGCAATCCGTGAAATCGGCCAATCTCGCCCTGCGTTTCCTGCTCGAACTAGGCGCCCTGGCCGGCCTGGCGTACTGGGGATGGCAGACCGGGACCAATCCAGCCGTGCGATTCCTCCTGGCCGTCGGCGTACCGGTGAGCGCAGCAGCGATCTGGGGCCGGTTCATCAGTCCAAAAGCGCCCAACCGACTGGAGGACCCGGTCCGGGTGGCCGTCGAAATTGTCTTCTTCGCAGGGGCCGCGACGGCCCTGGCGGCGGCCGGGACAGCCACAACCGCAGCAATCTTTGGGTTGGCCGCTGCCGTCAGCCTGGTCCTGATGTTCGTGTTCGGCCAACGCGGCTCATGATGGCCGGGCAACCACAACGGTCTTGGCGTTCATGAACTCCTTGATGCCGAGGTCGGCCAGTTCCCTGCCGTAACCGGACTGCTTGATCCCGCCAAATGGCAGACGGGGGTCGGAGGCGACCAGCGTATTGATCGCGACGTTCCCGGCCTCGATCCGCCCGGCCACCGCTTCAGCGCGGTCGGTGTCTCTCGAGAAGACGGCGGCGCCCAAACCGAACTCGCTGTCGTTGGCGACGGCAATCGCCTCGTCTTCGCCGCCGACCAGGGTGACGGCCGCGACCGGGCCAAACATTTCTTCGTGGTAGGCGGGCATGCCTTTGCCAACACCGGTCAGCACCGTGGCGGGGTAGTACGCGCCGGGTCCTGGAGGGATCGCACCACCTAGTTCGAGCCTCGCTCCGGCCGTGACACTGTCCAGGACCTGTTGATGGAGCTCGTCACGCAAATCCACCCGCGCCTGCGGCCCGATGTCTGTATCCGGATCCAACGGATCGCCCATCTTTTTGGAAGCCATCCCTGCAATGAGTTTCTCCGTGAACTCAGCACCGACGCTTTCGTGGACGATGAAGCGCTTCGCCGCAATGCAGCTCTGGCCACCGTTGAGCAGACGGCTGGTCGCGCAGGTGGTGGCAGCCAGATCGAGGTCCGCATCCTCGAGAACGAGGTAGGGATCACTCCCGCCCAGTTCCAGAACGGTCTTCTTGAGATGCAGGCCGGCTGCCGCCGCTACCGCCGCCCCTGCCGGACCCGATCCGGTCAACGTGGCAGCCCGGACGAGCGGATGGGCGACGACCGGCTCTACCCGGGACGAAGGGATCAACAGGGTCCGGAACAACCCCTCCGGAAGACCGGCCGCTAGAAAGATGTCCTCGATGGCAAGGGCGCAACCGGAGACGTTGGAGGAGTGCTTGAGCAGCCCGGCGTTGCCCGCCATGAGGGCCGGGGCCGCAAATCGGAACACCTGCCACAGCGGAAAGTTCCACGGCATGACTGCCAGGATCACCCCGAGTCGCTGATACGTGACATAACTCTTCGCCGCCTCCGTCTCGATGATGACGTCGCGCAGGTACTGCTCAGCATTCTCGGCGTAGTGCCTGCAGACCCATGCGCATTTCCTTGCCTCCGCCGTGCCCTGAGCAACCGGCTTGCCCATCTCGCGTGCCATCAGATTTGCCAGGTCGTCGGCTCGCTGCTCCAGGAGGTCACCTGCCCTATCCAGGACCGCCGCTCGTGCTCCGAATTCGAGCTGACTCCAGGAGCGGGAGGTTTGGTCGGCGATCTCAACGAAGCGATCTACCTCCTCGGGTTGGTGTTCCCGGTACTCGGCTACCAGTTCCCCGGTCGCGGGATTGATCGACTGCAGCAACTCTGGCCTCCAGCTCTGCGATGGTCCATGGACCGTGTGCGATCCCCAGGCTATCCATCCCGGTTGACCCGCGTTCGACGAGCGCACGACAACAACTGGAGGGCCGAAACCCCATCGAACATATGTTCGGTTAGTATGTGTTTATGGCTGCTGCCGGGGCCACCATCCTGCACGCTGATCTCGACGCCTTCTATGCGTCGGTAGAACAGCTCCTCGATCCGACGCTTCGGGGAAAGCCCATCGCGGTCGGTGGCGGCGTGGTGCTGGCCGCCTCCTACGAAGCCAAGAAATACGGCGTACGTGGGGGGATGGGGGGACGCCTGGCCCGGGAACTGTGCCCCGACCTGAAGTTTGTCGGAGGTCACTTCGCAGAGTATCAACGCCTCGGCGATCAGGTCATCGACATCATGCGGGACTTCACGCCCCTGGTCGAGAGGATCTCAATCGACGAGGCCTTCCTCGAGGTGGCCGGCTCGGTGCATCTCTTCGGATCACCGCAGAAGATCGCCGTCGACATCCGGCGCCGCACCCGCGAGGAGGCAGGACTTCCCGTCTCCGTGGGGGTGGCCCGTACCAAGCATCTCGCCAAGATCGCTTCGCAGGTAGCCAAACCCGACGGATTCATCGTCGTGGAACCGGAAGATGAGCTGGACTTCCTTCACCCTCTACCGGTGGAACTCATGTGGGGGGTCGGTCCGGTTACGCAGGCGCGACTGGCCGAGCGAGGTATCCGGACGATCGGGGACCTGGCCGCCACGCCGGGCCGTTCGCTCGAGAACCTGCTGGGACGAGCAGTTGGCACCAAGCTCGGCTCACTGGCCTGGAATCAGGACCCCCGCAACATTGAAACAACCCGCCGGGCCGGGTCGGTCGGCGCACAGTCGGCACTGGGGCGAAAGGACATATCACCGGACCTCATCCGGATGACGCTGCGGCACCTAGCCGACCGGGTTGCGACCCGCTTGCGAGCCAAGGAGCGAGCGGGGAAGACCATCACGGTCAGGGTTCGGTTTGCAGAAATGCAGTCGGTCTCTCGATCGGTCACCCTTCCGGCGGCCATCTCGGCCACTCCCATTCTCGCCGAGGTGGCGCACTCGCTGGTCATGACGGCCCTGAATGACCACCAACAAGAGCGGGTGATCACGCTGCTGGCCATCTCGGTTTCGCAACTGGTCTACGAGGCAGCCCTCCAACTCGAACTTCCCATCGACATAGGTGAAGAGAAACAGCGCCCCGGTACCGCCGCCGGGGCCGCCCGATGGGCCCTGGACCGGTCGGTCGACGGTGTTCGCGATCGATTTGGACGGACGTCGGTTGGCTATGCCTCGGTTGCCCTGTCCAAGACGGGCGCGGTGCCCGACGAGTTTCGAGAACTGGCCGAGAAGGACGGATGAAGAGCACTCAGATTTCGCCACCGAGTTGTGCGTAGGTTCGTTCAACAACGAAACGACCGACCCCGGCGGGAAAGGGACCGTCCGCAATGTCGACATCCTGCGCCGGCACGCCTTCTTCGAACCCTGCCCGGGCGAGGTTGATCATGCCCACGATGTCGTCTCGTTGTTGAACGACGAAGGCTCGATCAACCGGATCACCATGGCCGGGGACCACCGGACCCCTCACCTGGTCCAGCACCCCTTCGAGCGCTTCGGGCCAGTCGAGAGGAAAGGAGTCATCGAAGGAAGGCGGAGCCGCTTGTTCGATGAGATCGCCTGCGAACAAGACGTCCCCGACGCCCACCGTGATATCACTGTCCGTATGCCCGCGCCCGTGATACCTGAGATCGACCGACCGCCCAACATCGAGCGACACCCTTTCCGAAAAGGTGTGCTCCGGAGGAACGATCTCGACCTCGCGGACAACCTGGTGGTACTCGACCGGGAGCTGGGCGATGACCCGGCGACGCGCTTGCTCCCCGTGCTCGAGCAGACGCAGCCGGGTATTGGAATGGCCCCACAGTTCGGCAGTTCGGAACATCGCATTCCCCCAGCAGTGGTCCCAGTGGTAATGGGTGTTGACGACCCAGCGGACCGGTAGGTCGGTCAGTCCGGCGAGATCTTCGATCAGCTCGCGGGCCTGTTCGTGAGTGGCACGCGTGTCGACGATCAGCACCCCGTCGTCACCGACGATCGCCCCGATGGTGATAGAAAGCCATGCGTACCGGCGGACAAATACGCCGTCTCCGACTTCGTTCCAGTTCGTCATGCACTACTTCTAGCGCACCATGCCCTCGAGAGCATCCAAAACGCTCTTGGCTCCACCCCACGTGAGCCGCCGCCCATCGTCGCGCAGCAGGAACTCGGTCAGCTCTTCGAGGAGGACCACCGGAAGGCCGTCGACCTCCCGGCCGGTGAGGTCGGCTCCCATAACGGCCAGGACAGGTTGGACCTCAACGCCGATCCTTCCTTCCAAGGTGCGCGCCCGGCGCATCGCCTGTTCCACGAGCCGGTTATTGCGCCGCCCGCCGGCGTAGAGGCCTCTGGTGTTCGCCACCACCGTCCCGGCATTGATGCTCATCTCGACAATGAAGACACCACGCGGGCCTGTTACCACGTAGTCAAGGCTCTCATCCGCCAGGTTGATGGCATGAAACACACGCCAGCCCCGTGGAAGGCCACCCAATGCTTTGGAGACCTGTGAGTCGCTGCGATATCCCGTAACCCTGGCTCGTAGGTCGGCACCCGTCTCCCGGCCGGACAGCATTCCCCCCACCACTCCCAGAGCGCCCTTAAGCCAGAGCTTCCCTGGTGTACCGCGCTCGGTTGCCATCGCACCAAGCATCGGCATGGCAGCTGCGGGCTTTAGCCGGCCACCGGTTGTTCGGCCGAAAGCGCCGCAGGGCTCTGCAGTCCCGCAGCAGCTCCTGCAATCAGGACGAGGGTGACACCCAGCCAGGTGACCACATCGCCGCTTTCGCCCAAGAACAATGCAGCCCACACAACGGCCGAGGCAGGCTCCATGTAGCTGAGAACCGCAACCGTCGCGACCGGAAGAGCGGCAACGCTCCTCCAATACACATAGCCCGCCAACCCGGTGAGCAGCCCGCCGAGTATCAAGAGTTGCCACCAGGATTCGACGGCCTCCGGGAAGGCGCTCACTGCCCACGGAATCATGAGCAGCGCGGCCACGGTCGTCTCCAACGTGGCCAAGCGGAGCGGCCCGATCTGTTGGGCAATCGGCTTCCCGACCAGGACCAGACCGGCGAAGCTGGCGGCGGCCAGCAACCCCGAGACCACTCCCTCGCTGGTGGCGCCTTCTCCGGGCCTGGCAACGAGAAGAACTCCTGCGAGAGCAACGGCCAACGCGAGAGCGGAACGTCGCTGAAGGACTTCCCCGAGGACTACCGGCGCCAGTGTCGCCATCGCCACAGGCGCCAGGTACACCAGAACAAGAGCTATGGCCACCGTGGTTGTGTTGAGCGACCAGAAGAACGCGACCCAGTGAAAGGCGAGCAGCGCTCCAAGTCCGACGACTCGCAGCCACTGCGACGCTCCCAACCGGGGGACCCCGCGACTCAGGAGAACTACCAGGAGCGGCAGGGCTCCCAGCAGGAGCCGCATCGCCACCAATTGCTGGGTCGAGAGCTCGACCGAGCGAACGATCAGAGGGATCGTCCCCCAGGCGGCTGTGAGGACGGCCAAAGAGACCATGGCACTCGAGCGGGATGGCATGCCGAAGAGGATATCGGGGAATGTCGCGGAGGGGATCGCGCACGAACCCGGTGATGGGAGAACCCGGCACGAGGCTCTCGGAAAAATTGCCCCTCAAGAAACCTCGAGCAGAATCCGATAGCTGAAGTACAAGTTCTCGCCCGGTCTCATGCACGCCGAGGCAATACGGAGTTCCCCCTTCCTCCGACTCTTCCCGAGAGGACCGGACGAGAACGAGAGACCCCCTCGTCGGCGGAGGGGGTCTCGACTTTTTCGGGTATCTAGGTCAGGCCGTGTTCAGCTGAGAAGGCTCCGAGCAGGTCTGTGAGATCGGGTTTGGTCACCTCTTCCAGATCGTAGAAGACCCGGGTGTTCGGCTTCTTGATGTCGACGATCCGGTTGAGGTCGATGGGCGTTGCGACTACCACTGCATCGCAATCAGTCGCGTTGATCGTCGCCTCGAGATCGCGCAGTTGCACTTCGCCGTATCCCATGGCGGGGAGGATCGTCCCGATGTCGGGGTAGATCTCGAAGGTCTCTCGCAACCGCCCGACCAGGAACGGACGGGGATCGACCAGTTCCGAGGCGCCATGTCGCTGAGCGGCCACCACCCCGGCCCCGATTTTCATCCCCCCGTGGGTCAGGGTCGGACCGTCTTCAATCACGAGTACTCGCTTGCCTCGCACCATCTCGGGATCGTCGATCCGCACCGTCGAAGAGGCCTCGACGATTACTGCGTTCGGGTTGAGGGCGACGACATTGGCCCGCACCGTCGCCACCCCTTCGGGATCAGCACTGTCCACCTTGTTGATAACCACAACATCTGCCATGCGAACGTTGACTTCGCCGGGGAAGTACCGAAGCTCATGGCCGGGTCGATGGGGATCGGCCACGGTGATCAGGAGATCGGGTTTGAAGAAGGAGAAGTCGTTGTTGCCACCGTCCCAGATGATCACATCGCAACCGGCGGGGTCCTTCTCAGCGGCCCGGAGGATGGCCTCATAGTCAACGCCCGCATAGATCACGTTGCCGCGCACGATGTGCGGTTCGTACTCTTCCATCTCCTCAATGGTGCAGTCGTGCTTCTCGAGGTCTGCCAGTTCGGCGAACCGCTGCACCTTCTGCGCGACGAGGTTCCCGTACGGCATCGGGTGACGGACGGCGACCACCTTGAGACCCTGAGCCATGAGGATCTCGATCACGCGCCGCGAAGTCTGACTCTTCCCGGAGCCGGTCCGGACGGCGCACACGGAGACAACCGGCTTGGTACTGGGAAGCTGGGTGTCATCCGGTCCCAGCATCGTGAAGGAAGCTCCGGCCGCTTGGACGATCGCTCCAACGCCCATGACATGGTGGTACGAGACATCACTGTAGGAAAACACGCACTCATCAACGTGTAGCTCCTTGATGAGGCGTGGAAGTTCCTCCTGGGCATGAATCGCGATGCCATCGGGGTACAAGGGGCCAGCGAGTTCTGCTGGGTAGCGGCGGCCTTCGATGTCCGGGATCTGCGTGGCGGTGAAGGCCACCACCTTGGACGATTGGTCACCCCGGTAGCGGGTGTTGAAGTTGTGAAAGTCTCGCCCGGCCGCTCCGATGATGATCACGCTGCGCTGTGCCACTCACTGCTCCTATCGATGTTGCCGATCGCCACCCACCTTTGTGGCCTATTCAAGCCTTGCATATTTGACGCCCGACCGCGCCGTCGGTCCCATTGGGTAGGTTTTGAGAGTCGACCAGGCAGAGGAGCAGCATGCGCCGCTATCGGATCCTCTCGATTGATGGTGGCGGAGTGCGGGGCTTGCTGGTCACCGTACTCCTCCAGCAACTCGACCAGCGGGTCCCCGGATGGCGCCGCGAGATAGACCTCATCGCCGGGACCTCGACCGGCGGGATCATCGCTCTGGGCCTGGCCGGCGAGCTCGAACCGGGGCAACTGCGGGACCTCTACGTCAACCAAACTCCAGCGATCTTTCGAGACACGCTCTGGGACGATATCCGCGATCTCGGCCGGGTTATCGGAGCTGAATACGGCATCGAAAAACTGCGCCGGACTCTCGACGAGGTATTCGGAGACACCTTGCTGGAGAACCTGCATCGACGGGTCGTCATCCCGGCATTCGATCTGGACAATGATCACCCCGATCCGATGCTCCGCTCGTGGAAGCCGAAGGTGTTCCACAACTTCCCCGGACCGGACTGTGACGGCCATCGCCGGGTCGCGGATGTCGCTCTCTATACGAGTGCCGCACCCACGTTCTTTCCATCGGTAGACGGATACATCGACGGCGGCGTTGCCATCATCAACCCGAGCATGGCCGCTCTCGCCCAAACGCAAGACGCACGGTCCGAGATTACGAACCGACCGGGAATCGACGAAGTAGCGCTGTTGTCCATCGGCACCGGGAAGGTGCTGTCGCGTATCGAAGGAGATCGCCACAACTGGGGATATCTCCAGTGGGTTCGCCCCCTGATCCGTCTGATGAGCGATGCCGTCTCGGGGATCTCCCACTACCAGACCGGTCAGATTCTCGGCGAGAGGTACTCACGGTTGGACTACACGTTCGCTCCAGACGAGGGCGTTGCCGTGGACGAGTGGCAGGCGAACGATCGACTGATTTGGATCGGCGAACAGGATATGGGTCAAGCCCTGGACGAGACCGCAGCCTGGCTGGTGGGGCACTGGGTCTGAGGGGTCGCTCCCGCTAATCTCGCCTGAAGCCGGAGAGGAGCGAAAGGACGTGCGAGCCCGGGACATATACGAGCTGCGGCGCGAACCTGCCCCTCGGCGGGGCCGATGGTGGCGCCGATTGGGGCAATTGGCGACCCTCGCGGTGGAGCTCGGCCCTGTGCCGGGTGGGGGCGGTCGAACAGAAATCGTTCAAAGAGCCACGGGTTCGGTCGTCGGTAACGTGCACCAACGGTTCGGTGACGACTTCTACGACGTTCGCATGGAAGAGGACCTGCTCACCCTCTCGGCCGAAGCGTTCCGGGACAAGTGGCTCTCGCCGACTGATTCATGATCGATCGCCCGGCGCTTGCCAGGATCGCTCGCTTGTTGCTACTGGCGACGTTGATCATCGTCATCGACCTGCGCATCGAAGGCTTCGACCTCATCAATGACGTCGTCGGTGCGGTCCTGGTGATCGTTGGAATCATCAGACTTCCCGAGGCGATCCCGGAACCGGTTCACTTCCACAAAGCACTCGTCGTCCTGGCGATACTCACACTGGCCGCAGCCATCGCCGAACAGCTTGATGCCGCAAGCGTCGCAACTGCGGCTCTGGGATGGTCAAACGTCGTAGGCGCCTGGCTCACCGCTCGCTTGCTCGCGGAGGCTTTTGCAGCCGAGGCCGACGACATCTTCTTTGCACAGTGGACGGCTTCCGAGCGGTTACTCCTCTGGATGGGAATTGCGCCGATTGTGGGGTTGTCGATCCTCGGATGGTTTCTCGAGCCGGCCGAAGGCGAACTCGGCGCGCTCACCGTGGTGACCATTGTGGTAGCGGCGGTACCGCTCCTCCATCTTCTGGTTTCGCTCTACCGCACCAGCCTGCTTGCGCCGGCCAAGGACGGGACGTGAGATAGGGGCCGGCGGCCCGCCCACTCCGTCAGGGCTGAGGTTTCCCGCCGGAATCTGATCCCATCGCCCGCACAACGAGGCCGGCTGCTGCCACCAGGATCACCAGGCCGATCACCCATCTGAGGATGGCCAACACCTGTCCAAGCACGATCAAGGCAATGACGACGCC
Source organism: uncultured Actinomycetota bacterium (assembly GCA_963718995.1). GTDB lineage: Bacteria > Actinomycetota > Acidimicrobiia > Spongiisociales > UBA4744 > UBA4744. The sequence continues at coordinate 90,454 of CAVRAP010000015.1, forward strand.
CACGATCCACAGGATTCTTGATTGCACGGTCATGCAAGGGAACCTAGCCCATCCGCGGCGGGTAACCGTCGCGTTAGCCAACTCGGAGCTGGAGGGCGACACATCGCAGCCACCCGGCCCGGGAATCGAATAGCCCACCTGGAGCTGAGATCAGACGGCCGTGTTCACTGCCAACCCGTCCACAGTTGCCATGCCTAAACCGAAACGTCACGACCCAGATCGGCGAAGAGGGTGAATTCGGGGAGGAAGGTCATGTCAACGCGACCGGTCGAACCTGCCCGGTGCTTGGCGATGATGACCTCAGCGAGCCCCTTCGTGTCCTGAGCTTCCGGGTGGTAGTACTCGTGGCGGTAGATGAACATCACGACATCGGAATCCTGTTCGATGGCGCCACTCTCCCGGAGGTCACCGAGCCGGGGACGTTTGTCCTCGCGAGCTTCCAAACCACGGTTCAGCTGCGAAACCGCAACAATGGGTATGTCGAGTTCCCGGGCGAGGTTCTTGAGCGAACGGCTGATCTCGGCAATCTCCTGCTGCCGGTTCTCGCGGTTCGATCCCGACATCAGCTGGAGGTAGTCGATGATGACGAGATCCAACCCATGTTGACGCTTGAGGCGCCGGCACTTGGCCCGGATATCGGTCACCGTCAACTGCCCGGAGTCGTCGATGAAAATCGGCGCCTTGTACATACGCGACGCAGCGTGCACAACTTTCTGCCACAGCTGTGGGCCGAGCTGACCGGTGCGGAGCTTCATCGAATCGACCCTGCCAACCGAACACAGCAACCGCTGCACGATCTCTTCGCGACTCATCTCCAAACTAAACATGGCCACCGTGCCGCCGTCCATAGCGACGTTGGTGGCGATATTCGAGGCGAGAGCGGACTTCCCCATGGATGGTCGGGCCGCCACGATCACGAGATTGGCAGCCTGCAATCCGGCCAATTTGCGGTCCAGATCTCGAAAACCGGTCGCGAGACCGGTTAGCTCCGAGCCACGGGCTTCCATTTCTTCGATCACTTCGAGGGTGCCATGGAGGAGCGGGCTCATGGCGATGAGGCCTTCGCCGATTCTTCGCTCGCCCACGCCGAACACCGTCTGCTCGGCCCGGTCGAGGACCGCAGAGATGTCCATATCGGTCATCACGGCCAGATCGCCGATCGTGCCACCCGCTCCGATCAGACGGCGCCGCAAACCATGTTCTTCGACGATCTCCGCGTAGTACTCGATGTTGGAGGCGGTCGGAACTCCCTCCATCAGGTCGGTGAGATACCCGGCTCCGCCGATTCGATCAAGCTCGCCTCTCCGGTGGAGGGCGTCGGAGACCGTCAGCGGATCGATCGGCTGGTTGGCGTTATACAACTGGACGATCGCATCAAAGATGGCCTGGTGAGCCGGTACGTAGAAATCATCGGGTTCCAGTTTGTCCATCACCAGGTTGGCAGCATCTGCCGACAGCATGATGGCGCCAAGCACCGATTCTTCTGCGTCGATGTTGTGGGGAGGGATACGGCCCCGACCGGAAACGCTCCTGGCGGGAGCTGAGATCCGGTCGAGATCGGTCATGGTTTCCTCACGCAGGAATCACATCGAGAGTCAGGGCAAACTGGACATCCGGGTGCAGCTTGATCATCACCTCGTGCAGGCCGATGCTCTTGATCGGACCGGTCATCTGGACGGTGGAACGATCGAGCTGGACGCCCGTGAACTTGAGTACGCCGTCGATGACGTCTGTGGTGGTTACCGAACCGAACAGCTTGCCTTCGTCGCCCGCCTGAGCGGCAAGAACCACGCGGGTTCCGACCAGGGTTTTGGCGGTTGCCTCGGCTTCTTCGAAGGCCTTTTTCTGCACTTCTTCGTGCGCGGTCCTGATGCCCTCGGCATCCCGCAAGGCTCCCGCCGTCGCTCGCATGGCCATGCGCTTTGGGAGGAGATAGTTGCGGCCGTAACCGTCGGCGACCTCGACAACTTCGCCTTTTCCACCCAACCCCTTCACATCGTCGGTGAGTATGAGTTTCATCCTTTACCTACATAGGGAAGGAGGGCCATTTCCCGAGCGTTACGGATGGCGATCGCCACCTGACGCTGGTGTTGCGTGCAATTGCCGGTTACGCGGCGCGCCCGGATCTTGGCCCGGTCGGACATGTACTTGCGGAGGACCGCAACGTCCTTGTAATCGATGTGGTCGATCTTCTCCCGGCAGAAGTAACAGACCTTCTTCTTGAATTTCTTGGCGTTCTTCGGGTTCTCCCGCCGACGCCGAGGTGTTTTTGCAGCCATGGTGTGTCTTCCTCCTACCTAAAACGGTGCCTCATCGGGCCCATAGTCTTCACGGGCAACCGGTGCGGCCGGAACGCTTTGCTTGCCGCCACCCCAATCGTCGCCGCCCGAACGGGCCGTCTTGGTGATCGAGGCCGTCGCCCAGCGCAGGGAGGGCCCCATCTCATCAATCCGGATCTCCACGACCGATCGTTTGTCACCCTCCTGGGTTTCCCATTGCCGCTGCTCCAAGCTGCCGGTGATGATCACCCGGGCACCTTTCGTGAGCGATTCGGCTGCGTTCTCTGCGGCCTCTCGCCAAAGAGTGCCACCAAAGAAGCTGGTCTCCTCTTGCCAATCTCCACCTTGATCACGCCATCTGCGGTTGACGGCCACGCGAATCTTGGCGAGAGCTACTCCCGACGGGGTGAAACGAAGTTCGGGGTCCTCGACGAGATTGCCGATCACGGTCACACTGTTTATCGCCATTCTTCTCTCTCCTTGCCAGGCAGACGTACCCCCAACTGTGCCACGGGGGTATGACATCTCTGCCGATCGGTCATGATTTGTCGAGGTGGAAGATCTTGTGACGGATCACCAGATCAGCCAGCGAGAGCACCCGGTCCAGGTCATCGACCACGTCCGGCTCAGCCTCGAACTTGGTTACCGAGTAGTAGCCCTCATGAAGGTGTTTGATCTCGTAGGCAAAGCGTCGCTTACCCCAGAGATCGGTTTCCTTGACACTGGAACCACGGCTCCGGAGGAACTCCTCCGTCTCCTTCACCAGCGTCCGGTAGTCGTCATCAGCCAATTCAGGCCGATGGATGGTCATCAGCTCATAGTTGCGCAAAGCAACCTCCTCCTGTGGACAACCGCTTGATGCGGAAGGCCCCGCCGTCTGACGGAGCAGGTTCGGGTACGCATTGGGTACCCGGGGAAGCGTTGGCAGTGTAACCAACGCGAGGTGCCTAACGGAAGCCCGTTGGCAAGGGAGATTTCGCGGAAGGGTGATCGGCGACCAGTGATCAGTCGTCAGTACATGCACACTGCCTTCGCTGACCGCCGTGAACTGAAAACTGAAAGCGAAGCGGACTGAGAACTGAAAACTTGCTCCTAGCCGCCTTGGATCAAGGGCAGGAAGGGATCCCGGCCTACGTCGAGCCTCGCCTCCGGTGGGAGATCGTCAAACCCGCCGGCCGGCACTTCAATGGCCCATTGCCAGGGTTGCTCGACCCCGTAGCTGGGGCACGGATCGGACGTGCACGGCTCCATCTCCACGATGCCCAGCAGGGAACCATCGGTTGCGAAGAAAGCAACGTCCAGAGCGATGAGCGTGTTCTTCATCCAGAACCCACTCCTCGAAGGTTCTGGCAAGACGAACACCATGCCATCGAGATCTCCCAGGTCCGTGACCCCCATGAGACCCCGGCTGCGCCGTTCGTCGGTATCCGCCACGGCAACCATCATCACCTTGCCGTGCAGAATGATGTCGACCGTCGAGAATCCAGGGAGACCATCAACAACGGTCGTAACCGTCGCTGGACTGGTCGCAGCGGTTGTCGACGCGAGGGGTTCGGCCGTAGTCGTCGGCGACGAACCCGCCGTTTCGGTGCAGGCAGCCGTTACCAGGACAAGGGCCAGGACAAGTCGTCGCGTGGCTCCTCCTTGAATAGCGCCTCCGCAGCCTCTTCCGTCATGTGGTAGGTCTCGTCATCAGTGGGGAAAGCTCCAGATTGCACGTCCGTTACGTAGGCGTGGAGTGCAGCCACCGCCTCATCGAAGAGATTCGCATACTTGCGAACGAACTTCGGCACCTTTTCGTTGTGCATTCCGAGAACATCGTGGAAAACCAACACCTGGCCGTCGGTGTGCTCACCGGCACCGATCCCGATGGTTGGAACCGGCACCTCCTTGGTGATGAGTTGGGCGAGCACATCCGGAATGCCCTCGAGCACCAGCGCAAAGACGCCCGCCTCGGCTACCGCATGGGCATCTTCGAGCAGCTCCTTGGCCGCGTCGGCGCCTTTCCCCTGGACCCGATACCCACCCATAGAGTGCACGGATTGGGGGGTAAGCCCCAGATGGCCCATTACCGGTATCTCCGCGGAGAGGATTGCTTCAATCACCGCAATGCGCTTGCGGCCTCCCTCCAGTTTTACGGCCTCGGCCCCTCCCTCGCGAACAAGGCGGCCGGCGTTTCTCACGGCATCGCCGACGGATACGTGATAACTCATCCAGGGCATATCGCCGATAATGAGGGCGTTGGGTTCCGTACGGGCAACCGCGGCGGTGTGGTGGATCATCACGTCGATGTCGACGGCCAGAGTGTCGTCATGACCGAGGACTACGTTGGCGACCGAGTCACCCACCAGGATCATGTCGACCCCGGCCGCGTCAACGATGCGGGCCGTTGGAGCGTCGTAGGCGGTCACCATGGTCAGCTTGGGACCACCTTTGCGAGCCCGGACATCCGGGACGCTGGTCTTGTCGGCCATGTTCGATTCCTCTCTCCCCACCGCAGCGGGTTGGGGGACTCAACGAAATCACAGGTCTTTGCGCTCCCCGATGGGCCTTAGCTGCCCTGCGGGTCAACCATGCCCGGGAGGTCGTTATCCAGCCTACTGGACGGCGCCCCAAACCCCCTCGGCGAACTCTCTCCGCAGTTCACGGTACGATTCCGGTTATGACTGATGCACAAACCTTCCTCGGTGATTTGATCTCCGCAACGGAGATTCCCCATGAGGGAACCCTCAGCAAGGTGGTCTTCAAGAACGACCACATCCGGGTCGTCGTATTTGCCTTTGACCACGATCAGGAACTCACCGAGCACACGGCGTCACTGCCCGCCATCGTGCAGGTCCTGTCCGGACACCTTCGCTTGACGATGGGTTCAGAAACGGTCGAGGTCAAGCCCGGCGATTGGGCCCACATGTCGGCGAAGCTTCCCCATTCGGTCGTCGCCCTCGAACCCAGTGTCATGTTGCTGACCATGCTGAAGGCTCCGGACGCGGCGTCGTCCCCCGACCGACCCGAAGCAGGCGATCCGGAGTAGAGCAAACGCTCATCCGACTCCGTAACCGTGGTCGGGCGCGGCCGGCAGGGCCAGCTCGAACTCCGTACGGGATCCCACCCGCCGGTAATTGAGAGTGCCGTCCATCATCTCGGCGAGTTTGCGGGCCACCGACAGCCCCAGCCCAACCGAGCCCGGCATTCCCGGCGCATTGTGGGCCCGGCGAAACGGTTCGAAAATCGACTCCTCGTCCGCCACCGGAACCCCGGATCCGTTGTCGGCGACGACCACCTTGCTCCACGATCCATTGCGGACCAGTTCGATGGAGACCTGATCGCCTCCATACCGGAACGCGTTGGTAACCAGGTTGCGAAGAATCTGACGGACGCGTTGCGGATCGGCAACGGCCACACCAGCTTCGCCAACCACAGAGATTGAACTCGTGGTTGAAGTCCGCAGGTGATTGGTTTCCGCCAGGACCCCTTCGACGGACCTCTGCAGATCCACATCTTGGGAGATCACCGATACTTTGCCGATGTCGGCCCGGGCGGCTACCAGGAGGTCCTCGACGATGGCTGCGACCTCGTGGCCCTGATCGGCAATCATGTTGATGAACTCCGCGATTTCATCCTGCCCGAACATCTGATAACTCGACCGCAGCTCTTCCGACAGACCTACCACCGCGGTCAGCGGGGTGCGCAGCTCGTGGGCGATCGTTGCCACGAACTGGTCTTTCGAACGAACCTGGGCGGCGAGGGCTTCCTCGGCGGCCACGCGATCGGACACGTCGGTGGCCACACCGATCACCCTCTCGAGTGTGCCGCGGTCGTCGAACTGAGGCCGGTACTGCACCTGAAAGAACAATTCACCGACATGGGCCACCTCGGTGAAGGACTCTCCTTGCAAGGATCGCTTCACCCCGGCCAGCACCGCGGGCATTTCGGCGTACACCGCGAGGGCCGACCTTCCGACGACCTCACCGGGAGCCAATCCCAGAGTCCCTAGGGCGGCTCCCTCGGACAGGGTGAAGGTGCCCTGATCGTCGTATTCGAACAGAATCAACGGCGCGCCGGTGACGGTCAGCTCGAGCTGTTTCTCGCTGGCCATGAGGCGAGCGTCGAGCCGCTGAGCGGATCGAAGAGCATCCGAGGTGGCAATCAGGATGGCCACCATCCCCGGCAAGTAGGCGAGGAGTCCGATGGCCCTGATGACCCACACTTCGGTCCCCGACCACCCCGTGGAATCGACCACCAGCAGATGCAGGATCACCCAAGCTGTCGGATAGAGAGCAAAACGAATGGCGGTGCCGACTTCCAGGAGGGCAAAGGCGCTGACCACGATGTACGAAAACGGGATAATCACCACCTCGGCGGGCAGTTGACCGAACACGGTGGCAAGACCTATGGCCGTTGCGTCCACGATCAAAGGCAGGAGCGTCGATGGAGACCCTCGACCTGCATAGCGCAACCACGCGTCGGTGGTAGCAACTACAGCTACCCCGGCGACGATCAACCCGGCCGACCAATCCCAAGCAAACGCGAAGACCAGACTCAATACAGACATCGCTACGGCTACACCCAGGCGGGTCAGGTGGTACCGGCGTACCAGCGACATATTGATGGTATGCCGTTTCGACGGGTCGTCTCGCGGTATGGCTCCCCCCCGACGGGAGCTACCCGGGCGATCTTCGGTTTTCGTTGCCTGCGACATCTGACAGTCAGTATCGGCAGGGGCGGGGCGCGTCTTGATCCTCACAAACCTCGCTCGAACTGCCCCATCGGCCGCCTGCATCTACGCTGTTGCCATGGTGCGCAGAGACATCTCGATGTCCGCCGATCAGATCGGCGAGTTCCTCGCCACCGGTCGTAAGCTGCAGGTGGCCACGCTCGGTTCTGCCGGCCACCCGCATCTCACGACGCTCTGGTACGTGATGCGTGCCGGTCTCATCACGTTCCGTTCCTTCTCCAAGTCGCAACGGATTGCCAATCTGCGCCGCAACCCCCGCCTCACCGTCCTGGTCGAAGCCGGAGATGCCTACGCAGAATTGCGCGGCGTCATGGTCAAGGGTCACGCCCGGTTGATCGAAGACCGCCTGACCGTTCTCGAGGTGTACGGGCAAATAGCCGCCAAGCACGAAGGGAGCGGAGAAGCCTCCCTCCTCGATCCCGACGCTCTCGAGGTGCTTTTCGGGAGACACGCAGACAAGAACACGGTCGTCATGGTCGAACCGGAAAGCGTCGCATCGTGGGATCATCGCAAACTCGGGGGCGCGTATTGACTTTTGAATCGACGTTGATCATCCCCGTTCCTGAAGCCGAACCGGTTGTAGGAGGTCTTCGGACCCGGTGTGACCCAACGGCGCCGCGGGGGCTGCCATCCCATATCACCGTGGTCTACCCTTTCCTCCACCCCGACGTTCTGACCCCGACCGTGCTCTCCGAACTCACCGCCATCTTTGCGGGCGCTGCGCCGTTCCGGTTCACCCTGCAGGCCATCCGTTGCTTTCCCGAAGCCGTGTACCTGGCTCCCGAACCGAACGAGCCGTTCTTGCGGCTCACGGCGGCCGTCGTAACCCGGTGGCCCGAGGCGCCTCCGTATACCGGCAAATACGACGAGGTAATCCCCCACCTGACCGTGGCGCACACCTCCCGTCCAGCCGAAATCGAGGTTATCCGGGAAGAGATCGAACCTGAACTGCCACTCAGGTGCGACGCTCGTCTGGTCTGGCTGCTGATCAACGTCCAGGATCAATGGTCGAGACACCATCAATTCACCCTGGGTAGCCTTGCCGGGTAACCGAAGTATCCGCGTGCCCAGTTTGTTCAAGCTCCTCGACACAAATGCCGATAGACAGCGGCATGGACAATCCCCCGTCTGATCCGTACGAGCTGCCCGCCGATTCTTTCGACATGCCCTCCGAATCCGGTCTGGTACAGGCTTCCTACCAACCGGCCTCGGTGCCGCCCAAGCGGCGCGGCCCCTGGGTGCTGGTGGCAAGCGCCGTAACCGTCCTGGCCTTGGTTGGTGGAGGGGGTTTCCTCGCGCTTCAGGCCTTCACAGCCGTCAGCCAGGCTCCGGCCGCCGCCATGCCTCCCGACACAGACGTCTATTTCGCCGTCGACCTCCTGCAACTCACCGGCGAGGACACCACCGGTGCCCTGGTCGACACGGTCCGGGGAGTCCTCGGGCGCCTCGGTGGAGACGTCCAGGACCCCGAAGCTCTGATCGCCGATCTCGACACCCAACTCCAGGCCTCGGCCGGATTCGACTTCTCCAACGACATCAGGCCCTGGATCGGTCGAACGATCGGGGTTGGCGTGCTGGGCGGAAGGTGGGATCCGCTGGATTCCACAACGACCCCCGACGTGTTGATAGCCGTTGAGGTACGCAACGAAGGGGAGGCGCAGGACTTCCTGAACACGTTCAGTGAATCGGTTGGACGTCAAGGCATCGTCCTGGCGCCCCTCACCTACGGTGGGGTTGACTTGCTGGTCTGGACGGACGCCGGAACCGAAGCAGCCATCGGAGTTTCCGACGGCATGTTGCTGGCCGGCACCACAGTGGGCGTCCAACGCGGTATCGATGCCCAGAGGGGAACATCGCTCGCCGACAACCCGAACTTCACAGAGGCAACCGAATCCCTTCCCGAGTCGCGACTATTCACCGGTTGGGTGGACGCCGGTTTCTACCGGACCCTTTACGGGGACATTCTGACCACCGATTTCGCCCCCTCCTCACCAGACGTTGAGCTGGCCGAAGACCTCCTGGACGGCTGGACCGGAGCGTCAATGGCCGTAACCGTCACAGAGAGCGGGATCGCCTTCGACGCAGTAGTTCTCTTCGAGGAAGGCAACGCGCCCGGGTGGTACACCCAGGAACTGCTCGGCACCGGGGCCGTCCCTGCTTTGCTCCCGGTCGATGCCCTTGCCTTCGCCGAATACGGCAGCCCGGCCGGAATCTGGTCCTCCGTTGCGGCTTCGATCATGGGATTCCAGTCCGACTACGAGGAACAGCTCGATGAATTCGCTCTCGAAATCGGTTTCCACCCCATCGATGACTTCGTCGCGTACCTGGACGGCTCCCTCGGGGTCGCTCTCCTCCGATCCGAGGCCGGTTTGCTGGCCGCCGAAGCCGGCTACCCGATCGGGCTGGTCGGGTTCGTCGGCACGTCATCGCCCGACCCGCTGCGCGCCACCGTTCGGAAACTGAACACCTTGCTGACGGACGAGGGAATGCCTTTCGTCACAACCAACGTTGCCGGCAACGAGTTCTACGTCTTCGAGGATGACGGTCAAGAAGCCGTCGCCTACGGGGTCACCGACCAGCGATTCATGATCGGCACGAGTTCGTCTGACCTGGCCAGGATCGGTGCCGGAGGCCCCAACCTGACGGCCAATCCGGCCTATGCCGCCGCCGTCGATGCGCTTCCGGGCGACAACTTCGCCGTCTCCTTCTTTGCAGACGTTGGCGGCATGGTCGATGTGTTCGGAGCGGAAGGCGACGTGCGAGTGGCGCTCGAACCGTTCAACGCCATCATCGCCGGAACCAGCATCGATGGGTCGCGGTATCGGGGCTCGCTGATTGTGCTGATCGACTACGACCGCTAGCCCGGGCCGTTCGACCTCACCCCGGTTGCACCAGACCGAGACCCGGTGCTATTCGCACGGAACTTCTGCCCGCGGCCAGCGTTCGACCCGTTCGTCGTCGAACACGATGTAGAGATACTCCTCGAGATCAGATTGGGCCACCCACACTTCTCGGAACGTATGGCGATATCCGCTGGCGGCCGCATCGGTGGGGAGTTGCGCCTGGTTGTTGAAGGTCAACGCTTGTCCACTCGGAGCGGTGAGAGGCCCCAGTGCGCCACTCGGGTCGTTGGCGTAGGTCCGACCCGCATATTCGATGAAGACCACGTCGTGGGTTCCGCACCGCCGGAACCCTTCGTACTCGACGATGATGCCCGAGGAGGCGAGATTCCCGCTCGGGTCGGTCCAGGGACCGTGGGTGGCACCGCAAGCGCTCACGGCCAGCGCGGCCACCAGGATGAGGGCTGTTCGTCTCAGAACCATGACCCCGAGGGAATCAACCCGCCCACGATGATCAGCGCCCCCAAAATCCCGAACGCGGCCGTCCGGTAGCCCCGGGTTCCACCGGATCGGACGGCTCGACCCACCAGGGCGTGCCCCAGCCCGAGCGCCAGGATCATGCCAACCGGGTGGATCCAGGCCAGGAAGACGTTCAGTTCCCATCCACTGCCGGCGATCCAGACCAGCAAGCCGATGAGGACCTGGATATCCAGAATGATCAGGGCAAAGGTGAACGGTCGGCCGGTGCTCTTGTCGAGCGGCGGAGCGTCAGACCGACGGGAAAACCCATAGACCAGAGCGGCGATGAGGCCGACCAGCACCAGCCAGCGCCAGATGGAATGAATCGTGACCAGTGTTTCGGTCATGGTTGTCTGCCTTTCTTGGACAAAATCGAATTGTCGAGGGTATGGCCGGTCAGGTCAAAGCGAGTGGACGTAACTCCGGCCTTTGGGCAAGATAGCTAACTCAGCGGTGGACGAACGCCGATCGGCTTGGCCGGCGGCCGAACACCACGAAAGGTCCAGAGACTCTTGAGCAACATACGAGTGGCCATCGCCGGCGTGGGCAACTGCGCCAACGCTTTGATCCAGGGAGTGGAGTACTACCGGGAGGCACCACCCGGCGACTCGATCCCTGGACTCATGCACGTCGTGATGGGCGACTACCACATCGGTGACCTGCAGGTCGTTGCTGCCTTCGACGTGGACTCGACCAAGGTGGGAATGGACGTGGCCAAGGCCATGTGGGCCGGGTTGAACAACACCGTGCGCTTCGCCGACGTGGGCGATCTCAGGGTAGAGGTCATGCGCGGGCCGACCCTCGACGGGCTCGGACCCCACTATCGGGACTCAATCGAGGAATCGATGGCTAGTCCTGTTGATGTCGCCGCCGTTCTCCGGGAAGCGTGCGCAGATGTCCTCGTCAACTACCTGCCGGTCGGCTCAGAAGAGGCCACCAGGTTCTACGCGGCTGCGGCTCTGGAAGCCGGAGTGGGATTCGTCAACTGCATTCCGGTGTTCATCGCCTCCGACCCTTCCTGGGCGAAACGCTTCCGGGCTGCCGGACTTCCCCTGGTCGGCGATGACATCAAATCGCAGGTCGGGGCAACGATCGTCCACCGCGCTTTGGCGCGGCTATTCGAGGAACGGGGCGTCGACCTGGAGCGCACCATGCAGCTGAACGTTGGCGGCAACATGGACTTCAAGAACATGTTGGAACCGGACCGGCTGGACTCGAAGAAGATCTCCAAGACGCAGTCGGTGACCTCACAAATCCCCTACGACCTCGGGGACGGCAACGTTCACATTGGACCGTCCGATTTCGTCTCCTGGTTGTCGGACCGCAAGTGGGCCTACATCCGCCTCGAAGGAAGGTCGTTCGGGGATGTCCCGCTCAACCTCGAGTTGAAGCTGGAGGTATGGGACTCACCGAACTCCGCAGGAGTGGTGATCGACGCGATCCGAACGGTGCAGATAGCGAGAGATCGCGGGATGGGCGGACCGCTCCCCGGCCCCTCTGCATATTTCATGAAGAGCCCTCCGGTGCAATACCTCGACGAACGGGCGCGTGATTTCGTGGTCGAGTTCATCAACGACGGCAAGTCGGAAGAGGCCAGGATCATCGAGTACCTGCAGGAATAGGAGTCCGTACCGCGATGCCGTCGGGCATCATGCGCGACACGTTGTTCTCGACGGACCTCTCATCCCACGACAAGCCGGGTCAGCCAGTATCCAACGGCTCCGATGACGATGGTCCCGACCAGGGATCGTCGGGTCACCACGGCGCCGGTCACTCCGCCCACGGCGCCCCCCAGGGCAGGGGTAACGGCCAGGGTGCCTTCCGGAGCGATCAGACCGCCGGCGGCCAGGGCAATGAACAACGCCAGGGGGAACACCTCGAGGAAGCGGCCGACCATCCCCTCCGGAACCGGCCGGCGGCGGGCGAGGAAGACAACCCGGCTGCCGAAGGTGATGACGGCGACTACGAGGATCACAGTGAGGTTGCTAGTCACGAATGGCCGTCCCTACGAAAGCGGCGGCAGTAGCCGCTCCGGTGATCCGCCAGGCTTCCGGGAGCACCATCGTGGCCAGAAGGGCGAATACCACTGCCAGGCCGGCCACGATCCAGTCCCGCCTGTTCCTGATCAGCGGAGCAGCCAGTCCCAGGAACAGCAAGGCAAAGAGGACGTCGATGCCAAGAGCGGCCGGGTCGATGGTTCTTCCGACGAAAGCGCCGATTGCGGTTCCTGCTACCCAGGCTGAGTAGAGCATCACATCTGCCGCCGCCTTATAGGCAGCAAGATCCTGGACCCCGGTTTGTGAGGCCCGGAGCGTGAGACCAAACGTCTCATCGGTCAGCACCCAGGCGAGACTCAATCTCGTACGCAGCGATCGGTCCCCCACGAGGTCGGCCAGCTTTGCCGACATCGGCAGATGCCGCAGAGCAAGTCCGGTCGTGGCCACCAGAACCGGGCCCGGGCCCGCCGCCAGCAAGCCAACCAACGCGAACTGGGCCGCGCCGGACACGATCACAACCGAAGCCGTGACGGCCAGCCAGGGCGCCAAGCCGGCTTGAACCGCCAGCACTCCGAAAGCAATTCCAAAAACCCCAACCGCCAGGAAGACGGGAAACCCGTCGCGCAGCCCACGCCGGAAGGAGGGAGAATCCAACACATCGAGATGGTAGAAGGTTGCCCTGCTGATTCCCCAGGCACGGGTCCTTTGGCCGGCAATTGGACCCCTTACCCGTGCGTTCTCTCGACGGTCCTCCCTCTCAGGAGGCGGCCGGCGGCGGATGCATCATCCACCCTCACACGTTGGGACCGGAGGATCGCTCAGGTCGAGCCACTCGACCGGGAAGTCGGCCAAACGGAGCCTCGCGACGTGAGGATCGTCCCAAAGCGACTCGAGGGAACCGACGGGGAGGCCGGCCCGGACGGCCTCGATGAGCACCCCCGGCTCTCGCAAGGCAACCGCTTCCTGCTCCATGACCGCGAAAGCGTCCAAAGGTATGTGACCGCCCGTCACCGGCGTGGTGCTGTTCTCCATCTCTTCGCGGAGTTGCCGGGCCCTCTCGACCCCGTCCAGGTAGGCGAACCGGCTGGCGGTATCTACGGGCCAGTCTTCGATCCCGGGAAAACAGAGATAGTCGGTCCGCCACGCGGAGATCAGGACCGCCCCTTGCCCGGCGGCCAGCTGCTCTACGTCTGACAGGGCCAGGGGATCGACGAACAGGAGCCCGCCCGTGACCGTCCCGTCCGGGTGGGCCGCCATCAGCAACGCAACAGCCCGCTCATCGAGCGCCGGCAGTCGCCTGGTCACCTCATCCCGGTAGGCCTGTTCGGCGGCCAGCCGCTCGGCCTCCGTCTGCCCGGTTGGAATCGTGGTAACCGGCTCACCCTCCTGGCCGGATGCATCACAAAGCTCCCAGAACCGCTGGGAGTCATCTGCGACGGTGAACACGCACCTCTCGCGTCCCGGGTTCCCATCGAGGTACACCAGACCCTCAACGCAGCGGTCGGGAGTTTGGGTGGCACACCACGTTTCCAGATCAACCAGCGTGGTGGACGTCGATGCACTATCTGGGTTTGCGGTGTTTCCCGTCCCGGAGCCATCCGGGGCACAGGCGGTGACCACCACCATGAGGGCAAGGAAGAGTTTCTTCATCCTCATGAGACGTTAGGACCGGAGGTTGAGTTCCGGGTTTCCAGAAGCGAAAAAGGGATCGGGAAGTTTGTCTCTCTACCGATCAGGAAATCACCGGCAGCCGGAAGGTCACCCGGCCGCCCGAACCTGGCTCGATGGCGATCGAACCGCCGTGTGCTTCTACCAGACCCTTGGCAATGGCCATTCCCAGGCCCGCTCCACCGTGCGTTCGCGTGCGGGCGGCGTCACCTTTGGCAAAACTCTCGAACACATCTACGTCATCGGGGAAGCCCGGCCCCTCGTCGACGATCCGCACGGTCGCCTCATGCGGACCGTTCCCGACCTCCACCCGAACGCGGGATGTGGCAGGGGCATAGCGAATAGCGTTGTCGAGGAGGTTGCGGATGACCCTGCCCAGCTCCCGCTCGCCGGCCAAGACCGTGATGTGCCGGTCGGCTTTGATCTCGATCTCAACTCCCCGGCGACGGGCTACCGGCGTCATCGCCTCAACTGCTTCGTCGGCCAGATCGGCCAGATCGACGGGCTCCGCATGCAACTCCAGCTTGCCTGCCTCAATCTGGGCGAGAAGGAACAGGTCTTCGACAAGACCGGAAAGGAGGTCGAGATCGGCCAGCATCGAGCGCACATACCGTTCCGGCTCCTCGGCCACACCATCCTGGAGAGCTTCAATCGTTGCCTTCATGGAGGTCAGGGGGGTTCGCAGATCGTGTCCGATGGCGGCTAAAAACGTCCGGCGGGCCGCCTCGACCTGGTCCCGCTCGACCTCCGCCGCCCGCAGGGCATCGATCATACCGTCCATGGCGACGGCAACGGTCCCCACCTCGTCGGGCCGATGCAGACCGGCGTGCGCAGACAGATCACCTTTGCCGACCTTTCGGGCAGTTCCGGCCAGACGTTCGAGATCTGCGGCTAAGGGCCGCGAGATTGTGGCCGCCAGAAGGGCACCAAGCACCACCCCCAGCCCGACCGCCACAACTACGAGCCGGAGATCGTGAGAAGAAAGGAACATCAACTGCGCAGAGACGGCGACCGCCACTGCCACCACTGCGACAGCCGCCATAGAAACCAGCAGAACGGTGTGCCGCAGAGTACGAAATCGAGACGTCACCCTCGGCAGGAGCCAGCCGGCCAGTCCGGTGGCCACGGCGATTGACCCGAAGATCACCAGCAGGGCAGTCCGATCGGCCGCCGATGGCTGCATCGTCAACTCAGTGACTGCCAGAGCCGCGACCACCACGGCAATGAGAACGAGGATGAATCTCAAGGCTCAAACCGATAGCCGACACCCCAGACGGTCAACAACCATTGCGGATCCTGGGGATCGATCTCGAGCTTGGTTCGCAGGCGTCGCATGTGCACCGTAACGGTGGCCGGATCCTGCCACTCTGCCGAAGAATCCCAAACCTGCTGGAGCAGCTGACCACGCGAAAATACCTGCCGCGGATGGGCGGCCAGAAAGGCCAAAACGTCGAACTCCCGCGGGGTCAGATCGGCCACTCTCTCCCCAACTTTGACTTCCCGGGTTTTGGGATCGATGGAAAGCCCTTCGAACTCCAGGCGAGAACCGGGTTCTTCCGGGTTGGAACGACGCAGCACCGATCTGACCCGGGCGGCCAACTCGCGCGGGGAGAATGGCTTCACCACATAGTCGTCGGCCCCCAACTCGAGTCCCAGAACGCGATCCGTCTCATCGGCACGTGCCGTCAGCAGGATGACCGGGACAGAACTCGTTTTCCTGAGCTCCGCCAGGACGCTGAACCCATCTTTCGACGGCAACATCACATCGAGGATCAACAGGTCGGGTGGGTGGGCTCGCGCCAGCTCGAGGGCGGCCAGGCCATCACCGGTTGCATCGACGCGGAACCCATCCCGTTCCAAGTAGCGGGTCACCACCTCGCGCACCATCGGCTCGTCGTCGACGACGAGCACCCTCCCGTTCGGGTGGTTTGCAGTGCTCACCTTGCACAGGTTACGAATCCTCACGTCGAACTCAACAACGAGACCGCGATGTTTCGAGTTTGTTCAGCATCGGCTCGCGGGTCCGTCGAGTCCGATAACCTCGGGTCCATGACCACCCCCACGCTCAACATCGCCCTGTTCGGCTCGAAATTCATGGGCAAAGCACACTCCAACGCCTGGCTCCAAGCAGGCCACTTCTTCGATCTGCCCCAGCGGCCGGTCTTGCACACCGTCGCAGCCCGTGACCCTGAGTACCTCGAACGATTCGCGGAACAGTGGGGTTGGGCCACATGGACGACCGACTGGAGGACTGCGGTCTCGGACCCGGCCGTCGACCTCGTCGACATCGGAACCCCCAATCACCTCCATTGCGAGCAGGCCGTTGCCGCGCTCGAGGCCGGGTTGGCAGTCGCCTGCGAAAAACCGCTGGCCGGTACCTTGCAGGATGCCCGGGACATGCGCGACGCTGCTCGCCGGACGAAGGCGCCCACCTTCGTATGGTTCAACTACCGCCGCGCCCCCGCTCTGGCGCTCGCCCACCAGTTGGTGTCCGAAGGGCGACTCGGTCGGATCTATCACGTACGGGCGGCTTACCTGCAGAGTTGGGGAGGACCCGACACGCCTCTCAATTGGCGTTTTCAAAAGGCCACGTCCGGGTCGGGCTCCCTCGGCGACCTCATGGCACACATCATCGATATGGCGAGGTTCGTGACCGGCGATGAGATCGTCGAAGTCACCGGTGCGATCGACGAACGTTTCATCAAGCAAAGGCCCCTCCCCGACGACGCCACCAGGAAAGGACGCAGTTCTGTTGATGATGCAGTGCTGTTCCTGGCCAGGTTCCGGCGGGGAGCGATCGCCTCCTTCGAATCGACCCGTTTGGCGACCGGTGTCAAGAACTCCAATCGCATCGAGATCCACGGCGAGCTCGGAGCTTTACGGTTCAACTTCGAACGCATGAACGAACTCGAGTTCTTCGATGGATCCGACGCACCCCGGCTGCAGGGGTGGCGAACCATTCAGACCATGCACGACCAGCACCCGTACGCCTCGAGCTGGTGGCCGGACGGGCACTGGCTTGGCTACGAACACACCTTCGCCAACCAGGCAGCCGACATCGTTGCGGCACTGAACGGAGCAGAACCGGTCGTGCCCATTCCCGATTTTGCCGACGCCTACATCACACAGCGAGTGATGGAGGCAGCCGTCCTCTCGGCGCGGGAGCGAGCACCCATCAAGCTGGCGGAGGTCACATGAGCCAACCTCGAACCCTCTCGCATCACGATGCAGCCCGGATCCTCGACACTATCCGAAGCGAACTCGAACCGCAGCAAAGAGGTGCGGCGATCGCCGTCGTCGACGGGCACGGCGAGCTGATGGCTTTCCTCCGAACCGATGGATGCGACCTGCCATCTATCGTGATTGCGATCAACAAGGCCTATACCGCGGCGCGGGCACAGACCGAGAGCGGTGCGCTCGGTAAGCGCTCACACGAAGAAGGGTTTCCCATGACCAATTTCGGGGACCTTCGCTACGTGACGTGGGGCGGCGGGGTGCCGGTCGTGGTCGACGGTCACACCATCGGGGCCGTTGGCGTGAGCGGTCTCGCAGAGGAAGTGGACATCGAGTTGGCCAGGATGGGAGCCGGGCTGGTCACCGAGTGATGGCCCCTTGGGCCGGGTTGGCGAGGCTGAGCCGACGCAGGACTTCAATGGAACCGGCCAACATCGCCGCCGCAACCATCACAACCAAACCAACCACCTCGAGGCCCAGCCCTGCAACCATTAGCCCGAGCCCGCCGGGGATGACGGCGGCACCAAAGGTGGCGGCTGCCAGCTGATAACCGACCGCTGTTGGGGTGAAGGCGGCACCCACCCTCGTCGGGGTGAGCGTTGTTTGCAGCGGAAAGATCGGTCCGAGCGCCAAACCCATGACGACCAGACCGGCCGGTCCGGCCCACGCCACCGGGTTCAGCCAGAGCGATGCCGCTCCGACTATTACAAAGATTGAACTGACCGAGAGCAGTCGGTGAATCGAAACCCGGTGACCCACGGCACCCAGCGTCAACCTCGCGAGGGTCAATGCTGCCCAAAAGGCGGTGACGGCTCCTCCGGCGGCGACCGTCGACATACCCCGGCCTTCGGTCAACAGTGTGTAGGCCCACTGCCCGGTTCCAACCTCTACCCCTGTGTACAGAGCAAACATGACCAGGGCACCCCACACCAGACTTCTCCTGGCCGGACGGGCGGCCGACGATCCGTCGGCGAGATCGACGCTGACACTCCACTCGGTCCGGGTCCGGACGTACAGCAGAGCCAGGATGCCTTGAGCTACGGCCAGCACGCCAAATCCGATCCGCCACGAGGCATTCGTTTCGATCAGAGTCGTCATGATGAGGGGCCCGAGCGTCGCTCCGATGCCGAAGCCGGCATGGAGCATCCCCATGGTCCGTGCTCCGAAATGGAGAGCGGCAACCGCATTGACTGCGGAGTCGATGACTCCACCTGCCACGCCCAAGCCGATGACTGCCACCATCAACCAGAGCCAGTCGGGTGCCGTCGCGTATCCAAGCAAACTGACCGTCGCCAAGCTCGAAGCCGCCACGAGCAAGCTCCCAACCGCGAAACGGCGGGTCAGCCGGCCGGTGGCCGCCGAAGCGACGAAGTAACCAACCACGTACACCGCGATAACCAGGCCAAGATCGGCCACCGGCCGACCAAAATCTCCGGCCACCGACGGCCAGGCGACCCCGAAGGCCGATTTCGGCATACCGAGCGCGACAAATGCAGCGACGCTCAAGGCCACCAGACCCATGGTCTTCTTCATCGGAGGCACGGTAGCGGCACTAAGTTTCGCCCATGAAGTCCAGGCAGGTGAAGATGTCGACGGGGGACGCCGACCTGATCATCGACCTCGACAACGGGGCCAGATTGGCCTCTTGGCGGGTCGGCGGACATGAGCTGCTCGTCACGACGGGAAAGGCCTCCATTGCATGGGGCCTGTACCCGATGGCACCGTACGCGGGCCGGGTTCGCGCCGGACACTTCACATTCGAAGGAGAACAGTACGACTTGCCTCGCACCTCCGACGGACATGCCCTGCACGGAACGGCCCACCTCCAGGAGTGGGAGCACGAAGCACCAACCACGTTCGTGACGGACCTCGGACCATCGTGGCCATTTCCGGGGTTCATCAGGCACGAGATCCACCTGGAAGACCACTCTCTCGATCTTCGTCTCGAGGTCCATGCCACGGAGGGCCGGATGCCGGCCTCGTGTGGCTGGCATCCGTGGTTTCGTACCCGGATTGGCGGCGCTCAGGCACAACTCGACTTTCGACCGGGCTTCATGCTCCGCCGGGACGAACACGGCATAGCCACCCGGGAGCGGACGGCGGTTCCGGAGGGGCCCTGGGACGACTGCTTCGGAGGAGTCGAGGAGCCGCCAAGTCTGCAATGGCCCGGCTACCTTCGACTCCAGATGGCGGCTGACTCTGACTGGTGGGTGGTCTACAACGAGAGGGACTATGCAATCTGTCTTGAGCCGCAGACCGCACCGCCTGATGCGCTGAACCAGGATCCCTATATCGTGACACCCGGATACCCGTTGGTCGCCAATGCCACCCTCCGGTGGACACCACTGAATTGAGGAGACATGACTGAAAAAGTGCGCTGGGGCATTCTCAGCACGGCCGCCATAGGCACCAGGCAGGTGATCCCCGCCATCCAGGCCGCTCCCCATTGCGAGGTGGTGGCCATCGCCTCCCGGGACGCAGGACGGGGCAGAGCGGTCGCGGATCGTCTGGCCATCCCGACCGTGTACGGCAGCTACGAAAAACTGATCGCCGCGCAGGATGTTGACGCGATCTACAACCCGCTTCCCAACCAGCTGCACCGCGAGTGGACCATCAAGGCGGCGCGGGCCGGCAAACACGTGCTGTGTGAGAAGCCTTTTGCGATGACGTCGGCCGACGCGCAGAACATGGTGGATGTTTGTGCGGAGGAAAAGGTGAAGCTGATGGAGGCCTTCATGTACCGGCTCCATCCCTCCTGGATGAAGGTGCGCGACCTCGTTTCATCGGGAGCCATCGGCGAGTTGCGTTCGGTCCAAACTCGCTTCACGTATTTCAACGACGACCCTTCCAATATCCGCAATCAGCTGGAAACAGGCGGCGGCGCCCTCATGGATATCGGCTGCTACGCCGTCAACGCGTCTCGCATGCTGTTCGGAAGCGAACCGACCAGGGTCCAGGCCTCCATCCGGCGCCATCCCGATTTCGGAACCGACACCGTGACCTCGGCCCTGCTCGAATTCGGAGAAGGACAGGCCGACTTCGTCGTTTCCACCCAGACGGAACCCGATCAGCGAGTGCACTTGCTGGGCTCGGACGGCCGGATCGAAGTCGAGATCCCCTTCAATATCCCCCCGGACCGGGAAACCCGGATCTTCCTGACGCGCGGTGGCGATGCCCCGGTCGACCCGGACACCGTCACCATCACCTTCCCTGCGACCAATCAATACACCGTGCAAGCAAGGCTCTTCGCCCGGGCAGTCCTCGATGATCTCCCGGTCCCGACCCCCCCAACCGACGGGGTCGCCAACATGGTTGTCATCGAGCAGATACGGGAAGCAGCGGAGGGCTAGCAGTCAGCAGTCAGCAGTCAGCAGTCAGCGTGGTCAGCAGTCAGCGAGGGCATACCATTCTCGTGAAACTGATAGCTGATAGCTGATACGTGACATCTCACAGATTCGCCCGCAGCCAGGCAATATCGGCGGCCTGCTCGTCTGGACCTCCGGGGGTTTCCACGATGACCGGTGCACCGGCCTCTCGTACGACACCGAGGAGCTGATCCGGAGGGATTTCACCCTTGCCAAGGTTGGCGTGGCGATCCCGCCTGCTATCGAACGGATCACGCGAGTCGTTGCAGTGGACCAGATCAATCCGACCGGTAGCGGCCATCACCCGATCGACGAGACCGTCGAGGTCCTCGCCGGCGGCCCAGAAATGACAGGTGTCAAGACAGAACCCTGGCCCAAGATCGCCGATCTCCTCCCACAAACGAGCGATGTCTTCGATCCGCCTGCCCATCGCCGCCTCTCCCCCGGCCGTGTTTTCAATCAGAACCGGCAGTTCAGTTTCGAGGGGCTCGAGTGCCTTCCGCCAACGCCCGGGACCATCCTCGATGGATCCCTCGTCCGTGACGTGGCCCGCATGCACGATCACCGCCGCGGCTCCGAACGCTTCGGCCGCTTCGATCGTTTGCACCAGGATCTTCCGGCTGGGTATCCGCACCCGGTTGTTCGGGGAGATCACGTTGATCAAGTATGGAGCATGCACATAGATCGGGATCGGGGCCGCCTTCAGCTCCTCGGCATCGGGACGGGGCAGGGGCTTCTTCCACGATTGCGGATTCGAGGCAAACATCTGAACGGCATCCGCCTGCCTGGATGCGGCTTCGTCCAAAGGATGAGCGTTGTTGACATGTGCTCCGATGAGCATCAACGGCCCCCTTCCTCGTCCCCGGTCTCGATCTCGACGGATTGGCGCAGCTGCCACAACGATTCGACGATGTCCGCGGGGGGCGGCGACCAACCGGCAGTATCGATCAGTAACTCGCCCTGGCTGATCCAGCGGGCCCCCCATGGATGATCAGGCAGAGTTGCCCGATCGGTAACTTCGAGCAGAACTGCGGGGCGATCTTCGCCCTCGTCGTCCAACACTATGTAGGAAACGTCCGCAATCTCGCTCCAGGGAACCAGCATCGGAGGCCTGGAACGGACCGGCCAGGGAGAGCCGGATACCCTGGTCATCGGCGCTGAACACCTTCTTGGGGAACACAAGCTCCTTCAAACCCCACAGGATCAGGGTGGCTCCCGCCAGAATGAACAACGCCGCGATGATCTTGTCGCGAGGCTCGATGGCCGGAAGCTCCTCGGTTCCGTAGATGAGATCTCGAAACCGTCCAATTAACTTCTGTTCGAAGAAGAAGTCGGCACCGATGAGCAGGAACGGCACTCCGAGGATGGCGAGCAGCCAGACCTTCCACGCCGAAGTTTCGAACTCGACTCTTCTTGGTCATTCGACAACTCCAAGATCTTCGGGGGTGATCAACGCCTGATACGGGAACCCGGCTTCGGTCAGCCGTTCCCGAACGAGGCCTTCGCTTCGGTCGACGAGAGCGATGGCCTGGACGACCTGCAAACCAGAGCGTACTGCTTCGTTGATGGCTTCCAGCAAAGCTCCGCCCGTCGTTGTTGTGTCTTCGAGAACGGCAACAATATCTCCCGGACGCACCGGCCCAACCAGCCTTCCTCCTGCTCCATGACGCTTAGCCACCTTGCGGATTGAGAACGATCGCAACGCCCTACCCCTCTGGGCAGCGAGCATGGCGCCGGCCACAGCGACCGGGTCGGCGCCCATGGTCATGCCACCAATCGCTTGAACGTTCTCGTCGAGAACCTCGAGTACGGCTCCCGCTACGGCCGCGGCGCCGGCGCCGTCGAAGGTTGTTTGACGGGCATCGAGATACCACGAGGTAACCGCTCCGGACCGCAATTCGAACGGTCCATCTGTACGCAAGGCATGGGTAACGTAGGTGCTCCAGAAGAGCCTCACGATTTTCCGAGAAATCCCTCAAGGAACTCCAACTCCAGCCGATATAGAGGGTGGTTAGCCCACCTCCCGTGTTAGCCCGACCATAGCGACCGCCTTCCCCCAAGGGCGGTCGCTTCAGTTGCCGGAAGACACCGGCCGTAGACGAACCGAGATTGACTGCATCGACTCATCTCCCCGGTGAAAGATCACTGAGCCGTCCGGACATGGGAGAGTATGAACGCAGTCATAACAAGGGGATCGACCTTCGTGGAAAGTATGTCGGCGTCGCGAACTAGTAGCGATTTCCGGCTGGCCTTCGACCAGCACTACCGGGACATACTTGCGTACGCAAAACGGCGCGCCGTTCCGGCCGATGCCGAGGACATAGCTGCCGAGACGTTCACCATTGCGTGGCGAAAGTGGAATTCGGCACCGCCCGACGCTATCCGCCCCTGGCTCTTCGGCATCGCTCGAAAGGTCCTCGCCAACTCCAGGCGGGGGAGCCGCCGCCAGGATCGCGTCGCCGCCAAGATCACTTCGCTCACCGAGAAGTCAACGATGGACCCTTCGTACGGCGAGCACCAGGACGTGCACCAGGCGATGGCCGGGCTCCGTTTGGCAGATAGGGAGATCATCCGTCTCCACTGTTGGGAAGATCTCTCCATCTCCGAGATTGCCATCGTCCTCGCTTGCTCACCGAACGCAGCGAGTATTCGTCTCCACCGCGCCAAGCAGCAACTCCAGCAGGCCCTGATTTCCGGAGGTCGATCATGAGCACCCAGGATCCCTTTGATCGGGTAAGGAAGTCGAATCCCGTCGACTCCAAGTCCCTGCCGGGGGCGCCTCTCGGCCTCGCCAACCGGATCATGGCTGAAGGTCGACAAGGCCGCTTTCGCATAACCGGGCCGGCACTGGGCCTGGCATCGATGGCCTTCGTGCTGGTGGTCGGCGCTCTCACCACCACCATCATGCTGGGAGGCTCCAACGAAACGGCCGTAACCCAGGCAACAAGCACAACGGTCGAAGGATCGACCGGATCGACAACCACGATTCCGGCAACCACTACGACGGTCACCCGGTTGGACAACGAGATCGCAGGAGGGCTCGCACCTTGGTCGGCTCTCCCCCTCTCCCAATCCGCTGTGCCGCAGCACCTCATCGAAGACTGGGGGCAAGCGCAGAACCGGACGTGGTGCTCGGCGTTGTACCCGGCCGACCCGGCCGCTCTGGGATCCGGCGCGATCAGCCGCTCAGCCGACTTCGGCGGAGGTTGGGCCGTAGCCTGGGATCTTCCCGACGGTCCGGGACGCTCCGCGACCGCCGGATACTGTCCGGACTGCGGTCGGAGCGCCTACGGGGTCGCCGGCGCCGACATCACCGGCGGCGTCGAAGATCTCGGCATCTGGCCGAATCAGATCGCCTGGGACGACGGCAGCCGGGCCGGCTACGGCCTGGAAGGCCTCGAGGCTCCCGGCTCGGGGGCTCCCGTGCTGAGCTACGTGGTGGTCGAAGGTCAGGGGTGTCTCTATAACGTGTGGTCGTTCCTCGGCGAGGACCACCTGATAGCGCTGCTGGATTCGCTCAGGCTGGTGGAGGGTATGCAGGCCGACCCGGTTCAACTCATCGACCGGGCGAACCAGGTCACCCGCGACATGGGCGAAGCTCCCTGGAGTCAACCAGGGCTGTCCGGAGCCGCAATCTCCCCGGCCTTCCTCGAGGAGTGGGACCAGGACCTCGGCACCACGGCCTGTCCCCTGATGGCCTTCGCCGATGTGGGACCCGAAGGCGCCGGCGCCACGGCCAGGCGGGCCAACGGCGACGGAGCCGCGATCGTGGCTTGGGATCGAAGCGATGGTCCGGGTCGCTACGACAACGGCGAGTACTGCGCCGATTGCGGTCGAGGGGCCTTCGGAACCAGCCTGGAGCCACTCGGCGGTGCTCCAGATCACCGGACGGACGGCAACCCGAGTCTGCGCTTTGCAGATGGCAGCGACGTGTGGGTCTTCCCCGAGCTGAGTTTCGACCTTCCGACCGACCGGATCGTGCACCTCGACCCCGTCACCGGAGCATCGGCCCCCGAGGCGTACCGGGCGTTCGTTGAGATAGCCGGTGAACCGGATTGCGTCTATCAGGTCTGGTCGTCGTACGGCCCGGATCATGTCGAATACCTGGTCGGCCAGATGAGGTACGTCGAGAGGTAGTGGGCTCGCTCACGCTCTCCCAAACCGGCTCGGGGTGGGGAGCAGCCGACTAGCTTGACTGTATGAGTAATCGCCCGCATCCCCGTCATGTCATCAGCAACTGGCGCAATTCGGATCTTCCGTTTCTCCAGAAACTGGCGCTGGCGGCCAAGAACAATGCTATCAAGCTCAAGAACCGATCCGACTGCTGCGGTAACCACGGCGAACCCGGCTGTTGACGAGGAGCTGATGCGCCCGGTTCGGGCGCAACGCACGGACACGACCACGAGCACTGACGGGGAACGGCAGAGGCAGGTCACCTCCTGAGCAACCAGGTCCGCTACCGCCCGAACCGCCGGTTCCGACGGGTGAAATCCCGCAAAGCTCTGAGAAAGTCGACCCGGCGAAAGGCCGGCCAGTACACGTCGACGAACGCAAACTCCGAGTAGGCAGATTGCCACAGGAGAAACCCCGACAGCCGCGACTCGCCGCTCGTGCGAATCACCAGATCGGGGTCGGGAAGGTCCGCCGTGTAGAGGTGATCGGCGATTCGCTCGGCTTCGATGTGGTCTGCAATCTCCTCTGCCGGTGTCCCGGCGGCCGCCAGCGACGAGACAAGATCCTTGACGGCATCGACGATCTCCTGACGTCCCCCGTAACCGATGGCGAGCGTCAACCGCCGCCGGCCGGCGCCGGCACGTTCTTGAGCCTGCTTCGCGGCGGCAACCAGATCTGGCGGAAGCAGGTCCAGGCTTCCGATGAAGCGCAGCTCAAAGCCGAAACGCTGAGCAAGCTCGGGCAACCGATCGAACATTCCGATCAGAACCTCGAAATAGGGCTGCAACTCCTCGACCGGGCGCGCCAGATTCTCCCTGCTCAATAACCAGCCGGTGATAGCCGGAATGTCCATCTGCTGGACCCAGCCCAGGAACTCCTCGAACTTCCGCATACCGACCTGGTAGCTGGCCTCGTAGTCGGCCAGACCTTCAGCCCGGGCATAGCGGCGATGACCATCGAGGATGATACCTATGTGGCGCGGCAGCTTTTGCGGATCCATCTGCCGCTGAAGCTGCTCCTCGTACAAGCGGTAGATGGGCCGCAGCACCGTTCTGTCCTGGCTCATCGATCCCCCACGTGGTCAAAAAGGCATGGTACCGCTCGCACAGCGCCTGGTTCCGATTCGAGGTCCCGATTCCGCCCGGAAGGTCGCACCGGCCTCAGCTTCCGGTATGAGCTGCGGCGGTAGGCTCATAGTGTGGATCGGGTCACTTTCGGGAGAATGCACCATCCCGTGCGCGGTTTCCTGCACGGGACGGCCGCGGTGTGTTCGTTCGCGGGTCTCATCGTGCTCGTCGTCAAAACCATGTCGGACCTGCCCCGAATGCTCACCATGGTCGTCTTCGCAGGCAGCATGGTCGCCCTGTTCACGACCAGCTCCCTGTATCACTCGGTTCCGTGGAAAGAACGTTGGAAGAAGCGGATGCAGCGTTTCGATCACTCAATGATCTACCTGCTGGTGGCAGGCACCTACACCCCGATCGCTTTCAACGTCCTGAGCGCCCCCTGGAAATGGATCACGCTGGGAGTTGTCTGGGGCATCGCCGTATTTGGAATATTGCAGAAGATGCTGTTTCCCAAGGTGCGGAACTGGCTCTCGTTCACGCTCTACATGGTGATGGGCTGGTTTGCCGTCATCCCCGTTCGAGAACTGTTCGATCGGCTCCCCCTCGAAGCCATGATCCTCCTCATCGTGGGCGGAGCCTGCTACTCGATCGGCATGATCCTCCTCATCACCAAACGTCCCCAACTTCTCCCGCGGCTCTTCTCGTACCACGAGGTATTCCACGTGCTCGTAATCTCCGGCGCACTCCTCCACTTCCTGATGATCTTCCTGTACGTCGTACCCATCGAGCGCCTGTAATGGAAGCCAATGATGAGTTCATCCAAATCCGTACCACCATCGTCAAGCTGTCCGATGGAACCCCGGTGCGGGTACGGCCGATCGTTCCGGCCGACAGGGCAAGGATCGCCCAAGGACTGGCCGCCCTTTCGGCCGAATCGCGCTACCTGCGGTTCCTCCGTCCCGTCGATCACCTCTCCAACGAGGAACTCACGTATTTGACCGAGATTGACTACCGGACCCATTTCGCCTGGGGGGCCGAATTGGCCCGGGGTCGGGAACGGCCCGGGATCGGATTGGCCCGGTACGTGTGCCCTCCAGACGATCCAACCATTGCCGAGGCAGCCGTCGCCGTACTCGACGAATACCAGGGCCGGGGGTTGGGCGGCATTCTCCTGAGTTTGCTTGCCGAATCGGCGCTCGAGAACGGCGTTGAGCGGTTCCGGTCGTACGTCTTGTCGGACAATCGCAAAGTCCTGGCAGCCCTCGCCGAACCCGGGATCGAACGCCGGGACGAAGAAAACATGGTTCGTTTCGACATCCCCCTGCCTTTGCCTGCTCATGCCGTTCGCGATTCCGCCCTCTACGAAACTCTGCGAGCTGTGGCACGCGGCGAAATCGAGATTCGACCTCCCCGCCGGTAACGACCGAACTCCCCGCCCCGGCTGAGCTGCTTCGAGCAGACACGATTCCCGGACGAATCATCCGGGCGTATGGAGCCGATCCGGCGCCGCTACGCTCTCGATGTGATCGAGCCACCGTTGGAGGATCTTCGTAACCGGACGGGCAAGAAGTGGCGCCTCTACGAAGGCGACGTCATCCCGGCCTGGGTTGCCGATATGGACTTCCCACCGGATCCGCTGATCGTCGAGACGCTGCAATCGTTCCTCGCCGACGGTGACTGGGGCTACGTAGACCGGCGGGACCACCAGCGCATGATCGAGGCTGGTGTTGCTTGGATCAGCGCGAGGCAAGGTTGGGAGCCGTCGACGGTCAATAGTCGTGTGATTCTCGATGTGATGCAGGGCGTGGCGGCGGCCATCATGGCCTTCACTCGACCCGGCGACGGGGTCATTATTTCCAATCCGGTCTATCACCCGTTTGGTTGGGCTATCGAGTCAAGCGGTCGAGTGATTGTCGACGCACCCCTCACCGACCGCCGGGGCGGGTTTCGACTCACCAAGACGGCACTCGAGGAGGCGGTCGACCGGGGCGGCCGGTTGTTGCTTCTGTGCAACCCGCACAATCCGACGGGGCGGGTCTTCTCGACGGAGGAGTTAGCTGCGGTCGCCGAAGTGGCGCTCGATGCCGATCTCCTGGTCGTGAGCGACGAGATCCATGCCGACCTGGTCTTCCAGCCGCATCGCCATATGCCGCTGGCGGCTCTGGGATCGGCCATTGCGGAGCGCACGATCACCCTCACCTCACCCTCGAAGGCATTCAACCTGGCCGGGGTTGGATGCGCGATGGCGTGCTTCGGAACCGACGAGCTCGCCGGGCGTTTCGACGACCTACCGTTCGCTCTCCTCGGACATCCAACCGCCCCCGGCATGCGGGCGGCCACGGCTGCCTGGGAGCTCGGACGGCCCTGGCTGGAGGAACTTCTCACCCGTTTGGCCGTCAACCGTGCCACGCTCGATGCCTGGGCAACGGACGACCGCAGGATTGGCTATCAGTCGCCCGAGGCCACGTACCTGGCATGGATGGACTTTCGCCCGCAAGGCTGGTCGGTCGAACCACACGAATACCTCCTCACCGAAGCACGGGTGGCACTCAGCCCGGGAGTTCAGTTCGGCAATGGCGGCGAAGGCCATGCCAGGCTGAACTTCGGTACCTACCCGCGGGTCTTGGACGAGATCCTCGAACGACTGGCCGCCGCCATGAAGCCCACCCGGTCGGCGTTGTAGACACTTCTGCGCCCTGTTACGGCCGCCTGACAAGGTGGCCGTGCTTCCCTCAGAGGTCGGGTAGCTCGATTGCGTAGGAGACCGGGACGGTTGACCCGCCGGTCCCGACGGTAACCGGGACGACCACCCGGGCCTGGTCGATGAGACAGATACTCTCCTGCTCGGATTCGCAGTAGACGATGTAGAGATCGCCGGTGATCGATCCGGACCCGGCGTTGAAGTTCGCCGAGATCTGCAAGGGGAAAGAAGGATTCACCACGGATCCGGTCGCGGCCGGGTCGAGGTCGGCTACGGCTCCGTCGACACTCCACTCGAAACGAGAAGGAGCCAGCGGGTTCACCTTGTAACCGGCCGGGAGAGCAACCTGCAGCACAACGCTGCCTGCACCCGGCGCCACGTTCACTGGATCGAGGGTGATCGTCCTCCCCGGGAAAGCGCTGTCGCTCGCATCGATCACGTAGCGTTCGAGCCCCCGCAAGACAATCGTCGTGGTCTCGCCGGTGATTTGATCAACGATCCGGACAGAATGGTTGTTGGTATCGGCCACATAGAGCTTGCCATTGGCTGCGTCGATGCCACCCGGTTCGTAGAACAGCGGGTCGGATCCGTCTCGCCAGCCCTGGCCACCGGCCAGCGTTACGACCTCGCCGGTGCCGGGATCGATGCGCTTGATTTTGGAGTTGTAGGTGTCGGCCACCCACACGTATCCCCCGTCGACGACTACTCCCAACGGATGCTGCAAACGCGCCGCCGTGCCGATCCCGTCTTCGTCCCCAAAGGTGAAGAGATCCTGGTCGCTGCCGGCGAGTACCTCAACCATCCGGCCTTCCCCGTCGACGTCGGCCCAACGGACCGAACTGCTCTCGGAGTCGGCGAAGTAGAGCCGGCCAGCGCCATCCAGAGCAACGCCGCTCGGCTGGGCCAGCTCAGCATCGGCGAGCAGCCCGTTGCGAGTGCTCTCCCGGGCGTTGCCCGCATACGGCTCCGCAGTGCCTGCCTCGAGATCGACCACCCAGATCTGGTGATAACCGGCCATCGCCACGTACAGTCGGTCGCCGTCGAGGGTGACATCCCACGGTGAGTTCAAGCCGGTCGACGCTACGGGACCGCCTGCGGGCGGAAAGGCACCTTTCTGACCGGTTCCTGCGAGGGTAGAAACCCGCCCGGTGGGGAAATCGACCATACGAATCAGGTGGTTTTCCGTATCGGCGATGTACAACGTAGACCCGTCTTCGCTGAGGGTGAGGCCCTGGGGTTGGTTGAACGTGGCGGTGCGCAAGAAACCGTCTGCGCTTCCCTGGCTCCCGCTGCCGATGATCTCGATGACCTCGCCGCTCCCGAGTTCGGCGACGATGACCCGGTGGTGGTTGGTATCGGCAATGAACAAGCGTCCTCCTTCGGCGTCGGCCAGCACCTTGCCGGGAAAGGACAGAGCCGTCGCCGGGAGGCCTTCCTTTTCGAGCTTGATATCGAGCGGACTGCGATCAATCTGCCCTTCGAACTCGGCGACCAGCGAGTTGAGGACGGGCTTGAACAGGTCGTAGACCCCTTCCCCGCTGTGCGCACCAACGACGTTGCCTGCCGGGTCAACAATGGCCAGGGTTGGCCAGGCCTGAGCACCCCAAACGCGCCACACCTCGAAGTCAGAGTCGTTGATCACCGGATGTTCGAGCCCGTAGCGAAGGATGATCTGGCGGATGTTGTCGGTATTGCCCTCGTTGTCGAATTTCGCCGAATGCACCCCGATCACGACGAGTTCGTCGGCGAACTCCGCTTCCAGTCGTTTGAGGTCGGGAATGACGTGGATGCAGTTGATGCATCCGTACGTCCAGAAATCGAGGATGACGATCTTGCCGCGTAGTTGCTCGAGCGCCAGGGGACGGTCGGTATTCAGCCAATCGAGCCCGGCCGGGAACTCGGGAGCTGGAGTCGTTCCTGCGTAACTCTGCACGGTTGTGTCGGACGTCGCGCCGGGATTTGTGGTAGCGGTGACCGATCCCGTCGTGTCCGGAGAGGCATCGGTCTCCGAGCAACCCGTCAGAACGACCAGACCCATCATGAAGAGCGGCAGCAGGTACCCGGTTTGTCTCACAATCCCAACAGCTTGCCAGGTTCCCGGGAATAGCGCTCCGGCCTTCAAAACGCTAACGAATCGGCAATGAAGATCAGACCGGCAAGCGAGAGGACTCCGCGCAGATCGTTTCGATCTCATTAACGGTGCACGGCACCCCGGCCGTCAGGTTGTCGTGTCCTGATGCCGTGATGAGAATGTCATCCTCAATACGGATCCCGATGCCCCGGAACTCAGCTGGGATCGCATGGTCGACTGCGCCGGCCTTCTCCTTCTCTTCGGCCTCGAGCTTCCTGGCGGCTTCGGTGCCGAGCAGGTAGCGGCGCTCCATCCAAGCGTCGTGGTCGTATTCGAGAAGGGCAAACGAAACCGACTCTCGTTCAGGGTCGAGATAGAGGCCTGGCTCAACCGTGAACACCATCGACGGTTCCAGGGGGCGAGCCGTCCGGTCGGGCGTCATGTAGTTCCCGGCATCATGAACGTCCATCCCGAGCCAATGGCTGGTGCCGTGCATGAAGAACTCTCGATAGTGGTGCATCGCCAGAGAGTCCTCAGCACCGCGTGGCAGAAGACCGAGGTCAACGAGCCCGTCCGTAAGCACCCGCTTTGACGTCTCGTGGAGCTCCCTAATGGTTCCACCTGGTGCCGCTTTCCGGATGGACGCCTGGTGGGCAGCCAGAACAACCTCGTACACGGCCCGTTGGGGAGCGGTGAAGGTCCCGTTGACCGGGAACGTACGGGTTATGTCGGAGGAGTGGTAGCCGTATTCGGCAGCAGCGTCGATGAGCAACAGGTCGCCCGATTCCATGCGCCTGGCGTTCTCGATGTAGTGGAGGATGCAGGCGTTCGGTCCCGAGGCAACGATCGAGCCGTACCCGACGCGCGGCGACCCCTTGACACGAAACATGTATTCGAGGGCTGCCTGCACCTGGTATTCGTAGAGTCCCGGCCGGGCACATCGCATGGCTTCGAGGTGCGCTTCCACCGAAATATCGCACGCCGTCCGGAGTTGTTCGATCTCGGTGTCTGACTTGCGGCTCCGCAGCTCCCCAAGAATGGCGTGAGGATCTAATACCGAATCCGGCACGATCCGCCCGTCCCTGGCCCGGAAACGGCGCGCTTGAGCCAGCGCCGCGGTGATCGTCCCGTCGTGGCTCGACCTACCCATCGCATAGAAGAGGCGATCACGGCCGAGCAGGTATTCGCGCAGCTTCGCAGACAAGTCAGACAGCGGATAGGCGGCGTCGGCACCAAAGTCGTCCCTGGCCCCGGCAACGCCCGCTCGGTAACCGTTCCAGATCTCCATTTCGCGGTCACGGGGCCTCACAAACAGGACGTATTGCTCCTCATCGTGGTTGGGGTTGATGACCGCAACGGCATCTGGTTCGTCGAACCCGGTCAAGAAGAAGAACTCACTGTCCTGGCGAAAGGCATGATCGACGTCGTCATTGCGGATCTGCAGACCGGCTGCAGGAATTACGGCGATACCGTTCCCGATAGCGGCCGCCATCTGCCGACGACGTTCCTCGAAAGGTACGTGCTCCATGGCCAGCAGGGTAGCGGTCCGGCTTCATCCACTCTTCACGGCAGGCCGCCCCCAACCTTCACGTGCGGATGGTCACATCGGCTTCGACATCAAGAAGTCCCCCAATGCCCAAGACGACACTTCTCATCACCGCTCGGGCAGGGTGGCAGAGGGCGTCGGCACGGCGCCGGCAACACAGGCTGAGTTCAACTCCGCATGCCATCAAGGACAAGCCCCGGAGGCGACCGCCACCAGGTGAGGCTCCGCGCCGGCGAAGGCCCGCTCCGCCCGCCATTGGCTCCAGGTGAAGCTGCGCCAATCGTCGCCGGCCCGGCCGAACCCAGCGTCGCGGGCCCGGAGCATGGCCCCGGCGAGGTCTGACCTGGTTTGGCACGATGAAATATCGTCGAGAACGGCGATCAGACCAGGAACGGCGTCCGGTCCAAGGTCAACCAGGTAGTCCACGTCGAGTTCGGGAAGTACGGCGGCAACTCGACCAGTATTGGTTCTGACGATCATTCCGGCTGGATTGGCGAGAGTCAAGGCGGCCAGCACCACAAGCGCCGACACAAAGGCGCCAAGGGCGAACGTGGCCCGGCGACCCCGCAGCACGGTGAAAACCAGCCAGCCGAGCACCACGAAGACCCAGGCCATGAACACGCTGGTGTAGAGCCGTAACTCGGTCAAGCCAAAGGCCTCGGTGTAAAGCCGCATCCGTTGGACGGCACTGACGAGGACCACCAGGGTCAGGGCGATCAATCCACCCTGCAGCAGGTCGACGACGCGAGCGCGAACATCCCTTCTCTGAATCATCCAGTCGATCGCCAACACCAGGCCGACCACGAGTGAACCGACCACCACCAGCTCAAAGAACCCTCGCCGGGCGTATTCCGAATGGGTCAATCCGACCCGGCTCAGCGTCTCTCTTCCACCAAAGAGATACGCCGACTGAACGACCACGAACGCTAGAAACAAACCGTTGAGGAGTATGAGCACGGTGGCCCCTTCGACCGGGCCGAGTAGCGGCTTGAGCTCGCGAGTTGGTGATTCGAGGTGCGGCACAATTGCATAGCGGGCGGCACCGATTGCCAGCCACGTGACCGAAAGCACAGCAATCAGGTGTCCGACAATCGAGGCGAGATCGATGTCAATGGAAAAAACCGAGCTGAGGTATCCCTCGAATACCGGATCGGCCGAAGCAAACAGAGTCGCAAAGATGGCGAGCAGCGGGAGGGCCAGGAACACCCCGACGAGAACCCGGCCGGCTCGCCCGAAGTGATCCGCCTTCGGCCAATGTCCACCGAGGTCGGCGGAGAGGAACCCGAGTGGCTGAGCAATCCAGCCGCCGAGGGTCGCAAAGCCCGACCGGATGTACCCGGCGATCGTCCACTGTGGCAGTCCGCCGCTCTTCAGCAGCCGGAAGGTCAGGCCAAGCAGAAGCAGTGCCGCCACCGAGTTGAGAAAGGCAAGGTCCGGCGCACTGCGTACCGAGATGAGAACGGACCAGAAACCGAGAGCCGCCGCAAGCACGAAGGACTCGCGCGTAGTAGCGAGACCAAAGAAGGTGCGTCCCAACAGTATTCCGGACGCTACAGAGATTCCTACGATCGAGGCGCCCAGCCCGACCGGCCGGCGAAGGACCAGCACATCAACCGCAACCCCGACCGATACTGCGAGGATCAACAGCAACCAGGGACGGGCAATTAGGCGTTGGTCGCCCGGCTCGGTTTCGAGAATGGCCGTCATAAATTGCTTTCGGGTCGTTCTGCGGACACAACGCTATCCGGTCCATTTCGCGTTCCCGGTAGGTCCCGAGCCGGGATACGGCTGGGCCCGGAAGGCCCCCTTTGCAAGCATCGGGGACTAGTCCGCGGCCCACCCGATCGTCACAATGAGCGCGAAGTGGTCGGACCCGAGGCTCTCCCCCAGCCGCCGATCAATCGTCGTCAACTCGGGACTATGGATGAGGTGATCGATAGGGATACCGAACAAGGGGAAGCCGGCCGGCCAGGACGGCTGGACGCCGAATCCCCGTTGCGAATTGATCAGATCCGCCGGGCCGTCGACAAGTGCAAACCCGCGCGACCAGGTCGATGCGTTGAAGTCCCCGGTCACCACCACGGGTACCTCCTGCTGCTTTGCCCATTCACCGATGATCCGCAGTTGCTCGTCGCGAGCTGCGGTCCGGCTGGGGCTCACCGGAGAAAGTGGATGGGTACCGAGCACCTTGACCGCGTTCCCGTTGAGCTCGGTGACGACCTCGATCGACCATTGGCCGAAATCGCCGAGGGGAATCACGGTGGCCACCGCCTCGTCCCGTATCAAGGCCAACGTGCCGAATACCGAACCCGGTTCCCGGGCGCTGACCATCCGGTAGGACAAGCCTGACCTGCTGAGGGCGTCCTCCCAATCAGTTGACGATTCGTGCAGGAAGATGATGTCGGCCCCGCTGGTACCCAGGTACTCGAGTACGGCCTCCCGTTCCGGGTTGGAGGCCGTCACGTTGAAGCTGATGATCTCGAGAGTCGCAGTACCGTCCGCGGCTGAAGGTTGGGCCACGTACAAGGGTGCAACCAGGGTCAGGTTGACCAGGAGCGCGGTCGTAGCAACCAACGCGGTCCGTCGCCACCCAACCCCGGCCAGCACCGCAATAACCGGCACCAGCAAGGCTGCGTATTGGACCCGGAAGTGCGAGGCCAGATCAAAACCCCACCAGATGCCCCCCAGGAAGCCCGCCACGGTGAGGCAGAAAAGGGCAGAGCCGACCAGGCCAAAGAATCCTCCAATGAGGTTCGCCCCCGTTGAGTTTGCTGGTTCCTTCTGTGCCATAACGTCGCGTGGATGGTAGATGCCATCCATCCGATCCGACCGCAGGAACTATGGATAGAAAGAGCCATCCACTACCTTTAGGGTTTCTGATCTGGAAAGGATTTCTATGCCGACGCCGCACATCGACGCCTCCCCCGGTGATTTTGCCGAGGCAGTGTTACTTCCGGGGGATCCGCTGCGCGCACAGCACATCGCGGACACATACCTCGAGGGTGCTCGCCAGGTGACCGGCGTACGCAACATGCTCGGATTCACCGGCACCTACAAGACCCTGCCTGTCTCGGTGATGGGCACCGGAATGGGAATCCCGTCGGCATCGATCTACGCCACCGAACTGGTCAATGAATACGGGGTACAGCGTCTGGTTCGCGTTGGTTCTTGCGGTGGAGTGAGCTCAGAAGTCGGAATTCGCGACATCATCCTCGCGATTGGTGCGTCAACAGACTCCGGGGTCAACCGGGCCCGTTACGGAGGCTTTGACTTCTCCGCCACCGCCGACTTCGGTCTGTTGCTTGCCACGCATGAGGCAGCCGCGGCCGCCAACGTTGAGGCCCGCGTTGGCAACGTCCACTCGTCCGACCTCTTCTACAACCCCAATAAAGAGCGATTCGAGATGATGGCCGCCATGGGCGTCCTGGCCGTCGAGATGGAAGCAGCCGGCCTCTACGGTGTTGCCGCCGAAACCGGCGCCCGGGCGCTGACCGTGCTCACCGTCAGCGATCACATCACGACCGGTGAGTCCACCTCGTCCGCCGAGCGGGAGAAAACGTTCGACGACATGGTCCTGATCGCCCTGGAAGGGCTTCTTCTCGATCGCGGGTAATTGCTGGTTGACCACGGCCGATCGCGCCCGGGTTGGGCGACACTCGCCACTACAGTCAATCCATGCTCGACATCCAGTTCGCCCGCAGCGGCGACGTTCACGTGGCCTATCACGTTGTCGGCGACGGTCCGATCGATATCGTCTACGTACAGGGCGCCTGGTCGCACCTCGAAGTCGAATGGGAGTTGCCCGCCTACCGCCGTTTCTGCGAGATGTTGGGTGAATTCGCCCGGGTCATCCTCTTCGATAAGCGCGGCATGGGCATGTCGGATCGGGTTCCCGGAGCGACACCACTCGACGTCCGCATGGATGACATCCGGGCGGTCATGGACGCCACCGGAAGTGATTCTGCCAGCCTGATCGGCGCCTCCGAAGGGGGCCCTCTTTCCATGCTGTTCGCCGCCGCCCACCCGGAACGGACCCGATCGCTCATCCTCATGGGGGCCGAAGTTCGGGAACGAAAAGACGAAGAGTGGCCGTGGGGCGAATCCACCCTGGAGGAATTCGAGTCGTCGATGCGGACCCTCCCGGAGAAGTGGGGCAACCCCGGACGCTTCATGGAGTTCTTTGCACCCAGCCAGCAGAGCACACCCTGGATGGTCGATTGGTCGGCACGCCTGCAGCGGAACGCCAATACCCCGAGCAGTGCCGAGGCCTTCTTGCGGATGGCCTTCGACATCGACGTTCGCGGCATCGTTTCTTCCGTCCGGGTTCCGACGCTCGTTCTGCACGCCGAAGGAGACCGCATCTGTCATGTGGAGAATGGCCGCTACCTGGCCAAGCACATCCCGGACGCTCGCTATGTGGAATTGCCCGGGGCCGATCACTTCCCCTGGTTCGCACCGGAGCGGGCCATCGGCGAGATCCGGGAGTTTCTGACAGGACATCGAGTTTCTTTGGCTCCGGACCGGGTGCTGGCGACGGTGCTGTTCACCGATATCGTTGGCTCAACGGATCGCGCCGCTTCTTTGGGAGATAAGGCGTGGCGGGATCTGCTGGCAGCGCATCACGCGGTGGTTCGTAGCCAGTTGTCACGATTCCGGGGAGTAGAGGTGAGCACCGCCGGGGACGGTTTCCTCGCTACTTTCGACGGACCGGCGAGAGCGATCAACTGTGCGCAGGAGATCGGCCGGCTGGTGCAGGAGCACGGACTCGAAGTGAGAGCCGGGGTCCATACCGGCGAGGTGGAACGAGTCGGTAACGATGTCGCCGGGATTGCCGTGCATATCGGGGCTCGCATTGGAGCCCTGGCCCGACCCGGCGAGGTGTTGGTCTCGGGAACCGTGCGGGATCTGGTGGCCGGATCGGGCCTAGCCTTCACAGACCGCGGTACCCACGAGCTGCGGGGGGTTCCGGGCGAGTGGCGGGTGTTCGCGGCCGCCGATTGACCCCGATCCTCAACCCCCATCCAGGATCGACAGGAGCTCTGTGCATTTCACCGCTTGTCCGATATCGGGTGGAGGGGAATCATCCGTGAACCTCTGTCAGCCAGCCGCGGACGTTCTCGAGAGCTGCTTCCAGACCAAGAGACCTTCCTTCACCAATCAGGCGCTCTGTCTCGGATTCGCCCGATGTCTCAGCCAGCTTGTCTCGCACAACCTGCAGGTCGGGGTCTCGAACCCGACCGTATTCTTCCGGCAACTCTGCAGCGAGCGCCGCCCCGAGAGCGATAGCAGCATGTTCGTACTGCCCGGCCGCGAGAAACACCTCGGCTGCCGCGTCGAGCGTGCGCGGCTTGGCGATCTCCTGCATAGGCAGCACGGGCATCCGCCCAATGACGGCAACCAGCCTCTCCGCAGCAGGATCGGTCTGCCCCAGAGCCGATTCGCACCTCGCTAGTGCACGATTGGCACCGGCCCAGCAGTTGACGTCTCCGACGTCCTCGAGGCGGCGCGCTCCCATCCCCAGGTGGTCGATCGCCTCGCGATACGCACCCTCGTAGCGGAGCAGCACACCCAGGTAGTAGAGAGCATGGCCGTACCAGTTCGGAGAGTCGAGTTCCGAGAAGATCTCGCAGGCACGGCGGACATTGGCGAGCGCCCATTCGTCCTCTTCTCGGTCTCCCTCTCCGTACAGACCGGCACTGTCGGCCAGT
This sequence comes from uncultured Actinomycetota bacterium, assembly GCA_963718995.1. Taxonomy (GTDB): domain Bacteria; phylum Actinomycetota; class Acidimicrobiia; order Spongiisociales; family UBA4744; genus UBA4744. The sequence goes on from CAVRAP010000015.1 coordinate 128,357, forward strand.
GTGGCCGCCAGCAGAGCCCGATCTCCGTATTCGTCGAACACTTTGAGGGCTGTGTGAAAATGCTCGCGGAGCCGTTCGTCCTCGGCCGGCAGGTAGGCGGCCAGCAACAGGTTGAGAACCCCCCGTTCCCACACCGGGTCCGACCACGTAGGTCCGGAGTGAGCCTCGAGCAGCCGCCGCCCTTCCAGCAAATGCTCGAGATACTCGGGGTCGGTCGTTGCGTGGCGAATGCATGTGCCCAGCGCCAGTTCCATCTGTCCCATCACATAGGAATCGTTCATGGTCCGGGCCAGTGACAACCCGGCCCGGGCGTATTCGATACCTTCCGGTCTGGTCAGTTCGGCACCGAATCTGGCGATCGTGTACCACACCTTCACCAACCGGTTGGGATCGGTGCCATCCGGAGCGCTTTCCACGCCGGCCAGGCCGATGTCGATTCCCTCCAGTTGCATACCCTTCTGCATCCAATACCTGGAGAGGTCGAACGCCATACCGAGATAGCTCTCGAAGTCGCGCCCCTCAAGAAGCGTCGTGAAGGCCGAACGGATATTGTCATAGTCCTTGTCGAGCTTCCCGATCCATGAGTCCTGATCGGGCCCGTTGAGGAAGCGGCTCGCAGCCGCGGCCACGGAAACGAAATAGCCGGCGTGGCAACGCCGGAATCGTTCGGGCTCGGCGGTATCGCTCAGCCGTTCCTGCGCATATTGCCGAACCGGTTCCAACATCCGGTACCGGGTGCCGGATTCGGAATGGTGGGCGGGAATCACCAAAGATTTGTCGACTAGCGAATCAATGTGATCGAGCACCTCCCAGTCTTCGACCTCGTCCCCGGTGCAGACCTGCTCGGCGGCCGTCAGATCAAAACCGCCTGTGAACACGGAGAGGCGCCGGAACATCGCCTGTTCGGCCGGTTTGAGCAAGTCGTACGACCAGTCGATGGTGGCGTGCAAGGTGCGCTGGCGAGGCAGGGCCGTCTTGGCGGAACCGGACAGGATCCGGAAGGAATCCTCGAGCCGGGCTGCCAGATCCGCGGTGGACATGCTCCGGAGCCGGGCGGCCGCCAATTCCAGTCCGAGCGGAATCCCATCGATGCGCGTACAGATCCGACCGATGTCCAGCAGTTCCTCGGCCGAAGGTTGGAAATTCGGCCGGACGCCTCGCGCCCGATCAACAAACAGGGTTGCGGCTTCAGATTCTTCGAGCGAGTGGGAAGCATCCGCCAGTCCCAATGAAGGGACCCGCAGCTGGGCCTCACCGGGTATGCCGAGAGACTCTCGGGAAGTAGCGACGATCCGCAACCGGGGGCACGAGTCGAGGAGAAGCTTGACCGCAGCGGCAGCGCCATCGAGCAGGTGTTCGCAGTTGTCGATGACCAGCAGCAGGTCTCTCGACCACAGATACCTGGTCACAACGTCTTCGATGCTGGCCCCCTCGCCGGGTCGCAAACCCCAGGTATCGCCGATCGTGCTCATGATGAAGGCCGGGTTGGTTACCGGTGCGAGTTCGACCAGCCAAGCCCCGTCCGGTATTTCTGTGGCGGCAGCCCGGGCCGACTCGACCGCCAACCGTGTCTTTCCGGTTCCGCCAACACCGGTGAGCGAAACAAGGCGGTTCTCGCCGATCAGCCCCGCCAACCGGGCGAGTTGCTCGGTCCGTCCCACGAATGAGGTGAGGTATTCGGGCAGGTTGTGACGGCGTATGTCGACAGTTCGGATAGGTGGTTCGATCACAGGCAGGTTGGGATGACGGACCTCGAAGACGTGCTCTGGCTCCGAAAGATCCTTCAGGTGGTGCGTGCCCAGGTCGTTGAGGGATAAAGCACGATCGAGATCGACCTGGGCGGCAGTCACCGACGACAGCAGGATCTGTCCACCATGTCCGGCCGACATGATCCGGGCAGCGCGGTTCAGGACCGGCCCGAAGTAGTCCCCGTCACGTTCTTGCGCTTCGCCGGTGTGGAGACCCATTCTCACCTTGATAGGGGGGCCGGGCCAGGAGGATCCCAACAGCCTCACCTGCAAAGTGACGGCCGCGGCAATGGCCTCTCCGACCGAGCCGAAGGCGACCGCAAAGGCGTCGCCGGCTGTTGAGAATATGTGACCGCCATGTTCCCCTGCCACGTCGCGCATAATGACGTCGTGAAGGGCCAGGCTGGCTCCCATTTCCTCGGCGCCGGCCTCCCACAACCGGGTCGATCCCTCGACGTCGGTGAACAGGAACGACACGATCCCGGTGGGAATGGTGGTAGGCACGGCCGGGAGCATAGCGAGCTCCGGTGCATGCGGATGGAGGCCGGTCGACGGTCAATACGATGCAGTCGGTCACAGCTCGAGCGTGTATTACTCGTCCGCCAACAGCGAGCGGAGTTCGGCAAGTTGGTCGAGGACCGACACATAACTCCCACCACCGGAGGTGCGGCGCCGCTCTACCGATACCTTGGGATCGATCAACTCGAGATCCTCGGGGATGAAACTCAAATGGGCTGCCTCCAGCTCACCGGCCGTCACCTCGTCCAAGGTCTTTCCTTCTGCCAGAAGGCGAGCGACGAGCCGACCAACAGCATCGTGCGCCTCGCGGAACGGAATACCACGAGCCGCCAGGACCTCGGCGAGATCCAGGGCCACCACCCAGCTCAACGGGGCCGGTGGGTCGAATTCAGCGGAGGCGACCATCCCCGACAAAGCCGCCAGGGCGCCGGCCAGAGTGTCGTCCGCATCAAAGACGGCGCTCTTGTCTTCTTGAAGATCGCGGTTGTAGCTGAGCGGAAGGCCCTTCTGGAGCGCCAGAAGGGCGGTGAGGTCTCCGATGACGCGAGCGGTCTTCCCGCGCACCAACTCGGCGATATCAGCGTTCTTCTTCTGTGGGAGGGCGGAAGAGCCGGTCGTGAATCGGTCGGCGAATCGGACCCATCCAAACTCCGTCGTGGACCACAGAACCAGTTCCTCACCCAAGCGGGAGAGATGCGTCAGTGTCTGCGCACAGCAAAACGCATATTCGGCTACAAAGTCTCGCGCTGAAACCGCATCGAGTGAGTTCTTGAATGTCCCCCCCATGGCCAGTTCTTCCGCCACGGTGCCGGGATTGAGGGGGAGGCTGCTCCCCCCGGATGCACCCGCCCCCAGGGGTGAAATCGCGATCCTGCGTTCGGCATCTTCGAAACGCTCTACATCACGCAGCAGCATCCAGGCATACGCCAGCAGGTGGTGTGCCAGCGGTATGGCCTGGGCCTGCTGGAGGTGCGTGTACGAAGGAACAACGGTGTCTCCAACCTGTTCTGCTTGATCCGCCAGAATCCGGCAGAAGGACCTGAGCTGCGCTATTCGTCGACGGGTTACTCGAACCAGATAGAGCCGCAAGTCCAGCGCGATCTGATCGTTGCGAGAGCGACCGGTGTGAAGCTTCCCGGCCAGCGCCCCGATCGATTCACGCAAACGTCTTTCGACGGCCGTGTGGACGTCTTCGTCGGAGTCGTGGAATTCGAACCGTCCCTCCCGGGCATCTTCGAGGAGATCCCCGAGAGCTTCTACCAGTTGCCGGGCTTCATCATGGGACAGCAATCCGACTTCACCCAGCATCCGGGCATGGGCTGCCGAACCGAGCAGATCGTCCTGCAGCAACCGGCGGTCCGACCGATCCGCGGTGAACGCCATGAGGTCCTCGTGCGGGTCCTCGGTGAAACGGCCACCCCACAGGGTCACTTCGAAGCTCCCTGCTGTGGGAACCGGGTACGCCGTCCACCGCGCAACGGGCTCACTCGCCCTCCCCGAGACGCTCTTCGGCCAGGGTTCGCAACCGGAGCGCCTGCAAACGGATGAATCCGCTGGCATCTGCCTGTTCGTACACATCGTCTTCTTCGAAGGTCACCGTCGCCTGGTCGTACAGCCCGAACGAGTCGGAACGGCGCCCTTCCACGTAGACCTGGCCTTTGTAGAGCTTCAGCCGGGCCTCGCCGCTCACGCGCCGTTGCACGTCGTCCATGAAGGCCTGCAGGGCCTCTCGCTCCGGCGCGAACCAGAAGCCGTTGTAGACCATCTCGGCGTAGCGGGGCACCAGCTCATCCCGCAGGTGCGCTACTTCGCGGTCCAGGGTGATCGATTCGACCGCTTTGTGCGCATGGTGCAGAATCGTTCCGCCGGGAGTCTCATAGACACCCCGGCTCTTCATCCCGACGAACCGATTCTCAACGATGTCGGCGCGACCGATGCCGTGTCTCCCCCCCACTTCGTTGAGTCGCCTCAACAGCTCAACCGGAGCAAGCGCTTCGCCGTCGACCGATACAGGATTTCCTTCTTCGTACCCGATCGTGATCCACTCCGGTTGGTCGGGGGCCAACTCCGGGTCGGTTGTCATGTTGAACATGCCCGCCGGGGGGGCTTCCCAAGGGTTCTCGAGCACACCGCCCTCATAGGAAATGTGCAGCAGGTTCGCATCCGTCGAATACGGTTTGTCTGGCGTGACCGGAATGGGGATCCCGTGCTGTTTTGCATAGGCAACGCAGTCGGCTCGACCGCGCAGTTTCCATTCTCGCCACGGGGCAATGACCTTGATGTCCGGCTTCAACGCATACGCCGAAAGCTCAAAGCGGACCTGATCGTTGCCCTTGCCGGTGGCACCGTGGGAAATAGCGTCTGCCCCGGTCTCCTCTGCCACTCTGATCAGCCCTTTCGTGATCACCGGGCGCGCCAGAGACGTTCCCAACAGGTAGTACCACTCGTACACCGCGTTGGCCCGCAGAGCCGGGAAAACAAAATCGGTAACAAACTCCTCGGTGAGGTCCTCCGCAATAGCCTCGACGGCCCCGGTCTGCAGCGCTTTAGTGCGAGCGGCTTCCACTTCGTCGCCCTGACCGACATCGGCCGTATAGGCAACAACCTCGGCCTGGTACTCCTCGATGAGCCATTTCAGGATCACCGACGTGTCCAGGCCCCCGGAATAGGCCAGTACTACCTTCTTCATCGTCCAGCTCCTATGCGCTCCAGTTCCTTGGCCACTCGCCAACCCCCGACCTGTTCGTCGACGACGATCAATAACGTGTCGTCGCCGGCAACCGTGCCGAGCACTCCTCCGAGGACGGCTCCGTCGACCGCACTGGCGACAACCTGAGCGGCACCGGGTGGTGTTTTGATGACGACGAGACTGCCCGTCGAGGTGATCGTATTGGCAAATTGGGCCAGGGCTCTTGCAACGACCTCGCTGCTCGCATCCCCTGAAGGGGGTTCTTCGGGCAGGGTATATCCGAAAAGCCCGTCGGACGAGCGCCGCTTGGCGGCCCCCATCTCCGTGAGGTCGCGAGATACGGTCGCCTGGGTGACCTGAAAGCCCTCCTCGTCGAGTTGCTCAACGAGGTCGCTCTGTCGCGTGATGTGTCTCGTCATGAGGATGCGCCGGATGGCTCGACGGCGTGCCGCGGTATTCTTCATCTCCTCATTATACGCATATCCGCATAGAGCGGCGAGTCGGTCTATCGTACGGAGCCCTCGAGTCGTAGCAGGTACGCCTTGCGGTCGGTCCCGCCGGCGTAGCCGCCCAGACCTCCCCCGCTCCGCAGGACCCGGTGGCAGGGAATGATGACCGGGATCGGATTGCCGCCCAGGGCTTGACCGGCCGCCCTGGCACCCTTTGGCCGACCCGCCTGCCCGGCAACGTCCTGGTACGTCGACACGCTGCCATAGGGGATACGGGCCGTGACCTCGAGTATGTGCCGCCGGAATCCGCCGATGAGGGTCCAATCGAGCGGGAGATTGAAGTGATCCCGATGCCCGGCGAAGTACTCACGCAGCTCGATCTTCACGCCGGCCAGCCGATCCGGGAACTCGAGAATTCGTGGTGACACGCGGTCGGCCAGGTCGGTCAGCACCGCCGTTTCGTTATCGAACCCTATGCGCAACAGACCCGCCGGCGAGGCTGCCAGGAGGAGAACCCCGATCGGTGAATCCATAGTGGTGTAGGCAATGTCGACCAGTTTCCCGGCGGCACCAACAAACCGCTCGGCCGCAGCGGTCGCCGGGACGGTCAAGTCGCCGAGGTTGGTGAGTGCACGTTCCACATCGTTCATATCCGGTAGTCCTCTCGCAGCTTGCTGAGACCGGCGCGCACGTTCTGTCGGGCAGCGGACTCAGAACAACCAATTACCTCTCCAATGGACCGATACGGGAGGTCCTCGACATACCGCAGAACGATCGACGATCGCTGCTTGGCTGGGAGCTCTTTCACCCTGGCCCACAACGCTTGGTCAACCAGATCAGGTTCTTGCGGGTCCCCCGGGTCCGGAACTTCGGCCATGGATATGCCGGTCCGCTCCCGCCGCCGATGGGCATCGATTGCCTTGTGGTGGGCGATCGCGAACAACCAACCCCGCAAGTTGGATGCATCGCTGAGATCTGGATAGGCACCCAGAGCAGCCAGGAAGGTTTCTTGGAAACAGTCGTCAGCCTCGTTGCGGCCCACCGAAGCCGCGAGAAACCGATAGATATCTTCCCGGTGGATATCCAGGAGCGTTTGGAAAGGTGGCAGCTTCACATCAGGTATAACGGTGGCCGTGGCCAAAACGTGAGATCACGAACTCTCCAGTTCGCCCGCGGCCGCCGCCAGTCGCTCGACCGGAATGGTGCCTGCCCGGGCAAACCCGCCGACGTAGCGGGCCTCGTGAATGACGATGCGGAAGAGCGAGAAGTCACCCAGGGCAAGGCGGGGAGCGGCGTCGGGGAGCCGGGAGAGATATACCTGCCAGTGATCCCCGAACTCCGGGGCGGTCCGCTCGACGATTTCCGCCGTCCCCTTGATGCTCAACCGCCCGAGGGTCTGTGGATCACCATCGCCCGGATCGGGCTCCGAAATGACCAGGGCAACCCGTGGTTCTGTGATCAGATTCCTGGTGTGGGCGGATAGCCCGCTGAGAAACAGCACCAGGCTGGTCGCGTCGGGCGCAGGCGCATAGGCGACCATGGAGGCTGCCGGGCCGTCTTCCCCGAGCGTTGCCAGAGCGGCCCAGCGGTGGGCCACCAACAATCGAGCAGCACCCAACTCGAACCCGCTAGTACTCATCGGGCGAGATTAGCGGCCGCAAAGACGGCCGCACGAGGCGGGCCAGCCATCCAACGACCCTCCGGGCGTCCCATGGGACTCCATCCGATAGCAAGACCCCTCCCGGCAAGCGACAGCGGGGGCGCGGCTTGGCCGATAGCGGGCGGGTAGATGCGTGTGGCGTCCTGGGGCGAAGCGCCGGATGCGGCCTTTGAGGCTTCTTGTCAGGCTTCGTGGTACTCGAAGACCTCGTCGAGCGGGACGTTGAAGGTTCGAGCGATCTTGAAAGCGGTTTCAAGTGAAGGTGTGAATCGTCCTTGTTCGATGGCGATGATCGTCTGTCTGGTCACGTCGGACTTCGACGCTAGGTCGGCCTGAGTCATCTGGTCGGCGTTGAAGCGATGGGCCCTGACTGAGTTTGTTATCCGGGTCTTACGAGCCAAGGGGCAATCCCGTTCGGTAGAGGACGATCTTGGTCGCATCCGTGACGAGTTCCGCCAGCACCAACACCCCGAGGGCGGCATGAGCGATCCAGAAGTGCTCCGTTTCGGCCATGGCGAGAACCAGGACCACCAGCAATCCGGTCCCGAGAACGTATCCGCCTATGTACTCGCCGAACCTGTCTATCTTCCGGTCGCGCTCGTCTGAGCCATCGACTTGCCTTGTCACGACTGCGAGCAGGATGTGGCTGACCACGATGAGAGCGACGAACACTATGACCATCACTATCAGAAGATCCTGGTAATCGATCTTGCTGATGGGGGTAGTAGCGGCATCACCGAGGATCTTGATGGCGTACCAGCCGTAGATGAGCACCGTGGCAGCCGCCATCGGTCCTGGCGCCCTCGATGTGGAAGCTCGGCCCGCCCTGCGTGATCCGCGAGTACGCCCCCTCCCTGAGGCGGAACGTTCCGAAAAAACTCAGCGGTGCAGCTTGGCGACTCGCTTGGACATCTCTTTGAAGATGTGGTTAAAGGAGGGGGGCGGACCCATCTGAAGCGTTTTCCCGTCGAGGAAGACGCAGTCGGACTGCCCGCACGCCATCATGGCCGACTGCTCGGTGGTTTCGACACTCTCGAACACGACATCATCACCCAATGCCGCCGCCGCCCGCTTCGCTCGCTCATAAACCAGGTTGCAGGACGGACACCAACCGTTGACAAAGGCGGTCACCGCGACTTTGCCCTCTACCTTCGCCGGCTTGGGGCCTTGCTCAATCCAGCGTGGAGCACTGGCGTCCGGCGCGAACGGTTTCCACACCAAGACCTGCCGTCCCTGTCGATCGGCCTGCTCGTAGCCGTGCTTCTTGAACCACGCAGCCTTCATCCAGAACGGCAAAGCAACCCCCCACGCCGCCATCCCTTTGGCTCCCAGGTTCGCGGCGTCGTGTTCCGCCGCTGCCAGCAAGGCCGTGCCCACCCCCACGCCTTGCTGTTTGCCAACACCCTGCTTATAGCCGTGTACCCAGATGCACATGACCATGAAGAGGCCGGAGCCGAGGGCCATCGAGTGTTCGATGGGAAGGTACTGGATCATGCCAATCGGCCGGGCGTCTTCGTTGATGGCCAGCTTGACCCGCAGACCCCGGTCCCGCATCGTGCGGTACCAGCGAGCCTTGTGGTCCCCGGCCTCCTCCATCTCGTCAGACCAGTCCTCGAGACACACCAGGTAGGAATCTTCGTACTCGGGCGAGAGATCGACTATCTCCATCTGCACCTCCGGCATGGTTCAAAAGCTACACCCAACCTGACGAGGCAACCAGGAGATGGTCCGGGCAGTGACCTGGTCCCGAAATGGACCGAGGGGTAGTGTCGCCCTGCCCACCCACGAAGGAGAAGTGGATGCAGATCCAATTCCCACCGATTGAACCTTACGAAAGCGGCATGATGGACGTCGGTGACGGGCACCGGATCTATTGGGAATGCTGCGGGAATCCCAACGGGAAGCCGGCACTGTTCCTGCACGGTGGACCCGGGTCCGGTTGCACGTCGGGCCAGCGGCGCTTCTTCGATCCGGACGCCTACCGGGCCATCCTTTTCGATCAACGTGGGTCGGGTCGGAGTCGGCCGTTGCCCGATGAGGAAAGGGCCGATCTCACAACCAACACGACCGGGCACCTGATCGCAGATATCGAAGCGTTACGCCTTCACCTGGAGGTCGACCGTTGGACCATCCTGGGTATGTCCTGGGGGACGACGCTGGCCCTGGCCTACAGCCAGGCTCATCCAAACAAGGTCGATGCGCTGGTATTGGCTCTGGTGACCACAACATCCCGGCGCGAGGTGGAATGGCTGACTCGCGACGTTGGCCGGGTCTTTCCGCAGCAATGGGACGAGTTCGCGGGCGGGGTACCGGCCGGGTTGCGGCACCTACCCCTGGTCGATGCCTACGCTCTCTTGCTAGCCGACCCCGACCCGGCCGTTCGCGATCTGGCTGCGAGACAATGGTGCGCCTGGGAAGATGCTCATGTCTCGCTCACCCCGGGCCATCGCCCCAACCCTCGTTATCAGGACCCGGAATTCCGCTTGCGTTTCGCCCGGCTGGTCACGCACTACTGGCGGAACTCGGCCTTTCTCGAAGAGGGCCAGCTCCTCCGGGATGCATCGCTCCTCAACGGCATCCCCGGCGTTCTCATCCACGGCCGCTACGACGTCAGTAGTCCACTCGAGACTGCCTGGCGACTCTCCCGCCAATGGGCCACCAGTGAGCTCCAGGTTCTCGAAGACGCAGGCCACGGCGGCGGCGAAAGCCTCCTGGCCGCCATCAACGATGGCCTGGCCCGTTTCGCCACAGGCTGAGACGGAGCTGAATCCTCGGGATCAGGGAAGCCGGTCAGTCGTCCGTGTCCTGTCGGATCATCGTCCCGATTCCTTCCGGAGTGAAGATCTCTAAAAGTAATGCGTGCTGGATCCGACCGTCGAGGATATGCGCTCGGCGGACGCCACCCTCCATTGCCGATACGCAAGAATCCAACTTGGGCAGCATCCCACCGACCACCGATCCGCTGTTGAGCAGGTCCCTGCCCTCCGACAGGCTCATCTTCTGGATCAGGCTCCCTTCGTCATCGGCGTGGCGATAGAGACCCTCAACATCGGTCAAGTACACAAGTTTCTCCGCATCGAGCGCACCTGCCAAAACCCCCGCCGCAGTATCGGCGTTGAGGTTGTAGACCTGCCCGTCGTCCATCCCGCGGGCCAGCGGCGCAATCACCGGCACCAGGCCGTGCTCGAACATCCCGTAGATGATCTCGGGATCAACCCGGGTGACTTCGCCAACGAACCCGAGGCGCGGGTCCTTCTGCCGGGCGGAGAGCAGTCCCCCATCGATACCAGTGATCCCTGCCGCCCTCGCATCGTGGCCGATGAGGAGCCGGACGATATCGGGATTGACCTCGCCCGCCAGGACCGACTGCACGACCTTGACGGTCTGGGAATCCGAGACCCGCAAACCGTCAACCCACTGGGATTCGATGCCGGCCCTTCGCAACGATTCGTTGATCTGCGGACCGCCCCCATGAACCACAACCACCTTGATCCCGACGAGGGAAAGGAGGGTGACGTCGCCCGCGAAGCTGTGCCGGAGATGTTCGTCGACCATGGCCGAACCACCGTATTTGACGACGACGGTCTTCCCGCGAAAGGCCTGGATGTAAGGCATAGCCTCCATGAGAATGCGGGCTTTTCCCATCGTGGTCGCAATGCGAGACTTGGTCACGCTCGGGGAGGAATGACCGATTGCCATTACCGGCCTCCCGAAGCCGATGGAACAAGGCGGCTGGTCATGGCATCCATCCGGACACCGGAAGTCCCATTGCCTCGTCGATACCCAGCATCAGGTTGGCGACCTGGATGGCCTGTCCTGCAGCTCCCTTGATCAGGTTGTCGATGGCCGCCAGAATGATGGCCCGGCCCGTCGATTCGTCGACAAAGGCCGCGAGCATCGCCCGGTTGGAGCCCACCACCCAGCGGGTTTGAGGAGACCCGTCGATCACCTCGACGAAGGTGGACTCTCCATAGACCTGCTCCAAAGCCTCAACCAGTTCACTTCGCCCAACCGGCTCGGTGAGTAGGGCAGTTGCCGTCGACAAAATGCCCCGCTGCATGGGCACCAGATGCGGAGTGAAGGTCGCAGAAACTCGCGGAATTCCTGATGCCAGCTCGAGAGCCATCTCGATCTCAGGCCTATGCCGGTGATGCCCGACCGAGTAGGCACCGACGTTCCCATCGATGGCTCCAAACTGCAGCTCTTCGCGAAGGGACCTTCCGGCGCCAGAGACACCCGATAATGCGTTCACGACGATCCCAACGGGTTGGATCAACCGCGCCGCGAGGAGCGGCGCCAGACCGAGAACGGCGGCCGTGGGATAACAACCGGGAACTGCAACACGATCGGCCCCCTGCAGGGAACCCCTAAACAGTTCCGGCAGCCCGTAGGGCCACTCCCCCAGACTGTCCGGGAACGGGTGGGGTTCTCCGTAGGCTGATTGGTAGCGTTCAGGAGTGTTAAGACGGTAGTCACTTCCGAGATCCACGACCCGTACCTGCCGCTCCAGCAACTCCCGGGCGACTCCTGCCGACGCGCCGTGCGGCAGAGCCAGGAACGCAAGATCAACGGGTGGCACGGCACCCGGATCGGTAGACGCGAGGATTCGTTCGCCACCTGACAAATGGGGATGGACATCGGCGAGCTTGCGGCCGGACCTCGTGTTGGCCCCGAGATATTGGACATCGAGGGCCAGGTGATTGTCGAGGAGCCGCAGCAGCTCACCACCGGCATAACCGGAAGCGCCGAGGACCGCAACGCTATGACCCAATGAGACCCCCATCCGAAGAGCCCAGGATTATACGCATATCCGTATAATTACGCAAGCCGGCCGACCGGGAACAGCTAGCCGGGCGGAACAAGGTCGAGCTCCGGAATGGGCGGGATCACGGTCCCGAACAACCATGCCGCAAACAGCTCGTCGAGATCCTGGCCGCCGATTTCCTCAGCCAGAGCAATGAAATCGTCTGTCGAGGCGTTCTGATGCCGGTAAGCGCTCGCATAGGACCGGAGAAGTTCAAAAAAGGCCGCATCGCCGATCTCCAGCCGCAAGGCATGCAACGTCAGTGCTCCCCGCTGATAGACGGAGAGATTGAACAGATTATCCAAAGGAGGAGATCCAGGGGGCGGGAACTGCATGGCTGCCCGGGTCGCGGCGAGTTCGGGAGCGACGCCCTCGGCGACCAGGTTCAATCCGCTCATGGTCCCGTAGGCTTCCCGGATTCTCTCTTCGAGAACCTGGGGCCCGCCAATATTCGCCGACCAGAGCCATTCCCCGTAGGTCGCAAAGCCCTCGTTCAACCAGATGTCCTTCCACGCCCGGGGAGTCACGCTGTCTCCAAACCATTGGTGGGCAAGCTCGTGAGCTACCACGGCCTCCCCCAGCGTCAAGATTCCCCGACCGAAGGTGGACATCGTCTGGGTTTCGAGGGCTGCGCCCAGATCCGCGTCGACCACCACCGCCCCGTACGAGTCGAACGGATAGGGCCCGAACAACCCCGAGAAGAAGTCAATGATGTCTGCTTGTCGGTCGAAGTAGCTCCGCTCGACGGTGGAGATCCCGGCCGAGAAGTAATTGCGGATCGGCAGGCCGTTCGGACCCGCCTCGGCTTCCTCCTCGAACAGGCCGATAGCGATCATCGTCAAGTAGCTGGCCATCGGATCATCCGATGCATACACGTACGTGGTGGCTTCTCCGTCGGACCGCTTCTCTTCGAGGAGGCCGTTCGAAACGGCCACGTACGGGTTATCAACGGTCACGCTGACCGTATACGTGGCCTTGTCCGAAGGATGGTTGTTCACCGGGTACCAGGTGGCCGCTCCATCAGGCTCATTGACGGTGAATAGCCCATCCGTGCTTCTGATCCATCCATTCGGAACCCGAACCGAGCCAGATGGCACCTGCCCGGCGGTGCCCCCGTATCCGACCGTGACCCGGAAGGTGCTGGCCCGCTCCACATCTGCCAGCACCGTGAGTTCACCGTTCTCGAGAGAGAACTCAGCTTCTCCTCCATTGACCGCCACTGCGGACACATCGAGGCCGTACAAATCGAGATTGAACGACGACAACCTATCGAGGGACACTGCATCGATCGTCGCCACTCCGAGCAACGCTCCGGTTGACACATCGACATCGAGATCGAGGTCGTAGTGCGTGACGTCATATCCGCCATTACCAGCCGAAGGGTTGTAGGGATCGCCGAACCCGTCTGACCCGGCCGAACCAACGAAAGGATCGGTCGACTCCGTGACAAAGACCGTGGTCGTTGTGGTAATCGCACCCGTGGTCGTGGTCGTCTCGACCGTCGCAGAAGTGCACCCGGCGAGGGCCAGGAAGGCCCCCATCGTCACAACCGCCCGCCACCTGCGCCCGCTAGTCGCCATGTGCACCAGGATCATCCATGCCCTTCTCGAGCGCCCATGCCCTCACCAAACGATAAGCCTCCCGGGGCTCAAACGGCCCCTCTTCGATCCGATGCTCGGTCAAGAAGTGCATGATTTCCCCGATCAGCGGGCCGGGGGAAATCCCCAGGTAGGCCATAACGTCGTTGCCGTTGATGGGCGGTCGCAACGATTCAAGGTGCTCTTCCTCCCGGAGTTGCGCGATCCGCTCCTCGAGTTCGTCGATGCGCTGCTCGATCTCCCGGGCGCGCGCTTTGTTCCGGGTCGTTACGTCACAGCGAACCAGGTCATTGAGATCGTCGAGCAGGGGACCGGCATCCCGGACGTAACGCCGCACAGCCGAATCGGTCCATCCCATCTTGAAGGTGTGGGGCCGCAGGTGCAGAAACACGAGTTGGCCGACGTCGTCGACCACGCTCTTGGGGTATCGCAGCTCTCGCAAGCGTTGACGTGCCATGCGGGCTCCGACCACCTCGTGGTGATGAAACGTGGCCCCGCCCTCAGAAAACTGTCGGGTTGCCGGTTTGCCAACATCGTGTAGCAATGCTGCGAGTCGCAACACGAGTTTCGGCTCTGTCTTGTCGATCACCGCCATGGTGTGGGCAAGAACGTCCTTGTGGCGATGGACGGGATCCTGGGCCATCTCCAGCGCCTCCAGTTCGGGAACCACGTGGGCGGTGAGGCCGGCGCGCACCATGCCCAGGAGAGCTCGTCCCGGCTTGGGGGCCACCAGCAATTTCGACAACTCGTCGCGAATTCGTTCGGCACTGATGATCGACAGACGATCAGCCATTGCTACAACGGCGCGCAGGGCCGCCGGATCGGGTTCGAATTCCAAGGTGGCCATGAACCGGAACAGCCGGAGCATCCGGAGCGGGTCATCGGAGAAGGAAACCTCCGGTGCCAAAGGCGTTCGCAGCAATCCGGCACTCAGGTCTCCGAGGCCTCCGTGAGGATCTATCAGCTCCGGGTCGGGCAACTGCACGGCAATAGCATTGATGGTGAAATCTCGCCGGGACAAGTCCACCTCGATGTCGTCCGAGAATGCCACCTGCGGCTTCCGGCTGTCCTGGCGGTACACCTCGCTCCGGAAAGTGGTGACCTCATGGGTGTGGCCGTTCTTGAACACGCCGATAGTTCCAAACGCTTCGCCGATCGTGAACACCGTGTCGGCCCATCCGGCCACAGCAGCTTTGATCTCCTCCGGGTGGGCGTCGGTAGCGAAATCCAGGTCGAAATGTGCGCGATCGAGCAATGCATCCCGCATCGACCCGCCCACCAGATAGAGCCGGTGACCGGCCTCGGCAAAAAGCCGCGAGAGCTGAATGGGGACGCCTTCCGGTTCGAGCAACCAAGAAAGTCTCGGGGGAATCATCTGCTGATCAGGATAGGCAGAAGGGCCGCACATGCGGCCCTTCTGCTCCGTACCTCACTGCGCCCGCTCGGGTCGGAATCTAAACGGCAACCAGTCCGGCTTGCTCAGCCTGGACCCGCATGTCATGGGGGTTGCTCGCATTGGACAACGCTTCCTGGAAGGCAATCAAGCCCTTCTTGAAGAGCTGCAAGATCGAACTGTCAAAGGTTTGCATGCCGTAAAACTCGCTCTCGCCGATCACGTCGGCCAGCGTATGGGTCTGTCCCTCCTCGACGATGCGGTCGAACACCCTGGCATTCATAGTCATGACCTCTATGGCAGGCACCCGCCCGTGGCCGTCGGCACGCTCGAGGAGACGCTGGCTCACCACGCCGCGCAAGGTGCTGGCCAATAGCAAGCGAACCTGTTTCTGCTGATACGGCGGGAAGAAGTCGACGATCCGGTTGATGGTCTCGGTCGCGTCGATCGTATGCAACGACGACATGACCAGGTGCCCCGTTTCGGCAGCTTTCAGTGCTGCTTTGACCGTCTCGGCATCCCGCATCTCTCCGATCATGATCACGTCCGGATCCTGGCGCAGAACGCGCTTCAAGGCTTCGGAGAAGTCCCGCGTATCGGAACCCACCTCGCGCTGGGCGACAATCGCCATTTTGTCCGAATGCAAGACCTCAATCGGGTCCTCAATCGTGAGGATGTTGACCCGCTTGGTGCTATTGATGAAATCGATCATTGACGCGAGGGTCGTTGTCTTGCCGGACCCCGTTGGACCCGTCACGAGAACCAGACCACGCGGCTCGTTGGAGAGCTTGTTGAGGATGGGCGGCAGTCCCAGAGTCTCGAAGCTCTTTGTTGAAGGCAGCACCTGACGGAGTACCAGGCTCACGGATCCCCGTTGACGGAATACGTTGACGCGAAATCTGCCCAGGTCCGACTTGCCGTAGGCGAAGTCGGCTTCGCTGTTCTCCGCAAACTCGGTTGCGGCCCGGGAGGTCATGATGCCTTGCGCGTACGACTCCGTGTCTTGAGGAGTCAGGGTCGGCAGGCTGGTTGGATGCAGATCGCCATCAATGCGCATCACCGGCGGCGAACCGACCTTGAGGTGAACATCGGATGCTTCGACGTCCATCATCTTCCTCAACAGCTCGTCGAGCGGTACGGTCATCGTTCCTCCGGGACTTATGCGTGTGTATTACCCCAGGGTGTATCGGCACGGGGCCGGTCGTTCTTAAACCACTTGCCAGTAGCGCTGCTGTGCCTCAACGACGAACTCCAGGGTCCTCCAGGACCGCAAGCCCGATACCGGTCGCGCCGCTTCGTCCGGCACGGAAATCCCCGCGAGTCCACTCAAGGTGGCCGCAACGGAACCCTCGATCGCCGTCAAGTTATAGCCGCCCTCCAAAAGGAGAATGGTTCTCCCAACATCCACAACTCCGCGGAGCGCCGCCCCCATCGCGGCGTAGTCGCTCTCGAGTAGGTCCAGACCGGCCAAGGGATCCGCCTGGTGCGCGTCGTACCCTGCGCTGACCAGCAACCAATCGGGCTGGAAGGCTAAGAGAATAGGAACAATCACCCTTTCGAACGAGGCCCGGTACACGTCTCCCCCGGTACCGGAGGGCATCGGGAAGTTCACCGCTGTTCCGGCCGCCGGCCCGAGACCCACTTCGTCGACCCAGCCCGAACCGGGGTATGCGGGAAACTCGTGAAGCGAGACATAGAGAACGTCCGGGTCCATGAGAAACATCTCTTGCGTGCCGTTCCCGTGGTGGACATCCCAATCGACGATGGCCACGCGCTCTCCCATCTCCGTGAGAAAGCGGGCGGTTATCGCCACATTGTTGAAAACACAGAAGCCCATGGCCCGATCCTCGAGGGCGTGGTGACCGGGAGGTCGGATCGGCAGAAAGGCCACATCCGCGCTTCCCTGCCGGAGAAGCTCCACTGCGCCGGGACCGGCCCCGGCGGCTCGCAATGCCGCATCCCAGGACTCGGACACAACCACAGTATCGGGATCAAGTTCCCCTCCGCCGGCGGCGCAGAAACGCTTGATCGAATCCACATACTCGGGGAGGTGGACCCGGGCCAGCATGTCACGTTCCGCTCGTGATGGAGAAAACTCGACAAGGTCGACCGGTGCGGCAACTGCTCCTGCCCGCGCCGCCACCAGGCGGTCGGGCCGCTCCGGATGCCAGAGCCCGGTCTTGTGCTCGGCAAAAGCCGGATGCGCGGCCATCAATACCTTCATCCTTCCATGCTGGCAGACCGGACCGGTTGCAGCCACCACCGGCGGCGTGGTTCGCGCTCCGCCCTACGATGTGGAGCCACATGGACACACTCTCCGAACATGCTCTCGACCGGGACCAGGCATGCGGGTGACGGGAGACTGGCCGGGTCACCTGGTCCTCAGGCAGGGTTGGGCGAAGGCAGAGGCCAGGCCGTGGAATCGAGACATTCCCGATGCCGCACTGCGACTCGTTCGCGGTAGCGCCGAGTTCCTCACCTCGTGTAGTACCTACCTCCTCGACCTCGGTGTTTCCGGTGTCGCATCTCCTCCGCTCCCGGAGCTGTCGGCCGGTATGTGGCTCACTGCCGGATTCGAGCCCCACCTGGCCCTCGATCTGTACTCCCGCGAACTCGTCGGATCGCAGCCCGAGCCCTTTCACGAAGTCACGACCCGGGCAAGCGGCCATGGGGAGACTATTGAGCGAATCGACCGCGACGCTTTTCCCCCTCTCTGGAGACTCGATCAAGATGGTCTGGCAGAGGCGTTGGGAGCCACGCCCCACTCGAGCTTCCTCCTCACCCTCGAGGGGGGCCGCCCGACCGGTTTCGCTATCGTCGGAGCAGGCTCAATCGCCGGCTACCTCCAGAGGGTGGCCGTCCATCCAGAGTTCGTCCGGCAAGGTATCGGTCGATCGTTGGTCCGGGCCGCTAACCAATGGGCCAAACGTCGCGGGGCTCACTCGATGATGCTCAACACCCAACCTGACAATGATCCGGCAGCCGGTTTGTACCTCTCGGAGGGATTCGAGAAAATGCTCGACCAACTCACCGTTTACCGTTACTCACGTCGGTAACGTATCGACTGCAGCGAATGGAGCGACGGATGATCCGAGTTGTGACCGATTCATCGTGTGACCTGCCTGAGGAACTGGCAACGCTGCACCGCATTGAGATCGTTCCGTTGAAGATCAGGTTTGGCGACCTCGAATTCGAGGACCGAACGCAACTCACGCAGGCTCAGTTCTGGGAGAAGCTGGCTTCGTCCATCGATCTTCCGGAGACCTCCGCCCCGAGCGCGGGAATCTTTCGTGACAGGTACGAGAGTCTGGCGGCGGAGGGGGCAACCGGCATCGTTGTCATTTGTTTGAGCTCGGACCTCAGCGGCACGTACCAGGCGGCTGTGATCGCCGCCGAGCAGACCACCTCGGTCCCGGTGCAAGTGGTGGACTCGCGCAATGTATCGATGGCTCTGGGATTCCAAGTGCTGGAAGCAGCGCGGGCAGCTGCTCAGGGCGACAACCTCGAGAAGGTGGCTGCGGCAGCCAATGCAGCTCGCCCGGAAACAAACTTCGTTGCGGCCCTCGACACCCTCGACTACCTCCAGCGAGGAGGGCGAATCGGGTCGGCTCAGGCCTTTCTGGGAGGGTTGCTCAATATCAAACCTCTGATCACCATGGAGAACGGGGTGGTCGCGGCACTCGGCCGGGTCAGAACACGATCCCGGGCGGTCGCCGCACTCGTCGAGCGAGCCGCCGCATTGGGTCCGGCAGTCGCAGAAGTCGCGATCCTGACCAGCGACCCGGCCGGGGTGGAAGAGTTCCGCCAACAGCTGTCTGCCGTTATCCCAACCCATCTCGTTGCGGGGGTAGGTCCCGTCGTTGGGACCCACACGGGCCCCGGGCTACTTGGTTTTGCCTATCGCCTTGGGGAGGGGCGCCTTTAATGTGAAGACGACATCACTCCCCCGGAGATCCACGTGCCCCCACCGCTTCCAGACCGCTTCAGCCTAGAAGTCCGGCTGGGTCGCGATCACGACGTCGAGGAATGGCTTGCCACGGATACGGCCCTTGACCGACCGGTTCTCATCCGGGTGCTCGGCCCGGAAACCTCGATCGATCGAAGGCAGGCCTTCGTCGACGATACGCGCTCCGGAGCAGCCCCCACACACGTGCACCTCGTCTCCGTCTACGCGGCCGGCCTGATCGAAGAAGGAGCTTATTCGGTCACCGAGTGGGCGGGTGGTGTCTCCATGGCCGACCGCCTCGCCGCCGGAGAGACGATCCCCGCAGCAGAATTCCTCCCCAACGCCGCCGGGCTGGCCGACGGACTCGCGGCTTTCCATCAGGCCGGAGGGATTCACGGGGCGATAGATGCACGAGCGATCTACTACTCCGGGTCACACCCGGCCAAGCTCGGCTCCTTTGGCCGCCCTCATTCCGGAGCGTCAATTGCCGAAGACACACGCGCCCTGGCGGAGACCCTCGAGACGTGCATAACCGGTCGCCCGGTTGGAACGGCCACACCTTCCCAGGTGGTCGACGGTATTCCGGCGACGGTCGACGAGGCCCTGCAGGCTGCCCGAGTGGGGAACCTCGATGCCGCCGGTCTTGCTCAGGTGCTCCACGCCACGACGCAGAACCCACCGACAAAGCCCACCGAGCCAAAGTGGTCGTGGCGGTGGTTGGCCCCGGCCGCCCTCCTCTCCTTCCTGGCCGTCGGGATCGTGGCCATTGGCCTGGTCCTTCCCTCCGGGCCCGGCTCGCCGATTCTGTTCCCGGATGCGCCTGATGCCAGCACAACCACCCTCACGCTGGCCACCACCTCGACCTCCGTCGCCGTCGTCGACGGCGACCCGACGCTGACCGTAAGCGCATTCTCTTACGACCCGGAAGGTGACGGTAGCGAGCACGACGAGAACATTCCGCTGGTGGTCGACGGTGATACCGCCACCAGCTGGCGAACCGAGCGGTACTTCGATCCCCTTCCCCGCCTCAAGAGGGGGGTCGGCATTGTGTTCGAATTGACCGGTCGGCCAAACCAGTTTCTGGCGACCGGGGTCAGCAACGCAACCGCGTATACCCTGATGTGGGCCGCAGAGCTGCCCGCCAACGGTATCGAGGGGTGGGAACGTCTGGCCAGCGGCACCGTGTCGGGAGAGCGTCTGAGCGCCCAGATCCCGGAGCGGGACAACGGTTTCTGGCTGCTCTGGTTCACCGATCTCCCCGCCCAGGAGGACGGCTTCTACGCATCGGTTGCGGAAGTACGCTTCCTTCCATGAGTTTTCGGGCGGTCGAAGATGCAGAACTGGTTGCGGCGTTCCTCGCAGGCGATCGACGAGCTTTCGACTCTCTCATGCGAGCCCACGAAGACCGGGTCTTCGCCATCTGCCTCCGCATCCTCACGAATCGAGACGCCGCTCTGGATGCTGTTCAGGAGACATTCATCACCGTGTACCGGAAGGCTCAGCAGTTTTCCGGTGCTTCGGCTTTCAGCACCTGGTTGTACCGGATTGCGGTCAACACGTGTTACGACCAACTTCGCCGCAGCAAACGCCACCAGGCCCAGCCTCTCCCGGAAACCGGGGATCCGGCCGACGCTCGCAGCCAGGACCTCCTCGGGTCGGTCGAACTACGACCCGACCTCGAACAAGCCCTCGCGATTCTGGCCCCCGAGTTTCGCGTGGCGGTGGTGTTGAGCGACCTGGAAGGCCTCCCGCTCCAGGCGATAGCGGAGGCACTTGATGTGCCCATCGGAACGGTGAAGTCGCGCGTCTTCCGCGGCAGGCGACTTCTCGCTGAACATCTCAGGAACCTTTCGGGTCCCTCTGTTCATCAAAGGGGTGAACATGACGCATGAGCACGACTTCGATGTGATCGCCGCTATCGCCGAGGGCGACCTGGGACCCGCGCAACAACAAGCAGCGGAGGCCCAACTCGAGTCGTGCCAGGATTGCCGTAAGGATCTCCAACTCCAACGCGAGGCGCTCGTTCTCCTTCGCTCGGCTCCGACGGTGAACATGACCGACCTCGAGCGGGCCGCAATACGCAGAGGGGTGGCACAGCACATCGGCCCGGAGGTCCTGACCTCGCGTCTCCAGCCAAAAACGCCGTGGTTCCAACGTTTGATGCCGGTGATGTCTGCCGCTGCTGCCCTCCTGGTCGTTGTCGGGGTTGGTTCGGTTCTCGTCAACGGGTCGAACGACGCCGGGTCTTCCTCCGGAACAACCTCCGCGGCTCCCGGTGATGGTGCAGAAACCAGCATCGCCGAAGAGATGGCCGAGATGTCGGGAGCTCTCAGTGACGAGGCTGTCGAGCCGACGACCACAACCATGGCTTTCGGAGCACCCGGTGTTTCCAATATTCAAGAGTATGGACCTATTTCTCGGACCGATCTGGCAGATATCGCTACACAACTAAAGACGTCGGAACCGACGGCGGCGGAGAATGCTTACTCCGCAGATGACCTCCGCTCGCTCAGCCTCGAACCAGCTCTCGTCTGCGCCGACGTAGCCATAACCGATGGCAGTGTCACGGCCATCGGACGGGCGACCGTCGACGGTGACCCCGTTGAGATCTACCGAATCGGTGACCTCGTTGTGGTGTACTCAACTACGGATTGCAGCTTGACCGACCAATTCGAGTGATCAGCTGAAAATCCGCCCGGAGATCGAGCTAACCTGCAAACCATGGACGAACTTGCCACGCGCTTTGCTGATTTACTCGAAAACACCGCGCTCAAGGTGCGGTCACTGACGATCGATCGTCTCGATCGTGCCGTCAAGCTCACGGCCCTGGGGATCATCGCCGCCACGCTCGGCGCCATTGCCGTCATATTTCTCATTCGCGCCATTTTTCAAGCGGTAGCGGTTCCGCTCGGCGTGCTCGGGGCCTACGCCCTGTTTGGGGGACTTTTTGTGGTCGGCGGTGCGTTCATGTGGGCGATACGTAAGCGCCAACCGAAGGAAGACAATGGCTGAGAAAGTTATCATCATCGGCTCCGGGCCGGCCGGGTTGACCGCGGCCATCTATGCCGCCCGGGCCGACCTCAACCCCCTCCTGTTTGAAGGAAGCCAGGCCGGTGGACAGCTGATGCTGACGACCGAGGTCGAAAACTACCCGGGATTCCCGGATGGAATCCTCGGACCCGACCTGATGGATCACATGCGCAAACAGGCGGAACGGTTTGAAACCCGGATCCAAACCGTCGACGTCAGCAAGGTCGACTTCAGCTCGCGGCCGTTCAAGGTGTGGGTCGGCGGCGATGAACACCTCGCAGAGTCGGTCATCATCTCGACGGGGGCGTCCGCCCGGTGGCTCGGGGTTCCCGGAGAAGAACGGCTGCGTGGTCGCGGGGTTTCGGCCTGCGCAACGTGCGACGGATTCTTCTTCCGCGACCGGCAGATCGCCGTCGTAGGTGGGGGCGATTCGGCCATGGAAGAGGCGATGTTTCTCACGAAGTTCGCTTCAAAGGTGACCATCATCCACCGCCGCGATGAATTCCGCGCCTCGGCCATCATGGCCAAGCGGGCCCTCGAACATCCCAAGATCGAAGTGGTTTGGGACACCGTCGTCGAGGCGATGCTCGGAGATGATGAAATCTCCGGCCTCACCCTCCGCAATGTCAAGACCAACGAGATCACCGATTTTCCCACCGAAGGTGTCTTCGTTGCTATCGGCCACACTCCCAACACCGAGATCTTCAAGGGACAACTCGACATGGACGAGGTTGGCTATCTCGCCTTGCGGGGCGACGGTTCCACGGCGACGTCAGTCGAAGGAGTCTTCGCGGCAGGGGATGTCGCAGATTCGACCTACCGGCAAGCGGTTACGGCCGCCGGGACCGGATGCCAGGCGGCCATCGACGTGGAACGATGGCTCGACCAGGAATGAACCCGGGTCGCCTGCTGTTTCTGTGTATTCATGAGCAAAGGGAGAACTTTGATGGGTGAAAACGAAGTGACGGTGACCGACGCGAACTTTGAGGAGTCCGTCGCCGGGGAGAAGGCCGTGCTGGTCGATTTCTGGGCTGAGTGGTGCGGGCCGTGCAGGATGGTCGCTCCTGTCCTGGAAGAAATCGGCAAGGAATATCCGGATCAGATCACCATCGCCAAGCTCAATGTCGACGAAAACCCTGCCGTTGCGGCCAAATACGATGTGATGTCGATTCCCACGATGATCGTTTTCCAACAGGGCGTCGAAAAAAAGCGCATTGTCGGAGCTCGACCCAAGCACACGATGGTGTCGGAGCTCGCCCAGTTTCTGAACTGAGCCGTAGAGTCCGACGAGCGATGGGACACATCCCCAAGCCCGTCCGCGGCTTCTCGAGGTCGCCTTTCGCCGGCCGGGTAGCGAACCGCCGGGAGCGCGATCTGATCTGCGCCCATCTATCCGCACGCCAACCAAACCTGCGACGATAGAGACATGAGGCTCTACCGTTTGGGAGACGCGGGGACCGCGGTCCGGGACATCCAGGACCGGCTCAGTGCACTCGGCTACCCGTGCAGCGCGGATCCGCGCAGCGAGTACGGCGAGACCACCCTTTCCGCGGTTATTGGTTTCCAGCGCCGTCGCGGACTACCCGCCGACGGAATCGTCGGGCCGGAGACCTGGAGAGCGATCTACGAGGCCGGGTTTCGTCTCGGGGACCGTTTGCTCTACCTGCGCCGTCCGATGCTGCGCGGTGATGATGTCGCCGAACTTCAGCGCAGGCTCAACTCGCTCGGGTTCGATGCCGGCAAGATCGACGGGATACTCGGTTCCAATACCCTGCGGGCCCTGGTCGACTTCCAGCAGAACCGAAGAATGGCAGAAGACGGCATCGCAGGACCGCGCACGCTCGCCGAGCTCCGGCTCGTGGCGAGAGCAACGCAGAAGACGGGTCGCGAGGCCATACGCGAGCGAGAATGGCTCCGCGAACTCCCCCACTCGGTGGTCGGGGCCCGCATCTTCCTCGATCCAGCCTGCCGTGACCCGGACGAGGCCGGCCGGACCTGGTCGGCCTCCAGCGCAACGGCATCGATATTGCAGCAACGGGGAGCAATCCCGCTCCTCTCACGAAGCGGTGACACCACGCTCCCTGAGCGGATCCGGGCGCGCCGCGCGAACCGCCTCGGCGCGTCCCTCATCGTCTCTTTTCAGCTTCCCTATGCCGAACCGGCGTCCGTGTTCTTCTTCGCCTCCCCAATGAGCAGGAGCGAGGCGGGCGCCATGCTGGCTGCGGCCATCTCCGAACGACTCGGTCTGCCCGTCGAAGGCCGCGCCCACCCGATCCTCAAGGAGACGAGAGCGCCGGCCGTGGTGGTGGCGACCGAGGCAATGGACGAGGCAACGGGCAAGGTCGTGGCTGAGGCGATCAGCGGGTTCTTCTCTTCCGCCCAAACCGACGTCGACGACCCTCCCCCACACGGTTCCGGCCTATCCGGCCTTCTCTAGACTGGTGCATATTGCGTCACGTGACGTTATAGTCCGTGACCCGCTAGGCCGGGAAAAACTGCCGATAGATCCGCTCGAGATCGTCGAGGGAACTGAAATCGATGACAAGTTTGCCGCGATCGTTCGCATACTTGATCTTCACCCTGGTCGACAACTGATCGCGGAGTCGGTGCTCGAGTTCGACGATGGCCGCCGGCCGCGCCGGGGTCGGCCGCCGAGTACTATGGCCATCGGAAACCGCCTGGTTGCGAGATCGGACCGCATCCTCTACTTGACGTACAGACCAACCTTCTTCGGCTGCCCGCTCGGCGATGTGTTCGGCAAATTTCCGATCTTCGAGACCAAGTAGCGCCCGGGCATGTCCCGCCGACAACTCGCCTCGTTCCAGCTTCCCCTGGATGACAGCCGGAAGCTGTAGGAGACGGAGAGAGTTGGTAATCGCCGACCGACTCTTCCCCACCCGGTTGCCGACCTCTTCGTGGGTAAGCCCGAAATCTTCCAACAACTCTTGATAGGCCGTAGCTTCCTCGAGAGCGCTGAGGTCCTCGCGCTGGAGATTTTCAACCAGAGCTTCGGTGAGGAGCGACCGATCGTCGCTCTCCCTGATAATGGCGGGGATTTCGGTGAGACCAACCTTCCTGGCTGCTCTCCACCGTCGTTCGCCTGCAACCAGCGTGTACGAACCCTCCTCGGCTTCGCGAACGATGATGGGCTGCAAAACCCCGACTTCTACGATCGATGCAGCCAGCGAAGCCAGGGCGGCTTCGTCGAACATGGATCGAGGCTGATGCGGGTTCGCTGAGACACGGTCGATCGGAATAACCGCGAACCCGAGGTGGTTCTCCTCGCCTTTCGGGATGAGCGCCTCGAGCCCTCGTCCAAGTCCACTCCTGCGGGTTGCCATGGGTAGATTCCTCCTAGTCGCGACCGTGTCGCCTGCGAAACTCTCGTCCCAGTTCCCGATAGGCGATCGCGCCCCTGCTCATTGGATCAAATGCCTCGATGGGCTCTCCATACGATGGTGCCTCGGACAGTCGTACCGATCGGGGAATGACGGTCTTGAAAGCCAGATCGCCAAAGAAGTTCCTGACCTGCGCTACAACATCTCTCGAGAGGTTCGTCCGTCCATCGAACATGGTCAGAACGACGCCTCCGATCTTGAGATCACGATTGAGGTTGCCGGAAACGAGTTCAATGTTCTTCATCAACTGGCTGAGTCCCTCGAGGGCGTAGTACTCGCACTGAATCGGGATCAAGACTTCGCTCGACGCGGCCAGGGCGTTGATGGTCAAGAGGCCCAGGGAGGGCGGGCAATCGATCAGAACGAAATCGAAATCCTTCTCAATATGGGAAAAGGCTTCCCGAAGGCGCAATTCACGGGAGAACATCGAAACCAGTTCGATTTCCGAGCCCGCCAGGTCGATCGTAGCCGGCACGACAAAGAGATCACGTACACTGGTCGGTTCGATGACATCAACCAGGGGAGCGTTCCGTATGATGACGTCGTATATCGATGAGGTTATGGCAGATCGGTCGATGCCGAGACCGGAGGTGCTATTTCCCTGGGGATCGAGATCGACAACCAGGACCCGCTCGCCCTGATACGACAAAGCGGCAGCCAGATTGATTGCGGTGGTCGACTTCCCCACGCCACCCTTCTGGTTGGTGATAGCGACAACGGTGAAGTCGTGTTCAGTGTTCACTGGGCTCCATGATAAGAAGTGAGACGGCGCCGTCAAGGACCGTTGCCGGAACATCGACAATCCGCAACGACCGGTGCTGCGCAGGCGGCCCAACCATCGGGAGAACCGGCTTCTGACCCCTGATGCCCACCACGGCTCTTCCCTCCGGACGACACAGGGCATCGGCAACTTCCCACGCTCGTGCAGGGGGAAAAACGGCCCTAAACACGGCGCCTTCCCACTCCGACGGCTCCTCGAGGGCATCACCCCGCCGCACATGCACATTCTCGAGGCCCAGACGCCGTACGGCTCGCCGGGCCAGATCGAGCCGACGGTCCGACCGATCCATCAGGCTGACCTGGGTCTGTGGCCACAAGATCGCCAGGGGAATACCGGGAAGACCAACGCCGGCACCAACATCGAGCACCTGGTTGGGGGGACCATCCAGCCATCCGCCGGCGAAACTCAGGGAATCGGCGATATGGCGGGTCCAGATCCGCCCAGCTTCGTGCGGACCGATGCCCCCTGCCTTCATGGCCTCATCGTTCAACCATGAGACAAATGTTTCGAGATGCGTCCACTGTGCTGACGTCAAGGAGTCCGGCCACTTGAGCCAGGCGAGAATGCGCTCGACGGCCTCACGGCCCCCGTCAGCATGTTTCACGTGAAACTCGAGGGAGGCCCCTACCTACTCTTCGGCAGCGATGATGACGGAGCGTCGTGGCTCTTCGCCTTCCGAATAGGTCCGGAGGCCTTCCATCTCGCCAATGGTGTCGTGAATGACCTTGCGCTCCGCAGCATTCATGGGTTCAACCATCACTTCGCCGCCCTCGTCCAGGACCTGTTGGCCCAAGCGCTGGGCATAGATCTTCAGCGCTTCACGCCGGCGCTCTGCATATCCGGCGATGTCGAGCCTGATTCGGGCAGATTCCTGGGTCTTTCGCTGCACGACGGTCTTGGCCAGCTCGTGAATGGACTGCAGGATGACGCCTCGCGATCCCACCAGTGCCTCGGTTTCGCTCCCGAGCACGTCTGCGTAGATGATATCGTCGTCAACTCGTGTCTCAACGGTTCCCTCGAGGCCGAACGCTCCGAGCAGACCCTCGAGGAATTCGCCCACGACGCTGGCCTGCTCTTCTCGGCTCACGGTTCTCTCCCTTGGTTGAGTATCAGATGTTTTGCCGTCGCCGGCCTTGGCGGGACGTTCGGCGGCTCGTTGCTTGCCCGTCGGGTTCGACCGACGAGAAGACCCCGCTTGTTGGGCTTGGCCGGACTTCTTCTGCTGATCGCGCCCTTGCCCGGAGCGGCCCGCCCGGTCTCGACTTTGACCCGACGACGCCCGCTCATCGCCTCTTTGCCTGGAGCTGCCTGCTTGGGAACGCTCTTCGCGTTTGCCTTCGCCCTTGCCCTTGGCAGAACGAGTGCGCCGCCGCTTCTTGGGGCGGGGCTTCACGCGAACGACGGCGTCGGTACGACCAATGCCCAGGAAGCCCTTTTCAGGCTCCTGGAGCACCTCGACGTCTGCATCATCACGGGATTCGATGCCCAACTCAGCCAACGCGGCCTCAACGGCTACCTCAACGGAAGGTCCTTTGACTTCTACCCACTCCACGGTCACTTCCTCCTGCGCCGTTTGCGCTTCTTTGCTGAAACCGGCTGCGAGACCGGCTTGGGCGGTGTTTCTACGGGATCGGGTTCCGGTTCCCGGGGGGCCGGTGTTGGACGGCCATCCATCTTGAAGATCAACGCCTGTTGGCCAATCCGGAAGAAGTTGGCCGTGATGAAGTAGACGTTCAACCCCGCCGGGAAGGTGTACGCGAAGAAACCGAACATCAAGGGCATGATCTTCGTGACCATTTGCATCTGCCGTGCCTGGTCGCTGTCCTGTTTCTGCCCACGCGTCGTCTGCCATTGCTGGAAGTACGCGGTGCCCAGGACGACGAGCACGGCCAGGAAATAGGGGAGGGCCGTACCAAGGTCGAAGCCCGTATCGGCGCCGACGATCTCACTTGGCGACCTGCTGAGATCCATGCCAAGGAACCTCTGCGGCGCTGTACTCAAAGCCTGGTAAAGACTGGAATCAGCCGGAACAAAGGGAATCTGCTCAACGCCGTCGGTGGACACATTGAGCGGGTTTCTGAGCAACCGGAATAGCCCAAACCAGATAGGCATTTGGATCAGCATCGGGAAGAGGCAGCCGGCCGGGTTGACGCCCTTTTCCTTGTAGAGCGCCATCATTTCTTTCTGGAGCGTCTCCTGCTCGTCCTTGTATTTCTTCTGGAGTTTCTTGACTTCCGGCTGGATTTCGGTCATGGCCCTCGTCGAACGCGTCTGTTTGAGGGTCAAGGGAAACATCAGTACATTGACCACGAGGGTCAGGAAAATTATGGAAAGCCCGTAGTTGGGGATGAATTCATAGAAGAAGGTCATCGGAACGGCGATGATCCTGGCCAGCGTGTCGAGCATTAGCGGTCTTTCCTAGAGGTGGCTGGTACCGGGTCGTATCCACCCTCGGCGAGCGGATGGCACCGGCCAATTCGTTTCATTCCCATCCACGTTCCCCTGATCAACCCGAAACGGCCAATCGCCTCGTAGGAATAGTGCGAACAGGTGGGGGAGTAGCGACAGTTCTTGCCCATGGAGGGAGAAAAGGCTTTCTGGTACGTGCGGATGGCGGCGCGGCCCAACCAGGCCCCCGGCCCGGTTCTTCTTGCTTCGAGATCATCCACCTGGTGTCTCCTCACCAACCGCCCCTTGCAACCATCGCACAACTTCACCGAACGGTGCGGTCAGCACCGTCTCTGAAGCAATGACCACATAATCATGGCCGTCTCGCAGGGGTATCCCCACAAGCGCTTCTCTGAGGCGGCGTTTCGCACGGTTGCGTTGCACGGCGCCGCCTATTCTCTTCTTCCCGGCCACCACGCCAACGCGCGGAGGTCCCGGATCGCCCGATGCCACGATAACGACCACCCCGCCCCTACGAAGGCGTCTTCCTCTACGAAAGACCCGCTGGAAGGCGGAACGACCACGAAGAGGAGCGTGCGGCCGGCCGCTAGGCAGAGATACGCTGCCGACCTTTGGCACGACGACGTTTCAGGATCGCCCGTCCGGAACGTGTACGCATCCGGGAACGAAAGCCATGCTTTCTCTTGCGTCGCCGAACGTTGGGTTGGTAGGTACGTTTCATCGAGACCCCGGTTTCGAAAGAAGAGGTAGACGAAAAGGTTACTGCGGGCTGGTCACTTGTCAAAGGCATGGACGCCAAGCGACCGGCCGGCCAGGGCTACGGGTGGTGACGGAACGACCACCGGGGGAGGACTCCGCGAAGACTTTTCCTAGTACGCGAAAAGCAGTCTTGCCCTGATTCCGGGGGGTAAGGAGGGGTTCGAGCGTTGTTCCCACCCGGGGAAAAGGAGCCCCACCCTGGGCAAACTTAATTCGTCATAGTGTCGGAAACAGCTCGTAGGGGCCGATTTCGCGTTTTTGTGGGTCTCCCGACCACGTCATATACTCGCTCACCGTTGGCACCCGTGGAGTGGCCCCACTTCCCCCGGATGGAATCCGTCCGGCTGTGACCGCTTCGCCTGAAGTGTCCGACGTGCAGGCTGATTTCTCCACATATTGTGGACAGGTCTGTGGATAGAGATGTTGTAAGCAGACGTAGTGACTCGGGAGGGGACACGTGGCGGAACCTCAGTCGCTGACGGGGGAAGTGGACTACTTCAGAAACGCGGTGCAATCCCGCGTGAGTCCCGTCAACTGGCAAACCTGGCTAGCTCCACTTGGAGTACGACCGAACGATGGTTCGGTCAGCATCATCGCGCCAAGCGAATTCCACCTGCGGTGGGTCCGCGAGAAGCATTTAGCCGTTCTCGAGGAGGCGGCGCTGGCAACGTTCGGGCCCGATAGCGAACTGATTTTCGATATCGACCTCACCGACCTGGCGATGAGAGATGCCCACTTCGAGGACGAGGAGGAAGGGCCGCCGGTCAGTGCCAGCAGCCGACCGCCCGAACTGGCGACTGCAGAGCGTCGCCTCCAGGGCAAATACACCTTCGAAAACTTCGTCGTAGGACAATCGAACCGGTTTGCTCATGCAGCCGCGATGGCCGTCGCCGAACAACCCGGCGGGCACTACAACCCCCTGTTCATATACGGCGGCGCGGGGCTGGGGAAAACCCATCTCCTCCACGCCGTCGGGCACCATGCTCTCGAGCTGCGGCCGGCCGCCGTTGTTCGCTACGTATCTTCCGAGAACTTCTTCAATGAATTCATCGATGGGATCCGCAAGAAACGAATGGATGAGTTCAAAGCCCGATACCGCACGACCGATGTATTGCTCTTGGACGACGTGCAGTTCTTTGAGCGGAAGGAGCAAATCCTCGAGGAGTTCTTCCACACCTTCAACGACCTGTACGAGGCCGGCAAGCAAATGGTCATCAGCTCCGACCGGCATCCCAAACACCTCGCGACCCTCGAAGACCGTCTACGGAGTCGGTTCGAATGGGGCCTCCTGACCGATATCCAACCACCGGACGTGGAGACCCGTATTGCAATCCTTCGCAAAAACGCGGAGTTTGCTCCCAAGCCGGTCGGGGCTGACGTTCTTCATTTCATCGGTGAGCATGTCCAGGACAACATCAGGGAACTCGAAGGCGCTCTGACCCGCGTCACTGCTTATGCGGCCCTCACCAATCAGAATATTTCCCTCGAGATGGCCAAGGATGTGCTGCAGGATCTGGTGCCGGCCGCATCACAACGACCCGTCACGGCCGAAGACATCATCAATGCCACTGCTGCTGCCTACGGATTCTCCCCAGACGATCTCCGTAGCCCGAGCCGGCGTCAGCCCCTCGTCCTGTCTCGCCAGGTTGCGATGTACGTGTGTCGCGAACAAACCGATCTGTCGCTTCCGAAGATCGGGGCCCTGTTTGGCGGCCGGGACCACACCACCGTCATGCATGCCATCGACAAAGTGAAGCGGCTCTTGCTCACCGATCACCAGGTCTTTGAGCGAGTCACCGCGCTCTCCCAACAGCTGAGGAGAACTTGATCTTGTCCACACGAAGCTGCGGTCTCGTTGCGGGTGCGGTGGATAACGCCACACCTGTCCCCACGGGGTGTGGACGGACCCTAGGTAAGGTGACCAGCCCTTTTGGTGAGTTCTCCCCAATCCACAGGGCCTACTACAACTACTACCGTTTAGTTACAAATACATAGAAGCAGAAGGGATGGGACAACTTGCGGATTCGAGCTGAAAGAGACGACCTGGCCGATGTGTTCTCGAGAGCCAATCGAGGAGTCGGGGTGCGTCCTGCCCAGGCCATCCTGCAAGGCGTCTTGTGCGAGGTACAGGGCAAGAACCTCAAAGTCACCGGGACCGACCTGGAGCTGACCGTCAGGACCACCACAGAAGTGGAAGTCCTGGAGGAAGGCTCCGTCGTGATCCCTGCCCGTTTGGCTACGGAGGCCATCAAGAAGATGCCGATTGGGGCAGTCACGCTTTCCTCGAGCGATGGCGAGGTCGAGATCATGGGCGCGGGACCGCGCTTCAGCCTGCGGGAGCTGCCGGTCGACGAATTCCCCCATCTCGGTGAGGTGGACTTCACAGGAGCCGTTGACGCCGATGGCGACGAGTTGATTGCCGCCATTGCCCAGGCCACCGTGGGAGCCTCAATTGACTCCGCCCGACCCATCTTGACCGGGGTTCTCTTTGAGAAGGACGACGAGGGGGTCCGCCTGGTCGCGACCGACTCGTATCGGTTGGCGGTTCGCAAGCTGCCCGGTGTTGCTTTGAAGGATTCGGGTCTGGTGCCCGCTCGCGGGCTGCGGGAAATGAGCCGGACGGTCGGTGCCGCCAAGATGCAGCTCTCGATCCAGCAGCGAGAGGCCATCTTCGGCTCCTCGCGCGGGTCGCTGACCTTGCGCCTCATCGAGGGAACCTTCCCCAACTACCGGCAGCTCCTTCCCGAGTCCTACCCCAATCGCGTGGTTGTTACCAAGGAAGGGTTGCTCGAAGCTCTCGGACGGGCGTCTCTCGTTGCCGAGGACCACATTCCGGTGCGGCTCCGGTTGATGGAAGGTGGCGTCGAGGTCACGGTCACCCGCCAGGACGTTGGGGGCGAAACGGAACACATCCCCGGCGAATATCAGGGCGAGGCTGAGGACGTGACCATTGCGTTCAACCCGCGTTACCTGACCGACGGGGTAGCGGCTATCGATTCGGACAAGGTGCAGATCGAGGTCACCGATGGACTCAAGCCAAGCGTGATCCGAGGGGTTGATGATGATCGGTTCACCTATCTGTTGATGCCCGTTCGCATCTGAATGGAGTTCTCCTGGCTCGAGCTGAGAGATTTCCGCTCGTACCGTGAACTTCGGATCGAACCCGATCCCGCCATCAACGTGTTGGTTGGTGCGAACGGTGCGGGGAAAACCAACCTCCTCGAGGGCGCTGCGTATCTCAGCGCCCTTCGTTCGTTCCGGGGGGCACCCGACGAAGCATTGATCAACGACGAGTCTGAAGCAGCGGTAGTTCGGGGGGAGGTGCGACACGCGGAAAGCACCTCACTCATCGAACTAGAGCTCCCACGCAACGGCCGGCGGCGCGTTCGGGTGAACGGCCAGCGTCCGGCTCGTTCGACGGATCTCCTGGGTCATGTGCGGGCGGTCATGTTTCTTCCCGATGACCTCGACATCGTCAAGAGGGGCCCGGCCTACAGGCGGGACTTCCTCGATGCGGTCGCCGTGCAGCTCTGGCCGGGGGCCTACCTCGACCAGCAGGAATACGATCGGGCGTTACGTCAGCGAAACTCCCTGCTGCGCCAGTCGGGCTGGGAGGTGGATCAGCCCACGCTGGCCGTCTGGGATCAACGTCTGTCACAGGCAGCAGGCAAGATGATGGTGCGTCGGGCCGGTGCAGCCGCTGCCCTGCGGGAACGTGTCACGGAAACCTATGCCCGCCTCTCGGGAGCGGGGACGCCTGTTGAGATGCGCTATGCCTCGAAGTGGGGAGGCTCGTTGGAGGGACAACCAGCGGAGCAAACGGCGGTCCGGCTCGCCGAAGCCCTGGAAGGCAGCCGTCGGGCGGATACCGAACGGAGGGTGACGACCATGGGACCCCATCGAGACGAACCCTGGTTCACCGTGGCGGGCCGCGACGCCAGGACCCGGGCCAGCCAAGGGGAGCAGCGAACGCTGGCTCTCAGCCTTCGCCTGGCTTCGCATGCGGCGATCAGTGAGGCTACCGGGGAAACGGCCTGGCCGCTCCTTGACGGCGTTTTCTCGAGTTGGACATGGAGCGGCTCAACGCGTTCGCCGGAATGCTGCCACCTGCTCAGACTTTCATAACGACGGCTCGGGAAGAGGAAGCGCCGGTACACGGCCGCACCTTCGTGGTCGAGCCGGGAAGGATCCGATGAGCAAACTCGAACCGATGGGCGGCCTGGTCGCCCGGGCCCTGAAGAACCTCGGCGTCGAGCGACTTGATGTGACGCTCAGCCTGGTCGCCGAGTGGGAAGTAACTCTACGCCCGAACCGTGGCGTTCGCACGCTACGCCCCTGCTCCTCAAGGGCG